>NZ_JBVIXD010000003.1:208042-547382 GCF_055593965.1 Streptomyces sp. NPDC040622 | reverse complement strand
TTTTGCCCCCTCGACAACCCACCACCCCCCGGTTCACCTGGGTGTCCCACCTCTAATACGTCCCTCCAAAGCATGGGGGGGGCCCCCCCCCCCCCCCTCCCCCCCCCCCCTCCTCCGTATCGCCAAGAGACCGTTCGCTCAGGGTGAAATGCCCCGGGAGCCTCGGCGTGACAGGTCCGACGCCGACCCCCACTTCACGGGCGGGGCCTTGCCGGAGCGCGTCGCGGCCCGCTCCGGACGGCCCGCCGCCCCCAGCACGAACACGTCCCGCGCGCCGTCCAGGACGCCGCCCGAGGGGTCGTCGTCACCGGCCCTGCGGACCACGTCCCGCTCCGGCATCAGGATGTCGCGCACGATCACGGCACACAGGTAGAGCGTCCCCAACAGGTGCACGGTGATGGCCAGTTGGTAGCCCTCGGTCGGCAGTCCCTTGTGGGCGTCCCCGCTCGTCGTGTACGCCAGGTACAGCCAGATCCCGAGGAAGTACGCGACCTCGCACGCCTGCCAGATCAGGAAGTCGCGCCAGCGCGGCCGGGCGAGCGCGGCGAGGGGAATCAGCCACAGTACGTACTGCGGCGAGTAGACCTTGTTGGTGAGGATGAAGGCGGCGACCACCAGGAAGGCGAGCTGCGCGAAGCGCGGGCGGCGCGGCGCGGTGAGGCCGAGCGCGCCGACCCCCAGGCAGGCGAGGAGCATCAGTGCCGTCGCCAGGGTGTTGACCGTGTCCGTGCTCAGCGGGGAGTCCATGCGCTGGGAGAGGATCAGCCAGAAGGAGCCGAAGTCCACGCCGCGCTCCTGGCTGAACGTGTAGAACTTCGACCAGCCGTCGCTCGCGAGCAGTATCACCGGAAGGTTGACCACCAGCCAGGTGCCCGCCGTACCGAGCAGGGCGGTCCTGAACTCCCGCCAGCGGCCCGCCCGCCAGCACAGGATCAGCAGTGGCCCGAGCAGCAGCACCGGGTAGAGCTTGGCGGCCGTGGCGAGGCCCAGGAGCACGCCGAAGGCCAGGACACGCGCGCGGGCCCACATCATCATCGCGGCGGCCGTGAGGGCCACGGCGAGCAGGTCCCAGTTGATGGTGGCCGTCAGGGCGAAGGCCGGCGCGAGAGCGACGAGCAGCGCGTCCCAGGGGCGGCGCCGGTGGGTGCGCGCGACACAGACGGCGACGACCGCGGTGCAAGCCATCAGTATCCCGGCGTTGACCATCCAGTAGATCTTCTCCTGGTGCTGGATGGAGCCGCTGCCGGGCGTCACCCAGGAGGCCATCTCCATGAACACACCGGTGAGGACCGGGTACTCGAGGTACTCCATGTCGCCGGGCAACCGGTCGAAGTACGGCACGAGACCGTCGGCGAATCCGCGCCCCTGGTAGAGATGCGGGATGTCGGAGTAGCAGGCGTGGGTGTACTGCGAGCTCGCTCCGAAGAACCACGCGCCGTTGTAGCACGGCATCTTCTGGACCATCCCGAGCGCGAACATGCCGAGCGCGATGAGCGCGATGACGCGTACGGGAGTCCACCAGGTCGCCGCGAACAGCACTCTTCGTCCGACCGGGCCCCCGATCAGCTCGCTGCCGGCCCTGGCGACCTCGTCCTCCTTCGTCGGACGTACCGGCTCCGGCTCCTGCGGGCTCACAGGCTCGTACGCGCTCGCGCGCGGCGTCTCTGCGCTGGGGTCTGCACTGGGCATGCCCGCCATCCTGCCGTACGCAACTGAGAACCGTGGTCCGCGACGGGGAAGACGAAGAGGACCGCCGCACCCATCGGTGCGGCGGTCCTCGTTTCACGTGAAACATCGGCGGGGGAGGCCCTCGGGGCACCCGCCGGGTCACCCCGGCGGGTGTGGATCAGTTGCCCGAGCGGCCCCAGATGGTGTTCCCGTCGTCGTTGCCGTCGTTTGCTCCACCGCCGGCCGGATCCTCCGTCGCGGGTGGTGACTCGCCGCCGGGGCCACCACCGTTGTCGCCTCCTTCGGGCCCGCCGTTCTGCCCGCCACCGTCGTGGTTGCAGTCCCAGTCGAGGGGCTCGCAGGACTCGGTGGGATCGGGCGACTCCGTCGGGGGCTTGGAGGACTTCGTCTCCGACGGCGTCGGCGACACGGTCTCCTCCGGCTCCTCGGTGTGCGTCGGGGACGGCGGCGGAGGCGGCGTCTCACCGACGAGCTCACCGATCGGATCGGGCGTATGGAAGGGCACGGACTCCTCGCCCTTGAGCGCCTGGGTCATGTAGTCCTGCCAGATCCTCGCGGGGAACGAGGCACCGTGGATCTTCGCCTCGCCACCCGTACCGAACATCTCCAGGAACTGGCGCTTCTTGTTGCCCTCGTTGTCGTCGAGCCGGTACATGCTCACCGCCGTCGAAAGCTGCGGGGTGTACCCCACGAACCAGGCGGACTTGTTGCCGTCGGTCGTACCCGTCTTGCCCGCGACCTGACGGCCGGAGAGCTGGGCGGACGTGCCGGTGCCCTTGTCCACGACTGTCCGCAGCACGTCGGTGACGTTGTCGGCGACCTGCTCGGTGAAGGCCTGCTTGGTCTGCTTCTCGTGCCGGTAGACCGTGTCGCCCTCGTGCTCGACCTCGGTGACGGAGTACGGATCGTTCTGCTTGCCGCTCGCCGCGAAGGTGGAGTACGCCCCGGCCATGCGGATCGCGCTCGGCGACGAGGTGCCCAGCGAGAAGGACGGGTAGTTGGCGCTCGCCATGGACGAGTCGTCCTGGAGACCCGCGTCCATGGCGGCCTCCTTCACCTTGTCCAGACCGACATCCATGCCGAGCTGCACATAGGCCGAGTTGACCGACTCACGCATCGCCTCGCGGAGATCGATCTGGTAGCTCGGAGCGTTGTACGACCGGTCGCCGTCGTTCGTCTGGTTCCACTGCTTGCCCTCGCGGTCCGTCCAGACGTCCCCGTTGTACTTCTGGATCTTCAGCCTGTTCTTGCCGCTGTACAGGCTCTTCGGATTGACGATGGTGCGCTCGCCGTCGGCCTGGACCTCCGCGCCGTCCGGGTCGCGCACGCCGTACTTGAAGCCGGCGGCCAGCACGAACGGCTTGTACGTCGAACCCACCTGGGCGCCGGTCTGGTCGGCGTTGTTGGTGAAGTGCTTGGTCGCGTCCTCACCGCCGTAGATGGCCTTGATCGCGCCGTCCTTCGGATCCACCGAGGCGCCGCCGAACTGGACGTGCGTGTCCTTGTCCGGACGCTCCTTCGGCTTGATCCTCTTCTTGCGGACCTCGTTCACCGACTTCTCGAGCTCCGTGACCTTCCTCTTGTCGAAGGTCGTGTGGATCTCGTAGCCGCCCTGCTGGAGCTGCTCGGCGGTGATGTTGGTGTTCCTGATGACGTACGCCTTAGCCAGGTCGACGAGATAACCCGTCTGACCGGCCAGGTCCGCGTTCGACCGCGGGTTCTGCAGCTTGGGGAACTTCGTGTACTCGCCGCGCCGCTCAGCGGTCAGACGGCCGTCCTTGACCTCTTCGTCGAGGATCCACTTCCAGCGCTTCTTGGCGCGGGCGGTGTTGTCGTCCTTGTTGGCCGCCGGGTCGATCTCGGGGTAGCCGGCGGGGTCGTAGTACGTGGCGCCCTTGAGCACCGTCGCGAGGAGAGCGCACTGGCTCGGGTCCAGGTCGCTGGCTTCCTTGTTGAAGTACGCCCGTGCGGCCGCCTGGATGCCGTAGGCCCCTCGCCCGTAGTAGGCGGTGTTCAGGTACCCCGCCATGATGTCTTCCTTGGGGACCGTCCGGCCGACCTTTATCGAGATGAAGAGCTCTTTGAACTTACGGGTGAACGTCTGCGACTGGTCGCCCAGGCGCGCGTTCTTCACGTACTGCTGGGTGATGGTCGAGCCGCCCTGGGTCTGCCCGCCCTTGGCCATGTTGACCAGGGCACGCGTGATGCCCATCGGGTCGACGCCCTTGTCCTTCTCGAACGACTTGTTCTCCGCCGACATGACGGCGAAGCGCATCTCCTTGGGGATGTCGTCGTAGTCGATGATCTGGCGGTTGCGCTCACCACCGGTCGCGACCATCTGCTTGCCGTTGGCCCAGTAGTAGACGTTGTTCTGGGCCTTCGCGGCCTTGTCGACCTCCGGCACCTCCACCAGGGCGTAGGCGATGCCGGCGACCGCCATCAGGCCGCCGAGGAAGCCGATGAACGTCCCGGTGACCAGACGCCACGACGGGACCCAGCGCCGCAGACCGTCCTTCTCCGCGCGCGGGTAGTCGATGAAGCGCTTCTTGCGGGGCGGCTCGGCACCACGGCCTCGGCCGCGCCCCGGACCACCGGAGCCACCGCGCCC
Source organism: Streptomyces sp. NPDC040622 (assembly GCF_055593965.1). Classification (NCBI taxonomy): domain Bacteria; kingdom Bacillati; phylum Actinomycetota; class Actinomycetes; order Kitasatosporales; family Streptomycetaceae; genus Streptomyces; species Streptomyces sp. NPDC040622. The sequence goes on along the minus strand of NZ_JBVIXD010000003.1, from coordinate 543,085 downwards.
GCCGCCACCGCGACGGCCACCGCCACCACCGCCCGCGCGGCCGCCTCCGTCGGGCGCCCTGCGGCGTCCGCCGCCCGCGCCGACCGACCCGCTGCGCTGTGCCGCACGGCGGGCCTCGGCCCTGCCCCCGTAGGGACGGCCCTCGTCACCCGAGGACTCGGGCCCTGGCGTCCCATGCGAGGACGAGGGCGCTCCAGTGTCGCCCCGCGGTGCCGCGCGGCGGCCCGACGGCGCCCCTGGGGCGCCGCGCCTGGCCGCGGCGCGTCCGCCGCCCTGAGGCTGCGGCGGTTTGCGACGGTGCTCGCTCATCGAACGATTACTCCTCGGGCAGGCGCAGCTGTCCACGCCTGGAAACGGCGGCTGGTTTCCGGTCCCCCCGAAGTACGGATGCGCCCGTTCCTGAGCTCACCCGCACTGCACCGGGAACCACGACGCCCCCTGACGTCACTTGGTTCCCGGCGGCATACATGGCGCACAGACTACGCACCGTCAAAACCCTCGTAGAGCCGAAGTTCACCCCAAATCAGGCAAGTTACTTCCTACGAATCGGTGATGTGACGCCGTTCACCGTGCCCCCTCTTGTCTCAGCCGGATCGCCGTTCTATCGTCTCGATGTATCGAGTCGATACATCAGCTCGGCATAAAGGCCGTACTGAAGGACCGTTGCGGAGGGGAGGCGACGATGAGCAGGCGCTCCGGCATCCTGGAATTCGCCGTCCTCGGTCTACTCCGCGAGTCCCCGATGCACGGCTATGAGCTGCGGAAACGACTCAATACGTCGCTGGGAGTGTTCCGCGCCTTCAGCTACGGGACGCTCTACCCCTGCCTCAAGACGCTGGTCGCCAACGGCTGGTTGATCGAGGAGTCGGGCAGCACCCCCGAAGACGCCCTCGCGGCACCACTCGCAGGGCGTCGCGCCAAGATCGTCTATCGGTTGACGGCGGAAGGTAAGGAGCACTTCGAGGATCTGCTCTCGCAGACCGGCCCCGACGCGTACGAGGACGAGCACTTCGCCGCCCGCTTCGCCTTCTTCGGGCAGACCTCGCGGGACGTACGGATGCGGGTGCTCGAGGGCCGCCGCAGCCGCCTCGAAGAGCGTCTGGAGAAGATGCGCGCCTCCCTGGCCCGAACCCGGGAGCGCCTGGACGACTACACGCTTGAGCTTCAGCGGCACGGCATGGAGTCCGTGGAGCGCGAAGTGCGCTGGCTGAACGAGCTCATCGAGAGCGAGCGAGCGGGACGGGACCAGCAAAGGTCCGCCCCCGACAGCTCCGCTCAGCAGAACAGCACATCTGGGGAGTCGGCGGGCCTGCCCCGGCGGCGGGAGACCAACCCGCCGCCGGATCCGTCCGATGACCCCGCCAAGTGAGACCCAGCGTTCCGCCGGGTTTCAACCGGAATACCGAGATCACACAGGGAGCAACCGGAATGGGTTCGGTTCGCGTAGCCATCGTCGGCGTGGGCAACTGCGCCGCCTCGCTGGTCCAGGGCGTCGAGTTCTACAAGGACGCCGACCCGGACGCCAAGGTCCCGGGCCTGATGCACGTCCAGTTCGGCGAGTACCACGTCGGTGACGTCGAGTTCGTCGCCGCGTTCGACGTCGACGCGAAGAAGGTCGGCCTCGACCTCTCGGACGCCATCGGTGCCAGCGAGAACAACACCATCAAGATCTGCGACGTGCCGAACACCGGCGTCCAGGTCCAGCGTGGTCACACCCTCGACGGCCTGGGCAAGTACTACCGCCAGACCATCGAGGAGTCCGCCGAGGCCCCGGTCGACGTCGTCCAGACCCTCAAGGACAAGCAGGTCGACGTCCTCGTCTGCTACCTGCCCGTGGGTTCCGAGGACGCCGCGAAGTTCTACGCGCAGTGCGCCATCGACGCCAAGGTCGCCTTCGTCAACGCCCTTCCGGTCTTCATCGCCGGCACCAAGGAGTGGGCCGACAAGTTCACTGAGGCGGGCGTCCCGATCGTCGGCGACGACATCAAGTCGCAGGTCGGCGCCACCATCACGCACCGTGTGATGGCGAAGCTGTTCGAGGACCGCGGTGTCCGTCTCGAGCGCACCATGCAGCTCAACGTCGGCGGCAACATGGACTTCAAGAACATGTTGGAGCGCGACCGTCTCGAGTCGAAGAAGGTTTCGAAGACGCAGGCCGTCACCTCGCAGATCCGCGACCGTGAGCTGGGCGAGAACAACGTCCACATCGGCCCGTCCGACTACGTCGCGTGGCTCGACGACCGCAAGTGGGCGTACGTCCGCCTCGAGGGCCGCGCCTTCGGTGAGGTCCCGCTGAACCTGGAGTACAAGCTCGAGGTCTGGGACTCCCCGAACTCCGCGGGTGTCATCATCGACGCCGTGCGCGCCGCGAAGATCGCCAAGGACCGCGGCATCGGCGGCCCGATCCTCTCCGCGTCGAGCTACTTCATGAAGTCGCCGCCGGTGCAGTACTTCGACGACGAGGCCTACGCGAACGTCGAGAAGTTCATCAAGGGCGAGGTCGAGCGCTAAACAGCTCTCTCCTTGTTGCTTGTCGAGGGTCCTCGGGCGTTGCGCCCGGGGGCCCTCCTCGTATGTGAGGGTGTGCTCCATGGCTGTCGTCGGTGACCTGCGGATACTGCTGCGACTGCGGGACTTCAGGCGGCTGCTCGCCGTACGGCTGATCTCCCAGGGCGCGGACGGCGTCTACCAGGTCGCGCTCGCCACCTACGTCGTCTTCTCCCCGGAGAAGCAGACCTCGCCGGCGGCCATCGCCTCCGCCATGGCGGTACTGCTCCTCCCTTACTCCCTGATCGGCCCCTTCGCGGGCGTCCTCCTCGACCGCTGGCAACGCCGCCAGGTCTTCCTGTACGGCAACCTCCTGCGGGCCGCGTTGGCGGCGCTGACCGCCGTGCTGATGCTGAGCGGCGTCCCCGACTGGCTCTTCTACCTCTCCGCCCTCTGCGTCACCGCCGTCAACCGCTTCGTCCTGGCCGGGCTCTCGGCCGCGCTGCCGCGGGTGGTCGACGCCGACCGTCTGGTCATCGCCAACTCCCTGTCGCCGACCGCGGGGACGCTCGCCGCCACCGTGGGCGGCGGCCTCGCCTTCGTGATCCGCCTGGTCGGGGCGGACTCGGACGCGGCAGTGGTCCTCTGCGGCGCCGCCCTGTACCTCTGCGCGGCTCTCGCCTCGCTGCGCATGGCACGTGAACTGCTCGGCCCCGACCCGGACCTGGTGCAGCCACGGCTCGTGGCGGCGCTGGCCGGAACGGCACGGGGACTGAAGGCCGGGGTCCGGCACCTTGCCGGGCGCCCCGCCGCCACCCGCGCACTGGCCGCGATGACAGTGCTGCGGTTCTGCTACGGCGCGCTGACCGTCATGGTCCTCATGCTGTGCCGGTACGCCTGGTCGTCGTCGGAGTCCGACGGGCTCGCGCTGCTGGGCCTGGCCGTGGGGGTCTCGGGCGCGGGGTTCTTCGTGGCGGCCCTGGTGACGCCGACGGCGGTGGGACGCCTGGGACCGGGCGGCTGGATCGCCGCGTGCGCGGGCACAGCGGCTGTCCTGGAACCGGCACTCGGCCTCCCCTTCGAGCCCGTCCCCCTCCTCGTCGCCGCCTTCGTGCTCGGCCTGACGACCCAAGGCGCGAAGATCGCCACGGACACGGTGGTGCAGTCCTCGGTGGACGACGGCTTCCGCGGCCGCGTCTTCTCCCTCTACGACGTCCTCTTCAACGTGGCGTTCGTGGGCGCGGCAGCGGTGGCGGCGCTGGTCCTGCCGCCTGATGGGCGGTCGGCTCCGCTGGTCGTCGGGGTGGCTTTGCTCTACGCGGCAATTGCGGCCGCTATGCGGCGGTTTGACGCGCAGTAAGTGTCACATCAGTGACACAGAGCCCCTCTGGGCTTCAGAGATGTCACTGCTCCCCGATAACTTACGGGCGTCTTATTCGCGCCATCGCGCTCTCGTTCAAGGGGGAACCCCAAAGTGACCACTCCGCCGCCCCAGGGCCAGACTCCGTACCCGCCCCAGGGCCAGAACCCCTATGGCCAGCCCCAGGGCGGCGCACCGTACGGCCAGCAGGCCCCCTACCCGCCGCAGCAGGGTCAGGGGACCGTGCCGCAGCAGCCGTATCCGGCCTTCAACCAGGGCGGCCCCGTTCCCCCGCCGCCGGCCCCCCGCCGCAGCGGCAGGAAGCTGCTTCTGCGCATCGGCGGCTTCATCCTGGTCGCGATCCTCATAGCCGTCGGCAAGTGGTACCTCGGCAAGAGCGATGCCGAGTCCACGTCGGTCGGCAGCTGCATGCACAACGAGGGCACGCAGTTCTCGCCGGACCTCAAGGAAGTCGACTGCTCCTCAAGCGACTCCGAGTTCGAGGTCGTCGAGAAGTTCGACAACACCAGCGACAGCGACAAGTGCGAGGCCGTCAAGACCTCCGAGGTCGCCTACTACCAGCAGGGCAAGGGCCACAACGTGGTGCTCTGCCTGAAGAAGACCAAGTAGGAGAAGACGGCCGAGGGGCGTTGTTTCACGGTTTCACGTGAAACAACGCCCCTCGGCATATCCGGGGTGACGGATGTTTCACGTGAAACCGTGAGACACCCGCCGCCCCGTCTCAGTTCTGCGCGGTCCACCACTCCTTGAGCGCCGCCGCCGCGGCGTCCCGCTCCATCGGCCCGTTCTCGAGGCGCAGCTCCAGCAGGAACTTGTAGGCCTTGCCGATCACCGGGCCCGGGCCGACGCCCAGGATCTCCTGGATGTCGTTGCCGTCGAGATCGGGTCGGATCGAGTCCAGCTCCTCCTGCTCCTGCAGGCGGGCGATGCGCTCCTCCAGGCCGTCATACGCACGCGACAGGGCATTCGCCTTGCGCTTGTTGCGCGTCGTGCAGTCGGAGCGGGTCAGCTTGTGCAGACGCTCCAGGAGCGGACCCGCATCGCGCACGTAGCGGCGTACGGCCGAATCCGTCCACTCTCCCGTGCCGTAGCCGTGGAAGCGCAGGTGGAGCTCGACCAGTCGCGAGACGTCCTTCACCAGCTCGTTGGAGTACTTGAGAGCCGTCATCCGCTTCTTGACCATCTTGGCCCCGACCACCTCGTGGTGGTGGAAGGAGACCCGGCCGTCGCCCTCGAAGCGCCGCGTCTTCGGCTTGCCGATGTCGTGCAGCAGCGCGGCGAGCCGCAGCGTCAGGTCGGGGCCGTCCGTCTCCAGCGCCATCGCCTGCTCGAGGACGATCAGCGAGTGGTCGTACACGTCCTTGTGGCGGTGGTGCTCGTCACGTTCCAGACGCAGCGCCGGCAGCTCGGGCAGAACCCGCTCGGCCAGCCCCGTGTCGACGAGAAGGGCCAGTCCCTTGCGCGGATGTGCGGAGAGGATCAGTTTGTTCAATTCGTCCCGCACGCGCTCCGCGGAGACGATGTCGATGCGCTCGGCCATCGCCGTCATCGCGGCGACGACGTCGGGGGCCACCTCGAAGTCCAGCTGCGCGGCGAAACGCGCGGCCCGCATCATCCTCAGCGGGTCGTCCGAGAAGGAGTCCTCGGGAGTGCCGGGGGTACGCAGGACGCGCTCGGACAGGTCCTCAAGGCCGCCGTGCGGGTCGATGAACTCCTTCTCGGGGAGCGCCACGGCCATCGCGTTCACGGTGAAGTCGCGCCGGACGAGGTCTTCCTCGATGGAGTCGCCGTACGAGACCTCCGGCTTGCGCGAGGTCCTGTCGTACGCCTCCGAGCGGTACGTCGTAACCTCGACCTGGAAGCTCAGATCAACGTCTCCGACACGGGCGTCCTTCTGGCAGCCGACCGTGCCGAAGGCGATCCCGACCTCCCACACCGCGTCGGCCCACGGCCGGACGATCTTCAGTACGTCCTCGGGGCGGGCGTCGGTCGTGAAGTCCAGGTCATTGCCGAGCCGGCCCAGAAGGGCGTCCCTGACCGAGCCGCCGACCAGGGCGAGGGAGAACCCTGCCTCCTGGAACCGGCGGGCGAGGTCGTCCGCGACAGGGGACACACGGAGCAGTTCGCCGACCGCGCGGCGCTGCACCTGGCTCAGTTCGCTGGGATTGTCTTCAATGGCGTTCGGCACAACAGAAAAGGGTACGTGGCCCGGCGCCCGCGGCCGACCCGATTCCCGCCGGGCCCCACGGCCCGACGGTCGCGCCGCCGCGCCGCCCCATCACGCGGAGCTTCGCCACCATCACGCGGAGCTGCCCACTCCTCACCTGGAGCTGTCCGCAGGTCACATGGAGCTGTCCACTTCCGATCACGTGGAGCAGTCCGCGGCACTTCGCCACAGCGCGCATCGTTACCATGCGTGGACGCACAACCGACGACCACTGATGACGAGGGACGGGCGAACGCGTGGCCGAGGCGGCAGACTTCCCGGGGACGAGCCCCTCACCTGCCAGCCGGTGGCTGCGGCGCACCGCAGCACTGCTGGTGGGTACCCCTTTGCTGGCCGGCCTTCTGCAGGTACCGGCAGGTCCTGTGGCGCATGCCACGGTGCCGGACACCAAGACCGGCGCCGTGCCGAGCGCGAAGGCCGACGCCACCGGATCCCGCACCGTCGACGTCTCCCTGGACTCGCTCACCCCCACCGCTCCCGGCGAGGGCGACACGCTCACCGTTTCGGGCACGGTCACCAACAACGGCAAGCAGACGGTGACCGGGGCACAGGTCGGCCTGCGCGTCGGCCCCACCCTCAACAGCCGCAGCGAGATCGACAGCGCCGCAAAGCGCACGGGCTACCAGCCGGGGGCGGACGGCACGGAGGTCGGCGGGAAGTACGTCGAGAAGATCACCAGGCTCGCGCCGGGTGTGCGACAGGACTTCAGCATCTCCGTACCCGTCAAGGCCCTGTCCCTGTCCGCCAGTGGCGTCTACCAGCTGGGCGTCACCCTCACCGGCCAGACCAGCGCCCAGCCCTACTCCCAGGTGCTCGGCATCGAGCGCACCTTCCTGCCGTGGCAGCCCGAAGCGGCCGGCACGAAGACAAAGATGTCGTACCTGTGGCCGCTCACCACCTCCACTCACCTCACGGCGAAGACCGGGTCCGACGAACAGCAGACGCCCGTCTTCAAGAACGACGACCTGGCCGACGAGCTGGCCTCCGGCGGGCGCCTGGAGCAGCTCCTGTCCCGCGGCAAGGAACTGGACGTCACCTGGGTCATCGACCCGGATCTGCTCGCCGCCGTGGAGGCGATGACGAAGAACTACCGGATCGAGAACCCCCACGGGGACACGACCCGGGCCGGCCGGCACCAGGCGGTCGCGAACCAGTGGCTCAACGACCTCCAGAGCGCCGTCAAGGGCAAGAAGGTCGTCGCGCTGCCCTTCGCCGACCCCGATCTTGCCTCCCTCGCGCACAACGGCAAGAAGGTCAGCGGCTCCCTCGGCCGCCTCAAGGAAGCCACTGACGTCGGCGCCGAGACGGTGCAGACGATCCTCCAGGTGAAGCCGAGCACGGACTTCGCGTGGCCCGCCGACGGGGCGATCGACCCGTCGGTCGTCGACGTCGCCACCTCCGCGGGCGCCCACTCGGTGATCACCCGGAGCGACAGCCTGCGCGAGACCGGCGGGCTGCCGTACGCGCCGACCGCGGCCCGGCCCATCGGCGGCGGCACGACCGCCGTGGTGGCCGACGCCCGCCTCTCGACGGCCTTCCAGGGCGACATGTCGGAGTCCGAGAACTCGACGCTCGCCGTCCAGGAGTTCCTCGCCCAGAGCCTGATGCTCACCATGCAGGATCCCGGCAAGCAGCGGAGCATCGTCGTCGCCCCCCAGCGCATGCCCTCGGCCAGCCAGGCGCAGACCATGCAGAAGGCGCTGAGCACGCTCGCCGACGGCAAGTGGTCGCAGTTCGAGGACCTGACGGCTGCGGCGAAGGCCAAGCCGGACCCACAGGCCACCACCCGGGTACCCTCGGCCGCCGCCTACCCTGCGGCGCTGCGCAAGCAGGAACTGCCGCAGAAGGCCTTCGAGTCGATCCAGAGCACCCAGAACCAGCTCGAACGCTTTCAGGTGATCCTCAGCGAGAAGGACCGCGTGGTCACCCCCTTCGGGCGGGCCATAGACCGTGAGATGTCGACGTCCTGGCGCGGCCGCCCGAAGGAGGCGACGGCCTACCAGGACAGCGTCGGGGCCTACCTGGGAGACCTCACCAAGCAGGTCTCCCTGATCCAGCGGTCCGACGCGAAGCTCTCGGGCCGCAGCGCGACGATCCCGGTATCGGTGCAGAACAACCTGGTGCAGGGCGTCGACCACCTGGTCCTGCGCCTCTCCTCCACGAATCCCACGCGTCTGAAGATCGGCGACGGCCAGTTCGAAGAGAAGCCGATCAAGGTCGCGGGCGGGCACTCCCAATCCGTGAAGTTCACGACCACGGCCAATGCCAACGGTCCGGTCCCCGTGTACGCCCAGCTCTACACGGAGGACGGCGAGCCCTACGGCCAGGCCGTGCGCTTCGAGGTCAACGTCACCGAGGTCACCCTCACCGTGATGCTCGTCATCGCCGGCGGACTCCTGCTCCTCGTGCTCGCCGGGTTCCGGATGTACACCCAGCGCAAGCGCGCGGCCCGCAAGAAGGCCGAGGAAGGCCCGGAACAGGGCACGGACGAAGGACCGGAGGACGGCCCCGAGGGGGGTTCCGGAGACGCGTCCGGGACGGACGACCCCGAGCAGCCGAGTGACCCGACACCGGACACCGCTCCGGAAAGCACCGACCCGTCGGACACGGGTGAGAGAGTGGACCGTTGAGCGATGTCGTGGCCGGTGGGCCCGGGGACGATGAGGTGGGGTAACCATGAACGCGCCGTACGACGGTGACCGTGGCCAGGGCACGGGCGGCTCCGCCTCGCCCGGGGGCCCGCCGCCCGGCTCTCCCGAGCACGGGCAGGTGCCCCCGCAGCCCGCACCGGACATGTATCTCCAGGACGCCTACGACCAGGACCCCTACCGGGCGCAGGACCTCTCCGCCCAGGACCCGGTGACCGAGGCCCTGTACGACCGCGCGGCGCACCCCCCGCCGCCGCCCGGCACCTATCAGCAGCAGCCGCTCTACGGCCAGCCGCCCTCCCCCCAGCACGCCCCCGACCCGCGCATGTGGGCACAGCCCCCGGCCCCCGAGCCGGAGGGGCCGACCCGGCACCTCCCGTACGGCGACGACGCCCGTACGACGCAGTTCGTCGGCGTCGATGACCTGGTCACCCATTCCGGCGAGGAACACCACGAGCCGGACGCCTTCGCTCACCTCTTCCGTGACCAGCAGCCGGGCGGCTACCGCAATCAGCAGGCCGGATACCAGCAGGAAGGTCAGCAGCAGAGCGCGTATCCGCAGGACGGCTACCAACAGGCCGGGTACCAGCAGAACGCGTACCAGCAGGGCGGCTATCAACAGGCGGGCTACCAGCAGGCCGGGTACCAGCAAGGCGGGTACCCGCAAGCCGGCTATCCCCAGGGCGGCGACTATCCCCAGGGTGACGGCTACCAGCAGGGCAACGGCTACCAGCAGCCCGTCGACGGCGGTTACCCGCCCGCGGACCAGCCGATCGTGCCGGCACCGGCGCCCGCGCCGGCACCTTCACCGGGACCGGCGCCCGCCGCCAAGTCCGGCGGCCGCGCGTCGAGCCTGCTGAAGTCGAGCGCCCTCATGGCGGCGGGCACGATCGTCTCCCGCCTCACCGGCTTCCTGCGGACCCTGGTCATGGCCGCCGCGATCGGTGTCGGCCTGCTCAACGACTCGTACCAGGTCGCGAACACCCTGCCGACGATGATCTACGTCCTGGTCGGCGGCGGCGCCCTGAACGCGGTCTTCATCCCGCAGCTCGTGCGGGCCATGAAGAACGACGAGGACGAGGGCGAGGGCTATGCCAACCGGCTCCTGACCCTCGTGATGGTCCTGCTCGCCGGTGTCACCCTCATCTGTGTGGTGGCGGCGCCGATGTTCGTCCGCATGATGTCGCCGACGATCGCGGACGACCCCGTCCGCATGGACGTCACCGTCACCTTCGCGCGCTTCTGCATTCCGACGATGTTCTTCATGGGCGTGCACGTCGTGCTCGGGCAGATCCTCAACGCCCGCGGCCGTTTCGGCGCGATGATGTGGACCCCGGTCCTCAACAACATCGTCGTCATCGCCACCTTCGGCGCCTTCATCTGGGCCTTCGGCGGCTTCACCGACTCCGGGGTCACCCCCGCGAACATCACGCCGGACGGCGTGCGCCTCCTGGGTCTCGGCACCCTGCTCGGCCTGGTCGTGCAGGCCCTGGCCATGCTCCCGTACCTGCGCGAGGCCGGCTTCAAGCTCCGGCTGCGCTTCGACTGGCGCGGCCACGGCCTCGGCAAGGCCGCGCGGCTCGCGAAGTGGACCTTCTTCTTCGTGCTGGCCAACCAGATCGGCATGGTGGTCGTCACCCAGCTCGCCACCAGCGCGGGCACGACGGCCACGGCGGACGGCCACTCCGGCACCGGCATCACCGCCTACAACTACGCGCTGCTCCTGTGGCAGATGCCGCAGGCCATCATCACGGTCTCCGTGATGACCGCGGTCCTGCCCCGCATCTCCCGCTCGGCGAACGACGGCGACGCGGCTGCCGTCCGCGACGACATCTCGTACGGCCTGCGGACCTCGGCCGTGGCGATCGTGCCGTGCGCCTTCGCCTTCCTCGCCCTCGGCGTGCCGATGGCGACGCTGCTGTACGCGGGCTCCGGCTCGGGCGCGCAGAACATCGGCTACACCCTGATGGCGTTCGGGCTCGGCCTGATTCCGTACTCGGTCCAGTACGTCGTCCTGCGCGGCTTCTACGCCTACGAGGACACGCGGACGCCGTTCTACAACACCGTGATCGTGGCGACCGTCAACGCGGTGGCCTCGGCCCTGTGCTTCTTCGTCCTGCCCGCCCGGTGGGCCGTCGTCGGCATGGCCGCCTCCTACGGCCTCGCCTACGCGGTCGGCGTCGGTGTCGCCTGGCGGCGCCTGCGGGTGCGACTCGGCGGCGATCTGGACGGCGCCCAGGTGGCACGCACGTACACCCGCCTCTTCGGCGCCTCGATCCCCGCGGCCCTCGTCGGTGGCGCCGTGGGCTTCGCCATCCTGAAGGCGATGGGCACCGGGGCGATCAGCTCCCTGGCGGCGCTGGTCGCCGGAGGCATCGCACTCATCGGTGTCTTCTTCGTGGCCGCCCGGAAGATGCGGATCGCGGAGCTCAACTCGATGGTCGGCATGGTCCGCGGCCGTCTCGGTCGCTGAGATGGTCGGCCCCGCACAACCATCGTCGGCCACCGCGTGTCGTGCATAGCACCGGACTGTGGGCACAATTGGCTTTGGCGTCTGACGAAGCGCAACGGATGGGGAGGCAGGAACGACGGTGGCGGAACGGAGCACGGCTGCCGTCGACGTGGCAGACAACAGCGGCGATGAGCCGCTGACCGCCAAGGCGGAGCAGGCCACGGCCGACGGGGTGGCCCAGACCCGGGAGCGGGACACGGCAGCAGATGAAGACGCGGCGGAGACGGCGGAGAAGAAGGCGCCCGCGACCCGCGAGGCCCCCTCACCCCCAGAACTGCACAGCGGTCACAAACTCGCCAGACGTTATCGGCTCGAAGAGTGCGTCACCCGTCTGGACGGTTTCAGCAGCTGGCGTGCTGTCGACGAGAAGCTGCGCCGCGCCGTAGGCGTGCATCTCCTGCCCGCCGACCACCCGAGGGCCCGCTCGGTCCTCGCGGCGGCCCGTTCCTCGGCGCTGCTCGGTGACCCGCGGTTCGTGCAGGTCCTGGACGCCGTCGAGGAGAACGATCTCGTCTACGTCGTCCACGAGTGGCTTCCGGACGCCACGGAGCTCACCGCACTCCTGGCCGCGAGCCCGCTCGAGGCACATGACGCCTACCAGCTCGTCAGCCAGGTCTCCCAGGCCATGGCTGCCGCGCACCGTGAGGGTCTCGCGCATCTGCGGCTGACCCCGAGCGCCGTCCTGCGCACGTCCACGGGCCAGTACCGCATCCGCGGCCTCGCCGTGAACGCCGCGCTGCGCGGCATCGGCTCCGAAACCCCGCAGCGCACGGACACGGAGGCGATCGGCGCTCTCCTGTACGCCTCACTGACCCAGCGCTGGCCCTACGAGGACGATGCGTACGGCCTCTCCGGGCTGCCCAAGGGCGTCGGACTCATCGCCCCCGACCAGGTGCGGGCGGGCGTCCACCGCGGCCTCTCCGAGCTCGCCATGCGCGCGCTCGTCAACGACGGCGCGACCGCGTCACGCCAGGAACCTCCGTGCACGACGCCGGAGGAGCTGGTGAAGGCGATCGGTGAGATGCCCCGCATCCGCCCGCCGGAGCCCGCGTTCACCGCGCCGCCCGAATACCAGCGCACGACGTACCAGCAGGGCACATACGGCCGCACCGCGGCCCACCCGGGCGCCACCCAGCCCGTGCAGGCCCCGCCGCCCCCGCTGCAGAGCCGTACCGGCAAGGCCCTCAAGTGGGCCGTCTCGGCGCTGCTCATCGCCGCGCTCGGCCTGGGCAGCTGGCAGCTGGCCGACGCCCTGATGGACCGCGAAAAGTCCGGGGACTCCGGTACGTCGCACACCACCGGAGGCGGCGACAAGGGGCAGCCCAAGCCCGCGAAGCCGATCAGCATCAAGAATGGTCAGGAGTTCGCCCTGAAGGGCGAAGCCCTCCAGGCCCCGGGGACCGTCGCCAACACCTACGACAACGACTCGTCCACGCTCTGGCGCACCAAGACGTTCAACGACGGCCCTGAGCTCGCCCCGTACAAGCCCGGTGTCGGTATCGTCTACGACCTCGGCTCGGAGAAGGACGTGTCGCAGGCGTCGATAGCGCTTCGGTACGGCGGCCCCCACACCACGGTCTCGCTGTACGCAACGGATTCGCTGACGCCCTCGGCGGGCATCGAGTCGATGAAGAAGATCGGTACGGCCACCACGTCGGGCCAGACCGCGACGATCAAGGCCAAGAAGGCCGTGAAGTCGCGGTACGTGCTCCTGTGGATGACCGCGGTGCCGAAGTCCGGTCTCGACGGGTACTACAGCGCGGGATACAAGCAAGCCATAACGGACGTGAAGCTCAAGGGCTGAGGCATCGGCCCGCCACGGCTCACTGGGGGAGGGGGTTCGACGGTGGACGGCACCGCGCACGGTGAGATGAGCGACAAGGACCTCCTCTCCAGCCATGTCGCCGGCGACAAAGACGCCTTCGGCGAGCTGGTGCGGCGCCATCGCGACCGGCTGTGGGCCGTGGCCCTGCGCACGCTCGGGGACCGCGAGGAAGCCGCCGACGCGGTGCAGGACGCCCTCGTCTCCGCCTACCGCGCCGCGCACACGTTCCGCGGGCAGTCCGCCGTGACGACGTGGCTGCACCGGATCACCGTGAACGCCTGCCTGGACCGCGCGCGCAAAGCGGCATCCCGGAAGACCTCCCCGATCGACGACACCGAGCGCCTGGAACAGCTTCTGGAGCCGGAGGAGTCGGCCGCCGCCCCGGTGGAGCGGGGTGACGTCCACCGGGAGCTCCTGGAGGCGCTGGGCACCCTCCCGCACGACCAGCGCGCCGCCCTGGTCCTGGTCGACATGCAGGGCTACCCGGTGGCCGAGGCCGCCCAGGTCCTGGACGTCCCCACCGGCACCGTCAAGAGCCGCTGCGCGCGCGGCAGAGCCAGACTGCTGCCGCTGCTCACGCATCTGCGTACGGAGGCACCTTCACGCGACGGGGACGGCGGCGTCGGCGGAGAAAGCAAGAAGCCCGGCTCAGGAAGGAACCGGACGCAGGGGACATCCGTCCCACCGGCAGCAGGGCCACGGGATTCAGGACCAAGCGATTCAGCTGCCGTGAAGGGCGGAGGTGGGCGAGCGTGACAACCACGACCGACTCGGCCGGGCACCCGGAAGTCGCTGAGATCTCCGAACTGACCGAGGGCATGCTCTCCCCGTCGCGCACCAGCGACGTGCGGCGGCACCTGGACAGCTGCGAGCTGTGCGCCGACGTCTACGCCTCTCTGGAGGAGATCCGCGGGATACTCGGTACCCTCCCCGGCCCTCCGCGCATGCCGGACGACATCGCCGGCCGCATCGACGCGGCACTGGCGGCGGAAGCGCTGCTCGACTCCACCGTTCCCGAGGGCCTCCCCTCCCAGGACGTGGCGCCCGAGGCCCCGGCCCCCGAGTCCGTCTCCACTGCGCCGTCGCCCGCTGTCGCGCGTGTTTCACGTGAAACATCGTCGGCTCCCGCATCCTCCGAGGCCACCGACCGCCCCGCCGGACGAGGCCGCGCTGCCACCGGACCGGGGCGCGGCGGTCGCCTGCGGGGCATGCGCCGACGGACCACCGTGCTCAGCGCCGTCTTCACCGCGGCCGCGATCGGCCTGGGCACCCTGCTGATCCAGACGATGGGCGGCGACTCCGGCGAGACGACCGGAACGGCCTCCGGACGGGACACCGCGAGCACCTTCGCCGAGGGAAAGCTCAAGGGGCGTGTCGCCGATCTCCTCGACAAGAACTCCGTCCACGAGTCCGGAGGGAAGTCGGACGGCTCGACGCCGTCGTTCGACACCCGCTCCAGCCCGGAGTCCCCCAAGATGAACGCGCCGAAGCAGGCGGTCCAGGTCCCGGAGTGCATTCAGCGCGGCATCGGAGACAAGATTCCGCTCGCTGCCGAAGAGGGTTCGTACGAGGGCAAGCGCGCCTACCTCGTCGTGGTGCCCCATGACTCCGACACCACCAAGGTCTCCGCGTACGTCGTCGACGCGACCTGTGTCGGCAAGTCCTCGCCGCCCGCGGGCAAGGTCCTCGTGACGCACGCCTACCCACAGAACTGACGTCCCAGGTCCCCCGCGGAGCTGACGGCTCGATCCTTTTCCACACCGTTCTACGGGCACCCGACGCTGCGACCAGCCGTCTTGTGGTGCACGGCACTCGCCTTCCTGACACGCTTCCGTGCGCTCGGACGCGTCGGGGAATGCATGCCCCGTAGGATCCGTTGGGTGGGGTGAGAGTCCTGAGACGGGCACCCACCAGCAGTACGCAGCAGTCCCCAGAGACGAGGAATCAAGCCGTGACCGACGTCCGTAACGTGATCATCATCGGCTCCGGGCCCGCCGGCTACACAGCGGCGCTCTACACCGCGCGCGCGTCGCTGAAGCCGCTGGTGTTCGAGGGCGCCGTCACAGCAGGCGGTGCACTGATGAACACCACCGAGGTGGAGAACTTCCCCGGCTTCCAGGACGGCGTCATGGGCCCCGAGCTCATGGACAACATGCGGGCCCAGGCCGAGCGCTTCGGCGCCGAGCTCGTGCCCGACGACATCGTCGCCGTCGACCTCAGTGGTGAGATCAAGACCGTGACGGACACCGCGGGCACCGTGCACCGCGCGAAGACCGTCATCGTCACGACCGGCTCGCAGCACCGCAAGCTCGGCCTGCCGAACGAGGACGCCCTCTCCGGACGCGGCGTCTCCTGGTGCGCCACCTGCGACGGCTTCTTCTTCAAGGACCAGGACATCGCCGTGATCGGCGGCGGCGACACCGCGATGGAGGAGGCCACCTTCCTCTCGCGCTTCGCCAAGTCCGTGACGATCGTGCACCGTCGTGACAGCCTGCGCGCCTCCAAGGCGATGCAGGACCGTGCCTTCGCCGACCCGAAGATCAAGTTCATCTGGGACAGCGAGATCGCCGAGATCAAGGGCGAGCAGAAGCTCTCCGGTCTGGCGCTGCGCAACCTGAAGACGGGCGAGACGTCCGAGCTGCCCGTGACGGGCCTGTTCATCGCGATCGGCCACGACCCGCGCACGGAGCTCTTCAAGGGTCAGCTGGAGCTGGACGACGAGGGCTACCTGAAGGTCGACGCGCCCTCGACCCGGACGAACCTGACCGGTGTCTTCGGCGCTGGTGACGTCGTCGACCACACGTACCGTCAGGCGATCACGGCTGCCGGCACCGGCTGCTCCGCCGCTCTCGACGCCGAGCGCTTCCTGGCGGCGCTCTCCGACGCCGAGGCACCCGAGCCCGAGAAGACCCCGACCGCCACCGTCTGATCCCTACCCTTCACCCCTGCACCACCCCGAGAAATGAGGAGCCCGCAGTGGCCGGCACCCTGAAGAACGTGACAGACGCCTCCTTCGACGAGGACGTCCTCAAGAGCGACAAGCCTGTCCTGGTGGACTTCTGGGCCGCTTGGTGCGGTCCGTGCCGCCAGATCGCGCCCTCGCTCGAGGCGATCGCCGCCGAGCACGGCGACAAGATCGAGGTCGTCAAGCTCAACATCGACGAGAACCCGGCGACAGCCGCCAAGTACGGCGTCATGTCCATCCCGACCCTGAACGTCTACCAGGGTGGCGAGGTGGCCAAGACCATCGTGGGCGCCAAGCCGAAGGCCGCGATCGTCCGCGACCTCGAGGACTTCATCTCCGAGTAATCGGCGACGATGTTTCACGTGAAACACGAATGGACCAGTCCCTGTGGGGGCTGGTCCATTCGCTTGTCGTCGCCCTGATTCCCCGGGTCACAGCGGTCGCAGCGCGGGTTCCTTCTGCACCGCTCCGAGCAGACGGTCGAGCGCCAACTCGACGTCCTCCTTCCAGGAGAGCGTGGTGCGCAGCTCGAGCCGCAACCGCGGGTAGGCAGGATGCGGGCGGACCGTCTTGAACCCCACCGACAGGAGATGATCCGCCGGCAGCAGGCACGCAGGCTTCTCCCACCGTGCGTCCCCGAAGGCTTCGATCGCCTTGAAGCCTCGTCTCAGCAGATCCTTCGCGACCGTCTGGACGATCACCCTGCCGAGTCCCTGTCCCTGATAGCCGGGCATGATCCAGGCCGTCATCAGCTGAACGGCGTCCGGGGACACCGGGCTCGTCGGGAACGCCGTGGCGCGCGGTACGTAGGCCGGAGGCGCGTAGAGCACGAAGCCCACCGGGACGTCGTCGACGTAGACGACCCGGCCGCAGGATCCCCACTCCAGCAGGACAGCGGAGATCCACGCCTCTTTCTCCAGCTCCGGGGTTCCTGCCTTTACTGCCGCCTCTCCGCTGACCGGATCCAGCTCCCAGAAGACGCACTCCCGGCAACGGTTGGGGAGGTCCGGGAGGTTGTCCAGTGTGAGCGGTACGAGCCGACGCCCCATGAAGGCGGTTCCTCACTTCCGTCGGCCGCCGCACTGCGGGCGGCTGTCAGCGCGCTGCGTTCCCTGAGCAGGCTGCCGACGAAGCCGCCGACCGCTCCCAGCCCCAGGCCCGCGGTCATCAGTCCGGTGCGGCTCATCGTTCGCATGGCCCCCGCCTCCCCAATGAGGTGCCGTCAGGTGGATGCGCCATACCTGAACGCATCGTATCCACGAAGCGATTGCACCGATACCGTAGGAAAGCAAAGAGCGGGCCGTGTTCCGGTACAGACCGGACACGGCCCGCTCTCGCGGTACCGAGCTCTGTGACTAGGCCTTGTCGCCCTCGGAGGGGTCGTCCGAGGCGTCTTCGTCCAGCCCGTTCTTCAGGACAGGCCCCTCTCCCGGAGCCAGTGTGCTGAGGATGCGCTCCAAGTCCTCCAGAGAGGCGAAGTCAACGACGATCTTCCCCTTCTTCTGGCCCAGGTCCACCCTCACCCGAGTCTCGAACCGGTCGGAGAGCCGGGTGGCGAGGGTGCTGAGCGCCGGCGAGACGCGGGTGCCGGCCCGCGGCCCCTTGGCCTTCGGAGCGCTCTGTGGCCGCGAACCCATGAGGGTCACGATCTCCTCGACCGCACGCACCGAGAGCCCCTCGGCCACGATGCGGTGTGCGAGCCGGTCCTGCTCCTCGGAGTCCTCGACGGAGAGCAGTGCACGGGCGTGCCCCGCGGAGAGAACTCCGGCAGCCACCCGACGCTGTACCGCCGGCGAGAGCTTCAGCAGTCGCAGTGTGTTGGAGACCTGCGGGCGGGACCGACCGATGCGGTCCGCCAGCTGGTCGTGCGTGCAGTTGAAGTCCTTGAGCAACTGGTCGTAGGCGGCAGCCTCTTCCAGCGGGTTCAGCTGCGCACGGTGGAGGTTCTCGAGCAGCGCGTCCAGGAGGAGCTTCTCGTCCTCCGTGGCCCGCACGATGGCCGGGATGCGCTCCAGGCCCGCCTCCCGGCAGGCCCGCCAGCGCCGCTCGCCCATGATGAGCTCGTAGCGTGCGGGTCCCATCTGCCGTACGACGACCGGCTGGAGAAGCCCGACCTCCTTAATGGAGGTCACCAGTTCGGCGAGAGCGTCCTCGTCGAACACCACACGCGGCTGCTGCGGGTTGGCGGTGATGGCATCCAGCGGCAGCTCGGCGAAGTACGCCCCGGCTACCGTCTGGTTCTCCGGCGTCTCCGCGGACTGCTGCGGCGGCGCCACCGTTTCATGTGAAACAGAGCTCTGCGGGAGCGCCGCCACCTTCGCGGCCGCCACGCCTCGCTCAGCGGTCAGTACCGGTACCGCCGAGGGAGAGGTCGAGCCTCCCCCCATGTTCTGCGAGGGCTGCTTCTCCGTCGGGGCTGCAGGGATCAAGGCACCGAGGCCTCGGCCCAGCCCTCTCCTTCGCTCGCTCACTGCATCCCCTCCGTCATGCTGTGCTGGTCGTTCTGAGCGCCCGTGTGGGCGTGCTGGACGTCGTAGCGCACTCCGACTCCCCGCAGCGCGATCTCTCGTGCCGCTTCGAAGTAGGAGAGGGCGCCACTCGATCCCGGATCGTAGGTGAGCACCGTCTGGCCGTAGCTCGGGGCCTCGGAGATGCGGACCGACCGCGGGATGCTCGTCCGCAGGACCTCGTCACCGAAGTGGTTGCGCACCTCGTCCGCCACCTGAGAGGCGAGTCGAGTCCTGCCGTCATACATGGTCAGCAGGATCGTCGACACATGCAGGTTCGGGTTGAGGTGTCCCCGCACCAGGTCGACGTTGCGCAGGAGCTGACCCAGCCCTTCCAGTGCGTAGTACTCGCACTGGATGGGGATCAGCACCTCCGCACCGGCCACCAACGCGTTGACCGTCAGCAGGCCCAGCGACGGCGGGCAGTCGATGAGGATGTAGTCCAGCGGCTGCTCGTACGCCTGGATCGCCCGCTGCAGCCGGCTCTCCCGTGCCACCAGCGACACCAGCTCGATCTCCGCACCGGCGAGATCGATGGTGGCCGGGGCGCAGAAGAGACCCTCGACGTCGGGTACCGGCTGGACGACGTCGGAGAGCGGCCTGCTGTCGACCAGGACGTCGTAGATAGAGGGCACTTCGGCGTGATGGTCGATCCCGAGAGCCGTAGAGGCATTGCCCTGCGGGTCGAGGTCGATCACCAGGACGCGTGCGCCGTGCAGAGCGAGTGAGGCGGCGAGATTGACGGTTGTCGTCGTCTTGCCCACCCCACCCTTCTGGTTGGCGACCACCATGACGCGGGTCTGCTCAGGACGTGGCAGACCCTCGCCTGCGCGGCCGAGAGCTTCCACTGCCAGTTGGGCAGCACGACCGATGGGTGTGTCGTCCATCGGGGTCGGTGTTTCACGTGAAACATCCTCCCCCGCCGACTCGGTACGGGGACCGGGGACCGGATCGGTCATCGGTCCCGCGATGTTGGCGTCGGACCGCAAGGATTCACTCTCCTCGACATCAGGCTCGCAATGAACAGAGCCTCCCATGCTTTGAGGGTCATGAACCAGCGAGGCCCGGTCTTCTGTGGACGAATCCACCTCTGTGGACAACTCCGTCCCCTTATCGAGGGAACCGAGGGGTCGGCGGTCGCGAGGTTCAGCAGCGCGGCCGCGACTGATGATGCCATGCAGCAGTGAGCGACGTTTCACGTGAAACACGATGCACGGCAGCCGGGGTGCCGCTGGTGCGACACCCCGGTATGGGTACGTTTTGCAGCTTTTGTGGAGTACGGCTCGTCGCCAGGACGGATCAGTGGCTGTCGACGAAGGAACGGCCACGGATACCGAGGGGAGCGGTTCAGCGGCGACGGCGAGCGCGTCCGGCGCGAGCCGCCTTGGCCCGCTTCGCCGCGAAGCGCACGCCGCCGGGACTCTCCCCGACCTCGACCCGGACGACCGTGGACAGCGGGTCCACGACGCCCTCGCCGACGTGCAGTACCGACGTGTCCACCGCGCCGAGCTTGCTCAAGGCGGCGCCTGCCGCCTTGACCTCTTCCTCGGCGGTGTCTCCCTTGAGGAGCAGCATCTCTCCGTACGGCCTGAGCAGCGGCACACCCCAGGCCGCCAGGCGGTCCAGCGGCGCGACGGCGCGCGCGGTCACCACGTGGACCGGAGGGAGCTTGCCGAGCACTTCCTCGGCACGGCCGCGCACGACCGTCACGTGGTCGAGGCCGAGCAGCTCCACCACTTCGGTGAGGAAGTTCGTACGCCGCAGCAACGGTTCGAGAAGCGTGATCTTCAGATCCGGGCGGACCAGGGCGAGCGGGATACCCGGCAGGCCGGCGCCTGAGCCGACATCGCACACCGTGACGCCCTCGGGCACGACCTCGGAGAGCACCGCACAGTTCAGCAGGTGCCGTTCCCACAGGCGTGGCACTTCGCGAGGACCGATCAGACCGCGCTGGACTCCCGCGTCGGCAAGGAGTTCCGCGTACCGGACCGCGTCCGAGAAGCGATCACCGAATACCGTCCGGGCCTCTTCCGGCGCCGGGGGGAGCTCCGCTTCCTCCGTCACGGGGACCGTCCTTCCGTACCGCACTGGGGGTGGCTGTCTAACAGGCTGACAAAGATCGGCCCCGCCTGCGAACAGACGGGGCCGGGGGACGCTGTGCCGATCAGGCGGGGAGTACGACGACGAAGCGCTGCGGCTCCTCGCCCTCGGACTCGCTGCGCAGACCTGCGGCCTTGACGGCGTCGTGCACGACCTTGCGCTCGAACGGAGTCATCGGCTCGAGCTTGGCCGGCTCGCCGGAGCTCTTCACCTCGGCCGCGGCCTTGGCGCCCAGCTCCGAGAGCTCCTCGCGCTTCTTGGCGCGGTAGCCCGCGATGTCCAGCATCAGGCGGCTGCGGTCACCGGTCTCGCGGTGCACGGCGAGACGCGTGAGCTCCTGAAGCGCCTCCAGGACCTCGCCGTCACGGCCGACCAGCTTCTGCAGGTCGCGGCCGCCGCCCTCACTGATGATCGATACAGCGGCACGGTCGGCCTCGACGTCCATGTCGATGTCGCCGTCCAGGTCGGCGATGTCCAGCAGACCCTCGAGGTAGTCCGCCGCGATCTCGCCCTCCTGCTCGAGGCGGGTGAGGGTGTCGCCGGCCTCGGCTGCGGCGGAGGTGGTGGTGGTGCCTTCCGTCACGGGATGGGCTCCTTCTACTTCTTGGAGGACGGGTGCTTGGGCCGCTGCTGGCCCTTGCGCTGCTGTCCCGACTTGGCTCGGCTGCGCTGACCGGGGTTGGGCTTGTTGCCCTGGTTGCCACCGGTCTGCTTGGCCTTGGGGGAGGCGTCCTCGGGTTCGGCCGCGACCTTCTCCAGCGAGGTCTTCTCGTCGGAGGTGTCGTCGTCCGCCTTGGTGGCCCCGGTCGCACCCTGCGTCGTGGCCGTCTGGCGCTTGGCCTTGCTCTGGCGCTTGGGCTGCTGACGCTTCGGGGCGCCGCCTGCGGGCGTGCCGTCCTCGGTCTCGGTGACGACGGTGGTGTCGCTCTCGATCACGGTGCCGTCGGTCTGGGCCACGAGGCCCGCCTTGGTCAGGCCGTTGATGAACTTGCGCTCGAACTCGTTGCGGTCACGGCCCTTGGCGACGATCGCCTTGATGACGTTCGTGTTGCCACGCCCCCGCACCTTCTTGGTGTGCGTGAGCTGCTTCTGCAGGCGCTCCAGGAACGCGGCCTGGGCCTTGGAGCCGGGAGTCGGGTTGCGGCGGATGACGAACATCTGCTGGCCCATGGTCCACACGTTGGTGGTCAGCCAGTAGACGAGGACACCGACGGGGAAGTTGATGCCGAAGACGGCGAACATGACCGGGAAGACGTACATCAGCATCTTCTGCTGCTGCATGAACGGCGTCTTGACCGTGGTGTCGACGTTCTTCGTCATCAGCTGGCGCTGCGTGAAGAACTGCGAGGCCGACATCAGGATGATCATGACCGCGGTGACGACCCGGACATCCGTCAGGGTGGCACCGAGGGAGGCGACCTTGTCGGCGCCGTCGGTGAACTTCGCGGCCAGCGGAGCACCGACGATGTGCGCCTTACGCGCGCTCTCCAGGAGCTGGTCGTCGATGACACCGATCGTCTTGCCCGTGGCGATGCCGTTGAGCACGTGGTACAGAGCGAAGAAGAACGGCGACTGCGCCAGGATGGGAAGGCACGAGGAGAGCGGGTTGGTACCCGACTCCTTGTACAGCTTCATCATCTCTTCGGACTGACGCTGCTTGTCGCTCTTGTAGCGCTCCTGGATCTTCTTCATCTCGGGCTGCAGCGTCTGCATCGCCCGAGTGGCCTTGATCTGCTTCACGAAGAGCGGGATCAGGCAGATCCGGATGAGGATCACCAGGGACACGATGGACAGGCCCCAGGCCCAGCCCGTGTCGGGACCGAAGATCTTCCCGTACACCGAGTGGAACTGGACGATGACCCACGAAACTGGTGTCGTGATAAAGCTGAAGAGACTGGCAATCGTGTCCACTAATCAGGCTCCTTGAGCATGGGACGGGGTCTCGGTCTCGGCGGCCGTGCCCGAGGGGAGATCCCCGGTCGGCGCGCCTGCGGCGGAGGGCCCGCCCTTGCGTTCGCGCCAGGCAGCGCGCAGCATCTCGTGCCACCGCGGACGCTTGCGCGGCGGAACATGGTCGACACCACCGAGCGACCACGGATTGCACCGCAGGATGCGCCAGGCAGTGAGCGCCGTTCCCTTGATCGCACCGTGCCGGTCGATGGCCAGGTAGCCGTAGCGGGAACACGACGGGTAGTACTTGCACACCGGGCCCAGCAGCGGACTGATCGTCCACTGGTACAGCTTGATCAGAGCCAGCAGCGGGTACTTCATCGCGCGCCCCCTCCCAGCAACCGCTCCAAGGCGGTGTCCAGGTCTCGGGCCAGCTGTGCATGGTCGGCGTCGCCCGCTCCGGGCAGCGCTCGTACTACTACCAGGCTACCGGGGGGCACGAGGGCCAACCGGTCGCGCATCAAGTGACGCAGTCTGCGCTTCACCGCGTTGCGTACGACCGCTCCGCCCACGGCCTTGCTCACGACGAAACCCGCACGTGTCGGGGGAAGGCTCTCCCCTGGCACGTGCGGGTCCGTTGCACCGCTACGTAGATGGACGACGAGAAGCGGGCGTCCGGCCCGGCGTCCTCGGCGTACCGCGGTCGCGAAGTCTTCGCGCCGCCTCAGCCGATGCTCGGTAGGCAGCACGACGTCATGACCTGACTGAGATCAGGCGGACAGGCTGGCGCGACCCTTGCCACGACGGTTCGCGAGAATCGCGCGACCGGCACGGGTGCGCATCCGCAGGCGGAAGCCGTGGGTCTTGGCGCGACGACGGTTGTTCGGCTGGAAGGTGCGCTTGCTCACTCGGGGGCTCCAGAAAAGACTCGTTGGTGGCGGGACATCGCCTGGCTGTCACCGTGCGCCCACGAGAAGCTCGCGAATACGCACCGAGTGCACCGCTTCACAATCACAGATCGTGATCTTTGCCCATCGGAGGCAGGCGGCAGCAGCCATCGACAACTCGACCTGTTTACGGTACGCGGGGCTACGCCATCCGGTCAAACCGGCCGTCAGGGAGAGACACTGTGCACAGCCTGTGGACAACAACTTGAACCGCACCCGTCGCCCTGACTACCGTGACGGAACTCCGATTCGCACCCTTCCCCCTCCCCATCCCGATTTCCGTCCCAGGAACCACACGTTCGTGGGACCCCGTGAGAGAGCGTGCCCTGTGGCTGACGTACCTGCCGATCTTGCCGCAGTGTGGCCACGAGTTCTGGAACATCTGCTGGGTGAGGGCCGCGGGCAGGGCGTCGAGGCGAAGGACGAGCGGTGGCTGCGGAGCTGCCAGCCCCTGGCGCTCGTCGCCGACACCGCGCTCCTCGCCGTTCCGAACGAATTCGCCAAGGGCGTACTGGAAGGCCGGCTCGCCCCCGTGGTCAGCGAGACCCTGAGCCGTGAGTGCGGCCGTCCGATCCGTATCGCCATCACGGTCGACGACTCCGTGGGCGAACCGATGGGCCCGCCTGCGCCGCCCCTTCATCAGCAGCCCGCTCCTCAGCAGTCGCACCAGCAGCGCTACGAGGAGCCCGAGCTGTCCCCCTCCTCCGGTCAGGGCCGTGACCCGTACGACAGCTACGGGCACCGTCAGGACCGCCAGGACGAGCACCAGGGCGGCTCCCGGTCCGACCAGATGCCGACCGCACGGCCCGCCTACCCCGACTACCAGCGCCCGGGCCCCGGCGCCTGGCCGCAGCCCCAGCGCCAGGACGACTACGGCTGGCAGCAGCCGCGGCTCGGCTTCCCCGAGCGCGACCCGTACGCGAACCCGGTCCAGCAGCCGCAGCACGACTACCGCTCGCAGCCGCCGCAGGACCGCTCGCCGTACGAGCAGCAGCGGTCCGAGCAGCAGGACCGGCGCGAGCGTCACGACATGTCCGAGCCGCCCGGCGGTCACCGGGGCGCCAGCCACGGCGGTCACGGCGTGCACCGGGGCGGCCCGGTCGGTCCCACCTCGTCGAGCGGCGCCCCCGGCCCGCTGGCCGCGCAGCCGGCGCCCGCGACGGGGCCCGGCGAGCCCACCGCGCGCCTCAACCCGAAGTACCTCTTCGACACCTTCGTCATCGGCGCGTCGAACCGTTTCGCCCACGCGGCCGCGGTCGCCGTCGCCGAGGCGCCGGCGAAGGCGTACAACCCCCTCTTCATCTACGGGGAGTCGGGGCTCGGCAAGACGCACCTGCTGCACGCGATCGGGCACTACGCCCGCAGCCTCTATCCCGGCACGCGCGTGCGGTACGTGAGCTCGGAGGAGTTCACCAACGAGTTCATCAACTCCATCCGCGACGGCAAGGGCGACAGCTTCCGCAAGCGATACCGCGAGATGGACATCCTGCTCGTCGACGACATCCAGTTCCTCGCGGACAAGGAGTCGACGCAGGAGGAGTTCTTCCACACCTTCAATACGCTCCACAACGCGAACAAGCAGATCGTTCTCTCCAGCGACCGGCCGCCCAAGCAGCTGGTCACCCTGGAGGACCGGCTGCGCAACCGCTTCGAGTGGGGACTGATCACCGACGTCCAGCCGCCGGAGCTGGAGACGCGTATCGCGATCCTTCGCAAGAAGGCGGTGCAGGAGCAGCTCAACGCCCCGCCGGAGGTGCTGGAGTTCATCGCCTCGCGCATCTCGCGGAACATCCGCGAGCTGGAGGGCGCGCTGATCCGGGTCACCGCGTTCGCGTCGCTGAACCGGCAGCCGGTGGACCTGGGGCTTACCGAGATCGTTCTCAAGGACCTGATCCCCGGCGGCGAGGACGCCTCACCGGAGATCACGGCCCCGGCCATCATGGCCGCGACGGCGGACTACTTCGGGCTGACCGTGGACGACCTCTGCGGATCCTCGCGCAGCCGCGTGCTGGTGACGGCACGCCAGATCGCGATGTACCTCTGCCGCGAGCTGACGGACCTCTCCTTGCCGAAGATCGGCGCGCAGTTCGGCGGCCGCGACCACACGACGGTGATGCACGCCGACCGCAAGATCCGCGCGCTGATGGCGGAGCGCCGCTCGATCTACAACCAGGTCACCGAGCTCACCAACCGCATCAAGAACGGCTGACAGCTCCCGGAGGCAGGGCTCCTGGGGCACACAGCTCCCACGGACAGAGCCGCCGGGACACGTCACCGAGGGCGCTCCAGGACACCTCCTGGGGCGCCCTCTTCTTTGCCCAGAGGCATCCTCACGCGCGCGTGGAAGGCGTCGAGAGCCGCGCGTGCGACGTCGAGAACGGCATTTTGAGGTCCGCCGGGCCTTCTCGCGACCGCACAGAGGCGTCGTACGACCGGGCCCGCTGTTCGATTTCCCCTGCTCAGGCGGCTGTTCTCCACAGATCTGGGCACTTTCTCCCCTCCACACCCTGGGGACTGGGAAGTTGTCCAGACACTGTCCACAGGGGACCCTGCTGAGAGATCATCAGGCCAGGTCAACAGCCTGTGGATTCGTGGACGAAGACTCTCCACAGCCTGTGGAGAAAAAACTCATCCACAGGCTGTGCATGAAGTTGTCCACCGGCGGCCCACAGGCTCGGGCTCGTTGTCCCCAGCTTTCTTCAGCTTCTCCACACGGCTGTCCACTGTTCGGCAACGCGACGCGCCCTCTCACCGTGTCGAGTGAAAGGCGTCACACCAAGGTGGTCGGTTGGCCTGTGGGGAAGCTGGGTAAAGCTGGGGACAGCGCTGGGGAGAAGTCGCCCCTCCCTGTGCATCGGGTGTGCAGAACTTTCGCCCGTCCACAGAAACCACCGGTTGTCCACGGGTGCCGCCCACAGGCTCAGTGGATAAAAAACCGGTGCTGACCTGCGCTTTCGCGGTTATCCACGGTTTCCACAGCCCCTACTACTACTGACAACTAGAGAGACCGGGGAAATCGTTTCGAAGGGGGGGCTGTGCACAACTTGCTCTCCGGTGGCCCGACACCGCTCGCCACGACTTGACCCCGACAGGCAACGACTGTCAGTGCGGTGCGTCAGACTGTTCCCCGGTGTCCTTCCCACGGCATGGCTGAGAGACACCGAGTCAGACGACGAGGGCCACTGGCCCAGCGGGCGAGAGCAGCCAGCAACAGCAGGAGGGCGGCTAACGGTGAAGATCCGGGTTGAACGCGACGTACTCGCGGAGGCGGTGGCCTGGGCGGCGCGCAGCCTCCCGGCCCGGCCGCCTGCGCCCGTGCTCGCGGGACTGCTGCTGAAGGCCGAGGAAGGCGCGCTGAGCCTGTCGAGCTTCGACTACGAGGTCTCGGCACGCGTATCGGTGGACGCGGAGATCGACGAAGAGGGCACGGTCCTCGTGTCCGGTCGGCTCCTCGCGGACATCTGCCGTGCGCTCCCCAACCGTCCGGTGGAGATCTCCACAGACGGTGTACGGGCGACGGTGGTCTGCGGCTCCTCGCGCTTCACACTCCACACGCTTCCTGTGGAGGAGTACCCCGCACTGCCGCAGATGCCGACCGCCACGGGCACCGTCCCCGGTGAGGTCTTCGCCTCCGCCGCCGCGCAGGTCGCCATCGCCGCGGGCCGCGACGACACGCTGCCGGTGCTGACGGGTGTGCGCATCGAGATCGAGGGCGACACGGTCACCCTGGCCTCCACCGACCGCTACCGCTTCGCGGTCCGTGAGTTCCTGTGGAAGCCGGAGAACCCCGAGGCGTCCGCGGTGGCCCTGGTCCCCGCCAAGACGCTCCTGGACACCGCCAAGGCGCTCACGAGCGGCGACACGGTCACCCTGGCGCTGTCCGGGTCGGGTGCCGGCGAGGGCCTGATCGGTTTCGAGGGCGCGGGACGGCGTACGACCACGCGTCTTCTCGAGGGCGACCTGCCGAAGTACAAGACGCTCTTCCCCACGGAGTTCAACTCGATCGCGGTCATCGAGACCGCCCCGTTCGTCGAGGCCGTGAAGCGCGTGGCCCTGGTGGCCGAGCGCAACACTCCGGTGCGGCTCAGCTTCGAGCAGGGCGTGCTGATCCTGGAGGCAGGCTCCAGCGACGACGCACAGGCTGTGGAGAGGGTCGACGCCCAGCTCGAGGGCGACGACGTCTCGATCGCCTTCAACCCGACGTTCCTGCTCGACGGCCTGAGCGCGATCGACTCGCCGGTCGCCCAGCTGTCGTTCACGACGTCGACGAAGCCCGCGCTCCTGAGCGGCAGGCCGGCCCTGGACGCGGAGGCGGACGAGGCCTACAAGTACCTGATCATGCCTGTACGTCTGAGCGGCTGAGCCCACAGGTGTGTGCGTGCGTCCGGGCGTAGGCTCGGACGCAGGTACGAAAGTGCCGTAACGCCACCTCGCTAGTGAAGGAACCTCTGATGGAGCTCGGTCTCGTCGGCCTCGGCAAGATGGGCGGCAACATGCGCGAGCGCATCCGCCGCGCAGGTCACACCGTCATCGGATACGACCGCAACCCGGACGTCGCGGACGTCGCCAGTCTCGAAGAGCTGGTCGGCAAGCTCAAGGGTCCGCGAGTGGTGTGGGTGATGGTCCCGGCCGGGGCCGCGACCCAGTCCACCATCGACGAGCTGGCCGAGCTGCTGCAGCCCGGCGACGTCGTCGTGGACGGCGGCAACTCCCGCTGGACGGACGACGAGAAGCACGCCGAGGAGCTGAAGGCCAAGGGCATCGGCTTCGTCGACTGCGGTGTCTCCGGCGGCGTCTGGGGCCTGAAGAACGGCTACGCGCTGATGTACGGCGGCGACGCCGAGGACATCGCGAAGGTCCAGCCGGTCTTCGACGCGCTCAAGCCCGAGGGCGACTTCGGTTCGGTCCACGCGGGCAAGGTCGGAGCGGGCCACTTCTCAAAGATGGTCCACAACGGCATCGAGTACGCCATGATGCAGGCCTACGCCGAGGGCTGGGAGCTCCTGGAGAAGGTCGACTCCGTCACGGACGTCCGTGAGGTCTTCCGCTCCTGGCAGGAGGGCACGGTCATCCGTTCCTGGCTGCTCGACCTCGCGGTCAACGCCCTGGACGACGACGAGCACCTGGAGAAGCTGCGCGGCTTCGCGCAGGACTCCGGAGAGGGCCGGTGGACGGTCGAGGCCGCCATCGACAACGCCGTGCCGCTGCCCGCGATCACGGCCTCGCTCTTCGCCCGGTTCGCCTCGCGCCAGGACGACTCCCCGCAGATGAAGATGATCGCCGCGCTGCGCAACCAGTTCGGCGGCCACGCGGTCGAGTCCAAGAGCGAGAACTGATCCACAGCCTGTGCGCAACCACAGCCGTTGTGCACAGGCCTCTCAGCGATGAAGTAGGCCGGGGGAGGTCGGCGCACACCATGCACGTCACGCATCTGTCCCTCGCCGACTTCCGCTCGTACGCCCGGGTCGAGGTCCCTCTCGACCCGGGCGTCACCGCGTTCGTGGGCCCGAACGGCCAGGGCAAGACCAACCTCGTGGAGGCCGTCGGCTACCTCGCCACGCTCGGCAGCCACCGGGTCGCATCCGATGCCCCGCTGGTGCGCATGGGCGCCGAGCGCGCCGTCATCAGGGCCCAGGTCCGCCAGGGCGAGCGGCAGCAGCTGATCGAGCTCGAGCTCAATCCCGGCAAGGCGAACCGCGCCCGCATCAACAGATCGTCGCAGGTCAGGCCCCGTGACGTGCTGGGGATCGTGCGTACGGTCCTGTTCGCACCGGAGGATCTCGCGCTGATCAAGGGGGACCCCGGCGAGCGCCGGCGTTTCCTCGACGAGCTGATCACCGCGCGCTCCCCGCGCATGGCGGGCGTCCGGTCCGACTACGACCGCGTCCTGAAGCAGCGCAACACCCTCCTGAAGTCGGCCGCCCTGGCCCGCCGCCACGGCGGACGCTCCATGGACCTCTCCACGCTCGACGTCTGGGACCAGCACCTCGCGCGCGCGGGCGCCGAGCTGCTCGCCCAGCGGCTCGACCTGATCGCGGTGCTGCAGCCGCTGGCCGACAAGGCGTACGAACAGCTGGCACCCGGCGGCGGACCCGTCTCCCTGGAGTACAAGCCCTCGGCGTCCGGCGACGGGCACACGCGCGAGGCGCTCCACGAACAGCTGATGGCCGCCCTGGAAGAGGCCCGCAAGCAGGAGATCGAGCGGGGCGTCACGCTGGTGGGTCCGCACCGCGACGACTTGGTGCTCAAGCTGGGCCAGCTGCCCGCGAAGGGGTACGCGAGCCACGGCGAGTCCTGGTCGTACGCGCTGGCGCTGCGCCTGGCCTCGTACGACCTGCTGAGGGCCGAGGGCAATGAGCCGGTGCTCGTCCTCGACGACGTCTTCGCCGAGCTGGACGCGCGCCGCAGGGAGCGCCTCGCGGAGCTGGTGGCCCCCGGCGAGCAGGTCCTGGTCACCGCCGCCGTGGACGACGACGTGCCGGGTGTGCTGGCCGGCACGCGCTATGCGGTGTCGGACGGCGCGGTGGAGCGCGCGTGAGCGCCGAAGAGCTGCCCGAGGGGGGTGCCCAGGGCTCCGGCACCGGCTCCGAGGGGGCCGCGAAGACGCCCGAGCCCTCCGGCGTCGACCTCGCCCGGGTCGCCCTGCGTGCCGCGAAGGAACAGGCACGCGCGCGTGGGGACGCGGCGCAGCAGAAGAAGCAGGCGCGGCGCGGCGGACTGCGGTCCGGCGCGCGCGCCGACGGGCGCGACCCGCTGCCGCTCGGCTCCGCGATCAACCGGCTGATCACCGAGCGCGGCTGGGAGACGCCGGCGGCGGTGGGCGGCGTGATGGGCCGCTGGCCGCAGATCGTCGGCGACGACCTCGCCAACCACTGCGTCCCGCAGAAGTACGACGAGGACGACCGCGTCCTGACCGTCCAGTGCGACTCCACTGCGTGGGCGACCCAGCTGCGGCTGATGGCTCCGCAGCTGGTCGCGCGCCTCAACGAGGACCTGGGACACGGCACCGTGCGCCTCATCAAGGTGCTCGGCCCCGGAGGTCCCGCGCGCCGCTTCGGACCCTTGCGCGCACCCGGCAGCACGGGCCCCGGCGACACCTACGGCTGAGGCCGTCGGCGGCGGTAGCTGGCGGTTGACGTCCCAAAGCGCTGAGTGCCGCTGTGAGCCTTCTGGAGCCCTGGGCCGCATATGGGGAGTCGGCCGAGGACGGTTCAGGGCGGCACATGCGGACTCAGGTACCGGCAAACCCCCATCACTGTCAGCGCTACCGGTAGACTGGAAGCTAATCCCGCCCCACTTGTGGGACGCACCGAGCAACGCTGACTATCGCTGAACGACGCAGCCGCTCCGGCCACCGCCGGGAGCTTGGCTTGTGCTGTGCCAGAAAGGGCGCTTCGTGGCCGATTCCGGCAACCCCAACGAGAACATCCCGTCCACCGCCGCCGGCGCGAACGGCGAGGTCACACCCTCGTACGACGCCAGCGCGATCACCGTCCTCGAGGGTTTGGACGCGGTCCGCAAGCGACCCGGCATGTACATCGGTTCGACCGGTGAGCGTGGCCTGCACCACCTGGTGCAGGAAGTGGTCGACAACTCCGTCGACGAGGCCCTCGCCGGGCATGCCGACACCATCGACGTCACGATCCTCGCCGACGGCGGTGTGCGTGTCATCGACAACGGCCGCGGCATCCCCGTCGACATGCACCCCGTGGAGAAGAAGCCCGCGGTGGAGGTCGTCCTGACCGTCCTGCACGCGGGCGGCAAGTTCGGCGGCGGCGGCTACGCCGTCTCCGGTGGTCTGCACGGCGTCGGCGTCTCGGTCGTGAACGCGCTCTCCACCAAGCTCTCGGTCGATATCAAGCGCGACGGCTTCCGCTGGACCCAGGACTTCAAGCTGGGCGTGCCGACCGCTCCGCTGGCCAAGCACGAAGCGGTCGACGAGTCGGGCACCACGGTCACCTTCTGGGCCGACCCGGACGTCTTCGAGACGACCGAGTACTCCTTCGAGACGCTCGCGCGGCGCTTCCAGGAGATGGCGTTCCTCAACAAGGGTCTGACCATCAACCTCACGGATGAGCGTGAGTCGGCCAAGGCGACGGCCGGTGCGGACACGGCCGAGTCGGCCGACGACGAGGTCCGTACGGTGACGTACCACTACGAAGGCGGCATCGTCGACTTCGTGAAGTACCTCAACTCCCGCAAGGGCGAGGTCATCCACCCCACCGTCATCGACGTGGAGGCCGAGGACAAGGAGCGCATGCTCTCGGCCGAGATCGCGATGCAGTGGAACTCGCAGTACACCGAGGGCGTGTACTCCTTCGCGAACACCATCCACACGCACGAGGGCGGTACGCACGAAGAGGGCTTCAGGGCCGCGCTGACGGGTCTGGTGAACCGCTACGCGCGCGAGAAGAAGCTCCTTCGCGAGAAGGACGACAACCTCACGGGCGAGGACATCCGCGAGGGTCTGACGGCGATCATCTCGGTGAAGCTGGGCGAGCCCCAGTTCGAGGGCCAGACGAAGACCAAGCTGGGCAACACCGAGGCGAAGACCTTCGTCCAGAAGGTCGTGCACGAGCACCTCACGGACTGGTTCGACCGCAACCCGAACGAGGCCGCGGACATCATCCGCAAGGGCATCCAGGCCGCCACCGCGCGGGTGGCCGCCCGCAAGGCGCGCGACCTGACCCGCCGCAAGGGGCTCTTGGAGACGGCGTCGCTGCCGGGCAAGCTGAGCGACTGCCAGTCGAACGACCCGACGAAGTGCGAGATCTTCATCGTCGAGGGTGACTCCGCCGGTGGTTCGGCGAAGTCCGGCCGCAACCCGATGTACCAGGCGATCCTGCCCATCCGAGGCAAGATCCTGAACGTCGAGAA
This sequence comes from Streptomyces sp. NPDC040622, assembly GCF_055593965.1. Classification (NCBI taxonomy): domain Bacteria; kingdom Bacillati; phylum Actinomycetota; class Actinomycetes; order Kitasatosporales; family Streptomycetaceae; genus Streptomyces; species Streptomyces sp. NPDC040622. Next base: position 510,719 of record NZ_JBVIXD010000003.1, on the reverse strand, counting down.
GGCCCGCGTCGACAAGATCCTGCACAACCAGGAAGTCCAGGCGCTGATCTCCGCCTTCGGCACCGGTGTGCACGAGGACTTCGACATCGAGAAGCTCCGCTATCACAAGATCATCCTGATGGCGGACGCCGACGTCGACGGTCAGCACATCAACACGCTGCTCCTGACCTTCTTGTTCCGCTTCATGCGGCCGCTGGTCGAGGCTGGGCACATCTACCTGTCGCGTCCGCCGCTCTACAAGATCAAGTGGTCGCGGGACGACTTCCAGTACGCGTACTCGGACCGCGAGCGCGACGCCCTGGTGGAGCTCGGCCGCCAGGCCGGCAAGCGCATCAAGGACGACTCGGTCCAGCGCTTCAAGGGCCTCGGCGAGATGAACGCCGAGGAGCTGCGCATCACCACGATGGACCAGGAACACCGCGTGCTCGGCCAGGTCACCCTGGACGACGCGGCACAGGCCGACGACCTCTTCTCGGTGCTGATGGGAGAGGACGTCGAGGCACGGCGCTCGTTCATTCAGCGCAACGCCAAGGACGTCCGTTTCCTCGACATCTGAGTCGGCCCGTACGAGCCGCACCTCGAAAGGACTTTGACCAGCAATGGCCGACGAGAACACCCCTGTGATGCCCGAAGAGGAGCCCGCCGTTCCCGGCGTGGGCATGCGTGTCGAGCCCGTCGGGCTCGAGACGGAGATGCAGCGCTCCTATCTCGACTACGCGATGTCCGTCATCGTGTCCCGCGCGCTGCCCGACGTACGGGACGGCCTGAAGCCCGTCCACCGTCGCGTCCTGTACGCGATGTACGACGGTGGCTACCGCCCCGAGAAGGGCTTCTACAAGTGCGCCCGCGTCGTCGGTGACGTCATGGGCACGTACCACCCGCACGGCGACTCCTCCATCTACGACGCCCTGGTGCGCCTCGCCCAGCCGTGGTCGATGCGGATGCCGCTGGTGGACTCCAACGGCAACTTCGGCTCCCCGGGCAACGACCCGGCCGCCGCCATGCGGTACACCGAGTGCAAGATGGCGCCGCTTGCCATGGAGATGGTCCGTGACATCGACGAGGAGACCGTCGACTTCACGGACAACTACGACGGCCGCAACCAGGAGCCGACGGTTCTGCCGGCGCGCTTCCCGAACCTGCTGATCAACGGCTCGGCGGGCATCGCGGTCGGCATGGCCACCAACATCCCGCCGCACAACCTCCGCGAGGTCGCGGCGGGCGCGCAGTGGGCCCTGGAGCACCCCGAGGCCTCGCACGAGGAACTGCTCGACGCGCTGATCGAGCGCATCAAGGGCCCCGATTTCCCGACCGGCGCACTAGTAGTGGGCCGCAAGGGCATCGAGGAGGCGTACCGCACGGGCCGTGGCTCCATCACGATGCGCGCGGTCGTCGCGGTCGAGGAGATCCAGAACCGCCAGTGCCTGGTGGTCACCGAACTCCCCTACCAGACCAACCCCGACAACCTCGCGCAGAAGATCGCCGACCTGGTCAAGGACGGCAGGGTCGGCGGCATCGCCGACGTCCGCGACGAGTCGTCCTCGCGCACCGGCCAGCGCTTGGTCATCGTCCTGAAGCGGGACGCGGTCGCCAAGGTCGTGCTGAACAACCTCTACAAGCACACCGACCTGCAGTCGAACTTCAGCGCCAACATGCTGGCCCTGGTCGACGGCGTGCCGCGCACCCTCTCGCTGGATGCCTTCATCCGGCACTGGGTCACCCACCAGGTCGAGGTCATCGTCCGGCGGACGAAGTACCGGCTGCGCAAGGCCGAGGAGCGCGCGCACATCCTGCGTGGCCTCCTGAAGGCCCTGGACGCCATCGACGAGGTCATCGCGCTCATCCGGGCCAGCCAGACCGTCGACGTCGCGCGCGAGGGCCTGATGGGCCTCCTGTCGATCGACGAGATCCAGGCCAACGCCATCCTCGAGATGCAGCTGCGCCGCCTCGCGGCCCTGGAGCGCCAGAAGATCGTCGCCGAGCACGACGAGCTCCAGACGAAGATCAACGAGTACAACGCGATCCTGGCCTCGCCCGAGAAGCAGCGCCAGATCATCAGCGAGGAGCTCGCGGCGATCGTCGACAAGTTCGGCGAGGACCGTCGCTCCGCCCTGGTGCCCTTCGACGGCGACATGTCCATGGAGGACCTGATCGCCGAAGAGGACATCGTCGTCACCATCACGCGCGGTGGCTACATCAAGCGCACCAAGACGGAGGACTACCGCTCGCAGAAGCGCGGCGGCAAGGGCGTGCGCGGCACGAAGCTGAAGCAGGACGACATCGTCGACCACTTCTTCGTGTCGACGACACACCACTGGCTGCTGTTCTTCACCAACAAGGGCCGTGTCTACCGCGCCAAGGCATACGAGCTCCCCGACGCCGGACGCGACGCCCGCGGCCAGCACGTGGCGAACCTCCTCGCCTTCCAGCCGGACGAGCAGATCGCCGAGATCCTCGCGATCCGTGACTACGAAGCGGTGCCCTACCTGGTGCTCGCCACCAAGGGCGGCCTCGTAAAGAAGACCCCGCTCAAGGACTACGACTCGCCTCGCTCCGGTGGCGTCATCGCCATCAATCTCCGCGAGACGGACGACGGTTCGGACGACGAGCTGATCGGCGCCGAGCTCGTCTCGTCCGAGGACGACCTGCTGCTCATCAGCAAGAAGGCCCAGTCGATCAGGTTCACCGCAACGGACGACGCGCTCCGCCCGATGGGCCGCGCCACTTCAGGTGTCAAGGGAATGAGTTTCCGCGACGGCGATGAGCTGCTCTCGATGAATGTCGTCCGCCCGGGTACGTTCGTGTTCACCGCCACCGACGGTGGGTACGCGAAGCGGACCAACGTCGACGAGTACCGCGTCCAGGGTCGCGGTGGCCTCGGCATCAAGGCCGCCAAGATCGTGGAGGACCGTGGAGAGCTCGTCGGTGCCCTGGTGGTCGAGGAGACCGACGAGATCCTCGCCATCACGCTGTCCGGCGGTGTGATTCGTACGCGAGTCAACGAGGTCAGGGAGACGGGCCGTGACACCATGGGCGTCCAACTGATCAACCTGGGCAAGCGCGATGCCGTGGTCGGTATCGCTCGTAACGCCGAGGCCGGGCGCGAAGCCGAAGAAGTCGACGGAGACATCGTCGTCGACGAATCGGACGGTGCCGAGCCGGCCGACGGTACGGACGAGGGCACGGACTCCTCGGCCGAGTAGCGCGAGGAGTGAGTCATCGTGAGTGGAGCCACGGGCGCCGGGGCGAACAGGACCGGCACCACCGGCACGGACGGTGCCCGTGGCTCCGCCACTGATGCACACGACTCCGACAAGTCTCATGGATCCCAGGGGGGGACTGTGACGGACACCCGAGGGCCGGGGACTTCTGGTCAGGCCTCCGGCCAGTACGACACGTCGTACGCGGCCGGAAAGGGCACGCAGAGCGGTGGGCCCCTGCCAGGGGAGCGACAGCCTCAGCAGCAGTCGTCCCAGCCGTATCACCCGCCGCAGGCGTATCAGCAGGGCGGGCAGCAGGGCGCGGTGCGGCGCCCGCGCACCGGGGCGCGCACGACGCCGCGCACCCGCAAGGCCCGGCTCCGGGTGGCCAAGGCCGACCCGTGGTCGGTGATGAAGGTCAGCTTCCTGCTCTCCATCGCGCTCGGCATCTGCACGATCGTCGCGGCGGCCGTCCTGTGGATGGTCATGGACGCGATGGGCGTCTTCTCGACGGTCGGCGGCACGATTTCCGAGGCCACGGGCTCGAACGAGTCCAACGGCTTCGACCTGCAGTCCTTCCTGTCGCTGCCGCGCGTACTGATGTTCGCGTCGGTCATCGCGGTCATCGACGTCGTCCTGGCGACCGCGCTGGCGACGCTGGGCGCCTTCATCTACAACCTCTCCGCGGGCTTCGTGGGCGGCGTCGAGCTGACCCTGGCCGAGGACGAGTAGCGGCTGCTCCCCCGCGCGCGGGTATCGATTTTGGGACTGGCCCCCAGGTGCGCTAATCTTCAGAGGTCAGCGCGCGGGACATACCGCAGCGCGGCGGGGCTATAGCTCAGTTGGTTAGAGCGCATCCCTGATAAGGATGAGGCCACAGGTTCAAATCCTGTTAGCCCCACCAGCACGGAACCCCCAACCGATTCGGTTGGGGGTTCTGGCGTTTCTGGGGGAGGGCGTTCCCGTAATGACGGCTGTGCCTACGCCTGTCTGTGCCTCTGTGCCTGCCTGTGTGTGCCCGCGCTTTGGTGCTTTTGCTTCTCCCTCTGCTACCTGCCGTGCCCTGTCAGGGGTGGGGAAGAGGGTGTGGCGGCCAGGGCGGACACAGCACCGGCGGCACAGCACCAGCGACACAGCGCCGACGCGCGTCGGGGTACGCGGTGTCGCCGCTGCTGCAGGCCCCCGCGCACATGCGAGAAGACCCCCGGCCTGTGGTGGCCGGGGGTCTTCTGAAGCTGGGGAGGGCGTGTGCCCTGGGGGTGGGCCCGGGATTACGGCTCTGCGGCGAGCCCGGCTTCTTGAGCAGTGGTCTCAGCCTCGGCTTCCGTGTCCGTCGGGGGCAGGTGCCGGCAGCTGGGGGACGACCCGTGGGCCTCGGCGCGGATGCGCTGCTTCATCGTCGGGGGCAACGACCGTTCGTACGCCGCGGACCAGAGGGCCGCCATCGCCGCTGTGGGTTCGCACACCGTCGTGTTGCGCGTGTTCGTGGTCTCTTGTACCGCCGTGGCCGCGGTGGCCGTCGTGGTGAGTCCCAGCGCGGCGAAGAGCGCGAGGAAGGCGGTGACGATCGTGGTCCACAGTTTCATGGCCTTGTTGCCGGTCATGGCCCCTCAATTCGGGTTGGGCGATTTGCGTACTTTCCTCATGATGTGTATGCCGGGCCGAGAGTGGGGGACCGACGCTCGCGCCGCGTCGATGTTCAGATGAACACCACCCGGATGGCCGCAAGGGGGCCGAGAAGGGGGTAAAGCGGCGAAAGTCACAGTGGATCGGATCAGCCTGGAGTTCCCGGGTCCGTTTCGATTGCTGTGTACGGGGCGGGAGTTGAGGCGGATCCAGGTCACCGATCGATATCGCTCGGTGTGTATAGTCGGGCGCCAGAAGTCCCCTACGTCAAGGAAAGACGAGGTCGCGCGGTGAAGAAGCTTCTCCTGGTCGCACTGGCCGCCATCGGCGGGCTCCTCGTGTACCGCCAGATCCAGGCGGATCGCGCCGAGCAGGATCTGTGGACGGAGGCGACTGACTCCGTGCCCACGGGTTCGTGAGTATCGACAACAGTCACTTCACAGGCCCCGGTCGCTTTTGCGGCCGGGGCCTTGTGCTGTTCCGGGGCGGCACTCCTGCCAGTATTCGCATAAGTGAATAAAATGCTTGCTTAAGCGAATGTCCGGGTGGCGCGGTTGTGGCGGTGGCGGGTTCGTGGTGGTGTCCGCGTCGCGTCGGGCGGGCAGGACGGTCGGGATGGGTGGGACGGCTGGGTTCGCGACGAGGGGTGGCGCGTGATGGGGCGGCGGCTGGGCGGGTGCCGAAGAGCGGCGGAGCGAGGCCGTGGCCGGGCGGTGTCTGTGCTGGCCGCTCTGTGCGCGGTGGCAGCGCTTTCCGAGCCGCAGGCCGCGGCCGCGGGGGCGCCCGAGCCGTACGCGTTCGCCGAGGGCGCCGAGACGGTCGAGGGCGCGACGAGCAATGTGGAGGGGCACCGGCTCAGCCCCGGGAAGACGTACAAAAGTGCCCTCCCGCGCGTGGGGCAGCGTTTCTACCGTCTGGAGCTCGGGGCCGACGACAGCGCGTACGTCTCGGTCACCGCGATCCCGAAGGCCGGCACGAGGGTTTCCTACGCCGACGGTGTCGAGGTGTCCGTGCAGGACTCCGACGGCAACAACTGCAGTCCCCTGGAGTCGGAGGCGGCGCGGTTCGGCTCTTCGGAGAGTGCCCGTCCGATCACGGCCACGGCGGCGCGCAGGGTCGGTCCGGATCAGAAGAGCTGCACGGGAGCCGGTACGTATTACGTGCTCGTCGAGCACACCAGGGCGTCGGGGGCCGGTGCCCAGGACGACTGGGATCTGGAACTTCACGTCGCGTCAGAACCCGCGCTGCGTGCGGACAGTGAGACGGAGCCGCCGAAGTCGTGGGACTCGGCGACCCCCGCACCGCCCTCGGGCGAGCGCAGGACGCGCGAGGGCGGTACGAGCTTCACCACCGCGCGCGGCCTGGAGAGGGGGGTCTGGGGCGCCGGCATAAGGCCCGGAGAGACGCTCTTCTACCGCGTACCGGTCGACTGGGGGCAGCAGCTCTCGGTCACGGCCGAGCTCGGCAGTGCGAGCGGGATCGCGGACACGGGTGGGGGCACGGGCGGGGGCACGGGTGGCGTGGGGCGTGGGACGGTGCGGGACACGGGATACGTCTCGTCCGCGCTGGTCACGTCGCTGCACAATCCGGTGCGGGCCCAGATCGAGGACATCGACACCGCGTACGACGGCAAGCAGAAGTCGGGGTCGCTGGATCCGCTGCCGCCGGTCGCTTACGAGAATCGTTTCGCCCCCACCGACGAGGTGGCAGCGATGCGGTTCGCCGGCTGGTACTACGTGTCGGTCCATCTCAACCCGGCCGTCGGGGCCAAGTTCGGCGAGGACCCGCTGGAGCTGACGCTGCGGGTGGACGTCGAGGGATCGCCACGGCCCGGGCCCTCGTACGCGGGATCGCCCCGGCCCGCCGATGACTTCGGGGTCTCGGAGCGGGACACGGAGGCGGCGCAGCGGGGGGAGACGGCGGTCGGGGTCGGGGACGAGCCCGGTAGACGCGGCGACGGGCTCATGGTGGTGCTCGCGGCCGGAGGGATCGGCGTCGGCGTGGTGCTCCTGGGGATTCTCGGCGTGTGGACGCTGGTCGCTCGGCGCAGGGCGGACAGGACCGAGGCCGTGGCCATGGCTGCGGCCGGTGCAGGCGCGGGTGCTGGTGCGGGTGGTGGCAGCGGTGGTGCTGGTGTCCGTGCCAGCGGTGTCCGTGCCAGTGGTGTCCGTGCCAGTGGTGTGGACACGGCTTCGGAATCGCCTTCGTCCGAAGCCGGGACCGCGGACGCGCCTGCGCGGTTCGGCCCGCCCCGGGACTGGTGAGAGAGCTCTCTCAGAGGCTCTCTCAGGGGCTCGCGCAAGGGCTGTCTCAGAGCCTCGCTCAGAGCTGGGTGAGCGCCCAGACGCCGATCGCGAGGCAGGCCAGCGCGACGAGCAGCATCGGCGCCGCGACCTTCGCGGGTGGTCCGGGGCGTTTCTGCCGGGCGTGAAGGGCCGTGGCGAGGGGCTGGGGAATGGGTGGTTTCGAGGACGGAACCTGGGTGGCGTGAGCGGTGTATGGATAAGTAGAGGCAGGGGCGCGGTACGCCGAGGACGTCACGGCTTGTGCGGGGCCGTGGGGAGGCGTGGGTGACGTGACCTGGTGCGCGGCCTGATGAGGGGAGGGCACATGCGTGGGTTCGGGCCGAGGGTCAGGTATGGGTGCCCGCAGTGGCATCGGAGTGGGGGGAGTGGACGGCTGGGGCGGCTGAGGTGGTTGCACGGGCGGGGGCAGGTGGAAGCTGCCGGTGTCCGAGGTGCCGGAGGGCCGCATCGGAGCTCGCGCCGGATACGGAGCATGCGCCGGATACGGAGTCGGAGTGGGCGGCGTGGGAGTGGGCGGCGTGGGAGTGGGGGTCTGTGTGAAGCCCTGAGGGTCCGGCGAGCCCTGAGAGCCCTGCGTCGGTGTCGGAGGCGGTGCGGGAGCCGGAGTCTGAGTCGTCCAGAGGGCCGGGCCGTGCGCCGGTGGGGGAGCCGAATCCGGTACCGGTGAGGGGGTCGGAGTCGACGACGGCGTGAGCGGTGCGAGTGCGGGCTGTGTCGGCGGGGGCGGGGGCGGTGTCTGCGGGGGCGGTGTCGAGGATGCGCCGGGTATGGCGTGGCCCGTAGCGGAGTGCGACGCCTGACCGTGCGTGTGGACGGCGGCCGCGTGGCGGGGGGTGTTGGCGGGCGGCAGATCGGGGGCTTGAGCGGGCGGGAAGTCGAGTGCGTGGCGGGGTTCATGGCTGGGCGCGTGGCCAGGCCGGGGCCGTGGCGGACGTGTGAGGGGGCCATCGGGGCCGAATCCCGTGGGGAGCGGGGCCAGTTGGTCGAAGATCTCGATCAGTTCGTCGTCGGGGCCGGGCTCGGGCAGCATCTCCGTGGCCGAGGCCAGTGCCTTGCGCGCGCCCGTGGCGGTGCGGAAGCGCGTCTGGGGATCGGGCTGGAGCAAGGTGGCGATGACCTGCCAGAGGGGCTCGGCGATGCCCTGTGGGGCGCGTGGCGTGCCGTGCTCGGCGAAGTACTCGATCAGCGCCTTGGCATCCGGCTTGGCACCCTCCAGGAGGTACAGGGCGACCAGGCCCACGGCGAAGAGGTCCGCGGTGAAGTCCGGTTCGGCGCCCAGCATTTGCTCGGGGGCGAAGTAGCCGGGCGTGCCCACCACGTAGTCGGTCTCGGTCAGCCGGGGCTCGCCCTTGCGCATCGAGATACCGAAGTCCGACAGGCGCAGATGAGGGCGCCCGGCACCGGTGGCCTCCAGCAGAATGTTGGCCGGTTTGATGTCACGGTGCACGACGCCCTCGGCATGGACGGCCGCGAGACCGGAGAGGAGCTGGTCGAGCAGGGTGCAGACGAAGCGGGGCGGCAGCGGGCCGTAGTCCCCGATGACATGGGCCAGCGAGCCGCCGCCGATCAGGTCCATGGTGAACAGGACCTTGTCGTCGTCGGCGGCCCAGCTGGCGGGCGCGAGCACATAGGGGTGGTCGATCCGCAGGGCCTGTTCCCGCACGAACCTCAACAGGGAGTGCGCGTCGCTCTGTTGAAGGACCTTGGCGGCCACGTACCGGCGTCGCCGGTGGTCCCAGGCGCGCCAGACGGCTCCGACTCCTCCGTGCCCGATCGGGTCGACCAGTTCGTACCGGCCGGCGAAGACCTCACCCATGGTCGCGCTCCGCTCCCCTTCCGGGCCGCGCGGCGGCCCGGTCGACGGCTCAGCTCTGGTGCGCCTCGTAGTGGGCGACCGCGTCCGCGGTGCGCCCGGCGCCGTACACCCGGAGGAACTCTGCCAGCTCGGGGTGGGTCGGGGCGAGGGAGTCGGCGGCATCGATGATGTCGCCGGCCGCCGCCACCGAGCGCAGCAGTGACTGGATCTCGCGCACCACGCGCTTGACGGTGGGTGCGCCCGAACTGGTCGCGTTCTGCGCGGTGTTGGTGAGGACGGAGCCGCCCTGGGACTTCTTGATCTCGTCCATGCGGTCGGTGGCCTCGGCGGCGCTCACACTGCCGTCCGCGACCTGGCCCGCCAGTTCCTGAAGGAGCTGGACGCGCTGGACGACCGCGGGATTGCCGATCTTCGCGCGCTGACCGCTCATCAGCTGGGACAGCATGGGCGCGGACAGTCCGAGGACTCCGGCGAGGCGTGCCTGGTTCAGGCCCAGATCATCGATGAGGCGTCGGAAGAGCGCCCCCAGCGGCTCCCCGTACCAGTTCCGCTGGAGCTCCCGTGCTCTCGCGGTGGTGTCTTGCTGTGCGGCGTCCATTGCGTCTCCCCATCGCTTCCCCTAAGACCGTGGTTCGCTGCCGCGAACCACGTCGTGCATCTTACGGAGCGTGGTCGTGGACCGGGACCCCCAATCCTTTTGCGAGATCTGGGGGGTGACCCGGTACTCTGGTCTGCGATGCACGCCGGGAGGTGATTCTTCCGGTCCGTCGTATCGCGTACGGGGCCTTAGCTCAGTTGGTAGAGCGCTGTCTTTGCATGGCAGATGTCAGGGGTTCGACTCCCCTAGGCTCCACATCGCGGAGAGCCTCTCTGATCTGTGGAAACGCAGGTCAGAGGGGCTCTTTCTCGTGTGACGGGCAGGTGACGGGCGCACAGGACCGGGCTTACGCGGGGTGGCCGGCCGTGATGTCGCTCGCGTCGTGCAGGGTCAGCGAGGTGTGGCCGCCGGGTGCGGCCGGGGTGTGGACGGCGAGCGGGTCCAGGAGAAAGGCGACGTGGTCGCCTCCGTCGAAGCGGTCGTGGACGCGTCCGGCGAACCAGGCCAGGGCGTCAGTCAGGACGATGGTGCCGTCCGGCCCCTCGTGCCGGGCCAGGCCGGCGAACTTGTCGGTCTCCGCGCCGCAGAGCGATCCGAAGCGTTGGGCGAGGTCGTGCCGGTGGCGTGGCAGCAGGTGGACGGCCAAGGTGCGTGCGGTCAGGGCGACGCCGTAGGTGTGGTTGGCCTTGGAGAGCCATACGGCGAAGCGGACGGGGTCCAGGGAGCACTGGCCCGCGAAGCCGACCAGGCAGCCCGCACGTCGTCCGTCCGACGCCGCGGTGACCACGTACACGGAGGGGTCCGCGAGTGCGGTGAAGGCGGAGAGGTCCTCGTCCATGTCCATCTGCCCGTGGTTGTCGTCCACCGGTTGGCTGTCCTCCCCCGGTTGGTCGTCCAGTGGTGAGGGTCGAGCGGGTCTGGGGCGGTGTTTCACGTGAAACACCGTGGGGCGGGAGACTCAGATGGCCTCCCGCCCCACGGCGTCATTCTGCGTACTGGCGCACTCAGGCACTCAGGGGCTCAGGCACTAGCCCCGCTTGTCGCGGTCCGTCGCCTCGGCCTCGGCCTGCTTGGCCTGGACCTCGGGGTCGAGGGATGTCTGGCCGGAGCCGTCGACCGACGTCAGCGGCGTGCTGTCCGGGACCTCCGTGGCCGCGGGCGGCTCGACCAGCCAGTCGGGGTTGGCCTGCTTGTCCCACCACTTCCACGCGACGACGGCACCGCCCGCGAGGATGCCGAGCACGGCGAGGCCCTTGGCGAGGCGACCCGCCCTGGCCCGGCGCTCGTGCTTGCGGGTCAGCCGCTGGACTTCCTTCGCCGAGACCTGGCCGCGCAGCGCGGCGAGGGCCGCGGTGCCACGGGACGCGGCCTCGTCACGGACGGGCTGTGCGGCGGCGACCGCCTGCTCGATCCGGGGCTTGGAGTAGTCGGCGGCCTGGCGGGCGGCCTTGCGGGTGCGGGCAGCGGCTTCGTGCGCGGCGTGGTCGACCTTCGGCGGCACATGCGTGCGGGCCTGCTCGACGCGGGGTGCGACGTGGGCACCGTACTGGACACGGGCCTGCTCAGCAGCCTGCTGGGCGGCCTGCGACACCTTGGGCGCGAGCCGTACGCGGGCCTCGTGGGCGTACTGGGTGGCCCGGTCCTTGGCCGTGTCGGCATAGGGTGCCACCGCGTCCGCGGCGTGACGCACGCTGTCCTTGGCCGAGCCGGTCGCGGCGCGCACGCTGTCGATGCGGGTCACGGGATCCTCCTCCTCGGTGGCGTATAGGTCTGTCACCTTTCCACCCTTTCAACGATCATGCCTTCCGGATCGCTCCAAGGCATGCGAGGGCGGGCATCCGGGTCATGGGATCTGACGCCGGCCAATCTCCGAATCCACTCTGAACAAGGAAAAGATCTCTGCTCCGCCGATCGATCGGCGCGGTCCGTTCAATTCGATCGAATCGGTGCAACAAGAGCTCTTGGCCGACAATGCCACGAATCGCTTCGACGCGCGCCCACTCGGTGGCTACTCGTCCCAATCCGGTCCGTGCGAGGATCGGGGGGTCACAGAAGACAACGGAAGGCAGATCGTGGCTGAGCAGCTTTACGCCACCCTGAAGACCAACCAGGGCGACATCGAGGTCCGGCTTCTGCCGAACCACGCGCCCAAGACGGTCAAGAACTTTGTTGAGCTCGCCCAGGGCGAGCGCGAGTGGGTTCACCCTGCGACCGGCAAGAAGACGACGGACCGGCTGTACGACGGCACGGTCTTCCACCGGGTGATCAGCGGTTTCATGATTCAGGGCGGTGACCCCCTGGGCAACGGCACGGGTGGTCCGGGCTACGAGTTCGAGGACGAGTTCCACCCCGACCTGGCCTTCGACAAGCCGTACCTGCTGGCCATGGCCAACGCCGGCCCGGGTACCAACGGCTCGCAGTTCTTCGTGACTGTGTCGCCGACGGCGTGGCTGACGCGCAAGCACACGATCTTCGGTGAGGTCAGCAACGACGCCGGCAAGAAGGTCGTGGACGCGATCGCTGCCGCTCAGACCAACCCGCGCACCGACCGCCCGGTCAACGACGTGGTCATCGAGTCCGTGGTCGTCGAGACCCGCGACGCCTGACCTGCGCGTACCGCGAGGGAACCAATCCGCCCCGCCCGTCCGTAAGGAAGGGCGGGGCGGTGCGTTGCCACGTGTGCCGCCACAGTGCCTTCGTACGGAGATTTGAGGGGACCCCATGGACCAGGCGCCAGGCAGCCCGCAGGAGTCGCAAGGGGCGTCGGGCCTGCCCGGCTGCTACCGGCATCCGGACCGTGAGACCGGCATCACCTGCACGCGCTGCGAGCGCCCCATCTGCCCCGAGTGCATGATCAGTGCCTCGGTCGGCTTCCAGTGCCCGGAGTGCGTCCGCGGTGGTTCGGGCACCGGTCACGCGCCGGAGGCCAACCAGCCGCGCACGGTCGCGGGCGGGGCGATCACCGCCGACCCGCGCCTGGTCACCAAGGTCCTGGTCGGGCTGAACCTCGCCCTGTTCCTGGTGCAGCTGGCGGTCGGCGACCGCTTCACCGACCGGTTCGACCTGCTGGGGCGCGCCTTCGTCCCGGAGTTCGGCTCGGTCGAGGGTGTGGCCGAGGGGCAGTGGTACCGCCTGGTGACGGCGATGTTCCTGCACAGCAGCTACATGCACATCGCCTTCAACATGCTCAGCCTGTGGTGGATCGGCGGCCCGCTCGAAGCGGCCCTCGGCAGGGTCCGCTACCTCGCGCTCTACGCGGTGTCCGGGATCGCGGGCAGTGCGCTGACGTATCTGCTCGAAGAGCCGTTCCGGCCCTCGGTCGGGGCCTCCGGCGCGATCTTCGGGCTGTTCGGCGCGACCGCCATCCTGATGCGGCGGCTGAACTACGACATGCGGCCGGTGATCGCGCTGCTGGCGATCAACATGGTGATCACCTTCTGGTGGCCCAACATCGCCTGGCAGGCCCACGTCGGCGGGCTCGTCGGCGGTGTCATCGTCGGCTACGCGATGGTCCACGCGCCCCGCGAGCGGCGGAACCTCATCCAGTACGGCAGCTGTGCGCTGGTGCTGGTCGTGGCTGTGGTCATGGTCCTCGTACGGACCGGGCAGCTCACCTGACGTACCCACGTTGTCCACAGCGGGTGGTGGATCTTGTGCATGTTGTGGGGAACAACCGTGCCCCTTGTCCCTGACCTGGGTTTCCCCAGGAAGGACAAGGGGCGAGCGGCGAACAGGGAACCGGTGGGCCAGTCACACCGGCGTCAACCGGCTGAAGGTTATCCACAGATCTTCAGACCTTTTCCCCATGTGGATAGCGCTGTGGATAACTCAGGGCAGGGCTTGCGCTCGGGGCGTTCGTCCTACCCGGGTCCGGGCCCTACTTCCACTGCGTGGAGACGCCGAACCCCGCGGCGATGAAGCCGAAGCCGACCACGATGTTCCAGTTGCCCAGCGGGTCGATCGGCAGCTTGCCGTCCGTGACGTAGAAGACGACGATCCAGGCGAGCCCGATGAGGAACATCGCCAGCATCACCGGAGCGACCCAGCTGCGGTTGGTCAGCTTGATGGCCGTCGCCTTCTTGGAGGGCGGCGGGGTGTAGTCGTCTGCCTTCTTGCGGATACGTGACTTCGGCACGAGGGTTTCTCCTGTCGATGCGCTGCGTGGCCGCGCAGGTAACTGTGGGCTGGCGCCGGGCGGGGCACTACAGGGAGCTGAACCCTCCCCCGGGCGTCCGTTAGCGTAGTGCTTCCGCGGCGCTGAAGGAGATAAGGGTACGTTGAGCAATTCTCCCGACTCCCACAAAGGTGCCGGTCGTCGCCCCCGATGGCGTCCGGTTCGGGTGCTTACGGGTGCTGTTTTCGCCCTTGCCGGGCTGATCTTCTTCACCAGTTTCAACACGGCCAAGGGCACCAACATCCGCACCGACGCCTCTCTGCTGAAACTCTCGGACCTCATTCAGGAGCGCAGCCACAAGAACGGCGCGCTGGATGAGTCCAACGGCACACTGCGCGACGACGTCGAATCGCTGGCCCAGCGCGACAGCGGCAGCACCAAGGCCGACGACGCCCGGCTCAAGGCGCTCGAGGAGAACGCCGGCACCAAGAAGCTGAACGGCGACGCGGTCACGGTCACCCTCGCCGATGCCCCGCCCAACGCCACCGCCAAGCTCCCCGGCTATCCCGAGCCCCAGCCCAACGACCTCGTCATCCACCAGCAGGACCTCCAGGCCGTGGTGAACGCCCTCTGGCAGGGCGGCGCCGAGGGCATCAAGGTCATGGACCAGCGCCTGATCTCCACGAGCGCCGTGCGCTGCGTCGGCAACACGCTGATCCTCCAGGGCCGGGTCTACTCCCCGCCGTACAAGGTCACCGCGGTCGGTGACACCGACAAGCTCAAGACCGCCCTCGCGGCCTCGCCCGAGATCCAGAACTACATGCTGTACGTCAACGCGTACGGACTCGGCTGGAAAGTGGACGACGACGGGGCGGTGACTCTTCCCGGCTACTCGGGCACAGTGGATCTCCACCACGCGAAGCCCGTGGAGTAGAGGCTCTTGCGGCGGTAGCGGCTGCCGAGGCCGTGGAGAACGGCGGATCAACCCCTGGGGAGGGACCGTCCTGTGTCCGTGCGTGTGCTCATCAGGTCGTTCAGCGAACTGTGCATCACCGTCGGTACGTTGATCGTGCTCTTTGTCGTGTACGTCCTGTTCTGGACCGGCGTGAAGGCCGACAACGCCATGGACAGCCAGATCGACAAGCTGCAGGACCAGTGGGCGCAGGGCGCGGTCGCCGCGGGGACGGGCGGTAAGGGCGCGGACGGCGAGGGTACGGACGACGGGGCGGCCGAGAGCTCGCCGAAGGAGCCCGCCGCCTACCAGGACGGCAAGGCCTTCGCCGTGATGTACATCCCGCGGTTCGGTTTCACGTGGAACAAGCCCGTGCTCCAGGGCACCGGAACCGACATCCTCAAGAAGGGCCTCGGCCATTACGCCTCCACGGCCCGGCTCGGCCAGAAGGGCAACTTCTCCGTGGCGGGCCACCGCCGCACCTACGGGGACCCCTTCAAGGACTTCCCGGAACTGCGCCCGGGCGACCCCGTCGTACTGACCGACGGCTCGACCTGGTTCACGTACCGCATCGACAAGAAGCCCTACAAGACGCTCCCCGGCGACATCGGTGTCATTGATCCCGTGCCGCGCAAATCCGGCTATGACGGCCCGGGACGTTACCTCACCCTTACGACCTGCGAACCAGAGTGGGGCCACAGCCACCGGCTGATCGCCTGGGCGCATCTGGATGCGACCCAGCCCGTGGAGGCCGGGAAACCGGAGGCACTGCGCCGTTAGTCTGGTGCGGTACGGCGAGGGAGGCCTTCCCGTACGTGACGGAAGGGACGGCATGTACGGCTGGATCTGGCGGCATCTGCCGGGAAACGCATGGGTGAGGGCGCTGATTTCGCTGCTGCTCGTCTTCGCGGTGGTCTATGTGCTGTTCCAGTACGTCTTCCCGTGGGCGGAGCCGCTGCTGCCCTTCAACGACGTGACGGTGGACGGCCAGTGAGTACCGCGAGCGGCCGCAGCCGCATCCTCGTCGTGGACAACTACGACAGCTTCGTCTTCAACCTCGTCCAGTACCTGTACCAGCTGGGTGCCGAGTGCGAGGTCCTGCGCAACGACGAGGTCGAGCTCCGCCACGCGCAGGACGGCTTCGACGGCGTGCTGCTCTCGCCGGGTCCCGGCACCCCGGAACAGGCGGGCGTCTGCGTCGAGATGGTCCGGCACTGTGCCGCCACCGGCGTGCCCGTCTTCGGCGTCTGCCTCGGCATGCAGTCCATGGCCGTGGCGTACGGCGGCGTGGTGGACCGCGCCCCGGAGCTGCTGCACGGCAAGACCTCCTCCGTCCGGCACGACGGCAAGGGCGTCTTCGCGGGCCTGCCGTCGCCGTTCACCGCCACCCGCTACCACTCGCTGGCCGCCGAGCCCACCACCGTCCCGGCGGAGCTGGAAGTCACCGCACGCACGGAGGACGGCATCATCATGGGGCTGCGCCACCGCGAACTGCTGGTCGAGGGTGTGCAGTTCCACCCCGAGTCGGTGCTCACCGAGCACGGCCACCTGATGCTCGCCAACTGGCTGGTGGAGTGCGGCGACACCGGAGCCGTGGCCCGATCGAGCGGCTTGGCCCCGGTGGTGGGCAGGGCCACGGCGTGACCGCCCTGCGCCCCGAGCGCGACTCGTCCGGAGCCCCGCATGACGCGAACGACGCGTACGGGGGCGCCGATGCGTTCGAGGCGGCGGTCGATCACCTGGACGACCCGCTGACGGATCCGCTGCCGGGGCAGCACCCGTCGCCGTGGTTCCGCAGCGGGCAGGGCGAGGCCCAGGCCGCCCAGGAGCCGACCGCGCAGCCCCAGGAGGCCCAGGCGCGGGAGTGGTACGACCCCGAGGGGTACGCGCGCGACTGGTACGGGCAGCAGGAGCAGCGGCAGTCGCAGCAGGTGCAGGAGCCGCAGCCGTACGCACCGCAGGTGCGGGAGTTTCACCAGCCGCAGCAGCCACAGCCACAGCCGCAGCCGCCCGCTCAGACGCCGGAGCCCACGTACGAGCAGCTCTACGGCGCCTACGCCCCTGAGCAGACCGCCCAGCAGCCCACCCCCACGTACGCCCCGGAACACGCCTCCGAAGCCGAGCAGATATCAGGCGGCCAGGCATCCGGCGGCCAGGCGCCCGACGGCCAGGCATCCGACGGCCAGACGGTGGGCCTGCGGACGGTGGACACGCACCGCCGCACGGCCGAGCCGGACGACGAGCGCCCCACGGAGGGCCGGGCCGCGCGCCGCAGGGCCGCCAAGAAGGGCGGAAGCCGCCCCGCAGGGCCGCCCTCTTCCGGTGCGCCCCTCTCCCGCCTGGAGGCCCGCCGCGCGGAGCGTGCCCGCAGACCGTCGCCGGGCGCGGTGATCAGCCGGGGGCTCGGCGAAGTTTTCATCACCGTCGGTGTCCTGATGCTCCTCTTCGTCACGTACCAGCTGTGGTGGACGAACATCCGGGCCCACCAGCAGGCGAACGGCGCCGCCCATGACCTGCAGGAGAGCTGGGCCAAGGGCAAGGGCAAGCCCGGGACCTTCGAGCCAGGGCAGGGCTTCGCGCTGCTGCACATCCCGCGCCTGGACGTCGTCGTCCCGGTCGCCGAGGGCATCGACAAGCAGAAGGTCCTGGACCGCGGGATGGTCGGCCACTACAACGAGGGCGGCACCAAGACCCCGATGCCGGATGCCAAGAAGGGCAACTTCGCGGTGGCGGGCCACCGGAACACCCATGGCGAACCGTTCCGCTACATCAATCGCCTGGAGCCGGGCGACCCCATCGTGGTGGAGACGCAGGACACGTACTTCGTCTACAAGATGGCGAGCATCCTGCCGCAGACCTCGCCCGGCAACACCAGTGTGATCGGCGCCGTACCGCCCGGATCGGGCTTCACCAAACCCGGCCGGTACATCACACTGACCACCTGCACCCCGGAATTCACGAGTAAGTATCGAATGATCGTCTGGGGCAAGATGGTCGAGGAACGGCCGCGCAGCAAGGGCAAGCCGAGCGCGCTCGTGAACTAGAACGGTGAGAACGGGGCACATCGAGTGGCAGCCACGACCGACGACGAGAAGCGGGCCGAGGCGCCCGCACCCGCTCCCGCACCGCGACGGCGGGGTCGCGGCCCCATCGTCACCGCGGTCAGCGTCTTCGGTGAACTCCTCATCACCGCGGGCCTCGTGCTCGGTCTCTTCGTCGTCTACTCGCTCTGGTGGACGAACGTCATAGCGGACCGTGAGGCGCACAAGCAGGGTGACCGCGTGCGCGACCGGTGGGCGGGCGGCCCCGGCTCCATCGACACCAAGGACGGCATCGGCTTCCTGCACGTCCCCGCGATGGGCGGCGGCGAGGTGCTCGTCAAGGCGGGCACCAGCAGCAAGGTCCTCAACGACGGCGTCGCCGGCTACTACAAGGACCCGGTCAAGTCGGCCCTTCCGCAGGACAAGAAGGGGAACTTCACGCTGGCCGCGCACCGCGACGGGCACGGCGCGAAGTTCCACAAGATCGACAAGATCAAGAAGGGCGACTCGATCGTCTACGAGTCGCGGGACAAGTGGTACGTCTACAAGGTGTACGCGACGCTGCCCGAGACCTCGAAGTTCAACGTGAAGGTCCTGGACCCCGTCCCCAAGGAGTCGGGCGTGAAGAAGCCGGGCCGCTACATCACGCTGACGACCTGCACGCCGGTCTACACCTCGCGCTACCGGTACGTGGTGTGGGGCGAGCTGGAGCGGATCGAGAAGGTCGACAACAAGAGGACGCCGCCGGCCGAGCTGGAGTAGGGCCGTCCGCCGCGGACGGAGCCGAGGAAGCGCCGGCCGCCGCCGCACACGTCGGAGCCCCGGTACCGCTCAGCGGTACCGGGGCTCCGTCGTATGGCCGGGGTGGGAGGGACCGGTCAGTTCAGGACTCCCCAGTCGCCCCAGTCGTGCTCATCGCGGTTGCCGCCGTCGTTGTCGCCGCCGTTGTCGCCACCGCCGTTGTTGCCGCCTCCGCCGCCCGCGGTGGTCAGGTTGACCGCCGAGCCCGGCGCGACCTTCTCCCCCGCGTTGGGCTGGGGCAGGACCACGAGGGCGTCGTCGTCCTGCGGACCGGTGATGGTGCCGACCGTCAGGCCCGCGTCCTCGATCGCCTTGCGGGCGTCCTTCAGCTTCTGCCCCGCGAGCGGCGGGACGGTCGCCTCTTCGGCCTTCTTGGCCACCTGGACGTTGACCGTGGAGCCGGGCTCGGCCGAGGTGCCGGCCGCGGGCGTGGTCTTGATGACCTTGCCCTCGTCGACGTCCTCGCTGGCGACGTCCTGGCGGGCTGCCGAGAAGCCGTTGTCCTTGAGCTGCTTCTCGGCGGCCGCGTAGTCGAGGCCGGTGACATCGGGAACGGAGGTGAGCTTCTTCTCCTGGGCGACGGTGAGCGTGATCGTCTCGCTCTTCTCGATCTTGCTGTCGCCCGCCGGGTCCTGGTCGATGACCTTGCCCTGAGGCCGGTCGGACTCCTGCATCTCCTTCTCGATGCTGGTGAAGCCCTTGCCCTTGAGCTGCTTCCTGGCCTCTTCGTAGCTGAGGCCCTGCACGTCCGGAACCGTGATCTTCGGGGAGCCCGTCGACACCGTCACCGAGATGGTGTCGCCCTTCTTCACGTCGGCGTCCACCCCCGGGTCCTGGTCGCAGATCTCGCCCTTCGGGAACTTCGCGCAGGCCTTGCGGTCGCCGACCTCAAACTTGAGGCCCACGTTCGCGGCCGACTTCTTCGCCTCGGCCTCGGTCTCGCCGACCAGCTTCGGCGCCTTCAGGGATCCGTCGCTGCCGCCGTCCCCGGTGAACGCCCACTTCCCGATGAGGATCGCCCCCACCAGGACCAGGACGCCCGCGAGGACGAGCAGCCAGGTCGAGGTGTTGTTCTTCTTCTGGCGGCGGCCACGGCCCTCGTCGTAGCCGTAACCCCCGTCGTCCGGGTTGACCGGCGGCATCATGGACGTCTGGCCGCCGCCGTTCTGCGGGCGCAGCATCGCCGTCTGCTGGTCGGCGCCGTAGCCGTCGGTCCCGTAGCCGACCGCGCCCATCGCGGCGGTGGCCGCGACCGGCTGGCCGTCGAGGCAGGCCTCGATGTCGGCGCGCATCTCGTCGGCCGACTGGTAGCGGTAGTCCGGGTCCTTGGTGAGGGCCTTCAGGACGATGGCGTCCATCTCCGGAGTGATCTCTCCGTCGAAGACGCTCGGGGCCTGCGGCTCCTCACGTACGTGCTGGTAGGCCACCGCGACCGGGGAGTCGCCCACGAAGGGCGGCCGGACGGTCAGGAGCTCGTAGAGCAGGCAGCCCGTGGAGTAGAGGTCCGAGCGGGCGTCGACCTGCTCGCCCTTGGCCTGCTCCGGGGAGAGGTACTGCGCCGTGCCGATCACCGCGGAGGTCTGCGTCATCGTCATGCCGGAGTCGCCCATGGCGCGGGCGATGCCGAAGTCCATGACCTTGACCTGGCCGTTGCGCGTCAGCATGACGTTCGCCGGCTTGATGTCGCGGTGCACGATGCCGTTGCGGTGCGAGTACTCCAGGGCCTGGAGGATGCCGATCGTCATCTCCATGGCCCGCTCCGGCAGCAGCTTGCGGCCGGAGTGCAGGAGCTCACGCAGTGTGGAGCCGTCGACGTACTCCATCACGATGTACGGGATGGAGACCCCGTCGACGTAGTCCTCGCCGGTGTCGTAGACCGCGACGATCGCCGGGTGGTTCAGCGAGGCGGCCGACTGGGCCTCACGGCGGAACCGGGCCTGGAAGGACGGGTCACGAGCGAGGTCCACCCGCAGCGTCTTCACCGCCACCGTGCGGCCGAGCCGGGTGTCGTGCGCGAGGTACACCTCGGCCATGCCACCACGGCCGAGCACCTGGCCCAGCTCGTACCGGCCGCCGAGGCGACGCGGCTCTTCCATAGCTAATCCAGCCCTCTCCGTCGGTCCCGACCGCACCGTTGTGTGGTCCGGCGGTGTGCTGTCCGGGCATACGGTACCCGGATCGACTTGCGTGACCTGGCCGCGACCGTCACCCGATACCGGACCGGTACCGCAACGTGCACCGATGTGGAGAGGCCGTGATGGGGGTCACTTCTTGCTGTCGATGACTGCCTTCATGACGTCCTTGGCGATCGGCGCGGCGAGGCCGCCACCGGAGATGTCCTGGCGGCTGGCGTCGCTGTCCTCGACGACCACGGCGACGGCGACCGGCGAACCGGAGTCCGTCTTCGCGTACGAGATGAACCAGGCGTAGGGGTTCTTGCTGTTCGCCACGCCGTGCTGCGCCGTACCCGTCTTTCCTCCGACAGTGACGCCGGGAATCTTGGCCATGGTTCCCGTGCCCTTGTCGACGACCGTCTCCATCATTTCCTGGAGCTTCTGGGCGTTCTCCTCCGAGAGCGGCTCGCTCATCTCCTTGGGCGAGTGCTTCTCGACGACGTCGAGGTTGCGCGCCTGCAGCTCGCTGACCATGTACGGCTCCATGAGCTTGCCGTCGTTGGCGATCGCGGAGGCGACCATGGCCATCTGCAGGGGGGTGGCGGCCGTCTCGAACTGTCCGATGGAGGACAGCGCGGTCTGCGGCCTGTCCATGTCCTCGGGGAAGTTGGAGGCGTTGGAGCGGACGGGGATGAACTGCTCGGAGTTGAAGCCGAACTTCTTCGCCGTCTCCAGCATCTTGTCCTTGCCGAGATCGGAGCCGATCTTGCCGAAGACGGTGTTGCAGGACCAGCGCAGCGCCTCACGCAGCGTGGCGTCCTTGCAGGGGATGTTGCCCTCGTTCTTGAGGGGCTGCGTGGTGTTCGGCATCGTCCAGGGCAGCGGGGAGTCCGTCTTGCCGTCGATGTCGTCGTAGAGGCCGTGCTCCAGGGCAGCCGCCGCCGTGACCACCTTGAAGGTGGAGCCGGGCGGGTAGGTCTCGCGCAGCGCGCGGTTGACCAGCGGCTTGTCCTTGCTCTTGTCGAGGTCGAGGAACTTCTGGGCCTCGTCGTTGGTGTTGCCCGCGAAGTCCCCCGGGTCGTACGACGGCGTGGAGGCCAGCGCAAGGATCGCGCCCGTGGACGGGTCGATCGCGGCGGCGGCGCCCTTGCCGCGGCCCTTCAGACCGTCGTACGCGGCCTTCTGCGCGGCGGAGTTGAGGGTCGTGACGACATTGCCGCCCTCCTTCTTCTCGCCGGTCAGCATGTCGAGCGTGCGGCGGAAGAAGAGCCGGTCGTCGTTGCCGGTGAGGATGCCGTCGTCGAGGTTCTCCAGCTGGTTGGCGCCGATGCGCTGCGAGGAGTAACCGGTGACGGGGGCCCACATGGGCCCGTCCTTCCAGGTGCGCTTGTACTTCAGGTCGCTGCCCGGGGTCGCCTTCGAACCGGTGATGGGTTTGCCGTCGACGATGATGTCGCCGCGCGGCTGCGAGTAGCGCTCGATGGTGACGCGGCGGTTCTTTTCGTGCTTGGCGAGGGAGTCCGCCTGGACGTACTGGAGCCAGTTGTCCCGGGCGAGCAGGGCGAAGACGAGCAGCCCGCAGAAGATCGCGATCCGGCGCAGGGGCTTGTTCACGGTCGGACCACCTGGGTCATCTCGGCGTCGGGGTTCGGGGCGGGGGACGGCGCCGGGCGGCGCGCGGTGTCGCTGATCCTGATCAGGATGCCGATCAGGGCCCAGTTGGCGATGACGGAGGAACCGCCGTTCGCGAGGAACGGCATCGTCATACCCGTCAGCGGGATGAGACCCATGACGCCGCCGGAGACGACGAAGACCTGGATGGCGAAGGCGCCGGAGAGGCCGATCGCGAGGAGCTTGCCGAACGGGTCGCGGGCGGCGAGCGCCGTGCGGACACCCCGCTCCACGATCAGGCCGTAGATCAGCAGGACCGCCATGATCCCGGCCAGACCCAGTTCCTCGCCGTAGGTGGCGAGGATGAAGTCGGAGTTGGCCGCGAAGCCGATGAGGTCGGAGTTGCCCTGGCCGAGACCGGTGCCGAGCACGCCGCCCGAGCCGAACGCCATCAGGGACTGGGCGACCTGGTCACTGCCGGTCGAGGCGATGACCGCGTCGGAGAACGGGCTCAGCCAGGCGTCGACGCGCTTCTGTACGTGCGGCTCGAACGTGGCCACGCCGACCGCGCCGACCGCGGACATCAGCAGACCGAAGACGATCCAGCTGGTGCGCTCCGTGGCGACGTACAGCATCACGACGAACATGCCGAAGAACAGCAGCGACGTACCGAGGTCGGTCTCGAAGACGAGGATCAGGATCGACATCGCCCAGACGACGATGATCGGCCCGAGGTCACGGCCGCGCGGGAGGTACAGCCCCATGAAACGGCGGCTGGCCAGGGCGAGGGCGTCGCGCTTCACCATCAGGTACCCGGCGAAGAAGATCGCGATGACGATCTTGGCGAACTCGCCGGGCTGGATCGAGAAGCCGCCGAGGTGGATCCAGATCTTGGCGCCGTTGATGTTCTGCCCGATGCCGGGCACGAGCGGCAGAAGGAGCAGAACGAGGGCGCCCACCATCGAGATGTACGTGTACCGCTGCAGGATGCGGTGATCCTTGAGCAACAGAAGTACGCCGACGAAGAGCGCGATACCGATCGCGGAGTACATGAGCTGCTTCGGCGCCGAGGCACTGAAGGCACCGAACTGGGCCTTGGCCAGGCTCTGCAGCTTCTCCGACTGGTCGAGCCGCCAGATGACCACCAGGCCCAGGCCGTTGAGCAGCGTGGCGAGGGGTAGCAGCAGCGGGTCGGCGTAGGCCGCGAAACGGCGGACCACGATGTGGCCGACCGCGGCGAGAAGTCCGAGGCCCAGGCCGTAGCCGAGCATGCCGGACGGCAGCTTGCCGTCGAGCGCCAGGCCTACGTTGATGTAGGCGAACAGCGGGATGACGACCGCGAACGCGAGCAGCGCGAGCTCGGTGTTGCGCCGGCTCGGCGCTCCGATCGCGCCGATCGTCGACGTGTGTGTAGTACTACTGCTCATGGCGTGCAAGGGCCCCCAACGGCTGCTTACTGCTTACCGCACAGCGGGACCAGCTTCTGCTCATCCTCGGAGAGGCTGGGGCCGGGTGTGGGAGTCGGTGCGGTCTCGGACTTGTTCTTGTCGGTGCTGTCGTTCTTGTTGTTCTTGTCGTTCTTGCCGGTCGCCGAGGAACTCGGGTCCGGGTTCGGCTCGGTGCGCAGCCCGGTCGTGCCGCCGGCCTCGCCCTCGCCGGTCTTGGCGTTGTTCTCGCGCTCGACCTCGCGGCGCTCGGCGTCCTTCTTGCAGGCGGAGGCCTGCAGGCCGAGCTCCGTGATCTTGCCCGTGGCCTCGTCGAGGTTGTCCTCGGGGATGGTGGCCTCGACCTGCTTGCGCTGGTAGGGCGGCAGGTACTTGAGTTCGATCTCGGGGTGGTCCTTCTCGACCTTCGACAGACTGACCCAGGCCAGATCCTGGTCGATGCCCCGGTAGAGGGCGATGTGCTTGTCGTTCGTGCCCACGTAGTACTGGGTCTGCGTCCAGCGGTAGCCGCCGTAGAGGCCGCCGCCGATCACGGCGAGCGCGAGCGCCGTGTAGAGCGATCTCTTGAGCCACTTGCGGCCGCCGCTGCGGGGCTTGACGAAGTCCTCGTCGTCGTAGGCGCCGAAGCCGCCCTCGGGGACGTACCCCGTGGTGTCGCCGCTGCCGGGCGGGCCGAAGCCACCCCCGGAGGGCTGTGGCGGCACCGGACGGCCGAGGCCGGACGCGCGGCCCGCGGGGGTCTGCATGGCGCCGTCGTCCTGCGCCTGGAGCTGGTTCTCGGCGACCGCGCCGACCACCACGGGGGTGTCGGACAGCTGTCCCGCGAGGGTGTCGCCGCTGTCGATGTCCAGGACGTCGGCGACGATCACGGTGATGTTGTCGGGGCCGCCGCCGCGCAGCGCGAGCTGGATCAGCTCCTGCACGGTCTCCTGGGGGCCCTGGTAGCTGGCGAGGGCCTCTTCCATCGTCTGGTGGGAGACGACGCCGGACAGCCCGTCCGAGCAGATCAAGTACCGGTCGCCGGCGCGCACTTCGCGGATCGACAGATCCGGCTCGACGTGGTCGCCGCTGCCCAGCGCGCGCATGAGGAGGGACCTCTGCGGGTGGGTGGTGGCCTCTTCCTCGGTGATGCGGCCCTCGTCGACCAGGCGCTGCACCCAGGTGTGGTCCTGGGTGATCTGGGTGAGGACGCCGTCCCGCAGGAGGTAGGCGCGCGAGTCGCCGACGTGCACGAGACCGAGGCGCTGGCCCGTCCACAGGAGGGCGGTCAGGGTCGTCCCCATGCCCTCGAGCTGGGGGTCCTCCTCGACCATGAGGCGCAGCTGGTCGTTGGCCCGCTGCACGGCGGTGCCCAGCGAGGTCAGGATGTCCGAGCCGGGGACGTCGTCGTCGAGCGTGACGAGCGTCGAGATGACCTCGGAGCTCGCCACCTCACCCGCGGCCTGGCCCCCCATGCCGTCGGCGATCGCGAGGAGACGCGGGCCGGCGTAACCGGAGTCCTCGTTCCCCTCCCGGATCATGCCTTTGTGCGATCCGGCGGCGAAGCGCAAAGACAGACTCATGCGCACCTCGCCCGTCGGCTCCGGGTACATCCGCACGGTGCCCACCCTCCGGTCGGGAGCGCGCCGGCGTCCAGTCCCCGGACAGCCGCTTCGGCTCGCTCGCTCCGCTCGCGCTCTTCCATGACGTAGTACTACTTCCGCAGCTCGATGACGGTCTTGCCGATGCGGATCGCCGTGCCCAGCGGAATGGGCGTCGGGGTGGTGAGTCGGGTCCGGTCGAGATACGTGCCGTTGGTGGACCCGAGATCCTCGACGATCCACTGGCCGTCACGGTCCGGGTAGATCCTGGCATGCCTGCTGGAGGCGTAGTCGTCGTCCAGCACGATCGTCGAATCGTGCGCACGGCCCAGCGTGATGGTCTGGCCCTGCAGTGCGACGGTCGTCCCGGCGAGGATGCCCTCGGAGACCACCAGCTTCGTGGGGGAGCCACGCCGCTGGCGGCCACCGCCACCCTGCTGCTGTCGCTGCTGCGGAGGCGCGGCGGCCTGCTGCTGGCGGGCGGCCTGTTGGGGTCGCTCGCGGCGCGAACCGCGCTGTGTGACGCGCGTTCCGAACAGGTCGCTGCGGATGACCTGGACGGCCACGATCACGAACAGCCACAGAACGGCCAGAAAACCTAGCCGCATGACCGTCAGGGTCAGCTCTGACATTGCCCCCGCTTCACCCTTCGGCTTGCCGGTAAACGATGGTGGTTTGACCCACGACGATCCGCGAGCCGTCGCGGAGCGTAGCGCGGGTGGTGTGCTGCCCGTCTACCACGATGCCGTTGGTAGACCCGAGATCCTGGATCGTCGAGGGCGTTCCGGTCCGGATCTCACAGTGCCGGCGGGATACGCCGGGGTCGTCGATCCGCACATCGGCGTCGGTGCTGCGTCCCAGCACCAGCGTCGGGCGGGAGATCTGATGGCGTGTGCCGTTGATCTCGATCCAGCGCCGCACCTGGGCGCCCGGAAGTGGTCCGGCACCGGGGCCCGCGGGCCTGTTCGGAGCCGGGGACTGCCCGCCGGGGCGACCCGCGCCGGGCGGGGGCGCGGCGGGCATGGGAGGTGCGCCTCCGGGAGCGCCGGAGGGCGGCTGCGGGTAGCCGCTGCCGCCGCCTGCGCCGCGGCCGGGAGCCGCGGGGGCGCCACCGGGGCCGCCGGGGCCCGCGGGAGCGTGCTCGGGCGCCTGGGAGCTGCTGGAGGCCAGGGTGCGGCTGCGCACGCGGTACAGGCCGGTGTCGAGGTCCTCGGCCTTCTCCAGGTGCACCTTGATGGGGCCCATGAAGCTGTAGCGCTGCTGCTTCGCGTAGTCCCGCACCATGCCGGAGAGCTCGTCGCCCAGCTGGCCCGAGTACGGGCTCAGCCGATCGAAGTCGGGGGCGCTGAGCTCCACGATGAAGTCATTGGGTACGACGGTCCGCTCGCGGTTCCAGATCGTCGCGTTGTTGTCGCATTCACGCTGGAGTGCGCCGGCGATCTCGACGGGCTGGACCTCGGACTTGAACACCTTGGCGAAGGTGCCGTTGACCAGACCTTCGAGGCGCTGTTCGAACTTCTTCAGGACTCCCATGGGGCACCTCCTCCGTCGTAGTCATCCTGGTACTGCTTACTGATCGTATCCACGCGCCGGGAAATCGGCTGGTTCCCCCTGTCCGCCCGGTCGACGAGTGTCGCCTCTCACAAGGCATTCCCGCATCGGCGCCCAGGGATCCTCCCAGGACCCCTGAGAGGGCCCTGATCCGTGCCCCGGGCACCCCGTACGGGCAGTTGCTCGGGACGCCTGCTCGAGCCTCCTCTTACAGGGGGATCGTAGAGGGGGCCCGAAGCCAGTGTCCCGCACCTGGCTGTGGACCTCGGTGAGCCCGGTCGGGGCGGGGTCGGGGCGGATGCCGGTGGACGGGGTGTGCGACCGGGTGCGGGCCGGGGTGCCGAACGGGACGGAACCGGTCCGAGCGCCGGTCGGGGCCGTGCCGGGACTCGACGCGGAGCGACCGGGGTCAGCCGGATCTCCTGGGCAGGTGCCCCCGTAATCGGATGTGAATCCACCCGCTGCAGCGTGCTAATCTTCTGGATGTCGGCAGGCGCTCGCACCACACAGTGAGAGACCCAAAGACAGCACCCATGCGCGGGTGGCGGAATAGGCAGACGCGCTGGATTCAGGTTCCAGTGCCCGAAAGGGCGTGGGGGTTCAACTCCCCCCTCGCGCACCATGAGGAAGCGGTCCTCCTCCGGATGAAAGTCCGGAAGGGGGCCGCTTCTTTTTGTGCGCCCGCGGCGTGTGCCGGGCAACCCGGAGAGGCTGTTCGAGGTCTCGCTCACAGCTCTCGCCCACAGCGCCCGTCTACCCGGTGGTGATGTATGTCACCTGTGCGTCATCGGAGTTATCCACAGGCTCTGACGAGGGGCGGAGGGCGGCGGTACCGTCGAGGCCTGATTCGGGGACGGGCCGATGGCCGGCGGGGGCGAAAACATGGTGGATCTCGACGGAAAGATTCCTGGGCAGCGCAGGCTGCGGGGGCAGGGGAAGCGGTCCGGGCGGGGCGAGCGGGTGCCGAGGGTGCCGGGCTTCGCCGAGTGGCCCGCACCGGGGTCGCCCAAGGCGGAGGGCAAGGAGCTGCGGCGCCGGGTGCCGCGTGCCGCGCACGCGGAGTTCGCGGTGGACGGCGGGCGGCCCGATCCCGTGGCCGCCGTGCTGGAGACCAACCGCAGCCGGCTCCCCGAGCTCGCGCCGATCCGGGTCGGCAGGATGACCGCCTCTCCCTTCGCCTTCCTGCGGGGCTCCGCCGGACTCATGGCGTACGACCTCGCGCGCACCCCGCTCTCCGGCATCGGGGCCCAGATCTGCGGGGACGCGCACGCGGCGAACTTCGGGCTGTACGGGGATGCGCGGGGCGGCCTGGTCATCGACCTGAACGACTTCGACGAGACGGTGCACGGTCCCTGGGAGTGGGACCTCAAGCGCCTGGCCGCGTCCCTGGTGCTCGCGGGGCGCGAAGCGGGCGCTAGCGAGGACGCCTGCGAGGAGGCGGCGCTGGACGCCGTCGGCGCGTATCGCCGCACCATGCGACTCCTTGCGAAGCTCCCCGCCCTCGACGCGTGGAACGCCATCGCGGACGAGGAGTTGGTCTCGCACACGGACGCGCGTGACCTCCTCGGCACCTTGGAGCGGGTCTCCGAGAAGGCGCGGCAGAACACGAGCGCCCGGTTCGCGGCGAAGTCGACGGAGCGGGTTCGGGGCGCGGACGGGGCCGAGGGACGGCGCTTCGTCGACGCACCGCCCGTCCTGCGGCGCGTGCCGGACGCGGAGGCCGCCTCGGTGGCGGCCGGGTTGGGGGAGTATCCGGGCACGCTGACCGAGGACCGGCTGCCGCTGCTCGCGCGGTACGCGATCCAGGACGTGGCGTTCCGTGTCGTCGGCACGGGCAGTGTCGGCCTGCGGTCGTACGTGGTGCTGCTGCTCGACCACCGGGGCGAGCCGCTGGTGCTCCAGGTGAAGGAGGCACGGCCCTCCGTACTGCTGCCCCATCTGCCGGTGGCCGGCTTCAAGACGCCGGAGGTCCCGCACGAAGGACACCGGGTGGTGCTCGGCCAGAAGCGGATGCAGGTGGTCAGCGACTTCCTGCTCGGGTGGACGACGGTCGACGGACTGCCCTTCCAGGTGCGTCAGTTCAGGAACCGCAAGGGAAGCGTGGACCCGGCCGCACTGGCCGCCGACCAGCTCGACGACTACGGCCGCATGACCGGCGCCCTGCTGGCCCGCGCACACGCCCACAGTGCGGACCCGCGCCGCATAGCGGGGTACTGCGGCAAGAACGACGAGCTCGACGAGGCGATCGCGCGGTTCGCGACGGCCTACGCGGGCCGCACGGAGGCGGATCACGCGCTGCTGGTGCGGGCGGTCAAGGAGGGGCGGGTGGCGGCGGAGGCCGGAGTGTGACGTGAGAGACGTGCGGGGAGCGCGGGAGTACGAGGGACGCGGAATGTGCGGGATGCCTGGGACGGGCGGTGTGCGGGGGTGGCTCGAACGGGACGCGGCCCGGGAAAGGCGGGCTTCCAGGGCGGGGCCTGGCGTGGCCTAGGCTGGACGGGTGACGACCCCGGAAGCCGAGCCGACGCAGCCCGAGACTCCTGACACTCCCCCCGAGGAGGCGCAGCAGTCCGGCTCCGAAGGGCGGCTGAAGGACCAGCTGAAGGCGCGGCTCAAGGAGCGGTCCGAAGAGCGCTCGCGGGAGCAGGCGCAGGCCCGTCCCGAGGAGCGGCTCGAGAAGGCGGTGCGCGCGGCCGAGCAGGCGTTGATCGAGTATGAGATCGCGCTGGAGACCTTCCGGGTGGAGGTGGAGAACTTCTCCCGCCTGCACCACCAGAAGCTCGGCCCGATGTACGCCCGTCTCGACGAGCTGGACGCGCAGATCGCCGAGGCCACCGCGGCCCGCACCGGCGACCCCGAGGACCTGCGCAAGGCCGACGAGGCGCGGGCCCGTGTGATGCCGATGCCGGGCGTCGAGGAGCTGTTCCACGGCTGGATGGACGGTGAGGGTCTCTACCCCGAGGCCGCGTCGATGCTGACCGAGCAGTCGGTGCGGCCGCCGCAGCGGGTGCGTCCCGGCGAGGGGGCCCGCAAGCTCTACCGCGAGCTGGCCCGCAAGGCCCATCCGGACCTGGCGCAGGAGGAGGGCGAGCGGCAGCGGCGCGAGGAGTTCATCACGCGGGTGAACGCCGCGTACGCGCGCGGTGACGAGGCGATGCTGCGGGAGCTCTCCGAGGAGTGGGCCGCGGGGCCCGTGCCCGAGGAGCTGCGGCTCACCCGCAGCGAGGAGCTGTACGCCAGGCTCGAATGGCTCGCCCAGCGCAAGGAGCTCCTCTCGGTCCTCGCCAAGGAGCTGGAGGAGGGTGCGATCGGCGGGATGCTGCGGCTCGCCCCCGACGACCCGGACGCGCTGCTCGACGAGATCGCCGAGCAGCTGCTCGCGCAGGTCTCCGAGCGTGAGGCGGAGCTGGCGCGACTGCGCGACTGACGGCGCGGACCTTCGGGTAGCGTCAGGGGCATGGTTTTCGGATCTCAGGTGCCCACGGTCGGCGTCGACGACCTCGCGAGCGGTGACTTTCTGCTGGACGTCCGGGAGGACGAGGAATGGCAGGCCGGCCACGCCGCGGGCGCGCTGCACATCCCGATGAGTGAATTCGTCGCCCGGTACGGCGAGTTGACCGAGGCCGCGCCGCAGGACGGCAGGGTCAACGTCATCTGCCGGTCCGGCGGTCGCTCCGCCCAGGTGACCATGTATCTGGGGCAGCAGGGCATCGACGCGGTGAACGTCGCGGGTGGCATGGAGGCATGGCAGGCCGCCGGGCGGCCCGTCGTCGACGCCAAGGACCAGCCGGGCACCGTGATCTGACGGCACCTGCTCGCAGGACCAGCAGGACCCGCAGTGTTTGCAGTGCCTGCCCGGGCGGGGATCAGCCGAGTGCGTGGGCGGCCAGGAGGTCGCCCAGTGCTTCCTCGTGGGCCGCTGCCGGCCCGAGGGAGAGCTCCAGCTGCTTGGCCCAGGCGTGGTAGCGGTGCAGGGGGTAGTCGGTGTCGGCACCGAAGCCGCCGTGCAGGTGCTGGGCCGTCTGCACGACCCTCCGTACGCCCTCCGAGGCCCAGATCTTGGCGACCGCCACGTCTCCGGCCGCGGGCAGGGCGCCCTCCGCTCCGGTGCTGATGCGCCAGGCGGCCTGCCAGAGGGTGGCCTCCATCGAGCGCAGGTCGATGTAGCGGTCGGCGGCCTGGACGGCCACGGCCTGGAACGTGGCGACGGGATGGCCGAACTGCTCGCGCTTGCTGGTGTATTCGCTCGTCATGCGCAGGACCCCCTCGCCGAGGCCCAGGGCGAGCGCGCAGGTGCCGGTGGCGAGCAGATCGCGCAGCCGGTCCCAGACGCCGTCGGCCTCGATGACGTCGGACGCGGCGATGTGGACGCCTTCCAGACGGAGTTCGCCGAGGCGCTCGCCGCTGGTGGAGAACTGCTCGGCGATGGAGAGGCCCTCGTGGGTCCGGGGGACGAGGGCGAGGACGGTGCGTCCTTCGGGGGTGTGCGCGGGAACGGCGACGAGGTCGGCGTTCTGCGCCCAGGGCACGCCCGTCTGGAGCCCGTCCAGGATCCAGCTGTCGCCGTCGCGCTGTGCGGTGACGGCCAGGTCGGCGGGGTCGTGTCCGGTGCGGCCGTTGGCGGCGACGGTCAGGGCCAGGTCGCCGCGGGCCGTCGCGGGCAGGACCCGCTGCCTCAGCTCGTCGCTGCCATAGGCCTGTACGGCCCAGGCGACGGTGCCGCTCTCCAGGAGCGGGACCCTCGCGAGCACCTTCGCGGACTCGCGCAGGACCAGGCACAGGGCGATGGGGTCCAGCCCCACGCCGCCGTGGTCGGCGTCGATGAGGAGGCCCAGCAGGTCGGCGTCGGCCAGCCGGGACCACAGGGCGCGGTCGAAGTCCTCGGCGACGGCGCCGGGGGTCAGGGCGGGGCTCGGCACCCCGTCCGGCGCGACGTCGGCGAAGAGCGCCTTGGCCGTCTCGACCACGGCCTGCTGTTCCTCGGTGAAGGTGAAGTCCACTGCCCGTCCTCCCGCGCACCGGCCGGCCGACGTATCCGTCGCCTTTTCCGCCTGCTTCGTCTGGTCCATCTGGTCTATCTGGTCCATCTGTTCCGTCTGTTCGTATCTGACGGGCCGTCAAGATAGAACAGGTTCTATGGGAAGGGAACAGGCAGGGCGAGTGCGGCGGCGGGTGGGCGGGCGGGGATCAGCGGTCGAAGTCCAGCTCCACGGTGTCGGTGGCCGGACGGGACTGGCACGCCAGTACGTAGCCGGCCTCGGTCTCCTCCGGCTCCAGCGCGAAGTTGCGGTCCATCCGCACCTCGCCCGAGACGCAGAAGGCCCGGCAGGTGCCACAGACCCCGCCCTTGCAGGCGTAGGGCGCGTCGGCGCGATTGCGCAGCACCGTCTCCAGCAGGGTCTCGCCCTCCTGGACGGGCCAGGTGCCCGAGCGGCCGTCCAGCGTCGCCGTCACCGTGCTGTGCGTGGGAACCGGCGCGGATCCGGGGGCCGAGGGGGCGGCGGGAAGGCCGTCGTCCACGTGGAAGATCTCCTCGTGGACGCGGCGTCGGGGCACCTCGAGGGCGCGCAGGGTCCGACCGGCGCCCTGCACGAGACCGAACGGGCCGCACAGGAACCAGCCCTCGATGTCCGCCACCGGCAGCAGCGCGGGCAGCAGCCGGGCGAGCCGCTCCTCGTCGAGCCTGCCGGAGTCGAGACCGGCCTGCTGCTCCTCCCGGGAGAGCACGGTCACCAGCTGGAACCGGTCGGGCCACCGGTCCTTGAGGTCGGCGACCTCCTCCAGGAACATCGTGGAGGCGGCGGAGCGGTCGCTGCGGATGAGGCAGAAGTCCGCCTTGGGCTCGCGCTCCAGGAGCGTCGTCACGATGGACAGCACCGGGGTGATGCCGCTGCCGCCGACGATCGCCGCATAGCGGCCCGGGGCCGGGTCCAGGGTGAAGCGGCCGGCCGGCGTCATCACCTCCAGTTCGTCGCCGACGGCGACTTCCTTGAAGGCGTACGTGGAGAAGGCGCCGTCCTGGACGAGGCGCACACCGACGCGCAGCGCCCGGGGCTCTCCCGCGGTTTCGGGAGGCGATGCCGGGGAGCAGATCGAGTACGTACGCCGGATCTCGGTGCCGTCGACGAAGCGGCGGACGGCGAGGTGCTGGCCCGGTGTGAAGCGGTACTCCGCACGCAACGGAGGCGGTACGTCGAACGTCAGCGTCACGGAGTCGTCGGTGAGCCGGTCGACCGCCGCTACCCGGAGCGGGTGGAAGCGGGCCATCACAACTCCTTGAAGTGGTCGAAGGGTTCACGGCAGGAGGCGCAGCGGCGCAGTGCCTTGCAGGCCGTGGAGGAGAAGCGGCTGAGCAGTTCGGTGTCGGTGGAGTTGCAGTGCGGGCAGCGGATCGACAGGCTCAGGGGCACGGGCCCGTCCGCCGGGTGGGAGCGCGGGGGAGCGATGCCGAACTCGGCCAGCTTGCGGCGGCCCTCGGCGCTGATGTCGTCCGTCGACCAGGCGGGGGAGAGGACCGTGCGCACCTCGAC
Source organism: Streptomyces sp. NPDC040622 (assembly GCF_055593965.1). Lineage (NCBI taxonomy): Bacteria > Bacillati > Actinomycetota > Actinomycetes > Kitasatosporales > Streptomycetaceae > Streptomyces > Streptomyces sp. NPDC040622. The sequence goes on along the minus strand of NZ_JBVIXD010000003.1, from coordinate 477,434 downwards.
CTCGGCCACGCCGTGATCGTGCAGCACCTGCTCGATGTCGGCGCTCATGGCCTCTATCGCCGGGCAGCCCGTGTACGTGGGGGTCAGTTCGACGTCGACCTTGCCGGGGGCGAGGATCCGCAGCCCCCGCACCACACCGAGCTCGGCCAGCGTCAGCACGGGCAGCTCGGGGTCGGGCACCGAGCCCGCGAGGGCCAGGAGCTCCGCCTCCAGCGCGGTGGGCGCGGTCGTCACCATGACGCCCCCGGGTGGCTGCGGTGCAGGTGTTGCATCTCGGCGAGCATCCGGCCGAACGGCTCGGTGTGCAGGCCCTGGCGCCCGGCCCCGGCCGCCCACGCGCCGCTCTGCGGGCCCGCGGGGACGGTCAGGGTGGCCCGCTCGACGATCGCCGTGACCGACGAGGTCCACTTGTCCCGCAGTGCCTGCCGGTCGACGTCCAGGCCCGCCACCGGCTGGAACATCTCGCCGGTGAACCTCCACAGCGCGTCCAGTCCGCGCTGCATCCGCCCGTGGCTCTCCTCCGTGCCGTCGCCGAGCCGCAGGGTCCACTGCTCGGCGTGGTCCTGGTGGTAGGCGACCTCCTTGACGGCCTTCGCGGCCAAGGGGGCGAACTCGCCCCCGGAGGCGGCCAACTGCCCGTACAGCAAGGTCTGATAGGTGGAGAAGTAGAGCTGGCGGGCGATGGTGTGCGCGAAGTCGCCGTTCTGCTGTTCGACCAGCTGGAGGTTGCGGAAGGAGCGCTCCTCGCGGAGGTACGCCAGCTCGTCCTCGTCGCCGACCGTCGAGAGCAGGATCCGGGCCTGGCCGAGCAGGTCGAGGGCGATGTTCGCCAGGGCGACCTCCTCCTCGAGGACGGGGGCGTGTCCCGCCCACTCCCCCAGGCGGTGGGAGAGCACCAGCGCGTCGTCGCCGAGGGCCAGGGCGGGCAGGGCCGGGGCGTCGACGGCGAGGGGCGCCGGGGCGGGCCGAGCGGCTGGGGTGGTGGTCACAGGTGCTTCACCCCGTCCGGGATCTCGTAGAACGTCGGGTGGCGGTAGGGCTTGTCGCCGGCCGGCTCGAAGAAGGAGTCCTTCTCGTCCGGGGAGGAGGCGGTGATCTCGGCGGACGGCACGACCCAGAGGGAGACGCCTTCGCTCCTGCGCGTGTACAGATCGCGGGCGTTGCGCAGGGCCATCTCGGCGTCCGGCGCGTGCAGGCTGCCGGCGTGGGTGTGGGAGAGCCCGCGGCGGGAGCGGACGAACACCTCCCACAGTGGCCAGTCGGTCGAGCTGCTCATGCTGTCGCCTCTCCGTGCTGTGCGGTCTGCTTGCCGGCAGCCTGCTTCCCGGCGTACGCGGCCGCGGCCTCCCGGACCCAGGCGCCGTCCTCGTGGGCGCGGCGGCGCTGGGTGATGCGCTGGTCGTTGCAGGGGCCGTTGCCCTTGAGGACGTCCCAGAACTCGGTCCAGTCGATGGGGCCGAAGTCGTGGTGCCCCCGGGACTCGTTCCACACCAGGTCCGGGTCGGGGAGCGTCAGGCCGAGGGACTCGGCCTGGGGGACGCAGATGTCCACGAAGCGCTGGCGCAGCTCGTCGTTCGAGTGGCGCTTGATCTTCCACGTCATCGACTGCTCGGAGTGCGAGGACTCGTCGTCGGGCGGGCCGAACATCATCAGCGAGGGCCACCACCAGCGGTTCACCGCGTCCTGCGCCATGTCGTGCTGGGCCTGGGTGCCGCGGCTGAGGGCGAGCAGCGACTCGTACCCCTGGCGCTGGTGGAAGGACTCCTCCTTGCAGACGCGGACCATCGCGCGTGCGTAGGGGCCGTAGGAGCACCGGCACAGGGGGACCTGGTTGGTGATCGCCGCACCGTCCACGAGCCAGCCGATCGCGCCGACGTCGGCCCAGGTCAGCGTGGGGTAGTTGAAGATCGATGAGTACTTCTGGCGGCCGGAGTGGAGCTTGTCGAGCAGCTCGTCGCGGCTGGTGCCGAGGGTCTCGGCCGCGCTGTAGAGATACAGGCCGTGGCCGGCCTCGTCCTGCACCTTGGCCATGAGGATCGCCTTGCGCCGCAGGGAGGGGGCGCGCGTGATCCAGTTGGCCTCGGGCTGCATACCGATGATCTCGGAGTGCGCGTGCTGGGCGATCTGGCGGACCAGGGACGCGCGGTAGGCGTCCGGCATCCAGTCGCGCGGCTCGATGCGCTCGTCGGCGGCCACCGCCGCGTCGAAGGCGGCCAAGTGCTCCTCGGCGCGCTCGGCAGAGGGCGCGGCCTCGTCCGGCTGAGTCCCTGCCGCCCGGTGTGCGGCTGCTGTCGCCATCTCGGTCCCCCTCGACCCTGTGCGAACCGCCCGACCGATCGTTCGGTTCGTTGAATTCAATGGTGCGGCTCGCCGCCATAAGGTGTCAACCCTGTGGATAACTTCACGGACGCTGTGCGCGGCGGGCAGGCCTGAGTACCGTTCCGGCGGCAGGGTCGGTGCGAAGACGGGGAACGGGGCGCAATGGACGGCTACGACAAGGGCTCGGGCGGCGAGGACGCCGGGCCCGGCGAGCCCGGTCCGACGGCCGGACCGGGGCCGGTGGCCGAGCCCGGCCCTGTGACCGAGCCAGGGGCGGAGCCCGAGTCAGGTGCGGAGCCCGAGTCAGGTACGGAGCCCGAGTCAGGTACGGAGCCCGAGTCAGGTGCGGTCGACGGGTCGGGTGTGGTGGGCGGGTCGGGTGTGGATCCCGATCCGGGTCCGGGTGTGGAACCCGGTTCGGACGCGGCGGCGGTCGGGTCTGCCGCGGAGGCCGGTGCCGGCTCGGGAATCGCCGTCGTCCCCCAGTCCGTGCCGCAGCCCACGCCCCGGCCCGACGCCCGCGTAGGCATCGCCGGGCTCAAGCTCGGCCATCAGATCGCCGCCGCCTGCGCGCTCGCGGTCGTCGCCGTGGCCGCCTGCGTCCACATCGGGATGCTCTTCCTCCACGCCGCGCCTTCGAACACCCTGACCAAGAAGCACGGGGACGTCGTCGACGAGTGGATCTACCCCGAGTTCGAGCAGAACTGGAAGCTCTTCGCGCCCAACCCGCTCCAGCAGAACGTCGCCGTGCAGGCCCGCGCCGAGCTCCGTACGGCCGGCGGGAGCATGCGGACCACGGACTGGTACGACCTCTCCGCGCAGGACGGCGCCGCGATCGACGGCAACCTGTTGCCCAGCCATACGCAGCAGAACGAACTCCGGCGGGGCTGGGACTTCTACGTGGGCTCGCACGACGCGCAGAATCGTCCCGTCGGCCTGCGGGGCCAGCTCTCCGAACGCTACGTGCGCCGCATCGCGTACATGCGGCTCGACCGGGAGGCGCCGGGAGGCGAGGGCGACGAGATCGAGCGCGTGCAGCTGCGTTCGAAGACGACCAGCGTGCGGCCGCCGAAGTGGAGCGAGGAGAAGGTCTCCGCCAAGCCGGTGTACCGACTCCTTCCCTGGTGGCCGGTGGGCCCCGACGACCTGCCGCTCTCCGGTGAGAGGACTGGCCGGTGACCCGTTTCGACCGCTCGCTGGGGCAGGGCGTCAACCGCGTCACCGGGTTCGCCCTGGGCCCGTACCAGTCCGCGGTGATCCGCATCGGATTCGCCGCCACCTGGCTCTTCTTCCTGCTGCGCGAACTCCCCCACCGCCAGGAGATGTACGGCCCCGACGGCCCCTGGAGCTGGGACATGGCGCAGCAGCTCATCGCGAGCAACGACGCCTTCACCGCCCTGATGTGGTCGGACGGACAGATCTGGTTCGAGATCGTCTACGCCCTGGCGATGCTCAGCAGCGCTCTGCTGCTGCTCGGCTGGCACACGCGCGCGATGTCCGTGCTCTTCATGATCGGTGTGCTGTCGCTGCAGAACCGCAGCATCTTCATGGGGGACGGCGGCGACAACGTCATCCACCTGATGGCGACCTATCTGGTCTTCACCCGGTGCGGCCAGGTCTGGTCGCTGGACGCGCGGCGTGCGGCACGCGCGCGCGTGGCGGGTGCGGAGCCGGTCGACCGGGTGGGCCCCGCGCTGTGGTGGGTGTGCGGACTCGGCCTGTCCGCCGTGACGTTCATGGGGGAGCTCAGCCGCGGCTGGCTGCTGTTCTTCTGGGGCCTGTTGCTGGCGCACGGCCTGTGGTGGGCCGTGGGGCGGCGCGCGCCCCGCAGCGAACTGCGCAAGCTGCTCGACGTCGTGGCCAACCTCGCCCACAACGCGGGACTCCTCGTGGTCATGGTCGAGGCCTGTCTGATCTACGCGACGGCCGGCTGGTACAAGATCCAGGGCAGCCGCTGGCAGGACGGCACGGCGGTCTACTACCCGCTCAACCTCGACTACTTCTCCCCGTGGCCCGCCCTCTCCGAACTGCTCTCGTCCCACGGCCTCATGGTGCTGCTCGTGACGTACGGGACGGTCATCGTGCAGGTGGCCTTTCCCTTCACGCTCTTCAACCGCCGGGTCAAGAACGTCCTGCTGGCGGCCATGATGGTCGAGCACGCCGTGATCGCGGTCGTCCTGGGACTGCCGTTCTTCTCGCTGGCGATGATCGCGGCCGACGCCGTGTTCCTGCCGACGTCGTTCCTGCGGCGCCTGGGCGGCTGGGCGGCACGCGCGCGTAGGGGGGCGGTATCACGTCGTCCGCCGTCCCGGCTGCCGTGGCGCGGGCTTCCGCTCGCCCGCTTCGGACGCTTCGCCGGGCGCGGCGCGGTGCCGGAGCAGCGCGTGCCGGCGGAGAAGCGGGACGGCGGGGCTCCTGAGCAGGCGCGCGTAGGCTTCACTCCATGAAGAGGACGGACGGGGCGGATCCCGACGGCGCCGTACGCGCCTGGCACGGGCTCGCCGACACCTCCGTGCTGCTCGACGGATTCCACGCGATCAAGCACGCGCTGCGCTTCGCCGCGCGGGTGCCGGTCGCGCTGACCAGTGACCGGGCGGCCGTTCTGGCGCTCGCGGACGATCTCGCGCCGGACGTGCGGGACGCGTTCGACGCGCTCCTGGTGGAGGTCCCGGACGAGCGGCTGCGCGCCCTCGTGCCGCGGCTGCACCCCACGGCGGTGGCCGCCCTCGCGGTACGTCCGTCCCGCGAGGCCAACCTGGAGGCGCTCGCGCGTATCCCCAGGCCGGCACCGGTCGTGGTGCTCGACGACCCCCGCAACCTCGGCAACGCGGGGGCGGTGATCCGGCTCGCCGCCGGCTTCGGGGCGACCGGCGTCGTCACGACCGGCACGCTCGACCCGTGGCATCCCACGGTCGTACGCGGCGGCGCGGGCCTGCACTTCGCGACGGCCGTGGAGCGCGTGGACCCGGCCGGTCTGCCGCCCGGTCCCGTGTTCGCGCTCGACGCGGAGGGCGAGGACATCAGAGCGCTGAAGCTTCCTGACGACGCCGTGCTCGCCTTCGGGTCGGAGCGCAGTGGCCTGTCGGCCGGAGTGAGGGACCGCGCGGACCACTTGGTGTCCCTGCCGATGCGCCCGCAGGTCTCCAGCTACAACCTGGCGACGAGCGTCGGCATGACGCTCTTCCACTGGTCGGCGGGCAGGCCCCCGGGCGCGGAGGCCTGAACCCGCCGGCAGGTCACGCGTCCTTGCGGATCTCCACCACGCGGAAGCGGTTGGCCACGAACGCGCCGTCGCACAGCGCGGCGTTCGCCGCCGGGTTGCCGCCCGAGCCGTGGAAGTCCGAGAACGCCGCGGTCTGGTTCACATAGACGCCGCCCGTGAGGTTCAGGGACAGCTGGGCGCACTCTTCGAGGCAGGTCTCCTCGACGGCTTCGGAGATCTCCTGCGACGTCGTGTACGCCCCGACGGTCATCGCTCCCTTGTCGCGCACCGTGCGCCGCAGCAACTCCACGGCGTCGGCCGCGGAGTCGACGGCGACGGCGAAGGAGACCGGGCCGAAGCACTCGCTGAGGTAGGCCGCCTCCGCGTCCGGCTTGGCGCCGTCCAGCTTGACGATGACCGGGGTGCGGACCACGGCGTCCGGGAACTCGGGGTTGGCGATCTCCCGTGAGGGGAGGGCGACTTCGCCGAGGCCGGTGGCCGCTTCCAGGCGGGCCTTCACGTCGGGGTTGACCAGCGCGCCGAGGATGCCGTTCGCCCGGGCGTCGTCGCCGAGCAGGCCGTTCACCGAGGCGGCGAGGTCGGACACCACGTCGTCGTACGACTTCGGTCCTGCGTCCGTGGCGATGCCGTCGCGCGGGATCAGGAGGTTCTGCGGGGTGGTGCACATCTGGCCGCTGTACAGCGACAGGGAGAAGGCGAGGTTGGCCAGCATTCCCTTGTAGTTGTCCGTCGACTCGACGACGACCGTGTTGACCCCGGCCTTCTCCGTGTAGACCTGCGCCTGGCGGGCGTTGGCCTCCAGCCAGTCGCCGAAGGCGGTCGATCCGGTGTAGTCGATCAGCTTGATCTCGGGGCGCACGGCGAGGGTCTTGGCGATGCCCTCGCCGGGCCGCTCGGCGGCCAGGCACACCAGGTTCGGGTCGAAGCCCGCGTCGGCGAGGACCTCGCGGGCGATCCGCACCGTCAGCGCCAGGGGCAGGACCGCGCGCGGGTGGGCCTTGACCAGGACGGGGTTGCCGGTGGCGAGCGAGGCGAACAGGCCCGGGTAGCCGTTCCACGTCGGGAAGGTGTTGCAGCCGATCAGGAGCGAGATGCCGCGCCCCACGGGGGTGAACCGCTTGTTCATCGCGAGGGGGTCGCGCTTGCCCTGGGGCTTGGACCACTGGGCGGCGTCGGGGGTGCGGGCCTGCTCCGCGTACGCGTACGCGACGGCTTCCAGGCCGCGGTCCTGGGCGTGCGGGCCGCCCGCCTGGAAGGCCATCATGAAGGCCTGGCCACTGGTGTGCATGACCGCGTGCGCGAACTCGTGCGTGCGGGCACTGATCCGCGACAGGATCTCCAGACAGACGCTCGCGCGGACCTCCGCGCCCGCCTCGCGCCAGGCGCGCATCCCGGCACGCATCGCGGGGAGCAGGGTGTCGATGTCCGCGTGCGGGTACGTGATGCCCAGCTCCGGGCCGTACGGCGACACTTCGCCGCCCACCCAGTCGTCCGTGCCGGGCTGGTCGAGGTCGAAGCGGGTGCCCTGGAGGGCGTCGAACGCGGCCTTGCCCTCGGCCAGGCTCAGGCTGCCGTCCTCCCCGTACGCCTTGGGGTGCTCGGGGTGGGGGGACCAGTACGCGCGGGTGCGGATGGTCTCCAGCGCCTGGTCGAGGGTGGGCCGGTGCTTGGCGATCAGCTGGTGCGCGGTGGGTTCGGCGGCCATGACGGGACCAACTCCTCCTCGAGCAGCTCTTCATCGAGCTGGCGAGCTGGGCAGGGACGGTGGGCAGGAACGCTCTGACACGGCTAGAGTAACCGAACGATCGGTCGGGACAAGGGGGTCCGGCAAACCTGTGGACAACTTCTTCACGGCCACCCCCGCACCCCTCGGCCGACGGGCCGTGCGGGAGGATCGCGAGCATGACAGCACTCGAGCTCAGCAGCGCCGTTGCCGTGGTCGGCACCGGAACCATGGGGCAGGGCATCGCCCAGGTCGCCCTGGTCGCGGGCCACCCCGTGCGGCTGTACGACGCCGTGCCCGACCGGGCGAAGGCCGCCGCCGACGCGATCGGCGCCCGCCTGGACCGGCTCGTCGAGAAGGGCAGGCTGACGGCCGACGAGCGCGCCGCGGCCGGCGCCCGGCTCGCCCCCGCCCAGAGCCTCGCGGAGCTCGCCGACTGCGGCCTCGTCGTCGAGGCGGTCCTGGAGCAACTGGACGTAAAGCAGCGGCTGTTCCAGGACCTCGAAGAAGTCGTCGCCGAGGACTGTCTGCTGGCCACCAACACTTCCTCTCTCTCGGTGACCGCCGTCGCGGGCGTCCTGCGCGTGCCGGGCCGCTTCGTCGGCCTGCACTTCTTCAACCCGGCGCCCCTGCTCCCCCTCGTCGAGGTCGTCAGCGGCTTCGCGACGGACGAGGCGGCGGCCACGCGCGCGTACGAGACCGCCAAGGCCTGGGGCAAGACCCCGGTGCGCTGCGCGGACACCCCCGGATTCATCGTCAACCGCATCGCTCGGCCCTTCTACGCCGAGGCGCTGCGCCTGTACGAGGAGCGGGTCGCCGACCCCGCCACGATCGACGCCGTCCTGCGCGAGTGCGGCGGCTTCAAGATGGGCCCCTTCGAGCTCACCGACCTCATCGGCCAGGACGTCAACGAAGCCGTCACGCGCTCGGTGTGGGAGTCCTTCTTCCAGGACCCCAAGTTCACGCCCTCGCTGGCCCAGCGCCGCCTCGTCGAGTCGCGCCGTCTCGGACGCAAGACGGGTCAAGGCTGGTACGCGTACGGGGACGACGCCCCGCGAGCGGAGCCGCACACCGCGCCGGCGGCGAAGGCCCCGGAGTCGGTCGCCGTGCACGGCGACCTCTTCCCGGCGGACGCGCTGCCGGACCTGATCGGCAAGGCGGGCATACGGGTGGGACGCGGCAAGGGCGTCCCGAGCTACCCCGGCTTCATCGAACTGCCCAGCGGTACGCGGCTCGCCCTCGCCGACGGCACGGCGGCCGACACCGCGGCGGAGCCCACGATCCACTTCGACCTCGCGCTGGACTACCGCGCCGCGACCAGGATCGCCCTCGCCCCGTCGAGCAGGGTGAGCGAGCAGGGGCTGCGCGAGGCGGTCGGCCTCTTCCAGGCGCTCGGCAAGAAGGTCAGCGTCATCGGGCACACCCCGGGCATGATCGTGGCCCGTACGGTGTGGCTGCTCGTCGACTTCGCCCTGGACGCCGTGGGGCGCGAGGTGGCGGACGCCGAGGACATCGACACCGCCATGCGGCTCGGCGTCAACTACCCGCTCGGACCGCTGGAATGGGCCCGCCGGCTCACCGCGTACCGGGTGGCGGAGGCGCTCGACGGCCTGCACGACGAGTACCCCACAGGGCGTTACGCGCCCTCCCAGGCCCTGCGGCGCCAAGCCGTGCGAGAGGAGTACTCATGACCACCGCCCGGCGGGACACCTACACCCCGGAGACGCTGCTGAGCGTGGCCGTCCGGGTCTTCAACGAGCGCGGCTACGACGGCACGTCCATGGAGCACCTCTCCAAGGCGGCCGGCATCTCCAAGTCCTCGATCTACCACCATGTGTCGGGCAAGGAGGAGCTGCTGCGCCGTGCGGTGAGCCGCGCCCTCGACGGGCTCTTCGGGATCCTTGCCGAGCACCACGCGCGCGTGGGCAGTGCGGTCCAGCGTCTGGAGTACGTGACGCGCCGCACCGTGGAGGTCCTGGTCGGCGAACTGCCCTATGTGACGCTGCTGCTGCGGGTGCGCGGCAACACGGACACCGAGCGCTGGGCCATGGAGCGGCGCAGGGAGTTCGACCAGCAGGTCGCCGAGCTGCTCAAGGAGGCCGTCGCGGACGGCGACCTGCGCTCGGACGTCGAACTGCGTCTGGCGACCCGGCTGCTCTTCGGCATGATCAACTCCATTGTGGAGTGGTACCGGCCGGAGAGCCGGGGCGCCGCCAACGGCGAGCAGATCGCCGACGCGGTCGTGCAGCTGGCCTTCGGAGGGCTGCGCACCGAGCGTTGAGGCCGAGTGTTGAGGCCGGGCGTCGAGGCCCGGGCGTCGACACCCAGGCCGAGCGCTGGGCCCGACCGCTGTTCCGGTCCGCGCAGGCCCCGCCCGGGTCAGTGCTCCGGTTCCATGTCGTCCTCCTCGAAGACCAGCAGCGTGCGCGTGCTGAGGACTTCCGGGATGGACTGGAGACGGGTGAGCACCAGTTCCCGCAGGGCGCGGTTGTCCGGCGTGTGCACCAGGAGCAGTACGTCGAAGTCGCCGCTGACCAGGGCGATGTGCGACGCACCGGGGAGTGTGCGCAGATGCTCCCGCACCGTGCGCCAGGTGTTCTGGACGATCTTGAGCGTGATGTACGCGGACGCGCCCTGCCCGGCCCGCTCGTGGTTGATCCGCGCCCCGAAGCCCCGGATCACGCCGTCGTCGATGAGGCGGTTGATGCGGGCGTAGGCGTTGGCGCGCGACACGTGGACGCGTTCGGCCACGGAGCGTATCGACGCGCGACCGTCCGTGTGCAGGATCTGCAGGATGTCCCGGTCGATGGCGTCCAGGGGTCGGGGATCCGGCATGCGGGGTTCCGGTAGCCGGAGCTCCGGGTAGTCGCCGTCGGGCCCGTCGGCCATTCGTTCAGATGCCATGTCCCCCCGCCTCCCTACCATGGACGTACTGCATCCATCCCAGGCTGTGGAGAACCGTTTGTCCACAGCCTGACGGTGCCTGTAGCCAAAATGTGCCGACGACCGAACAATCGGTAGGTGAGGCGCACCACGTCGACGCGCCTCTTATGCCGCTCCCACGAGGAGATCGCTTCCCCCCAGGAGGTGCCGTCATGACGGTCATGGAGCAGCGGGGCGCCTACCGGCCCACCCCGCCCCCCGCTTGGCAGCCCAGGACCGATCCCGCGCCGCTGCTGCCGGACGCGGAGCCGTACCGCGTCCTTGGCACCGCGGCCGCCGAGAAGGCCGACCCGGGGCTCCTGCTCCGTCTCTACGCGGAGCTGGTGCGCGGTCGCCGGTACAACACGCAGGCGACGGCGCTCACGAAGCAGGGCAGGCTCGCGGTCTACCCCTCGAGCACCGGGCAGGAGGCGTGCGAGATCGCCGCCGCCCTCGCCCTGGCGGAGCGCGACTGGCTCTTTCCCAGTTACCGGGACACCCTCGCCGTGGTCGCCCGCGGTCTGGACCCCGCGAGCGCCCTGACGCTGCTGCGCGGCGACTGGCACACCGGGTACGACCCGCGCGAGCACCGCATAGCGCCCCTGAGTACCCCTCTTGCGACCCAGCTCCCGCACGCCGTGGGCCTCGCCCACGCCGCCCGGCTCAAGGGCGACGACGTGGTCGCCCTCGCCATGGTCGGCGACGGCGGCACCAGCGAGGGCGATTTCCACGAGGCGTTGAACTTCGCGGCGGTGTGGCAGGCCCCCGTGGTCTTCCTCGTCCAGAACAACGGCTTCGCGATCTCCGTGCCGCTCGACAAGCAGACCGCCGCCCCCTCCTTGGCCCACAAGGCCGTCGGGTACGGCATGCCGGGTCGCCTGGTCGACGGCAACGACGCGGCGGCGATGCACGAGGTGCTGAGCGAAGCGGTCTCCCTCGCGCGGGCGGGCGGCGGCCCCACGCTCGTCGAGGCCGTCACGTACCGCATGGAAGCTCACACGAACGCCGACGACGCGACCCGCTACCGCCAGGACGCCGACGTGGCTGCCTGGCGCGACCACGACCCGATCCTGCTCCTGGAGCGGGAGTTGACGGAGCGCGGACTCCTGGACGACGACACGAAGCGGCAGGCGGGCGACGACGCCGAAGCCATGGCGGCCGACCTGCGCGAGCGCATGAACCAGGACCCGGTGCTCGACCCCATGGATCTCTTCGCGCACGTGTACGCCGAGCAGACCACCCAACTGCGTGAGCAGGCGGCGCAGTTGCGGGCCGAGCTGGACGCCGCCGAAGAGGCCGAGGAGGACGCGCGATGACCACGGTCGCGGCGAAGCCGGTCACCAGACCGGCGACCATGGCGCAGGCGCTCGGGCGCGCGCTGCGGGACTCCATGGCGGAGGACTCGTCCGTGCACGTCCTGGGAGAGGACGTCGGGGCGCTCGGCGGGGTCTTCAGGGTCACCGACGGGCTCGCCAAGGAGTTCGGCGAGGACCGGTGCACGGACACGCCGCTGGCCGAGGCGGGCATCCTCGGGTCGGCCGTCGGCATGGCGATGTACGGGCTGCGGCCCGTCGTCGAGATGCAGTTCGACGCCTTCGCCTACCCCGCCTTCGAGCAGCTGATCTCGCACGTGGCCCGGATGCGGAACCGCACCCGGGGTGCGATGCCGCTGCCCATCACCGTGCGCGTGCCCTACGGCGGTGGCATCGGCGGCGTCGAGCACCACAGCGACTCCTCCGAGGCGTACTACATGGCGACCCCGGGACTCCACGTCGTCACGCCGGCCACGGTCTCCGACGCCTACGGCCTGCTGCGTGCCGCCATCGCCTCCGACGACCCCGTCGTCTTCCTGGAGCCCAAGCGTCTGTACTGGTCGAAGGCCGACTGGAATCCGGACGCTCCGCAGGCCGTCGAGCCGATCGGCCGCGCGGTCGTGCGGCGCCCCGGGCGCAGCGCCACGCTCATCACGTACGGCCCGTCCGTGCCCGTCTGCCTGGAGGCCGCCGAGGCCGCGCGCGCCGAGGGCTGGGACCTCGAAGTGGTCGACCTGCGCTCGCTGGTGCCCTTCGACGACGAGACGGTCGCCGCGTCCGTACGGCGCACGGGCCGGGCGGTCGTCGTGCACGAGTCGGGCGGCTTCGGAGGACCCGGTGGCGAGATCGCCGCGCGCGTCACCGAGCGGTGCTTCCACCACCTGGAGGCACCGGTGCTGCGGGTCGCGGGCTTCGACATCCCGTATCCGCCGCCGATGCTGGAGAAGCACCACCTGCCGGGTGTCGACCGGATCCTGGATGCGGTCGCGCGGCTGCAGTGGGAGGCGGAGAGCTGATGGCGCAGGCCTTTGATGTGAGCAGTCTGGAATTCAAGCTGCCCGACCTCGGGGAAGGCCTGACCGAGGCGGAGATCGTCCGCTGGCTCGTCGAGGTCGGCGACGTCGTGGCCGTGGACCAGCCGGTCGTCGAGGTCGAGACGGCCAAGGCGATGGTCGAGGTGCCGTGCCCCTACGGAGGCGTGGTCACGGCCCGCTTCGGTGAGGAAGGCGTCGAACTGCCCGTCGGAGCCCCGCTGCTGACGGTCGCCGTGAGCGCACCCTCCACGAACGGGTCCGCGTCCGGGTCCGCTGCCCGGACCGCTGTTCCGGAGCGGTCCTCCGGGACCCGGGCCCCGGAGGAGCCCGCCGAGCGGGCCCTGCAGACGGCCGCCGAGGAGTCGTCCGGGAACGTTCTGGTCGGCTACGGCACGGCGGCGGCGCCCGCGCGCCGCAGGAGGGTGCGGCCCACGCGCCCCGCCCCGGTCGAGCCCGCGGCGCCGGCCGACTCCGCGGCGCCGGCCGGCGCACTGGGCGCGGAGCAGTCGACGGGTCGGATGCACGCGTCGGCGCGCCCCGACGGGCCGGTCCCGGTGATCTCGCCCCTCGTGCGCAAGTTGGCGCGGGAGAACGGCGTGGATCTGCGGGGCCTCGCGGGTTCGGGCCCGGACGGCCTGATCACGCGGGCCGATGTCGAGGCCGCCCTGAAGTCGGGTGCGACCGTCCCGAAGGACCGCACGCTCACGCACGCGTCGCCCGGGACGGCCAGGCATGAGACGGCTACGCACGAGACCCCCCGGATGACCCCGTACGAGCCGCCCCGCGCGGCGGCCGATGCCCGCGACTCCGAGGACGCGGCCGAGGCGCGCAGGACGGCGGCGGTCAAGGCGGCCGTGCGCGAGGACGACGAGCTGATCCGCGCGGGCCGCGCCGATGCGCGCCGCCTGGTCGAGGCGGGACAGGAGCCGCGGAACGCCGGCAGGGAGTCCCGGCACGCGCTCAGCGGCATCCGGGGCCTGGTCGCGGACAAGATGTCCCGCAGCCGGCGGGAGATACCCGAGGCCACCTGCTGGGTCGACGCCGACGCCACCGAGCTGCTCGCGGCCCGCAAGGCCATGAACGACGCGGTGACGAGCCGCGGCGGCCACAAGGTGTCGCTGCTCGCGCTGTTCGCCCGCATCAGCGTGGCCGCGCTGACCCGCTTCCCGATGCTCAACTCCTCCGTGGACATGGAGGCGCGGGAGGTGCGGCGATTCGCGGACATCCACCTCGGGTTCGCCGCGCAGACCCCCCGTGGCCTGGTCGTCCCCGTGGTGCGGCACTCCCAGTCGCGGTCGACGGACTCGATCAACGCGGAGCTCATCCGGCTCACGGAGGCCGCGCGCGAGGGTTCGCTCACTCCGGGGGAGCTCACCGGAGGGACGTTCACGCTCAACAACTACGGGGTGTTCGGGGTCGACGGCTCCACGCCGATCATCAACCACCCCGAGGCGGCCATGCTCGGGGTCGGCCGGATCGTGCCCAAGCCGTGGGTCCACCAGGGGGAGTTGGCGGTGCGGCACGTGGTGCAGCTGTCGCTCACCTTCGACCACCGGGTGTGTGACGGCGGCGAAGCGGGTGGCTTCCTGCGCTACGTGGCGGACTGCGTCGAACAGCCGGCGGTGCTGCTGCGGTCGCTGTGAGGAGGACCGGGCCGGCCGCGGGGTGCGGGACCCGGCCGGCCCGCGTGACGTAAGTCCCTTGCCCGTAGGGCCTTTCGCGGGGGTGGTAATGATCCTTCGTGGGCCCATACTCGGGGTGTGACCACGAACGAGGGCAGCCCGCGCGACGCCGCGTCGCCGCCCGAGGACGACACGGCCGTGTCCGCGTACGGCACTACCGTGCCCGAGGCCGGCACCACCGAGCCCGCGTATGGCACCCCTGCGCCCGCGGCCGTCGCCACCGTGCCCGCGTACGACGCCGTCGTGCTCGCCGGGGGTGGTGCCGCGCGGCTCGGCGGGGCGGACAAGCCGGGGGTCCGGGTCGGTGGGCGGACGCTGATCGACCGGGTCCTCGCGGCCTGTTCCGGCGCCTCGACCACCGTCGTCGTCGCCGCGCCGCGGCCGACCGCGCGCCCCGTCGTGTGGGCCCGCGAGGAGCCAGCGGGCGGCGGCCCGCTGGCCGCGCTCGACGCGGGGCTGCGGCACACGGCGGCGGAGCACGTGGTGGTGCTCTCCGCCGACCTGCCCTTTCTCGGCGAACAGACCGTAGGCCGCCTCCTCGCGGCCCTGCGGGACAGCGGCGCGGACGGAGCGGTCCTGACCGACCCCGGTGGCCGCGACCAGCCCCTCGTCGCCGCCTACCGGGGCGCCGCGCTGCGCGGGGAGATCGCCGCCCTCGCGCGCGAAGGACGCCCGGAGGGCGGTGTCGCCGGGCTGCCGCTGCGGCTGCTCACCGCGCGGCTCGGCCTCACGAGGATCACCGACCCCGTCGCGGCTTTCGACTGCGACACCTGGGACGACATCGCCGCTGCCAGGGCGCGCATCAGGGAGCATGGGAACGTGTTGGACGAATGGATTTCCGCAGTCAAGGACGAGCTGGGCATCGACCTCGACGTAGACACCGGCGCCCTCCTGGACCTCGCCCGCGACGCCGCGCACGGTGTGGCCCGGCCCGCGGCACCGCTGACCACGTTCCTCGTCGGCTACGCGGCGGCGCAGGCCGCCGCGCGGGGCGGAGCGGGCGGCGGGGCCGACGCGGTGGCCGAGGCGACGCGCAAGGCCGCCGCGCTCGCGGTCCGCTGGGCGGACGAGGAACAGCGTGACGAGGGCGGGCAGGCCGGGGGCGGGCAGGACGCGAAGCCCGACGCCGCCCCGCGAACGCCCCCGGACGCCGGATGACCGGGCAGCCCGCGTCGGACGCCGAGCTCGACGAGGCGCTCGCCCTGGTGAACGGCGACCGCGACAGCCACGACGACGCCGTTCCCGACGCCGCTTCCCGGTCGGCACCGGCTTCCGGTCAGGCCCCCCGCTCCGGGAGACCCGCCGGAGCCGCCGGGCCCTCGGCCACCACCCCGCAGAGCCCCGTCGGCAGCGCCCCCGCCGCCCCCGGCCCCGTCGGCACCGCCGCCGCTCCCGCCGACGCGGCACACTCCCGCGTCACCCCCTGGCCCGCCGCCCGGGCCCGCGCGGAGCAGGCCGCCACCCGGCCGGGGGCCGGGCCCGACCCCGTCCCCCTGGACCGCGCCCTCGGCCTGATCCTCGCCGTGCCGCTCACCGCCCTCACGGACCTGCCCCCCTTCGACACCTCGGCGATGGACGGCTGGGTCGTCGCGGGCCCGGGCCCCTGGGCCGTGCGGGCCGACGGGATCCTCGCCGGGCACGGTGTTCCGGACGCGCTCTGCGACGGAGAAGCGGTCCGCATCGCGACGGGCGCCCGCATCCCGCAGGACTCCACCGCCGTACTGCGCAGCGAGCACGGCATGCTCGACGACCAGGGCAGACTGCACGCGCGGCGCGAGGTGATCACCGGCCAGGACATCCGCCCGCGCGGCCAGGAGTGCCGCTCCGGCGACCATCTCCTGCCGTCCGGCGCCCTGGTGACCCCCGCCGTGCTCGGCCTCGCGGCGGCCGCCGGGTACGACTCGCTGACGGTGGTCCGCAGGCCCCGCGCCGAAGTCCTCGTCCTGGGCGACGAGTTGCTGACGGACGGCCTCCCCCGCGAGGGCCTCATCCGTGACGCGCTCGGCCCGATGCTGCCGCCCTGGCTGCACTCCCTGGGCGCCGAGGTCACCGCCGTGCGGCGCCTCGGTGACGATGCGGAGGCCCTCCACGACGCCATCACCTCGTCCACCGCCGACCTGATCGTCACGACGGGCGGCACCGCGTCGGGGCCGGTCGACCACGTCCACCCCACCCTGCGCAGGATCGGCGCCGAGCTGCTCGTGGACGGGGTGGCGGTGCGCCCCGGACACCCCATGCTGCTGGCCCGCATCCGGCCCGGACAGCACCTCGTCGGCCTGCCCGGCAATCCGCTCGCCGCCGTCTCGGGACTGTTGACGCTGGCCGAGCCCCTGCTGCGGACGCTCTCCGGACGCGCGACCGGCTGCGGCGGGCCGTCCACGTACATCGCTCCGCTGCGCGACGGCGTGCAGGGACACCCGCACGACACCCGACTCGTCCCCGTCACCCTGCGCGCCGACCGGGCCGTTCCGCTGCACTTCAACGGCCCGGCGATGCTGCGCGGCATCGCGGCGGCCGACGGGCTCGCGGTCGTGCCGCCCGGTGGGGCGCGGCAGGGCCACGAGCTGGAGATCCTCGACCTTCCGTGGGCCGTGCCGGAGGTGGGTACGGGCACCGGTACGGCGGGTCTGTACGGTGGCCCGGTCGCAGGGATCGGGGGCGGGGCCGGTGCAGAGGTAGGCACGGGCACAGGATCCGGGCCCGGAGCTGGAGCACGCGTAGACGGCGAGGAGCGTTTCACGTGAAACTTCCCGGGCATGACGCGATCGCGCGTCACCCCGAAGAGCAGCACACGACACACCGGATCAAGCTGCCCCAGCGCAAGATCGAGCGCCCGCTGCGCCAGGTCACCCGCCGTCTCGCGATGGCGCTGCTGGTGCTCGCCCTGACGACGTTCATCGTCTGGATCGACCGCAGCGGCTACCACGACAACTCGGACGAGCACGTCGACTTCCTGGACTCCGCGTACTACGCGACGGTCACGCTCTCCACCACCGGCTACGGCGACATCGTTCCGTACAGCGACAGCGCCCGCCTCACCAACATCCTCCTGATCACGCCGCTGCGCGTGCTCTTCCTGATCATCCTGGTCGGCACCACCCTCGAAGTGCTCACGGAACGGACCCGCGAGGAATGGCGTCTGTCCCGCTGGAGGTCCAACTTGCGTGAACACACTGTTGTCGTCGGCTTCGGCACCAAGGGCCGGTCGGCGATCCAGACCGTCCGCGCGACCGGTCTGAAGGCCGACCAGATCGTCGTCGTCGACCCCAGCGCGAAGGTCGTCGAAGCGGCCACGGCGGAGGGCTTCGCGGGCGTCATCGGCGACGCGACGCGCAGCGACGTGCTGCTCCGCGCGGAGGTGCAGCGGGCGCGCCAGATCATCATCGCGACTCAGCGCGACGACACCGCCGTCCTGGTCGCGCTCACGGCACGGCAGCTGAACCGCGGGGCGAAGATCGTGGCGGCGGTGCGCGAGGAGGAGAACGCGCCGCTGCTCCGCCAGTCCGGCGCCGACGCCGTGATCACCAGCGCCAGTGCGGCGGGCCGGCTGCTCGGTCTCTCTGTGCTCAGCCCGAGCGCGGGCATGGTCATGGAGGACCTGATCCAGCAGGGCAGCGGCCTCGACCTCGTCGAACGGCCGGTCATAAAGGCCGAGGTGGGTCTGAACGTCCGGGCGACGGAGGACCTGGTCGTGAGTGTCGTACGAGGACACCGGGTGCTCGGCTACGACGATCCTGCCGTCGGCAAGCTGGAGTTGACGGACCGTCTGATCACGATCGTCCGTGCCTCGCCCGGCACGGCGGTCGCCCCGGACCTGAAGCCGTTGCCGCCGCACTGACCGTGGGGCGGCTCTCGGGCCAGGTCGAGGGCGAGGGTGAGGTCGAGGTCGACGGCGAGGGCGAGGGCAAGGGCGAAGCCGAGGGCGGGGGCGGGGGCCTGATCTGGGAGGCCCCCGCACAGGGACGCGAGTAGCCTCGCCAGCATGTATGCGATCACGATCCCCGAACCCGGCGGCCCCGAAGCGCTCGTGTGGGCCGAGGTCCCCGATCCCGTGCCCGGCGAGGGCGAGGTGCTCGTCGAGGTGGCGGCCAGCGCCGTGAACCGCGCCGATCTGCTGCAGCGGCAGGGCTTCTACAACCCGCCGCCCGGCTCCTCCCCGTACCCCGGCCTGGAGTGCTCGGGCCGCGTCACCGCGCTCGGCCCCGGCGTCTCCGGCTGGTCGGTCGGCGACGAGGTGTGCGCCCTGCTCGCGGGCGGCGGCTACGCGGAGCAGGTCGTCGTCCCCGTCGGCCAGCTGTTCCCCGTGCCCGACGGCGTCGACCTCGTCACGGCGGCCGCGCTGCCCGAGGTCACCTCCACGGTGTGGTCCAACGTCTTCATGATTTCCCACCTGCGCCCGGGCGAGACGCTGCTCGCGCACGGCGGTTCGAGCGGCATCGGCACCATGGCGATCCAGCTCGCCAAGGCCGTCGGCGCGAAGGTCGCCGTCACCGCGGGCACCAAGGAGAAGCTCGCGTTCTGCGGCGAGCTGGGGGCGGACGTCCTCATCAACTACCGCGAGCAGGACTTCGTCGAAGAGATCCAGCGGGCCACGGACGGCGCGGGCGCGGACGTCATCCTCGACAACATGGGCGCGAAGTACCTGGACCGGAACGTGCAGGCCCTCGCGGTCAACGGCCGGCTCGCGATCATCGGCATGCAGGGCGGCGTCAAGGGCGAGCTGAACATCGCGGCGCTCCTCAACAAGCGGGCCGCGGTGACCGCCACGTCGCTCCGCGGCCGCCCGGCCGCCGAGAAGGCCTCGATCGTCGCCGCGGTGCGGGAGCACGTCTGGCCGCTGATCGGCGGGGGCCATGTGCGGCCCGTCGTGGACCGTACGGTGCCGATGAGCGACGCGGCGGCGGCGCACCGGGTGCTGGAGGAGAGCGGTCACATCGGCAAGGTGCTGCTGACGCGGTAGCGGTTGCCGGGGGCGGCGGGAGGGGACGGGACTCCCCGCCCTCCTCCCAGCCCGCCCTTGTCGCGATCTCCCCCCCTCGCGATCTCCCCCCCCTCGCGACCTGGCCCCCTCGCGACCTTCCCCCTCGTCGGCCACACCCTGACCGAGATGCCGGATTAGCAGCATTGTGTGAGGCTTGTCACCTGGTGCGGTGCGGTGATCTTTCACGACCTTGGCGACCCGGTGGCGGGAGGGGGCAGCGCGGTGACTGCTTCGCAGTCGAGACGGCCGGCTTCGCAGTCGAGACGCCCGGCTTTCCTGCCGAGAGGGTCCGCCTTCGTCGTCGTGGCGCTTCTCGCGGTACTGACGGCGGTCGTACCCGGACTCGTCTCGTTCGCCGCGGAGCCCTCCGTCAACGGGCCCGTGACCACCGTCGACGAGACCTCCCGGGCCGGGACCCGCGCGGGCGAGGGGCGGGAGCGGCCGGGCCTCGTGGACGTGCCGCGCCGGATCCCGCCGCCCTACACACCGCCCCCCGTCCCGCCCCCGCAACCGTCACGGCCGACCCCCGTCACGCACCGGGACACCGCCTTCGACCGGGGGGAACGCACTCCGGTGGGCCCCGTCCTGCCGAACCTCCGCGTCCTGCCCCTCGGCGGCGGGCTGGTCCTCATCGGCCTCGGACTCGGCTTCCTGGGACTGCGGCTGCGCCGCGCGTGAGGGTGGATCATCCGCGTACGGGGGCACCACCGATGTGTGATGTACGGGTGCGAGAGAATGGCGGCATGGAGATGCCGAGGAACGAACGGTCGTCGGAGAGCCCTCAGGTCCTGGTCGTGGGCCAGGACGGAATGGCTCTCGGTGGCGGCGGAGACGATGAATCCCGCGAAGTCCCGGTGACCGAGATGGTCGAACAGCCGGCCAAGGTCATGCGTATCGGCAGCATGATCAAGCAGCTGCTGGAGGAGGTGCGGGCGGCTCCTCTCGACGAGGCGAGCCGGGTCCGCCTCAAGGAGATCCACGCCAGCTCGGTGAAGGAGCTCGAGGACGGTCTCGCCCCCGAGCTCGTCGAGGAGCTGGAGCGGCTCTCCCTGCCCTTCACGGAGGAGGCGACGCCGAGCGACGCCGAGCTGCGGATCGCGCAGGCCCAGCTGGTCGGCTGGCTCGAAGGCCTCTTCCACGGGATCCAGACGACCCTGTTCGCGCAGCAGATGGCGGCGCGGGCCCAGCTGGAGCAGATGCGCAGGGCGCTGCCGCCCGGCGTGGGCGGCGACGAGGAGGAAGAGGGCGGCGGCCTCGCGGGCCGCACGGGAGGCCCTTACCTGTAGACACCCGTCGGTCGCTTCCCTAACGACTACGCCCTACGACTACGCCCAGGGGCTCGGTACGCATCGCGCGTACCGAGCCCCTGGGCGTGGTGGAAGAAAGGAAGGGGGAAGAAGAGGAACCGCTAGGCCGGGTTGCCCGTGGAGATGTCGAACTGGAGCTCCAGCGTCTTCGGGTCGACCTCCGTGCCTTCCTTCGGGGTCTGCCGCATGACGGTGTCCTGGCCGTACGCGTTCTCGTCGACCTTGCGCTTGTCGTAGCCCCAGCCGGCCGCCTGCAGACACGACAGGACCGACTTCCAGTCCTTGAACGTGAAGTCCGGGACCTTGATCTTCTCCTCGTCGTTGTAACCGACCTCGGGGTCGGTGCACTTCTCCGTCTCGATGACGTTCCGGCGCTCGGGCCCCTTGTGCCCCGCCACCGGCTGCGCCGACTTGTCGGTGGAGGCTTCCTTGCCGCCGTCGTCGTCACCGCCGCTCATCGTGAGGGCGGTGATCAGGCCGCCGATGGCGATCAGCGCGACGACGATCGAGCCGACGATCACCGGCATGTTCCGCTTGCGGCCGCCCGAGCCGGCCGAGCCGCCCGAGTTGTTCGTGCCGCCGGGACCTCCGGCCGTCGCCGTGGCGGGCTGCGGGGAGAGGTTGTACGGCGGCGGGGTGTGCGCGCCCTGCTGCGGGGCGTACGCGTTGGTGGGCGGCGGGGTCTGGTAGCCCTGCTGCGGGTAGCCGTAGCCCGGCGTGGGCGCCGGGGTGGGCGGGCCGTAGGCGCCCGGCTGGTACGGCGTCTGGACGTTGCCGTTCTGCGGGAGCGAGGCGTCGACGGGCGGGAAGACCGCCGCGCCCACGCCCGCGCCGCTCGCCGTCTGCGCGCCCGGCACGATGCTGGGGGCCGCGGCCTGGAAGGACTGGGCGACGCGCAGGCACTCGTCGCGCATGGCCTCGGCCGTGGGGAAGCGCTCGTTCGGGTTCTTCTTCAGCGCGCGGGCGACGATCGCGTCGAGCGCGGGCGGAAGGGAACGGTTGATCGAGGAGGGAGCGACCGGCTCCTCCTGAACGTGCGCGTACGCGATGGCGAGCGGGGAGTCCGCCTCGAACGGCAGCCGGCCCGTCACCAGCTGGAAGAGCATGATGCCGACGGAGTAGAGGTCGGAGCGGGCGTCGACGCCGCGGCCGAGCGCCTGTTCCGGGGAAAGGTACTGCGGGGTGCCGACGACCATGCCGGTCTGCGTCATGGAGGTGACGCCGGACTGCATGGCGCGGGCGATGCCGAAGTCCATCACCTTGACGACGTTGCGCTTGGTCATCATCACGTTGCCGGGCTTGATGTCGCGGTGGACCAGGCCCATTTCGTGGCTGATCTCCAGCGCCGCGAGCACATCGGCGGTGATCTTCAGAGCCTGGTCGGACGGCATCGCGCCGAACTGCGTCACGGACGTGTCGAGCACGGAGCCGAGCGGCTGGCCCTCGACGTACTCCATGACGATGTACGGCATCGTCGCGCCGTCGAGCTCGTCCTCGCCGGTGTCGAAGACCGACACGATGTTGGTGTGCGTGAGCTTCGCCACCGACTGGGCCTCGCGGCGGAAGCGTTCGCGGAAGGACTGTTCGCGGCCGAGCTCGGTGTGCAGTGTCTTGATGGCGACCTGCCGGTCGAGCACGGTGTCGTAGGCGAGGTGTACCGACGCCATGCCGCCTTCGCCGAGCAGATCACGCAGTTGGTAGCGGCCACCGGCCAGCGAACGCCCCGCGTACCGCCCCTGTGCGCCGTCCTGGCTGCTCATCTCGTGCGTCCCCCATCGGCGCGGCTGCCGGACGGCTCCGCGGCTGGTCATCGATTACCCGCTATTCCAGGCCAAGTCTGCCCGAGGACGATGACGCGTCAAGCTCGGTGCCCGTTCCGTGACCGTACGCGCAAGAAGCGTCTCGGAAGCGTTACAAGTTTGCGCACGGGACCCACGGACGGCTTTGATGACCGGTCCGGCTCGAACCGGCGGGTGGCGCGAAGGCTGTAGCGTGACCCGACGGAGTACCCCGTATCTCGACGTACTCAGTACCAAGTACCACGACCAGAAACGACGGCGAGGACTGATGGCACAGACGCAGCGCGCTCAGGGCCCGTCCGACCCCGAGGCGACTGGCGGCGGTATGTCAGACGCGCCTGAATTGTGGGGCAACGGCGGGTTGGTCGGCGACGGCCGCTACCGCCTGACCCACAGACTCGGCCGGGGCGGCATGGCCGAGGTTTTCGCGGCCGAGGACGTACGTCTCGGCCGCACCGTCGCGGTCAAGCTGCTCCGCTCCGACCTTGCCGAGGACCCGGTCTCCAAGGCCCGTTTCACGCGCGAGGCGCAGTCGGTGGCCGGTCTCAACCACCACGCCGTGGTGGCGGTGTACGACTCCGGTGAAGACGTGGTCGGGCCGAACGTCGTCCCGTACATCGTCATGGAGATCGTCGAGGGCCGGACGATCCGCGATCTGCTGATCAACGCGGAGGCGCCGGGCCCCGAGCAGGCCCTGATCATCGTGTCGGGCGTCCTGGAGGCCCTGGCCTACTCGCACCAGCACGGCATCGTGCACCGCGACATCAAGCCCGCGAACGTGATCATCACCAACACCGGCGCGGTCAAGGTGATGGACTTCGGCATCGCGCGCGCCCTGCACGGCGCGCAGTCGACGATGACCCAGACCGGCATGGTCATGGGCACGCCCCAGTACCTCTCGCCCGAGCAGGCGCTCGGCAAGGCCGTCGACCACCGCTCCGACCTGTACGCGACCGGCTGCCTGCTCTACGAACTGCTCGCGCTGCGGCCCCCGTTCACCGGTGAGACGCCCCTCTCCGTCGTCTACCAGCACGTCCAGGACCAGGCCGTGCCGCCCTCCGAGGTCTCGGACGCGGCGCCGCCCGAGCTGGACGGGCTCGTCATGCGGTCGCTCGCCAAGGACCCGGACGACCGGTTCCAGACGGCGGAGGAGATGCGCGGCCTCGTCCAGTACGGGCTGCAGATGCTGCACGAGCAGGGCAGCCACACGGGAACCTGGAACACCGGGCCCGTGGAGATGCACGAGGGCGGGAACACCCCGGCCATGGGCGTCGCGGGCACCACCGCGATGGCGCACCCCGACTCGGGGACCGCGCAGATCCCGAGCCCCATGCTGCGTCCGCCGGGCGGCGACGACGGCGGCTTCGACGGCGGGCACCACGGCGGCAAGGGCGGCCGCGGCAAGATGTGGATCTTCGCCGTGCTCGCGGTCATCGCCATCGCCGTGGGTGTCGCGTTCGCGCTGACCGCGGGCGACAAGAAGGACGGCAAGGAAACCCCGAAGACTCCGGCGACGAAGCAGTCGCAGTCCGAGAAGCCGAGCAAGAGCGCGGACGACGACCCGACGGACGAGGAGACGGACACGGGTACGGAGACGGGCGGCGCGACGGACTACGACCCGCAGCCGACGAGGCCGACCAACCCGACGAATCCGTCGACGGGCCCGACCACGCCGACCGGCGACCCGACCACGCCGACCGGGAACCCGACCACGCCCACCGGGGATCCGACCGAGCCGACCGACGACCCGACCGAGCCGACCGGTGATCCGACGCAGCCGGAGGGTGACGACGAGGGCGCCGGCAACGGCGGCGGTGGCGAGGGCGAAGGGCTCTGAGCCCCGCCCGGTGAGTGACGTGGGGCCCCGCGATGCGGGGCCCTCAGTCGTACGAGGCCTGTGACCCGTGCGGAACGCGGCCTGCGCCGGCCCGCGCGGAACGCCGCCTGGGCCGGCCCGTGCGAAACGCGGCCTACAGCGTGTGCTGGAGCCGCCGGTCGTGGCCGGCCCGCAAGGCGTGGACCGTCGTGAACTGCGGCTCTATGCGCAGGTAGACGGGGTCGAAGAGCTCACCGTCCACGTAGTGCGGTGCCGGACCGAAGAGTTCCAGTTCCGCGGTGGTCGGCTCGACGGACTCGCAGACGCCGACCAGCTGCACGGTCCACTGGCCCTCACGGGCACTCGCCAGGTTGAGGTTGTCCGCGCCGTACGCCACGACGCTGCCGATGCACGCCTGGTGGTAGCCGTATCCCTTGTGCATGCGCAGCAGGATCGTGCCGTCCACGACGATGTGGCGGGACGCCGCGAGGAAGGGCAGCGCGCGCATGCTGGTCGCCACCCGGCCGTAGTCGGCGTGGCTGAGCAGGTCGAAGGCGAGCTGTTCGTCGGTGGGCATGACCCCCACCTTGGTTCATCGACGGGGCGTCGGGAAAGGGGATCCCGCCCCCACAAACCGAGGACGTAAGTCCCTGAACCGGGGGGCGGTCCCAGCCGTCGGCCCCCGGTCGCGCGGGGCGCCCTGCCGGCTTCAGGAGGACGTCAGGCGGCCCTTCAGGACGGAGTCAGTGCTTCTCCGCCTGCATGCGCGCCACGTACGCGGCGGCCTGGGAGCGGCGCTCCATGCCCAGCTTGGAGAGCAGGCTGGAGACGTAGTTCTTGATCGTCTTCTCGGCCAGGTGCAGTCGCTCGCCGATCACGCGGTTGGTCAGGCCCTCGCCGATCAGGTCGAGGATCTTCCGCTCCTGGTCGGTGAGGTTGGCCAGGCGGTCGTCGCCCTTGGCGTTGTTGCCGTCGCGCAGCCGCTCCAGGACCCGGGCCGTGGCGACGGGGTCGAGCAGGGACTTGCCGGCGGCCACGTCCCGGACGGCGGTCAGGAGCTCATTGCCGCGAATGGCCTTGAGGACGTAACCGGAGGCACCGGCCATGATCGCGTCGAAGAGGGCTTCGTCGTCGGCGAACGAGGTGAGCATCAGGCATTTGATGTCCTCGTTCTGGGAGCGGATCTCGCGGCACACCTCGACACCGCTGCCGTCCGGCAGGCGCACGTCGAGCACGGCCACGTCCGGCCGGGTCGCGGGGATCCTGACCAGGGCATCTGCCGCGGTTCCCGCTTCGCCGACGACCTCGATGTCGGACTCCACGGAGAGCAGCTCATGGACTCCACGCCGGACCACTTCGTGGTCGTCGAGGAGAAATACCGTAATTTTTCCGTCTTCGCGCACGGAGCCAGTCTCACACACGTTCTCTTTCCGTGCCCGGGCGGAACCCTTCCAATGCGTGGGGTGGCCGGGATAACGTGCCGGTGTTCCGGCCCCCTGCCAGGCTGTGATCAGTGCTGTGACCAGGAACTGTTCCCGACTTTCTCGATTTACTCGGAAATCCAAGCAGTCAGATACTTGGAAATCCAAGCAAATTCGCAGGTCAGATGGGGTTTCACAGAAATGGGAAGCACTGGGTAACGTGTTTTGTGCAGGGAGCTCGCCGGGGCACCTGTCACGCCTGTTCCCGGCCGAGTCGCACCCACCCCGTGCGCGGGCACGGACAGGCGAGCCGCTTCCCCCAGGCTCTCAAAGAGCGAGGGGGGACCCAGTCACCCGGTAATCCCGGGGGCCGGACCGACGGAGGAGCACACGTGACCGTGGAGAGCACCGCCGCGCGCAAACCGCGCCGCAGCAGTACCGGCGGCGGGAAGCGCGCGAGCGCCAAGAAGCCCGCGCCGCAGAAAAGCACGGAGCCCGAGCTCGTACAGCTGCTGACCCCGGAGGGGAAGCGGGTCAACGACGCGAAGAACGCCGTGTACGACGCGTTCGTCGCGGACATCACCGCCGAGGAGCTGCGCGGCCTCTACCGCGACATGGTCCTCACCCGCCGCTTCGACGCCGAGGCCACCTCCCTGCAGCGCCAGGGCGAGCTGGGCCTGTGGGCGTCGCTGCTCGGCCAGGAGGCGGCGCAGATCGGCTCGGGGCGGGCCACGCGCGACGACGACTACGTGTTCCCCACGTACCGCGAGCACGGCGTCGCCTGGTGTCGCGGCGTCGACCCGACCAACCTGCTCGGCATGTTCCGCGGCGTGAACAACGGCGGCTGGGACCCGAACACCAACAACTTCCACCTGTACACGATCGTCATCGGCTCGCAGACCCTGCACGCCACGGGCTACGCGATGGGCGTGGCCAAGGACGGCGCGGACTCGGCCGTGATCGCGTACTTCGGCGACGGTGCCTCCAGCCAGGGCGACGTGGCCGAATCGTTCACCTTCTCCGCGGTCTACAACGCGCCGGTCGTCTTCTTCTGCCAGAACAACCAGTGGGCGATCTCCGAGCCCACCGAGAAGCAGACCCGGGTGCCGCTCTACCAGCGCGCGCAGGGCTTCGGCTTCCCCGGTGTGCGGGTCGACGGCAACGACGTGCTCGCCGTCCTCGCCGTCACCAAGTGGGCCCTGGAGCGGGCCCGCACGGGTGAGGGCCCGGCGCTGATCGAGGCGTTCACGTACCGCATGGGCGCGCACACCACCTCCGACGACCCGACCAAGTACCGCAGGGACGAGGAGCGGGAGGCCTGGGAGGCCAAGGACCCGATCCTGCGGCTGCGCGCCTATCTGGAGTCCGAGGGTCACGCGGATGAGGGATTCTTCGCGGAACTCGACGAGGAGAGCGAAGCGTTGGGCAAGCGAGTGCGAGAGGTGGTGCGGGCGATGCCGGATCCGGATCTGATGGCGATCTTCGAGAACGCCTACGCCGACGGGCACGCGCTCGTGGACGAGGAGCGCGCCCAGTTCGCCGCCTACCAGGCGTCGTTCGCGGACGCCCCCGCGGGCGGGGAGGGCAAGTAACCATGGCTGTCCAGAAACTTCCCATCGCCAAGGCGATCAACGAATCGCTGCGCACGGCGCTGGAGACCGACCCCAAGGTCCTCATCATGGGTGAGGACGTCGGCAAGCTCGGCGGCGTCTTCCGCGTGACGGACGGGCTGCAGAAGGACTTCGGCGAGGACCGGGTCATCGACACCCCGCTCGCCGAGTCCGGCATCGTGGGCACGGCGATCGGCCTCGCGCTGCGCGGCTACCGCCCCGTGGTGGAGATCCAGTTCGACGGCTTCGTCTTCCCCGCGTACGACCAGATCGTCACGCAGCTCGCGAAGATGCACGCCCGTGCGCTCGGCAAGATCAAGATGCCCGTCGTCATCCGCATTCCGTACGGCGGCGGCATCGGCGCGGTCGAGCACCACAGCGAGTCGCCCGAGGCGCTCTTCGCGCACGTGGCGGGCCTCAAGGTGGTCTCCCCGTCGAATTCGGCGGATGCCTACTGGATGATGCAGCAGGCCATCCAGAGCGACGACCCCGTCATCTTCTTCGAGCCCAAGCGGCGGTACTGGGACAAGGGCGAGGTCGACAAGGAGGCCATCCCCGGCCCCCTGCACAAGGCCGTCGTCGCCCGCCGGGGCACCGACCTGACCCTCGCGGCGTACGGCCCGATGGTGAAGGTCTGCCTGGAGGCGGCCGCGGCCGCCGAGGAGGAGGGCAAGTCCCTGGAGGTCCTGGACCTGCGCTCGATGTCGCCCATCGACTTCGACACGGTGCAGACCTCGGTGGAGAAGACGCGCCGCCTCGTCGTCGTCCACGAGGCCCCGGTCTTCCTGGGCACCGGCGCGGAGATCGCGGCACGCATCACCGAGCGGTCCTTCTACCACCTGGAGGCGCCCGTGCTGCGGGTCGGCGGCTACCACGCCCCGTACCCGCCGGCGCGCCTGGAGGAGGAGTACCTGCCGGGCCTTGACCGGGTGCTCGACGCCGTCGACCGCTCGCTGGCGTACTGAGGGAGAGGGGCGTGACGACGATGACTGACACCGCTCTTGCCGAGTTCAAGATGCCCGACGTGGGCGAGGGACTCACCGAGGCCGAGATCCTCAAGTGGTACGTACAGCCCGGTGACACGGTCACCGACGGACAGGTCGTGTGCGAGGTGGAGACCGCCAAGGCAGCGGTCGAGCTGCCCATCCCGTTCAACGGCACCGTGCGCGAACTGCGCTTCCCCGAGGGCACCACGGTCGACGTCGGCCAGGTGATCATCGCGGTCGACGTGTCGGGCGGCGCGTCCGCGGACGCGCAGGCCGCGCCCGCCGAGTCGGCCCCCGCACAGGCCGCGCAGGCCGCTCCGGCCGCGGAGCCCGCCGCCGGGGAGGAGCCCGCCAAGGCAGGCAGGCAGCCCGTCCTCGTGGGCTACGGAGTCGCCGAGTCCTCGACCAAGCGGCGCGCGCGCAAGACGGCCGTCCCCGAGCAGTCCGACGAGCCGCAGGCCGGCGCGCGCTACGCGACGGCGGTCCAGGCCGAGTTGAACGGCACGAGCGCACCCGCCGCACCGCCTGCCTCGGGTACGAACGGCTCGGCGGCCGACGGCGCGGGTACGAACGGCACGGCGGCCGACGGCGCCCGGCCGCTCGCCAAGCCGCCCGTCCGCAAGCTCGCCAAGGACCTCGGCGTCGACCTGGCCACGATCACGCCGTCCGGCCCCGACGGGATCATCACCCGCGAGGACGTGCACGCGGCGGTGGCCCGGGCCTCCGTCGCCGCGCCCGCCCCGCAGGCGCCCCAGGCGCCGGCGCAGCCCGCCCCGGCCGCCGCCCCCGCCCCTTCGGGGAACACGGCGGGCACGGTGGGTACGGCGAGCTCCGACGCCCGCGAGACCCGGATCCCGGTCAAGGGCGTCCGCAAGGTCACCGCGCAGGCGATGGTCGGCTCGGCGTTCACGGCGCCGCACGTCACCGAGTTCGTGACGGTCGACGTGACGCGGACGATGAAGCTGGTCGAGGAGCTGAAGCAGGACAAGGCGTTCGAGGGGCTGCGGGTCAATCCGCTGCTGCTCATCTCCAAGGCCCTGCTCGTGGCGATCCGCCGCAACCCCGACGTCAACGCGGCCTGGGACGAGGCGAACCAGGAGATCGTCCAGAAGCACTACGTGAACCTGGGCATCGCCGCGGCCACCCCGCGCGGTCTGATCGTGCCGAACATCAAGGACGCGCACGCCAAGACCCTGCCCGAACTGGCCGGTGCGCTCGGCGAGTTGGTCTCCACGGCCCGCTCGGGCAAGACGGCGCCCGGCGACATGCAGGGCGGCACGGTCACGATCACGAACGTCGGAGTCTTCGGCGTCGACACGGGCACGCCGATCCTGAACCCCGGCGAGTCCGCGATCCTCGCGGTCGGCTCGATCAAGCTCCAGCCGTGGGTCCACAAGGGCAAGGTCAAGCCGCGCCAGGTGACGACGCTCGCGCTCTCCTTCGACCACCGCCTGGTGGACGGGGAGCTGGGCTCCAAGGTGCTCGCCGACGTGGCGGCGGTCCTGGAGCGGCCGAAGCGGCTGCTGACCTGGTCGTAGTCCGGCTGTACGCGCGCCGCGCAGAGAAGCGGCACGCGCAGGAGGGGCCCGCCGCGCTGTCGCGGCGGGCCCCTCCCCGTACGTATGCGTGCGTACTGCTGCCGCGCGTCAGGCGACCTTGAAGCCGTAGTCCATCAGCTTCTTGGCGTCCGAGGTGCGGTTGGCCAGGGACGACGAGGTGAGCACCGTGCCGATGACGGTCTTGCCGCTGCGGGTGGCGGCGAAGACGAGGCAGTACTTCGCCTCCGGGCCGGAGCCCGTCTTCACGCCGATGGCGCCGCGGTAGGAGCCGAGGAGGTTGTTGGTGTTCGACCACGACATGTTGCGGTAGCCACCGGACTTGGTGGTGACCTTCTGCGTCGTCGACTTGGTCTTCACGACCGTGCGGAACGTGGAGTACTTCATGGCGTTGCGCGCGAGCTTGGTCAGGTCGCGGGGCGTCGAGTAGTTCTTGCCGTGCCCGATGCCGTCGAACGAGTCGAAGTGCGTGTTCGTCAGGCCGAGGGTCTTCGCGGTCGAGTTCATCTGGCCGATGAAGCTCTTCACACGCTTGGCGCGGGTCGAGCCCTTGCCGAACTTGTCGGCGAGCGCGTACGCGGCGTCGCAGCCGGACGGCAGCATCAGGCCGTACAGGAGCTGGCGGACGGTGACCTTGTCGCCGACGATCAGGCGGGCCGACGAGGCGTAGTTGTTGCGGACGATGTAGTCGCTGTAGGCCTTCTCGACCTTGACCTTGGAGTCCAGGTTGAGGTTCCGCTGGCCGAGCACCACGCGGGCCGTCATGATCTTCGTCGTCGACCCGGTGGAACGGCGGGTGTCGGCGGACTTGGTGTAGAGGCTCTTGCCCGTGCCGCTGTTCATCACATAGCCGCCCTTGGCGACGATGGACGGCTTCGGCGGTGCGGCCGCGTGGGCCGGGCTGGTGAGGGCGCCGCCGGCGAGCATTGCGCCCGTGGTGACGATAACGGCCGATGCGCGGCGTACGCCCTTGATGCCGGTATTCAAGTTCAATGCTCCAAATGCCCCTGGACTGCGGCGGCATGAGGGTGCCGCTCTCTCAATAGACGAGCGAGAGGGGCCGATGGATGTGCCGGAACACCGTGAAATTTCTCCGTACCGGCCGTGCTTTTGGCCGTGCTCCCAGCCGCGCTCCCGGTCCTGTGTCGCGTGGGGCGCGTGCCCGCGATGTGGACGGGGATTCCGGCGTATACGTGTTGTATCTATGCTGTGCGCATGCCAGCCACCGCTCTCGCCGCAGCCAAGCGGCCGCCCGCCGCCGAGCGCGTCTACGCGCACGTCAAGCAAGCCGTCCTCGAACGCCGCTACGAGGGCGGCACCCTCCTCACCGAGGGCGAGCTCGCCGAGGCGGTGGGGGTATCGAGGACGCCGGTGCGCGAGGCGCTCCTGAAGCTGGAGGTCGAGGGGCTGCTGCGGCTCTACCCGAAGAAGGGCGCCCTCGTGCTGCCCGTCTCGGCGCAGGAGATCGCGGACGTCGTCGAGACGCGGCTGCTCGTCGAGAAGCACTCGGTGCGCAAGGCGGTGCCCGCGCCCGCGGGGCTGATCGCCCGGCTGGCGGAACTGCTGGAGCGCCAGCGCGCGCAGGCCGCCGCGGGCGACCTCGCCGAGGCCGCGGTCACCGACCGCTGCTTCCACGCGGAGATCGTGCGCAGCGGCGGGAACGAGATCCTCTCGCGCCTCTACGACCAACTGCGGGACCGGCAGCTGCGGATGGGCGTCGCCGTGATGCACTCGCACCCCGACCGGATCGCGAAGACGCTCGCGGAGCACGAGGAGATCCTCGACGCGCTGCGCGACGGCGACGGCGACGCGGCCGTCGCCGTGGTGACCCGGCACGTCGGCTGGTTCCAGAACCTGGCGCGGGGTGAGGTGCGGTGAGCGCCGCCTCCGCGCCCGTCTCGCTGCCCGGCGACCCGCCCGGCGGCCGCAAGGCGGTGCTCGTCTGGTCCATCGGCGTCGCCGTCTACTTCGTCGCGGTCATCTTCCGCACGTCGCTCGGCGTCGCGGGACTGGACGCGGCCGACCGCTTCCACGTCAACGCGTCCGCGCTGTCGACCTTCTCCATCCTCCAACTGCTCGTGTACGCGGGCATGCAGATACCCGTCGGCCTCATGGTCGACCGCCTCGGCACCAAGAAGGTGCTGACGATCGGCGTCGTCCTCTTCACGATCGGCCAGCTCGGCTTCGCGTTCTCGCCGACGTACGCGATGGCGCTCGTCTCCCGCGCCCTGCTCGGCTGCGGCGACGCGCTGACCTTCATCAGCGTCCTGCGGCTCGGCACCCGCTGGTTCCCGGCCCGGCGCGGCCCGATGGTCGCGCAGCTCGCGGGGCTCGTCGGCATGGCGGGCAACCTCGTCTCGACCCTGGTCCTGGCCCGGCTGCTGCACTCGGTCGGCTGGACCGCGGCCTTCGCGGGCAGCGCGCTGTGCGGTGTGGTCGTCCTGGTCCTGATGACGCTGTTCCTCAAGGACCACCCCGAGGGCCACGAGCCGGAGCCGGTGGGACACACCGGAGCGGCCTTCGTGCGCCGGCAGATCGCCCAGTCCTGGCGGGAGCCCGGTACCCGGCTCGGCCTGTGGGTGCACTTCACCACGCAGTTCCCCGCGATGGTCTTCCTGCTGCTGTGGGGCCTGCCGTTCCTCGTCGAGGCGCAGGGCCTCTCGCGGGCGACGGCCGGCGAACTGCTCACGCTGGTCGTGCTCTCCAACATGGTCATCGGCCTGGTCTACGGCCAGATCGTCGCCCGGCACCACGCCGCGCGCCTCCCGCTGGCGCTCGGCACCGTCGCGGCGACGGCCACGGCCTGGGCGTCCGTCCTCGTCCACCCCGGCGACCACGCGCCGATGTGGCTCCTGATCGTCCTGTGCACGGTGCTCGGCGCCTGCGGGCCCGCCTCGATGATCGGCTTCGACTTCGCGCGGCCCGCCAACCCGCCGGAGCGGCAGGGCACGGCGTCGGGCATCACCAACATGGGCGGCTTCGTCGCCTCCATGACCACGCTGCTCGCGATCGGCATCCTGCTGGACGCGACGGGCGACAACTACCGGGTGGCGTTCTCCGCGGTGTTCGTGCTGGAGGCGCTGGGGCTCTGCCAGATCCTGCGGCTCCGCAAGCAGGCCGTGCGGCGGGAGCGGGAGCGGCTGGTCGCCAGCCGGGTCGAGGCGGTCCACGTCCCCGTCTGAGACCGGCTCGGGGGCTCTGCCCCCGAAGCCCCGGTCCTCAGTGCGGGTCAGTCCTCAGTGCGGGTCAGTCCCTCGGCCTCGGCCTCCGGAAGGCCCGGCTACGGCGTCACCGCGAAGTCGCGCAGGATCGCCTCGGCGAGCTCCTGGTCGCCCTCGACCTTGATGCGGTCCGCCACGGACGCGTACGTCACGCGGCCGCAGGCGAGCCGGAAGTAGGTGTCCCAGTCGAGGCCGAGGGTGGCGAGCGGGCCCAGCGAGGGCGCGCTGTCGACGGTGCCCTTGCCCTCGGCGTCCACGCGCACGGTGCGCAGGAACTCGACGGGGCCGTGCACGTCGAAGACCACCGCCGAGTTCGCGGGCGCGCCCGCCTTCTTCGCGACGACCTTCGGGAGCCCCTGCAACAGCATGTCGCGGGTGACGTAGGCGCCGGGGGAGTCGATGTTGCCGGGCTTGCGGAGCGTGGTGCGCAGGTCCTGCTCGTGCACCCACACGTCGAAGGCCCGCAGGCGCGTGGCCAGTTCGAGGGTCTGCTCGCTGCCGAGCGGACCGCGGATCTTCACCGAGGGGTCCCGCGACTCGTTCCGCAGCTGCCGCGAGCGGCGGATGATCGTGTACTCCAGCTCGGAGGTCATCTCGGGCGCGGTGTGGTGGCGCCGCACGTCGACCTGCATCTCCATGTACCGCTGTCCCTCGGTCTGTACGTGGTACAGGTCGCGGGGGAGGGTGTGGATGGGGCGGGGATCGCCCAGCATCTCGCAGTCGAGGCCTATGACGTGGGAGACGATGTCGCGGATCGACCAGCCGGGGCAGGGGGTGGCCCAGCTCCACTCCGCCTCGGCGAGCGGCGACACCAGCTCGGATATCGCTTCCACGGAATGCGTCCAGGCATCGGCGTAGGTTTGCAGGCTGGGATGGAGACTCACGGGACCCCTCGGCGGTCGTACGCGGGCGGTGGGTGACTGAGAGTGGCGTATGGGGGTCCGGGGGGCTCCCCCGGAAAATCACAGTACGCTGCTCGCAGGCACCCCGGCAGTGCTTTCGTGTGACGATCGTAGGCCTGCATTGACGGCTCGAATGCCAGGACGGTGGTAGTGTGCGCGCCTCTCTCATCCAGATCGCCGTAGACGAGGACGAACCGGTCAATTCCCGTCGGACACGCGTCTCTTCACTGGTGCGCGAGGTCGCGGAGCGTGAGGGTTCCGGCCTGGTCGTGCTGCCGGAGCTGTGGACCACGGGAGCCTTCGCGTACGAGTCCTTCGCGAGTGAGGCGGAGCCCCTCGAAGGGCCGACGTACGAGGCGATGGCGAAGGCCGCGAGCGACGCGGGCGTGTGGCTGCACGCCGGGTCGATCCCCGAGCGCACGGCCGGCGACGGCGGTTCCGGGGGCGAGGGGCCGCTCTGCAACACCTCGCTCGTCTTCTCCCCCGACGGTGAACTCGCCGCCGCGTACCGCAAGATCCACCGCTTCGGCTTCGACAAGGGCGAGGCCGTGCTGATGGCGGCCGGTTCGGAACTGGCGACGGTCCGCACGCCGGACACCACGCTCGGCCTCGCGACCTGTTACGACCTGCGTTTCCCCGAGCTCTTCAGGGGGCTCGTCGACGCGGGCGCCGAGATGTTCGTGGTGCCGGCGGGCTGGCCCGCGCGCCGCCGCGAGCACTGGCTGCTCCTCGCGCGGGCGCGGGCGGTCGAGGACCAGGTGTACGTCCTGGCGTGCGGCACCGGCGGGACGCACGCGGGGGTGCCGCAGGCCGGGCACAGCGTGGTCGTCGACCCGTGGGGCGAGGTGCTCGCGGAGGCGGGCGACGGCGAGGAGGTCCTCACCGTCGACCTGGACCCCGCGAAGATCGCGCAGACCCGGGAGCAGTTCCCGGCGCTGAAGGACCGCCTCCTGGGCCTGGCTCCCCCGCCCAGGCCCCGCTCCTGACGTTCGGTGCCCCCTGAGGGGCCGGGCCCCCGGGCGGCCGGCACCCCCGACGGTCAGTCGTCCTCGCGCTCCTTCTCCGCGAGCCGGATCACACAGACGGCGACGGCGAGGAGCAGCGCGGGGTCGGCGTCCTCGCGCACGACCTGGAGGCCGTACGACTCGCGGACGCGGAACCAGCGGCGCGAGATGTCGGCCAGGAGTTCGCCGTCGTACTCGATGGCGAACTCCCGGTCGAGGATCTTGCCGCTGACGTCGAGTTCGGTGCCGTCGACCAGCGTCACGCGGTAGTGGTTGCGCAGCAGCGAGAGGCGCTTGCGCTTCACGGTGGCGAGGGACTCGCCCTCGCGCTCGATGACCATCGTGTCCCGCAGGGAGAGCGCTTTGGCGTGGATGTCGACGAGGACCCGGCCCTGCATGTCCTTCAGCTCGAAGGTCTCCCGCAGGCGCATGGCCTTGCCGTCGACGAGGAAGACCTTCCGGCCCTGGTCGTCCTCGATCCAGTAGTCGTCACCGATGCCGAGCATCCGGTCGCGTACGAGAAGTCTCATGGCGCCATGACTACCCCGAACCGCACCGGGTCGGACATGTCAGTATCCGCGGCGCTGCTGGTCCGGCTCGACGACGGTGGTCTGCGCGACCGGTTGGACCGCCCGCCTGCGCCGGCCGATGCTGGTGAAGACGGCGACACCGATGAGGCCCACGGCCATCATGATGAGACCGGCGACGGTGAGGTTGAGCCCCTCCATCTCCCAGTCCGTCGCGAACGCGAGAATGGCACCCGCGGCGATCAGAAGAATGCATCCGCCGAGGCCCATGAGGACCGCCTCCCTGCTGTCGTGGCTACGAAGTCTCCGTGTACCCGGGTCCCTCGTAACCACACAGACATTCGGGGATGCGGCCTCAGCCCTCCAGGAACGCGACCAGCGCGTTGGCCAGCATGTGCGGGTCGTCGGCGCCGCAGAGCTCGCGCACGCTGTGCATGGAGAGGATCGCGACACCGATGTCGACGGTCTTGATGCCGTGCCGTGCCGCGGTGATCGGGCCGATGGTCGTGCCGCACGGCATCGCGTTGTTGGAGACGAACGACTGGAAGGGCACGCCCGCCTTCTCGCAGGCGGCGGCGAACACGGCGCGGCCCGAACCGTCGGTGGCGTAACGGTTGTTCACGTTGACCTTGAGGATCGGGCCGCCGTTGGCCCGGGGGTGGTGCGTGGGGTCGTGCCGCTCCGCGTAGTTGGGGTGCACGGCGTGGCCGGTGTCGGAGGAGAGGCAGACGGTGCCCGCGAAGGCGCGCGCACGGTCCTCGTAGCTCCCGCCGCGGGCGAACACCGAGCGCTCCAGGACCGAGCCGAGCAGCGGGCCGTCGGCGCCGGTGTCGGACTGCGAGCCGTTCTCCTCGTGGTCGAAGGCGGCCAGCACGGGGATGTAGGGCAGGTCCTCCCGGGCGGCGACGGCGGCGAGCGCGGCCGTCGCGGCGTGCACGGACAGGAGGTTGTCCATGCGGGGGCCCGCGACCAGTTCGCGGTCGCGGCCGAGGAAGGCGGGCGGCTCGATGGCGTACGTCATGAGGTCCCAGCCGGTGACGTCGCCCTCCCCGAGGCCGGTCTCCTCCTCCAGGAAGTGGATCAGGTCGCCCTCGTGGACGTCGGTACCGAGGCCCCAGATGGGCTGCATGTGCTTCTGCTTGTCGAGCTTGAGCCCGTCGGTGTGCACGGACCGGTCCATGTGGATGGCCAGTTGGGGCACGCGGAGCAGCGGCCGGTCGACGTCCACCAGGCGGGTCGTGCCGTCGCGCAGGGTCAGGCGTCCGGCGAGGCCGAGGTCGCGGTCGAGCCAGGAGTTGAGCAGCGGCCCGCCGTAGATCTCCACGGCCACCTGCCGCCAGCCGTGCGCGCCCGCGTCGGGCTGCGGCTTCACGCGGAGGTTGGGGGAGTCGGTGTGGGCGCCGACGATGCGGAAGGGGGTGTGTGCGGCGGCGCCCTCGGGGACGTACCAGGCGACGATGGCGCCGCCTCGCAGCACGTACTTGCCGCCGGTCGTGCCGTCCCAGGCGTCGGTCTCCTCGACCTGCCGGAAACCGGCCTTCTCCAGCCGCTCGGCGGCGCTCGCCACGGCGTGGTACGGCGAGGGGCTCGCGGCGAGGAAGGACATGAGGTCTTCGGTGTGGCCGCGGTCGAAGCGGGACGGGGTGCTCATGGCTGCCAGCCTAATGGGGCTGTCGGCCGGGTGGCGGGGCGATCAGAGGCGGTCGATCTCGGTGAGGTCGATGTCGACGGTGAACGGCACGGCGAGCTTCATCCGGTCGTGGTGGATGCCGGTGGGCGCGTAGCCGCCGGTGTGCGGGTCGAGTTCGTAGGTGTGCACGGCGGGCCGGTCGTTCTCGTCCATCGTCACCAGCCAGAAGTGCCGGATGCCGGCTGCCGCGTACTTGCGGGGCTTGGTGTCCTGGTCGCGCTCCTCGGAGTCGGGGGAGACGACCTCGACGGCGAGCAGGACGTCCTCGGCCCGGTAGCGGGTCTGGGTCTGGTCGGCGTCGGCCTCCGCGGCCACCACCACCAGGTCCGGCTCCGGTGCCTGCTTGTGGCCGAGGACGACGGCCATCTCGCGGCGCACGCGCAGGTGCTCGGGGACGGTGGCGCGCACACCGTTGACCAAGAGGTCCATCGCCAGGGTGTGGAACTTGCGCTGCGGACTTACGAAGATCAGGCTCCCGTCGATCAACTCGGTGTGCGGCGGGAGGTCGAGGCTGAAGAAGTCGTCCGTCGTGTAACCGTCCTGGGGCGGCATCGGCCAGGCCGAGCCGTCGGGCTGGAGCGCGCGCGGGGCGTCGGTGCGGGGCTCGGCGGTCATGGTCCCTCCCATGGACGGGATTCTCGGCCGTTCACTCAGCGTACCCAGGGCATACGACGATGCCGCCACCCGAAGGAATCAGGTGGCGGCATCGCGCTGACGTGCGAGGGAAACCCGGTCGACCATGCACGAACCGGGTCGGGCGGGTCGGGCGGGTCCGACGGCTCGGACTAGAACGCCGCCTCGTCCAGCTCCATCAGGTCCAGGTCCACGCCCTCGGCGAGCTTGCGCTCCGCGGTGACGCCCGGCAGGACGGTCGTCGCGAAGAACTTCGCGGCGGCGATCTTGCCCTGGTAGAAGGCGACGTCCTTCGCGGAGGCCGTCTCCAGCTTCTCGGCGGCGACCGCGGCACCGCGCAGCAGCAGGTAGCCGACGACGACGTCGCCCGAGGCCATCAGGAGGCGGGTGGTGTTCAGGCCCACCTTGTAGATCGACTTCACGTCCTGCTCGGTGGCCGCGAGATCGGTCAGCATGACGCCGACGATGGCCTCCAGCTCGACCGCGGCCTTGGCCAGCTCCTCGCGGGCACCGGCCAGGCCCTCGCCGCCCGTGCCGACCGCGAGGAACTTCTTGATCTCCTCGGCGAGGCCGTTCAGCGCGGCGCCCTGGTTGCGGACGATCTTCCGGAAGAAGTAGTCCTGGCCCTGGATCGCCGTCGTGCCCTCGTAGAGGGTGTCGATCTTGGCGTCACGGATGTACTGCTCGACGGGGTACTCCTGGAGGTACCCCGAGCCGCCGAACGTCTGGAGCGACTGCGCCAGCTGCTCGTAGGACTTCTCCGAGCCGTAGCCCTTCACGATCGGCAGGAGCAGGTCGTTGAGGGCGTGCAGCTGCGAGGCGTCCTCGCCGGCCGCTTCCTTGACCTGGATGTCGTCCTGGACGGCCGCGGTGTGCAGCACGAGCGCGCGCATGCCCTCCGCGTACGCCTTCTGCGTCATCAGCGAGCGGCGCACGTCCGGGTGGTGGGTGATCGTCACCTTGGGCGCGGCCTTGTCCATGAACTGGGCGAGGTCGGGGCCCTGCACGCGCTCCTTGGCGTACTCCAGGGCGTTCAGGTAGCCCGTCGAGAGCGCCGCGATGGCCTTCGTGCCGACCATCATGCGGGCGAACTCGATGATGCGGAACATCTGGCGGATGCCGTCGTGCTTGTCGCCGATCAGCCAGCCCTTGGCGGGGTGCTGGTCGCCGAACGTCATCTCGCACGTGTTGGAGGCCTTGAGGCCCATCTTGTGCTCGACGTTCGTCGCGTACACGCCGTTGCGCGCGCCCAGCTCGCCGGTCTCCCAGTCGAACTCGTACTTCGGCACGAGGAAGAGGGAGAGGCCCTTGGTGCCGGGGCCGTGGCCCTCGGGGCGGGCGAGGACGTAGTGGAGGATGTTCTCCGACATGTCGTGCTCGCCGGACGTGATGAAGCGCTTCACGCCCTCGATGTGCCAGGAGCCGTCGTCCTGCTGGACGGCCTTGGTGCGGCCCGCGCCGACGTCCGAACCGGCGTCCGGCTCGGTCAGGACCATCGTGGAGCCCCACTGCTTCTCGACGGCGATCGAGGCGACCTTCTTCTGCGCCTCGTTGCCCTCCTCGAAGAGGATGCCGGCGAAGGCGGGACCGGAGGAGTACATCCAGACCGCCGGGTTCGCGCCGAGCAGCAGCTCCGCGTAGCCCCAGATCAGGGAGCGCGGGGAGGTCGTGCCGCCGATCTCCTCGGGCAGGCCGAGGCGCCAGTACTCGGAGTCCATGAAGGCCTGGTAGCTCTTCTTGAACGTCGCGGGGACCGGGGCGGTGTTGGTCGCCGGGTCGAAGACCGGCGGGTTGCGGTCGGCGTCCTCGTAGGACTCGGCCAGCTCGTTCTCGGCGAGGCGGCGCAGTTCGTCGAGGATGCTCTTGGCGGTGTCGACGTCCATCTCCGCGAACGGGCCGGTGCCGTACAGCTTGTCGCGGCCGAGCACCTCGAAGAGGTTGAACTCGATGTCGCGGAGATTCGACTTGTAGTGGCCCATGGCGAAGGCTCCGTAAGCAGGAAAGGGATGAATACCAGCAAGTAGCTACGATGATGCTACCCGCCGGTAATAAGATGCAACCCCCGAGTCGTGTCCGCAACGTCACGTCGTCCGCCCGAAGGGCGAGTCGTGCCGGGCGTCGCGGGGCGGACGGGACTTTGCGGACACGGCTCGGCCCGCCATCCGCGACTCAGTAGGCTTCGCCTCATGTACGGCTACGACCAGAATCCCGGCGCCCAGCAGCAGTACGCCCCGCCGGGCGCGCAGCCGCCGCCGCAGCAGATGCAGGGCATGCCCGGCGGTGGCTACGGCCAGCAGCCTCCGCTCTACCCCGAGCCCTCGCCGCCGTCCCTCGCGGACGCCGTGCGGGCCTTCACGACGGGCTCCATGTCCGCCGAGGACTTCCAGCAGGCCTTCGCGACCTCGAAGGTCTACTGCCCGCGCGGCGACAACCCCGGATTCCTCGCGCTGCACAACACCCAGCAGCCCGTGATCCCGATGTTCACCTCCCTCAAGGAGCTGCGCCGGTACGCCGGCAAGGACTCCAAGTACTTCGTGATCACCGGCGCGGAGGTGATCGACCTGCTCCCGACCGGGTACGGCTTCGTCCTGGACATGGAGGGCGAGCACCGCATGGTCTTCGACGCGAAGGCCGTGGAGCAGATGGTCGACTTCGCGATGCGCCGTATGTACGGCTAGGGCGCGCCGCCACCCGTAGACCGTTTTCGGTCAGCCCGGCGCCCGGAGGGAATCCCCTCCGGGCGCCGTTCGTTGTGAGTGGCAGAAAGTTCTACGTTCAACTAAAGTGAGCTCACAAGGAGGTACCGACCATGCCTGCAGTGACTGTCGAGAACCCGCTGACCCTGCCCCGGGTGGTGGCGCCGGCCGACGCCGTCGCGCGCCCCGTGCTCGCCGTGACCACGGCGCCGAGCGGCTTCGAGGGCGAGGGGTTCCCGGTGCGCCGGGCCTTCGCGGGGATCAACTACAAGTACCTCGACCCGTTCATCATGATGGACCAGATGGGCGAGGTGGAGTACGAGGCGGGCGAGCCCAAGGGCACCCCCTGGCACCCGCACCGCGGCTTCGAGACGGTCACGTACCTGATCGACGGCACCTTCATCCACCAGGACTCCAACGGTGGCGGCGGCACCATCCAGAACGGCGACACCCAGTGGATGACGGCCGGCAGCGGCCTCCTGCACATCGAGGCGCCGCCGGAGTCCCTCGTCCAGTCCGGCGGCCTCTTCCACGGCCTCCAGCTGTGGGTGAACCTGCCCGCGAAGGACAAGATGATGGACCCCCGCTACCAGGACATCCGCGGCGGCCAGGTCCAGCTGCTCTCCACCCCCGACGGCGGCGCGCTGCTCCGCGTCATCGCCGGCGAGCTGGACGGGCACGAGGGCCCCGGCATCACGCACACGCCGATCACGATGATCCACGCGACCGTGCGTCCCGGCGCCGAGGTGACGCTGCCCTGGCGCGAGGACTTCAACGGACTCGCGTACGTCCTCGCCGGGCGCGGCAGCGTCGGCACCGAGCGGCGGCCCGTGCACATGGGGCAGACCGCGGTCTTCGGCGCCGGGTCCTCGCTGACCGTCCGCGCGGACGAGCGGCAGGACGCGCACGCCCCCGACCTGGAGGTCGTGCTGCTGGGCGGGCGGCCGATCCGCGAGCCGATGGCCCACTACGGACCGTTCGTGATGAACAGTCAGGCCGAGCTGCAGCAGGCCTTCGAGGACTTCCAGAAGGGGCTGCTCGGCACCGTTCCCGCGGTCCACGGCATGTAGGGCCGCCCGGCCGTACATAACGTGCGGGCCCCGCGGCGCCGTGCTCGGGTAGGAGGGTGAGCACCCTTCTGCCCGAGCCCGCGCGCCGCCTCGCCGCCTGGTGCGTCGTCGCCCTCCTCGTCACCGGCGTCGCCGGCGTGGGGATCTGGCTCTGCGTCACGTTCAAGACAGCCGTCACCCCGGTCCTGCTCGCGCTGCTCGGCACCGCGCTGCTCGGCCCGCTGTACCGGCGGCTCGTCAGGATGAAGGTGCAGCGCTCCCTGGCCGCGGGGCTGACCTGCGCGGCCGTCGTCGCCGTCGTCGGCGGCGCCACGTACATCGTGGTCAAGGCGCTGATCGACAGCGGCGACCAGATCGTCTCCTCCCTCAAGCAGGCCGCGACCGACCTGTCGAAGTACTTCGGGGCGGCGGGCACCTCGCTCGACGACATGGCGTCCAACGCCAAGGAGCTCTTCGGGAAGTTCGGCGGGACCGCCGCGTCCGGGGTGATCAGCGGCCTCAGCACCGTCGGCGAGATGATGGCGATGGCCGTCCTCGCCCTGCTGCTCGTCTTCTTCTTCCTGCGCGACTCGGGGCGCGCCACGGACGCGCTGCGCTCGCTGGCCCCCGGCGACAGCGCCGACTCCGTCGAGGCCATGGCGCACCGCGCGTTCGAGGCCATCGAGGGCTTCATGCGCGGGACGACGATCATCGCGTTCATCGACGCCCTCTGCATCACCGTCGGCCTGCTGATCCTCGGTGTCCCCGGCGCCTGGGGCCTCGGCGCGCTCGTCTTCGTCGGCGCGTACATCCCCTACCTCGGGGCGTTCCTGTCCGGCGCGGTCGCCGTCCTGGTCGCCCTCGCCGACCGAGGCTTCGTCATCGCGCTGTGGGCGCTCGGCGTGGTCCTCGCCGTGCAGGTGCTCGAAGGCCACATCCTCCAGCCGATGATCCAGAGCCGCACCGTGCAGATGCACCCGGCGGTGGTGATGCTGGCGATCACCGCGGGGGCGTCGGTGGCCGGGATCCTCGGGATGCTGCTCGCGGTGCCGCTGACGGCGGCGGCGTTCGGCATCGTCTCGGAGCTGCGGTCGCGCTACTCCGGTACGTCGTCCTCGCCGACGTCGAGCACGCCGGCGTCCACCGCCCCGGCCCCGCCGACGGAGGGCCCCGCCCCTTCGTAGAGCTCGAACCAGATGCTCTTGCCGTCGCCGCGCGGGTCCACGCCCCACGCGCCGGCCAGCAGCTCCATCAGGACCAGGCCGCGGCCCGAGGAGGCGAGCTCGCCGGGGTGGCGCTTGTGCGGCAGGTCGTCGCTGCCGTCGGCGACCTCGGCCCGCAGCCGGCGGGCGCCCGGCTCGCCGGTGACCTCGGCGACCATCAGGGCGTCGCCGTCGGTGTGCACGAGGACGTTCGTGAGCATCTCCGAGACCATCAGGACCGCCGAGTCGACCTGGTCGTCGTCCGCCCAGTCGTGCAGCAGGTCCCGCAGGTGGCGCCGCGCGCCCGCGATGCGCTCCGGTTCGGCCTGGGCGACGGTCAGGACGGTGCGGCGGGCGTCCGTGCGCTGCTCGGAGCGGCTCGTACGGCTCAGCAGCAGCACGGCTATGTCGTCCTCGCGCCGGTCCACGAGCGGGCCCGTGGTGTGGTGGGAGGAGGGCCCGTGCACGGCCTGTACGAGCGAGTCGGCGAGCTGCTCGAGACCGTCGGCCTCGCCCTCGTCCCGGTACTCCTCCAGGATCGTCCTGATCCGCGACCAGCCGCTGTCCAGGTCGTGGCCGCCGGTCTCGATCAGCCCGTCGGTGCAGATCAGCATGGTCTCGCCGGACTCCAGGACGAGCCGGGTCGTCGGATAGTCGGCGTCCGGGTCGATGCCCAGGGGCAGGCCGCCCGCGGTGGGCCGCAGCAGGACCGTTCCGTCGCTCATGCGTATCGCGGGTTCGGGGTGGCCCGCGCGGGCCATCTCCAGGACGCCGGTCGCCGGGTCGGCCTCCACGTACAGGCAGGTCGCGAAGCGCGGGTCGTGCTCGGTGGCCTCGTCGGTGCCCGTGCCGCTGGACCCGTAGGTGATGGACTCCGTGATCCCCGACAGGAAGCGGGTGGCGCGGGAGAGGACCGCGTCGGGGCGGTGCCCCTCGGAGGCGTAGGCGCGCAGGGCGATCCGCAGCTGGCCCATCAGGCCCGCCGCGCGCACGTCGTGGCCCTGCACGTCGCCGATGACGAAGGCGATGCGGCCGCTGGGCAGCGGGATCATGTCGTACCAGTCGCCGCCGACCTGCAGTCCCCCGCCGGTCGGCACATAGCGGGCGGCCACGCTCATCCCGGGGATGCGCGGCCCGAGCAGCGGCAGCATCGAGCGCTGCAGGCCCTCGGTCAGCTCCCGCTCGGACTCCGCGACGCCGGCCCGCGACAGGGCCTGCGCCAGCATCCGCGCGACCGTCGTCAGGACGGACCGCTCGTCGGGCGTGAAGGAGACGGGATACGTGAAGGCCGCCATCCACGTGCCCATCGTGCGGCCCGCGACGGTCAGCGGCAGGAACGCCCACGACTGCCGCTCGAAACGACTGGCCAGCGGCCAGGCGGCCGGATAGCGCCTGCGGTAGTCCTCCGGCGTGGACAGGTACACGGCGCGGCCGGTGCGGACCACCTCGGCGGCCGGGTAGTCGGTGTCCAGCGGCATCGCGGAGAACGGGCCGTCGTCGCCGGGCTGGTGGCCGTGGTGCCCGATGATCGTCAGCCGCTCGCCCTCGACCCCGAAGACCGCGAGGCCGTCCGGCGAGAACCCCGGCATGGAGAGCCCCGCGGCGACCCTGAGGACCTCCTCCGTGGACCGCGCCTCGGCGAGCGCGCGCCCCGCGTCGAGCAGGAACGCCTCCCGGGAGCGCCGCCAGTCGCCGGTGACCGGGGTGCGGGCGGCGGTGCCCGGCGCGGGCTCCGTCACCTCCTGCAGTGTGCCGATCAGCTCGTACGCCTCGGTCGTGCCGTGCAGCACGGGCTTGGAGCGGCTGCGCACCGTGCGCAGGACCCGCCGCCCGGTCTCGTCCATGATCCGCAGCCGGGCCTCGGCGAGGGTGCCCTCGGCGACGGCGAGCTGGACGGTCCCGTAGATCTCGTTCCAGTCGACGGGGTGGAAGCGGGAGCGCACGCCCGCCTCGGTGAGGGTCTGGGCGTGGGCGGGCAGGCCGAGGAGCCGGGCGGCCTCCGCGTCGAGCGTGACGGTCCCGGACGCGTTGTCCCAGCGCCACAGGCCGGTCGCGATCGCGGCCAGGACGTCCCGTACGGGAGGCAGGGAGTCATCCCCCACCCGCTGAAGGGGATCGTCGGTGCGCATTGACCCACTTTAGGAAGATGTACAGGGAAGCCGCCACCGAGCCCCGT
Organism: Streptomyces sp. NPDC040622; assembly: GCF_055593965.1. Lineage (NCBI taxonomy): Bacteria > Bacillati > Actinomycetota > Actinomycetes > Kitasatosporales > Streptomycetaceae > Streptomyces > Streptomyces sp. NPDC040622. The sequence continues at coordinate 432,642 of NZ_JBVIXD010000003.1, read as the reverse complement.
CGTTCCCGGGCCCCGGGAGGGTGGCGCCCGCGGATATCCGGAAACCGATCTTCGGCCGGACGGTAGCCTTGGGGTGGTCTGCTCTCTCCCCTATTCGCGAAGACTGGATGAACGACGATGCATCGGTACAGGTCCCACACCTGCGGCGAGCTCCGCGCCTCTGACGTCGGCACCGACGTCCGGCTGAGCGGCTGGCTGCACAATCGCCGAGACCTGGGCGGCATTCTCTTCATCGATCTCCGCGATCACTACGGGATCACGCAGCTGGTGGCCCGCCCCGGCACCAAGGCCGCCGAGGTCCTGGACAAGCTGTCCAAGGAGACCGTCGTCCGCGTCGACGGCAAGGTCGTCTCGCGTGGCACGGACAACGTGAACCCCGAGCTGCCCACCGGCGAGGTCGAGATCGAGGCCGCCGAGGTCGAGGTGCTCGGCGCCGCCGCCCCGCTGCCCTTCACGATCAACGCCGAGGACGGCGTGAACGAGGAGCGGCGCCTGGAGTACCGCTTCCTGGACCTGCGCCGCGAGCGCATGCACCGCAACATCATGCTGCGGTCGGCCGTGATCGCCGCCATCCGCTCCAAGATGGTGGCCCTCGGCTTCAACGAGATGGCGACGCCGATCCTCACCGCGACCTCCCCCGAGGGCGCGCGCGACTTCGTCGTGCCCTCCCGCCTGAACCCCGGCAAGTTCTACGCGCTGCCGCAGGCCCCCCAGCAGTTCAAGCAGCTGCTGATGATCTCGGGCTTCGACCGCTACTTCCAGATCGCACCCTGCTTCCGCGACGAGGATGCGCGCGCGGACCGCTCGCCGGGCGAGTTCTACCAGCTCGACGTCGAGATGAGCTTCGTGGAGCAGGAAGACGTCTTCCGCCCCATCGAGAAGCTGATGACGGAGCTCTTCACGGAGTTCGGCGGCGGCCGCGAGGTCACCTCGCCGTTCCCGCGCATCCCGTTCCGCGAGTCGATGCTGAAGTACGGCAACGACAAGCCCGACCTGCGCGCCAAGCTCGAACTGGTCGACATCACCGACATCTTCGAGGCCTCGGAGTTCAAGGCCTTCGCCGGCAAGCACGTGCGTGCCCTTCCGGTGCCGGACACCGCATCGCAGTCCCGCAAGTTCTTCGACGGTCTCGGTGACTACGCGGTCGAGCAGGGCGCCAAGGGCCTGGCCTGGGTGCGCGTCGCCGAGGACGGTTCGCTGACCGGCCCGATCGCGAAGTTCCTCACCGAGGAGAACGTCGCCGAGCTGACCAAGCGCCTCGGCCTGGAGGCCGGGCACGCCGTCTTCTTCGGCGCGGGCGAGTTCGACGAGGTCTCGAAGATCATGAGCGCGGTGCGCGTCGAGGCGGCCAAGCGCGCGGGCCACTTCGAAGAGGGCGTCTTCCGCTTCTGCTGGATCGTCGACTTCCCGATGTACGAGAAGGACGAGGACACCGGGAAGATCGACTTCTCCCACAACCCCTTCTCGATGCCGCAGGGCGGCATGAAGGACCTGACGGAGAAGGACCCGCTCGACATCCTGGCCTGGCAGTACGACATCGTCTGCAACGGCATCGAGCTCTCCTCCGGCGCCATCAGGAACCACGAGCCCGACGTCATGATCAAGGCCTTCGAGATCGCGGGCTACGACGCGGAGACCGTCGAGCACGAGTTCGCGGGCATGCTGCGCGCGTTCCGCCTCGGCGCCCCGCCGCACGGCGGCATCGCCCCGGGCGTCGACCGCATCGTGATGCTCCTCGCCGACGAGCCGAACATCCGCGAGACGATCTCCTTCCCGCTCAACGGCAACGCGCAGGACCTGATGATGGGCGCGCCCACCGAGCTGGACGAGAGCCGTCTGCGCGAGCTGAACATCTCGCTGCGGAAGCCCGCGGCGCAGTAGCGGTGCGAGAAGGGCCCCGGAACCAGACTGGTTCCGGGGCCCTTTTGGCGTTCTCGGTGCTCTTGGCGTTCCGGTGTTCGTTCTGTGTCACCGCGGGTGTGTTGCGGGGGCGTGTTGTGGCTGGTCGCGCGGTTTCTCGTGCCCTTGGAGGGTGCGCTGCTCAAGCGGCGTGGGTCGGCGAGGCGTTGGCTTCCGCCTCGGCCCACTCGGTGACGAGCTGCTCGTACCGGACGCGTTCGTCGGGACGGAGGCGTCCGCCCGCGCGCAGCCACAGCGCACGGATGTCCTCATTGACCTCGTCGGCGGTGCGCCGCCGGTCGGGGGAGGGAGTCGTGGCCATGTCGTGAAGCTTACGTAGGCAGGTGTGAAGGCGGCGTCAATTTAAGCCTCCTCTCCGCATGACTTAGCTCACCGTGAGACATACCCCTCGTTCCGGTGGGCAGTCGCCCCGAGCCGCGATTGCGGCGTGCGGGGCGCGGTTGGCTCTGTGCCGTGGGGTGGCCGCTCTGTGCCGCGAGGTGGCCGTCAGGCGCCCTTCCTCATCAACTCCACCGCCCAGGAGAAGCTGTCCGCCCCGTGGCCGGCCGCCACCACGCGGCGGAAGACGTCGTGCACCGCCTTCGGGAACGCCGTGTCCACGCCCGCGTCGGCGGCGGTGTGCACGACGTGTTCCATGCTGGCCAGGCCCATCGCGGTGCGGTCGACGTCGCCCGCGTGGTTCCCCGCGTCGATGCGGGGCGCGTAGAAGTCGATGAAGTGGCCCATGCCCGCGAAGTTCTCCGCGGCGTGCGGCGCGATGTCCTCGGCGGTGAGGCCGTGGGCGCCGGCCATGGCGACGGCCTGCCAGTAGGCGATCATCGACGGCCAGAAGATCGCCATGTTCAGCTGGTACATGAGGGCGGCGAGCCCCTGGTCCTCTCCCCGGTGGTCGGTCTTGCCGGTGATGACTTCGAGGGCGTCGCGGTGCCGGTCGTACGCCTCGCGCGGCCCGCTGTAGAAGGTCGACGCGTCGGCGGTGCCGATCAGGGGCGGCGGCACGAGGACCCCGCCGGTGAGATGGGTGCCGCCGAGGCCGGTCACCCAACGGGCCCCCGCCCGCGCCTTCTCCGGGGTGTCCGAGCTGAGGTTCACGAGGGTGCGGCCCGCGACGGCGGCCTCGGCGGTCCCGAGGACCGCGTACATCGCGTCGAAGTCGGTGAGGCTGAGGATCGCCAACTCGTTGGCGCGCAGCGCCTCTTCGACGCTCCCGGCGAGTATCGCGCCGCGCTCGACCAGGGAGTCGGCGCGGGACGGGGTGCGGTTCCAGAGGGTGACGCGGTAGCCGCGGTCGAGATAGGCGGCGGCCATGGCCCGGCCCATCGGGCCGAGACCGATGACGGTGACGGCGGGGGCCGGGGCCGGGGTGGTGGCGGAGGGTGCGGTGGCAGGCATGCGTGACTCCAGAAAGGTGCGGAACGTCAACGAACAGCGACTAGAACGATCGCTCTATCCAGCGCTCGGGGAGAACGTAGCACGGCTCTAGAACGAACGCTCTACTTAATGGCTGGGTAGGGTGGAGCCATGGCCCAGAACAGCGCAGCGCCCCGCTCGACGCCCGGACCCGCGTCCGGCACGGCGCCCGGCGCAGCCCTCAGCACCCGCGACCGGATCGTCGTCGTCGCCGCCCGCCTCATCCAGCGCCAGGGTTACGTCGGCACCGGCATCAAGCAGATCGCCCAGGAGGCGGAGGCCACGCTCGGCTCCGTCTACCACTTCTTCCCCGGCGGGAAGGAGGCCGTCGCGGTCGCGGCGATCACGTACAGCGACGAGGAGTTCGCGACGCTGCTGCGGGCCGCGCTGGCGCGGGAGAGGGATCCGGCGGCGGCGGTCGAGTCCTGCGCCGCCGAACTCGCCGTCGCCCTGCGGGAGTCGGGCTGGACCGACGGCTGCCCCGTCACGGCCGCCGCCCTGGAGACGCTCGGCACGGACTCGGAGATCCAGCGGGTGTGCGCGAAGGCGCTGCGCGGCTGGGAACGGGTCGTCGAGGAGAAGCTGCTGGCAGCGGGGTTCGGCGCGGACGACGCGCGGGAGGTGGCGACGACGGTGATCAGCGCGCTGGAGGGCGCCGAGGTGACGGCCCAGGTGTCCCGCAGCGAGGAGCCCTTGCGGGCGGCGGGGCGGCAGTTGGCGCGGTTGGTGGGGTCTTACGGGGTGTGAGCGGGGCCCGGCACTCGTTCGGGGTCCGGCGCTCGGTTCGGGGCCCGGCGCTCAGTACGCGATCAGTCGCGGCCAGATGTCCGGGCCCGTGAGGACGCCGAGGGTGTCGGGGTCGGCGTGGAGGAGGGCGGGGAGCGCCGTGATCCAGTCGCCGTGGTGGACCGCCAGCGCGGCGGACGGGGTGGCGCGGTCGGGCGGCAGCGCGAGGGCGAGGGCCCCGCAGACGGCCGCGGTGGTCCGGGACGACGGGGCGAGGGACCGGGCAAGGGCCTCGGCGCGGGCGTGGTCGCCGGACGCGGCGAGGGCTTCGACGAGGCCGACCAGGATGCTGCCCCTGTCCAGGCCGTCCTGGCTCCCGCGGACGAAGGCCTCGGCGCGGTCGTCCCGGCCGGTGTGCACCAGCGCCCGGGCGACCCGGGCGAACTCCCCCTCGTAGCGCTCGTACGGGAAGCTGTCGTCGGCCCGGTCGAACAGGGCCGTCGTCGTCGCGTGGTCGTCGAGGGCGTACGCGGCACGGGCGAGCGCGGCGAACGTGCCGCGGTGCTTCGTCGGCGTCCGGTCCGCCGCCGCCATGAGGTCGGTGAAGAGGCCCTCGGCCCGGGCCCGTTGGCCGTCTCCGGCGAGACGCTCGACGATCACCGCCAGGGTCTCCAGGCGGTGTTCGGTGTCGGGCGAGGTGGAGCCTACGAGGGAGAGCGCCAGGTCGAACTGTCCCTGACCGGCGTGGTGCGCCGCCAGCTCGCACGCCGTGCCCTCGCGGTTCCACGCATGGGCGAGACCGGGGAGCAGGGCCTGGGCGAGGCGGGGCTCTCCCGATGCGGTCAACTGCCGGATGACGGCCAGCAGCCAGACGTCCGCGTCCACGTCCGCCTCCGCCTCTGCCTTTACGTCCGCCTCCGCGCCCACGTCTGCCGCCGCCTCCGCCTCTGCGTCGGTGTCCGCATCCGTGTCCGCGTGGTCGTGGTGCGGCCTGGCGGCGGGGATGTTTCCCAAGGCGCGCTCGAACTGTCGGGTGGCCGCCAGCGCCCGGGCCACGGCCTCCTTTTCGAGGGAGGCGTAGGGAGACGCGGAGGCGGACTCCTCCTCGGTCAGCCGCTCCTCGATGCCTTCGAGGAGAGCGAGGGCCTGCCGGTGGTGGCCGGCCTCGGCCAGGGCCGTCGCCACCAGGGCCCGTTCGCGCACGTCGTCGAGGAGGGGAGCGGCGTCGCGGTAGCCGGACTCGGCCTGGGCGAGGACGGCTTCCGCCTCCTCGGTACGCCCCTCGGCCGCGAGGCTTCGGGTGACCGCCGCGAGACCCGCGGTCTGCCAGCCCCGCACCGGGATGGTGGCGGCCAGGCTCCGCGCGGCACCGGGCTGCCCGACGGCGAGCAGGACCCTGGACTTCCAGTACAGCTCCGCCGGTCGCGGGGCCGCCTCGTCCAGGGGCTCGGCCAGCTCCAGCGCGCGGCGGTGTTGGCCCGCTGCGGCCATGGCCAGGGCGACCGGGCCGCACACGATCGAGCCCCGCACCCCATGCTCCCCGGCGAGCCGCCGGGCCGTGCGTGAAGCGTCCTCGTACCGTCCCCCGTCTATCAGGGCCTTGCAGAAGGCCCTGGTCAGAGCGCCGCCGTCGGTGTGCACCGGCTTGACGCCCGCCATCAGCCGCAGCGCCCGGTCGGCTTGCCCTGCTCGAGCCATGGACAGGGCGATCGAGCAGCGGTTGTGGCTCGACGGGAGGGAGAGGGCGAGTTCCTCCGCCTCGGCGTGGCGGCCGACGGCGATCAACACCCGGCAGTTCTCCCCCCGCGTCAGGTGGTCCAGACCGGTCGTGGCGGCGGGGGTGGGACCGGCGTCCACCTCAGGTGTCGGCAGGGCCAGCGACTGGGCGCCCGCGAAGTCGCCGCGTCTGGCGAGGACCAGGGCGATCTCCACACGGGCGGCATGCGCGATGGTCTCGCTGTACGCGCGCTCGTTCTTCAGCCCTTCGGCGAACGCGAGCGCGCGCTCGACCTCGTCCAGTTGCGCGTACGTCCTGGCGATGGCCAGCACCGAGTTGCCGGAGTAGAACCTTCCACCGAGGCTGAGGGGCTTCTCCGCCAGGCGGGCGAACTCGGCGGCCTGGCGGGCCGCACCCGCTCGCGCCATGCCGAGGGCCACCGTGAGGAGTTCCAGCGCCCGCTCGTAGTTCTGCTCGTCGCCCTCGGCGAGTGTGCCGGCCCGCTCGTCCCACGCGCGTTTCGCCAGCTCACCGCCGTGCTCCAGCTCACCCCAGGCGAGCCACGTCTCGACCACCTCCGCCAGGAGCCGCGGGTCGCCGGCGTGTCGGCCCGGCCGGTGGGCGGTGGCCTCCGCCTTCCGCAGTGCTCCGGCCGCCCGCTCACCTTCTCCCCGTCGGCGCAGCGCCTCGGCGACGCCGATGAGGGCGGTGCCCTGTTCCCTCAGGTGGGGCTGGCTGAGCGCGAGGGCCACCGCACGGTCGGCGTGGCCCAACGCGGCCATGGCCTGTGACAGTTCGACCGGAACGGCGATATTGCGCTCCGACAGGATGTGCCGCTGCACCGCGAGCCGCAGCAGGTCGGACAGCGGCTGCCCACCGGCCTCGACGCCCGCCCGGAGGCCCCCCTCGACGACCGCCTCGACCACCGCCTCCTCGCCCGCGCGGATCTCCGCGAGCGTGGCCACGTCGCCGCCCGTGTCGCCGTACAGCCGTTCGTGCCGGGCCGGATCCGCGGCGAGCGCGACGAGACGGGGGACGTCCGCGTGCTCGCGCAGCATCGCGAAGTAGCCGCGCAGCAGGTACGACGGGGTCTTCGGGGGCCATCCGCGCTCCTGGTGCCCGGCGGCCCACGTGTGCAGCCGCTCCCGGTACGCGCCGAGCCCCGTATCACCGATCAACCGCCGTGCCTGGAGGTGCAGTTCCTGGTGGGCGAGGAGGTAGGCGCCCTCGCGGACCTCGAAGGTGCGGCCCGACGCGGTGCGCAGGACGTCCTGGAGTTCGTAGGGCGCGGAGCGGGTCAGGTGGGCGAGGTCGTCGAGGCTCAGGCCGCCGCCCGCCGCGGTGAGCAGCCCGAGCGTGTCGAGGTGGCGGCCGCCCGCGTGGAAGAGCCGCTTCAGCTCCTGCTCGGCGGAGCTGCGCACCGCACCGGCCCACGCGGACGGCTCCAACTCCCGTACCGTGCACGCCTGGTGCAGTGCGTGGGTGCCCGGTACGTCCGCCGGGAGCGGCGGATGCGGCCGGCCCGCGACGACGACCCGCAGCGCCTCGTGAGGGATCCGGGCCACGAGCCCCGCGACACTGTGGGAGTCGGGCCCGTCCGTGCTCCCGCGGTCCTCGTCGAGGCCGTCCACGAGCAGGACGAGCCTCTCGCCCCGCCCCCGGCACTCCGTGGCCGCCCGCCCGCAGAGCCGCAGCAGATGCGCCTCCCGCGTGGCCTCCGTCAGCTGCGGCGGCACGGGTTCGCCGACGAGCTCGGCCAGTTGCTCCAGGACCACGTCCACGAAGCCGCTCCGGTCGTTCTGCGCGGCGAGGCGGGCGGTGATGAAGAAGGGGACGACGCGGACGCCCTCGGGCGGGTGCAGCGCGAACCATGCGAGCAGCGCGCTCTTGCCGGCCCAGGGGCCGGCCCGCCACCACGCGAAGGAACGCTCCCCCGCACCCCGGCAGAAGGCGGCGAGCTCGGCCAACTCCGTCTCGCGGTCGATGAGTTCGGCGGGCGCGATGTTCCGTACGTGCTCCCAGTACGCGGAGCGCGCGGGCCGCGGCCGTCCGGCGGAGCCGCCGTGGACGGTGACCGGCCCGTTGAAGTCCCGCCCCTGCACGACGATGTCCTGCCGCCCGCCGGAGACGGAGTTCTCCACGCCACCCAAGCCCGCACCGGAGCCGCCCACAAGCCCTCCCACCCCGACAGGACGTTTCTGCGACCAGGGTAGAGGGCGGCGTACGTCGGGGCGGGGGTGGACAGCTCCTTCGCCGCGGGCGGCGGCCCCGAGAAGAAGGGGGGTGGGCTACGAGGCCGCCTCCGCGTTGGCCGTCATCTTGCGCAGCACCTTCAGCGCTGCCACGTACTCCTCGTCCGTGACGCCCTCGTGGACCACCGCGCGCAGTTCCGTCGCCAGTTCGCGCAGGCGCAGGCGGGCGGCCTCGCCCTCGGCGGTGAGGCGCAGGGTCGGGTGGTGGCCCGTCTCGTCCGGGGTGGCCCGGAGCCAACTCCGGTACAGGAGCTGGTCGATGACCCGGCCGATGTCGTGCGGGCCGTCCGCCAGCGGTGTCAGCAGGTCGATCACGTCGTCGCGGCTCGGCGCCGTCGGGCCCGCGCTCACGCGGTTCAGCACCCAGTACTGCGGCTGTGTCACGTCGATCCTGGCCATGGCGTCCCGCAGTGGACGGGTGACGGCGGCGTGGGCACGTCCTGTCCAGTAGCCGATCGGCTGGTTCGCCAGCGTCTCGTCGGCGGCGGTGGGGTCGGCCGGGGCCTGGTCGGGCAGGGGTGCGTTGTCGGGCAGGGGCGCCTGGCCGGTCAGGCGGGCGCGGCCGGTGGCGCCGGGTCCGCCGCCGTCGTGTTCGGGGGTGTGGTCGCTTCCTCCGGGCGGGTTCATGACGGCGACGCTATCCCAACGCCCCGGCTGGGGACGGCGGGTGGTCGGCGCGGTGGGTGGTGGGCGCGGTGGATGGGGGGGGGGGGGGGGGTGCGGAAGGTCCCGGTGCCCGCCCCGGGTTTCGGGAGGGCACCGGGACCTTACGGGGCCTTGCCGTGCGGCGTCCGGCGCCGTTACGCGGCCGGCTTCTCCTCCAGGCGCGGGAACAGCACCGCGCCCTTCGTGACCGTCGCGCCCGCGGGGAGCCTGCCCCACGTGCCGGCGGCCTGGACGTCCTGCTCGGCGAGCGCGCCCAGGAGGGGCTCCGCGCCGAGGGAGTCCCAGAGCTTCTGCGAGGTCTCCGGCATGACCGGGTTCAGCAGGACCGCGACCGCGCGGAGCGACTCCGCCGCCGTGTAGAGGATCGTCGCCAGGCGGGCCTTGCCCTCGGGCGAGTCGTCCTTGGCGACCTTCCACGGCTCCTGCTCCGTGATGTAGCCGTTGACCTGCTTCACGAACTCGAAGATCGCCAGGATGCCGCCCTGGAAGTCCAGCTCCTCGCCGATCTTCCGGTCGGCCTCGGCGACGGCCTTGGCCAGGCCGTCCTTGACCGCCTGCTCCGCGTCGCCGTCGGCCGTGGCACCGGGCAGCGCGCCGCCGAAGTACTTGCCGACCATGGCGGCGACGCGCGAGGCGAGGTTGCCGTAGTCGTTGGCGAGCTCGGAGGTGTAGCGGGCGGAGAAGTCCTCCCAGGAGAACGAGCCGTCGCTGCCGAACGCGATCGCGCGCAGGAAGTACCAGCGGTACGCGTCCACGCCGAAGTGCGAGGTCAGGTCCTGCGGCTTGATGCCCGTCAGGTTCGACTTCGACATCTTCTCGCCGCCGACCATCAGCCAGCCGTTCGCGGCGATCCTGCCGGGCACCGGGAGGCCCTGCGCGAGCAGCATCGCGGGCCAGATCACCGCGTGGAAGCGGAGGATGTCCTTGCCGACCAGGTGGACGTCGGCGGGGAAGGTCCCGTCGAACTTCTCCTGGTTGGCGCCGTAGCCGACGGCCGTCGCGTAGTTGAGCAGCGCGTCGACCCACACGTAGATGACGTGCTTGTCGTCCCACGGGACCGGGACGCCCCAGTCGAAGGTCGAGCGCGAGATCGACAGGTCCTGCAGCCCCTGCCGGACGAAGTTCACGACCTCGTTGCGCGCGGACTCGGGCTGGATGAAGCCCGGGTTCGCCTCGTAGAGGGCGAGGAGCTTGTCGCCGTACTCGCTGAGCTTGAAGAAGTAGTTCTCCTCCTTGAGGAGCTCCACCGGCTTCTTGTGGATGGGGCAGAGCTTCTGCCCCTCGAACGCGCCCTCGCCGTCGATGAGGTCGCCGGGGAGCTTGTACTCCTCGCAGCCCACGCAGTACGGGCCCTCGTAGCCGCCCTTGTAGATCTCGCCCTTGTCGTAGAGATCCTGGACGAACTCCTGGACGCGGTCGGTGTGACGCTTCTCCGTCGTACGGATGAAGTCGTCGTTCGCGATGTTCAGGTGCTCCCAGAGGGGCTTCCAGGCCTCGGTGACGAGCTTGTCGCACCACTCCTGGGGGGTGACGTCGTTCGCCTCGGCCGTGCGCATGATCTTCTGACCGTGCTCGTCCGTGCCGGTGAGGTACCACACCTTCTCGCCGCGCTGACGGTGCCAGCGCGTGAGCACGTCCCCTGCAACGGTCGTGTAGGCGTGGCCCAGGTGAGGAGCGTCGTTTACGTAGTAGATGGGGGTCGAGACGTAGAACGCCTTCGCGTTCTCGCCCGCTCCCTGCTTCTCGGATCCAATGGCCGCCATGGTCGAAATCCTAACGGCCGGATCAAGATCGACTCACATCGATATCAGGGGGCGGACCCGGGGCTTCCGGGCTCCCGGGTCCGCCCGCCCTCCCGGGCTACGGGCGCCAGTCCGCCAGCAGACCCTCGTACAGCTCCTTGTCCGTGAGCTCGCGGGGCGTGGGGCCCGCGTGGAAGAAGGCCGCGTTCTCCGCCTTGAGCCTGCGGAGGTAGTCAAAGCCCTTCGCGTCGTGCTCGCCGAACGCGACGAACCGGAAGAAGAGGGGGTGCGCGGCGGCGTCCTTCAGCGCCTGCGTCGCCACGCCCTTCGCGTCGGGGGCGCCGTCCGTCTGGAAGATCACCAGGGCGGGTTCGCCGGCGCGCTCCGACTTCTCGTGGTGCGCCACGACCTCCTCGATCGCGCGGTGGTAGCTGGTGCGGCCCATGCGGCCCGCCGCGGCGTGCAGCTCGTCGATGCGGTTCTCGTGCTCGGAGAGCGTGAGAGTGCCGGTGCCGTCGATCTCCGTGGAGAAGAAGACGACGTGCACGGAGGGGCCCGTCGGGCTCGCGGCGTCCGGGTCGATGTGGGCGGCCAGGGCGAGGACCTGCTCGCCGAGGCTCTGGGCGGAGCCGTCCTTGTAGTACGGGCGCATGGAGCCGGAGCGGTCGAGGACCAGGTAGACCTGGGCGCGGGTTCCCGTCAGGTCGTACTTCTTGAGGGCTGCGGCGGCGGCCTTGTAGGCGGTGGCCAGCCCCGGGGCTCTGGACCGCACCTTCGCCGCGGGCAGCGCCGGCTTGCCGACGCCCCCCTCCGGCTGGGGTTCCCCCTCCGGGGCGGGCTCGGCCTTCGGCTCGGGGGTGGCCTCAGGGGTGGCCTCGACCCTCGGCTCGGGGGTGGCCTCCGCGGTGGCCTCGGCCTCCGGCCGGAGGGTGGCTTCGGGAACGCCGACTTCATCGCTGCCCGGCACCGTGGGCACAGCGGCAGCGCCTCCGTCTGCGGCCTCGGCCTCGGCGAGGGAGGTGCCGGCAGCGGCTGCCTCGGTCTCCGCGGCCGGAGCCTCCGCCCCGGCAAGGGCCGCCTTCGGCTCGGAGACGGTGGCCGGATCGGGCTCCGCCTCAGCCCCGGGGCTCGTCGCGGGCACCGGCGCGGTGACCGGCGCGGCCTCCGCGTCGGTGGTCGCCGTGGCCACAGGCTCCGGGTCCGCGTCGGCCGCGGGCTCGGCGGACGCCGGGGGCGCATCATCCGCACGCTCCGGTGCCGCTTCAGCCGCAGGCTCGGTCGTCGCCTCGGGGGCGGTCTTGTCTGCCGCGTCGGCGTCCGCCTTGGCCGTGTCCGCCTCGGTCGCGCCCGCCGGTGCCGCTTCAGCCGCAGGCCTGGTCGTCGTCTCGGGGGCGGTCTTGTCTGCCGCGTCGGTGTCCGCCTTGGCCGTGTCCGCCTCGGTCGCGTCCGCGTGTGCCGCTTCAGCCGCAGGCTCGGTCGTCGCCTCGGTCGGGCCCTCCAGGTCCGCGTCGGCCGCAGGCTCGGGGTCCACCTCTGCCGCGGGGGCCGGCTTCGCCTCGGCGTCCGGCGCGGACGTCGGCTTCGTTACAGGCCCTCGGCCAGGATCCGGTTCCGGGGACGGGTTCGGGACCGAGACGTTGTCGAACGCCGCTGCCACCAAGTCGTCGACCGCCGAGGGGGACGGCTCCTGGCTGGGGGACGGGAGCGACGCCTTGGGGGGCGGGGTCGGCTCGGGCGAGGGGGACGGGAGCGTCACCGCCTCCGGGGACGGCCCCGGCTCCGGCGTGGTCGTCGCACGCTCAGGCTCCCGTGCCTCCGGAACGCTCTCCTTGCGTGACCGTCCGAACGCGTTCCGCAGGCGGTTCAGAATGCCCATGTGCGCAACCCTTCGCGTGAGTTGATTCCCGAAAATCCCTGGCCAGGGCGGACACGTAAGGTTAGCCGCCGCTGTACGCGATCTTGGGCAGGGTCGCCCTCCGTCACCCGCCCGAACCACCGCGCCGAACATCTTCCGGTGCCGCGCCCCGCGCCGCCCCCGGACACCTTCGCGGCAACTCCCTCCCATGCGCCACGGATTCACCCTCCGTTCACCCGCAGGCCCCCGCGCTGCCGGAACCCGCACCTAGCCTCACGGCGGAATCAAGCCACGTCCCGGAGCACGCCAGAACGGCGGGCCCGCCACACCGACGAGCACGCCACAACGGCGGGCACGCCACAACGACGGAGGACCCGTGCGCAAGCTGCTGCCGATCATGACCTCGCATCAGGGGAGCGGCGGCCGTTCCGCCCTGACCTGCCGGTTCCGCTGTGGTGACGCCTGTTTCGGCGAGGTGCCCAACACCAGCGAGAACGCGTACGTGGGCGACGTCATCGCCGGTGCGCTCAGCCGCCGTTCGATGATGCGCGCCACCGCCGTCGTGACCGTCGCCACCGCGGCGGGCGGCGCCGTCATGGCGGGTCCTGCCGCTCCCGAGGCGGCCGCCGCGCCCGCCGCCGGCGCGCCCCAGGGCCACCACGGTGGCCGGAAGAGCGAGGGAGCGCGCGGGCTGAGGTTCGCGCCCGTCGCGCCGAACACCGCCGACACCGTCACGGTCCCCGCGGGCTACGAGCAGAACGTCGTCATCCGCTGGGGCGAGCCCATCCTGCGCGGCGCGCCCGCCTTCGACGCGGACCGGCAGTCCGCCAAGGCCCAGGCCGGGCAGTTCGGTTACAACAACGACTTCCTGAGCCTGCTGCCGCTCCGCCGTGAGCTCGGGCGTCAGGTCCTGGTCGCCAATCACGAGTACACGGACGAGATCCTGATGTTCAAGGGGTACGACCCCGCGAACCCGACCCGCGAGCAGGTCGAGATCGCCTGGGCGGCGCATGGGCTCTCCGTCGTCGTGGTGGAGGGGGAGCGGCGGAGCGGGAAGCTGCGGGCCGTCTCCCGGCACCAGCTCAACCGGCGCCTGACCGCCACCAGCCGGTTCCGTCTCGCGGGCCCGGTCGCGGGCAGCGAGCTCGTCCGTACGAAGGCCGACCCGCGCGGCACCACCGTCCTCGGCACCCTCAACAACTGCTCCGGCGGCACCACCCCGTGGGGCACGACGCTGCACGGCGAGGAGAACTTCAACCAATACTTCGCCAATGCGGAGAAGGTGAGCGACCCCACGACCGCCGCCCGCCTCAAGCGGTACGGCGTCGTCGGCGGCGCGTCCGAGCGCAAGTGGGAGCGGTTCGACGACCGCTTCGACCTCGCGAAGGAGCCCAACGAGGCCAACCGGTTCGGCTGGGTCGTCGAACTCGACCCGTACGACCCGCAGTCGACCCCGCGCAAGCGCACCGCGCTCGGCCGCTTCAAGCACGAGGCGGCCCAGCCGCGCCTGACGCACGACGGCCGGCCGGTCGTGTACATGGGTGACGACGAGAAGTTCGACTACTTCTACAAGTTCGTCAGCAGCAAGCGCGTGGCCAGGGGCACCTCGCGGTCCGCGCACGAGCACAACCTCACGCTGCTCGACGAGGGCACGCTGTATGTCGCCCGGCTCACCGGAGACTCCCCCGCGGACCAGATCGACGGGAAGGGGACGCTGCCCGCCGACGGCGAGTTCGACGGCAGCGGCACGTGGATCCCGCTGGCCACCGCGGGGCCCGGCGGCAAAGCCGTCTCGCACGTGGACGGCATGAGTGCCGAGGAGGTGTACGTCTTCACGCGGCTCGCCGGTGACAAGGTCGGGGCGACGAAGATGGACCGTCCCGAGGACATCGAGCCGTCGCCGCACACCGGCAAGGTGTACGTCGCGCTCACCAACAACTCCGACCGGGGCAAGGCGGGCAAGGCCGGCGCCGACGAGGCCAACCCGCGCAACCTCAACAAGCACGGGCAGATCCTGGAGCTGACCGAGCGCCGCGACCGGGCGGAGGCGACGACGTTCGCCTGGTCGCTCTTCCTCGTCGCGGGCGACCCGGAGGACCCGGCCACGTACTTCGCGGGTTTCCCCAAGGACAAGGTCAGCCCGATCTCCTGCCCCGACAACGTCGCCTTCGACCCGCACGGCAACCTGTGGATCTCCACGGACGGCGCCCAACTCGGCTCGCACGACGGCCTGTTCGGTGTCGCCACGCGCGGTGACCGGCGCGGTGAGCTCAAGCAGTTCCTGACCATGCCGACCGGCGCGGAGACCTGCGGTCCGCTGGTCCAGGACCGGCGCGTGGTCGTCGCCGTGCAGCACCCGGGCGAGGTCGACGGGGCGTCGGTGGAGAAGCCGGCGAGCGCCTGGCCCGACGGTCCCGGCCGGATCGTCCGCCCGTCGGTCGTGTCGGTGTGGCGCGAGGACGGCCGCGACATCGGCGTCTGACGCGCGGCGCGCGACACACGACGAGGGGCACTCCGCGCGGTTCGCGGGGTGCCCCTCGTCACGTACGGCCCGGTCCTGGTCAGCCGTTCTGCTTGCGGCGGTAGACCGCGAAGCCGAGGCCGGCCGCGCCGAGCGCCGCCATGCCGCTGCCCGCGGCGATCAGCGGGGTGTCGTCGGAGGCCGACGCGACGCCGTCGGCGCCGGCCTTGACGCCGCCCTTCGGGACGACCTGGTCGGAGCCGTTGCGCGGCTGCGGCTTGGCGGTGTGGCCGTTGGTGTTGCCGTGCGTCTTGCCGTCGACCCAGCCCTTCATGGTGCCGTCGGGGTTGAGCACGAAGTGGGCGCCGTTGTGCTGCCCGTACGCGGCCTTGTCACCGGACTGCTTCAGGGTGTCCCAGACGGTCTTCCTGCCGGAGTCGGGCGCCTTGGCGAGCAGGTCGGCCTCGTAGCCGCCCTTGACCTTGTAGACCTTGGCGTCGAAGCCGGTGCCGCCGAGGTCGTGGTACTCGCGGACGAAGGTGCGCTTCTCCGGCTGCGGCTTCGGCGGGGTGGGCTTGCCGCCCTTCATGGTGATGGTGCCGTCGGCCGCGAGCGTGAAGGTGTTGCCGTCGATCTTGGTGGTCGCGGGGTTCACGTACGCGGAGAGGGAGCCCTTGGCCTTGCCGTTGAGGGATATGGCGGCCTTGGCGGTGCGCGCGGAGCCGTTGATGTCGACCTTGGCGGTCCAGCCCTTGCCGAGGTCCTTGGTGCCGAGCGAGGTCCAGCCGCCGGGGACGGGCTTGTCCTTGTCCTTCTGCTTGTCCTTGTCCTGGTCGACCAGCTTGGCGGTGACGGAACCGTCGGGCGAGAGCGTGAAGGTGCTGCCGTTGATCGAGGTCGACGCGGACTTCTCGTACGCGGTGAGCGAGCCCTTGGCGGCGCCGTTCAGGGAGATCGTGGCCTTGGCGGTACGGGCGGAGCCGTTGATGTCGACCTTGGCGGTCCAGCCCTTGCCGAGGTCCTTGGTGCCGAGCGAGGTCCAGCTGCCGGGGACGGGCTTGTCCTTGTCCTTGTCGGTCTGGTCCTTGTCGGTCTGGTCCTTGCCCGAGTCGTCCTTGCCCGTCTCGTCCTTCTTGTTCTCGTCCGGGCTGGTCTTGTCCTGGCCCTGGTCCTTGCCGGACTGGTCCTGGTTGCCCGACTGGTCGTCCTGCGCGACCTGGCCGTGCGGGGCCGACGGGGCGTCCGCGGCGAAGGCGGCCGTCGTCGGGACCGCGAGCGCGGCGATGGCTCCGGTGGCGATGGCGGCGGTACGGAAGGTACGGCGGGTGGCGCGCATGGTGGTTCCTCGTTGCTACTGGGCGAGATATCCGAGTTTCTGGAGCTTCTTCTGCTTGTGCCCCCTTTGCGGTGGCGACAGAGAGGAAGCTACGACCGCCATGTGTGCGTCATCCGTCGGAAACGTAACAAGTGGCCGCAGGCCGTGACCCAGTACCGTAAAACGGGAAAAAGTGCAGGTCAGAGGGTGTTTGCCGAAGGTCACCTGCTGGCGGGGACCAACGTCCCGCCGGAGGTTCCCCGGGCGTCGCCGGCCCGCAGCAGCCAGTCGGTGTAGGCGGGTGCCTGGCGTGCGGCTTCCCAGTAGGAGGCCTCCAGCTCCCCGTACACCGCGTCGATCTCCTCCTCGGTGCGCGCGGCCAGTACGAGGCGGACGCCGAGGGGGTCGCCGTAGAGGGGGCGCACGGCCATGTCGGCCCTGCCGAACGAGGTCGGCTGGCACAGGGTGACGACTTCGCCGGTGGCGACCAGGGAGGCCGCGGTGAGGTAATCGCCGTGCAGGACACGGGGGTTGAGGCCGGCCGCGGTCAGGACGCGGCGCAGGCCGTCCCATTCGCCGTCGACGGTGGGATCCACCATCCAGCGGTCCTCGGCGAGGTCGGAGAGGCGTACGACGGGGCGGCTCGCGGCCGGGTGGTCCGCGGCCAGGGAGACGAACTGGGGTTCGCGGTCCAGGAGTACCCGTCTTCGCAGGCTCTCCGGCATCCGCAGCGGGCAGCCCTCCACCTCGTGCACGAAGGCGATGTCGAGGTGGCCGGTCGAGACCATGCGCAGCAGCGCGTTCGCGGACACGTCCATCTGGAGCGACATCTCGAACCCGGGCAGCCGTACGCGCAGCTTGCGCAGCCAGCCCGGTATGGCGCGGCTCGCGGTGGAGCCGATGCGCAGCTGCGGTCCCTCGGCGGTACGGGCGGCGGCCGCCTTGGTCTCGGCGACCAGGGCACGCATCTCCGTGACGAGGGGGCGGGCGCGGCTGAGGACGACCCGGCCCAGCTGGGTCGGGCGGCAGCCGGTGCGCTCGCGCGAGAAGAGCTGCCCGCCGAGCGCGTGCTCGATCCGCCGCAGCTGGGTCGTCAACGACGGCTGGCTCATGCCGAGCTGGCGTGCGGCCTTGTGCAGGCTGCCGGTGTCGGCGATGGCGCACAGCGCGCGGAGGTGCCTGACCTCGAGCTCCATGGTCGATGAGCGTAGAGCCGCTGCGGCCGCCGCACCAGACACCCAAACCCCCTGAGAACCAGCCGTTCTGGGCAGGCCGGGAGTGGGTGATAGGGCCGTGCTATCGCGAGTTGCCATCATTCCCATGGGCCCCACGCTCCCCGACACTCACATGCACCGAACCGTTCACCTTTCATCGACCGCCCCATCGGTCGTGGAACGAGTAGGGAGCCCCCCACACATGAACAAGCGTTACCTGTCTGTCGCGGCCGTCCTCGGCCTCACCGTCGCCGGACTCGGCGCGACCTCGGCCTCCGCCGCGACCGCTTCGATCGACTCCGCGTCGGCGACCACCGCCACGTCCTCGTACGCCGAGTACCAGGGCTCGGCCGCGGAGGCCAAGGCCAACAAGGCGTTCTTCGAGGCCGTCGTGAAGGCGGTCGCCGAGAAGCGCGCGGCCAACCCCGGCGCGAAGTCCGTGACCGTCACCTACGACGCGTCCGGTGCCCCCACCTTCGCCCAGCAGATAGCCAGCTCCACGTCCATCTGGAACGGCGCCGTCTCCAACGTGAAGCTTCAGGAGGGCAGTTCGGGCGCGAGCTTCGAGTACCGCGAGGGCGACGACCCGCGCGGCTCGTACGCGAGCACGGACGGCCACGGAAGCGGCTACATCTTCCTGGACTACGCGCAGAACCAGGAGTACGACTCGACCCGCGTCACCGCCCACGAGACCGGGCACGTGCTCGGCCTGCCGGACACGTACGACGGGCCGTGCACCCAGCTGATGTCGGGCGGCGGCCCCGGCCCGTCCTGCACGAACTCGCAGCCGGACGCGACGGAGCGGGGGCAGGTCGACCAGCTGTGGGCGAACGGTCTCGCGAAGGCGCTCCACAAGGTGAACGCGGCACGCTAGCGCCGTGCTGTAACGGACAGTGAGGTTGTCGGGGAGCTGCGGACCGGTCCCGGCCGGTCGCGCGGTTCCCCGCACCCCTTTGTGGGGCGTGGCCGCTAAGGAACCTGCGGCGACGCGATCGCTCTCGCCGCGCCCACCTCCTGGCGCAGCGGTTCAAGGACGCTGTCCTTCGGGCCCACCGTGAACGTCGTGTCGACCTCCATCAGGGTGTCCGACGCGCGTAGGCCCACCGCCAACTCGCGCAGCTCGCGGGAGACTTCGGCCACCTCGTCGGGGGCCGGGGCCGGGGCGCCGTGCCGGATGCGGACCCGCGCCGCGGTCGTGGCGTCCAGGATGCGTTCGACGGCGACGACCAGCGGCCACCACGCGGCGGCCCGCGTCCCGGTGGGCGGCGGCTCGGTCAGGGCGCGCTGGAACTCGGAGCGGATGACGGACAGGTCGCGGTAGAGGCGCCGGCGCATGCGGGCGCGGGCCGCCGGGTCCTCCGGGGTGCCGAACGCGCAGTCGACGTACGAGGCCGTGTCGGCCACCGCGTCGGCGAGCCGGTCGCCGATCCGTGTGCCCCAGCTCTCCGGCCAGAGCAGATAGCCCGCGACGAGCGCGATCGCGCAGCCGATCAGGCTGTCCACCAGGCGGGGCAGGACGAGGCCGAGGCCCTGGTGGTTGAGGAGGTCGGAGAGCAGCAGGATGACCGGGGTGATCGCCGCCGTCTGGTAGCCGTAGCCGCGTGTGGTGAGGGCGGGGATGAGCGGGGCGAGCAGCATCATCACCGGCACGTCCCACCAGCCGTGCGGCACCTGGCTGAGGACGGCGGTGGCGACGACGAGCCCCGCGGCCGTGCCGATCGCGCGCAGGATGGCGCGGGAGAAGACCGAGCCGAAGTCGGGCTTGAGGACGAACGTGATGGTGAGGGCCACCCAGTACGACCTGGGCACGTCGATGAGCGAGACCAGGGACTGGGCGATGCCGATGCAGAGCGCGAGCCGCAGGCCGTAGCGCCAGGACGCGCTGGACAGGACGACGTTGCGGGCGGCGCGGCGGGCCCGTACGCGCAGGGCGGCGGGATGGCCGAGGCGGTCGTCGCTCTCGATGACGCCCAGCGGGTCGGGGTCGCCG
This sequence comes from Streptomyces sp. NPDC040622, assembly GCF_055593965.1. Lineage (NCBI taxonomy): Bacteria > Bacillati > Actinomycetota > Actinomycetes > Kitasatosporales > Streptomycetaceae > Streptomyces > Streptomyces sp. NPDC040622. Next base: position 413,374 of record NZ_JBVIXD010000003.1, on the reverse strand, counting down.
AGGGTCTCGGTGACGTGCCGCAGGGCGTGGGCGAGGGCGCGCCGCGAGGCGTCGTCGGGCTCGTCGAAGCCGGGGGCGGGCGGCGCGGGGCGGGCGTACTGGACGGCGTCGGCCAGGTCGCGCAGCGCGGCGGCCACCTTGTCGGGCAGGTGGACGTTGCCGTGAAGGGCCGCGTGGTGGGCGGCGGGGGCGGCCTCCAGGACGGGGACCAGCGCGTTCAGCTGGGCGACGAGCCGGACCAGGTCGGGGTTGCGGCCGTGGTCGCGGGCGCGCCGGGCGAGGACGAGGTCGTAGCTCTGGTTGAGGGACGCGGTCACGGCGGTGCGCGCCTCGCCGTACCCGTCGGTGCCCGCCGCGTCGAGGAGGTCGGCCACCGAGCGGTAGGAGGCGGCGACGGCGGCGCGTTCGGGGACGCCGGAGCGCAGCGGCCAGGCGAGCAGCGCGAGCAGCAGGACGAGGAGTCCGCCGCCGGTCATCAGGAGGGGCGCGAGCCACCACTGGCCGGGCATCGGGAGCCCGGCGCCGACCACGCAGTTCAGGAGCAGGAGCAGCCCGGACACGGAGGCGACGGCGCCGATCGTCGACATCATCCCGGAGACCAGGGCGACGAAGGTGACCGCGCCGACCGCGAACCAGCCGTGGCCGAAGACGAGCGTGCCGAGGGTGACGCCGAGGGCGCCGAAGAGCTGCGGCACGGCGATGTTGAGGATCCGCATGCGGTAGGCGTCGGCGGTGTCGCCGATGACTCCGGAGAGGGCGCCCATCGCGGCGAGCGCGCCGTACGAGGGCCGTCCCGCGAGGATGCCGACGGCCAGCGGCAGCGACATCGCGAGGGAGGCGCGGGCCACGGCGGCCCAGGGGATGGGTGCGGACTGCGGTTTGAGGGACCTGACCAGCCAGTCGGGTGGGGTGAGCGGGCTCAGTGAGACCGGACGGGCGGGGCGGGACTCTCGGGGCATCTGCCCATTATCGGCGTTTTACGTAACGTGCCCGGGCCGGTGGATCAACGCTCTGTTTCCGGCTTGTGCAGAACCAGCGTGACCGCGAGGGCCCGGTGGTCGGTCTGCCCGATGTCCAGGAAGCGGGCGTCGCGGGCCGCGAAGTCCGGCGTGGCGAGGACGTGGTCGATCTGCGCGCCGAGCGGCGAGGGCACGGCGGCGGGCCAGCTCGGGGCGCGCGGGCTCCCGGCGAGGCGGGCGGCGTCGCGCAGCCCCTCGTCCAGGATCGAGCGGAACGCGGCGTGGTCCTGGGTGGCGTTGAAGTCCCCGGCGACGATCGTGGGCCTGCCGTCGCCCCCGGCCGCGTAGTCCTGGAGGCCCCGCAGCTCCGAGCGCCACAGGCCGACCTCGCGGGGCATCGGCGGCATGGGGTGCGCGAGCTGTACGCGGACGGGGTGGCCTGCGACGTCGGCGACGGCACCGGGCATGCCGAGGGTGCCCTCGATGCCCCGCGCGCCCTTCAGCGGGACCTTGGCGAGGATGACGGAGCCTTCGGCGCCGGTCGCGTCGTGGGCCGCGCGGTAGGGGTAGTCGGCGTGCGGCAGCTCCTTGCGGAGCAGGGCGGCGCAGGCGCGGTCGCACTCCTCGACGAAGAGCAGGTCGGGCCGCTCCTCGCGGACCGCGTCGACGAGTGACCGGGTGCCCTGCCCGAACTCGACGTTGGAGGTGAGGACGCGCAGTTCGGCGACGGCGTCCCCGCTCGGCTCGTCGGTGTTCCCGTACGGCTCCATGTACCAGGCCAGGAGGCCAAGGACGACGACGCCCCACAGCATGCCGGTGCGCCAGCGGCCGAGGAAGGCCATCAGGAGGCCGGCGACGGCGGGCGCGAGCAGCCAGGGCAGGAAGGCGAGCAGCTGCGGCACGGGCGTGAACCCGTCGGAGTCGGCGACGCGGAACCCGAGGACGGTGCTGACCGCCGCCAGCAGCAGCGCGGCGCCCCACGCGGCGGCCCGCCCCACGCGCCGTGGCGCCCGCTCGTCGAAGTCCTCTTCGGCGGCGGGGGCGAGGGTCGCGCCGCGAGCGGTGTACGTGCCGCCCGCTCGGCCCGTGCTGCCCGCTCCGCGCGTGCCGCCCGATCCGCCCGCTCCACCCGTACTGTCCGTGCTGCCCAAGGGAAGGGGCCTCTCGTCGTCACCGGATACCGCTTGTCGCTGCCCGAATCCTCCCTCAGAGACGGGGCGGGGCGGACGACGGTTGCCCGTGGCGCTCAGGACCTGCGCGGGGAACTCGCCGCCAGGGTTTCCGGGGGCCGGGGCGGGCAGACCGCGCCCTGCGCGGGCGTCACGCCACGCGGGCCGGGCCGGCCCGCCGGTTCCGGCGCGCACGCGGTACGAGCCACGCCGCGAGCGCCACGAGCACGCCCACCCCGATGATCACCCAGGCCGTCACCCGCAGCGTCTCGGTCAGCGCGTCGTAGACCGCGCCCGCCGCGTCGTGGGAGATGTCGGCGGGCAGGTCGTCGAGGGCGAGCGCGCGGCCGACCGCGACGAGGACCGCGAGGACCGCGGCGCCGAGGGCCACGGCGAGGGCGACACCGGTCAGCGCCGCCCGGCGGCGGCGCGCGAGCAGGACCGCGGCGACGGCCAGGACGGCCGCCGCCACCGCGGGCCAGACCCCGGCCACCTGCAGCGCGTGGAAGATCTCCGCCGCGCCGCCGAGGTCCTTGGACTGCAGGATGGTGATCTCGGTGTGTTTCACGGGGATCTTCGAGGCGAACGGCACGCCGTCGTCGGTCAGTTGCTGCTTGACCTGCTCGGTGATGGGAGCGAGGTCGATGGTCACCTCGCCGTTCGCTTCGTCGTCGTTCAGGGCGGACTGCACGGCGTCGTGCGCCGCCCGGTTCGCCGCCTCCCAGGCCGTCTTGAACGCCGCCGTCTCGGAGAACGAGCTCACCGCGTCGCGTACGAACGACGTGACCGTGCCCTGCAGCGGGCCGACGTCGATCTCCTTCATCACCGAGTCGGTCACCGCGTCCGCGACCGCCGTGCGCACCGCGGGGTCGGCGGCCAGCGGCGCCATCGTGGCGACGTAGCTGTCCCGGTCCCCGATCTCGTACTTCGCCCAGATGGAGAGCGCGCCGAGCGGGACGAGGAGGAAGACCAGGAGGGCGAGGACGAGCAGCACGGGGGACGGGACACCCCGGGCGCGGGAGGTCCCTGGCTCACGACGGACGGTTTTCGGCACGCATCCAAGGCAAGGCCCCGGCCGCGCGGGGCGCGACCGGGGCGACTGCATATGGGGCAACGGAGTCCGCCGCAGGCGGCGGCGCCGGGCTACTTGCGGTTGTACAGACGCATCGTCACCGGCCCGAAGACCGCGACCAGGAGCAGCGCCCAGCCGAACGTCCACATCAGTGCCGACGTCGGCGACGTGCCGTCCATCAGGGCGCGGACCGCCGACGAGACGTGGGTGATGGGGTTGTTGTTGACGAAGGCCTGCAGCCAGCCCGGCATCGTCTCGGGCTTCACGAAGATGTCGCTGAGGAAGGTCAGCGGGAAGATCACCATCATGCTGACGCCCATCACCGACTTCTCGGTGCGCAGGAGCAGCCCGAACATCGTCCAGATCCAGGAGAAGGCGAACGAGAAGACGAGCAGGACGGCGATGCCGGCCACGACGCCCACGAAGCCGCCGTCCGGCCGGAAGCCCATGATCAGGCCGACGGTCAGGATCACCACGGAGGCGATGGCGTAGCGCAGGGCGTCACCGAGGAGGTAGCCGACCATCGTCGAGGGCCGCCAGATCGGCAGCGTGCGGAAGCGGTCGAAGACGCCCTTGGTGATGTCGGTGTTGACCGAGACGCCCGTGTACATCGTGATCATGACGACGGACATCACGAGGATGCCGGGCAGCAGGTACTGGATGTACTCGCGCGGCGACCCGGCGAGCGCGCCTCCGAAGAGGTACGTGTACATCAGCACCATCATGATCGGGAACGCCGTGACGTCGAAGAGCTGCTCCGGTACGTGCTTGATCTTCAGGATGGCGCGCCAGCCGAACGTCAGGCAGGCGGAGAGCGCGGTCGGCCGGGGCGGGCGCTCGGTGGCGATGAGGAGCTCGGCGAGGGACTCGGTCCTGACGGGGGCGAGGTCCTGGGTCTCGGTGGGGGCGGTGACGCTCATGCCGTGGCCTCTTCCTTCAGGTCGGTCGCGGGGTTCCGGGGCGCGGCACCTCCGGGCGCGGCACCCTGGTGGGTGGCGTCCGTGCCGGTCAGGGCGAGGAAGACCTCGTCCAGGCTGGGCTGGCCCAGCGAGAAGTTGTCGACGGTGATGCCGGCGCGGGCCAGCTCGGCGAGGGCCCGCGAGGCCTGCTCGGCGGCGTCCCGACCGTCCGCCCGCCCGTCCGCCGGGCCCTGCGCTCCGCCCGCCGCCCGGCCGCCCTGCGCGCCCACCCGGGCCGTCAGGGCGACCGGGTCCGGCTCCAGCTGCACCTCCGCGTCGAGCACCGCACCGAGCAGCCGCGCGGCCTCCTCGCGCTGCGCGGCGTCCCGCAGGCGTACGTGGACCGAGCCCGCGCCCACGGACGCCTTCAGCTCGCCCTTGGTGCCCTCGGCGATGACCTTGCCCCGGTCGATGACGGCGATGCGGGCCGCCAACTGGTCGGCCTCGTCCAGGTACTGGGTGGTGAGCAGGACGGTCGTGCCGTGCGCGACGACCGCGCGCACGATGTCCCAGACCTGGTTGCGGCTGCGCGGGTCGAGGCCCGTCGTCGGCTCGTCGAGGAAGAGCAGGTCGGGGGTGTTGAGGATGGACGCGGCGATGTCGATGCGGCGCCGCATGCCGCCGGAGTAGTTCTTCACCTGGCGGGCGGCGGCCTCGGTCAGGCCGAAGGCGTCGAGGAGCTGTCCGGCGCGGTCGCGTGCCGCCTTCTTGTGGTGGCCGGTCAGGCGGCCGAGCAGGACCAGGTTCTCGGTGCCGGTCAGGTCCTCGTCGACGGACGCGTACTGCCCGGTGAGGCTGACCCGGCCGCGCACGGCGTCCGCCTCGCGCACCACGTCGTGGCCGAAGACGTGCGCCTCCCCGCCGTCGGGGCGCAGCAGCGTGGCGAGCATCTTGACCGCCGTGGTCTTGCCCGCGCCGTTCGGCCCGAGGACGCCGTAGACCGTGCCTGCCGGGACGGTGAGGTCGATGCCGTCGACCGCGCGGTTGTCCCCGAAGGTCTTGACCAGACCCGCGGTCTCGATGGCCATGGTGCTCATGTCCGCCCGCCCTTTCGAATGAAATCCGTCATGGGGGCAGACCGCGGCGGCCCCGGAAACTCATCGCACCACCGCTCCCGGTCCGGCTCCGGTGGAGGGCTGGGCCGAACGGGTGTTTCCTGGATGGGGGGGCGAGGAGGCCGATCATGCGCATCGCTCTGAGCCTGGGGGCGGTGGCCGCCGCGGCCGTCCTGACCGCGGGAAACGCCGTCGCCGCCACCGCCGCGACATCCACGAGCCCCGCCCACGACGGCGGCGGAGTCATCTGGGGCACCGTCGTCTCCGGCCCCGATCTGCACGTCAGGGACCGGCCGAGCACCGGCGGCGAGGTCGTCGCGATGCTTCCGTACGGGAGCCAGGACCGCGTGGAATGCGCCACCTCGGGCACCGCCGTGTTCGGGGACCCGTCCTGGTACTGGCTGGTCGGCGTCCGCGGCTGGGTGAGCGCGGCCTACGTCGACACCGGCGGCCGTCACGTCCCGAGCTGCTCCGCCGCCGACCCGTGTCCGCAGTGGCGCGACCGGGACTGCCACCAGGACCCCTGCGACCACCGGAACCACCACTGAGCCACCCACCCGCCGTCGATCGGCGGCGCACCCGCTCTGTCCCCCACGGAAGGAACCGTCATGGCACACGCCGCACCCGTCTACTCCGTGCCCGTCGGGAGGGCCGGCGCGACCGCCCGCTGGGCGGGACCGCTGCTCCTGGCCGTCGTCTACGGCCTCTGGGCCGCCTCGATCCGGCGGGACGCAGGACCGATCACCACCGGCAACGTCCTGTTCGGCGTCGTCACGGGCCTGATCGTCGGCGCCGTCTTCGTGGCCCTGCACCGGGTGGCACCGGCGCTGCCCCGCGAACTGCGCGCCCTGGCGTGGACGGCGTTCGCGGGGATCGCGTTCGGCTTCCTGTACAGCCTCACCGACGCCAGCGTGCTGAGGTCGGTGGTGATGTCCCTCGTGGTGTCGGCCGGAGTGTTCACCGCGGTGTTCTACCGGTACTGCACGACGGAGTGAGCGCGCCGCAGCGACCGCGCCGCGAGCAGTGAACCGACGAGCACCAGCAGGGAGTTGACGAGGACGGCGGCCCGCACGCCGGATAGCACGGCGTCGGCCGTCGTCCCCGTGCCCATCCGGGCGGAGGCGATCGCGCTCATCACCGGGATGCCGAGGGCGATGCCGACCTGCTGGGTCATCGTGGCGAGCCCGGTGGCCAGGCCCTGTTCGGAGTCGGGCAGGCCGGACGTGGCGGTCACCATGAAGCCGACGATGAGCAGCATGTTGCCGACGCCGCCGACGAACGTGGCCGCGAGCAGCAGGGACAGCCAGCCCTCCGAGGTGCCGAGCGCGACCAGGGAGAGGGTGGCGGCGGCCTGGACCGCGCCCCCGGCGAGGATCGTGTTCCCGCTGCCGAACCGGCCGACCGCACGGCCGCCGAGCGTGCCCCCGACGACGGTGCCGATGCCGAGGACGCCGAAGGCGAGACCGGTGGCGAGCGCCGAGTGGCCGAGGACTTCCTGCAGGTAGAGCGTCAGGAGGAAGACCAGCGACGTCTCGGTGGCGAAGGCGATCAGGCCCGCCGCGTTGCCCACGACGACCGTGCGGCGCCGCATGACACGGACGGGCACGAGGGGCGCGGGCGAGCGCTGTTCCACGCACCAGAAGGCGACGAGCAGCGCCGCGCCCGCGAGCAGCGTGCCGAGCGCGAGGGGATCGCGCCAGCCGCTCTCGCCGGCCCGGGTCAGTCCGTACACGAGGGCGAGCAGTCCGCCGGTGACGGTGACCGCGCCCGGCAGGTCCAGGCGGTGCTTGCAGACGATCCGGGAGTCGGTGAGCAGGGCCGGCGCGAGGGCTGCGACGGCCGCGGCGACCGGCACGTTGACGAGGAACGCCCAGCGCCAGGAGAGCAGTTCGGTGAGCAGGCCGCCGAGGACGGCGCCGGTGGTGAAGCCCGCCGACATCAGCGCGCCGTTGAGGCCGAGCGCCCGGTCCCGCAGCGGCCCCTCGCGAAACGCGGTGGTGAGCAGGGCGAGCCCGGCGGGCGTGACCGCGGCGGTCGCGAGGCCCTGCAGCACCCGGGCGGTGAGCAGGACCTCGGGGGTGGTGGCGAGACCGCCGAGCGCCGAGGAGAGCCCCAGCAGCGCCGTGCCGCCGATGAAGAGCCGCTTGCGCCCGAAGAGGTCGGCGATCCGGCCGAGGAGGAGCGTGCACCCGGCCGCGGCGAGCGCGAAGGCGGTGGCGATCCACTGGAGGTGGGCGAGCGGGAAGCCGAGGCCGTCGCCGATCACGGGCAGGGCGACGTTCAGGATGGAGAAGTCCACGGCGATCATGAACTGGGAGCCGAGGAGGAGGGTCAGGACGAGTTTCTGACGGCCGGTCATGCGGGGGGTCGCGACCGGCGCGGGGGCGGTGGTGGCCATGGCTGGATGACTCCCGTCGTCTCGGAACGGATCAGCTCGGAACGGATCAGCTCGGAACGGATCAGCTCGGAACAGATCAGCTCAGAACAAATCCGCGTGGATCAGAGCGATCCGAGATCGACCGCGCGGGCCATCGCCCGGTATCCCGCGTCGTTCGGGTGCAGGTGGTCGCCGCTGTCGTACGCGGGCGCGATCCGCTCCGGGTCCTCCGGGTCGGCGAGCGCCTTGTCGAAGTCGACGTACGCGTCGTACTCGCCGGACGTGCGCACCCAGTGGTTGAACTCGTCGCTGACGGCGGCCGCGTGCTCGCCGTAGTGGTCGGAGCCGCCGAGCGGGAGCAGTGTGGCGCCGACGGCCCGCACGCCCTTGGCGCGGGCCTCGCGAATCAACGTCCGGTGCCCGTCGATGAGTTCGCGGGCGGAGACGACGGGGGCGGGCTTGTAGGTCGGCTTGTCGGTCTCGCTGTAGCCGATGTCGTTGAGGCCTTCGAGGACGACGACCGTGCCGACGCCGGGCAGGTCGAGGGCGTCCCGCGAGAAGCGGTTGGCGCTCCTGTCGCCGTACCAGGCGGAGTCGTTGAGGACCATGTTGCCGCCGATGCCGGAGTTGAGGACCGGGCGCCGGTCGCCGGACTTGGCGAGGCGTTCGGCGAGGGCGTCGGACCAGCGGCGGTTGTGGTCGGTGGAGGAGGCGAAGCCGTCGGTGATGGAGTCGCCGAAGAGGACGACGCCGTCGCGCCGCCGCTGCTTCTCGCCGCTGACGTCGACGCCGGAGAGGTAGTACCAGGACTCCGTCGACTCGCCGAACGCGCCGGCGCCGGTGTCGGTGGTGCGGTCGCCCTGGGCGCGGTAGCTGGTGGCGAAGGACTGGGCGTGGAAGGTGGCGGGGCCCGTGGTGCCCGCCAGGTGCAGGGTGACGGTCACGGACTCGAAGGCGTCGAGGTCCAGTCCGGCCGCGTCACTGGAGAGCTGGCGGCCGGCCGGGACGGTGACGGATGGCTTGCCGTCGAAGGTGAGCCGCCGGACCGAGCCCTTCTCGACCGCCGCCCCCTTCTCCGTACGGGCGATGGTGGCGCTCTCGATGCGCAGCGGCGAGGCGCCGTAGGCGTTGGAGAGGCGGATGCGGGCCCTGTCGCCGCCCTCGGTGACGCGGACGACCTGGCGCAGGGTCTGGCCGTCGAATCCGGCCTCCGACCAGTTGGGCTCGAAGCCGGCGCTGGGCCGCTGCGGCGAGGTGGCCCAGGCCGCCGTCCACGCGGCCCCCTTCCCGCCCTCGTGGCGGCCGGGCGAGGCCTGGGCGCCGGTGACGGCGAGGCCCGCGGTCAGGGCGAGGGCGGTGGCGGCGGCGGCGACGGCGAGAGAGGTGCGGGCGGTGCGGGGGGTGCGGGGGGTGCGGACGCGCGAAATCATCACAGGCTCCAGGGAGTTGAGGGGGTGAGCGTCGGCTCGGCGGTCACCGTCCTGACTCCTCAAAGATCCGCCGATCGCCCTGCCCCATCAACGGCGATCCGTGAAACGATCGACGCGCTCGTGCTTATCGATGCAGGTCACAGGGGGTATGCGATGGAACGGCAGGAGCTGGAGACCTTCCTGACGCTGGCGGAGGAGCTGCATTTCGGCCGCACCGCCGAGCGCCTGGTGCTCTCCCAGGCCCGGGTCAGCCAGACGGTGAAGAAGCTGGAACGCAAGATCGGCGCCCCGCTCTTCGAGCGCACCAGCCGGGTCGTGCGGATGTCACCGCTGGGCCGTCAGCTGTACGAGGATCTGGCGCCGCTGCACAAGGAGATGGACGCGGCCGTGGCGCGCGCCAAGGACGCCGCGCGGGGTGTCGACGGCGAGCTGCACGTCGGCTTCCTCGGCGCGGGCGCGGGCACGCTGACCGCCCCGGTCCTCGCCACGTTCCGGGAGCGCTTCCCCGGCGTCGAGGTGCGGATGCGCGAGACGCAGTTCCAGGACCCGCTGGGCGCCCTGCGCTCCGGCGAGGTCGACCTGCTCTTCACCTGTCTGCCCGTCCAGGAGCCCGACCTGACCGTCGGCCCGGTCGTCATCAACGAACCGAGGATGCTCGCGATGCCCCTCGGCCACCCCCTCGCCGGTCGGACGTCCGTGTCCCTGGAGGAGATGGCGGGGGAGACGTTCTTCGGTGTGGTGAACGGCGCGCCCGCGTACTGGTGGGACTTCCACGTGCCGCCCCGCACGCCGTCCGGACGGGAGATCCGCCGCGGGCAGGACGTCGCGTCCTTCCAGGAGCTGATGACGCTGATCGGGGCGGGCCGGGGGATCTCGCCGGTGGTCGCCTCCGTGGAGAAGTACTACGCGCGGCCCGGCGTCACCTTCGTACCGCTGACGGACGTGCCGGACGCGGAGGTGGCGCTGATCCACCGCACGGCCGGCGTCTCGGCCCGCACGGAGGCGTTCGCGCAGGCGGTACGGGACACGGTGGCGGCCCACGGGGGGCCCGCGCCGTTCTGACGTCCGCCCTGCCGGGGCCGGCGCCGTTCTGGCGTCCGCCCTGCCGGGGCCGGCGCCGTTCTGGCGTCCGCCCTGCCGGGGCCGGCGCCGTTCTGGCGTCCGCCTCGCCGGGGCCCGCGCCGTTCTGTCCGCCCGCTACGGAATGCCGCTGGTGCGGAACCCCGCGCGGCGCTTCACCGGGATCCGTGTGCCGCCCCGGCAGGATGCCGTGCGTGACCGCTCTCAGCTATTCCGCCGCATTCATCACGTTCTTCTCCGTGGTCGGGCCGCCCAAGGTGCTGCTCGCCTTCGCCGGGCTCGCGCAGAACCATCCGACGTCCGAGCTGCGCCGGATCGCCGTGCTCTCCTCGGCGGCCGCGGTCGTCGTCGGCCTGGTCACCGGCATCGCCTCGCCCTGGCTCCTCGACCTCTTCCACATCTCCACGCCCGCGCTCCAACTGGCGGGCGGCGTCATCTTCTTCCTCTACGCCGTCGGGCTCGTCCTCGGCGTCCACCTCGGCACGGAGGGCCCTGGCGACGACGCTCCCGACCTGGTCAGCGGGGTGCGACAGCTCCTCATGCCGTACGTGGTGAGCCCGCTGGCGATGACCGCCGTACTGATCGAGGGCGCGGCCCGCGACTCCTGGACGTGGCGCTCCACGGTCGTCGGCGCGTACGTCACCGTGATCGCCATCGACCTGCTCTGCGTGGTGCTCCTGGCCCGTGTCCTGCGCCGTACGCACCACGCCACGATCGAACTCCTCGGCAGGCTCCTGGGCCTGCTGCTCGCCGCGGTCGGCGTGGATCTGGTGCTCGACGGCCTGGCGGCGCTCGGCGTACCGGTCGGACGCGGCGGCCACTGAGCGGCGGACGGGGTCCGCGGAGCCCCCACGGGCCCGGCACAGGTCCGCGAGCCGTTTCCCCACCGCCCACGCCTCCGCCGCCGTGCACCCGGCGAGGACCGGGTCGCGCCCCACCGCACGCGCGGCGAGCTCCGCGGCGGTGCAGAAGTTCACGGCCCCCGGAGCGCCATGGTGTGCGGCCGGCACACGGCGGCGCCCGCCGCCATCGGTTCCACGCCCTGCGGCGAGGTCCACTTGGCGACGGGCCGGCCGGAGAGCTCCCCGACGGCCGCCATCCGTCAGGCGACGGGCCGGTCCGAGCGATCGGTGCACAGCGCCCAGATCACGAAGACGCCGATCGCGATGGAGATGAGCGCCCAGACGGGCGTGTACGGCAGCCACAGGAACTGCGCGACGATCGCCAGCGCCGCCAGCGCGACGCCGCCCGCCTTCGCCCAGCTCGCGCCCTTGAGGATGCCCCAGCCCATGACGGCCACGAGAATGCCGAGGACCAGGTGGATCCAGCCCCACGTGGTGAGGTTGAACTTGTAGACGTAGTCGCCGATCCGCTCGTAGACGTCGTCCTTGGCGATGCCCGCGATGCCCTCGAAAATGCCGAGGATGCCGTTCACCAGCATCAGGACACCGGCGAACATGGTGCCGCCCGACGCCCACGCGGCCTCGGACCCGCCGTGCTTGTGGTGCGGCTGGTTCGGCTGATGCGGTGCGCTGCCGCCGGGCCCCGTGGTGCCGGGGCCGCTGCTCTCGGGCGCTGTCGCACTGCTCATGGCCACCCCATTCTCTTCTTCACGGTCAGGGACTCACAGCCTGTGACGGCACTCGAGGGGCGGCGACCGGGGCAGGGCCGAACGGGTGAGTCCCGCCCGCGGTGAGTCCCGCCCGCACCGGTGACCTCCAGGCAGAGCCGGAACGGCACGCCGTCATGGGGCGCGAGGGGCTGCTTGGCGGCGCGTACGGGCTGCGGTGCGTTGTCGGCGGCGAGAAGGCGGTCGCGCTGCGCGGGGGCGGCCCACGCGGCGTCGCCGACCCGGGTCGTCGGCTAGGACGCGCCCGCCAGGGTCCGGGTGATCTCCGAGGCCATCCGCCGGATGCCCGGCGAACGCACCGGGCAGGGACGGGACTTGGCCGTGGTCGGGGCGAGGCAGAAGTGCAGGTAGTCCTTGCCCCGGTGCAGGGCGGTGCGGCCCGTGCCGGGCTCCGTGCAGTACGCCGGGTTCTTCGTCTCGTACGACGTGCACGGCAGCTTCTCCACCCACGTGTACCGGCCCGACGCGGGGGCGACCGCCTTGCCCGCGTCGGCGACGAGCCCGCCGGAGGCCTCGGCCTGCGCCCGGTAGACCTCGTTGACGCGGCGTACCCGGTCGGGCGTGATCGGGTCGGGCCCCTGGAGCACCCAGACGACGCGGGGCCGGTGCGAGCCGCCCGCGCCGGCGATCTGCGCGGCCAGCTTCCGCGCGTCGGCCGCGTACCGCGCGAAGTACCGCTCGCGCTGCTCGTCGTACGTGATCCCGTCCATGCAGGGCGTGTAGCCCCAGGCGTTGCCCCAGAACTGCAGCACCACGTAGTCCGGCCGCTCGGCCCGCACGAGCGCGGCGGCCTTGTCCTTGTCGGGTACGAGGGAGTCCTTGCCGGTGCCGTCGAGGTAGTCGCAGAGGGTGGTGCCGGAGTAGGGCGCGCTGCGGTAGCGGGCACCCAGCCGGCTGCGCAGGTGCCCGCCGAGCACGTCCTGGTTCTCCATGGCGAGCGAGTCCCCGAGGTAGAGCACCTTCGGGGACGGCACGGGGGCCTGCGCGGCGGGGCGGCGGGTGGTGGAGGAGGGCGGGCCGTCGTCCTCGGCCTCCCCGCTCTTCGGGGAATCCGAGGATTCCGGGGAGGCGGCGCTCTTCGGCGTACCGGAAGGCGCCCCGGAAGCCGACGCGCGCGGGGCGTCCGGGACAGCGGCCGGCGTGTCGTCCCCGTCCCCGCCCCCGGGATCCCCGCACGCCCCCAGCAGCAGCGCACACGCCACCACACCCGCACCGACCAGCTTGCGCATGTGCCAACTCCCGCCCCAGGCAGCCGAAACGGCCCTAAGGCAAACACATGCGCGGCGGCGAAGGAAGGCATCGGCCTGCCAAGTGGCAGCCTGATCAAGCGTGTTGGCCAGGTCAGTGGCGTTCGGCCCGCTCGAAGCGGCGGGCCAGCGCCCGGAAGGACTCCTTCGGCTCCCAGTGCCAGGGCGACTCCGGGTCGTCCGGGCGCTTCCTGATCGTCTTGGTGAGGCTGTAGCTCGCCGTGTCGAGGTCGTGCCGCGGGTCGCCGGGGCGGTGCGGAAGCTCGGGGCTGAGGAAGTTGTAGACCAGCGCGGCATGCAGGTTCATGGACTCGAAGACGTCGAAGACGTCCGAGAGGTACGCGGCCTGCGTGCGCTCGCTGCGCTTGAGGCCCGCGGTGATCTCCGGGGGCTCCTTGGTGTAGTCGACGGCCTCCAGCCACCCCATGCCGCCGTCCTGGGGCGCCCCCTCGTACGTGCAGGACCCGCACTCGGTGATGGCGACGGGCTTGCCCCAACGCAGGTGCGGCTTCAGCTCCTTGACGTAGTCGGCCCGGTCCCGGTGGTACCCGTAGTAATTGACGCTGACGAGGTCGAACAGGGCCCAGTCGACCTCTTCGTCGTGCGCGGCGCCGTAGGTCAGCGGCCCGTGGAAGACGGAACGGCCGGTCTTCGCCGCCCGCCCGACGAAGCTCCGCAGCTTGCGGACCATCTTCTCCGGGTCGTAGTTCCCCTTGATGATGTTCTGGACCCGCTCGGTGGCGTCGGCGCCGGGCACGATCCCGGGCACGAACAGCAGGAACTCACACCCGACGCTGAGGTACACGCGCGCCCCCTGCCGCCGCATCCGCTCCGCGTGCCGCCCGGTCTCGGCGAGGTGGTCGAGGATGTCCCGCTCCGGTACGTCCCCGAGGCGGGGCTGCAGCCAGACGTGCAGACCGCGCTCGGCGGCCTCGGACGCGGTGGCGGCGAGCCGCTCGACCCCGTCGCCGAACACGGAGACGGAGCTGGCGTGCAGCTCCCCCTTGATGGCCCGCAGATCCTTGCGCATGCGGTGCGCGTTCCAGGCGGTGGCGGCCGACTCCCCGTCCCCCACCTCGTAACAGACCCCCCGATGGGCGAGCCCCCGCCGGTCCCCTGTTCCGGCGGGGACAGCCGTCTCGGCCCCGGCCCCGGCTTCCCGGGCCCGCGCGGAAGTCCCTTCGGCGCCTGCCCGTTCCGTGCCGAGGAGCCCGCCGGTCACCGCGACGGCACCGACCGCCCCGGCGCCGGCCAGGAACCGGCCCCTGCTGAATCCCCCGCCGCTGGTACCGCTGCCGCCGTCGCCGCGCACAGTGCCTCCCGTGAACCGGTGGCGGCCCGGTGCCGCCGAACGGACCCCAGCGTCGCCGGGGGAGGAGGCCCGGCCCATCGGTCTTTGGTCTACGCGGGTGCGACGGAGGTCTGAACGGCCCGGTCGGGACGGCTACTTAGGTCGCGCGACGCCCGGCCTGCTCCTGGCGCCCGGCTCCCGGTGCCCGTCCTCCCGTACGCGGGATCAATAGCGCAGCGCCGTCGTGACGTCCGCCTTCACGCCGTCGGGGTCGTCCAGCTTGTGGGTGCTGCGGGCCGTGGCTTCTTCGGAGTCGCCCGCGGGGATGTCGGAGAGCGTGACCACGACGGTGTCGCGGAGCTTGCCGTCGGCGTTCTTGAAGGAGACCTGGACGGCGACGGTCTTCGTGGAGTCGGCGGTGTTCTCGGCGGTGACCTGCACGGTCGTACGGCCGTCCCCGTCCGTCGACGGGTCGCCGAGCCGCACGTCGCCCTTGGCGTCGATGCCGCCCTTGACCTCGTGGATCTTCTCGCCCGCTCGCGCGGTGGCGGAGGCCACGGCGGAGGCGGCCCGGTCGGCCGCGCCCGACGGGTCGTCCCCGTCGGAGCAGCCGGCGGCCCCGAGGGCGACGACACCCGCGAGGGCCGCCGCGGCGAGGCCGCGCGTCCTGGACCCGAACCCGTATCCGTACCCGGCCATGCCGCCTCCGTCGCTCGCTCGATCGGTCGCGTGCTCGATCGCTTCACTTGGTCCCCCCAGTGAAGTTCAGCGGGGCGGAGGCCGCACGCCGGGAGAGTCCGCCGTCGGGCTCCGGCGGGTTCCGGGCCTAGCGGGCGACGAACTGCGTCAGGATCGCCTGCACCTCGTAGATGTCGACGCCCTTGGTGAACGTCTTCTGCATCGGCGTCGGGTTGCTGGAGATCCAGATCTTCAGCTCCGCGTCGAGGTCGAAGTGCCCGGCCGTCTCCACCGCGAAGTGCGTGATGCTCCGGTACGGAATGGAGTGGTACTCGACCTTCTTGCCGGTGATCCCCTGCTTGTCGATCATGATCAGCCGGCGGTCGGTGAAGAGCATGGTGTCGCGTATCAGCGTGTACGCGGCGTGCACCTGCTCGCCGTGACCGAGCAGTCGCGCGTACTCGCTCTGCGCCTTCATCGGGTCGACGGTGTGCGCGTTTCCGAACAGTGCCATGTGGGCCCCCCGCTAGACGAACTCCGAAATTCTGTACGAATCCTACCTGCGGGTCCTTCGCGTGGCCTCACCCAAATGGCTCACTCGGCGTGGCGCGCGCCCCCGGGCAACTCGCCGGGCGGCAGCTCCGCGCCCCGCGCGAACGCGGTGTCGAAGGACGGTTCATCGGCCGTTCCATCGGTCATTCCATCGGCCGTTCCATGGGTCGTTTCACCGGCCGGTTCACCCATGGTGGCCGCCCGGGCCTTCGCCGTGATCCGGTCGACGTCGGCGCGTTCGGCGGGCGGCAGCGGGGCGCCCACACTGCGGCGGGCCGCGTCCGCCGCGCCGAGCAGGAGGGCGGCGCGCTCCGCCCCGGCCGCGTCGCCGTCCAGTGCCGCCGCGCCCGCCAGGCCTTCCAGGGCGAGGGCGAGCGCGCGGGGCTCCGCGAGGGTACGGGCGATGTCCAGGGCGAGCACGTGGTGGGCCTCGGCCCCGGCGCCGTCGCCGCGCAGCTCCGCGAGGAAGCCCAGCTCGGCGTGGAGCAGGTGGTCGCCCGCGGGGGAGGAGACGTCGGCGTGGTGATCGCGGATGCGGTGCAGGTGCGTTTCGGCGGCGGCCAGGTCTCCGGCGCGGCGCGCGCCGAGGGCGAGGCCCATCTCCGCGTGGATCTCCCCGTAGCGGTAGCCCTGCTCGACGGCCAACTGCCGTGCCTGCACGTGCAGTTCGCGGGCCCGCTGCCAGTCGTGGGTGAGCAGCGCGAGCCGCCCCAGCCCGGAGAGCCGCGCGGAGACTTCTGCCGCGAGGCCGAGCTCGCGGGCGATGCGCAGCCCCTCGTGCTGGCGGCGGGCCGCCTCGTCGTAGTCGCCCTTGATCTCGGCGAGCACGGCGAGTGGCGTGACGGTCTGCAACTGGCCCCAGCCGTCGCCGAGTTCCTCGAAGAGCCGGGCCGCGCGCAGCCCGTCGCCGCCGATCGTGTCGAGGTCGCCGCGGATCAACGCGTGCATGGCGCGCAGCCCGAGCCCCGCCGCGGTGCCCCACGGGTCCTCGAACGCGGCGGCGAGCTCGAGCACGCGAGCGTTGACCTGCTCACTGGCGACAGGATCCCCGGCGCTGAACAGCCCGTAAGCGCTCAGCCAGAGGGTGTGAACGTGAGTGGGGGCGTGGGCGTGGGCGTGGGAGTGAGTGTGGGTGTGGGCGTGCCGGGCGGGCTTGCCGGGCCCCGCCTTGGTGGTGGAGC
This sequence comes from Streptomyces sp. NPDC040622, assembly GCF_055593965.1. Taxonomy (NCBI): domain Bacteria; kingdom Bacillati; phylum Actinomycetota; class Actinomycetes; order Kitasatosporales; family Streptomycetaceae; genus Streptomyces; species Streptomyces sp. NPDC040622. The sequence goes on along the minus strand of NZ_JBVIXD010000003.1, from coordinate 396,694 downwards.
GATCACCGGTCAGGAGCGCGAAGGCGTCGCGCAGGGCGGGAAGTTCGCCGGACGCGGCAGCCCCGGCTGCGGGCAGGGCCTCGATCGCGTCGAGCACGGAGGTGAGCGCGCGCCGCCCCTCGGTGAGGCGCCCGCGCAGCAGCCACCACCAGGCAAGCGCGGAGGCGAGCCGCACGGCGTCGGGCCCGGGGGTGCGGCCTGCCGCCTCGCCCGGGGCCGACCTGCCCGGCGCCGACCTGTGCGGGGCCGACTCATCCGGGACAGCACTGCCCGGCGCCGCCCCGCCACCCCCGACCGCCTCGTCCAGCGCCGCGCGCAGGTTCGCGGACTCTGCGTCCAGGATGGCGAGCCAGGTGCGCTGGGCTCCGGAGCGCAGGTGCGGGGCGGCTTGTTCGGCGAGGTTCAGGTAGTGGCGCAGGTGGCGTTCGCGTACGCCGGTGAGATCCGCCATCTCGTGCAGCCGCTCCATGGCGTACGCGGCCACGGACTCCAGGAGCCGGTAGCGCGGCGCCGTCCCCGCGGGGCCCGGCGCCATGACGACCAGGGAACGGTCGACGAGACGGGTGACGAGGTCGAGGACCTCCTCGCGTGCCACGCCGTCGCCCGCGCAGACCGCCTCCGCCGCGTCGAGCGTGCACCCGTCGCGGTGCACGGCGAGGCGGCGCAGCACGATGCGCTCGGGAGCGCTCAGCAGTTCCCAGCTCCAGTCGATCACCGCCCGCAGGGTCTGCTGACGGGCCGGGGCGCCGCGCTGCCCCGAGCTGAGGAGCCGGAAGCGGTCGCCGAGGCGGTCCGCCAACTCGCGTACGCCCAGGGCGCGTACACGCGTCGCCGCCAGTTCGAGCGCGAGCGGGATGCCGTCGAGCCTGCGGCAGATCTCCGCGACGGCCGCCGCCTCGTCGCCGTCGGTGGGCAGCGTGAAGCCGGGCGCCGAGGCGGCGGCACGGGCGGCGAACAGGCCCACCGCGTCGACGGGTTGCAGCGGCTCCACCAGGAACACCGTCTCGCCCGTGAGGCCCAGCGGCTCCTGGCTGGTGGCGAGGACCCGCAGTCCGGGCGCGGCCCGCAGCAGCGTGTCGATCAAGTGGGCCGCCTCGTCCACGACCTGCTCGCAGTTGTCGAGGACGAGCAGCGTGCGGCGGTCCCGCAGGGCGGCGGCGAGGCGGTCGACGGGGTCGGCGGCGGCGCCGGGACCGGTCGGCCCGCCGGGCGCGTCGTCGCGCAGCCCGAGGACCGAGGCGACGGCCTGCGCGAGGTCGGCGACGCCGCTGCCGCCGCGTTGCCCCGCGAACTCGACGAGCCAGACGCCGTCGGAGGCGTCCGCCCCCGCGTACCGGCCCGCCGCCTCCAGCGCGAGCCGCGTCTTCCCGACGCCGCCGGGCCCGGTGAGCGTCACCAGGCGGACGGCGCCGCCGAGCAGCCGCCCGACTTCGCCGACGGCGGGTTCGCGGCCGAGGAGGGGGGTGAGCTGGGTGGGGAGGTTGGTGCGGGGGTGGGGTTGGGGTCGCGGTTGGGGTTGCGGCTGGGCGTTGTGCTGAGGGTCGACGGCGGGGGCCGTCGGTCCGCCTGTTGCTGGCGGCCAGCCTGTCGCCGTCGGTCCGCCCACGGCCGCCGGTCCGCCTGTCGCCGTCGGTCCGCCCACCGTCGTCGGCCAGCTTGTTGCCGTCGGCCCGCCCACGGTCGTCGGTCCGCCCGCAGCCAGCGGCCCGCTCATCGCACCCGGCCCGCCCGCAACCAGCGGCCCGGCCGGTGCTGCCGGTGCTGCCGGTGCGAGGAGAGTTGACGGTGTGAGGAGAGTTGCCGGCGCGAGCGTCGGGTCCTGCCGCAGGATCGCCTCGTGGAGCGCCGTCAGCTCCGGCCCCGGATCCAGTCCCAACTCCTCGGCCAGTTGCTTTCGCAGGTCCGCGTAGGACGCGAGGGCCTCGCTCTGGCGCCCCGCCAGGTACAGCGCGCGCACCTGGACGGCCCGCAGCCGCTCCCGCAGCGGGTGCCGGGCCACCAGGTCCGCGAGCTCCCCGGTGAGCAGCGTGCGATCGCCCGCGGCGAGGCGTGCCTCGGCCTGTTCCTCCAGTACGGCGAGGCGCTGCTCCGCGAGCCGGTCCGCCGCCGGGCGGACGAACGCCTCGTCGGCGAGGTCGGCGTACGCGGGCCCGCGCCACAGTCCCAGGGCCTCGGTGAGCCGGTCGGCCCGCACCCGCGGATCACCCTCGCGACGGGCCCCGGCCACGAGGTCGCGGAAGCGGAACGCGTCCACGGAGTCCTCGGCACGAGAACCCCCCGCACCCGACTCCCCCGCACCCACGTCCACCCGTATCCGGTAGCCGTGCGCCTGATGCACCACACGGTCGCGGCCGATGGCCCGGCGCAGTTGGGAGACCTTGGACTGGAGGGCGTTGGACGGGTTGCCGGGCGGCGCCGCGCCCCAGAGGTCGTCGATGAGCCGGTCGGCGGAGACCAACCGGCCCTCGTGCACCAGAAGATCGGCGAGCAGCGCCCGGACCTTCGCCTCGGGGACCCTCACCGGTTCCCCCTCGCCGTCCCACACCGTCAGTGGACCCAGCACCCCGAACCGCATGCGGATCACCGTACACAGGCCTCAGGACCCGCGGTTGCCGCGACCGTCAGCGAACCGTCAGCGACCCCGAAGCGCCCCCGAGCAGAGTCGTCCCCGTCAGCAAGGAACCACGGGACGCAGCACGGGACGCAGGAGGGGCACATGCCCAAGTACGCAGGCACGAAGGCCGTGGTCGTCGGCGGCGCGAAGGGTCTCGGCCTGGCGGTCGCCAAGCGGCTGGTGGAGGGCGGCGCGGAGGTCCTGATGACGGTCCTCCCGGGCACGGACCTGACGGAGGCGTCCGCGGAACTGGGCTCCTGCGCCCACGTCATCCCCTACGACCCTGGCCGGCCGCCGCCGGCGCCCCCGACAGCTCGCCACCACCAGCCCCACCCCCTCGCTCCCGTCATCACCGCCCGACTCGGCCGCATCGACTACCTCTTCGTCCACGCCGACGACGGGCTGCCCGCGCCGCCCGCGCGCGGGTTGCTGCGGCTGCTGAGGGAGGGCGGCGTGGTCGTCCTCGCCGGGCCCACCGACGACCCGGCGGTCAACTCCCTCGCCCCGCTCATCCGTTGTCGCGGATCAGCCGACGAGACCGCCCGTACCGCGCTGAGCCTCGCGGACGGCATCTCCCGCGCCGCGCCCACGCCCACCGACGCCGCGCCCACCGGGGCGAACGCCCCCACCCCTTCACGTACAGGCACACGTACAGGCACACGTACCCGCCCCGAAAGGACCTGACCGCCATGCGTACCGCAGAGGTCACCCCCGGCCGCTCCACCAGCGACACCAGCGACACCACCCGCACCGGCCCCCCGGAGCAGAAGCTTCCGATACTCGCGCTGCTCGCCCTCGCCACCGCCGTCTTCATCACCAGTCTCACCGAGACGCTGCCCGCGGGCCTGCTGCCCGCGATGAGCGCCGACCTCGGCGTCAGTGAGTCCGCCACCGGGCAGACCGTCACGATCTACGCCATAGGCACCGCGCTCACCGCGATACCGCTGACCGCGGCCACCGCGGGCTGGCGGCGCAAGCGGCTGCTCCTCGTGGCGATGGCCGGGTTCGCCGCCGCCAACACGGTCACGGCGGTCTCCGCCGACTACACCCTCACCATGGCGGCCCGCTTCGTCGCCGGTGTCGCCGCCGGTCTCGCCTGGGCGCTGCTCGCCGGGTACGCCCGCCGCATGGCACCCGCCCACCTCCAGGGCAAGGCCATCGCCATCGCCATGGCGGGCATCCCGGTCGCGCTGTCGCTCGGCGTCCCGGCGGGCACGTTCCTCGGCAAGGTGCTCAGCTGGCAGGTCGCGTTCCTGGTCATGACCGTGCTCACCGTCGGCCTGCTGGCCTGGATCGCCGCCCTCGTCCCCGACCACCCCGGACAGGGCCGCGGCGAGAAGACCCCGATGCTGTCGACCCTGCGCCTGCCCGGTGTGACGCCCGTCCTCTTCGTCACCCTGGTCTTCGTCCTCGCGCACACCGTCCTCTACACGTACATCGCCACGTTCCTCGACGGCCTCGGCATGGGCGGCTCCACCGACCTCGTCCTGCTCGTCTTCGGCGCCGCGTCCCTCGCGAGCATCTGGATCGTGGGCGCGCTGATCCACCGCAGGCTGCGCGCGCTGACCCTCGCGAGCGTGCTCCTCATGGGCGCGGCGGCGGCCGTCCTGGCCGTCTTCTCCGACAACTCCGCCCTCGTGTACGTCGCCGTGACGCTCTGGGGCCTTGGCTGGGGCGGCGCCCCCACCCTCCTGCAGACCGCCGCGGGCGACGCGGGAGGTGACGCGGCGGACGCCGCCCAGGCGATGCTCGTCACCCTGTGGAACGTCGCGATGGCCGGCGGCGGCGTCTTCGGCGGCATCCTGCTGGGCCTGGTCGGCACGTCGTCCTTCCCCTGGACGATCCTGCTGCTCCTGATCCCGGTCCTGCTGGTGGTGGTCGCGGCCCGCAAGCACGGGTTCCCGGCGCGGGGCTGACCCGCCCACGAGCGTCCGACGTACGACTGCTCGACGTACGACTGTCCGACGTGCGGTAGGTCCACGAACGCCGGTCTGAGAAAATCTCCCTCCTTACACGGAACTTACGAGGAAGGGGGAGGCCGATGATGATCGTCCTGCTCGGCATCGCGGTGCTGATAGCCGCCGCGGGCCTGGGAGCGGTCGTCTGGGCGGCGCGGGGCGGCCCGCGCTGGGTCCGGGGCGTGGCGAAGGTGACGGTGGCCTCCGCGGAACTGGTCGCCTCGGCCACCAAGAAGAGCGGCCGGAGCGGCAACAACAGCGGCAGCACAGCCGATTCGGGCGACTCGGGCACGAACTGAGGAGAGCGGGAAGCCCGGCCTGACGCCTGACGCCTGACACCTGATGGCTGAAGCCCGACGCCTGACGCCCGATGCCCGACGCCTGACGCTTACGCGTGACGCCCGACCCGCACCCCCCAGGTGCAGGCCGGGCCTCCGCGCGCACGGCGGGGGCCCACCCGTCCCCCACTCGCCCCCCGACCCCCACCGAGGCGCAGCGTCAGGCTCGGCGCCAGGCTCAGCCCGCCGGCCGCACATGAAGTGCGAACCCGTCCGTCCCCGCCTCCTCCACCCCGCCGAGCAACCGCATGTCGTGGTCGTAGTCGCCCCCGTCGAGCGTGCGGAACGGCACCGGCGCGTCGGTGAAGAGGCCGTCCAGCCGGGCCGCGTACGCCTCCCGCACCGCCGCGAACCGCTCCTCGGGCAGTTCGTTCGCCTCGTACACGACGAACGGTTCGAGCGGCGAGACGCCGGTGAACCAGAACAGGCCGTGCTGCAGCGGGTACAGCACGTCCGCCATGCGGCCGTGGATCCCCCGGTCGGAGAACGACGTCTCCCGGGCGCCGGCCGTCACCGACAGGAGCGCGCGCTTCCCGGCGAGGTCGCCGACGTTCTCGGTGTACGGCGGGGGGAGCGTGGGGCCGTAACCGAACCCGGCGGTGAACACGCGGTCGATCCAGCCCTTGACGATCGCGGGCGGCGAGAACCACCACAGCGGGAACTGCAGCACCACGGCGTCGGCCCAGCGCAGCTTCTCCTGCTCGGCCACGACGTCCGCGGACAGCCGCCCAGCGAGCGTGGCCTCCTGCGAGCCGTCCAAGACGTGCAGCCGCCGCTCGGGCTCGGCGCAGAAGTCCGGGAAGTCGTCGGCGTCCACCGTCGCCTTCCACTTCATCGCGTAGAGGTCGGAGACCCGCACCTCGTGGCCCGCCGCCCGCAGGTGGTCGACGGCGAAGCGGGCGAGGGAGGCGGTGAGCGAGCGCGGTTCGGGGTGGGCGCTGACGACGAGAATCTTCATGCCGCCAACGTCTCCCGTACGCGGCCGGGCAGCCAGCACTCTGTTCGGTGGAGGAACACCGTTCCTGGTACTGCGAGGACCACCTGATACTTGACCGCATGGACGTGGACGCCAGCAACACAGCCAGCGGGACCGGGACCAGCACCAGCACCGGCACCGGCGCGGAGAGCGGCACCAGCACCAGCACCGGCGCGGAGAGCGGCACCGGCACCAGCACCGGCACCGGCACCAACACCGGCACCGGCCAGGCCGCCCTCGGCGAGTTCCTGCGCGCCCGCCGCGGCCGCGTGGCCCCCGAGAGCGTCGGCATCAACGCCGGCACCCGCCGACGGGTGCGCGGCCTGCGCCGCGAGGAGCTGGCCCAGCTCGCCGGGATCAGCGTCGACTACTACGTACGCCTCGAACAGGGCCGTGCCACCCAGCCGTCCGCCGAGGTGCTCGGCGCCCTCGCCGACGCGCTCGGCCTGGCCGCGGCGGAGCGCAGGCACCTCGCGACCCTGGCCGCCGCCGAGCGCGCCCCCGCGCCGAGCACCCGTGTCAGCCCGCTGCTGCGGCAGATCCTGGACGCGGTCGCCGGCTTCCCCGCCTTCGCGACGGACCACCGTCTCGACGTGGTCGCCTGGAACGCGCTCGGCGCCGAGCTCATCGGCGGCCTCGCCGACCCGCCCCGCCGTGACCGCAACAACGCCCGCTACCTCTTCCTCGACCCCGCCTCCCACGACGTGTACCCGGAGTGGGCGGACCGGGCGGCGGAGGCGGTGGGCCAGCTGCGGGTGGCCGCGGGCCGCCACCCGGACGACGCGGAGCTGACCGCGCTGATCCGCGAACTGACGTCCCGCAGCGTCGAGTTCAAGAGGATCTGGGACAGCGGCGAGGTGGTGATGTGCGCGGCCGGACACAAGCGGCTGCGGCACGCGGAGGCCGGGGTGCTCACCCTGGACTACGAGACGCTCCACGTGCCGGCCGCGCCCGGCGAGACGGGTCTGGTGGTCCACGTCTTCGGCGCGGCGCAGGGCACCGAAGAGGCGGCCACCCTGGCCCGCCTCGCGACTTCGTAGCCGGTTCGCAAGCGCCGTACGGCCGCGCTACTTCTTGACGAACGTGATCCTGCCGGGAGCCGGCGGCGCGATGGGGGAGTCCGGCGCGGAGTTGTTCTCCAGGTACTGGACCAGCGCGTCCAGGTCGGTCGTCTCGCCGCCGTCGCGGTCCGTGCCCTTCGTGAACGTGGTGAAGCCGTTGCCCCCGTTGGCGAGGAAGTCGTTCACGGTGACGCGGTACTTCTTGTCGGCGTCGGCCCGCACCCGCTCGCCCTTCACCTTCACGGTGTCCGTGAGCAGCCGGTCGCCGCCGGAACGGCTCATGTCGGCCGAGTACGAGAGTGCCGAGGAGAGCTGCAGGAAGCGCGGAGTGCCGGCGTTGGCGCCGGTGAACTGCTCCTTCAGGACGGCGATCAGCTGCTTGCCGGTGAGCGTCATCGTCAGCAGCGTGGTCCCGAAGGGCTGCGTGCGGTACGCGTCGGCGTAGGTGACGGCGCCGTCGGCCTTGTGCACGAGGTCGCCGCGCATGCCACCCGGGTTGAGGAGGGCGAGGTCGGCCTCGTCGCCGCGGGTGGCCTCGGTCTGCGCGTCGGTGAGCAGGCTGCCCAGCGGGGTCTCCCGCTCCGTCGAGCCGCGGCCCGGCAGGTCGGCGGAGATGTATCCGACGGTCCGCTCGGCGACCTGCGCCGAGCGCTTGCGCCAGGTCTCGACGAGCTCGGTCATCGCGCGCTGCTTGGGCGTGCTGACGGGCACGACACGGTTCTTCGCCTTCACCGAGGTGCGGATGATGTCGCCGTCGCCGCTCATCCGGAAGCGCAGATCGGTGAAGGAACGCCCGAAGGAGTCGGCCTGCGTCACCGAACGGGGCCGGCCCGCGGGGTCGGTGACCGTGCACTCGTACGCGTCGTGCGAGTGCCCGCTGACGATGAGGTCGACCGCGCTCGGCGTCCGCTCGGCGATGCCCTTGATGCGGCCGCGCAGCTCGGAGCCGGGTCCGTCGGCGTCGCAGTCGCCGTCACCGGCCACCCCGTTGGTGGCCTCGCCCTCGTGGATGAGGAGGACCTGCGCCTCGACGCCCTTCTTCGCCAGCTCCTTCGAGTAGCGCTCGACGACGGGCACCTCGTCGTGGAACTCCACGTCGCGGATCTGCGTGGCGTTGATCGCCTCGGGCGCGTTCTTGGTGACCAGGCCGATGAACCCGATGCGCTTCCCGCCGGGCAGCTTCTTGACGGCGTACGGCCGCAGCAGCGGTTCGGTGCCGCCCTTGCGGGTCACGTTGGCGGCGAGATACGGGAAGCCGGCGCCGTCGTAGCCGCCGCCGGGCGCGCAGCCGTCCTCGGGGTGACAGCCGCCCTCGGCCATCCGCTTCAGCTCCCGCGGGCCTTCGTCGAACTCGTGGTTGCCGACCGAGCTGACGCCGAGCTTCAGCTGTTCGAGGGCGGCGACGGTCGGCTCGTCGTGGAAGAGCGCGGACACGAGCGGGCTGCCGCCGATCATGTCCCCGGCGGCCACGGTCAGCGAGTTGGTCTGCCCGGCACGGGCCTTGCCCACGAGCGTGGCCAGCTGCGGCAGCCCGCCCGCCTGCACCGGTTCGCCGCTCCCGCGCCGCACGCGCCCCGCGGGACCCTCGACGGGGTCCAGGTTGCCGTGCAGGTCGTTGAGCGCGAGGAGCTGCACGGGCACGCCACCGCGCGTCGCCGGAACGGGCTGCGGGTCGGGCGGCACGGCGGAGGCCGTCGCGGAGGCGGCGGGCACGGACAGCGCGAGCCCCGCGAGCCCGGTCACGACGGCCGCGCAGCCGAGCGCGGCACGCCGGAACCGCGACGGGGGGCGGGTGGCCACCGCGGACCGAGGGGACGGGGACGAGGGAGGCGCACCCTGCGCGGATTCAGTCACGCCCCGAAGGTACGAAGGGGTCGGTCACCCCGGCCCCGGACACGCCAGCGCCCGCGCCGAGTCCCCCGCCCGCACGAGACCCGCACCGCCACGCGGCCCCGTCCCCGGTTCGCCGACGGCGCGAGGGGGTAACCGAGTGCCCTGCCCACCAAGCACGAAGGGACGGCGACGCACATGACGCCCGAGACCCAGGCCGGACACCCGAACGGCCACCACCCCCACGACGTGGTCGAGCTGATCCTCACCGACCACCGCAGGATGGAGGACCTCTTCCGGGAGATGCGCAGCGTGGAGGCGGACAGGACGGCCGCGCTGGAGGAGTTCGCCGCGCTGCTGATCGCCCACGCGCTGGCGGAGGAGTCCGAGGTCTATCCCGCCCTCAAGCGCTTCAAGCACATCGACGACGAAGAGCTGGAACACGGCGAAGAGGAACACGACGACGGCAACAAGGCCCTCCTCGCCCTCCTGGAAGAGGCCACGACCGGCACCGGAGCAGGCTCGGACGCCTGGGACACGAAGCTGGAGAACCTGGTCGAGGCGGTGGCCCACCACACGGACGAAGAGGAACGCACGATCCTCAACGGAGCCCGCGAAAACGTCCCGATGCCCCGCCGTGAGGAACTGGGCGAGGCGTTCCTGCGGGAGAGGACCCGACAGCTGAAGTCGGGCTGCGGCGACCTCGAAAACGTACGCGAGATCGCGAAGGGCTGAACCCCCGTTCCACGCCCGCGTGATGGTGAGGGGGGCCGCGCCCTCAGACCTCTCAGCCCTCTCAGCCCTCTCAGCGCAGGATCACCCGCGCCGGGGAGGCCGAGGGGAGGAAGGCCTCGCGGATCGTGCCCGTCGGGGTCACGGCGATCCAGGGGTGGCTCACGAACGTCTGCTGTACGTAGGACTCGCGAGGGTTGAGGACGCGGTAGAGCTGGGCCTGGCCCTGGTAGTCGAGCCAGTACAGGCGCAGGGGCTGCGGGGAAGAATTCGAGATGTGCAGGTGGGTGCTGTGGTCGGCGGACGTGGAGCGCAGTTCGGCGGCCATGAAGACGGGGAGCGGGGGCAGTTCGGGCCAGTCCTCGGGGCGGCCGCTCGGGGGCGCGCGGTCCGGCCAGACGCGCGGTGACGTGCGCGCCGCCTTCGCCCAGTGCCGGGCGCCCCGCTGCGCCGCCTCGGTGACCGGGTGCTCCGCGTCGAGCAGCCGGCCGCAGTCGTACACGATGACTCCGTACAGCCGCTCCGCGCTCTGGGGGTCCCCGGCGATCCCCGTCCAGTCGGCGTAGCACTGGCGCAGCCGCAGCGTGTAGGGGTGCGCGGGGCCGAGACGGGCGGTGGAGTCGGCGGCGAGCGCGGCGTAGGCACGCATCGCGCTCGCCGGGTCGCCCTCCTGGCCCACCGCGCTCGCCTCCTCCGCCGCGCGCATGAGGTCGGCCAGCTCCGCGCGCGTGCCGGGCGGGGCGTCCAGGCGCGGTGCCGAAAGGGAGAGGTGCGCGCGGTTGCGGGCGATGCTGATCCGGCCCGCCGTGTTGCGGTTCCGCAGCTGCGGCAGGGGACGGGACTTGACGACGAGCCGGGTGCGTACCTCTTCGTAGAGCGCGTCCATGTCCAGGAATTCCGGGGCGCCCTCGACGCCGTCGCGCACCACGTTGATCAGTTCACCGGTGAAGGCGGTGTACGGCTCGTCGGGCGGCGCGAGCGCTTCCGCCGTCTCCGAGGACGCGGTCAGCAGGCAGGTGCCCTCCACCACGACCTGGTCGGCGATCCTGGACCGGCCGCCCATGGTCCCGATGAGCGCGCGCCCGCTCCAGCAGCAGTCCAGGACGATCAACTTGCGGCGCGCGGGGAAGGAGTTGGAGGCCACGATCCTGCGGATGTACTCGTACCGCAGCGCGGTGTCCGTCCGGGCTGGCCGCGATCCCGGCAGGGAGAGGTAGAGCTCTTCGGTGTACGGGTCCACCACGCCGTGGCCCGCGTAGTAGAAGACCAGGGTGTCCTCGGCGAGCGCGGCGGCGTCCTCCAGCGCGTCGAGCACGACGACGGGATCGGCGGGCTGTTCGATCAGCGTGCACCGCGCGGCGGGGACGCCCCAGATCCGCGGATCCCCGAAGAGGCCGGCGAGCGTCCGCACGTTCCGGGCCACGGACGGCAGGTCGTTCTGGTGGGCGTAGGTGTGGACGCCGACGAGGACGACCTGGGATCTGCGCGGGTCCGACAGCGGTGCCGGGTCCGTCGTCATCGGGTGTCGCCGTCGCTTTCGGCGTCGCTGTCGTCCGAGGTGCCGGTGGCCGCGGCCGACGCCTCGTCCCGCAGGCGTTCGACGGTCTCCCGGTCGGCCGTCAGCGTCCGGCCGTCGGCCAGGACCACCAGGATCTCCGGGGCCGAAGGACGGGAGGCGCGCCAGTTCAGGATGGTGGTCAGCAGGGATGCGAGGGCCAGGGAGTTCGACACGACGAGGTTGATGACCTCGACGGCGTCGCCCATGCGTCCGTCGTCGCGGGCGGGACCGCGGGCGGGACCGTGGCCGTGGACCGTGCGGCGTACCCCCGCGAGACCCGGATCCGCGTCGATCCACCTCCGCAGCGGCGCGAGACCGCCACCGCCCGCCGCTCCGGGGCCGGAGGAATCGCCGCTCATCAACGTGACGTCCATGCCCCGCCCCCGTGCCCGGCTCTGTCCGGGCCTCAGATTAGGCCCTGGGCACCGCCCGGCGCAGGCGGCCGGGACAAGTCGCCCGCGCGGGCACGGGGAGCGTGGGAAACGGCGGAGTACGGAGGCTCAGCGAAGCCGCAGCGCCTCACGCACCGTCGAGAAGAGATCCGTCTGGTTGGTGACGCCGAGGACCCGGTACGCCTGCGGCCCCTGCGCCGCGATCCGCACCTGCGTACCGGTGTGCTCCTGCGAGGCACCCGGCGTGTTCGTCGAGTAGTTGACCTTCAGCTGCTGGCCCTCGTCGGTGACGAGCGTCGAGGACAGGCCGGGCGGCTGCGCCTCCAGCGGCACGATCTGGCTGGTGTGCGCGTGGTCGGCGGTCGTGACGACCAGGGTGTCCGGGTGCTTGGCCGCGTAGTCGCGGGCGACCTTCACCGCGCGGTCGAACGCGGCCGTCTCGCCGATCTGGCCGCACGGGTCGGCCGCGTGGTCCTGCTTGTCGATCGAGGCGCCCTCGATCTGCAGGAAGAATCCCTGCTTGATCTTGCCGCTCTTCTGCTTGGCCTCGAGGAGCTTGATGGCCTTGCTCGCCTGGTCCTGGAGGGCGGGCGTGCCGGCCGGGCGGCCGGGGTTGGACGTGGTGCAGCGCTGCGGGTCGGTGCCGCCCTTCGCCGCCGCCTTGCCGGTCCACTCGACGGGCACGTTGCCGGGCGAGAAGAGACCGAGCACGGGCTTGCCGCCCTTGACCGACTTGACCTTCTTCAACTCGCCGTCGTTGGTGACGACTTGGTAGCCGAGCTTCTTGGCCTGCTCGGTCACCGTGAGGCCCTTGTACCTGCCGTCGGTGACCTTCTGGTCGAACCGCTGCTTGCCGCCGCCGAGGAGGACGTCGACCTTGTGGTTGACGCTCTGCTCGGCGATGGAGCCGGGGCCGCCCTTGGCGATCGTGTCCGTCGGGCACTTGGCCATGTCGGCCGGGCCCTGGCAGCTGCGGTCGGTGGCGTGCGAGGCGAGGACGGCGGGGGTGGCGTCGGTGAGCTCGGCGGTGGTGACCGACCCGGTCGCGTACCCCTTCTTCTGCGCGAGTTCGAGGATCGTCGGCACGGCCTTGTCGCTGCCCGGCGTCTTCGAGATGCGGCCGTTGACGGTCTTCACGCCGGTGGCCCAGCCGGAACCGCTCGCGGCGGAGTCGGTGACGTAGTCGGGCGTGCCGTCCTTGTGCACCGCGTACGTCGTGTAGGCGCCGGTCAGCGGGAACTTGTCCATGTTCAGGCGGCCGTTCGCGCCCACCGTGTAGTCGCGGGCGAGCGTGATCTCGGAGTCGCCCATGCCGTCGCCGATGAGCAGGATGACGTTCTTCGCCTTGCCGCCCTGGATCGCCCGCCGGGCCTGGTCCTTCGTGTCGGACGCACCGGCGGACGCGGTGACGGTCACGGCCACCGCGGTGGCGGCGACCACGGAGGCGGCGGTGACGGTCAGCCGACGACGGGACGTGCGGGACGGGCGGGGTCTGGCCATGGGAACTCCTCGGAAGATCATCCGTGTACGGTGCAGCCACCACACCAGGGCGACGTGAACCGCACGGGACGTACGGATGCCTTCTTGATGGCGCGGGGGCGACGCGACCTGCGGATGACCAGGAGAATCGCCGGAGGGCCGGGCCGTCGGGGCCGTCGGGGCCGACGGGGCCGACGGGGGCTGACCGGGCCGACCGGGCCGACCGCGACAGCCACCGCGGCCACTGCGGCCGCGACAGCCACTACGGCCAGAGCGAGAGTCAAGACGCCGGATCCGTGAGTTCCGGATCGGCGTGCCCCTCCACCACCTCCCGCGCCACCTCGTTCAACGACCGCCGCCGCGACCGCGCATGCTTGCGCATGACGTCGAACGCGCCGTCCATGGACAGCGCCTTGCGCGTCGCGAGCACCCCCTTGGCCTGCTCGATGATCACGCGGCTGCTCAGGGCCAGTTCCAGCTGGGCGGTGAGCGTCCGGCTCCGGTGGGCCTCGCGCGCGCGTTCCAGGGTGACGGCGGTGAAGTCCGCCATGGACTGGCCGAGCGCCAGCGTGCCCGGTTCCAGCGCGCCCCGGTGGGCGGACAGCAGGACGAGGGCGCCGCGGGTCCGGGTGGGTCCGCGCAGCGGGAGGGCCACCGCGCGGACGTAGCCGAGCCCGACGGCCCGGCGGGTGTAGTGCGGCCAGCGCTGCCTGGCGGGGAGGCTGTCGAGTGCCGCCTGGGACGGGCGCGGGTCGGTGTGGCGGCAGTCGTGTCCGGGGCCCTCGCGCCAGACCACGGCGTCCCGCTCCAGGCGGGTGACCTCGGGGTCGGAGCCGCTCACCTGTGTCTCTTCGCCCTCGCGCTCCCCGGGTGCGAAGACCACGGACGCGGCGGGGACGCCGAGCAGGGACGGGCTGCGGTGCGCGAGCACCGAGAGGGTGCCGGGAACGTCCGGTGCTCCTTCCGTGGCGCTGCCGGCGAGGGCCACGAACACGTCGGCCAGCTGCTGTTCGGGCGTCATACGGCCTTTCCCCTCAGCTCGGATTCAGGTCTCCGTTCACAATGCGCCGGGCGATGACCTCGGGGGACACCTCCTCGGCGAAGGCGCGGGCCTTGATGAGGGCCAGCGCGTCCTCGATGCGACAGCCGAGCCGGGCGGAGAGCATGCCCACGGCCTGCTGCACGGTCTCCCGGTGGTCCGTTCCGCCGTACAGCTCGGGGTCGGCATCGGGGCCGAGGAGCACGATGCGGGTGAGGGCGGCGGCGGTCTCGGTCAGGCCGTGGGGTCCCGGGCGGCCCGGCAGCGAATCGAAGACCGCGAGCGCCCCGATGCAACTGCCCTGCGTCTCCAGCGGTACGGCGGCCACCGACGTGATGCCCAGCGAGGCGAGGGCGGGCCCGTAGCCGGGCCAGCGCGTCTCGATCGCCCGCCCCGACACGAGGAGTGGCCTGCGCCCCCGCGCGGCGTCCCGTGACGGCCCTTCGCCCAGTACGTACTCCAGGTCCTGGGCGGCCCGCGAGGCCTCGTCGGACACCGCCACCGCGAGCTGGTTCTGCCCGGCGTCGACGAGGGTGAGCGCGGCGCTGTCCACCCCGCAGGCCTCGGCGACGCCGGTCATGAAACGGGGTTGGCCCCCCCGGCCTCTGGCCCAGTCCGCCGTACGACGGGCGAATGCTTCCTGCAGACCGGCCGAGGACCGGTGGCACGCGGCCGTTCTGCGGTGCGTCGCCGCGATCTGGGCGTGGAAGTCCTGCCCTCGCTCGACTGCCAGGCGCTCGTGTCGCTCGGCGGCCGCCTCGGCCCGCTCCGCGCGCGCGAGCGCTTGGGCAGCACGGCGTTGGGCCACCGCGGCCAGACCGAGGGCCTCATCCTGCCCCTGCGGGTTCATGTCTGAAGGGTACGTCCAGGCATCATTCGCAGGGGTCGCTTCGGCTTTCCTCCATCATCAGGACCACTCCTCCGTTGTGCCCGTCGAACGGAGAGCAGAACACGTCGCACGTGATGGGCCTGCCGATGCGGCTCAGCGCCTCGACGCCGACGGGGCCCGACCGCTTGCGGGACTTCAGGCACTCCCGCACCACGGGCTGCAGGACGTCGGTGGGCAGCCCGAAGTCGAGGCCGAAGAAGTGCTCGTCGAGGACCTCGTCCGGGCGCAGCCCCCACAGGTCGACGGCGCCCCGGTTCCAGCTCTTGACCTTCAGGTTGCTGTCGAGGACGACCACGCCCGCCGCGATGCTGGTGAGCACGGCCTCCAGGAACGCCCTGGTCTCGTCCAACTCCTCGCTGCGGATGCGCATTTCGTCATTCATGGTCTCCAGTTCCTCGTTGCCGGACTGGAGTTCCTCGTTCGTCGTCTCCAACTCTTCGTTGGTCGACTGGAGTTCCTCGTTGGTGGTCTCCAGCTCCTCGATGCTGGACTGGAGTTCCTCGTTGGTGGTCTCCAGCTCCTCGTTCGTGGACTGGAGCTCCTCGTACGCCGTCTCCAGGTCTTCGCGTACGCGCTTGACCTCGGCCTTGAGCTGCGTGGACACGGTGACGTCGGTGAAGGAGATCGTCGTGGCGACGTGCAGGCCGCTGGGCCCGGTGAGCGGCTGGATGAGGATGTCGACGTACTGGATCTCCTCGCCCACCCGTCGCTCGACCCTGTTGACCCGCAGCGTCCTGCGCTCGTGCGTGGACTGGTCGATCAGGGAGCGCAGTTCGAGCGGCCGGTAGGAGATCTCCAGGTCCTGGAACGGACGTCCGATGTCGCCCGGGGTCAGCCCGAACTGGACCCTGGCCTGGCTGTTGATCACCACGACCACGCCGTCGCCGTCGATCGCGATGGACGGGGTCGGCCCCGCGTCCAGGACCAGGTCACGCAGCTGACGGGTGCGTGCGACCGAGTGCAGTTCCACGCCCGTGCCCGTTCGGATCTTCAGGGGAGCCGGCTGGTAGGGCAGCCCCGCCTCACCGCTGCGGCGCCGGAAGATCCGCTGCCGCATGTCGGCCACCTCGAACCGCTCGGCGTCGTTCAGCAGCATCTCGGCCTTGCCGAGGAAGAGGAAACCGCCCTGGCGCAGAGCGAAGTGGAAACGGTCGACGATCTGCGTCTGGGCCTCGACGTTGAAGTACATCAGCGTGTTCCGGCAGATCAGCAGATCGAGCCGGGAGATCGGGGCGTCCCGCGTGATGTCGTGCCGCCCGAAGATCACCCGCCGTCGCAGATCCGGCCGGAAGCTGAACTGCGCGCCGTTCTGCTCGAAGTACTTCTCCCGCAGCTCCGGGCTGAGCGGTTCGAGCGACTTCGTCGGATACAGCCCCGACCGGGCCTCGCGCAGCGCCTCCTCGTCGACGTCCGTGGCGTAGATCTTGACGCGCCGCAGGCACTCCTCCAGGCCCAGCGCCTCCGCGAACATGATCGCCAGGGAGTACGCCTCCTCACCGCTGGAACACCCGGCGCTCCACACCCGGACCTCCTGGTCGGAAGGGATGTCCGCGAGCAGCTCGGGGACGACCTCGCGCTGGAGGAACGTCCAGGCGTCCGGGTCCCGGAAGAAGGAGGTGACGTTGATCAGGATCGTGTTGAAGAGCGCGCCGAATTCCTCCGCGCTGGTCTCCAGGAGATCCTGGTAGTCCGCGTACGAGGTGATCCCCACGTCGGACATCCGCTTGTGGATGCGCCGCCCCAGGGTGGAACGCTTGTACCCCGTGAAATCGAAGCCGCGGGCCTCCCTGATGAAGACCAGCAGTTCCTCCAATGCCTCGTCGGACGCATTGGATTCAGCATTCTGAGGTTCGGCCATCACTGCCTCTTGGCTTCGACAAGTCCGCGGACGAACTCCGCGATCTCCTCAAGAGGTAGCACGAAATCGACCGCTCCCGAGTCCACCGCGGCTTGTGGCATCCCGGGGAACTCCGCACTCCGCGGATCCTGCGCGATCACCGTCCCGCCCCGCGCCTTCACGGCCTTCGCGCCCGTCGCGCCGTCCACACCGGTACCGGTGATCACGCAGACGATCGCGCGTGGCCCGTAAGCATCGGCGACCGACTGGAAGAGGAGGTCGGCGGAGGGCCGTACGAAATGGACGGCCTCGCTCTCGGTCAGCGTCAGGACACCGTCGGCGCCCACGAGCAGGTGCCGGTCGGGAGGAGCGATGTACACGGTGCCGGGCACGGCGGCCTCCCCGGAGCCCGCGAGCTTCACCGGCAGGGCGGTCCGGCGGGAGAGGACCTCGGCGAGCACGGTCCGGTGCCGCGGGTCGAGATGCTGGACGACCAGCACCGGAACGGCGATCTCCGGCCCCAGCGCCCCGAGCAGGGTGATCAGCCCCTGGACACCGCCCGCGGACGACGCGACAGCGACGATGGCGGGCGGGCCCTGGGAGTACTGGTCAGCCGTCACGCGCCGAGCCTATCGTGGCCGCCCTCACGGGGTGAGGCGCGAAGCGGCCGTGCGAGGGGTGGGGCGGGCGCGTGCACGCAGGAGGGCTCGTCGCAGGTACTGGCCGGGTCGGCTCTCGCGTCGCCCGGGTCGGTGTCCGTGCCCTGGCGGGGCCGGCCGTGGTGGGGTCGGCCGTGGCGCCGGCGGGCTTGCCGTCGGGGGCGGCGGGGGCGGCTGGACCGGCTGGGTCGGGGCGTGCTTGACCGGTCTGGTCGGGAGGGGGCTGAGGGGCCTGGTCCGGGGCGTGCTTGACCGGCCTGGTCGGGAGGGGCTGGACCGGCTGGTCCCGGGGCGGGCTGGATCGGCTGGTGTGAGGAGGCGGCCTCGACCGGCCTGGTCGGGAGGGGGCTGAGGGGCCTGGTTCGGGGCGGGGTTGACCGGTCTGGTCGGGGGCGGGTTCGACCGGCTGGTCCCGGGGCGGGCTGGATCGGCTGGTGTGAGGAGGCGGCCTCGACCGGTCTGGTCGGGAGGGGTTTGAAGGGCCTGGTCCGGGGCGGGCTTGACCGGCCTGGTCGGAGGCGGGCTCGACCGGCTGGTCCCGGGGCGGGCTGGACCGGCACGGTTCGGGAAAGGCTGGACCGGCTGGTGCGAGGCGGGCTCGACCGGCCTGGTCCGGAGCGGTCTGAACCGGCCCGGACCGGACCGCGGAGCAACCGCACGGGCGCCCCCTCCAACGCCTGCGGGCCCCGGGTGGCGTGCCGGGCCCGGATCTCCACGCCCGGCACACCGCCCTATCCGGCGTGCGCGCCCCTACGCCCTCCCCCGCTTCTCACGGGGCATAGCGGCGGACACCGGCGGCGACCCCCGATCCCGCCGCCGCACAGAAGTCTTCCGCGTACCTCACCCGACGTCCTTGACCTCCAGCGCACACCCGTTGACCCCCAGCGCACTGCTGTTGCCCGCGAGCGCCCGCATGCGCACTTCGCTGGGCGTGAGCCCGTACGCGGCGCGGAAGGCGCGGGTGAAGACGGCGGGCTGGGTGAAGCCCCAGCGGGCCGCGACGGCCCCGACGGGCACGGTGGCGAGCGCCGGGCTGGCCAGCGCACGCCGGCAGCGCTCCAGGCGCAGCTGCCGGATCCAGGAGGAGACGGTGAGGCCCTGGTCCTGGAAGAGCCGGTGCAGGTAGCGGGTGGAGATGTGGTGCGCGGCGGCGATGCTGTCCGGGTTCAGCGCGGGGTCGCGCAGATGGCGCCGGATGTGGCTCCGCACCTGGAGCAGCAGGGTGCGCCTGCAGCTCTCGGGCGGCAACTCGCGCTCCCGGTCGAGGTGTTGGGCGGCCAGCTGCCCCACGAGGTCGACGAGGGTGCGGTCGACCCGATCCGTGGCGGCGCTCGTGTCCCCGAACTGCCCCACGTCGTCGACGACTTGCCGCATGAAGTGGGCGAGCAGCCCCCCGAAGCCCTCCTGCGCGGAGAGCGGCCGGGCGACGAGGGTGGCGAGGCGCTCGGGCGGGAACGGCAGCAGGCTCCTGGGCAGCGTGGCGACGATGGAGCGGGTGGGTTCGCCGCTCTCGTCCGCCCGCCTCATCCACCCCTCGAAGGGCGACGACGAGTCGTACATGAGCAGGTTGCCCGCCCCGAACCGCACGTTCCGCCCGCCCTGCTCGAAGCCGCTCAGCCCTTGGAGGGTGAGGGAGACCTGCAGGCTGTCGGGGTCGCCCCGGCGGATGTGCCGGGCGGTGCGCCGCACTTCGGCGGACGGGTACGCCATGGTGGTGACCGTCGTCGCGCCCAGGTCCACGTGGTCGATCGCCACGGGAAAGTCCTCGGTGAAGTCGCTGCGGAGCGTCGTCGAGATCGGCGACGCGGACTTCAGCCCGTACCACCAGTCGAACCGTTCCTCGGGAGGCACGGCCTCGCTGGTCAGGCTCGCTCGAATCATGCTCGCCCCTCTCCCTCGTACGCTCGGTCCCGCACGGCGCGCAGGCGCAGAGCCCCGTACGGCGCGCAGGCGCAGAGCCCCGTACGACGCCTCGGCGCTGCGTCCCATACGACGCCTCGGGCGAGCGGCGGCACGCGCCCTCCCCGAAGGCTCCACGAGACCCCCACGCCCTCCTCCCACCAGCATGCGCCCCGAGCCTTGAACGGCGCCAAGGAATGTCTTCCGGCGGGTCGAGCGGTGGGCGGGGCCGAGTGCTGGGGAGGGCGTGGGGGCGTGGGGGCGTGGGGCTCCTCATGGCGCTACGAGGGGCGAAGCGCGCGCCGGGTCACTGCTCGCCGGTGCCGACCGACGGGGTCCAGGGTGACCTCGCCGTCGGGGCCGGCCGGGAGGCGGAGGCCGGTCGACAGAACCAGTCGCTGAAGTCACGTCACGTCACGTCACGCACCCGCCCGGAACCGCGGACAGCCAGACGCGGGGCGCGCACACAACAGTTCAATCTTCCCTGAATTCAGCATCCCCTGTACTCTCGCGACGTGCTCACCGTTGCCCCCGACATCGAGGTGCTGGCCCGGTTCGGCCGCGCACTCGCCGACCCGATCCGCTGTCGCATCCTGCTGGCCCTCCAACAGGCCCCGGCCTACCCCGCCGATCTCGCCGACGCGCTCGGCATCTCCCGTACCCGCCTCTCCAACCACCTGGCGTGCCTGCGGGACTGCGGCCTGGTCGTGACGGTGCCCGACGGACGCCGCACCCGCTACGAACTCGCCGACGAACGTCTCGGGCACGCCATCGACGCCCTGCGCACCGCCGTCGTGGCCGTGGAAACGGATCGCACGTGTCCGGACGCCGAGTCGAAGGGCTGCTGCTGATGACGGCGGTGTTCCTGGGCCCCTCACCGGCCCGCAGGGAGGCGCTCACCCGCCGGATACGCCTGCTGGTGGCGGCGACGATCACGTACAACGTCGTCGAGGCGGTCATCGCCATCGCGGCCGGCACCGCGGCGTCGTCCACGGCGCTGATCGGCTTCGGCCTGGATTCGGTGATCGAGGTGTCCTCCGCCGCCGCGGTCGCCTGGCAGTTCTCCGCCCGCGAGCACGCCGTGCGCGAGGCACGCGAGAAGACCACGTTGCGGATCATCGCGGTCTCGTTCTGCGCGCTCGCCGTCTACGTCACCGCCGATGCGGTACGCGCCCTGGCGGGCACGGGCGAGGCCGAACGCTCCGTACCCGGGATCGTGCTCGCGGCCCTCTCCCTGGCGATCATGCCGTTCCTGTCGGCGGCCCAACGCAAGGCGGGCCGCGAACTCGGTTCGGCCTCCGCCGTCGCCGACTCCAAGCAGACCCTCCTGTGCACCTACCTCTCGGCCGTGCTCCTGGCGGGCCTGGTCCTCAACGCCACCCTCGGCTGGTCCTGGGCCGACCCGATCGCCGCCCTCGTCATCGCCGGGATCGCCACAAAGGAAGGCCGCGACGCCTGGCGCGGCAAGGGCTGCTGCGCGATGTCGACGGCGCCCGCGGCGACGCCCGACACCGAGGCCGACGGGGACGCTTGCCGCGGCTGCTGCGGCTGACGGGCCAGGAGCCGTCACTCCGGGGAGTCCTCGTGCAGTCGGCCCGTGTGCGCGTCCACGAAGTAGTCCGTCGAGTCGCCGTCCTCTGCGCCCTTCACGACGACCTGAACGATGTACTCCGGGTTCCACCGGCCGTCGCGGCGAGCCGCTTTGAGGACGTTCGCACGGAAGTCGAGCGCCTCCGGGTGGCTCACGGACTTCCTGACCTTGTCGACCGCCCGACTGCGGCCGACCTCGACCGACGGCAGGTCGTCGAAGCTTGAGGGCCCCCGCGACACGTTCAACTGGCTGATGCGGCCCACCGTGTTGAGCTGCACATCGAGCATGGCCGGCATCAGCACCCGGTTCTCGACGGCCCGCCACGAGACGAGCCACCCGAGCTTGCCGTCCGCGACGGGCACCGCGGTCACATGGGTCGCCTCCTTCACCCACGGGTAGTGGGCCCGCGCGTACCGAGCGGCCAGCTTCTTCGCTCCGTCGCGATCGAGGTGGGGATGCTCCCGACCGTCGATGGGGAAGGAACGGTCGGTGGGGGTGTCGCCGTACTCCAGTGAGGCGGTGAACGACAGCTTCGACGGCCACGACATCTCCGCGTCGACCTTGTCGTCGGAGAAGTGCAGGCTCCCGCGCCCGCTCGCCCCCAGCGAGGGCGCGTACTGAAGCTTGCTGTCGCCGACGGACGTGAACCCGTCGCCGAAGGCCTCGTCGAGCGCCTCGCGCATGGCGTCGGCCTGCCGCCCCGACCCCGCCTGAACGCTGGTCGCGTCGACAGCGGTGAATGCGGTGCCGGGGATGGCCGCCGCCACCCCGATGACCCCAACCGCGGCCACGGCAAAGGCGGGTACGCGTTCATCGCGGTAGGACCGCAGTTCCAACCCCCGCATACGTGCCACCCACCAGGCCAAGCCCATGCCGGCCAGGCCGCCGAGGATGTTCATCTCCGCGTCGGAGCTGTCGCACAGCCGGGAGAACGCGTCGACCGAGGCCTGAGCCAGTTCGACCAGACAGGGCCCGACGACCACTCCGGCAAGGGTGAGCAGCCGACGCCGCGAGGCCAGCAGCCCGAGAAATCCGAGGGGGACTGTCATAAGTCCGTTCAGCAAGCCCTGAGTGGTACGAAAGGGCTCCCCGAGCTGATGATTGATCGTGCACTCGTGACTTGCCGAACCGCTGCCCGACAGAAAGAGAGTCACGCCCAGGACCACGACGAGACAAGCGACGAATGCGCTGGGTATCAGAGCCGGCCGCCGCCGCTTCTTCAGCCAGAAGAAGGAGCCGAGAGCGAGCGCTGTGGCAGTGAATGCCAAGAGGGCAATCCACTGAGTCTTGCCCTGAAATATCGCGTGGAACACGTCGTTACCTTCACTGGGGAAAACCCCTGCCCCTCCCGTCGTCCGGGAAGAACAGGGGGGTCACTTCTCTGGTGCCGCGAGTCAGCAGGGCCTGAGCAACACCGGAAGTGCCCCAGAGCGTCAGGGGGAGCCCTTCCAGCTTTCCAGGGCCTTGGGCGGCCCAACCTATTGATCATATACAGACCTTGAGTGTGCTCTGAAAATCCATCTGCAGTGAATTAAGCCCGGGGAAGATGAGCGAAAGTGCGTTCCGGTACATGGTCGCCGATCAGAGGCAGTGCACCACTGCATACGAATGGGTGGCTGACATCTATCGTGGAATGATCAGGTCAGTCAGCTGCCCGGGCGTAGGCGCCTTTCCGCGGTTGAGGACGATCGCAGCCCCTACGGCCAGCACCGGTAGCAGGGCGACGAGCGCAGCGTCGGGAAGGCCCGCAACGGCAGCACCCGCCAGTAGCGCGACGACCGATACCCCGACGGCGACAAAGCGCAGGCCCTCCCGCGGAGCCGCACGCTCCTCGCCGAGCTGAGCGTCGTCCAAGAGCCGGCCCACATGCCCCTCGGCGTAGCGCTCAGCGATCGTCAGCAGCAGGACCATCAGGTCCTCCAGCGCCTGTTCAGGCTCTGCGTCCTGTCGGGCTTCCGCTTCTCGCAGGACTGCGACCACCCGCTCGGAGTGCTCCTTGATGACCCGCTCGTGGTGACGGCGTGCCTTGCCCTTACGTGATCGGTACGCCCGCCAGACGATCCGCTCTGCAGTGCGTATCGACACCCTGGCCACCGTGCTGCCCGGTGGAGCAGTGCGGTGCTGGCGATGCGCCTCGGCGCACTGCAACGCGGACATCACCAACGCCACCACCGGCCAGCACTCCAGGTAGGCAAGCGGCCCGCCGGTAACACCGGTGCTGCGGTGCCGCATTCGGTCCTGCGCTTCGCGCTCCCTGCGTTGCTGCTCCGGGCTCTTTGCCTGCCTTGCGGCCACAATCGCCCTGCGCACCACCAGAGCAACGGCGAGTACGAAAAGGACCATCACCGGCCCACGCACCGTATGGAACACATCGCTCGCGCCGTCCCAATGGCGCACCTGTCCGGGCACACCGTGCGCCCAGCTCATGAACGCCCCCAACGGATCAAGTCCCGTCGGGGCCTTTGCCGAGTCAGGCGGAGGCGGCTGAGACATCTTGCTCCACGTTCCTAACTCCCCGGCCTTCCACACCATGAACAGCACGAAGCCGAGCAGCGCCACGAGGACAGGAAGGGCCGCCTGAGTCGCGTAGAACCACCGTGCCACCCACCCAGGAACGAGACCCCATCCCTGCGGAAGCCGGTCCACCACACTCGTTGGCGTCATTTCCCGCAGCCGGTTGAGTAGCTTGCCCGAACTGCCCCGCGCCCACTGCAACCGTCGACGCTTCACTGCCGCGAGGGCGCTCCTGACCGGAGCAGCTATCCGGCGGCCGGTCCGCTGTCGCGTCCTCTGGGTCATGTCCCACGCGCTGCCGACGAGCGTCCAGACGACGATCCCGCCGATTAGTATCCACAGTTCCACGCAAGGCAGTCTCGCGCATCCCGCTGACACTACGACTGTCCACGCCATCAACTGTGCGCAATTGTAGGCTTGTTGAAGGGTCGTGCCGCCCGTGCTGATGGCAAGTTTGAGGCGGCACGGCAGAATCGTTGCTCAGGAGAAACGAGATCTTGGCAAGGGCGCCGACTGGTGCTCTGCCGGCTCACCGAGTCACCCGAGCAGAACATTGTGAATTACCGGGAGAGGGCCCGAGGCGGCAGAGAAGGAAGCCTCAGATCCGCTTCTTCGGCATCGGGTCATTCTGCTAGGCGGGCATGCGGCAGTACAACAGCTCAATGAACACCTGGGGGCAGGCTGGCATGTGAGTGCAGTCGAAATCATTGCTCGAGAGAAGAGACAGCTTTGAGAACGTCGCCTGCGGCCAGGCCTCTGCGGGTCCTGGCGAGCCTGGGCGCGGAGGGGGGCTGCTATGGCGGTTGCCTTGGCACCGGCTAGCCGGTCAGCATGCGCACGACGATCGGTGGCTTCGGGCCTCTTCCGCGTCGCGCTCGGCGCACTCTTCAGGCACCATCCGTAGCAGTGGCGGGGAATCGCCGAGGCCGTTCTCTCCATCGGTGCAGACGACGATGTGCTGGGGGTTGGAGTGGACGCCGAGGAAGCCGGTGACCTGAGCCCCGCCGGGCAGGGCCCACCGACTGGTGTCGCGACGGCACTGCAGGAGGAGTTCGCCCTCGTCGTTGACGACGAGCATGTTGCCGGCGGGGACCAGGGTGTTGGCCCTAAGCGCCTGGGGCTGTAGCAGTACTCAGTCCCGGCCACGTGGTGCTCCTGACTGTCGGGCCCCCAGGGGCGCGCTCCGGGTGCTGAGGCGGCCTGCCCGTTAACTCTTGTCGACGGCCCTTCTGGACGTCGTTCACCATCCGTACCCTGGCCACGTTGCTCCGATCAGCGAGGGGATCTCGACGTGGGTGAGAGCTTGATGTTGGGCCACCGGCTCCGCGTGGCGCGCAAGACGCGGGGGCTGTCCACCGCGCAACTCGCCCAGCGAGTCGCGGTTTCTCCCAGCCAGATAGAGAAGTTGGAGTCCGGCGCGCGGAAGGCGACGCCGAGTCTGAGACTGGCTCTGGCGCGGGCACTGCACTTCGGCCCGGAGGTGCTCACCGGCCAGCCCTACTACGGGGAACCGGAGGCCGAGGAAGGGGTGCATGCCGTCATACCGGAGTTGCGGCGCATCCTGCTGTGTTTCGACGCTCCCGACGAGTTGGAGACCCGTCCGCGAACGCTGCCGGTCCTGGCCTCTGAGGTGGACCAGATTGCGGCTCTCCGGCGCGATGCTCGGTACGTACCCATGGGGCCGCTGCTGCCCGCAGTGATCACCGAACTGACCCATGTGGCCTTTGGCGCGCGCGGGGACGAACAGCAGAAGGCGTTCTGGCACCTGGCCCGCGCCTACCGCGCGGTCAACAGCCTGGCTCACAAGATGGGGCACCACGATCTCGGCAACACGGCTTTGGAGCGGGTGCGTTGGGCCGCTGATCGAAGTGGTGATCCGCTCATGCAGGTGACGGCCGGATTCCTCGTGGCGGGGGCGATGCTGCGCCAGGGTGCGACCGAGTCGGCCCGTCGCAAACTCAAAGGGCTGCGCGGGGAGCTGGAGCGGTTCCAGCCGGAGCACTCGTACACCCACGACGCACTGGCGGTCGACGGAGCTCTGTTGCTGAAGCTCGCGGTGGTCGAGTCGAGGGAGAACAACCCCGACGCAGTCGAGGAGTTCCTGCAGGAGGCCGAGCAGGTCACACGGATGGGGGGCAACCGGGACAGCCTTGCCTACGAGATGAGCTTCGGGCCGACGAACATCAAGATTCACACGGTGCACGCGCTGATCGACACCGGGGACAGCGAGCAGGCTCTGGCCCGGCTTGCCGAATGGGGCCAGGGTGGAGCCGAGTGGGTGCCGCCGGCCGCGACGGTCGGCGAGCGATCCAGCCACCACCACATCGACGTCGCCTCCGCGCGCCTGGCCGAAGGCGACCGTGGCGGCGCCTTCGCCGAGCTGAAGCAGGCGAGGAAGATCGCCCCCAATCACACCCGATTCCACCCATCTGTGCGTGAAACGGTCGGATCTCTGCTGCGTATGGATACGCACCCGTCTGCCGAACTGTCCGCGTTCGGCTCCTGGGCGGGCGCTGCGTAGCACAACGTGCCGAGGAACAAAGCCAGTTGACGTGATTCGGGTGCGGACAGTTTGTCCGCGCGCACCGGCCTTGCGAGTGGAATGGTCCTCTCACACCCAGTTGTGAGGGGGCCTTTCCTATGTCCGATGCGATTCCGTCCGCGCGGCTGCCGAGGTGGATGCCCATCGGCAGCGAGCCGGAGTTGTGCCCCGCCGGTACGTGGTGGGATGCCGTCCGCGCGCCTGAGTGCGTAGGGCGCCGGGCCGTGGCGCTCATCGAGGAGCAGGAACTGCCTGTTGGGCCGGTCATTCTCGACAGTGGTGGCCGGGAGCCACGGATGTACTTCCTGATGTCGGTCGGCACCGCGGCGCGGTGGGAGGAGCCGGGGACCGTTGCGCTGGGGGTGACCTGTCACGTGGTGGTCCCGCAGGCGGACCGCATCGCCGGTCCGGGATTGCACTGGTACCGGCTGCCGGCCAGGCCCCGCTCGCTGAACCCTGCTGACGGGCTGCATCGTGCCCTGATCAAGGCGCGCAGGGAGCGAGAAGGCCCCCTCTAGAACTCGCTCTGCGGCCGGGCGCCGCCGCCCCCAAGGCCGGTCGCACCGGATCCTGTGAGAAGGCACCGCTCCTGCGCGGCCACCCAGTACGGCGGCTCGATCCCCCGTCGGGGGTGGGACTGGACAAGGCCGTTGAGGGCGTACGACTTCCTAGGCGGCGATCGGAATCCCGGAGCCTCTTCCGCCCAACCGGCGGGCCGCCGTTGCCCGCGGGTTCTTCGATTCCGTTCACGGCGTGAGTCCGGACCTGTGACCCATCCCTTGGTCCTGGCGGCTGCCGGAACAGCGCCACACCGAGACGTCCAGATCGACCCGGCCCGGAACGGAGTTGTCGGCAACTGACTGTGCATGACACGCCGCACCCGGCTTCAGGCTGCCCCCTGACTGCCGCCCCCACGGCATCCATATCTCCCACGGACGTGGAGGGCGGCTCTTGAACTCTCGTCGGAGCCCTGGCGAGGGAATCGAACAGGAAGGAGCACGAGATGGCAGAGACCACAGCACCGCCCCCTACCCGGAGCGGCCTTCTGGTGGCGGTGGAAGAGCTGACCGCTGTCCACGACCGGTACGACAGCCTCCGGTCCGACAACCAGGGGAGTTCCGGAGACGCCCCGTGGCCCGGCGGTGACGGCAACTTGACCGACGTCGCATAGCACCAGGCGGCAGGGGCGAGTACGGCGCTTTTCGCTCGCCCCCGCCGCACCTGCACCACATGGTCGAACTCATGAGGAGGCAGCAATGGAACACCAGTTGATCAATGCCATAGAGGGGGCGCTCGGGTGGGATGGCCCCGGCGGACTCGGCAAGGGATTCGCGCGGGGAAACATGGATGCCCCCGCCCTCGCCGCCCGCATCCTGACCCCGAACCGCCTGCTCGACATCGCGATGCGCAGGAGCCTGAACCGTCCGCAGTTCCGGTGCTTCCAGAAGGGCGTGGAAGTCCACCCGGCCATCTACTACACCGACGTCGTTAGCCCTCGTGGCCAGAGCATCCCCACGGTCAACATGCGGAGCCTGGGAGGGCTGTTGGGGGAAGGCGCCACGCTCATCCTCGACCAGCTCAACGTCTTCGACCCGACCATGGAGGTCGCCTGCCGGGCGCTGCAGTGGTGGTCCCACGAGCGAGTGCAGGTCAACGCCTACCTGACGACGAACGACGCCGCCGGCTTCCCGCTGCACTGGGATGACCACGATGTGGTGATCGTTCAGCTCGCGGGCGAGAAGGAGTGGGAGGTACGCGGGACCTCCCGCGCGGTTCCCCTCTACCGGGACGCCGACCCCAACACCACCCCGAGCGAGGAGATCGTGTGGTCCGGCGTCATGCGGACCGGCGACATCATGCACATTCCCCGGGGTCACTGGCACCAGGCCACCCGCACCGGCAGCGGCTCGGGCAAGAGCCTCCATGTGACGTTCGGGATCACCCAGCGCACGGGGACGAGTTGGATGGGATGGCTGGCCGACTGGTGCCGAGAGCGAGAGGTCTTCCGGCAGGACCTGGACCGCGGCCCCGGCGCCAGCAGCCAAGCCCTGGCCGAGGCCGCCGTCCAACTGATCGGCGAACGTGCGCCCGCTGACTTCCTGGCGGCCTACGAGCAGCAGACGACCCTGCCCCGTCATGTGCCCTACCTGGACATCCTCGGGCCGCTGGAGACCGCGGTGTGCACCACACGCTTCCGCCCCCAGATCCAGGAGAACGGCGACACCGTCGACGTCCTGGTCTCGGGCAAGAAGCTCACCCTCGCGGCCAAGGCCCTGCCCGCCCTGCGCCTGCTGCTGAGCGGCAGGCCGGTCCCGCTCGACGAGGCGGCTGCCGTGGTGGGTGCCGAGGTGGTGGAGGCCGCCGAGATCTTGGTGAAGGAGGAGATATGCGCGACGCTGACCCCCGAGTTGTCCTCGGGTTACATCGGTCTCGTCACGAACGCCGTCTCCTGACCGGCGCGCTGGACCTCGGCGTCACCGCGCTCGACACCAGCTCCAACTACCTCGGCTTTCGGTCGCACGAGGTTCTCGCGCGGGTGGCTGGAGATCTGCTGCCGAAGTTCAGGCTCTCCACCAAGGTGGGTTATCTCCCAGGGCCGGACAGGGTGGAGCACTCCCTCGACCCGTCGCGGTTGCAGGGAGCCGTGGAGCAGGCGGTCAAGGATCTTGGGCGAGAGCCGGACCTGGTCTTCCTGCACAATCCGGAACACTCTCTCGAAGGCACCGCGTCCCACAACCGATACGCACTCGCCCAGGCGTGCGCCGCGCTCGACATCGCAGCGACGAAGGGACTGTGCGGTGCCTGGGGTGTCGCGTCCTGGGACCCGGCGCCACTGGTGGACCTGGTCGACATGGCCCTGCCGCAGCCGTCGGTCCTCATGGTGCGCGCCGGCTTGCTGGTCGGGACCAGGACTCTCGATGCTGCGGATGCGGTCGCCGCGGCATGGGGTCTCGGCAGCGACAGGATCTGGGGGATGAGCCCCTTCGGGGGCAGTACCCGCGCCCCGGTGTGGGACAGGATCAACCCGGGTGTCTTCCTCAAGGGCGACGGCCAGCTGTCCCGCGAGCAGGCGGCCTTTCGAGCGGCGTACTGCCTTCCGCAGGTCAGCACCATGGCCGTGGGCACGGACGAGCGCGCTCACCTGGGCCAACTGATGTGCGCCCTGACCAGCCAGGTTGATGAGCGTGCCGTCCGCGAGTACCGAGACCTCATCCGTGCCCGATCGTGTGGTCAGCCCGCCTGAAGCTCCGCGATGATCTGCTCTGCCATGCGGCGCGCGGGCTCCAGCCGGGGGTCCTGCGGGTGCGCGTCCGGTCCGAGGATCTTCGAGCACGCGAAGAGCGTCATCAGCTTGCCGTCCCGGCTCTCGAAGTCGTGGCGCCGTTCGTGCCGTACGCGATCGGCCAGAGCGGGGACGGCAAGAGAGCTCCCCCACAGCGAGGCGGAATCCAGGCCCTGTGGCGCGTTGCCCCAGTCCTCCCAGTCGAAGAGGGAGAACGTCGGCGCCGTCATATTGGCCCAGTTCAGGTCCGCGTGGGCTGGCACCCACCGCTCGACGGTCGTATCGAAGCCGTCGCTGGGGGAGACGCTGCGGACCGCCTCGGTGACGAGAGCCTGCGTGATAGTGGTGGTGTCGGGGGTGGCGACGCGCCTCGTGTCCTGGGTGGCAAGCGTGTCCAGGGAGCTGTTGAACGCCTGCCACCATGCGTCCTCCAGATCCGGGTCCTCGCTGAGGATCGCGTTGCCGATGGGCGCGCTCGGCAAGAGCTCGGTCTCGTCGGCTCGCCACATCACGGGCTCGTCCGCATCCCCCCAGACCACACATCCCTGCCAGGTGGGCTGCGCAATGCCTTTCAGACGCGCGGCGCACTCGGTGCCGTTCCAGCCCTGCACGCCGATCTTGTCGAGCCCGCGCCTTTCAATACGGATCCACGTCCGCCGGTCCGTCCGCGCCCCGACCGAACGGCGTTTGCGTACCACCGTGTCCCGGTCCAACTCGACTTGAAGGGATCGCTCTACGTGATCGAGAACGTTGTCGACCGGTTCAACTCGCAAGTCAACGGCGCGCGCCGAGGGTGCCGAGGGCGTCATGCGGGCGACCGTAGCACCGGAGCCCATGCCGATCTCGGTCAAAGTGGTTCAGACAACTCGGCACATCGTCGGGCGCGGCCTGATGGCGCCACGACTGGGGCATTCGGCTGACGGCTGGGGTGGCAGAAGGTGAGACTCAAGCCCCGTGGAACCGCGAAGCGCACCACGAGGTCGTCACCTACCTGCTCCCCCACCGTCACGGCGCCCAGGGCGAGGCTGAGTGGTGGGCCGAGGAACAGGCATCCATCGCCCCCCGAGGCGTGCCCATCGCTGTCCTGCCTCTCGTGGTCTTGGCGGAGGCGCACCGCTCCCGCCAAGAGCGGGACCAGAAGACGCACGGCCTGACGATCCACCCTGGGTCGAGTGCTCGCAAATCGACCCGGTGCTTGAGCGGTGGTGGCGCTACCGCGCACCGTGGCCGCGCGCGTGCTTCGCCGATGACGCCAAGCTGCTGCTCAACCCCCGCTTCGCACTCGCGGTTTCACTCCGCAGAGGCCACGAGTGTCCCAGGCCACATTGAAGCGCGTCTCGTGATTCGAGCCGGCCCGTCGGCGTGCGCGCCACCGGCGACTGTGTCGCCCTTCTGGTCTGGCAGGTGGTGCGGCTCAAGGTACGCAGAGGGCACGTCGCCCCCGGCAGGTCCAGACAACGAACAAGCCCCAGGCCGATGACCTGGGGCTGAAATCAAGAGCGGGTGACGAGAGTCGAACTCGCACTCTCAGCTTGGGAAGCTCGGGTGATCCAGGGCCAGCTGTCCATCGGACCTGCGGGGTAACGGCCTGCGAGGGCCTGACGGGTGTCTCCTGGATGTCCGCGATTCCCCGTGGTTCCCCGCCCAACCTGGCACGCGTCTGGCACGATCAACTGTTGGTCTCAGCCGAGCCATACGAGCAACTAGTAGCGGAAGCTGGCCTGAGTGCCCCTTACGTGGATGAGGAAGTCGTCGATCGATTCGCTGCCGTCGGCAGGCACCAATGACAGCCCTAGAGCATCCACCGCTCCCATGGCTCGCTCGACCCTTGGAGGGTCAGGCTGCTCTGCCTCTATTGAGTGGGTCCACTCCTCAAGGATGGGGCGAACGCCTTCCCAGGCCGACGTCCCGGTGAAGTGGCAGCGAAACCACGGCTGGTCGATCTCGTCGAGCGTGAGAGTTCCGAGCAGGTTGTTCGCCTGCAAGAGTTGCCAAGATCGATCGGTCATCAGTCCCCCTCAAGAGCGAGCACCGGCACAGTAGCGTGTCGGTGCATCTGCCCTATGACCTTCTGATCCGTAGCTCTATGCAGCGAGGTCAGAGACGTTGCCCCGGTCGCGACTGAGCCTTAGAGAGCCGCGGAGGGTCGCTCCCGCTTACTGCGGTTGCTGTACTTCGCTGCTGTATGGCATCCGGCAGAGGCGAGCGCTACGAAGGCTGCTGCGTCCACGTACGAACGGACTGTTTCGGCGACTGGGCTCCAGATCATGAGAACGAAGATGATCACGATGATCCAAGGTTGCCGATAGCGGATTGACAGGTCCCTGGGCGGAAGGGGCACACTCATGACTGAACCTCCGGGTTCATGGCCCATCACAGAGCCCTTTCTTCCAGGTCGGAGCTTGTGATGGGCCTTTGATGTTTCCGGATATGGTGCCGCGCCTCGACGGATGAGGTGCTCTGCTGCGACACCAACAGGCCACGCAATCGGGCACCCAACGACGCTCTTGTACATTGCGACGCAATGTACTTATGAGCCACGCCAAATCTGGCTGCACAGCACTTCAGGGGAGATCTGAGACCGCTAGCACTTCTTTCATCCACGCAGATCAAGGGCTCAGTTTCTGAGCCTTAGTTAGCCTTAGTTAGGCGTAGTTAGCTGTAGTTAGCGGCGGCGGCAGCTCAATAACATGGCCGAAAATCAACGAAGATCACCCAATAGATCGATCTTGAAAACCGTCGTGGTGCGAGCCACCGTGGGTTCAAATCCCACACCCACCGCGCAGGTTGAAGGCCTCTGACCAGGAACATTGGTCGGGGGCCTTCGTCGCGCTCGCTGCCCGTTGGTGACCGTGGTTCCCCGTGAGTTCCCGGTCTATCGGGCACGGAGGGGGCACGGGCAGTCAGTGCTGCATGGCACTGTGCCGTCATGACGACAACGACAGAGCTCACCCTCTTCGCCGACTACTTCCAGATACACGTATCCGATGCGGATTCGGACGGCGACCTGAGCGACGCGTGGACGGACCAGGCCGTTGCCGATCACCTCGCGGTTGCACCGGATGCGCTGGGCATCGGCACGGTGGTCAATGTCAACGTGTCCGTCACCGTTGTCGTTCTGCCCGAGGAGCCTAGGGACGACAGCTCTGCATTCGATCACGTTGTTGAGGCCAGCCTCGATGTGTCGTTGGGGCGCCTGATGGTTCTGGGCTGCACGGACTACGCGCCCGAGGCGGCTACATTTGACGTCCCGGCAGGCTGGAACCGCGTCCGCGTGTCCCAGAGCAACTTGGCTCGGGCAGCTCAGGCCGACGTCGACTCCAGCAAGAGCATCGAGACCACTGAGAAGCTTCGTATCCAGGTGTGGGCGGCCCCGGAAAGTCCAGCGAAGATCATCAAGCGGTGGTCTTAGTTCGCTTGAGTCTTTGAAGGCTGGCTCGTGCTTCCCTCCTACGCGCCGAGCTTTCCCACTATCCGTTACCCACCACTCACCTCAGCTCCCATCCCGTCTGCCGTCGACCCACACACCGTGGAGCGGGCGTGGTTCATGGCGTCCAGGTGGAGCGCGCCACTGTACGAACGACCTGGACGCCATGGGCCGCGTCTGCTCGGCTCTGCCTGGGTCGATGGCAGACGGGATGGGAGCTCCCCACGCACGCCCCATTCGGCCGGCACGCGCGAGCGGCGCCCTGTCCATCCCGGAGCCGGCCGCGCCCCCGCCGGAGGCATGTCCTTGACCGGGGCCTTGTTCATCAAGGGCTCTACCGTCGGGCCGATACTTGCTTGCGGCCACTGGGCCGGGCCCTGCGCCGAAGGCGTGAGGGCCCGGCCCAAGGGGCCAGCCCGCGCTGTGCGCGGGCCCTTGAACCGGTAGAGAAAGTTGTAACGCACTCCGAGTGCTGCAGGCTCGGGCTTGGCTGTGGGTTCCGGACGATGGCGCGCGCCCAGGCCTCCACGTGGGCGACAGCGTCCCGCTACCGTCCAGCACCCCCGCCCGCGGCGACCCGCGCCACCGTCGCCAGCGCGACATCCCACGGGTACTCCTTCGGCGCCCCCGACCCCGCGGGGTTGGGCGTGAAACCGTCCTCCCCGTACAGCACCGTCACTGCCTGCTCGCGCAGTTCCGCCACGCTGCGGTCGAGTTGGCGGTGTCGGGCGTACGCGGCGTTCACGCACGGCACCGTCACCGTGGGGATGCCCTTGCCGATGGCCTCGGCGGCGACGCCCACGACGAATGTCGATGTGAGGCCCAGCGCCCAGGAGTTGAGGGAATTGAACGTCGCCGGGGCGAAGAGGAGTGCGTCCGCCGGTGGCCAGACGTCGGGTTCGCCGGGCAGCTTGTACTCGCTGCGGACCGGATGCCCGGTCAGCGCTTCCAGCCCGTCGAGTTCGGCGTCGAGCCAGCGCGCCGCGGTGGGCGTGAGGCCCAGGCACACGTCCCAACCATCGAGCCGCGCCTTTTCGGCGACGTCCGCGACGTCGAAGGCCGGCGGAGCCGCCGACGCGAACAGGTACAGGGTTCGTGTCGTCCGCGCACTCGGCGCGTTCCGTGAACTCGAGGTCATGTCCTTCATCCCACCCCGGGGCCGAACCGCACGCAACTCCCCCCGGATCAGGCGGATCAGTGAAGGAACCCGGTCGGCGGAGCTCCCCGTGGGTACCGTTCCAGATGTCGCCCCAGGAGCGGAGCCCCAGCCATGCCCGGAGACAACCACCCCGGCGCCCGCATCTCTCACCAGCGGAAGCTCGCCGGGTACACACAGCGGGGCCTGGCCATGAAGGCCGGCTACTCGTACAGCCTCCTGCACCAGGTGGAGAGCGGGCACAAGGCGGCGAGCCCGGACTTCATCGCGGCCTGCGCGCGGGCGCTGCGGATCGATGTCGCGGCGCTGACCGGGCAGCCGTACATGACCGAGCTCCAGCAGGACCGCCTCGCCGAGCTGATCAGGCCCATTCGCGAGTCGCTCGACCTGTACGACCTCGGCGCCGACCCCGAGACAGCCGTGAGGGAGACACCTCACCTGGTGGAGGCTGCCGCCGCCCTCTGTCGGCAGGTGCGGGCCACACACCTCCACGCAGCCGCCCGTTCCCTGCCCCGGCTGATCGCCGAACTGACCACGGCCGCGCACCGCATGCCTTCGACCGACCTGTGGGCGGCGCTCGGTTCCGCCTACCGCACCGCTCACGACGTCACCATCAAGCTCGGCTTCTACGACCTGTCCACCATCGCTCTGGACCGTATGGACTGGGCCGCGCAGCGCGCCTCCGACCCCGTCCTCTCCGCCGTACGCCAGTACATGCGAGGGCTCGTCTACCACCGCGAGGGCGAGCACACCATCGGGCTGCGCCTGGTGAACGCCGGTCACCAGCTGCTTTCCCAGGCCGACGAGACTCCCGAGAGCCTCGCTGTGGCCGGGCAGTTGCACCTGGGCGCGGCCGTCATCGCCGCGCGTGCTCGTGACGAAGGCATCGTGCGGACCCACCTGGGCGAGGCGAAGGAGATAGCCGGGAGGGTTGGGGAAATGGGACACGTCCACTGGCTGTCGTTCGGCCCGACGAACTGCGTCGCGCACGAGCTCTCCGCGCTCACCGAGATGGGGCGGCACGGAGAAGCCGTGGCGAAGGCCGAGGAGATCGAGCTGCCTCCGTCGTGGCCCGCGTCGCGCCGCGCCCACGTGTGGATCGACCGGGGGCGCTCGGAGATGGAGACGGGCCGCAACGAAGCGGCCCTCGCCTCTCTCGCGAAGGCCCGCGAGTTGGCTCCGCAGCAGACGCGGTACCACCCCGGTGCCCGTGCGACCGTCGAAGGACTGGTGCGCCAGCAGCGTCGTACCCCTGATGCCCTGGGACACCTCTCCGCCTGGCTCGGTCATTGAGCGCACGTGACGTCGGGTGTCACCGCGGAGTGACAGTTGACCCCCTTGCCCGTCGCCATCCTGGTCGTGGACCTGATCGGTGCTGAAGGCAGGGGAAGACCCGTGAACCTCCATCTCCACCTCCACCAGACAGACGGAGCGATCTCCGACTGGCTCGCGCGCGCTCGGCCGGGCCCGGCTCAGGCCCGGCGCGAGTGGGCGGAACGGGGCGTCGCACTGCTCCCGTGCGGCCCGCGCTTCTGCGCGGTGCGGCTCCCGGGCTCCCTCGTGCACGCGGCCCTCGGCACGGATTCACCGTCGCCCGTGGACGTCTCGCTCGCGGCGATGCTGAGCGGCCCCCTGTTCCGCAATGTCTCCGGCGGCCAGTACTACGCGCTGGTCAACGGCGCCGACCGACTGACGTGGCCGTACGACGACGAAGCCGCGTTCCTGGGTCCGGGCACCTATCTGGGCATCCCGGCCGTCCACCGCACCGCTCCGCCCGGGCCTCATTGGGTGAGCCTCCCGCATCAGCCCGGCGACCTGTGCGCCCTCCCGTCCGTAGCCGCACTGGTCGGCCTGGGCCTCGCACGGTCGGCCGCGGGGGCGTCATGATCCCGGTCGCGGGATGGGCCACGTATCAACTCCTGATCTCGCACCTGTACGAGTGCGGAACCTGCCAGGCGGAGCGGGACTGCGAGCCGGCCACACGCATTAGACGGGCACTTCGCGCCGCCCGACTCGCGGACGCGATGCCACACGACCCGGCTCGTGCCACGGAGCCGGCACGAGCCGAAGGCCCTGAGCGCCGACCACGCGCACAACACAAAGGCCCAGGTCTCTGACCTGGGCCTCAACTGCTGAGAACTGTGGAGCGGGTGACGAGAATCGAACTCGCACTCTCAGCTTGGGAAGCTGATGTTCTACCACTAAACTACACCCGCGAAAGACGCCGCATGAAGCGGGGTCGTAACGTCGCACACTCTACCTCATCCCGGGCCCCAGGCGCTCTCGCCTCGGGGCCTTCGCGCTGTCCGGGAGGTGGATGGCCGGTGCGGGGGGAGGGAGTTGGGGCGTACCGTGGATTGTGGTCGTGCCGCCTGGAGAGGCGTCCCTTTCGTACCGTAATGTGGGCTTTCGTCGTCGGCTCGGAGACGAGCGAGGAACGTGTGGGTACGTGCGCGTACGGGCGCGTACGAGCTCACCTACGACAGCTCACCCACGACTTGGGGAAGGGACTCGAAGACTTGATGGAGCGCACCGTCGTCCGATGTGCCGAAGGGCACGTGTTCAGCACCGCTTCGTTCCCGATGCAGCAGGCGGACCGCCTCGGTCCTGGCCGGCTCATCCGCTGTCCGCGCTGTGCCCGGCTCCGGCACGCCGTGCCGGTGACCTTGCAGCGGCGGTAGGGCGAGACGCGGAAGCCGGAGTCGAAGCGGAAGCCGGAGCGGCACCGAAGCGGAACCGGAGCGGAAGCGGAAGCCGGAGTCGAAGCGGAAGCGGGAGCGAGCACGGGGCATCCGGGCGCGCGGGAACCTGTCCGATTGGGGAGGGCCCGCGCGCTCTGCGTATCCTCGGTGCGTGCTTCTCTCAGACAAGGACATCCGGGCCGAGATCGACTCCGGACGCGTACGGATCGACCCGTACGACGAATCCATGGTGCAGCCCTCGAGCATCGACGTGCGGCTGGACCGCTACTTCCGGGTGTTCGAGAATCACCGCTACCCACACATCGACCCCTCCTGCGAGCAGGCCGACCTGACGCGGCTCGTGGAGCCCGAGGGCGACGAGCCGTTCATCCTGCACCCGGGTGAGTTCGTGCTCGCGTCGACGTACGAGGTCGTCAGCCTGCCCGACGACCTCGCGAGCCGGCTGGAGGGGAAGTCGAGCCTCGGGCGCCTCGGGCTCGTCACGCACTCCACCGCCGGGTTCATCGACCCCGGCTTCTCGGGGCACGTGACCCTGGAGCTCTCGAACCTCGCGACGCTGCCGATCAAGCTCTGGCCGGGCATGAAGATCGGGCAGCTGTGTCTGTTCCGGCTCACCTCGTCCGCCGAGGAGCCCTACGGGTCGGAGCGGTACGGGTCGCGTTACCAGGGACAGCGCGGGCCCACCGCCTCCCGTTCCTTCCTCAATTTCCATCGGACCCAGGTGTGACATCCAGCATGAGTGACGTGCGCGAGAACCTTACGTACGAGAAGTTCGGCGGCGCTGTGCGAGAGCTCGCGCAGACGATCGCCGACGACGGGTACCGGCCCGACGTGATCATCTCCATCGCCCGCGGTGGCGTCTTCGTCGCGGGCGGGCTCGCGTACGCGCTCGACTGCAAGAACATCCACCTCGTGAACGTGGAGTTCTACACCGGGGTCGGCACGACCCTGGAGATGCCCGTCATGCTCGCGCCCGTCCCCAACGTCATCGACTTCACCGACAAGAAGGTGCTCATCGCCGACGATGTCGCCGACACCGGGAAGACGTTGAAGCTCGTGCACGACTTCTGCCTCAGCCACGTGGCCGAGGTGCGGTCCGCCGTGATCTATGAGAAGTCGCACTCCCTCGTGAAGTGCGAGTACGTGTGGAAGCGCACGGACGAGTGGATCAACTTCCCGTGGAGCGTCGAGCCGCCGGTCGTGAAGCGGGCGGGGCAGGTCCTCGACGCCTGAGCGCGGATCGGGTACCCGGACGGTCGTTACCGGACGGAGGACGGACGTAGAGAAGGGCCCCGGCGAGACTGGTTCGCAGTCTCGCCGGGGCCCTTCTCGTGCCGGTACGTCAGGTCGTCAGAGCGTCAGGACGTCAGAGCGCTAGAACGTGCCCAGCTTGATGATCGACAGGATCGCCAGCAGCTGGATCGCCGACGCCCCCAGCGCCTTCGGCCACGGCAGGTCGTGGGACCTGCTGACCATCAGCGTGAGCAGCGTGCCCGCCGCGATCCAGGTCGCCCAGCCGAGCAGCTGGACGAAGGCGTTGCCGCCGCCCAGGAACATCGCGACGATCACGCGCGGCGCGTCCGTCATCGACATGATCAGCATGGAGAGGCCGACCGTCGGCTGCCACGCGCCGTCGCCGCCGAGCTGGCGGGCGAGGGTGTGCGTGACCACGCCCAGGATGAAGGCGCTGATGGTGATCGCGACGCCGGTGGTGAGGACGTAGGGGACCGCCGACGACAGCGTCGCGTTGATCGCGTCGTCGCGGGCCTCGTCGAATCCGAAGATCGCGAGCGCGCCGTAGAGGAACGTGACGACGAGGGCGGGGCCCCACATCGCGTAGTCCCGCATCTGCAGGAAGGTGGGGGCGGGGCGCAGCACGATGCCGCGCAGCAGGTCCTTCCAGTGCAGGCGGGGGCCCACGGGCGGGGCGCTCGCCTGGCCGGCGCGGTAGGTGTCGCCCTGGGTGTAGGGGTCCTCGCCGATGGAGAAGGCCTGGGTGCTGCCGGGGTTGTTGGCCGCGTACGGGTCGTAGCCGCCCTGGCCCTGCCCCTGACCGTGTCCGTCGGGGCCGCCGAAGTACTCGGGCTCGCCGTGCTGACCGCCGCCGGCCTGCGGCCACTGCTGACCGCCACCGCCGTACTGCCGGCCGCCCTGCGGGTGCCCGCCGTGCTGCTGCCCGCCGTGCGGGGCACCGCCGCCGTACTGCGGGCCGCCCCCGCCGTACTGCTGCTGCGGGTTCGACGGCGCGGGTGGGTAGCCGTACGGGCGGCCCTGCGGGGCCTGCTGTCCGTACGGCTGCTGCCGCGGTTGTTGTTGCGGTTGCGGGGCGCGGTTGTCCCGGCCGCGTCCGATCCTGAATCCAGCCACGAATCGAACGTACCTGGTCTTCGGGGGTGGGGTCGTCCCTCCTCGGGAGGAGAAGGGCTTTGCTGCCGACCTGTGACAACCCCTAGGGGGACCCTGAAGGGTTTGCCACAGGTCGGCGGGTGGTCGCGGGAGGGCCGGGGGCACCCGCGGGGCGGGGGATATGCGGGGCGGAGTGGGGTGCGGCGGGGGCGTGCGGGGCGTGCGCGGAGTACGGGTGCGCGTCAGCGGGCGAGCACCGCTCCGTATGCGAGCGGGACCGAAGAGGCGGGCAGGCCCAGGGAGTTCGGGGTGAGGACCGTGCCGCCCGCCGTGACGGAGGGGAGGTTCCAGACGCCGCCCGCCGACGCGTTCTCGCCGGGTGCGGCGGCCGAGAGGTCCGGGCGGCCGTCGCCGTTGTGGTCGGCGGTGTCCAGGGCCGCGCCGAACGTGTCGCCCGCCTCGGCGGCACCCGGGATGTTCGGCGAGTCCTGCTGGTACGCGACCGCGCCGGTCGCCGAGCCGTCCGCCTTGAGGATGCCCTTCGCTCCGCCCTTGAGGACGGTGACGGCGCCCGCGCGGGCGGCGCTGCCGATGGCTTCGCCGGGGGCGCCCGCGATCAGGTCGTCCTTGCCGTCGCCGTCGATGTCCGCGACGGCGAGGGCGTTGCCGAAGTCGTCACCCTTTTCGGCGACGCCCGGGACCCCCGGGGTGTCCTGGTTGAGGGTCTGGCCCTGCCACACGAGACCGCCGCCGTCCCCGTAGTGGATGTGGATGCCGCCGCCCTTGGCGATCTCCTCGGGCCCGCAGGGGTCGTCGATGTTCTCGTCGGCGATCTCGCGGCAGTTGCCGAGGGCGAGGTCGTCGTGGCCGTCGCCGTTGAAGTCGCCGGTGGCGAGCGCGTTCGCGGCGCTGTTGTCGCTGCTCCAGGTCAGGCCGAAGTCGCCCTCG
Organism: Streptomyces sp. NPDC040622; assembly: GCF_055593965.1. Lineage (NCBI taxonomy): Bacteria > Bacillati > Actinomycetota > Actinomycetes > Kitasatosporales > Streptomycetaceae > Streptomyces > Streptomyces sp. NPDC040622. Next base: position 356,924 of record NZ_JBVIXD010000003.1, on the reverse strand, counting down.
AACTCGTTGTCCCTGTCGTAGCGGTAGAGCTGGACGTGGGACTGGGTGTAGCCGAGGCTCTGCTTGTAGTAGGCGACGGCGAGCTCGGGGTGGCCGTCGGAGTCGTAGTCGCCGGTCGTCATGACGGGGGCGCGGCCGCCCATCGGCCGGCCCATGAGGGGCCGGGTGTCGGCGGTGAACGGGTTGCCGTTGAAGACGACCTGGTCCTTGCCGCCGATCGCGAGGTCGACGTCGGTGTCGCCGGTGAAGTCGGCGGCTGCCAGGGCGTTTCCGTACGCGTCGCCGGACTTCGCGCCGCGGGCCGCGGTGTTGGCCAGGGCGAAGCCGTCGCCGGTGCCGTACAGCACGGTGACGGAACCCGCGTCCGTCCTGGCGTCGATGTCCTCGCCGGGGGCGCCGATGACGAGGTCGGCGAACTCGTCGTCGTCGATGTACGCGGTGGTGAGCGCGCCGCCGAAGCGGTCACCGGCCTCCGGGGTGCCGGGGACCTCGACGGTGGCCTGGGTGATGCGCCGTACGTCGTGCGGGCTCGGGCCGTCCTCCCCACCGAAGACGACGCTCACGTACCCGGCCTTCGCCTTGCCGTCGACGGTGGCGCCGGGCACGCCGACGGCGAGGTCCGCGTACCCGTCGCCGTCGAAGTCGCTCTTCACCTGCGCCGCCGGGGGCGGTGCCGCGGCGGCCGCGGTGCCGGTGGCGAGGGGGAGGGCGAGGCCGGTGGCGGTCAGGACGGTGGCGGCGGCGAGGGCGAGGGTGCGTGTGTGCACGGGAGCTCCTGGTCTGTGGTGGGGAGGCGGTCCGGGCTGCCGCGTCAGTCCGCGAAGTTCGCGCCGAAGCGCGGGGTGCCCGTGGCGGAGATGCCGACCGTCGAGGTGTAGATGCCGGACGTGCCCGTGAGGGAGCCGTTCGCCTTGCTGGTCAGGGGGTAGACGGCGCCGTTCTGGCCGTTCTCGCCGTACGCGCCTACCATGACGTCGCCGCGGCCGTCGCCGTTGAGGTCGTCGACGTGCACGTCCGAGCCGAAGAAGTCGTGCTTCTCGTTGGAGTTGGGCACGCCGGGGGTGTTCTGGCTGAGCAGGACCGCGCCGCTCGTGGTCAGGCCGGAGCCGTCGGCCTTGCCGTAGACGACGGTGACCGCGCCCGCGTCCTGGTACCCGTCGAGGTCCTCGCCCGCGGAGCCCACGACCAGGTCGAGGTGGCCGTCGCCGTTGATGTCGCCGAGGTCGAGCTCGTTGCCGAACGAGTCGCCCTTCTCGCCCGAGCCCGGCACGCCCGCGCTGTCCTGCGTGATGACCTGCGTGTCGCCGTACGGGCCGTTCGCGGCGCCGTGCACGACGTGCACCGAGCCGCCCTTGTGGGCGCCGTCGATGCCGTCGTCCCATTCGAGACCGATGATGACGTCGCCGTACCCGTCGCCGTCGGTGTCGCCGATGTCGGTGATGAGGCCGCCGGGCAGCCGCTGCTGGCCCGAGGTCTTGAGCCCGGACGCGGTGCCGGGCAGCCACAGGTTGGCGTTGTACTCGTCGGCCGTGGAGTAGCCGTCGACGACGAGGTCGTCCCGGCCGTCGCCGTTCACGTCGCCGGAGTGCAGGTTGAAGGGGCCCGCGTCCTCGCCGCTGATGATGGCGGGCTTGACCGTGTAACGGCTGCTGCCGGTGCCGTGGGCGCGGGAGATCCTGCCGTCCAGGACATCGATGGTGGCCGCGCCGGAGCGGGCGCCGATGGCCAGGTCCGTGGCGCCGTCGCCGTCGAAGTCGCCGGCCTCGATGGGCCCGCCGAAGTAGTCGTGCCCGGTCGGGCGCGGGTCCTGCACCGTCGTACCGCCGGAGAGTCCGCTCGCGGAGCCCCACAGGATCTGGGCGGTGCCGCCGTCTTTGTCGCTGCCGACGTCCTCGCCGGGCGCGCCGACGGCGAGGTCGTCGTAGCCGTCGCGGTCGAAGTCGCCGTATGCGGTGTCGTAGCCGAACGTGTCGCCCGCCTCCGCGGTGCCGGGGACGCCCGCGCTGTTCTGGCTGAAGGTCTTGTGGCGCAGGGTGCTTCCGCCGTACGTGACGGTGACCTGGCCCGCCGCGCCCTGGCCGGCGACGGTGGCGCCGGGCGCGGTGGTGGCGAGGTCCGCGACGCCGTCGCCGTTGAAGTCCGCCTCGTGCGAGGGCAGCGGTCCGGCGGGCGCGGCGTGGGCGGCCGTACCGGCGAGCAGCCCACCGGTCAGCGCGACGGTGACGGCGGTCGCCGCGGCGAGGCGGCCGCGTCCGGAGCGTGCGGTGGAGGTGCGCTTGTACGTGGCCATGCGGGTCTCCTGGGGCATGCGCGGTCGAGTGTGCCGGGAACGGGCGCGTTCACCGGGTGTTGGCCCTGGCGTCACGCCGCGATCGGCGAAGAGGAGACCTGTGATGGGGCACAAGGGTTGTACGGGGAGGGGGAGTTGGAGGGTGTGGGTGGGGTGGGGATTGTCTGCGAAGGGATGGCGTGAGGAAGGGGCGGGCTGAAGTTCTTCAGCCCGCCCCTTCTCAGCCTGTCCGGCGCTTGAGGGGCAACTCGGCGGAGCCGGTGCTCAGGACGGTGCCCGACGGGCGGACGGACGGCCGGGCCGGACCTACTTCCCGATGACCTCCCCGTACGACCGCGCCCCCACGAGACCGAGCTTGCCGGGCGTCACCGACGTGACCGCCGGGCTGGGGCCGCCGCTCCGCGCGCTCGGGGCGTACCAGACGCCGCCCTTCGACGCGTCCTCGCCGGGCGCGCCCACCGCGGCGTCCGCGCGGCCGTCACCGTTGTAGTCGCCGGTCGCCACGGCCGCGCCGAAGCGGTCGTCCGCCTCGGCCGTGCCCGCGACGCCCGCGGAGTCCTGGCTGGTGGCGGGGCCGACGAAGGGCTTGCCCGCGCCGGTCGACGTGAGGCTCCAGTACGTGCCCGCGTCCTTCGCCGTGCCGACGGCCTCCGTGTCGGCCCCGGCGATCAGCTCGTCGCCGCCCGTCCCGTCGAGGTTGCCCGCGGCGAGGTGCGCGCCGAAGTTGTCCGCGGCCTCCGCGGTGTCGCCGACCTCGGGCGAGTCCTGCGTGGTGCAGGAGAGGCCGCCGTCGCCGAGCGCGCCGCCCTTCTTGTTGAAGACGGTGAGGATCGCGCCGCCGAGGCGTTCCGCGCAGTTCGTCCGCTCGGTCTCCGGGTTCGGCCGTACGTCGCCGATGGCGAGGTCCGCCGTGCCGTCGCCGTCGAAGTCGCCGGTGACCAGGCCGGACGGGGTGTAGTCCGACGTCTCCCACGTCGTCTTCCACGTACCGGACGCCTTGTTCAGGATCTCCGTGCCGGTGTCCTCCATGGCGTTGTGCGACACGGCGATGTCGTCGCGGCCGTCGCCGTCGAAGTCACCGGTGGCGAGGGCGGTCGGGCCCTGGCCGAAGTGCCAGCTCTTGACCTGGGACACGGTGGCGGGCGAGCCCGGGGTGAAGGGGCCGCGCCGCACCTTGACCGCGTTGCGCTCGTCGGAACTGGCCGTGAAGGAGATGTCCTTGACGCCGTCCTTGTCGAAGTCGCCGGTGGCGATCAGCCGGCCGTAGGCGCTGCCGCCGAGGTCGCCGTTGGCGGCGGTGAAGCCGCCCTTGAAGCCGCTCGCGGAGCCCCACACGACGGCGATGGTGCCCGCGGCCAGGTTGTCGCCGCTGTCCTCGCCGGGCGTCCCGACGACCAGGTCGCTGTAGCCGTCGCCGTTCATGTCGTCCGAGGCGACGGCGGTGCCGAAGCCGTCGCCCGCCTCGACGGTGCCGGGCACCCCGGCGGTGGCCTGGCTGACGGTGGCGGAGCCGTGCTTGCCGAGGCCGTCGGCGCCGCCCCAGACGACGTTGACGTAACCGGCCTTGGCCTTGCCGTCGACGGTCGCGCCGGGGACGCCGACCGCGAGGTCCACGTAGCCGTCGCCGTTGTAGTCGGCGCGCAGCTTCGAGGGCGCGGCAGGTGCGGCGGACGCGCCGCCCGCCGTCAGACCGGTGACGCCGAGCGCGGTGACGGCGCAGAGCGCGGTGGCCGCGAGGACCTTGTTGCGCGCGGGCTTGCGGATGTGAGTGGACATGAGGGTTCCCCCAACTGTGGTGCTGTGTCTGTTAGCTGCCGCCACCTGCGGAGATGGCGGCCGGTGGCTGTCGGCCGGTGGTCAGCGGAGCGTGCGGCCGAAGTCCGCGCCCGTCCCGCCGACCCCGAAGTCCGAGCCGTTGAACGAGGCCGCGTACGACGAGGTCAGGCCCGTCGCCGTGCCGCGCAGGACCCACACCGCGCCGACGTCCCGCGTCGTGCCGATGTCCTCGCCGCTCGCGCCGGTCGCCAGGTCCGCCTTGCCGTTCTTGTTGATGTCCTTGAGGCGGACGGACGTGCCGAAGTGGTCGTTCTCCTCGGCGACGCCGGGCACGCCCGCGGTCTCCTGGTGCCAGGCCCGGCCCGAAGTGAACGTTCCGGCCGACGACGTGAGGACCGTGACGCTGCCCGCTCCGGCGACACCGTCGACGGTCTCGCCGGGCGCGCCCACCGCGAGGTCCGCGAGACCGTCGCCGGTCACGTCGCCCGCGGAGACGGAGCCGCCGAAGCCGTCGCCGCTCTCGCCGGCGCCGGGGACGCCCGCGCTGTCCTGGCTGTACGACACCGGGGCGCCGAACGCGCGGTCGCCGCCGCGCCGCACGGTGACCGAACCGCCCTTGCCGCCCGCCGTGTCACGGGCGTTGCCGGTGATCAGGTCGGTGTAGCCGTCGCCGTCGACGTCACCGGCGGTGATCGCGTCGCGCGTCGCCGTCGGGTCGTCGCCCTCGCCGAGGACCTCGGCCAGGTAGCCGTAGTCGCCGGCGCCGCCGTTCATGTGGGCGGTGTAGGCGCCGCCGTCCGCTCGTTCGCCCGACAGGACGAGGCTGATGTCGTTCTTGTGCTTGAAGTGGCCGGCGACCATGCCGTCCAGCTTGACGCCCTCGGGCAGGAAGTCGACCTCCAGGCCCCACACCCCGCCGTTCTCGCCGGCGCCGGAGTAGTAGTACCAGTTGTCGCCGCTGATCACGACGAGCTGCTCCGCGCCGTCCCCGTCGAAGTCGGTCCACACGGTGGCCTCGCCGTAGCGGCCCGAGGTGTCGGCCGGGGAGTTCAGGGCGCGGCCGCCGGTGGTGAAGGGCTTCTTGCCGCCGTAGACGATCGTGACGGAGCCGGACGGCTTGCCCTCGACCTGCTCGCCGGGGGCGCCGACGATGAGGTCGGCGAACCCGTCGCGGTTCACGTCGCCGGTGGTGACGTTCTCGCCGAACTCGTCGCCGGCCTCGGTGACTCCGGGCACGCCGGAGGTGTTCTGGGTGACGGTGACGGCGCGGCTCTGTGAGACGCCACCCGCCGAACCGAAGGTGACCGTCACGGAGTTGGACGAGGGCGAGCCGACCGCGAGGTCACGGTAGCCGTCGCCGTTGAAGTCGTCCTTCAGGGTGGAGGCGGCACTCGCCGAACCGGCCAGGGGCAGCGTCAGACCGGCGGCGGCGAGGGCCGCGACGCCGACGGTGACGGCCAGGTTTCTTACGCGCACGTGGAGCTCCCGGATGTGGGGGACAGGGCCCTGGTGGACCGCGGTCGGCCGCGGTCTCTCGGTGAGCCTCTGGGTATGGCTTCCGGGGTGTGTGACGCGTGAGGCGTACAGAGGGTTGCGCTTCGGGGGTGACGGGGTGACGGGCCGGTGTACGCGGGCCGTGCACCAATTAGCCCTGTTTGGCCCGAAGTTGTGGGCCTTACGCGGTCGCCTGCGGCCCTTCCCTCCCCGCTGCCGGTACGCGTCTGTTGCTCCCGTTGTCCGCCTACTTGTACGTGAACGTGGTGCCGCCCCGCACCTCGCCCGCCGTGAAGTACTGCACCCGCCCCGGATCCAGACCCTTCTCGGAGCCGCGGAGGACGAGGAACCCCGCGTGCGTCTTCGCCCGGCCCTCCCCGCCGTAGTACTTGCGCTTCTCGGTGCGGTGCTCGCCGCTCTCCCACTCGTCCGCGTGGACGACGACGTCGTCGCGGCCGTCCCCGTCGACGTCGAGCAGGGCGTCGGCGACGAACCCGGACCAGGTGTCGGGGCGCCCGTTCCTGCTCGGCAGCCCCTCGGTCAAGGGGCTCACGAACTGGGCGCGGTGCGGCTCGGGGCCCGTGTCGCCGCCGGGCAGCAGGGTGATCTCGCCCCCGGCCCGCGCCTTCGGCCGCGGGTCGCTGACGACCAGGTCGGGCCGCTCGTCGCCGTCGACGTCGCCGACGAGCGGCGCCTCGCCCCACAGCGCCCCGTGCCGTCCGGGGAGCCGCAGACCGGTGGCCGGGCGGCCCGCGCCGAGTCCGGCCCGCGCGCCGGGGGTGACCGTCACCTTGCCGGGGTTGTCGCCGCTCGCCGCGCGGCCGTTGGTGACCTGCGAGGAGCCGACGAGATCCGCGACGCCGTCGCCGTCCACGTCGGCGACGGTGCCGCCCCGCAGGCCGTCGGTGCCGGACATCGACGCGTACACCTCGGACGGCACCTCGGGACCCGCCACGAGGCCCTTCGCCGGATCGCCCCGGAAGTGGGCGACCGCCGTCAGGTCCTCGGGCGCCGAGTCGTCCTGCTCGGCGTCGAAGCCGTAGAGGAGGAGCGCGTCCGTGCGCCGGTCGCCGTCGACGTCCCCGACCAGGGCGTCGTAGGGGCTGATGTAGCCGTGCTGGCCGAGGTCGACGGGGGTGGTGCGGGCGGGCCTGCCCGCGCGGGTGAACGGGCCGTGCAGCACGGCGGCGGGGTCGGGCACGCCCGTCGCGCTGGTGTCCCCCGAGCCGCCGCGCCCGCCGTCGAGGAGGTCGGCCGCGCCGTCGCCGTCGAAGTCCCCGGTGGCCAGGACGCGGGTCTCCGGCGCCACCGCGAGGGGGCGCGGGGCGGACAGACCGCGCGGACCGCCGAACATCACGAAGGTCTGCCAGTCGTCGGACTCGCCGCGCGCGGCCACCAGGTCGGTGAAGCCGTCGCCGTCCAGGTCGGCGCGGTGCGGCGGGGTGAAGAACTCGTCGCCGCCGCGGCCCGTCAGACGGGCGGGCGACCCGGTGAGCAGACCCTTGGCGGAGCCGTAGAGGACGATCAGCGAGGCGGGGACCCGGCGCTTGTCCTGCGCGTCGAGCACGCGCGCGTAGTCGTCGTACCCGTCGCCGTTGAAGTCGCCGGGCGCGGGCGACGCGGCCGCCTTGCCCACGTCCGGACGCCCGTACTCCAGGGCACCGGTGTCCTTATCCTTCTCGCCGCCGGACGCGCCGCACCCGGCGAGCAGCACCGCCGCGCAGCACAGCGCGAGGGCCCTGGAGCGTGCGTTCACCGTGGAACCCCCGCCCCCGCCCCCGGCCGTCGGCCGCGCCATCAGCTCTCGCCCGGCGACAGGAACTCCTCGGTGGAGAAGGTGATCCGCGGCGTGCGGAAGACCAGGTCGATCGTCACGCCCGGGTAGACGCCGACGGTGTCGTGGCTGTCGCCGCGGTACGTGCGCAGCACCAGGTCGTCCCGTTCGTCGCCGTCGAAGTCGGCGACCTGGAGGACCTGGGTGGTGCCCTTCGCCGAGGGCACCACGAGCGCCGAGGCGTTGGGGTCGACGCCGTCCTCGCGTCCCCGGAAGACCCGCACGTCGCCGGCCCCGCCGCCGCTCCCGCTGCCCCGGCCGCTCATGACCAGTTCGCTCAGGCCGTCCCCGTCCAGGTCACCCGCGTCGACCGACACGTTCTTGGCCTCCAGGGAGCCGCGCAGGGTGCCGGGCACCTCGTAGCGCAGGGCGACGCCCTTCGGCGAGGCGATCGCCGCGTCCGTGCCCTTGCCCTTGCCGAAGCGGCCGAAGGCGATGTCCTTGCCGGCGGGGAAGAGCACGCCGGTCTCGTCGGGGCCCGTGGGGCCGCCCAGGACGAGGGCGCTGACGGCGGCGCCGGACGCGTTCGCGGCCTTGCGCACCAGCACGTCGTCGTAGCCGTCGCCGTCGACGTCCGTGGCGCGGCCCGTCACGAGGTTGTTGCCGGGCGCGGTGACGGGCTTTCCCGCGGCGCGCGCGGCGCCGGTCCGCTTGAACGGGCCGCGCAGGAAGGTGAGCCGGGCGCCGCTCGCGTGCAGGACGAGATCGTCGGCGCCGTCGCCGTCGAAGTCGCCGCACACCGGCTGGTCCGGCCAGTCGTTGCCGAAACGTGCCTGCGCGGGCACCTTCAGCTTCACGGCCTGGCCGGCCAGGCCCTTGGGCGAGCCGAAGAGGATCTGCAGCGGCACGGGCGGCTGCCCCTGCCCGTCGTACGGCGGATCGGTGGAGACGAGCAGATCCGTGAAGCCGTCCCTGTCGAGGTCGCAGGAGGCCTCGGACTCGAAGGCCGCGGGCAGCTGGCCCTTCGTACGGGCGCCGTTGGCGTGCGCGCTCAGCAGTTGCCGGGCGCCGGGGACGAGCCCGTCCTTGCCGCCGTAGACGATGCCGATGCCGGCGTCGTCGCCGTGGCCGCGGTGCACGAGGTCGTCGAGTACGAGGTCACGGGCGCCGTCACCGTTGAAGTCGTCGTCGACCTTGCTGCCGGTGCCGGCCGGCACGGGGCGCTGCGCCACGCCCTTGCCGGCCGTGCTGACCGGCCGGTCGCCGCTCTTGCCGTCGTCGTCGTTGCCCGCGCAGCCCGCGAGCAGCAGCGCGCAGCCCAGCGCCCCCGCCGCGAGGCGCACCGGTACGCCGGGTCTTCCGTCACTTCGTACGCCACGTATGCCTCGTATGCCTCGTATGCCAGCGCGTATGCCCGCCATCAACCCCGACCCCGACCGCCCCATGAGACAACAACCAGCACATGATGCTCCCGTTCACCGGAACCGTTAAGCCCGGTGGGATGCCGCTTAGGTCACTTGTCCATCACGGGGCGGGCTCCGCCGACCGTCCCCGACCGGGCGCAGGAACGCGGAAGGGCCGGCCCCGCCCGGAGGCGGAACCGGCCCTTTCAGGACCGCGATCGAAGCGGCCGCTCGGATCGGAGCGGCTACTTGGCGGGCTCGGGCTCCGGCTCGTCGACGGACTCGGCGTCGCCTGCCGGGTCGACCGGCGTCTTGACCGAGTCGAGCAGCAGCTGCGCGACGTCCACGACCTGCAGCGACTCCTTGGCCGCGCCGTCGTTCTTCTTGCCGTTGACCGAGTCGGTGAGCATGACGAGGCAGAACGGGCAGGCCGTCGACACGATGTCCGGGTTGAGGCTGAGCGCCTCGTCGACCCGCTCCGTGTTGATGCGCTTGCCGATGCGCTCCTCCATCCACATGCGCGCGCCGCCGGCGCCGCAGCAGAAGCCGCGCTCCTTGTGGCGGTGCATCTCCTGCTGGCGCAGGCCCGGGACCTTGTCCATGATCTCGCGCGGGGGCGTGTAGATCTTGTTGTGACGGCCCAGGTAGCAGGGGTCGTGGTAGGTGATCAGGCCCTCGACCGGGGTCACCGGGATCAGCTTGCCCTCGTCGATCAGGTGCTGGAGCAGCTGGGTGTGGTGGATGACCTCGTAGTCGCCGCCGAGCTGCGGGTACTCGTTGCCCAGGGTGTTGAGGCAGTGCGGGCAGGTGGCGACGATCTTCTTCGCCGTCCTCGGCTTGGCCGACTCGGGCGTGACCTTGCCGTCGTCGTCGAGGTCCTCGCCGAACGCCATGTTCAGCGCCATGACGTTCTCCTGGCCGAGCTGCTGGAACAGCGGCTCGTTGCCGAGGCGGCGGGCCGAGTCACCGGTGCACTTCTCGTCGCCGCCCATGATCGCGAACTTGACGCCCGCCATGTGCAGGAGCTCCGAGAACGCCTTGGTGGTCTTCTTGGCCCGGTCCTCCAGGGCGCCGGCACAGCCGACCCAGTAGAGGTACTCGACCTCGGTGAGGTCCTCGATGTCCTTGCCGACGACCGGCACCTCGAAGTCGACTTCCTTCGTCCACTCCAGGCGCTGCTTCTTGGCAAGGCCCCAGGGGTTGCCCTTCTTCTCCAGGTTCTTGAGCATCGTGCCCGCCTCGGACGGGAACGCGGACTCGATCATCACCTGGTAGCGGCGCATGTCGACGATGTGGTCGATGTGCTCGATGTCGACCGGGCACTGCTCGACGCAGGCACCGCAGGAGGTGCAGGACCACAGGACGTCCGGGTCGATGACGCCGTTCTCCTCGGCGGTCCCGATCAGCGGGCGCTCGGCCTCCGCGAGGGCGGCCGCGGGCACGTCCTTCAGCTGCTCCTCGGTCGCCTTCTCGTTGCCCTCCATGTCCTTGCCGCCGCCCGCGAGCAGGTACGGCGCCTTGGCGTGCGCGTGGTCGCGCAGCGACATGATCAGGAGCTTGGGGGAGAGCGGCTTGCCGGTGTTCCAGGCGGGGCACTGCGACTGGCAGCGCCCGCACTCGGTGCAGGTGGAGAAGTCGAGGAGGCCCTTCCAGCTGAACTGCTCGACCTGGGAGACACCGAAGACGGCGTCCTCGGCCGGGTCCTCCCAGTCGATCGGCTCGCCGCCGGAGGTCATCGGCTGCAGCTCGCCCAGCGTCGTGCCGCCACTCGCCTCGCGCTTGAACCAGATGTTCGGGAAGGCGAGGAAGCGGTGCCAGGCGACGCCCATGTTGGTGTTCAGGGAGACGACGATCATCCAGATGAAGGAGGTCGCGATCTTCAGCCCGGCGAAGAAGTACGTGAGGGTCTGCAGGGTGGAGAGGTCCATCCCCTCGAACCAGGACACGAAGGGGTACGAGATGAAGAACGAGGCCTCGTAGCCGTCGACGTGGTGCTGGGCGCCCTCCAGGGCGTGCAGCGTGAAGATGCAGACGCCGACGATGAGGATGACGGTCTCGACGAAGTACGCCTGGCCGGTCTTGGAGCCCGCGAAGCGGGACTTGCGCCCCGGCTTGCCGGGGCGGTTCAGCTGCCGGATGACGATCAGCGTGAGGATGCCGAGCACGGTCATCGTGCCGATGAACTCGACGAAGATGTTGTACGGCGCCCAGTCACCGATGATCGGCAGGATCCAGTCGGCCTTGAAGAGCTGGCCGAAGGCGTTGACGATCGTCAGCAGCAGTGAGAAGAAGCCCACCGCCACGAACCAGTGCGCGAAGCCGACGATGCCCCACCGGTTCATGCGCGTGTGGCCGAGGAACTCCTTGACCACGGTGAGGGTGCGCTGGACGGGGTTGTCGGTCCTGAGGCCGGCGGGCACGGGCTGACCGAGCCGCACGAACTGGTAGATCTGCAGGATGGCACGGCCGAACAGCGCGACGCCGACCGCGATTAGGACCAGCGACACGATGATCGCGGCGAGTTGCATTTGGGGGCTCCTCGGGCCTGCGAGGCGAACTATTACTAAGCGGTAACTTATGCAGTCCGTCTGAGACTACCCACTTACTCAGCCGCACTGTAGCCAGCAGGGCGGTGATCTGCGTCGCTCAGGCAACCCTTGCCGGGCAGGTGGTGTCGCCCGGTTCTCCAGGGGCACGGGGAACTGCGCGACCGGCCACGGCGAACCCGCAGGTGAACGAGGGGCCGCGGAAGCCCGCATTGCGCGTAAGTGCGGGATAAGAGTTGAGCCCCCTCGACTCAGCTCTGTTGACTCCGGCGAAGCGACCATGCATCCTTGAGTCAGATCCACTCAAGAAGTACCTCTGGAGGAATCGAAATGGCACGTGCGGTCGGCATCGACCTGGGCACGACTAACTCCGTCGTCAGCGTTCTCGAAGGCGGCGAGCCCACCGTCATCACCAACGCCGAGGGTGCCAGGACCACGCCGTCCGTCGTCGCCTTCGCGAAGAACGGCGAGGTGCTCGTCGGCGAGGTCGCCAAGCGCCAGGCGGTCACCAACGTCGACAGGACCATCCGGTCGGTCAAGCGCCACATGGGCACCGACTGGAAGGTGGACATCGACGACAAGGGGTTCAACCCCCAGCAGATCTCGGCGTTCATCCTGCAGAAGCTGAAGCGCGACGCGGAGTCGTACCTGGGCGAGAAGGTGGCCGACGCGGTCATCACCGTCCCCGCGTACTTCAACGACTCCGAGCGCCAGGCCACCAAGGAGGCCGGCGAGATCGCGGGCCTGAACGTCCTGCGCATCGTCAACGAGCCGACCGCCGCCGCCCTGGCGTACGGCCTCGACAAGGACGACCAGACGATCCTCGTCTTCGACCTCGGTGGCGGCACCTTCGACGTGTCCCTCCTGGAGATCGGCGACGGCGTCGTCGAGGTGAAGGCCACGAACGGCGACAACCACCTCGGTGGTGACGACTGGGACCAGCGCGTCGTCGACTACCTGGTCAAGCAGTTCAACAACGGCCACGGCGTGGACCTCTCCAAGGACAAGATGGCGCTCCAGCGCCTGCGCGAGGCGGCCGAGAAGGCCAAGATCGAGCTGTCCTCCTCCACGGAGACCACGATCAACCTGCCCTACATCACGGCGTCCGCCGAGGGCCCGCTGCACCTGGACGAGAAGCTCACGCGCGCCCAGTTCCAGCAGCTCACGTCCGACCTCCTGGAGCGCTGCAAGACGCCGTTCCACAACGTCATCAAGGACGCGGGCATCCAGCTCTCCGAGATCGACCACGTCGTTCTCGTCGGTGGCTCCACCCGCATGCCCGCCGTCGCGGAGCTCGTCAAGGAGCTGACCGGCGGCCAGGACGCCAACAAGGGCGTGAACCCGGACGAGGTCGTCGCCATCGGCGCCGCCCTGCAGGCCGGTGTCCTCAAGGGCGAGGTCAAGGACGTCCTGCTCCTCGACGTCACCCCGCTGTCCCTCGGCATCGAGACCAAGGGAGGGATCATGACCAAGCTCATCGAGCGCAACACCACGATCCCGACCAAGCGCTCGGAGATCTTCACGACGGCCGAGGACAACCAGCCGTCCGTCCAGATCCAGGTCTACCAGGGCGAGCGCGAGATCGCGGCGTACAACAAGAAGCTCGGGATGTTCGAGCTCACGGGCCTGCCGCCGGCCCCGCGCGGTGTCCCGCAGATCGAGGTCGCCTTCGACATCGACGCCAACGGCATCATGCACGTGACCGCGAAGGACCTCGGCACGGGCAAGGAGCAGAAGATGACCGTCACCGGTGGCTCCTCGCTGCCGAAGGACGAGGTCAACCGGATGCGCGAAGAGGCCGAGAAGTACGCGGACGAGGACCACGCCCGCCGCGAGGCCGCCGAGTCCCGCAACCAGGGCGAGCAGCTCGTCTACCAGACCGAGAAGTTCCTCAAGGACAACGAGGACAAGGTCCCCGGCGATGTGAAGACCGAGGTCGAGGAAGCCGTCACCGAGCTGAAGGAGAAGCTCAAGGGCGAGGACACGGCCGAGATCCGCACCGCCACCGAGAAGGTCGCCGCCGTCTCGCAGAAGCTGGGCCAGGCCATGTACGCCGACGCCCAGGGCGCGCAGGCCGCGGGTGGCGCCGAGGGTGCCGCTCCCGGTGACGAGCAGCCCAAGGCCGACGACGACGTCGTCGACGCCGAGATCGTCGACGACGAGAAGCCCGGTGACGCGAAGGGCGGCGCCGCCTGATGACCGAGGAGACCCCGGGCTTCGGCGAGAACGCCGAGAAGCCTGACGTCCCCTCCGGCGCCACCCCTGATGACGCGGCGCCGAAGGCCGCCGAGCCCTCCACCGAGGAGGGCCCGGCGGCCCCGGCCGGGGACGCAGCAAGCAAGACGTCCGCACAGGACGTGGGCCTGACCGCCCAGCTGGACCAGGTGCGCACCGCGCTCAACGAGCGCACCGCGGACCTCCAGCGGCTCCAGGCCGAGTACCAGAACTACCGCCGCCGGGTGGAGCGGGACAAGGTGACGGTGAAGGAGATCGCCTCGGCGAACCTCCTCTCCGAGCTCCTCCCGACCCTCGACGACGTCGGCCGCGCGCGCGAGCACGGCGAGCTGGTGGGCGGCTTCAAGTCGGTCGCCGAGTCGCTGGAGACCGTCGTCGCCAAGCTGGGCCTGCAGCAGTTCGGCAAGGAGGGCGAGCCCTTCGACCCGACGATCCACGAGGCCCTGATGCACTCGTACGCGCCGGACGTCACCGAGACGACCTGCGTCGCGATCCTGCAGCCGGGGTATCGGATCGGCGAGCGCACCATCCGCCCCGCGCGGGTGGCCGTGGCCGAGCCGCAGCCGGGCGCGCAGACGGTCAAGGGCGAAGGCGCCGCGGAGGCAGAGGGAACCGACGCCTCCCCGGACGCGGCCGACGAGAAGAAGGAGACCGGTGGCCCGGACGAGGGCTGACGGTCACGACATGAGTGAGGAGGGACGTCGGGGATGAGCACCAAGGACTTCATTGAGAAGGACTACTACAAGGTCCTCGGCGTCCCCAAGGACGCCACCGAAGCCGAGATCAAGAAGGCGTACCGGAAGCTCGCCCGCGAGAACCACCCGGACGCCAACAAGGGCAATCCCAAGGCGGAGGAGCGCTTCAAGGAGGTCTCCGAGGCGAACGACGTCCTCGGCGACCCCAAGAAGCGCAAGGAGTACGACGAAGCGCGTGCCCTCTTCGGCAACGGCGGATTCCGGCAGGGCCCCGGAGGCGGCGGCGGCTCGTTCAACTTCGACCTGGGCGACCTCTTCGGAGGCAACGCGCCGGGTGGCGGTGGAGCGGCCGGCGGCGGCTTCGGGGGCGGCCTCGGTGACGTCTTCGGGGGCCTGTTCAACCGCGGCGGTGCGGGTGCCGGAGCCGGCGCGCGCACGCAGCCGAGGCGCGGCCAGGACATCGAGTCCGAGGTCACGCTGAGCTTCACGGAGGCGGTGGACGGCGCGACGGTGCCGTTGCGCATGTCCTCCCAGGCGCCCTGCAAGATCTGTTCCGGCACCGGCGACAAGAACGGCACGCCGCGCGTGTGCCCGACCTGCGTCGGCACGGGCCAGGTCTCGCGGGGCGGCGGCGGAGGGTTCTCCCTCACCGACCCGTGCATGGACTGCAAGGGCCGCGGGCTCATCGCCCAGGACCCCTGCGACGTGTGCGGCGGCAGCGGTCGCGCCAAGTCGTCCCGGACGATGCAGGTGCGGATCCCGGCCGGCGTCTCGGACGGGCAGCGCATCCGCCTGCGCGGCAAGGGCGCTCCCGGCGAGCGCGGCGGCCCGGCGGGTGATCTCTACGTGGTCGTGCACGTCGACACCCACCCGGTCTTCGCCCGCAAGGGCGACAACCTCACGGTCACGGTGCCGGTGACGTACCCCGAGGCCACGCTGGGCGGCGAGGTCAAGGTGCCCACCCTGGGCGGCCCGCCGGTCACGCTGAAACTGCCCGCAGGCACGCCGAACGGGCGTACTATGCGGGCCCGCGGCAAGGGAGCGGTCCGCAAGGACGGCAGCCGGGGCGATCTGCTGGTGACGGTGGAGGTGTCGGTCCCGACGTCTCTGTCGGACGCGGCGAAGGAAGCCCTGGAGTCGTACCGCAAGGCGACTGCGGAGGACGATCCGCGGGCAGAACTGTTCCAGGCCGCGAAGGGAGCGTGACCCCATGGACAGGGTCGGCCATCGTCGCAATCCGTACCAACTCACCGACGAGACACCGGTGTACGTCATTTCGGTGGCGGCCCAGCTGAGCGGCCTCCACCCTCAGACCCTGCGCCAGTACGACCGCCTGGGCCTGGTCTCCCCGGACCGCACCGCGGGCCGCGGCCGCCGCTACTCCGCCCGCGACATCGAACTGCTGCGCACCGTGCAGCAGTTGTCGCAGGAGGAGGGCATCAACCTCGCCGGCATCAAGCGCATCATCGAGCTGGAGAACCAGGTCACGGCGCTGCAGTCGCGGGTCGCGGAGCTCTCCGCTGCCGTGGAGGGTGCCGCCACCGCCATGCAGCAACGTGAAGCGGCGGTGCACGCCTCGTACCGCCGCGACCTCGTCCCCTACCAGGACGTGCAGCAGGCGAGCGCGTTGGTCGTCTGGCGACCGAAGAGATCGACGGAGCAGTAGGTTTCGTACCCTGATGGAGGGCCGGGAGGTTGTCACCTCCCGGCCCTCTTTCGCTGTGTACGGGTGCGGGTCTGTGGATGACGGGGAGTGGAGCTGACCATGGCCATGGTGGGGCTGTTCTGGATCGCCGAGGGCGATGTGTACGTGGGCGCGAAGCCGGCCGTGGGCTCCTCGGGAGTACGGCTGACCCCGGAGGGAGTCCTCGCGCTCGGCGACCTCCAGTCCGGCATGTGGCCGTGGGAGGACGTCTACGGCCTCACCGTCGACGACGTCCCGCTGAAGACCCTGAAACGGCACGTGGGCGCGGTGGTCGACATGGTCCTCACGGTGGCCTCGGCGGCGGGCGACGAGGCGCCGATGATGACGGTGCGGATCACGGACGCGGACGGCGAGGAGAGGGAGCTGACGGCGTACACCGCGGCGGCGATCGGCTACTCCCGCACGGAGTACGACCTTTCCCGCGCACTCCTGTCCCGCCTGACCGAGGGCGCGGGCACCCTCCTGACCACCCTGACGGCGATGTCCGACTGGGGCCGGCGTCACGCGGGCGGGTCGCCGCGGGCGGCGGACCGGGAGGAACTGTTGCGGGAGTGGGTGGAGGGGGTCGGGGTCTGAGGGCCGGTACTCCGCGTGCCACCCGTACCGCCCGTGCCACTCCTCCTCCGCGTACGGTCCCGCCGGTTCCACAGCGCGCTGCCCACGAGAAGCGCCGCGCAGGCGAGGGCCGCGATGCGGATGACGGTCCATGTCGTGCCGGCGGGCGCCTCGTGCAGGGGGGATTCGAGCCGCAGGCGCTGCGTCGTTTCGACCATCGCCACGACCGGAATGAGCAGCCGGAAAGGCAGCCCGCGGAGCCCGGGGTTCCGGGCGAAGTGCCCGGCCCATCCCAACAGCGGTCCGAGGAAAGAAGCGGCGATTCCCCAGAAGGCTGTCTTCGAGAGATAGCCGGCCCAGTCGACCTGTGTCGTGCCGCCCGACGCATCGCCGAGATCCGCGGTGACGTACTCGCCGTCGACCAGCTTCGTCAGGTAGTACGCGACCACCGCGGTGACCAACCCGACGGCCCCCAGGGCGACCGCCTCCGCCCTGGACCTCCTGGTGAGTCCGATGACGAAGGGCAGCGCTCCCCAGAGCCATCCGCCTGCCAGGACGAGGTGCGCCACTTGGCCCGCCGAATTGCCGGCGTGGGCGAGCGCGGGCGCGGAGAATCCGAGTACGGCGCCGGTGATGACCGTGGCTGATGCTGTCAGGACGCGGTGGCGTGAAGGAGACACGGTATGCGTGGATTTCCTGGGCTCGGGGGCGATGGCTCCCGCAGGCGGAGCTGCTGTGGCAGCCATGAGAGTGGGTGACTTGCCGCGGAGGCCTTTCCCGCCCTCGTTCACGGGGCAGCCGTGAATCGGGGAGGGGAATAGGGGAGGAGTCGGATTGTCGCTGCGGAACTAATCCTGCTCGTGTTCCAGGATTCCTGACTGGCCGATGAGATAGCCGAGTTGGGCCCGGCTGTTGCTGCCCAGGGTCGCGGCGAGTTTGGCGATGTGGACGCGGGCCGTGCGGATGTTCATGCCGAGGCGGTCCGCCACTTCGGCGTCGGTGAGGCCTTCGATGAGGAGGCCGGCGATGGCGCGTTGACGTGCGGTGATGCCACCCTCGGCGGGCTGTGGGGCGGCTTGCGGCCACATGGGGGTGGCCAGGCGCCACAGGCGCCAGAAGGTGGTGGCGAAGTACTCGACGAGGGCGGGGTGGCGCAGCTCCAGGGCGATGCTGCGGTCCTTGCTCGCCGGGATGAACGCGACGGTCCGGTCGAAGACGAAGAGCCGGTCGGTGACCTCGTCCAGCGTGCGGGCCTCGGTGTCGCCGTCGAGCTGTTCGAAGTAGGCGAGCACGGGCAGAGAATGGCGCGTTGTGTGCTGGTAGAGCGTGCGCATCCGGCAGCCGCGGGTGAGGATCGCCTGGTCCCGGGGGAAGACCTCGGCCAAGGTCTCCGGGGGACGCGTGCCGCCGGGCTGGACGGCGAGGAACTCGTCCGTGACCTCGCTCATGGCGCGGTCGATGGCCGAGTTGATGCGGTCGATCCCGTCGAGGACGGTGATGGCGGGGCCCTCGATCTCGATGGCGAGCTGTGCGTCGAGAGAGAGGAATGGCTCGAAAGCCTCGCTGATCCTGGCCTCGCGCGAGCGCTGGTCGTCGACGCGGTCCTCCATGGTCCGCAGCAGGCGGGGCAGGGCGACGGCGGGATCGGTGGGGTGCAGCCACCCCGGGTCGTCGCGGCCGGGCCGCAGCAGTCCCAGGTCCACGAGACAGGGCGCCGGTTCGGCCTCGCTGCCCGGGATCCGGCCTTGGCGCAGGGCCCGGGCGTAGACGGACAGTCCCGCCTCGCAGAGCTCTTCGACGGCGTGCGGTAAGTGCTTCGTGGCCATGCGAGCCCCCTCCTGCCTGGTTGAAGCGTCGCGATTCTATGCAGGCGGGCAGGGAGCGGGCCGGATGCCGTAGTTGAAGTGTCTGCTTCTGGACGGCTGCTTCTACCTGTCCTGTTCCGGCTGTCCCGCCCTGTCGCCGCCGACGTCAGCGGCCCTCTGGCCGACGATGCCCGACTGGCCGATGAGGTAGCCGAGCTGGGCGCGGCTGTGGCTGCCGAGGGTGGCGGCGAGCTTGGCGATGTGGACACGGGCGGTGCGGATGTTCATGCCGAGGCGGGTGGCCACCTCGGCGTCGGTGAGGCCTTCGGTGAGGAGGCCGGCGATGGCGCGCTGGCGGGTGGTGATGCCGTTCTCGGAGGGCAGCTGTGACGTCAGCGGATACATGGGGACGGCGAGTCGCCACAGCCGTTCGAAGGTCGTGGCGAGGTAGTCGACGAGGGCGGGCTGGCGTATCTCCAGGGCGGCGGTGTGGTCCTTGACGGCCGGGATGAACGCGACGGTCCGGTCGAAGACGAGGAGCCGGTCGGTGACCTCGTCGAGCGTGCGCGCCTCGATGTCTCCGTGGAGTTGCTCGAAGTGGGCGAGTGCGGGCAGGGAATGGCGTGTTGTGTGCTGGTAAAGGGTGCGCATGCGCCCTCCGCGGGACAGGACCGCCTGCTCGCGCGGGCGGGTCCGCTCCAGGGCCTCGGGAGGCCGGACACCGCCCGGCTGAACGGTGAGCACTTCGCGGGAGGTGGCGGAGATCGCCCGCTCTATCGCGTCCTCGATCTGCGGAAGTCCCCGCACGAGGCTGATGGCGGAGTCCGCGTCACAGAGCTCCGCGGCCGTGTGGGGCACGTGGGGTCGGGTCATGGGTGGCTCCCCCCTCCCGGTGGGTCGAAGAGCCGAGACTCTAGGCCGGGGGGATGCGGGTCGGAGTACAGCCTGTGATTGAAGTGTCCACTTCTTGTGGGCCGGTTCAAGAGGGTGCGTACGGAGAACGGCGATGGCGCGTCACGCGTCGGCAGGGGGTGCGCCTACGCCAGGGCCCGGCCGGGAGTGCTTGCCCGCGCGAAGAGATTCCGCCAGATGCCCGGGTGTCCGGTGCCGTCGGAGCGGATGACGGGCGCGTTCCGGGGCGCGCCGGCGCCTGCTCGTTCCGTCGGCGCGGCCCGCGGCGCCGTGCCCCGTCCGGGACGGTGGTGGCACACGGTCCGTCCGGCGGGTGTCTCCCGGCGACCCGGGCGGAGTCTTCGCGGATGCGCGTTTCCCCCTCGGCCGCCGGCCGGCCGGGGTCCCGACGGCGCGGCCGTGCCGACGACGCCTTCCGCGAGGGGTCGGAACCGGCCGTACTGGGGGCAGTGCGTCGGCTGGAGGAGTGGGGCAGCGGGGCAGCGCAGCGCGTCAGCGCGTCAGCGCGTCAGCGCGTCAGCGCGTCAGCGCTTCAGCGAGTCAGCGCTTCAGCGAGTCAGCGAGTCAGCGCGTCAGCGCTTCAGCGCTTCAATGGGGTCGTGTCCGCCGCGAGGCGTGTCACGCCGACGTCACCTCGGCCGGTCGTGGTCGAGGATGCCCGACTGGGCGATGAGGTAGCCGAGCTGGGCGCGGCTGCCGCTGCCGAGGGCCGCGGCGATCTTGGCTATGTGGGCGCGGCAGGTGCGGACGTTCATGCCGAGACGGCGGGCTATCGCCTCGTCGACGTGGCCGTCGATGAGGAGTTTGGCAATGGTCCGCTGAACTCCGGTGATTCCGCCGTGCGCCGGGCTGTACGGAGTTTCCTCGCTCAGCGGCGTCGCCTGCTGCCAGAACTGCTCGAATACCGAGGCGAGATACTCGACGAGCCCCGGATGGCGAAGCTCCAGCGCCACTTGCCGGTCGCGTCGCGCGGGGATGACGGCGATCGACCGGTCGAAAATGATCATCCGCTCGATGAGTTCCTCGAGCGTGCGGACCTGGATCTGCCGGGGGTCCAACTGCTCGAGGTAGGCGAAGACCCCGGGGCCGTGGCGCACGGTGTGCTGGTAGAGGGTGCGCATGCGGACACCGCGGTCGAGCGGTTCGCGTACGCGCTCCAGTGACGCGGAGAGCATGTCGCCGCCGCGGACGCCGCCCGGCTGAATGGTCAGGATCTCGTCCGTGCAGGCGGCGGTGGCCGCGTCCAGCGTGGCGTTGATGCTCTGCAGGCCCTCGAGGACGGTGATCGCGTGGGTGGCCACGGACGGTTGGGCACTGATGTTCATGAAAGGCTCAAACGCGTCTGTCAGTTCAACGGTGAGCTTTCTTCGGTCCCGGATCTCCCGCTCGATGGGGTGCAGGCGCTGCGCGAGAATGGCGGAGGGGGGAACGGGGCGAAGCCAATTCGCGTCGTCCGGATCGGTGTGCAGCAGGGCGAATTCCACCAGGCACGGGGCGGATTCGATCTCGTCACGGGCAATGCGTCCCGCACTGAGCGCGCTCGCGTACAACCGGGCTCCCTCATCGCACAGGGCGGTGATGGGGTGGGGATGTGTCGGTTTTGTGTCAGATATGAGCAATTCTCCACCCCCCAGGGTCCTGTACGTACAGGAACATGATGCACCGACCCTGTGGCCTCGACGTGCTGGATTGAGACATCGTCATGGGAGCCGGGGGAGAGGAACCTATCAAGTGAGGACGAAGCTGACGATGTTCACGAAAATGCTTCGCTCGGCGCTGGTCGTTGCCTTCGGCGCTGCGGCGTTCGCTGTCGCAACGACGCAAGACGTCTCATGGAACACCCCGGGTGGCGGTGCGGGTACCAGTACCTCCGCGACGATGACCGCGGGCGATGTGTCCTGGAACCTTCACGGCGCGCATGGGGCTGAGGCCTCGTGAGTACCCCTCCCGACGACCGCACCTTCCGCCGGGAAATGGCCACCGCCTACCGGTCCGGATGGCACTTCATCGATCTGGTGACCGCGATCCCCCACCGCGGAGATTCGTTGATGGTGACCCTGCTCGGCGAGCCGATCGTCGTCACGCGTGACGACGAGGAGGAGATACGGGCGTACCGGTGCCTGCGGCGGCCCCGCGGCGCGCCGCAGCCCGTGCGATGCGCGATCCGGTACGGGATGGTCTTCGTCAATCTCGACCGGCGCGACCACGAGATGGTCGGGCAGCAGGAACAGCCGGACCGGCCCGAACAGCAGGACCTGAGCGCCCTGGGCGTTCCGGACAACATCACAGCCACCCCCCGCAGTGCCTGACGCGATTCCCCCGTCGTTGTAAATCGCGCAGGCGCTTCCCCCAGCAGCGGCGCCACCGTGGACCTGAACACGGTGGCGCCGCTGTGGTGTGCGCGCACGCCTGTCGCGCCCCGCCCCGCCCCGCGCCTCGTGCCCCGCGCCCCGCGCCCCCGGCGGACGCGGCGGACGCGGCGGACGCGGACGCGGCGCCGTCACGGCTTCCCGAGCGCCCGCGTCAGCGTGATCTCGATCAGGATCCGGTCCGGGTTCGGGGACGGCCTGCGCCCGTAGCGCTCCTCGAAGCGGAGTTCCGCCGCCGTGATCGCCGCCGGCTCCGTCACGATCCTGGCCACGCCCTCCAGCGTCGCCCAGCGCCGGCCCGCGTGCTGGCAGACGGCCACCCGCGCCCCGGAGCCGTCCTCGCCCGCCGCCGCGCGGATGTGCGCGACCTTTCTGCTCGTCCTGCGCGCGAGGACACGCGCGACCCCCGCCTCCGGGTCGTACGTCACGCCCACCGGCACCACGTGCGGGCTGCCGTCCGGGCGCGGGGTCGTCAGGGTGCAGTGGTGGCGTTCCCGCCAGAAGCTGAGGTAGGGCTCGGGCGGATCCAGGGGGTCGATCCGGGGAGTGGCGCGCGGTGCGGAGGGGGACTCGGTCATGGCTACGGAACATAGCCGCCCGGCCTTCCCCCTTCTTCCTTGAGTGGAATAGACTCAACTTTGTGTACGTTGGCTTAGTCAGTGTTACTGGGGTTGGACCCGTAAGCGGGACCCGTAAGGAGGAGAAGCGCACGTGGACGCCGAGCTGACCAACAGGAGCCGGGACGCGATCAACGCGGCCACCAGCCGCGCCGTGCAGGACGGTCACCCCGATCTGACCGCCGCGCACCTGCTGCTCGCGCTGTTGGAGGGGCAGGACAACGAGAACATCACCGACCTGCTCGCCGCGGCCGACGCCGACCAGGCGGCCGTGCGCGCGGACACCGAGCGGGTCCTGGCGGGGCTGCCCAGCGTGACCGGGTCCACCGTCGCGCCCCCGCAGCCCGACCGCGAGCTGCTGTCCGTCGTCGCGGACGCCGGGCAGCGCGCCAAGGAGCTCGGGGACGACTTCCTGTCCACGGAGCACCTCCTCATCGGCATCGCCGCCAAGGGCGGCAAGGCCGCAGACGTACTCAACCGGCACGGGGCCGGCAGCAGGAAGCTGCTGGACGCATTCGAGAAGAGCAGGGGAGGGCGCCGGGTGACCACACCCGACCCCGAGGGCCAGTACAAGGCCCTGGAGAAGTTCGGCACCGATTTCACCGCCGCCGCACGCGAGGGCAAGCTCGACCCGGTCATCGGGCGCGACCAGGAGATCCGCAGGGTCGTGCAGGTCCTGTCGCGGCGCACGAAGAACAATCCCGTCCTCATCGGCGAGCCCGGCGTCGGCAAGACCGCCGTCGTGGAAGGTCTCGCGCAGCGCATCGTGAAGGGGGACGTCCCCGAGTCGCTGAAGGACAAGCGGCTGGTCTCCCTCGACCTGGGCGCGATGGTCGCCGGCGCGAAGTACCGCGGCGAGTTCGAGGAGCGGCTCAAGACCGTCCTCTCCGAGATCAAGGAGAGCGACGGGCAGGTCATCACGTTCATCGACGAGCTGCACACCGTCGTGGGGGCGGGCGCGGGCGGCGACTCCGCCATGGACGCGGGCAACATGCTCAAGCCCATGCTCGCCCGCGGCGAGCTGCGCATGGTCGGCGCCACCACCCTGGACGAGTACCGCGAGCGGATCGAGAAGGACCCGGCCCTGGAGCGCCGCTTCCAGCAGGTGCTCGTCGCCGAGCCGTCCGTCGAGGACTCCATCGCGATCCTGCGCGGGCTCAAGGGCCGGTACGAGGCCCACCACAAGGTCCAGATCGCCGACAGCGCGCTCGTCGCCGCCGCCACGCTCTCCGACCGGTACATCACCTCCCGCTTCCTGCCCGACAAGGCCATCGACCTCGTGGACGAGGCCGCGTCCCGGCTGCGGATGGAGATCGACTCCTCGCCCGTCGAGATCGACGAGCTCCAGCGCTCCGTCGACCGGCTGCGCATGGAGGAGCTGGCGCTCAGCAAGGAGACGGACCCGGCCAGCAAGCAGCGTCTGGAGAAGCTGCGGCGCGACCTCGCCGACAAGGAGGAGGAACTGCGCGGCCTCACCGCCCGCTGGGAGAAGGAGAAGCAGTCCCTCAACCGCGTCGGTGAGCTGAAGGAGAAGCTCGACGAGCTGCGCGGCCAGGCCGAGCGCGCCCAGCGCGACGGCGACTTCGACACCGCGTCCAAGCTGCTCTACGGCGAGATCCCGACGCTGGAGCGCGACCTCGAAGAGGCGTCCGAGGCCGAGGAGGAGACCGTCCAGGCCAAGGACACCATGGTCAAGGAGGAGGTCGGTCCCGACGACATCGCCGATGTGGTGGGGTCCTGGACCGGCATCCCCGCGGGCCGCCTCCTGGAGGGCGAGACGCAGAAGCTGCTCCGCATGGAGGACGAGCTCGGCAAGCGGCTCATCGGCCAGGGCGAGGCGGTGCGCGCGGTGTCCGACGCCGTGCGGCGCACCCGCGCCGGGATCGCCGACCCGGACCGGCCCACCGGGTCCTTCCTCTTCCTCGGCCCGACCGGCGTCGGCAAGACCGAGCTGGCCAAGGCGCTCGCGGACTTCCTCTTCGACGACGAGCGGGCCATGGTCCGCATCGACATGAGCGAGTACGGCGAGAAGCACAGCGTGGCCCGTCTGGTCGGCGCCCCGCCCGGATACGTGGGGTACGAGGAGGGCGGCCAGCTCACTGAGGCGGTCCGGCGGCGCCCGTACAGCGTCGTGCTGCTCGACGAGGTCGAGAAGGCGCACCCGGAGGTCTTCGACGTCCTGCTGCAGGTGCTCGACGACGGGCGCCTCACCGACGGACAAGGGCGGACGGTCGACTTCCGCAACACCATCCTGATCCTCACCTCCAACCTGGGCAGCCAGTACCTGGTGGAGCCGCTGACCAGCGAGGAGGAGAAGAAGCAGCAGGTCCTTGAGGTCGTGCGGGCCTCCTTCAAGCCCGAGTTCCTCAACCGCCTCGACGACCTCGTCGTCTTCTCGGCGCTCACCAGGGACGAGCTGGTGCACATCGCGGGGCTGCAGGTGGGCCGCCTCGCCAGGCGGCTCGCCGACCGGCGGCTCACGCTGGACGTCACGCCCGGCGCGCTGGCCTGGCTCGCCGACGAGGGCAACGACCCGGCGTACGGCGCGCGCCCGCTGCGCCGCCTCATCCAGACCTCCATCGGCGACCGGCTCGCCAAGGAGATCCTCGCGGGCGAGGTGAAGGACGGCGACACGGTCCGCGTGGACGTCTTCGAGGAGGGCCTGATCGTGGGCCCGGCGACGGAGCCCGGGACCGCCAAGTCCCTGTAGCGGCACACCCCGCGCCCCTTGAGGGGCGCGGGGAACCGCGCGAGGACGGACCACGGCCCGCGGCCGGAGAACGACGGATTCCAGGCAGACGCGGAGCCGGGGTTGCGACCGGGGCCCCCTCTTGGGAGAGGATGGCGGAATCCGTACGAAGGGAAATACACGGTGAGCATCGACCCGTCCTCGATTCCGAATTTCGGGGGACAGCCCGAACCGCAGCAGGGCGCAGGACCGGCGGGCCCCGTCGTCCCCGACCAGGACCTGGTCAAGCAGCTCCTGGACCAGATGGAGCTCAAGCACGTCGTCGACGACGAGGGTGACCTCGCGGCGCCGTGGGAGGAGTTCCGTACGTACTTCATGTTCCGCGGCGAGGACGACCAGCAGGTCTTCTCGGTGCGGACGTTCTACGACCGGCCGCACCAGATCGAGGAGAAGCAGCGGCTTCTCGAGTCGATCGACGACTGGAACCGCCGCACGCTGTGGCCGAAGGTCTACAGCCACACGCACGACGACGGCACGGTCCGCCTCATCGGCGAGGCCCAGATGCTGATCGGCACCGGTGTCTCCCTGGAGCACTTCGTGTCGTCGACGGTCAGCTGGGTGCGCGCCGCGATCGAGTTCGACCGCTGGCTCGTCGAGCAGCTGGGCCTGGAGGCCGAGGTCGACTCCGCGGAGGGGCAGACCGGCGAGGGCGGGACCGGCGAGAAGTCCGGCGACGACGAGGCCTGAGACCTCCTCCTACAGAGGCATGTGGGCGGTCGTCACCAGATACGTCCCATAGGCGAGCGAGAGCCCGGCCAGGGCGCACACCACCAGGTGGGCGCTTCTGGGCCGGGCTCTCGTCATGGCGAGGGCGAGCGGGATCAGCAGCGGGAACGCGGGCAGCAGGAAGCGCGGCTTGGACTCGAAGAAGCCGGACCCGCCGACCGTGATGAGGACGAGCATGCCGGTGTAGGCGACCAGCGGCAGCGGGGCGCGGTCCGCGACGAGCAGGGCGAGGAGCAGCAGCGCCGCGGCGACGATGACGAGGGTCATCGTGAAGACGAGGCGGTCGCCGTCGCGCAGCAGGTGCTTGACGAAGACGAGCGAGCCCAGGCCGAAGTCGAAGCGGGAGCCCCAGCCGCTCTGCACCGCGAAATAGCCGTGCAGCGGATCTCCCTTGCGAATCCCTACATAAAGAACATATGACGTCCAGCCGAGTGGGGCGAGCGCCGCGCCCGCGCAGACTTTCCACAGGCTGTGGGCAACTTCCGGCGGCCGACGGGCCGCACGCGGGCCGTCCCTCCTGAGACTGAGGCGTACGACGGCCTCGCACACCGCCGCCGCGCCGACCGCCGCCGCCACCGCGAGCCCGTTGGGCCGCGCGAGCCCCGCGAGGGCCGCCGCCGAGCCGGCCCACACCCACCGCCCGGTCAGCACCGCGTACAGCGACCAGGCGGCGAGCGCGGTGAGCACCGGCTCGGTGTACGCGAGCGACAGCACCACGGAGTGCGGCAGCAGCGCCCAGACGACGACCAGGTACGTCGCCGCGCGCCGCCCGTGCAAGCGCTCCCCGATCGCGTACACGCCCCACGCGGCGAGCCCGGCCGCCGTCCAGGCCAGCAGCAGCCCCGCCGCACCGTGCCCGACGGGCAGCACGGCGCTGACGGCGCGCACGAGCCCCGGATAGAGGGGGAAGAACGCGAGGTCGCTCTGGACCACGTCGGGGCCGAAGCGGAGGGTGCGCCCGTAGCCGTGCGCGGCGATCTCCGCGTACCAGCGGGAGTCCCAGGACCGGCCGAGCAGCGCGAACGTGTCCTGGTGGGTGACGTGCGCGACCAGCGCGACGCACGCCAGGCCGGTGAGGCGGGCGGCGGCGAAGAGGCCGAGGGCGAGGAGCGGGCCCGCCACCGCCCGGGGCAGCCGTCCGGCGCGACGGGAGGGGCGGGCACAACCACCGGTGCGGGGTTTCGTGACGGGGGCGGTGAGGAGGTTGCTGGACTGGCTCACAACCGAACCCTGCGGGGCGCCCGGCGCGGGCGCGACCGGAGGGGGCCGTGCGAGGGAGGGCCGCGGGCCCTCTCGCGCGGCCGTCGCCCGTCGGTGTGCTCAGCCCGCCAGCGACTTGAGGCGGGTCACCGCCTCCTCCAGGACCGGGGTCTGCTTGCAGAACGCGAAGCGTACGAAGGGGGCGCCCGCCGCGCGGTGGTCGTAGAAGACCGCGTTCGGGATCGCCACGACGCCGGCGCGCTCCGGGAGGGAGCGGCAGAAGGCGAAGCCGTCACCGCCGTGGGAGAGCTCGTCGCCCAGGGGGCGGATGTCGGTGGTGATGAAGTACGTGCCCGCCGGGCGGTAGACGTCGAAGCCCGCCGCCGTCAGGCCCGCGCCGAGCAGGTCCCGTTTGGCCCGCATGTCCGCGCGGAAGTCGTCGAAGTACGAGGTGGGCAGGGCGAGTGCCTCCGCGATGGCGTACTGGAAGGGGCCCGAGGAGACGTACGTCAGGAACTGCTTGGCCGAGCGGACCGCCGTGACCAGCTCCGGCGCGGCCGTCACCCAGCCGACCTTCCAGCCCGTGAACGAGAACGTCTTGCCCGCGGAGCCGAT
The DNA here is from genome assembly GCF_055593965.1 of Streptomyces sp. NPDC040622. Lineage (NCBI taxonomy): Bacteria > Bacillati > Actinomycetota > Actinomycetes > Kitasatosporales > Streptomycetaceae > Streptomyces > Streptomyces sp. NPDC040622. Next base: position 329,458 of record NZ_JBVIXD010000003.1, on the reverse strand, counting down.
GGTCACCGTGCGCTCGCGCATGCCGGGGAAGGAGGCGAGCGGGAGGTGCTCGGCGTCGTCGAAGACCAGGTGCTCGTAGACCTCGTCGGTGACGACCAGCAGGTCCCGCTCGACCGCCAGCTTCGCGATCTCGGTGAGCTCGGCGCGGGTCAGGACGGTGCCGGTCGGGTTGTGCGGGGTGTTGAGGAGGATCAGGCGGGTGCGGTCGGTGACCGCGTCGCGCAGTTCGTCCAGGTCCAGGACGAAGCGGCCCTCGCGGGGGCGCAGAGTGACCGGGACCCGGGCTCCGCCGGCCAGGGCGATCGAAGCCGCGTACGAGTCGTAGTAGGGCTCCAGTGCGATGACCTCGTCGCCCGGCTCGACGAGGGCGAGCAGCGAGGCCGCGATCGCCTCGGTCGCGCCGGCCGTCACCAGGACCTCGCGGTCGGGGTCGTACGACAGGGCGTAGCGGGCGAGCTGGTGCTCGGCTATGGCCGTGCGGAGCTCGGGGACGCCGGGGCCCGGCGGGTACTGGTTGCCGCGGCCGTCGCGCAGCGCCCGTACCGCGGCCTCGCGCACCGCCTCGGGGCCGTCGGTGTCGGGGAAGCCCTGACCCAGGTTGATCGCGCCCGTTTTCACCGCCAGTGCGGACATCTCGGCGAAAATCGTCGTGCCGAACTCGGCGAGGCGGCGGTTGAGCAGCGGGCGCTCGCGCCCGGAGGAGGACGTCATGGCCGCCATCCTGCGCCGAACCTCTGGAGTTCCTCAACTCTGCTTTGCGCCGGTCCGGGCAGGGGCATCCCCCTGTCACGCAAGAAGCACGGCCCACGGGGGGACCTGCTTCGGGGGAACGGAAGGAGTGTGGGAGCCATGGTCCTGGCTTTCGTCTTCATCGCGGTGCTCGTGTTCGCCCTGGCCGCGGGGATCGGTTACGGGGGGCGCGGCTCGCGCAAGTCCCGCTCGCGATGGGGCTCGGGCGGTGCGTCCGGCTCGGCGGGCGGCGGCAGCTGGTGGGCCGGCGGCGGGGACGGCGGCGGGCACCACGGGGGCGGGCACCACGGGCACTCCTGCGGGGGCGGGTCCTCGTGCGGGGGTGGGTCCTCGTGCGGAGGAGGCTCCTCGTGCGGGGGCGGCGGGGGCGGCTGCGGCGGCGGAGGCAGCTGACACGGGGCAGCTGGTCCACCGGTTCGAAGGAAGTGCCCGGCGGGGGCGGACAATTCCCGCCGGGCGCTTTCGCGTTGTGCGTAGTGGTGCGGCGGGCGCGCGCTCCGGTGCCATGCCGTGGTTGCTGTACTGAACAGTTGAACTGTGCAGCCCTCATGGGGATGGAAACCCTACGAAGTTGGGTAAAAACGCTGTGGCAGTGTCGCCGACCATGATTCCCTCTTAAACGTCAGCACCGCCCTCGGACGTCCGGTACAGGTTTCGCGGACCGAAGTCTGGAGACCCGTCGCGTGACGTTCTCGTGGGCACGAGCCGGCATTCCGACCGCCCGGTGTCCCATCCGGGTGCGCCGGCCCCACCTCCATTGCGTGTTAGCGGAGCCGACCCATGCTCACGACCCTGAAGACTGTCTATACCGACACGCGCGCCGCGGACCTCGCCTGGGCCCTGGGGCGCGAGCCGCTGCCCGCGTTGGCCACTCTCGAAGTCGAACTGGCCGACGCCTCACTGCAGTTGAGACTTCTCGGTGCCTCGCACCAGGTGCTCGTCGAGGAGGAGCGGGGCGGCTGTTCCGAGACCGTGGCCTGCATCCCCGGCAGCAGTACGCCCCTCCCTCTCGGCGTCTCCAAGCGCATGGGGGACTGGGAGTACGAATTCGCCGCGCGCGTGGAGACGTTGTCGAGCGGTCAGTTCGCGGGACGGGCGCAGGAACTGCTCGCCCTGGTCGCCGAACACCCGCACGGCCTCGCGGGCGTGTTCCCCGGCAGCCCGCACGCCTTCACCGCGCTGCTCGCGCAGAGTCACGAGGGGGCGTTGATGTGGCGGACGTGGCATGCCTATCCGCAGGACGGCCAACTGGTGGCCACGCGGACGCGGGTGGGGGCGAGGATGCCTCTGCCCGCGTCGCTGTGAGAGGGAGATGCACCCATGTGGGGGACCCGGAGTGAGTGTGTCGTGACGTAGCGTTCCAGGCGTGATCGAGTCGTCGGTGCGGTTGCCCGTCTCGCCGCGGACAGGACGTTTCCTCGTTCTCGCCGGCGTGTTCGTCTGTGCTGCCTGCGGCCTCGTCTACGAACTCGAACTCGTCGCCCTCGCCTCGTACCTGATCGGTGACTCCGTCACCCAGGCCTCCGTCGTGCTCTCGGTGATGGTCTTCGCCATGGGCGTCGGCTCGCTGCTCGCCAAGCGGCTGCGCCCGCGCGCCGCCGTCTGGTTCGGCCTCGTCGAGTCGGCGCTCGCGCTGGTCGGCGGGTGCAGCGCCATGGCGTTGTACGCGGCGTTCGCGTGGACCGGCGACCGGGGCGAGGTGTGGGCGGGCGGATCGCGCTCCCTCCTGGTCGCGTTCTCCCTGGCCATCGGCATCCTGATCGGCGCCGAGGTGCCGCTCCTGATGGTGCTCATCCAGCGCATCCGGCGCCAGGACGCCAGCGGCGCCGTCGCCGACCTGTTCGCCGCCGACTACGTGGGCGCCCTGGTCGGCGGGCTCGCCTTCCCCTTCCTGCTGCTTCCGCTGTTCGGCCAGTTGACGGGCGCCCTGTTCACCGGCGCGGTCAACGCCGTCGCCGGGGGCGCGCTGGTCTTCGGCCTGTTCGGGCGCGACCTCAGCGTGCGCGGCCGCTGGGTGCTCCTGACGGTCAACGTCCTGGTCCTCTCGCTGCTCGCCTCCGCCGCCGTGCTCGTCGACGACTTCGAGCGGGCCGCCCGGCGCGCGGTGTACGGCGGGGACGTGCGGGTCGCCCGGCAGACCGACGTCCAGGAGGTCGTCCTCACCGGCGGGAAGCGGAGCTCCCTCGACCTCTACCTCGACGGGCGCCTGCGCATCAGCGGCCGGGACGAGAAGCGCTACCACCAGGGTCTCGTGACCCCCGTGATGCGCGGCTCCCACGCGCGCGTGCTCATCCTCGGCGGCGGCGACGGGCTCGCGGCGCGTGAGGTCCTGCGTCACCCCGGCGTGCGCCACGTCGACGTCGTGGAGCTGGACGCGGGCGTCGTCGACCTCGCCCGGCACGACCCGGCCCTCAGCGAGCTCAACGCCCACGTCTACCGCGACCCGCGCGTCCGGGTGGTGAACGCCGACGCGTTCCGCTGGCTGCGCTCGGCCCGCGCGGCGTACGACGTGGTGATCTCCGACCTGCCCGACCCGGGCATCACCGCCAGCACGAAGCTCTACTCCCAGGAGTTCTACGGCCTGGCCACCCGCGTCCTCGCCGACGGGGGCAGGCTCGCCGTGCACGCGGGCCCGATGTCGGCGAGGCCGCGCGTCTTCTGGACGGTCGAGGCGACGCTGCGGGCGGCGGGGCTCGCGACGGTTCCCTACCGGGTGGGCGGCCGGCAGTCCGGGTTCGCCGCCGGGCCCGACCGTACGGCGCGGGGCGTCCGCGCCGCCCGAGACTGGGGCTTCGTGCTCGCCTCGCGGGACGTGCCCGTACTGCTGCGGACGGCCGGTTCCGAGGTGGTGCGGGCCGGGGCGCGGGCGGCCGAGCGGACCCGGCAGCCCGGCCTCGCGCCGTCCACTCTCGTGCATCCGCGTTACGCGAACTGACGTACACGGTCCGACGAACTGTCGTACAAGGCGGCGGACACGTGGGTAGGCTCGGCTGCCATGGAGCATGAGGTGTTCGTTCCGGTCTCGGCAGAGCGGCTCCGGCAGGTCCTGGCCGACCCCGAGCGGGTCGCCGGGGCGGTCCCGGGGCTCCAGCGTGACGCGGACGAGACGGCGGGACCGCTCTCCGGGCGCCTGAAGGTGCGCGTCGGAGGGCACACCATCACGTATCGCGGGTCGGCGCTGACCGAGTCCCGCGACGACGGGACGTGCGCGCTGGAGGCCGAGGGCGCCGAGGCGCGCGGCTCCGGGACCGTGCAGCTGTCGCTGACCGTGCGGCTCGCGCCGGCGGACGGGGGCACGACGCTCGTGTTCGGCGGGAGCGCGGCCGCCGAGGGGCGGATCACGGAAAGTGATCCACAGGCTGTGGATTCCGCCGTGCGGCGGCTCCTGGAGCGGTTCGCGGAGGGGCTCGCCGCGGCGGTGCCGCCCGACACGGCGCCCGAGCCGGAGGCCCCGGCCGGGAAGCCTGACGACACCGGGAACCACGCCGCGGGCGACACCGAGCCGCCGGCGCCCCGCGCGGCCACCGTGTTCGAGACCGAGGTGCCGCCGCCCTCCCTCGATCCGCTGGCCGACGAGCTGGCCGACGAGCTGTCCGACGACCTGTCCGACGAGCTGGACGCCCACCTGGACGACGCCCTCGACGCGGCGGACGACCTCGACGACCTGGACGAGGTCGACCAGGCCGAGGTCCTGGAAGCGCTGGACGCCCTGGACGAGGCGGACGGCGTGGAGAACCTCCACCTGGCCGCCGTGCCGCCCGCCGAGGCCGCGCACGCCCGCCGGACCATGATCGGCCGCAGCGCCGAGGAGGTCGACCACGCCCCGCCCCGCGGCCGGTACGCGCCCGCGCCCGCCCCCGACTCCCTCGCCACCAGCGCCACGCTCCGCTGGGCCGCGCCCGCCGCCGCCCTCGCGCTGGCCTCGGCCATCGTCGTCGGCAGGGCCCTGCGCCGCCGCCGCTGAGCACCCACGCCGTAGGGTCGGGCCCGTGAGCATCGAAGACGTGACCCTCACCGCGGGCGACGCGGAAGTGACCGTGCAGCCGGGCAACGGCTGCCGCATCGGAAGTCTGCGCATCGGCGGCGCCGAGCTGCTGAGGCAGGGCCGGAAGTACGGCTGCTTCCCGATGGTGCCGTGGTGCGGCCGCATCGAGGAGGGGCGGTTCCGCGACGGCGCCACCGTCCATCAGATGCCGCTGAACTCCCCGCCGCACGCCATCCACGGCTTCGCCCGCGACGCCGAGTGGCGCACGGCGCGCACCTCGCAGACCGAGGCCGTCTTCACGTACGACCTCACCGACCCCTGGCCCTACCCCGGCCGTGTCACGCAGATCGTGGAGCTCACCGAGGACGGCCTGACGCTGCGCCTGGGCATCGAGACGTACGGCGCCTCCTTTCCCGCGCAGGCCGGCTGGCACCCGTGGTTCAACCGGTCCCTCGACGGCGGCGGCGAGCCCGTCCGCGTCGACTTCGCGCCCGCCTGGCAGGAGGAGCGCGGCGAGGACCACCTGCCGACCGGGCACCGCGTCGACGTGCGGCCGGGCCCCTGGGACGACTGCTTCGGCATGCCCGACGGCGTCGACGTGACGCTCACCTGGCCCGAACGGCTGGAAGTGCGGGTCACGAGCCGCGAGCAGTGGGTCGTCGTCTACGACGAGCAGGAGGCCGCGGTCTGCGTCGAACCGCAGACGGGACCGCCGAACGGGCTCAACACCGACCCTCGCCTCGTCACCCCCATCGAGCCCCTGGAGACGGCGACGACCTGGCGCTGGCGGCGGCTCTGAGCGGTGCGCGGAGGGCCCGCGCGGCGGCTTTAAGCTCTTAGGCATGACTGACGTACGCGGCGAGCTGCTGCAGCAGATCAAGGACAAGGCCGTCGTGCACGGCAAGGTGACGCTCTCCTCCGGCCTGGAGGCCGACTACTACATCGACCTCCGCCGGGTCACCCTCGACGGCGAGGCCGCCCCGCTGGTCGGCCAGGTGCTGCTCGACCTCACCAAGGACCTCGACTTCGACGCGGTGGGCGGCCTGACCATGGGCGCCGACCCCGTCGCGGGCGCGATGCTGCACGCGTCCGCCGCGCGCGGCGAGCGCCTGGACGCGTTCGTCGTCCGCAAGGCGGCCAAGGCGCACGGCATGCAGCGCCGCGTCGAGGGCCCGGACATCAAGGGCCGCCGCGTCCTGGTCGTCGAGGACACCTCCACCACCGGCGGCTCGCCGCTGACCGCCGTCGAGGCCGTCCGCGAGGCGGGTGCCGAGGTCGTCGGCGTCGCCACGATCGTGGACCGGGCCACCGGCGCCGGCGAGAAGATCACCGAGGGCGCGGGCGTGCCCTACCTCTTCGCGTTCTCCAAGGACGACCTCGGTCTGACCGACTGACGGGCCGACTGACGGGCCGGCCGACTGGTCGATCCGGCGGACCGCCGGCCGGAGGACTCGGGACCTAGGTCCTCACCGCTCCGGCCGCACTCCGGCCGGAGCGGTCCGGCAAGTCTGGAAAGATGGGGGCGACGATGACGTCGCCCCCTTAGGTCAGGGCCAAGCACACACCCGCACATCACAAGGAGCGGACACATGCCCATCGCAACCCCCGAGGTCTACGCCGAGATGCTCGACCGGGCGAAGGCAGGCAAGTTCGCCTACCCGGCGATCAACGTGACCTCCACGCAGACCCTGCACGCGGCCCTGCGCGGCTTCGCGGAGGCGGAGAGCGACGGCATCATCCAGATCTCCACCGGTGGTGCGGAGTTCCTGGGTGGCCAGTACAACAAGGACATGGTGACCGGCGCGGTCGCGCTCGCCGAGTTCGCGCACATCGTCGCCGCCAAGTACGACATCACCGTCGCGCTGCACACGGACCACTGCCCCAAGGACAAGCTGGACGCGTACGTGCGTCCGCTCCTGGACGTCTCCGCCGAGCGCGTCGCCAAGGGCCTGAACCCGCTCTTCCAGTCGCACATGTGGGACGGCTCCGCCGAGACCCTCGCCGACAACCTGGCCATCGGCCAGGAGCTGCTCGCGAAGGCCGCCGCCGCGAAGATCATCCTTGAGGTGGAGATCACCCCGACCGGTGGCGAGGAGGACGGCGTCACCCACGAGATCAACGACGAGCTGTACACGACCGTCGACGACGCGCTGCGCACCGCCGAGGCCCTGGGCCTGGGCGAGAAGGGCCGCTACCTCCTGGCCGCGTCCTTCGGCAACGTCCACGGCGTCTACAAGCCGGGCAACGTCGTCCTGCGTCCGGAGCTCCTCAAGGACCTCCAGGAGGGCGTCGGCGCCAAGTACGGCAAGCAGTCGCCCTTCGACTTCGTGTTCCACGGCGGCTCCGGCTCGACCGCCGAGGAGATCGCGACCGCGCTGGAGAACGGCGTCGTCAAGATGAACCTCGACACGGACACGCAGTACGCGTTCACGCGTCCCGTCGCGGACCACATGTTCAAGAACTACGACGGCGTCCTGAAGGTCGACGGCGAGGTCGGCTCGAAGAAGACGTACGACCCGCGCACCTGGGGCAAGGCCGCCGAGGCCGGCATGGCCAAGCGCGTCACCGAGGCCTGCGCGAACCTGCGCTCCACGGGCACGAAGCTCAAGTAACCCGCTCCGCGCCTGAACGGGCCCGGCACCCTTCCCTGGGTGCCGGGCCCGTTCGCGCATGGAGCAGACTTGCCCCATGGCCATTCACAAGGATCTGCTCGGGGGACCGCCCCCGACCCACCTGCCCGACGACCCCGAGCCGCGCGAGCTGCTCGCGAACGGCACGCCCGCCGCCGACGTCGCCGCGAAGTACCCCACGTCCTCGCTCGCCTGGGCACGGCTCGCCGACGAGGCGTACGAGCGCGGCAGCGTCGTCGAGTCGTACGCGTACGCCCGCACCGGCTACCACCGCGGCCTGGACTCCCTGCGCCGCGCGGGCTGGAAGGGCCACGGCCCGGTGCCGTGGGAGCACGAGCCCAACCGCGGCTTCCTGCGCGCGCTGCACGCCCTGGCGCGGGCCGCCCAGTCGATCGGCGAGCAGGAGGAGTACGAGCGCTGCGCGGGCTTCCTCCGGGACTCCTCGGCCACCGCGGCCGAGACGCTCGGCTGACGTGGGCGGGGGCCCGGGGTGCTGCCACCCCGGGTCCTCCGCCACGGGGTGGCAGCACCCCGGCCCTCCCGTCGCCCCCCGGGGCTCGTCCTCAATCGCCGGACGGGCGTGACCGATGGGCCCGCGCCGCGCGGGCTCTCCCAGGGGCGCGGGGAACTGGGCGACCAGCCGCAGCCGCAGCCGAAGGCGAAGTCAGCGCAGTTCCCGGAGCAGAGCCGCTTCGTACGGCGCCGCGTCGGCCAGGCGGTCGGTGAGCGCCTTGTTCGCCCATTCCGGGTCCGCGATCAGGCTGCGTCCCACCGCGATGACGTCGAACTCGTCGCGCTCCATGCGGTCGAGGAGCAGGTCGATGCCGGTCGACGCGGACTCCTTGGTGAAGCCCTGCGGGCCGATGAACTCCTTGTCGAGGCCGACCGAGCCGACGGACAGCGTGGGCCTGCCGGAGAGCTTCTTGACCCAGCCCGCGAGGTTGAGGTCGTCGCCCTCGAACTCGGGGAGCCAGTAGCGCCGGGTGGAGGCGTGGAACGCGTCGACGCCCGCCGCGGCCAACGGCGCGAGCAGCGCCTCCAGTTCGCCCGGATCCGTGGCCAGCTTCGCGTCGAACGCGTTCGCCTTCCACTGCGAGAGGCGGAAGATCACGGGGAACGTGGGCGAGACGGCCCCGCGCACCGCCTCGACGATCTCGCGCGCGAAACGGGCGCGGGAGGCGAGGCCGCCGCCGTAGCCGTCGGTGCGCCGGTTGGTGCGGTCCCAGAAGAACTGGTCGATCAAGTAGCCGTGCGCGCCGTGCAGTTCGACGCCGTCGAAGCCGAGCCGTTCGGCGTCGGCCGCGCTGTCGGCGAAGGCCTTGATCACCGCGTCGACGTCGGCGCCCGTCATCGCCACGCCCTTGGCCTCGCCGTCCAGGCCGAGGCCGGAGGGGCCCGCGGGGGGCGCCGCGGGGACCGGGCCCTGGCCCGCGTCACGGGTCGTGCCGACGTGCCAGAGCTGCGGGACGATCCGGCCGCCCGCCGCGTGCACCGCCTCGGCGACCCGCCGCCAGCCCGCGAGGGCCGCCTCGCCGTGGAAGTGCGGGACGCGGTGGCTGCTGCCGGCCGACGCGTGGTCGACGTAGGTGCCCTCGGTGACGATCAGGCCGACGCCGCCCGCGGCACGGCGCGCGTAGTACTCCGCCACGTCCGCGCCCGGCACGCCGTCCGGTGAGAACTCCCGGGTCATGGGGGCCATGGCGATGCGGTTGCGCAGGCTGAGGCCGTTGATGTCGAAGGGCCGGCCGAGGAGCCGCGCTGCTCGTGACGTGGTGGTTTCCGTGGCTTCCATGCCGTCTCCCGGAGGTTCATCGGTACTTTCGACGCGAACATAGTCATACGCGTCTGACAGCACTGTAAGCCGATTGCCCATGTCGCCGTCCAGGCGGGTACCGTGAACTCCATGAACTGGCCCGCGACCGAGCGCCATTGTCTGACCCCCGCGCCCGGCGGCCTCGCGCTCGTCCAGGAGCTCCTGAACACCGCGCCCGCCGGCCACCCCGACTCCGTCGACCTGCTCGCCGACGGGGAGCTCGACCGTGCCCAGGAGTGGGCCGACGGGGCCGTGCGCGGGTGGGCGGGGGAGACCGGGCGGGGTGATGTGCGCCTGGCCCTGGCCGAGACGGACCTGTTCCAGCTGCGCTGCCTGCGCGACCAGCTGCGCCGCGCGCTCGCCTCGGGGAGTCAGGCCGATGCGGGCGATGCGGGCGATGCGGTCGATGCGGGCGATGAGGAGGGCCGGAGCGGGGGGCAGGCGGGCGGTGCCGTGCGGTTCACCTCCGCGCCCGTCGTCGTCGCCCTCTCCGGTGACGGCGCGCTGACCGTGGAGCCGGAGGGCGCGGGAGCGCGCTGGCTGGCCTCGGCCGTGCTCGCCGAGGCGCTGCTCGCCCAGGCGTCGGGCCTCTGGCGGCGGCTGAAGATCTGCCGCAACGAACCCTGTTCCGCCGCCTTCTACGACCGCTCCCGCAACAACAGCGGCGTCTGGCACTCGGTGCGCGGCTGCGGGAACGCCGCCCATCTGCGGGCCTGCCGGGAGCGCCGCAGGGCGCGGGCCTGAGGGTGCGGGTCTGAGGTGCGGGTCTGACGGCCCAGGTCTCAGGGTGCGGGTCCGCGGGCTCCTCGCGGGGCGGGGCCGGGGGGCGACGGCCGACGGCCGCGTACCGGTTTCGGTGGACATCTGCGTACACCTTTCACTGCTGTGTACGTGGGGGCGGGGGCGCCTTGCCGATTCCGGGAAAGTTGCAGAAGATTCCGGTGGGGACCGGGGCCCCCGTGTCGGTAACGGCAGGGGCGGACCGCTACCCGGAGTACGTATCGAGGAGACAGCGATGTCCCCACAGACGCATGAGGCAGCCCCCACATCCCCCGGGGAGCGAGCGGCGTCCACCGAGGCCGACGAGGCGGAGAGCCCGAACCTCGACTTCGCGGGCACCACTCCGTACGAGGACTACGTCCAGGCGGACGTCCTCACCCACCTCCAGCACCTGCGCTCGGACGACCCCGGCGAGATGGTCTTCCTGGTCACCACCCAGGTCATGGAGCTGTGGTTCACGGTGATCGTCCACGAGTGGGAGACGGCCGCGCACGCGCTGCGCCGCGACGACATCCCCGTGGCGGTGGCCGCGCTCAAGCGCAGCCTGCGCGAGCTGGAGGCCCTGAACGCCTCCTGGCGCCCGCTGGCGCAGCTCACCCCCGCCCAGTTCAACTCCTACCGCGGCGCGCTCGGCGAGGGGTCCGGCTTCCAGTCCGCGATGTACCGCCGCATGGAGTTCCTGCTCGGCGAGAAGTCCGCGTCCATGCTGGTCCCGCACCGGGGCGCGCCGCGCGTCCACGCGGAGCTGGAGAAGGCGCTGCAGGAGCCGGGCCTGTACGACGAGACGCTCGCGCTCCTGGCCCGGCGCGGGTACGCGATCCCGGCGGCCGTCCTGGAGCGTGACCTGGCCGCGCGCTACGAGCCGTCGCCGGAGGTCGAGGCCGTCTGGACCGAGCTCTACTCGGGCGACGAGAGCGGCGACCTCGCCCGCCTGGGCGAGGTCCTGACGGACGTCGGCGAGCTGGTCTGGCGCTGGCGCAACGACCACCTGGTCGCCACCCGCCGCGCGATGGGCTCCAAGACGGGCACCGGCGGCTCGGCGGGCGTGGCCTGGCTGGAGAAGCGCGCGACGAAGAACGTGTTCCCCGAACTGTGGACTGCGAGGAGCCATGTCTGACCGGCGGACCGAGTCCGGCCTGCGGGCCGAGGCCGAGGCCCTGGACGCCCGCGACGAACTCGCCGCCAAGCGCAAGGAGTTCGTCCTGGACGACACCGTCTACCTGGACGGCAACTCCCTGGGCGCCCTGCCCGCGCACGTCCCGGAGCGCGTCGCGGACGTCATCACCCGCCAGTGGGGCAGCCTGCGCATCCGCTCCTGGGACGAGAGCGGCTGGTGGACCGCCCCCGAGCGCATCGGCGACCGCATCGCCCCCCTCGTCGGCGCCGCCCCGGGCCGGATCGTGGTCGGCGACTCGACCAGCGTGAACGTCTTCAAGGCGCTGGTGGCCGCCGTCCGCATCGCCCGGCGGCCCGGCGCCGGAGACCCGGACGGAGGGCGTGACGAGATCGTCGTTGACGTCACGACCTTTCCCACGGACGGGTACATCGCACAGTCGGCGGCCCGCCTCACCGACTGCCGCCTGATCCCCGTGGCCCCGGGCGACGTACCGGGCGTCCTCGGGGAGCGCACCGCCGCCGTCCTGCTCAACCACGCCGACTACCGCACCGGCCGCCTGCATGACCTGCCGGGCCTGACGGCGGCGGTCCGGGCGGCGGGCGCCGTATCCGTCTGGGACCTGTGCCACACGGCGGGCGCGCTGCCGGTCGGCCTGGACGAGCACGGCGTGGACCTCGCGGTCGGCTGCACCTACAAGTACCTGAACGGCGGCCCGGGTTCGCCCGCCTACCTGTACGTGCGCGAAGGCCTCCAGGACCGCTTCGACTCGCCGCTGCCCGGCTGGAACTCGCACGCCGAACCCTTCGGCATGCGGCCCGACTTCGAACCGGCGGGCGGGGCGCTGCGCGCTCGCGTGGGCACGCCGGACATCCTGTCGATGCTAGCCCTGGAGGCGTCCCTCGACGTCTGGGACGGCGTCTCCGTCGACGCGGTGCGCGCCAAGTCCCTCGCCCTGACCGACTTCTTCCTGCGGTGCGTCGAGGCGTACGTACCCGCGGGGCGGGTCGCGTCCCTCACCCCCGCCGCGCACGCCGAGCGGGGCAGCCAGGTCGCGCTGCGCTGTGCGGGTGCCGGCGACGTGATGCGCCGTCTCGTCGAGCGGGGCGTGGTCGGCGACTACCGCGCGCCGGACGTGCTGCGGTTCGGATTCACGCCGTTGTACGTCTCCTTCGGGGATGCGGAGCGGGCGGCCCGGGTACTGGCCGACACGCTGGACTGATAGCGTCCGGCGGATCTTGCTCCCGCTCCCCCGCACCCCGGGGGAGCGGGCGCAGCCCGCAAGCCGCACTGCTGTGGAGAGGTTGCCGCATGCTGGACGACGCCGCCGTGGCCCGTGATGCCGCCGAGGCCGACGCCGCCTTCTCGCATCCCGTCGTGAAGCCGGACAGCACCGCCGCCTACGGAGAACACCCCGACCAGGTCGTCGACTTCTACGCCCCCAAGGGTGACGGCGGCCATGCCGCGCCGCTCGTCGTGCTCCTGCACGGCGGCGCCTGGCGCGCTCCCTACGACCGGCAGCACGTCACGCCGTTCGCCGGCTTCCTCGCCCGCCGGGGCTTCGCCGTGGCCAACGTCGAGTACCGCAGGGGCTCTTCCCTCCCCGCCCAGGGCGGCACGGGGCCAGTGGCCGGGCGCTGGCCCGAGACCTTCGACGACGTGGCGGCCGCCTGCGACGCGCTGCCCGCGCTCGTCCGGACGGCCCTCCCGTCGGCCGATGCGCGGCGCACCGTCGTCGCCGGGCACTCCGCGGGCGGCCACCTCGCGCTGTGGGCCGCCGCACGGCACCTGCTGCCCGCCGACGCCCCCTGGCGCACCGACCGCCCTGCCGCACTGCGCGGCGTCGTGGCGCTCGCCCCGATCGCGGACCTGCGCGCCGCCGCGGACCTCGACGTGTGCGGCGGGGCCGCGGGGCAGCTCCTGGGCGGCGCCGAGAGGTTCGAGGAGCGCCTGCCCTACGCCGACCCGGCCGCCCTGCTCCCGACGGGCATCGCCACGACCGTGGTCCAGGGCCGCACCGACATCGTGGTGCCCCAGGCGGTGGCGGAGGCGTACGCCGACGCGGCGGCGAAGGCGGGCGAGGTGGTGGGCCTCACGCTCCTGGAGGACGTCGGCCACTTCCCCCTGATCGACCCGTCGGCGGACGCGTGCGCGGTGGCAGCGGAAGAAATCGCCCAGTTGGCGTTCTGACCTGCGGTTGGAGCCCCTCCGGCGAGGGAGGAGCGAGGTCTGGGGGCAGCGCCCCGGATTCCCTGACGGCACCGGGACCGGGCCCGAGTAGTACCTGGGACGGACCCCGGGGAACCCCCCTGGCTATGGACGCCCCGGCGGCTCGCCCCCCGTACCGTCGTAGACGTGACCGAGACGACTGAGCAGCTCAAGGCCAGAGGCCAGAAGAGCCCCGAGTACCACCTCGTGCGGGAGGCCTTCAGCGGCCTGCGCGAGGCGCTTTTCCGCGATCCCTTCGCCTACCGGCTGCTGCCTCCCCGGACGACGGGCGGGCTGGCGGCCCGCCTCCTTCCCCAGCGGATACGCGGGTACGCCGCGTGGACCCCGCACGCCCTGGTGGCCACCGCCGCCCTGATCACCGTGCTCATCGCCTACCAGGTCGGCATGGGCGGACGCGGGATCGCGCACCTCCTCACCGGCTTCATCCCGGCGACCGCCGTCCTGATGACGCTGGTCAGGCCGGTCGGCGCCTTCTGGGTCTCGCTCGCCTCGACCCCGTTCACCGCGGTGCTCGGCAACACCTGGGACGGCTGGCCGTGGACGCCCCCGGCCCTCTTCGGGCACATCGTCGTGCTGGCCGTGGTCGCGGCCAGGACGGGTCCGCGCACGGCCGTGTGGATGTGGCTGGGGACGGCGGCGTACGGGCTCGGCACGGAGGTCGTCGCCGGCGGCCCCAGCTCCTCCAACGCCCCGCCGATGCTGTTCTTCTCCGCGCTCGCCCTGCTGGTCACCACCGTGGTGCACGTGCGCCGCGAGGCACAGCGCGAGGTCACCGTGCAACGCACCGTCACCGCCATCGAGCGCGACAAGCGCACGCTCCTGGAGGAGCGCACCACCATCGCCCGCGAGCTGCACGACGTGGTCGCCCACCACATGTCGGTGGTCGCCATCCAGGCGGAGGCCGCGCCCTACCGCGTGGAGAACCCGCCGCCGGAGCTGGAGCAGGCCTTCGTGACGATCCGCGAGAACGCGGTGTCCGCGCTGACCGAGCTGCGCCGTGTCCTCGGCGTCGTACGGGCGGAGGACTACGAGGCGCCGGACGCCCCGCAGCCCACGCTCGGCGACCTCGACCGGCTCCTGGACAACGTCCGCGACGCCGGCCTGGCCGTCGACAAGGTGGTCACCGGAGCGGTCCGCGAGCTCCCGCAGGGCGTGGAGCTGTCCGCGTACCGCATCGTGCAGGAGGCGCTCAGCAACAGCCTGCGCCACGCGCCGGGCGCCGGGGCGCGGGTCGAGGTCGGCTACGTCCTGGGCGGTTTGGGCCTGCGCATCGTGAACGGTCCTGCGACCGGCCTGGTCAAGCCGTCCCCGGGTGCGGGGCACGGCCTGACCGGCATGCGGGAGCGCGTCACGATGCTGGACGGCGAGATGACGGCGGAGGCGACGGCGGAGGGCGGCTACGAGGTCACGGTCTTCCTGCCGGTGGCGCCCGCGGACCGGATCGACCCGGCGGGAGCGGACTCATGACGATCAAGGTGCTGATCGCCGACGACCAGATCATGGTGCGGGAGGGCTTCTCCGTCCTGCTGAACGCCATGCCCGACATCGAGGTCGTCGGCGAGGCCGTCAACGGCAGGGAGGCGGTCCAGCGGGTGCGTGAACTCGCCCCCGACGTCGTCCTGATGGACATCCGCATGCCGGAGCTGAACGGCATCGAGGCGACCCGCGAGATCATCGCGGCCGAGGGTGACTCGAAGGTCCTCGTCCTGACGACCTTCGACCTCGACGAGTACGTGTACCAGGCGCTGCGCGCAGGAGCGTCCGGCTTCCTCCTCAAGGACGCGTCCGCCCGCCAACTGGCCGACGGCGTACGAGTGGTGGCGTCCGGCGAGGCGCTGCTCGCGCCCACCGTGACGCGCCGCCTGATCACGGAGTTCTCCAAGCTCGCGGAGTCGCCGCGGCTCTCGGCGGCGGTCCAGGCGCAGCAGTACGGCGAGCTCACCGAGCGCGAGACGGAGGTCCTCGTGCTCATCGCGCAGGGCCTGTCGAACGCGGAGATCGCCTCCCGGCTCGTGGTCGCCGAGTCCACGATCAAGACGCACGTCAGCCGGGTCCTGGTGAAGCTGGGGCTGCGCGACCGGACGCAGGCGGCGGTGTTCGCGTACGAGGCGAGGCTGGTCACACCGGGGTGAGCCGCACTAGCGTCGCGCCATGGACGCAGCCTTCGAGGTCTCCGAGGTGTTCGCCCCCTCGTCGCGGGAGTTCGTCGCCGACCCGTACCCGGCGTACGCACGCCTGCGCGAGGCGGGCCGCGCCCACTACTACGGGCCCACCGGCCAGTGGCTGATCCCGCGCCACGCGGATGTCAGTGCCCTGCTGCGCGACCGGCGCCTGGGCCGCACCTACCTGCACCGCTTCACCCACGAGGAGTTCGGCCGCCAGGCACCGCCCGCCGCGCACGAGCCGTTCCACGTCCTGAACGACAACGGCATGCTCGACCTGGAGGCGCCCACGCACACCCGCATCCGGCGCCTGGTGGCGAAGGCGTTCACGCCGCGCACGGTCGAGCGGCTGCGGCCGTACGTGGCGGAGCTGGCGGACCGGCTGGTGCGGGAGCTGGTGGCGGACGGCGGCGGTGACCTCGCGGCGCGGGTCGCCGAACCGCTGCCGGTCGCGGTCATCGCCGAGATGCTGGGCATCCCCGAGGGCGACCGGCAGCCGCTGCGCCCCTGGTCGGCGGCGATCTGCGGGATGTACGAGCTGCACCCGTCCGAGGAGAGCGCCGAGCGTGCGGTCCGCGCCTCCCTCGAATTCAGCGCTTACCTCAGGGAGTTGATCGCGGTCCGCCGCAAGGAGCCGGGCGACGACCTGATCTCCGGCCTGATCGCCGCGTACGAGGACGGGGAGTCGCTCAGCGAGCAGGAGATGATCTCGACGTGCGTGCTGCTGCTGAACGCGGGGCACGAGGCGACGGTGAACGCCACGGTCAACGGCTGGTACGCGCTGTTCCGCCACCCGGCGCAGCTGGCCGCCCTGCGCGCCGACCCGGCCGGCCTGGTCCCCACTGCCGTCGAGGAACTGATGCGCCACGACACCCCGTTGCAGCTCTTCGAGCGCTGGGTCCTCGACGACATCGAGATCGACGGGGTGACGATCCCGCGCGGCGCGGAGCTCGCGCTCCTCTTCGGCTCGGCCAACCACGACCCCGCGGTCTTCGACCGCCCGGCCGAACTCGACCTGGCCCGCCGCGACAACCCGCACATCTCCTTCAGCGCGGGCCTGCACTACTGCATCGGAGCGCCGCTCGCCCGGATCGAACTGGCCGCTTCCCTGCGGGCGTTGCTCCACCGGGCCCCGGGCCTGCGGCCGGCCGCCGAGCCGCGGCGCAGGCCGAACTTCGTGATCCGGGGCCTGGAGGAACTGCTCGTCGAGGTGTGACGCCTCAGCGGATCGTGAACAGCCGGCCGCGCAGCCCGTCCTGTCAGCCGGTCGTATCAGCCGGTCATGTCCCGGCGCCGCAGGCCCGCGAGGCCCGCCGTCACCAGTGCCGCCGCGATCAGGGTGAGCAGCACCAGCGGCGGCCAGGACACCGCGGAGCCCGGCAGCTTCGGCAGGTGACCGAAGGGGGAGAGGTCCATGACGGCCTGCGGGAGGTCGAGGACCGGGCCGATCCAGCCGATCGCCAGGCAGACCCCGGCCACGGCCCAGGACGCCGCGGCCGCCTTCGGGAAGGCCCCGACCAGCAGCACCGCGAGCCCGCCGACGACCCAGACCGCGGGCAGCCGCGCCAGGCACGCGCCCAGCACGGCGCCCACGTCGGCACGGTGGCCGAGGGCGGCGCCGAGACCGGCGGCCGTCATCAGGAGCACCGTCCCGCCGAACGCGATCACGAGGTGCCCGGCGGCCCACCGCAGCCGGCCGACCGCGCCCGCGAGGACCGGCTCGGCCCGCTGCGAGGTCTCCTCGCCGTGCAGCCGCAGCACGCACACCACCACGTACAGCGCGGCGATCATGCCGAACATGCCGGTCACCGTGGCGAGGAAGGCGTCCGTGAGCCCGGATCGCCCGCCGAGGCGCTCGACGACGTCGCGGGTGCTTTCGTTGTCGCCGACGAGGTCGGCGGCGCCGGACGCCATCCCGCCGAAGACGACCCCGGCGGCCAGGAAACCGGCCGTCCAGCCGGCCACCGCGCCCCGCTGCAGCCGCCAGGCGAGCGCGCCCGCCGTGCCGAGCGTGCCCCGCGCGGGCCCCGGCCTCGTCGGCAGGAAGCTCATGCCGACGTCGCGGCGCCCCGCGAGCACGTACGCGACGAACCCCTGGGCCGCGATCGCCGCGCCGAGGACGAGCAGCACCCACCAGCGCTCACCGGCGTACGCGCGCAGGTTCTCCTGCCAGCCGAGCGGCGAGGCCCAGGTCAGCGCGGAGGACCCGCCCGAGGTCCCGGCGTCGCCCGCGGCCCGCAGCACGAACGCCGTGCCGAGGACCGCGGCCGTCAGGCCCTTGGCGGCCCGCGCGCTCTCGGTGAGCTGCGCGGCGATCGCCGCCAGGGTGGCGAACAGCATGCCGACGCCCGCGACGCCGAGGCCGAACGCGAGGGCGCCGCCCGCGCCCCGCCCCGCCAGGCCCGCGGTGATCAGGAGTCCCGCCCCGGCATCGGCGACGCACGCGGCGAGCAGCGCGGCGGTGAGCGGCGCCCTGCGCCCCACCATGGCGGCGCAGAGCATCTCCTGGCGCCCGGTCTCCTCCTCCTCGCGGGTGTGCCGGATGACGACGACGAGACTCATGACGGCGGCCAGGACGCCCGCGTAGCAGCCGATGCGCCAGGCGGAGAGGGCGCCGACGGAGTCGCCGAAGACCGGCCCGTACAGGGCGCGCATCGAGGCGTTGGCGTTCATCGCCGTCATGGCGTCGGCGCGCTCGGCGGCCGTGCCGTAGAAGCTCTCCAGGGAGCCCGGCATGGCCAGGACCAGGCCGGACACGAGGAGGACCCAGACGGGCATCATGACGCGGTCGCGGCGCAGCGCGAGGCGCAGCAGGCTCCCGGTGCCCGCGGTGGCGGTCATCGGGTCATCGCCGCGCCGTGCGCGCCGGCCGCGTCGTCGGTGTCGGTGGTGTCGGTGGTGTCGGCGGTGTTGGCGGTGTTGTCGGTGTCGGCGGTGTTGTCCTGATAGTGCCGCAGGAACAGCTCCTCCAGGGTCGGCGGGGAGCTGGTCAGCGACCTGACGCCGACGGCGGTGAGGGTGGTGAGGACGGCGTCGAGCCGGTCGGACTCGACCTGGAGACGGACCCGGTTGCCCTGTACGTCCAGGTCGTGGACGCCGGGCAGCCGCGCGAGGCCGTCGGGGGCGCCCGCGAGTTCGGCGCTGACGCTGGTCCGGGTCAGGTGGCGCAGGCCGGCCAGCGAGCCGGTCTCGACGGTCCGGCCCCTGCGGACGATGCTGACGCGGTCGCAGAGCGTCTCGACCTCGCTGAGGATGTGCGAGGAGAGCAGGACGGTGCGGCCCCGGTCGCGCTCCTCCTCGACGCAGCGCTGGAAGACCTCCTCCATCAGCGGGTCGAGGCCGGAGGTCGGCTCGTCGAGGATCAGCAGGTCGACGTCCGAGGCGAAGGCGGCGACGAGGGCGACCTTCTGGCGGTTGCCCTTGGAGTACGCGCGGCCCTTCTTGGTGGGGTCCAGCTCGAACCGCTCGACGAGCCGGTCGCGCCGGGCGCGGTCCAGGCCGCCCCGCAGCTTCCCGTAGAGGTCGATGACCTCGCCGCCGGAGAGGTTGCGCCACAGGGTGACGTCACCGGGGACGTAGGCGACGCGGCGGTGCAGGGCGACCGCGTCGTGCCAGGGGTCTCCGCCGAGCAGCTGGGCCGCGCCGGAGTCCGCGCGCAGCAGACCGAGCAGGACGCGGATGGTGGTCGACTTCCCCGCGCCGTTGGGGCCGAGGAAGCCGTGCACCTCACCGGACTCGACGTCCAGGTCGAGACCGTCCAGCGCGTGCGTCTCGCCGAACGACTTGTGCAGTCCGGAGACGGTGATTGCTCTCGTCATGTTTCGGAACGTACGCTACTTTCACAAATTTGTGAAGTTAGGGAAGTGTATAAACTCTGCTGTGCCGTGGTGAGCGGGGCGGACACAGAGGAGACGCAGGGGAGATGATCGGCGGATGACCGGGCACGAGGCCGAGGGCGGGAACGACGCGATCGACGGGAACGGCAGGACCGACAGGACCGGCAGGACCGACAGGACCGACAGGACCGGCGGGAAGGCCGGGAGCGCGGGCCGGGAGCAGCGGTCAGCCGTACGCGACCGCGACCCGGAGGCCGTCTCCCGCTTCGTGGAGCAGTTCGCCGCGCAACTCGTCGAGGCGGGCATGCAGCGGATGCCCGCCCGGATCTTCGCCGCCCTGCTCGCCTCCGACGCGGGCGCGCTCACCTCGGCGGAGCTCGGCGAGAAGCTGCGGGTCAGCCCGGCGGCCGTCTCCGGCGCCGTGCGCTACCTGACCCAGCAGCACATGGTCACGCGCGAGCGGGAGCCCGGGACGCGGCGGGACCTCTTCCGGGTGCACGGCAACCAGTGGTACGAGGCGCTGGGCAGCCGCGACTCGATCCTCAAGCGCTGGGAGAACGCGATGCGCGAGGGGGTCGAGGGCCTCGGCGCGGACACGCCCGCGGGGCGGCGCCTGACCGAGACGCTGGCCTTCTTCGAGTTCGTCCAGGGCGAGCTGGCCGGAATGATGGACCGCTGGCGCGTGCACCGCGAGGCACTCTTCGGCCAGGAGTGATCCGGTACCCCCGGCAACCCCGGCAACCCCCGGGGGCCGGTGGCCCCACCGGCCCCGTCCGCACATCACCGCGGCAGCGTAAGCCCCCACGCCCTGGGGTGCACCGTCCAGGTCCGGGTGCGCACCGGGCCCGTCACCACCGCGTCCGCCCGGTAGCGGAAGTCGGCCCCGGACACCGTCAGGGTCCGCGCCCGCACCCGCAGCGGCGCCGCCCCCGCGCCCACCGAGGACGGTCTGACCTCCACCTGGACGAGGCCGCCGTGGCCCGCGGTGACGCGGACGCCCTCGACCGGCTGGTCCAGGTCGACGAGCGTGACGCCGTCCGCCTCGATGCGCAGCCGCGCGGGCGCGCGCCGGTCCGTCGCGGCGGGCCGTGCGGGGCGCGCGGCGAGCGTACGGACGAAGGACTGGCAGGTCCGCAGCCAGGCGTGCCCCTCGGCGGCGACGCCGGCGCCCACCCGGGACGCGGCGTCGGCGGCGTCGGAGTCCTCCTCGCCGCCGTCCGAGGGAGCGCCCGACCCGACCGGCGGGATCCGCAGGTCGCCGAGGACCACGCCGTCACTCTCGTCGACCAGCAGATCGAGTCTTCGTTCGACGCCCTCCAGGACGGACCGCGCCGCCGCGACCGCTCCCGAGGGCACTCCGAGGCCCCGTGCGAGGGTCTGCGAGGCGCCCACGGGAACGACCGAGAGCGTGCATCCCGCGAGGTCCCGTTCCCGGTGGAGCACCCCGACCGCCCGCAGCAGCGCCCGGTCGTCTCCGATCACCACGAGGCGGCGCGCACCCCTCCTGACCAGTGCTTTCGTGAAGTCCTCGGGGCCGTCGGGGAGGCAGACACGGACCGCCGCGCCCGCTCCGAGCACGTCCTTCGCGATCCGTACCGACTCACCGTCCGTGCGCCGGGCGACCGGGTCGATGACGACTAGGAGCTGGTCGCGAGCCGACAACGTGCGCCCTTTCTTTTAGCCGTTCTTTGAGACCTCGGGTAGCATCTTTGTGCAAGAGCCCCTTGCGCTATTGCGCCAGGGGCTTCGTCTATTCCGGGGCAGCATCCAAGGCACACCCATATCGGCGGCTACGGCCCCTGACCTTGGACATGCCCCGCCCGGAAGGGGTGTACGCCTGTGCCCGCACTTGTGCTGCTCGGTGCTCAGTGGGGTGACGAAGGCAAGGGAAAGGCCACTGACCTGCTCGGTGGCTCGGTGGACTATGTGGTGCGCTACCAGGGCGGCAACAACGCCGGCCACACGGTCGTCGTAGGCGACCAGAAGTACGCGCTGCATCTCCTCCCTTCCGGGATTCTCTCCCCGGACTGCGTGCCTGTCATCGGCAACGGAGTCGTCGTCGACCCGTCGGTCCTGCTCTCCGAGCTGAGCGGTCTGAACGAACGCGGCGTCGACACGTCGAAGCTGCTGATCAGCGGCAACGCGCACGTCATCACGCCGTACAACGTGACCGTCGACAAGGTCGGCGAGCGCTTCCTCGGCAAGCGGAAGATCGGCACGACGGGCCGGGGCATCGGCCCGACCTACGCCGACAAGATCAACCGCACCGGCATCCGCGTGCAGGACCTCTATGACGAGTCGATTCTGCAGCAGAAGGTCGAAGCGGCCCTGGAGCAGAAGAACCAGCTCCTGACCAAGGTGTTCAACCGCCGCGCCATCGAGGCCGAGCAGATCGTCGAGCAGCTCCTGGAGCACGGCGAGAACATCAAGCAGTACGTCGCCGACACGACGCTGATCCTGAACAACGCGCTCGACGAGGACAAGGTCGTCCTGTTCGAGGGCGGCCAGGGCACGCTCCTGGACGTGGACCACGGCACGTATCCCTTCGTCACCTCCTCGAACCCGACCGCGGGCGGCGCCTGCACGGGTACGGGTGTCGGCCCGACGAAGATCAGCCGCGTCATCGGCATCCTGAAGGCGTACACGACCCGCGTCGGCGCGGGCCCGTTCCCGACGGAGCTCTTCGACGCGGACGGCGAGGCGCTGCGCACGATCGGCGGCGAGCGCGGTGTCACCACCGGTCGTGACCGTCGCTGCGGCTGGTTCGACGCCCCGATCGCCCGCTACGCCACGCGCGTCAACGGCCTGACGGACTTCTTCCTCACCAAGCTCGACGTCCTCACCGGCTGGGAGCAGATCCCGGTCTGCGTGGCGTACGAGATCGACGGCAAGCGCGTCGAGGAACTCCCGTACAACCAGACCGACTTCCACCACGCGAAGCCGATCTACGAAACGCTGCCGGGCTGGTCCGAGGACATCACCAAGGCCCAGACCTTCGCCGACCTGCCGAAGAACGCGCAGGCCTACGTGAAGGCCCTGGAGGAGATGTCCGGCGCCCCGATCTCCGCGATCGGCGTGGGTCCGGGCCGCACGGAGACGATCGAGATCAACTCGTTCGTCTAGGGCGGACGGCTGCCGGACACCGGCGGCCGCCGGAGCCCGGAGGCTCAGGAGAGGGGCGTCCCGCCAGGGGCGCCCCTCGCGCGTGTCCGTCACCGCGGCAGGTCGTCGCCGCAGATGCGCAGGCCCTCCGGGGTCGCGCACGGGAGGTGGCCGTGGGTGCGGATGACGGCCAGGCCGTTGCCTCGGGCGTAGGCGAGGAAGCTGGAGGCCAGGGAGTCGGCGGGAGGCTGGCCGTACGTGTAGGCGTACTCGATCTCGCGGTAGGGGTAGCCGGTCCTCGTCAGCTGGTCGGTGGAGGGTGCGTGGCCCTCCAGGTCGACGCGGTGCAGGCCCTTGGGGCCCGAGGAGGCGCGCAGTTCGCTGTAGCCGACGGCGCCGGGGATGCGGCCGACGGTGGCCAGGACCTGGTCGGTGGAGTCGAGTTCGCAGCGGATGACGGGGACCGAGGGGTCGTCCTTGCTCAGGCAGTCGTTGGACGACGCCTTGATCTCGAAGCTGCCGCCGAGGACCCGGCGCTGGAGCGTGTCGCGGGTGCCCGAGCTCGAGCCGCGGCTGACCAGGACCACCGGCAGGTCGGGGCCGCCCAGCTGCTTCCAGTTGCGGACGTCGCCGCGGTAGAGGCGGCGCACCTGGGGCAGGGTCAGATTCCGCAGCGGCACCCGGTCGTTGAGGACGAGGGCGAAGACGGAGACCGCCACGCGCGTCTCGGCGAGCCGAGGCAGACCGTCGGACTTCGGCCCGTCGGAGAAGGCGAGCAGCGGTGGCGCGCCCTTCCCCCGGTCCTTTCCCCGGCCCCCGCCGCCGCCGGTGAACTCCCTTCCCCTGTCGTCCAGTTCGCGCACGCCCGACGCACTGCCGTGCGCGGCCACCGTGATGTCGGAGCCCGGGCAGTCCTCCTCGTACGATTCCGCGAGCTCCTCGGCGACCGGCGCGAACGCCGTCGAGCCGAGCACCGTCAGCTCGCCCGTCGCGCACTCGATCGGCGGCGGGTCGTCCTCGCGCAGCACGATGATCGAGGCGAGCGTGACGACGGAGAGGGTGAGCAGGACCGTCAGGAGCTGCGCGGGCCGGGAAAGGAGCGGGGCCTTGCCGTCGAGGGTGGTGGTCGAGCGGTTGGGCTGCACCTCGCCCGCCTGGATGCCGCCGGACAGCGTGATCTCGCCGCCGACGGGACCGCCCGTGAGCAGCACGAGGAGCTTGTAGTGCTGCCCCCTGTTGAGCGGGACGCGCGGGATGTGCAGCGTGCTGCCCTCGTAGCGCAGGCCCGCGCCCGCCGTGAAGTGCTCCATCAGGTGGTCGTCGCCGGAGGGCGCGGTGACGGCGAGGCCGCGCACGGTGCGGCCGGTGAAGACGGCGGTGAGGCCGTGCAGCGCGCGGCCGCTGTAGTCGGCGTCGGACACGGCCTGCGAGCCGTCGTTCTCGACGCGCAGCAGGACGAGCGTCGCATCCGACATCTCGGGGGTCTCGTCGAAGAGCCCGAGGCGCGTGTTGGCGCCGCCCGTACGGACGTTGTCCCCTATGGCCGTGTCCAGCTGGACGCGGTAGCCGACGCGTTTGCGGCGCGGCACCCGGCGCTCGTACCAGAGCGCGCCGACGGTGGCGGCCAGGCCGAGGACGGCCGTGAGCACGGCGATGGTGTTCTCGGCGCTCAACCAGTCCATGGGCGGTGACGGTAGGCGGCCGGACCGCGCGGAGAGGCGGCTTCGCCGGCCTGTCGGCAGTTGTTCGCCGCCGGTTCAGACGGCGGCACGGCGGGACGGCGGGGCCCGGCGCCGCCTCACCGGTGCTCGCTCACTCCTTCGCCCTCACCCTCTCGCCCTCACCCCTTGTCGTACGTCAACTCCCCGCTGCCGTCCGTGTTCGCGCGCCGCAGCTTGCCGTTGCCGAGGATCGTGATGACGCTCGGCCGGCCGGGCGTGCACGACGTCATCGGCTCGCCGACCGTGACGTCGGTCGGCCCGATGCGCAGCCGGTCGCCGGACGCCGACTGCAGCTTGCCCTGGAAGACGCAGTGGTAGGTGCCGCCGCCCTTGGCGGGCCCGTCCGCCGTCACCGAGAGGACCGTGTCGCCCACGTCGCCCTGCTGGAGGGTGAGTTCGCGGGTGCTGTGGCCGTCCTGGTTGTCGAGGCCGCCGCTCCAGGTGCCCAGGTACTTGTCGGGGACCGTGCCCTTGTCCGCGTCCGGGGTCGTCGCGTCCGAGCTGCTCGGCTCGGGCGACGCCGAGCCGCCCTCCGGGGTCTTCGGGGAGGCGCCGGCGCTGCTCTTGGCGTCGTCGCCCTTCTTGCCGGTGCCGTCCTCGTTCATGACGGCGTAGACGGCGCCGCCCGCCCCGATGGCCACTATCAGCGCGACGACGATCAGTGCCGCGGTCGAACGGGCGCTGCGGCGCGGGGGTTCGGGTGGCGGGACGGGGCCGTACGGAGGGGTGGCGCCGGGGCCGTACGCGGGGGTCGGGCCGTACGCGGGCGTGGGCCCGTAGCCGGGCGGGAGCTGCTGGGCGTGCGGGTGCTGGGGCTGCTGTGGGTACTGCGGGTAGCCGTAGGCGGCGGGCTGGGCGGGCTGCTGCGGGTAGCCGTAGCCGGGCGCGACGGGCGCGACGGGCGCGACGGGCGGTGGCGTGGGGGGCGGGGCCTGGCCGGACACCATGGTGGGGGGGTGGCCGACGGGGGCGGCGCCGGGGTGACCGGGGGGCGGGGGAGTGGCTTCGCCCTGGTCGGCGGCAGCGCCTTCGGCGGTGGGCGCGGGTGCGTCGGCGCCCGGGGACGCGGGCCCACCCCCACTCGCGGCTGCCTCCCCGCCCGCGGACACGGCACCGGCACCGGCATCAGCGCCACCGCCTGCCGCGCCCGGCCCCGCCGCCTCCTCCGGATCCTCCGCGTCCAGCAACTGCACCGCGTGACGCCCCAGTTGGGCGACGAGCGCACCCGGCAGCCACGGGTCGACCGTGCGGCCGTCGCCGAGGGCCGCCGCCGCGCCCGTGCGCTCAAGGAGTTCGTCGAGGGAGGGCCGGTCCGCAGGGGCCTTGCGCAGGCACGCGCCGATCAGTTCGGTGAGGCTCTCGGGGAGCCCCGTCAGGTCGGGTTCCTCCTGCGCGATGCGGAACATCAGCGCGTGCACCCCGCTGTTGGCGGTCCCGAAGGGCAGCGCCCCCGACGCCGCGTACGCGAGCACCGAGCCGAGGCAGAAGACGTCGCACGCCGGGGTGATGCGGTCGCCGCGCACCTGTTCGGGCGCCATGAAGCCGGGCGAGCCGACCAGCGCGCCGGTGCGGGTCAGGCCGCCGTCGGTGACCGTCTCCAGGGCGCGCGCGATGCCGAAGTCGATGACGCGCGGGCCGTCGATGGTGACCAGGACGTTCGACGGCTTGAGGTCGCGGTGGACGATGCCCGCCGCGTGGATGTCCTTGAGCGCGCCCGCGAGCCCGGCCGCGAGGATGTTCACGGACCGTTCGGGCAGCGGGCCGTGGTCGTGCGAGACGACGGTCTGCAGCGAGGGCCCGGCCACGTAGCCCGTGGCGACCCACGGGATCGCCGCCTCCGTGTCCGCGTCCAGGACCGGCGCCGTCCACGCGCCGCCGACCTGCCGCGCGGCCCGCACCTCCTGCCGGAAGCGGTTCCTGAACTCGTCCTGTTCGGCGAGTTCCTGGCGCACGAGTTTGACCGCGACCGTGCGGCCCCGGCCGGAGCGTGCGAGGTACACCTGCCCCATGCCGCCGGCGCCGAGCCGCGCCAGCAGGCGGTACGCGCCGATCCGCTGCGGATCTCCGGGTACGAGCTTTTCCATCGCCGCACCGACCTCCCCCATTGGTGTGCAACAGAGTGAGGATAGTGCGGCCGTGGGACAGGGCGGGGCGGGCTTGCGTCTACGGTTCCGTAACGGGTTCCGCATGGGATTCCGCATCGGGCGCCGACGCGGGCTCCGCAGCCCGCTCCGTGCGGGGTTCGGCGCCCGTCTCCAGGGCCGTGCCGAGCACCGTGTCGAGCGCCGTGGACAGGCGTTCCAGCACGTGTGCGGTCTCCGCGAACCCTTCCGTGCCGAGCGCCGTCGCCAGCCGGGCCGCGAGCTCCGCGTGGCCGGGGTCGATCTTCGCGACGGCGGCGCGGCCCGCCGCCGTGGGGCGGAGCAGTTTGGCGCGGCGGTGGGCCGGGTTCGGCGCGTACTCGGCGAGGCCCTGAGCCACCAGCAGGTCGGCGACACGCTGCACGCTCTGGCGCGTGATGCCCATCGCGCGGGCGATCCCGGCCACCGGCAGCGGCTCGCGCAGGGCGGCGCCGAGCACCTGCCAGCGGGCGGCGGTCAGGCCCGCGGGACCGGCCAACTCCTCCGACACGGCGAGGAACTGGCCGTTCAGGCGGAAGGCGGTCAGCGCGGTCCGGGTGAGCAGGTCCTGCCGCGCCCGCCGTTCCTCGTCAGTCATCTTCCGCCGTCCTCTGTCGTGCTCTGTCGTGCTCTGTCGTGCTCTGTCATCTTCCGTGCCGAGCTCAGGAGTTGAGGGTCTCGTACGCCGCCGGGTCCGAGTCGTGGAAGAGGCGGTACCACGCGTCGAGCCGCTCGCCGTCGAGGACGTCGCCGAGCCGGGAGAAGATCTCCCGGGCGAACGCGACGGGCTCGGTCGGCCCCGCCGTGATCAGGTCGCCGTCGGTGACCGCGTCCGCCTCGGCGTACCGCTCGCCGCCCTTGTACCCGGTGGCCGCGAGATACACGGCCGCGCCGCTGGTGTGCGCGCGGTCGTCGAGCAGCCCCTCGCGGGCGAGGCCCGCCGTCGCCCCGCAGATGGCGCCGACCGGCACCCCCGCGTCCAGGAAGGCGCGGGCCGTGCGGGCGAAGGGCGCGAGTTCGTCGCCCGTGTCCCACAGGTCGCCGCCCGGCAGGATCAGCAGCGAGCTGTCCGCGGGGCGGACCTCGTCCAGCGACAGGTCCGGCTGGACGCGCAGGCCGCCGATGGAGGTGACGGGGGCGGCGGTGCGGGCGACCGTGCGGATCTCGTAGCCGAAGCGGGCGAGCCACGCCGTGGCGTGGCCGGTCTCCCAGTCGGCGAACGCGTCGTAGACGGCCAGGTGTACGGGCTTGCGGGACATGAGGGCCTCCGGGGCTGGTGCCGTGCGGCCGCGGGATCGCGCCGGACCGCTGGGGGATCACTGCTGGATCGATGCGCGATCACTGCTGGGTGGCTGTGCCTCTGTGCTGCGTACGTAAGCATGCTGTCAAATCGACAGGATGCTGTCAATGTGGGAAGCGGCGGCGCTTCGTTAACGTCCACAGGGGGCGGCCTTAACCCTCCGCTCCCTAGCGTCCTGGTCATGGACAGCACACTGACCCTCAGCGCCCACCTGGGCCTCGACCTGGCCGCCGTCGCCCTGCTGACCTTCGGCGTCTTCTATCCGCGGCACCGCAGGCGTGAGCTCGTCCCCGCGTACCTCGCCCTGAACGTCGCGCTGTTCGCGATCGTCGCCGGGCTCGGGACCGTCGGGGGCGACGGTGGCCTCGCCCTCGGCTTCGGCCTGTTCGGGGTGCTCTCCATCGTGCGGCTGCGCTCCGACGCCCTGCAGCACCAAGAGGTGGCGTACTACTTCATCACCCTGGTGCTCGGCCTGCTCTGCGGCCTGCCGGGGCTGGAACTGCCGGTCGCCTCCCTGCTCGCCGCCGTCCTGCTCGCCGTGATGTACGGCGCCGACCACCCCCGGCTGTTCGCCCGGGACCGGCGCGCGGTCGTCACGCTGGACGCCGTCTACCGGGAGGAGGGCCCGCTCCGCGCCGAGCTGGAGCGGCGCCTGGGGCAGCCGCTGGGCTGGACCGTGCAGGAAGTGGACTACGTACGCGACCTCATGGTCCTGGAAGTCCGTTTCCGCCAGCCGGAACCTTCGGTGCCACCCCGGGAGTTGACGGTACGACGACGCACGACCCGGTCCCGCACGATCACCCCCAGCCACCCGAAGGAGACCGTGTGAACCCCGCCGTACGCGCCATCGGCCGCGCCGCGCTGGCCGCGCACCCCATCACGCTCGACGAGGTGAACGCCAGGGCGGAGCTGCTCGCCCGCTTCGACCACAGCTATCTGGTGCCCGTCGAGATCTTCGAGGACCTCGCGGCCCTGCTCACCGACCCGCGCCGGGCCGGCGGCCCCTTCCGGGCCCTCAGCATCGGGGGCAAGCGCTGGTTCCGGTACCACTCCACGTACTACGACACCCCCGAGCTGGTCACCTTCCACGACCACCGGCAGGGCCGGCGGCTGCGCTACCGGATCCGTGAGCGCGTCTACCAGGACAGCGGGGAGCGCCAGTTCGAGATCAAGCTGAAGAGCGGGCGCGGCGAGACCGTCAAGCACCGCCAGCGCCTCACGGACGACGACCACGTCCTGGACGCGGCCCGGCGCGGCTTCCTCGACGGCGTGCTGCGCGGGTCGTACGGCCTCCAGGCGCCGGACGGCCTCACCACCTCGCTCGTGACGGAGTACCAGCGGGCGACGTTCGTCGCCGACGGGCAGCGCATCACCTGCGACGCCGGGCTCGTCGTCCGGGACACGGCGACGGGCCGCAGCGCCGCGGCCGACAGCGGCCTCGTCCTGGTGGAGACCAAGACCAAGGGGCATCTGACCGAGGCCGACCGGGTACTGCACCGGTTCGGGGTGCGGGCCGCCGACTTCACCAAGTACTGCGGTGGGTACGCCGCGCTGCGGCCCGAGCTCGGCATCAACAAGTGGGCGCGGGCGGTCCGGACGGCGTTCCCCCGGGGAGCGCACGCGGGAACGTGAGGGTGACGCGCGCGCCGGACGCGGTGCTCGACGTGCCGAAGCGGCCGTCCGCCTCCTCGGCGGTCCGGCGCGCGATGTCCAGGCCGAGGCCCGTGGAGCCCGCGCCGCTCGTGCCTCGGTCGGGGGCCGTGTCCGGGAAGCCGGGGCCCTCGTCGGCGACGGTCAGCTCCGCGCCGCCCTCCGGGGTGCGCCGGACGGTGACGGAGTAGGCCGTGCCCTGAGGGGTGTGGTCCAGGACGTTGCCGATCAACGCGTCCAGGGCGGCCGCGAGTTCGTCGGCCGGCACCGGCACCGGGACCTCGTCGGGCGGGGTCGTCGTGGTGACGGAGCGGTTCTGGTCCTCGGCCAACGGCACCCAGAAGGCGGCCCGTTCGCGGGCCACCGCCGCCAGGTCCGCGCGCGGCGCCTCGCGCAGGGGGCGCCGCGCCTTGCGGATCACCTCGTCGACGCTGCGCTCCAGGGCGGTGACGTCCGCGGCGATGCGCCGGGCCTCGGCCGCGTCGCGCAGGGTCTCCGCGTCCAGGCGCAGGGCGGCCACCGGGGTGCGCAGCCGGTGCGCCAGGTCGGCGGCGTTCTCCCGCTCGGCGGTGAGCAGTTCGTCGATGCGGGCGGCGAGCCGGTTCAGCTCGCCCGCGACCAGCCGGAGTTCGGGCGGCCCCTCCGGCTCGGCCCTGGCCGTCAGATCGCCCGCGGCCAGCCGGTCCGCGGTGCGGGCGAGCCGGCGGGTGGCGCCGACAAGCCGGGCGCCGAGACGGTCCGCGAGCAGCAGGCCGACGAGGACGAGGCCCACGCCGATGCCGGCAAGGACCAGCCAGGAGGCGAGCGTCCCCGCGTACAACTGTTTTTGGGTCAGCGTCACTTGGACCACCGCGGTGCCGTCCTTCGCGCCTTGCACGGGCACCAGGACCAGCCGGTCCCCGGAGCTCCTCTCGTACGTGAAGGCGCGACCGGTGCGGGCCAGGCGGACGGGGTCCGTGGCGGTGGGGGTGCGGTCCGGGCGGGGCCCGATGATCTTGCCGTTCGCGAGGATCAGCGAGGTGCTGGGCAGGTTCTGTCCGTTGACGCTCTCCACGGTCTGCTCCGCCGTCTCCCGCTCGTCGGCGGTCGCCAGAGTGGGGCCCAGGGCGTGGGCCACCCACTGGGCGCGGGCGGTGGCCTCCGCGGTGGCGCGGTCGGCGGCGTGGGAGCGGGTCAGGAGGGTGAGCGGGACGAGCAGCGCGGTCAGGACCAGGGCCGTGGTCGCCGCGGTGAGCAGGAGCAGGCTGCGGCGCATCAGTCGGTGGCCCCGGCGCCGGTGGACTCGGCGGCTGAGCCCTCGCCGTCCGTGTCCCCGGCCCCGGTGCTCTCCGCGCCGGGAGCGGCGAGCTTCACGCCCACGGTGCGGACCGTGTGCAGGTAGCGGGGTTCCTGGGCCGTCTCGCCCAGTTTGCGGCGGAGCCAGGAGAGGTGGACGTCGACCGTCTTGTCGGCGCCGCCCAGGGGCTGCTGCCAGACCTCGGCGAGGAGTTCGCGGCGGGAGACCACCTGGCCGGGGCGCCGGGCCAGGTAGGCGAGGAGGTCGAACTCGCGGGGCGTGAGGTCGATGGGGGACCGGTCCAGGGTGACCTCGCGGGCGGCCGGGTCGATGGAGAGGGCGCCCACGCGCAGCGGCTCCTCGGTCTCCGTGACGCCCAGGCGGCGCAGCACCGCCCTGATCCTGGCGTCCAGTTGGGCGGCGCCGAACGGCTTGACGATGTAGTCGTCCGCCCCCGCCTCCAGCACGGTGACCATCTCCGGCTCGTCGTCGCGGGCGGTGGCCACGATGACGGGCACGTCGCTGACCGCGCGCAGCATCCGCAGCACCTGCGCGCCGTCGACGTCCGGCAGACCCAGGTCCAGGACGACCAGATCGGGCTTGTCCGTCACGGCGGCGTCCAGGCCGGCCATGCCGCTGGGCGCGGTCGCCACGGCGTGCCCCTTGTCGCGCAGGGCCCGTACGAGCGCGCCGCGGAGCTGGGGGTCGTCCTCGACGACGAGAAGATGCGCCATACAACCACCGTAGTCAGGGGCGGGGCAGGGGCTTTGGCGGGGTCTTAACCGGACGTTAGGAAACGATGCGGCACAGTGGCGGGATGAGGAAGTGGCGGAACGCCGTCGTGACGGCGGCGTGGGTGGCCGTGGGTACGGCGGCGGGGGCGCTGGGCGCCTGGCAGTTGGCGAGTTCGGACAGCGGAGGCGACGCGGCGCACAGCAGACCGCTGGACGAGGCGGCGGTACGGAGGGCGCTGGCGGCGTCGTCCCAGGAACCGTCGGGCTCCCCCACGCACACGCGGCCCTCGTCCGGCACGCCGTCCCCCGGCACGTCGTCTCCCGGCACGCCGTCCCCCGGTACCGCTTCCCCCGAACGATCGACCGTCCGCTTCACCGGCGGTTCCGCCACGGTGGAGTGCCGCACCGACGGCACGGTCTACCTCGTGTCCTGGAGTCCCGCCGACGGCTTCCACATCGACGACGACGTGGAGCGCGGCCCCGCGAGGGTGGTGCGCCTGGAGGCGGAGCCGGGCGACGACGACGAACAGGACGACCTCCCGTACGAGATCCGCTGCACGGCGAACGGCCCCCGGGCCAAGGTCGTCCCGGACACCGACGACTGACCTGGCCCCTGGGCCTCGGGCCTTCACCCGGCCGCGGGCCCGCCGTGGCTGATCGCGCAGTTCCCCGCGCCCCTGAGCAAGACGACCGACCGCCACCCACCCGCACATGCGAGACGGCCGGGCCAGCCGCTTTCAGGAGCGCGGGGAACTGCGCGGCGGGCCCCGGGTGACCGAGCCGTGCGCGGGGTCTGGCCCCGGGTATCCCAGGGGCGCGGGGAACTGCGCGCCCAGCCCCAGCGCACCCGCACATGCAAGACGGCCGGAGTCACCGCTTTCAGGGGCGCGGGGAACTGCGCGACCAGCCCCCACCCACCCGCAGCCAAAGGGACCCCCAGGGCAGGCCCCACGACAGGGCAGGCCCCACGACAGGGCAGGCCCCACGACAGGGCAGGCCCCACGACAGGGCAGGCCCCACGACAGGGCCGCCACACGACAGTGTGTCGAGCCAGGAGCCCCGCGTCCGACAGGACGCCCATACCGTGTCCACTCCGCGGACATTTACCCTCGGGCCCATGACCCCTCAGCCGAATCCCCAGGTCGGCGCCGCCGTGAAGGCCGCGGACCGCGCACATGTCTTCCACTCCTGGTCCGCACAGGAGCTCATCGATCCGCCGGCGATCGCCGGCGCCGAGGGCTCGTACTTCTGGGACTACGACGGGAACCGCTACCTCGACTTCACCAGTGGCCTCGTCTACACCAACATCGGGTACCAGCACCCGAAGGTCGTCGCCGCGATCCAGGAGCAGGCGGCGACGATGACGACGTTCGCGCCCGCCTTCGCCGTCGAGGCCCGCTCCGAGGCCGCACGCCTCATCGCCGAGCGGACCCCCGGCGACCTGGACAAGATCTTCTTCACGAACGCGGGCGCCGACGCCGTCGAGCACGCCACGCGCATGGCCCGCCTGCACACGGGCCGCCCCAAGGTGCTCGCCGCGTACCGCTCGTACCACGGCGGCACCCACCAGGCCATCAACCTCACCGGCGACCCGCGCCGCTGGGCCTCCGACACGGGCACGGCGGGCGTCGTCCGCTTCTGGGCGCCGTTCCTCTACCGCTCCCGCTTCTACGCGGAGACCGAGCGGCAGGAGTGCGAGCGCGCGCTCCAGCACCTGGAGGACACCATCGTCTTCGAGGGCCCGCAGACCGTCGCCGCGATCATCCTGGAGACCGTGCCGGGCACCGCGGGCATCATGATCCCGCCGCCCGGCTACCTCGCGGGCGTGCGCGCGCTGTGCGACAAGTACGGCATCGTCTTCGTCCTCGACGAGGTCATGGCCGGCTTCGGCCGCACCGGCGAGTGGTTCGCCGCCGATCTCTTCGACGTCACGCCGGACCTGCTGACCTTCGCCAAGGGCGTGAACTCCGGTTACGTGCCGCTCGGCGGCGTCGCCATCTCCGCGAAGATCGCCGAGACCTTCGCCCGGCGCCCCTACCCGGGCGGCCTCACCTACTCCGGCCACCCGCTGGCCTGCGCCGCGGCCGTCGCCACGATCAACGTCATGGCGGAGGAGGGCGTCGTCGAGCACGCGGCGGACCTCGGCGCCCGGGTCATCGAGCCGGGCCTGCGCGACCTCGCCGAGCGCCACCCCTCGATCGGCGAGGTGCGCGGCGTCGGCATGTTCTGGGCCCTGGAGCTGGTGAGGAACCGCGAGACGCGCGAGCCGCTGGTCCCGTACAACGCGACGGGCGAGGCGAACGCCCCCATGGCGGCGTTCGGCGCGGCCGCGAAGAAGCGGGGCCTGTGGCCCTTCATCAACATGAACCGCACGCACGTGGTGCCCGCGTGCACCATCACGGAGGCGGAGGCGAAGGAGGGCCTGGCGGCCCTGGACGAGGCGCTGACGGTGGCGGACGAGCACACGGTGTAACCCCCGCCCGCGGCTGGGGCCACCTCCCCGCTCCAGCCACCTCCGCTCCAGCCGCCTCCCCGCCGCGGCCGCCCGCCGGCGCCGGGTAACGATCAAAGGCGTCCCGGCTCGGCGGAACCCGAACCACGTAGTCTGACGTGCTCGTAAGCGAATACGACCACGAACGACCGGTTCAGACCGGAACGCGGCGGGGGAGGCCCACCACCATGCCCGGACCCGACGGCCCGGCCGTCATCCGCAGCACGCTGCGCCAGCAGATCGCCGACGCGCTCCGCGACGAGGTGCTCGCGGGCCGGCTCGAACCGGGGCAGGAGTTCACGGTCAAGGAGATCGCCGAGCAGTACGGCGTCTCCGCGACCCCCGTCCGCGAGGCCCTGGTCAACCTCACCGCCCAGGGCCTCCTGGACGCCGACCAGCACCGCGGCTTCCGCGTCCACGAGCACACCCTGGACGACTACCGGGGCATGCTCCAGGCCCGCGGCCTGGTCGCGGACGGCATCTTCCGCGAACTCGTGGCGGGCGGCGCCGCCCGCCACGACGCGGGCGCCGCCCTCGTGGGCGTGCGCCGCAGGGGCGAGGAGGCCGCCCGCGCGGCCTGCGCCGGTGACCTGACCATCCTGATCGGCTACGACCTGCGCTTCTGGCGCGAGCTCAGCGCCCTCTTCGGCAACCCCTACCTCTCCGACTTCCTGCACCGCCTGCGCGTGAAGTCCTGGGTCTGCGCCGTCACGCACCTCCGCCGCTGGAGCGACCTCAACGGCGGCGACCTGCGCGGCCTCCTCTGGTCCCGGCACACCGAGCTCGTCGACGCCCTGGTCCGCCGCGACCCGGCGGGCGCCCACGAGATCGTCGTGGAGTACAACACGCACTCCCTGGCCCTGATCGAGCGGCTGGCGGCCGCATGAGCGTGGAACTGACGGTCGTCGTTCCCGCGTACAACGAGGAACAGCGCCTGGGCCCCACGCTGGCCGCGATCCGTGAGCACCTGGAGCGCACGCAGCGCGGCCCGTGGGAGCTGATCGTCGTCGACGACGGCTCCACCGACCGCACCGCGGAGATCGCCGCGGAGGCGTCCGCCGCCGACCCCCGCGTCCAGCTCCTGAGCAGCCCGCGCAACCGGGGCAAGGGCCACGCCCTGCGCCTGGGCGTCCTCGCCTCCTACGGCCGCCGCGTCCTGATCACCGACGCCGACCTCGCCGCCCCCATCGAGGAGCTCGACCACCTCGACAAGGCCCTCGCCGACGGCCACGCGGCGGCGATCGGCTCCCGCGCCCGGCCCGGCGCGACCATCGGAGCCCACCAGCACCGGCTGCGCGAGCTCCTGGGGCGCACCGGAAACTTCCTGATACGCACGGTCGCCGTCCCCGGAGTCCACGACACCCAGTGCGGCTTCAAGCTCTTCGACGGCGACCGGGCCCGCGAGGCCTTCGCCGCGTCCCGCCTGCACGGCTGGGGCATCGACGTCGAGATACTGCAGTACTTCCGGCGGGCGGGCTGGCCCGTCGCCGAGGTGCCCGTGCGCTGGTCCCACCAGGAGGGATCGAAGGTCAGGCCGCTGGACTACGGGAAGGTCCTCGCCGAGCTGACCGTCCTGAAGGCCCGCGCGGTCCACCGGGCGGACGTCCTGGCCGGGCTGCTGTTCCTCGCCCTGTCCTGCGTCCTGTTCTCGGGGCGTCTGGTGGCCCCCGCCGACCGCTACTTCCCCGACTCCATGCAGGACCAGAACCAGTGGGAGTGGTTCTTCGCGGTGACCGCGGACAACGTCCGCCACCTCCACAACCCCCTGTTCACCACCCTCCAGAACGTCCCCGACGGCGTGAACCTCATGGCCAACACGGTCATGCTCGGCCTCTCCGTCCCGCTCGCCCCCGTGACCTGGCTGCTCGGCCCCGCCGTCGCCCTGAACGTGGCGATGACCGGCGGCCTCGCCGCCACCGCCGCCACCTGGTACCGGCTGATCCGCAGGCGCCTGGTCCCGCACCGGGGCGCCGCCGCGGCCGGCGCGGTCCTCGCCGCGTTCGCGCCGCCGATGGTCAGCCACGCCAACGCCCACCCGAACTTCATCGTCCTGTTCATGATCCCGCTGATCATCGACAGGGCGCTGCGGCTCTGCGAGGGCACCCGCGTCGTGCGCGACGGAGTCGTCCTCGGCCTCTTCACGACGTACCAGATCTTCCTGGGCGAGGAGCCGCTGCTGCTCGCCGCGCTCGGCATGCTGCTCTTCGCGCTCGCGTACGCGGCCGCACGCCCGGACGTGGCGCGTGCCTCCTGGCGCCCGCTCGCCCGCGGCCTCGCCATCGCCCTGGCGGTCACCGTCCCGCTGGTGGCCTTCCCCCTGCACTGGCAGTTCTTCGGGCCGCAGAGCTACCAGAGCGTGCTGCACGGCGACAACGCGGGCAACAGTCCGCTCGCCTTCCTCTCCTTCGCGGAACGCTCCCTCGCGGGCAGCGAGGACGGCGCCGCAGCCCTCGCCCTGAACCCCACCGAGCAGAACGCGTTCTTCGGCTGGCCGCTGGTCGCCCTCGCCTTCGCGATCGTCGTACGGCTCTGGGAGCGCACGGTCGTCAAGGCGCTGGCCTTCACCGTGGTCGGGGCGGCGCTGCTCTCGCTGGGCCCGAAGTTCCGCATCCCGCTGACGGACCACGTCCTGCCGGGGCCGTGGGCGGCGCTTTCCGGCCGTCCGCTCTTCGAGTCCGTCATCGAGTCGCGGGTGGCGATGGTGTGCGCCCCGGCGCTCGGCATGCTCCTCGCGCTGGCACTCGCCCGCCTGCTGCCCGCCCCGCATGACCCGAACGACCCGCACCGATCCCCGTACCGGGACCGGTACAGCCAACGCTTCCGGTACCTGGGGCTCGCGGCCGTCGCCCTCGCGCTGCTGCCGATCGTGCCCGCGCCGCTGAAGGCCGTGGACCGCGCCGAGGTGCCGCCGTTCATCGCGCAGGGCACCTGGCGGTCGTACGTGGGCGAGGACGAGACCCTCGTCCCGGTGCCGGTCCCCGACCCCGCCAACGCGGAGGGCCTGCACTGGCAGACCCGCGCGGACCTGGCGTTCCGCATCCCGGGCGGCTACTTCAACGGCCCCTGGGGCCCGGACCGCATCGGCATCTACGGCCCCTCGCCCCGCAACACCTCCAACCTCCTGCGCGACGTCAGCTCCTCGGGGCGCATCCCCGAGGTCACGCCCGCCTGGCGCGCGGCGGCCCGCGAGGACCTGGCGTTCTGGAAGGCGGGCGTCCTGGTCCTCGCACCGCAGCAGAACGACACCCAACTGCGCACGACCGTGGACGCGCTCCTTGGCCGTCCCGGAAAGTGGGTAGGCGGCGTATGGGTATGGGACGTGCGACAGGACATGCGACAGGACAACGGCCGGGATCCGCACAAGGGCAGCTAGGTGCCCCGGCACCCGACTACGCTGCCTGCACGCCCGGCGACGTACGGCCATCGCCGCCGTACGCGCGCCCTGCCGTACCGCGCCCGTCCGCACCGACGTCCCGCTCGCACCGTCATCGTCACTGTCACCGTCATCGCCAGACCGACCCGAGGAGACCTTCTTGGCCTGCGACCTGTGGCTGGTCCCGCTCGTCGACGTGCTGTGCCACAGCGCCGACAATCCCTTCGCCGAAGAACTCGCCGTCTACGACAAGGCGCTGCACGAGGCCGGACTCCCTTCCGTGCCCGTCTTCGCCTACATGCCGGGCCTGTCCGGCGACGTCGCCCCGGTCGCGGGCTTCGACTACGACGCCCTGCACTTCCTGCGCCGCGCCTACCTCCTCAAGCTCTGCGGCCTGGAGGTCACCCCGGTCGACGAGCTGGGCGGCGACTACGAACAGCTCCTGGAGATGTTCGACGCCACGGCCCAGCAGTCGCACCTGGTCTGGCACTACGACCACG
Organism: Streptomyces sp. NPDC040622; assembly: GCF_055593965.1. NCBI lineage: Bacteria > Bacillati > Actinomycetota > Actinomycetes > Kitasatosporales > Streptomycetaceae > Streptomyces > Streptomyces sp. NPDC040622. The sequence continues at coordinate 291,892 of NZ_JBVIXD010000003.1, read as the reverse complement.
CGGGCGCCTACGTCCCCGTGGACTTCCCGGCGCCGCTCTCCAACGACGAGCTGCTCGCGGGCGGCGGCCCGCTGGGCTCCTCCCAGGCGCTCCTGCGCGAGCTGGAGTTCGTCGCCCCCGCGATCGGCATCGACGCGGCGAACCCGCCGCTGGCCCCGGCCCCGCCGGCCGCCCCCACGTCCCTGGAGGAACCGGCGGCGGCGCCCCCGCCGGACGAGAGCCCGTTCGCGCGCGAGCGCCACGTCTGGCTCGGCCTGCACGCGGCGGCGACCCGGAGCCTGGCCCAGGGCTCGATGATCATCTACAGCTAGGGCCGGAAGGTCCCACTTCGGAGGCGGAACCACATGAGTCAGCTGCTGAGAGTCCAGAACTTCACCGTGTCGCAGGACGGCTTCGGCGCCGGTGAGGGCCAGAGCCTTGAGCGGCCGTTCGGCCACGCGAACCCGGGCGACCTGTTCGCCTGGGCCGGCGCCACGGCGAGCTGGCCGAACCGCACCGACCCCGGCGGGAGCCGCGGCCTCGACGACTACTTCACCCGGGACTTCTCCCACAACATCGGCGCCGAGATCATGGGCCGCAACAAGTTCGGACCCCAGCGGGGCCCCTGGCAGGACCACGAGTGGCGCGGCTGGTGGGGCGAGGAGCCGCCCTTCCACACCCCGGTGTTCGTGCTGACCCACCACGAGCGACCCTCGTTCACGCTCTCCGACACCACGTTCCACTTCGTCGACGCCGAGCCGGCCGAGGTCCTGGAGCGGGCCAAGGAGGCTGCGGGCGGCAAGGACGTCCGGCTCGGCGGCGGCACCACGGTCGTCCGGGAGTTCCTCGACGCCGGTCTCGTCGACACCCTGCACGTGGCGGTCTCGCCGGTGAAGCTCGGCTCCGGCGTACGGCTCTGGGAGTCCCCCGACGAGCTGCTCGACCGCTTCCACCTGGACGTCGTGCCCAGCGCGAGCGGCGTCACGCACCACCTGTTCTGGCGGAAGTGACCCGCATTCTTTAAGAAGGGCGCCATGGTCCGGCTTCTTTAAGAAGGGCCATGGCGGCCCAGCGGCTCAGCGGCTCAGCGTTCTCGACGAGGTTCGGGCGGCTCACCGGGGCTCGGGCGGCCGCTGCCGCGGCATGTTCGGCCGGGCCCCGGGCGGCAGCGGAAACCGGCCGGGGGCGGCCGGGGCCTCGCGCGGCGAGCCGAGGGGCACCAGCGCCTGCATGGCCAGCGGCACGGGCCCGGCCCGGAACTCCACCATCCAGTCCGCGGTCTCCGCGCGCACCAGCTCCGTCACGTCCTCGCAGAACTTCCGCAGCACCCCGAGACACCGCTCGGCCGCCTCGCCCGCGGTGCCCTCGGTGGGCCCGAGCACCTCCCGCACGCTCTCCGACGCCCAGTCGAACTGCAGCACCTGGAGCCGCCGCTGCACGGCCTGCGCGGTCGCCACGTCCCGCATCCACCCGGACGTGAGCCCGAAGAACCGGTCGCACCCCACGCACGCCACCCCGGCGAGCAGCGAGACGAATCCCCAGGTGGCCACGGACCCCACGGCCCCCGCCAGGTCGAGCAGCGGAAACACGCCGCCGCCCACGGCGCCCAGGGCCGCGCCCACCCGCAGCAGCCGCGCCGCGCGCCGCTTGCGGCCCCGGTCGGCGAGGTACCAGTCGGCGGTGTTCAGGGCGCCCCGCTCCACCCAGCGGTACAGCTCGTGGAGCCGGTCGGCGGGCTCGCCCCAGTCGCCGAGGGGGAAGGCCCGCCCGGTCAGATCGCCGAGCCGCGCACCAGGACCGGCCCCCGACCCCGACCCCTGGCCCTGCCCCTCGGGGGGCACCCCCTCGGGCTGCATCTCAGGCTGGCTCACCCGGTACTCCTCTGCGAGATCACGCGTATCGACGCTAAGTCCTACCGCCCAATGGGTGGCCATGAGCCCGCTTTCGCAGCTTTTCCGCCCGGAAGAGGTGCTTGATCAGGTATAGGAAGACGGCGGATCTCACTCGAAAGAGTGCTGGGGCGACCCGCCCGCCGACCACGTAGGCTCGTTCCCAGGCGGAGAACCCCGCCAGACGGACCGTACGAAACGGAGCTGATCGTGATCCCCGGTGGTGGCCAGCCCAACATGCAGCAGCTGCTCCAGCAGGCCCAGAAGATGCAGCAGGACCTCGCGGCGGCACAGGAGGAACTGGCGCGCACGGAGGTCGAGGGCCAGGCGGGCGGCGGCCTCGTCAAGGCGACGGTCAACGGCTCGGGTGAGCTGCGCGGCCTGGTGATCGACCCGAAGGCGGTCGACCCCGAGGACACGGAGACCCTGGCGGATCTGGTCGTCGCGGCAGTCCAGGCGGCCAACGAGAACGCGCAGGCGCTCCAGCAGCAGAAGCTCGGCCCGCTGACCCAGGGTCTGGGCGGCGGCGGCATCCCGGGACTTCCCTTCTAAGAAACCCCCCGGCCAACTACCGTACGTAGAGAGCCGAGACCCTCAAGAGGACTTCAGGAAAGGCGTTCCGTTGTACGAAGGCGTGGTTCAGGACCTCATCGACGAGTTGGGCAGGCTGCCCGGCGTCGGTCCCAAGAGCGCGCAGCGGATCGCCTTCCACATCCTCCAGGCGGAGCCCACGGACGTACGCCGTCTCGCGCACGCCCTGCTGGAGGTGAAGGACAAGGTCCGCTTCTGTGCGACCTGCGGGAACGTCGCGCAGGAAGAGCTCTGCAACATCTGCCGCGACCCGCGCCGCGACCCCTCGGTGATCTGTGTGGTCGAGGAGCCCAAGGACGTGGTCGCGATCGAGCGCACCCGCGAGTTCCGGGGCAAGTACCACGTCCTGGGCGGCGCGATCAGCCCGATCGAGGGCGTGGGCCCGGACGACCTGCGCATACGAGAACTCCTCGCGCGCCTCGCGGACGGCACGGTCACCGAGCTGATCCTGGCCACGGACCCGAACCTGGAGGGCGAGGCCACGGCCACGTACCTCGCGCGCATGATCAAGCCCATGGGCCTGAAGGTCACCCGCCTGGCCAGCGGACTCCCTGTCGGGGGAGATCTGGAATACGCGGACGAGGTCACCCTGGGCCGCGCCTTCGAGGGGAGACGACTCCTAGATGTCTGACGCCACGCTGAACACCGTGATCGACAATCCGGACGACTTCGCGGTCCAGATCTCCGACCAGATCGAGAGCTTCATCGTCTCGGTCAGGGAGGTCGCGAAGGGCGACGAGCCGGACTCGGCCGTTCCCTTCCTGCTCCTGGAGGTCTCCCAACTCCTCCTGGCCGGCGGCCGCCTGGGCGCGCACGAGGACATCGTCCCCGAGGAGCGCTACGAGCCGGACATCGGCCCCGAGCAGGACGTGGACGACCTCCGCGAGCGCCTGGCGACGCTCCTCGACCCGATCGACGTCTACTCCGAGGTCTTCGACCCCTACGAGCCCCGCAAGGCCCCGGTGGCCTGCCGCATCTCGGACGACCTGGCGGACGTCGTCGCCGACCTGGCCCACGGCCTGGCCCACTACCGCGCGGGCCGCACGACCGAGGCCCTGTGGTGGTGGCAGTTCTCCTACTTCTCGAACTGGGGCTCCACGGCATCGGGCGCCCTGCGCGCCCTCCAGTCCCTGGTGGCCCACGTCCGCCTGAACCAGCCCCTGGAGGACCTGGACGGCCTCGACACGGACGAGGACCTCACGGAGGACGCCCTCGCCGAGGAGGCGGGCAGGGTCATGGCGGAGGAGATCGCGGGGCCGCTGGGCCTCAGGACGGTCAAGTAGCTCCCGCGTGGGCTCCCGCACGGCGGGCGGCACCGATGCCGCCCGCCGGACGAACTCCCCGTACCGGCCGGGGAGTTACGCCTTCCAGTTGATGTCGGTGGCCCTGAGCGCGTACTTGCCGCAGTCGCCCTCGAACTTCCAGTAGCCCTTGCCGACCCAGTCGCCGTAGTGCGTCTTGTTCGAGCACACCGTCACGGTCCGCGCCTTGCCCCGCGTCACGTGGCAGTCGGCGGACCAGGTCGAGCTGCCGGTCTTCCAGTTCTTGCAGCTGTAGCCGTAGTCGTTGGCGCTCGCCGCGCCGGGCAGGGCGACGAGCATTCCGCCGGCGATGAGGGTGGTGGCCGCGGCGGCGCCGAGGCCGCGTATGACGCGCTTCATGTTCTCTCCATGGTCAACTGCTCACGTGCTGGCGGCACGGGGCGGTCGACGGCCCCCCGAACCGTTCCGAATGATCTTATGTCCCCTTCGCCCCGCCGATCACCGCGAGCAGCTGGTCCGCCGCCACGTAGGGTGCCGTCCGCGTCGGTTCCGAGTACCACTGGAGCGGCCAGGTGTTGCCGTTGAGGGCGGGGACGCCGACGTACGTCACCGTGCGGCGGCCCGCCCCGCCGAACCGCTGCACGCCGAGCGGCCAGGTGTGGTCCTTCGAGGCGCCGGGCGCCACGAGGAAGTACATCCACCGGAAGCCGACGGCCTCGCAGACGACGGGCCCGGCGTCCCCGCCCGTCGCCTCGACCAGTCCGGCGGCGACCTGTTCCCCGCGTACGCCCTGGATGCGGAGGGCGTCGAAGTGGACGCCGGACACGCGGAGTTGGTGCCCGGCCACCGGGACCCACTCGGGCCAGTGAATTGCGTTCGTCATGACTACAGCGTGGGAGTGTCGGGTTACGCTCGGTAGTGACTCAGGTGGTACACGCCGGGGTGTACCGGTCGGAGGTGGGCTCTGTGTCCGTTCAGTACAACCCGACGTGGCGGTACGGGGGGAACCAGCTGAAGCGGTGGCGGATGAAGGCGAACGTCACGCGAGAGGAGCTGGGGGCTGCCTCGAACTACGCGCCCGACACCATCAAGGCGATGGAGCAGGGTGTCCGCATGCCGACGCCGCGCGTGTTGGACGCGGCGGACGAGTTGTGCGGGGCCGACGGCATCCTGAGTGCCGCGAAGGACTACGTGAAGGCCGAGAAGTTTCCGGCGCGGGCACAGGACTTCATGGAGTACGAGCGTGAGGCGGTCAGCCTCTGGTGGTACGAAGTCGCGCTGATCCCAGGGTTGTTGCAGACGGAGCACTATGCGAGGTCGCTCATCGGCAACCACTGTCCTCCGCTTGATGAAGAGACGGTGGAGCGGCGAGTGGCCGCGAGGCTGGAGCGGCAGGAGATTCTCACCCGTACGTCGCCTGTAGCGCTCAGCTTCGTCGTGTACGAGGCGGCGCTGAGGGTGCCCCAGGTGGACAAGGAGCAGCTGGCCCGTCTGCTCGACGTGGGGCGCCGGAGCAACATCTCGGTCCAGGTCCTGCCGTTCGACCGGGTGATCTCAGCTGCCCTCTTGGGGCCGATGGTGCTCCTGGAGACCCGAGACCGTGAGCGCCTGGCATTCACCGAGGGCCCGTCCACGAGTGTGCTGAGTTCCGAGGCGGAGGTGGTGAGTTCACACACGGAGCGTCTTAGCATGATCCGCATGGAGGCCCTCGGCACCGAAGGGTCGGCCCTCTTCATCAAGGGGATGGCGGAGGAACTGTGAGCGAGCACCTGACCTGGTTCAAGTCGAGCTTCAGCGACTCGGAGGGCGGCGCCTGCCTGGAGGTCGCCCTGGAGCGACGGCAGGCCGCATGCCGCGGCGTCCGCATCCGCGACTCAAAACGGGCCGCGAGCCCCGAGATAACCGTCACCGCCCCCGCGTGGTCCGCGTTCGTCGCCGCAGTTCAGCCCGGGGCTTGAGCCTCGGGTCCCGAGCCTCGGGTCCCGAGCTCCTTCTTGGTTGGGTCACCGCTGGAACAAAGCCAACCAACCTGCCCAGAGCGGGAGTTGAAGAGATCGTCACCCTCAAGGGTGACGTTCCGTGGTCAGCTTGCGCCGGAACGTAAAGCCGCCCTAGGTTCGCGGCAAAAGAACGGCCTCGGCCGGTGCGCCAACACCGGGTCCGAGGCCTCGCCCTTCGCATCGAATCGAGACTTCGATGGTGGCTTCCGCCAACCATAATCCCGTCCTGCCCTCCCCGTCCCACCCCATGGCCAAAACGGGGTACGGGAAGCGCCGCGCGGATGACGAAACCCCGCACAGCGAATCCGACTTCGCACACCTGAACGCCCGCGAGCGCGACCTCGCCACCTTCATCGACCGGCTCCCCGTCGGCGCCGCGATGGGCTACAAGGCCCTCGCCACCGCGCACCCCCGCTACGGGCAGCAAGCGGTCCGCACCTCCCTCACCCGCCTCACCGACGCCGGACACCTCCGCTGGGTCAAGGAGCACCTCACCGTCGAGGACAACTCGATGCGGTGGGTGACCAGGACGTACTGGTCGCGGGAGGCGAAGTCCCCTGAGGAGTGGCGGGAGTTCGTGCGGGCGCGGCACGGGCGGGACGTGACGCACACGTACCGGTCCGGGCTCGCGAGGGCGGACGAGCCGGAGCCGAGGCCGGAGCGGGAGGAGGCGTCCACCCCGCCCCCGGTGGACGAGCCGAGCGCGGCACACCGAACCCTCGCCCGACTCCGCACCGCCGACCGCCGCATGGCCCTCTCCGAGCGGGAGTGCGATCAGCTGGAGCCGAGCGCGGCGGAATGGCTGGCCAGGGGCGCGAGTCCGCAGGACATCACGCGTGCCCTCACCGAAGGGTTGCCGCCCACCGTCACCAATCCGGGCGGTCTCGCCCGTACCCGACTGGAGAACAAGATGCCCCCCAAACGCCAGGCCCCTGCCCAGGCCCGCGCCCGCGTCACCCGCGCCGTCATGATCTGCCCGATCTGCGAGGGGTCCGAGACGTCCGTGGAGCTCGTCAACGGGATCTGCGTGGAGTGCTGCCCCCGCGATGAACGGCTCGGGTACGTCCCGGACACGTTCCTGGCCCGCCCGCGCCGGGCTCCCGACGCCGTTCAGGACGACACCGTGATCGACGTGACCGAACGCGTGGCCGAGCTCCGCCGCGCCGCCGGCCTCCCGGCACCCCGGGGTGACGTATGAGCGTGCAGGAAACACGGGCCCGGGCACCATGGGGTCAAGGAGGCGACGCCATGACCCCCAGGACCACGGCCAGATCGTCATGTGGCTGATCAAGGTCTGCATGCAGCAGCGGCCCGAGCTCTCCCTCTTTCCCGGGCAAGGTCTCAAGATCGAGGGCCGGGCGTTCGGTGACGTCGTTGAGCTCCCCGAACCTGTCGGGATCACCCTGGACACGGCCAGGCTCAAGGACTACACCGTCTGAGGCCCCCGGCCCGAGCCCGCCAGAACCTGTGACCCGCCCCACTTTCCGGAGTGCAGTGCTCCGAAGCGGGCATGTGCCAAGCCGAGCGGCCGGAACGTGCGTCCCGAAAAGCGGGACCGTACGCCCGGGGTGATCAACTTGTGAGCGGGACATCTCACGATGTGATATAGCCGAGGCGGATTTCGGCCGCTCGTTAGACTGAGCCGACCGCACAACGGATTGAGCGAGGAGCGCACGTGGGCCTTGTCGTGCAGAAGTACGGAGGCTCCTCCGTAGCCGATGCCGAGGGCATCAAGCGGGTCGCCAAGAGAATTGTCGACGCCAAGAAGAACGGCCATCAGGTCGTTGTCGTGGTGTCGGCGATGGGCGACACGACGGATGAGTTGATCGATCTCGCCGGACAGGTATCCCCCATTCCTGCCGGACGCGAATTCGACATGCTGCTGACCGCTGGTGAGCGCATCTCCATGGCCCTGCTGGCCATGGCGATCAAAAACCTGGGCCACGAGGCCCAGTCGTTCACGGGCAGCCAGGCCGGCGTCATCACCGACTCCGTCCACAACAAAGCGCGGATCATCGATGTGACCCCGGGCCGCATCCGGACCTCGATCGACGAGGGCAACATCGCCATCGTCGCCGGGTTCCAGGGCGTCAGCCAGGAGGGCAAGAACATCACCACGCTCGGTCGTGGTGGGTCCGACACGACCGCCGTCGCCCTGGCCGCCGCCCTCGACGCCGAGGTCTGCGAGATCTACACGGACGTGGACGGTGTCTTCACCGCCGACCCGCGTGTGGTCAAGAAGGCGCGGAAGATCGACTGGATCTCCTTCGAGGACATGCTGGAGCTCGCGAGCTCCGGCTCCAAGGTGCTGCTCCACCGCTGTGTGGAGTACGCCCGCCGTTACAACATCCCGATCCACGTGCGGTCCTCCTTCTCGGGACTGCAGGGCACGTGGGTCAGCAACGAACCGCAAGGGGACCGCAAGGTGGAGCAGGCCATCATCTCCGGTGTCGCGCACGACACCTCCGAGGCCAAGATCACGGTCGTCGGCGTGCCGGACAAGCCGGGCGAGGCCGCCTCGATCTTCCGCGCGATCGCGGACGCCGAGGTCAACATCGACATGGTCGTGCAGAACGTGTCGGCCGCCTCGACGGGCCTGACCGACATCTCCTTCACGCTCCCGAAGGCCGAGGGCCGCAAGGCCATCGACGCCCTGGAGAAGACCCGCGCGAGCGTCGGCTTCGACTCGCTGCGCTACGACGACCAGATCGCCAAGATCTCCCTCGTCGGCGCCGGCATGAAGACGAACCCGGGCGTCACCGCCACCTTCTTCGAGGCGCTGAGCGACGCCGGTGTGAACATCGAGCTCATCTCGACCTCCGAGATCCGCATCTCGGTCGTCACGCGCGCCGACGACGTGAACGAGTCCGTGCAGGCCGTGCACACCGCCTTCGGACTCGACTCCGACACGGACGAGGCCGTGGTCTATGGAGGCACCGGGCGATGAACCGGAAGCCGACGCTCGCGGTCGTCGGAGCGACCGGGGCCGTCGGCACCGTCATGCTCCAGATCCTGTCGCAGCACGCCGACATCTGGGGTGAGATCAGACTCGTCGCCTCACCGCGCTCGGCCGGCAAGAAGCTGGCCGTGCGCGGTGCGGAGACCGAGGTGCTTGCCCTGTCGGAGGAGGTCTTCGACGGGGTCGACGTCGCCATGTTCGACGTCCCCGACGAGGTGGCCGCCCAGTGGGCGCCCGTCGCCGCCGCCAAGGGCGTCGTCGTGGTCGACAACTCCGCCGCCTTCCGGATGGACCCGGACGTCCCGCTCGTCGTGCCGGAGGTCAATCCGCACGCCGCGCGCGTACGCCCGCGCGGCATCGTCGCCAACCCCAACTGCACGACGCTCTCGATGATCGTCGCGGTGGGCGCGCTGCATGCCGAGTTCGGTCTGCGCGAGCTGATCGTCTCCTCGTACCAAGCGGTGAGCGGGGCGGGCCGCGACGGCGTCGACACGCTGCGCCGCCAGCTGAAGCTGGTCGCCGGCAGCGAGCTCGGCACCAGCCCCGGTGACGTACGCCGTGCGGTCGGTGACGACACGGGCCCCTTCCCCGAGCCCGTCGCGCTGAACGTCGTGCCCTGGGCCGGGACCCTGAAGGACGACGGCTGGTCGTCCGAGGAGATGAAGGTCAGGAACGAGTCGCGGAAGATCCTCGGGCTGCCCGGGCTCCGCGTCGCCGCCACGTGCGTACGCGTCCCCGTGGTGACCACCCACTCCCTGACCGTCCACGCGCGCTTCGAGGACGAGGTCACGGTCGACCGGGCGCGCGAGATCCTCGCGACCGCACCGGGCGTCGTGCTGTTCGACAACCCCGCCGCGGGCGAGTTCCCCACCCCCGCGGACGTCGTCGGGACCGATCCGACGTGGGTCGGCCGGGTGCGGCGGTCGCTGGACGACCCGACCGCGCTGGAGCTCTTCGTGTGCGGGGACAACCTGCGCAAGGGAGCAGCCCTGAACACGGCGCAGATCGCGGAGCTGGTGGCCGCGGAGTTCACGGCCGGCTGAGCCGGAAACGGCGCGATCGGGACCAATTGGTATGGACCACCCCACGGGCGTGGACCTTTGTGGGATCTGTGTAAGTTCTGTGTCCAACTCGGTGCCGCAACCGCTTGAACTGGATCATCTCCGCGTTCGAAGATTCGCGTCTGATCACTGCAACCGACGGTGGCTCGGGGGGCGTCTTTAGCGGTCGCCTTCAGGGGTGGCCTGAGCGCCGCAACAAAATAGGGCATAGGGGAAGAGCTGGTACGCATGGGGGCATTGGATGCATCGTCTCGAGCGGCGGCCGAACGGCACGCCGCAAACGCGATGCCGGATGCGTACAACCCTGATGGGGGGAAGCGTGTCCAACAAGCGTGGCAGAGGTACTCGACTTCACAGCGGTACAGGCGAGAGGCGCGGCGGCGCTGCGTCCTACTCGGCGTGCCCGCACGGCCGGCGGCATGCCGGTGATCGCACCCATGCCCGCGGCGCGGCCCGCCCGCATTCCGTCGCAGCGCGAGGGCGCTGACGACACGATGACCGCGGGCACCACAGTTGACCACCTGACCGAGACCTATCGCGCCCACTACCGGTCGCTGCTCGGCCTCGCCGCGCTGCTCCTGGACGACACGGCGTCCTGTGAGGACGTGGTGCAGGAGGCGTTCATCCGGGTGCACTCGGCGCGCAAGCGTGTGCGCGACCCGGAGAAGACGCTCGCGTACCTCCGCCAGACCGTGGTCAACCTGTCCCGGTCCGCACTGCGCCGGCGCATCCTCGGCCTGAAGCTTCTCTCGAAGCCGATGCCCGACATGGCCAGCGCGGAGGAGGGGGCGTACGACCAGCTTGAGCGCGACGAACTGATCAAGGCGATGCGCGGCCTTCAGCGGCGCCAGCGCGAGGTCCTCGTGCTGCGCTACTTCGCCGACATGACCGAGGCGCAGGTCGCCGAGACGCTGGGCATATCGCTCGGCTCGGTGAAGGCGTACGGATCGCGCGGCATCGCGGCCCTCAGGGTCGCCATGGAGGCGCCGGCATGAGTGAGCGCAAGCGTGATGAGCAGGGCGGATTTGAGCACCATGGCAGGAACGGAAACGTGAACCGCGGCCCCGAAGGCGACCCCGGGCCGGACAGCGGGCCCGAGGGGCCCGGTGCGGCCGGGGACGGACCGGACCGGACGGATGCTCCGGACAGGGTGGACGGACCCGGCTCGGACGTGGGACCTGACGTGGGACAGGACCCGCTGGCCCGGCTGCGCTCGGTCGCGGGACTCGGGCCGGTGGGCGACGGCGGCTCCGGCGGGAGCGGTGGCCCGGATGCGAGTGGCCCGGGTGCGAGCGGCCCGGGTGCGAGCGGCTCCGGCGAGGGTGACCCCGGCGCCGAGGACGAACTCCGCGCCGACGAGCTCGCGCTGCGACGCATGATGCGGGAAGTCGTCCAGGAGATCGAGCCCCGCGAGCGCTCTCTCGAACATCTGCGCAAGGCCGTTCCCGCCCGCAGGGCCCGCAAGCGCCAGGCCGTCGTCGGCCTCGCCGCCGCCGCGCTCTTCATCGGCACCGCCGTCCCCGCGCTGGTGCACGTCACCAACTCCCAGGGCGACTCGGACGACCGGACCTCGATCGCGGGCAACAGCCAGGACGCCCAGGGCGGCTCCAGCCAGGGCAAGGATCCCGAGGGCGGCGAGAAGGGCTCCGGCAAGCAGCCCGACAAGTCCAAGGACAAGGACGAGAAGGGCAAGAAGGGCAAGAAGGACGGCAAGGAGAAGGGCGGCACGGGCGGCGGCGGTACGGGCTCGCCCGACCCCTCCACGTCCGAGGCCGCCAGCTCGCCGGTCTGCGACGCGGCCCAGCTCGGTGCCTCGGGCAGCGCGGGCACGGCGGAGGCCGACAGCAAGGTGTACGGCTCCTTCCGCGTCTCCAACATCTCCGACACCAGTTGCACGATCGAGGCCGCGGGCGCGGTCGGCGTGGTGGCACAGGGCGCGGCCGACCCCACGAAGGTCGGCGTCGTCGACCACACGGCGGGCGACCTGGCGACCGGCCTGCCCGACCCCTCGCAGGAGGCCAGGCCGCTCGTACTGCAGCCCGGCGCGGCCTACGAGGTGCGGTTCGCCTGGGTGCCGTCGGACACGTGCCCCTCGGACGGCGGGGAGCCCACGCCCAACCCGACGCCCTCGGAGGGCGGCAGCGGAGCCACGGAGGGCGGTTCGCCCGACGGTACGGAGCCTCAGCTGGGCCGATCCGACGGCGGAGTCGTCGACGGCAGCGTCACGGTCTCCCTGACCGCGGAGGCGGGGGCGCCCTCGGCGTCGACGACGATCGGCAACGCGTGCGCGGGGACGGTGTACCGGACCGGCGTGCTGCCGGCTTCCTAGGCGTACGGCCGGCTTCCTGGGTGTGCTGCCGGTGTTCTAGGCGTCCTGGGGCTTCTGGAGCGTTTGGGTCCCCTGGGGTCCCTGGGTCTCCTGGGCTTCGACCGGCGGCTGCTCGCTCGCAGGGGCGGGGCCGATGTCGGGGCCGGTGTCGGCGTCGGGGAGCAGGCCGAGGCGGGCGTCACGGGCGAACTCCGCCTCGCGGCGGAACAGCCGGAACCACATGAACAGCACGAAGCCCGCGAAGACGAACCACTCGCCGGTGTAGCCGAGGTTCTGGAAGGCCTTCAGGTCCAGGCCGGTGTTGTTGGGCGCGGTCGCCGGGACCGCCTTCATGCCCGCGTCGGCCTTGCCGAGCGTGATCCACGCGTCGTACAGGTCGTCGCGCACGAGATTGACGAGCGACGCCGAGCTGATCGCACCCAGCTGGCCCTGGGGGAGACCGCCCGCGGCGCTGACCCCGTTGGAACCGGGGCTCTCCGACGCCTGCAGCGCACCCGTCACCGTGACCTCGCCCTTGGGGGCGGCCGGGGCCTTCGCGGCGCTCGCCTCACCGGGGAGCCAGCCCCGGACCACGGGCAGCGACTTGCCGTCATCGGTACGGAGCAGGGTCAGGACGTAGAAACCGCGCTTCTCGTCCAACTCCCGGTCCGGCACGAGCAGTTGCCTGCCGTAACGGCCGGTGGCCCTGGCCTGCTCGCCGGAGGTCTCCTTGTCGACGGGCAGCAGCGAGTCCAGGGGCCTGCCCCGCCCGTCCCGCTCGTCGACCTGTTCCTTGACCTGCTCCTTGGCGGACTCGTGGTCCTGTACGCGGTCCTCGAAGCGGCCGAGCTGCCAGGACCCCATGAAGATGCAGAAGGGGATGGCCAGCACGACGAAGACGTTGATCCCCCACCAGCGGGGCGTCAGCAGGAACCGGTACACGCTTCCACGGTACGGGGGCCCTGCGGGCCGCTGAACCGTGGGGTAGCCCTCCCCCCACCTCCGGTCGCCGCCTCCACCACGCTCACCCACCCGACCTCGGCCCCGCCCGTGCAGCCTCTGCCCGCCGCTGCGCGGCGGATCCTCCCACCCGCCCACCCGTTTGCCCCGCACCGCAGGGTGGGCGTAGGGGCTCGCCGCTGTCGCGGCTGATCGTGCCGGTGCTTGTCCAGCGGCCCGGCGGGACAATCCCTGCCCCGCCGCTGCGCGGCGGATCCCCCCACCCGCCCACCCGTTTGCCCCGTACCGCACGGTGGAGGTAGGGGCTCGCCGCCGTCGCGGCGGACCGCCCCGGGTTGTGCCGGGCCTTTTGCCCTGCGTCGTCGGGGTCCGCCTGCCCCTCGCGCCGGTGCTCTGTCCCGCGGCCTCGTCGGGGCCCCTGTCCCGCCGCTCCGCGGCGGATTCCTCCCACCCGCCCCCCCCGTTTGCCCCCCCGCACCGCAGGGTGGGCGTTGGGGTCCGACGCCCGTGGCGGATCGCTGGGCCCACCCGCCCGGTGACCGTCCCGCCCTACCCGTACTGGGCGGTGCCGGGTAAACGGGTGGGTGGGTGGGGGCATCCGCCGCGCAGCGGCGGGCCAGGGCGGGGGCGTCTTCGAGGGCGCCTTCCTGGGTTCGGAGCTGCCGGGGGTTCCCGCCCTGCCTCCGCGTCGCGGTGCGGGGCAAACGGATGGGCGGGTGTGGGATCCGGCGGGCTAGGGCGGGGCGTCTTCGAGGGCGCCCTCTCGGGTTGGGAACCGGCCGGGGTACCGCCCTAACCTCCCCTCGCGGTGCGGGGCAATCGGGTGGGCGGGTGGGAGAGATCCGCCGCGGAGCGGCGGGGTAGAGCGGGAGGTGTCTTCGAGGGCGCCCGCTCGGGCTCGGGATCGGCCGGGGTGAGCGAGGGCCGTCGTCGCGGAGCCGCGGAGCCGCGGAGCCGCGGAGCGGCGGGGTGGCGGGGTGGTGCCCCTCCGAGCGGCCCTCGGGCTCGGAGCCGGGCGGAGTGTTCCCCCTGCCCCCGCCTCGCGGTGCGGGGCAGGGCGGGCTCAGGGCGGGGCGAGGGGTGCCCCTCGCCCCGCCCCCGTTCAGCTCGCCGCAGGCGATACGTGACGGGACGCGAAGTCCAGTTCGAGGGACACCTGCTTGATGCGTTCGTCCACGACCAGTGACCCGTGGCCCGCGTCGTAGCGGTAGATCTCGTGGACCGCGCCCCGCGCGACCAGGCGGTCCACGTAGTTGTCGATCTGGCGGATGGGGCAGCGGGGGTCGTTCACCCCGGCGGAGATGTAGACGGGGGCCTTCACGTCGTCCACGTACGTGAGGGGGGACGACGCGCGGAAGCGGTCGGGGACCTCCTCGGGCGTGCCGCCGAGCAGCGTGCGGTCCATCGACTTCAGCGCCTCCATCTCGTCGTGGTACGCCGTCACGTAGTCCGCGACGGGCACCGCCGCCAGGCCGACCGCCCAGGAACCGGGCTGCGTGCCGAGGCCGAGGAGGGTGAGGTAGCCGCCCCAGGAGCCGCCGGCGAGGATCAGGCGGTCGGGGTCGGCGAGGCCCGAGGTGACGGCCCATTCCCGGACCGCCGCGATGTCCTCGAGCTCGATGAGGCCGACGCGGTGCTTGAGCGCGTCCGTCCACTCCCGGCCGTAGCCGGTGGAGCCGCGGTAGTTGACCCGGACGACCGCGTACCCGTGGTCGACCCAGGCGGCCGGGCCCGCCGCGAACGCGTCACTGTCGTGCCAGGTGGGGCCGCCGTGCACCTCGAAGACGGTGGGGAACGGCCCCGGGGAGCCCGCGGGCCGCTGCACCAGCGCGTGGATGCGGCCGCCGGGCCCGTCCACCCACACGTCCTCCACGGGGACGGACTTCGGCGCCTTCATGCCGGGCGGGTCCAGGACCACGCCGCCCGCCGTGGAACGGACCACCGGCGGCTCCGCGGCCGACGACCACATGTACTCCACCGACCCGTCGGGACGGGCCGTCGCGCCCGACACGGAGCCCTTGGGCGTCTCGATGCGGACCAGCTCCGCGGAGGCGAGGTCGTAGCGGAAGAGCTCGCCGCGCGCCTCGAAGTCGTGCGCGATCAGCAGGGCCGTGCCGTCGGGGTACCACTCGGCGCTCACGTCGCCCGGCAGGCCGAGCGCGAGGTCGTTCCGCTCGCCCGACGCGACGTCCCACACCATCGGCTCCCAGCGGCCGCGCCGCTGGTGCCCGATCAGCAGGCGCGTGTCGCCGCCGACCGGCGCGAAGCCGAGGACCTCGAGGCCCAGCTCGACCGTGCCGCCCTCGGTGTCGTCGAGCTCGGCGACCGTCGATCCGTCCGGCCGGATCACCCGGAGGGCGGAGTGCATCGCGTCGCCGTGCTCCGTGTGCTCGACGGCGATCAGCGTGCCGTCGTGCGAGAGGTCGCCGACGCCCGCCGACTCGCGGTGGCGGTACACCTCCACGGGGGCGGTGCCGTCGGGACGTACGACATGGATCGTCGAGCCGTCCTCGTCCGTGGAGCGGCCCACGACCACCGTCCTGCCGTCCCGGCCCAGGGCGAGCCCCGCGGGGTAGGAGCCCTCGAGGCCGGGCACCGCGGTCTCGTCGGCGCCGCCGGTGAAGGGCTGTCGCCGCCACACGCCGAACTCGTCGCCGTCCGTGTCGTCGAACCACCAGATCCACTCGCCGTCGGGCGTGAGCGTGCCGTCGGTCGTGCCGTTGGGCCGCTCGGTCACCTGGCGCTGGGTGCCGGTCGTGCGGTCCCAGGCGTACAACTCGTACGTACCCGTCGCGTTCGACACGAACAAGGAACGCTCCGGGGCGTCCTCCGCCCAGTCCGGCAGCGACACCCGCGGCGCCCTGAACCGCTTCTCCCAGTCCGGCATCGCGTCCGCCGTCGCGTCCGGCCCTGCGGCGCCCGTCGGCTCCGCGCCCGTCGGCTCCGCGCCCGTCGGCTCCGCGCCCGTTCCCGCACCTGTCTCTGCACCCGTCTCGCTCATGCCCCCCATACTGCCTGTCGCCGCGGACAATCCGCTGGCGGGATTCCCCAGCCTGTGGATAACTTTCCGGTCATGTACTCCCGGACGCCCGCCGACTGGCGCGAGACCAACCGGAGGCGCTGGGACGAGCGTGTCCCGCTCCACCTGGCCAGCGACTACTACGACCTCGACGCGTTCCGCGCGGGCCAGGACCCGCTGCGCGATCACGAGCTCGCCGAGGTGGGCGACGTCCGGGGCAAGTCGCTGCTGCACCTGCAGTGCCACATCGGCCTGGACACCCTCTCCTGGGCCCGGCACGGGGCGTCCCGCGTCGTCGGCCTCGACTTCTCCGAGCCGGCCGTGGAGGCGGCCCGCGACCTCGCCGCCGAGCTCGGCCTCACCCCGGAGCGGGCCGCTTTCGTCACCGCCGACGTGTACGACGCGGCCGAAGCGGTGCCCGACTCCTCGTACGACATCGTCTACACCGGCGTGGGCGCGCTCGGCTGGCTGCCCGACATCCGCCGCTGGGCGGAGACCGCCGCCTCCCTCGTGGCGCCCGGCGGCTTCCTGTACCTCTCCGAGTTCCACCCGCTCACCGACGTCCTGGACGACGCCACGGGCTCCCGCGTCGAGCACGACTACTTCGCGCGCGACGCCTGGATCGACGAGACGCCCGGCGGGTATGCGGACACCACCACCCCGACCGTCCACAACCGCACCGTCGAGTGGCAGCACCCCATCGGCGACGTCGTGACCGCGCTCGCCGCCGCGGGCCTGCGCATCGATTTCCTCCGGGAGCGCGACCAGACCCTCTTCCAGCGCTTCGGCTCGCTCGAACGCCACGACGAGACCTACCGGTTCCCCGCCGACCGCCCCCGCGTCCCGCTCATGTACTCCCTGCGGGCGAGCAAGGACCGGCCCTAGGGCGCAGCCCCGGCGCGCGGGGCCCCGCTCACGGCAGCGGCGACGGCGGTCGCAGCCACCCCTCCCGTTCCGGCTCGAACTCGCCCAGCTTCGTCCAGTCCCACGCCTCCAGCACCTCACGCCTGCGGTCGTCGTCCGTCTTGATGACGGCGACGACGACGTCCGACGTGTGCCGGGTCAGCAGCAGCGTCCGCAGCCGGGCGGCGACGTCCGTCCTGCGCTCGGTGGGCGCCACCATCAGCTCGCCCAGCAGGAACACCCGACCCGACGAGGTCCGTTCCTCGACCTCGGGGGACAGCACACAGCGGAAGGCCTCCCACCACGTGCCGCCGCGTTCGGCGCGGTACCCGTAGAGGCAGCCGACCAGGCCCGCCGCGTCGGCCACCACCATCTCGAAATCGGTCTGCTGCACGTCGTGTTCGAAGCGGCGCAGGAAGTCCCGCCGGTTGCCGTACTCCGCGCCGGACATGCCGCGGTAGGCCTCTACGTAGAGGTCGGCTACGGCCTCGCGCTGCTGCTCGGCCTGCCAACGGCTCAGCCGCCGCAAGAACACCTCTGCCATGTGCGCCTCCCGCTCCGCCCCCGCTGAGGGCGACTCCCCCTACACCCTGGACTCCGCATGGTGACAGCACCGACCGGTGAGGGGAACGGTGCGTCGGGCCGCTCCGGCACCGCCTCCGCGAACTTCACTCGTAAGCCGGGAGCTTAACCTCGGCAACATTGGGCAGGCGGACTGATGACGTCTCGACAGATGTCGCGTCAGATGTCCCGACGGACGTACGGCAGAAGGTCCGCCGGATGTCCCCGACCAAAGGTGAACACGTGAGGCCGCCTACACAGTTGACTGCAGCATCCACGCACGAGGAAGCGCGCACGGCGTGTCCCCGGGACGAGATGTCCGGCAGCGAACTGCCGTGGGTCGAGGACGCCGGAAGCATGGCGCCCAAGGACGCGCGTTCCCTGTCGAAGATCTTCTTCGACCGGCTGCAGCACCTCGAAGAGGGCACGCACGAGTACCAGTACGCGCGCAACACCCTGATCGAGATGAACCTGTCGCTCGTGCAGTACGCGGCCTCGCGCTTCCGCGGCGGCAGCAGCGACATCGACGACATCGTGCAGGTCGGCACGATCGGCCTGATCAAGGCCATCGACCGCTTCGAGCTCTCCCGCGACGTCGCGTTCAGCACGTTCGCGCTGCCGTACATCACCGGTGAGATCAAGCGGTTCTTCCGCGACACCACCTGGGCCGTCCACGTGCCGCGCCGCCTCCAGGAGCTCCGCGCCGACCTCTCCAAGGCCAAGGAGCGGCTGGCCGGCGAGCTGGACCGCGACCCCACCGTGCAGGAGCTCGCGGAACACCTGGACATCAGCGAGCAGGAGGTCAACGACGGCCTCGTCGCCTCCAACGGCTACACCGCCGGGTCGATCGACGTGCCCGTCAGCCAGGACGACGGCTCGCAGGGCCGCGACTACGCCGACATCCTCGGCGAGGACGACCCGGCACTCGACCTCTTTGAGGACCTGCACACGCTCGCCCCGCTCGTCGAGCAGCTGGGCGACCGCGAGCGCCGGATCATCGAGATGCGCTTCGGCCGCGAGATGACGCAGGGCCAGATCGGCGAGGTGCTCGGGATCTCCCAGATGCACGTCTCGCGACTGCTCTCGCGCACGCTCGCACGGCTGCGCTCCGGCATGCTCGACGAACGCTGACGGATCAGCTCCGGCGGATCAGCTCCGTCGGATCAGTCCTCGTCGGATCAGCTCTGACGGACCGGCATCGACGGGCCGCTCTCGTGTTCTCACGGCACGAGGGCGGCCCGTTCGCCGTCCGTTCCCTTCGCCCGCCGGCAGTTCACATGCCGACCGGGTACGCCACGTCCCCGTAGGGAAGGTGGTAGTCCGCGGGCTGGCCCTCGGGAGCGTACGAGGGGTGGTAGGCCAGGCCCGACGGGTGGCCGTCCTGCTGAAGGCCCTGGTGGCCCTGGAGACCTTGGTGGGCCTGGAGACCCTGGTGGGCCTGGAGACCCTGGTGGCCCTGATGACCCTGCAGATCGGGGTGGGTCATCGTCTCTTGCGGGAAAATGCCATGAGCAGACCCGTTGGCTCGGTGGCGCCGGTGGCGCCCGGGTTGTCGCGAGGGAGCCTGCGCGGGCTCCCAAGAGTCACCTCCCGTCCGGACTTCGGTCTGGGCCGATGCGGCCTGGGCAGGTGCGCTCTCCGCGTAGGAGAGCTCCTGCACCCTGAGTGCCAGTGCCGACAGATCGCAGCCCAGCTGAGTGGCGAGCACGCTGGGGTTCACCCCCTCGTGCCAGCCCTGGACCAGGAGATGGTCCATCGGCGCGGTCCACGAGACGGTTTCGGGTACCGCCGTGGGAGCCGCGACCTGCACGTGCGGGGCAGCGGGCGTGGCCGCGGGAGCCGCCTGCGCGGTGGCAGCCATGGCCGGCTGCGGCTGCGTCGCGGCCACGGGAGCGGGAGGAGCGGGGGTCGGTGCGGGCGGGGGAGCGGGCACCTGGGCCGGGGCCGGGGCCGGCGCGGGAGCGGGCGCCGCGACGGTCTCCCGTACGGGCGCCGCGGGTGCCGCCACGGGCTCCGCGAGTAATGGGGCGACCGGCTCCGGAACGGCCCGGGGCTCCGGGCCTTCGGGAGGTTCCCCCGGTGCGGGATGGGCCACGTACGAGGGGTTGGTGGCCGCCTCGGCCGCCACCATCTCCAGCGCGTTGGTCGCCAGGTCGAGTGCTTCCTCGCGGTTCACGGCCTTGCGTGCCGTACGCACGTCGCGCTCCGGCAGGCCGAGCACGTGGGCGGCGCCCGTATCGCTGCCCAGGGTGACGGCGAGAGCCGCCAGCACACGGTTTCTGTTCTTTCTCAGCTCCTCAAGTGTCAACTGCGCATCCACGACACGTTCGTTCGCTTCGCAATACATGTCTGCGAGCACGGCATGTCGCTCAAGCCGGTCCCTGAGTTCCATGACCGGCTGAACGGATGAGCGTCTTTGAAGGAAATGGCGTCAGTCGCGGAGTACTCCGGTCGGCCCTACTTCTCCGATGAGCAGGCGAGTCATTCTTACCGCCTGACTGCTGGTCGGACGGTTGCGCCGTCCGATGTCTTCAGGCGGGTGAGGCGCCCGCCGAACGGGTTCATTTTCGCGCCCGACAGCCATACTTTCAGGAGAAATTGAAGGACTCCTAATGGCGCAGAATCGTTCTTACAATGCGACACGCGGGGTGACACGACCGGGTGACGACGCCGGGTTGATCGGCCGGGTCGCGCCGGGGGCCTTCCAGTCGGCACCGGGGGCCGTTCAGCGCAGCCTCCTGGCCTTGTGCGACCGCACGGAGAGGCGTACGTCGGCGTCCAGCGAGCGCGGTGCCGTCGCCGCCCTCGCCTCGGCGACCGTCTGCCCCGCGAGCCGCTGAAGGACCGTCTCGGGGGAACTGTCCGGCTGCAGCACCAGCGTGATGCGGACGCGCAGCCGCCGCGAGTTCCCCCGCAGCCGTACGTGCGCGTGGGCCACGCCGTCGATGGCGCCGGCCCGCTCGGCCATCACCGCGGCCAGCGCGGACCCGGTCAGGGTCACCTCGGGCTGCCCGAGGGAGAGTTCACGCAGCCGACCGCCGCGCGCCTGCGCCAGCGTCCAGCCCAGGAACAGCAGGACGCCGACGGTGAGCGCGGCGATCGTGCCGGGCGTCCACCAGCCCTGGTCGCGCCACCGTCCGAGGTCCCCGCCGTCGAGCCACACCCGGTCGGTGCCGAGCCGCGGCCAGCCCGACGGCAGCCGGTCGCGGACGGGGCCGGTCGCGGACGCCAGCACGGCGCCCGCGCCCACGAGGGCCGCCGCCGTGCAGAACAGCGCGGTGCGGTTGGTGCCGTTGCGGAGTCGGCTCATCGGTCGGCGCTCCCTTGCGCGGTGCTCCCTTGCGCGGTGTTCCCTTGCGCGGTGTTCCCTTGGACGGTGCTCCCGTGTGCGGGGGTGCCTTGCGCGGCTGGATCGTGCGGCACCGGGGCGGGGGCCGGGGCCGGCGGGGCGGGCGCGCGCCAGGCGGGTTCGGTGCGCAGCCGCACACGCAGCCGGGGCGGCCTGGCCAGGCCGCAGGAGGCCACGGCCCGCTCCGCCGCCCCGGTCACCTCCCGCCGCGCGGACTGTGGTTCGCCGAACGCGAGCCCGGCCCGTACGCGCACCCTGCGCCGCCCGGCGTCGACCCGTACGCGGGTGATCCCGGGCAGCTCCGTCACGGCGTCCCGCACCAGCGACGCCACGGCTTTCCGGTCGATGACCGCGCGCAGCCCCGACACCGGTGCGCGCATGGGGAGTTGGCCGCGCCGCCCCGGGGTGACGGCGAGCACGAGCAGCCAGACGCCGAGGACGAGCACCCCGGCGGCCACCGCCAGGCCGGGCCAGGCGGCGCCGTCCGGTCCTTGCGCGGTGAGCCGGTCCATCGTGTCGGCCCGCCACAGGGACGGGGCCCGGTCGGCCGCGTGCACGGCCAGCACGTCGTAGAGGACCACGCCACAGGCCGCGGCGGCGGCCAGCGCCAACACCGCGACGGGCAGGCGCCGTTCGGACCACGG
Organism: Streptomyces sp. NPDC040622; assembly: GCF_055593965.1. Classification (NCBI taxonomy): domain Bacteria; kingdom Bacillati; phylum Actinomycetota; class Actinomycetes; order Kitasatosporales; family Streptomycetaceae; genus Streptomyces; species Streptomyces sp. NPDC040622. The sequence goes on along the minus strand of NZ_JBVIXD010000003.1, from coordinate 270,407 downwards.
GCGGCGCGCACGGGCCGCGCCCGCGCCACCCGCACGCTCCGGCACGGCCGCCGCCTCCGCCGGTGCCCCTTCGCGCGGGCGCAGCTCACGGACCCGGACCCGCGCGGAGGGCACGGTGAGCCCGGTGAGGTGCGCCGTGCGGTCGGCGACGTGCGACCGCACGCGCTCGCCCGCGTCGTCGAGCACCGCGGGGTAGGGCAGCGTCACGGCGACGGCCACCCGTGCCCTGCGGCCGCGCACCGCCGCGGAGGCGCGGGTGGCACGGACCTCGCCGGGCGCGAGCGCCTCCGTGGCCGCCCGCTCGGCGATGCGGCGCACCGCGCGGTCCGCGACGGTGGTCGAACCTCGTTCCTGTGACGGTGTGTCCGGCGAAACCGGTGCGCCAGGCGTATCCGGTGCGCCATGCGTACGCGGTGCGCCATGCGCACCCGGCGTGCTCATCGACGTCCCCGCTCACGCCCGCCGAGGAAGTCCCGTATGTCCGTGCCGTTGTCCACGAGACGTCCCAGGACGTAGCCGACCGCGCCGAGCGCGGCGACCAGGAGGAAGGCGCCGAAGCCGCCGAACCACCCGGCGAACCCGAGGGCCATCCCGGCGATCAGGCCTACCAGAGCTGTGCTCACCACTCACCTCACACCACAGAAGGAGACATCGGTAGAACGGGACAACGGAGCCGAGCCCGTGGCCTGTCAGGGTGGCTGCCTACTCCACGCGCGTCTCGCCGCCCGTGTCCGCGGTGTCGTCGTCGGGCAGCCGTACGTCGTTGACCGCGACGTTGACCTCGACGACCTCCAGTCCGGTGATGCGCTCCACGGCCGAGATCACGTTCTCGCGCACGTCGTGGGCGACATCGGTGATCGGCACGCCGTACTCGACGACGATGTCCAGGTCGATGGCCGTCTGCCGCTCGCCGACCTCGACCTTCACGCCGCGTCCCACGTTCGGCCGGCCGCCGGGCACGCGGTCGCGTACCGCCCCGATGGTGCGGGAGAGCCCGCCACCCATGTCGTACACGCCGGGGATCTCGCGTGCCGCCATCCCGGCGATCTTCACCACCACCACGTCGGCGATGGAGGTCTTGCCTCGGGTCGCCGCGGGCTCCGCGGCCCCGGTGCGGCCCGTCACGGTGGTGCTGCCCGGCACGCTCTGGTGCGCGGCGCCGCCGAGGCGCTTCTCGTCGCCACCGGGTGCGGCCGTCGTCGAAGTGAACTCCTGAGTCGCCATGAGAGGCATCTCCTCGTCGTCGGGGACGTGTCGCCGTCCGCCTGCTGTCCGATCGCACTGGGGGCCGGGTGCCCGGCCCGGCGCTTGTCTGACACGAGTGGCCGTGATTCGTTACGCGTCTCGGAGGAATTTCTTCTCCGGCGGGGAGAACGTCCGCGTCGCGTAACGCGGACGCCCCGCCGAGTGTCGTAGGAGTACGACTGAGTGAGAGGAGCCGCGTGTGCCGGGCGACCGGGGCAGAGCGCGGGAGGAAGCCGACGATTCCTCACCGCACGACGACCAGCTGTTGGCGGTGCGGGCCGCCGAGGGCGACGAAGAGGCCTTCGAGGAGCTCGTGCGCCGTCACGCGCCGGGACTGCTGCGGCTCGCGACCGGGCTCCTCGGCAGCCGGACGGAGGCCGAGGACGCGGTGCAGGACTCCTTCGTGAGCGCCTGGCGCAAGATGCCGGAGTTCCGCGGGGAGGCGCGGTTCGGTACGTGGATGCACCGCATCGTCACCAACCGCTGCCTGAACGTCCTGCGGGCCCGCCGCCCCGCCGTGGACCTGGCGGAGGTGCCCGAGCCGCACGCACCGGAGCACGAGGCGTCGCCGTCCCGGGTCGCCGAGTCGCACGCCGCCGTGGCGGAACTCGGCAAGGCGATGGAGGGGCTCTCCCCGGAACAGCGCGTGTGCTGGGTGCTGCGCGAGCTCAACGGCCTCGCCTACGAATCCATCGCCGAGACGGTCGGCATCAGCCCCGAGGCGGTACGGGGCCGGGTCTTCCGGGCGCGGCGCTATCTCACGGAGGCGATGGACGCATGGCGGTGAACGAGGAGCACGGTCCTGACGACCCACTGCAGGACGGATCGATGACCGACGAACCAGTGACCGAACAACCCATGACCGACGTACCGACCGACGACGTACCGACCGGCGGCGCACCGATCGACGACGTACCGACTGGCGGCGTACCGATCGACGACGTACCGACTGGCGGCGTGCCGACCGACGACGTACCGACTGGCGGCGTGCCGACCGGGGGCACACCCGCCGACGCCGACGCCGACCTCGACGACGACACGAACGAGCTGCTGCCCTGCGGGCGCGAGCTGTGGAGCGTGTGGGAGCGCGCGGAGAACGGCGAGCCCGACCCGCACGCCGCCACCTGCCCGCACTGCGCCGGCGCGCTCGACACGCTGCGGCGCCTGGAGGGCGTCGTCTCCGCCGCCCGCGAGGGGGACCCGCGCGAGCCGGAGCCCGACGCCTCCGCGCTCGTCGGCCGCGTCATGGACGTGGTCCGCCTCGAACTGCGCCCCGGCCGCACGCTCCCGCTGGGCGAGCCGGACGAGGACGCGTGGATCGTGGAGGCCGCGGCCGCCCGGACCGTCCGCGCCGCCGCGGAGACCCTGACAGGGGTACGGGCGGGCAGCTGCCGCATCGAGCCGCTGACACCGTCGACGCCGCGGGACCGCGGGCCCGTACGGATCCGCGTGGAGGTGGCCGTGGCGCTCACCTGGAACCTCCAGGACGTCGCGGACCGCGTCCGCCACCGGGTCATCGAGGCGGTGGACGCCGAGCTCGGCATGCCGGTCGCGACCGTCGACGTGACGGTCGCCGACCTGATCGACGACAGGGACGACAGGGACGACAGGGACGACAGGGACGACAGGGACGACAGGGACGACAGCGCAGAGGGGTGGCAGCCGTGACGGAACAACTCGATTCCGGTGCTCTGGCCGACGCCGTCCGGGAGGCGGTGCTCGGCACGCCGGGCGTCGCCTTCCTGCGCCCAGGCCTCGCCGACCTCCTGCGCGCCGCCAATCCTCTGACGAGGATCCCGGCGGACCCGGCGAAGAACGGGGCGGCGACCGCCTCGTCCCGCTCCTCGGCCGTGCGGGTCACCCGGCCCGGCGCGGGAGCGGGTGTGCACGTCGAGGTCCACGTCGTCCTGCGCCGCGGCCACCGGGCCCTGGACGTCACCCGCGAGGTGCGGGCCGCCGTGACCGCGGCGCTGCGGCGGACGGCCGGGAACCCGGATCCCGCCCAGGTCTCGGTGACGGTGACCGGCCGGGTCTGACCGGCGGCGTACGACGGGCGGGCCCGCGCGGCACCCGGTGAGCCGGGGCCTCAGCCGAGCGTCACCTCGCCCGCCGTGTCGGCGAGCCGCGTCGTCTCGGCCGTACGCGTGTCCACCGAGGACATCGTCACGGAGACCGACGCCTTGGCGCCCCGCGTCCCCGCGTCGGCGAACCCGTGCTGCCAGGGGTGGGCCGTCGCGCTGCCGTCGCACGAACCGTCGAGGATCCGCTCCCGTGCGGTGTGCACCGTGGACGTCTTGGGGACGGGCGTCCCGGCCACGCCGAGCCACTGGTAGAGGCCCTGCATCGTCTCGGCCTCCGCCGGGGTGAGGTCGCGGGTGCGCTCCGTGCGGAACGTGACCCGCAGCCGCACGGGGCCGGTGAAGCCCTCGCAGGTGTACGTGCCGGCGACGAGCGCCTTGCCGTCGGCGCCGAGCGCGGCCGTGCGCTCCAGGGTGACCTCGTGCCGCTCGGCGGCGTTCGCCGTGCCGGGCAGCAGCACCGATGCCGCGGCCACTGCTGTCACGAGGAGGGTCTTGACGATTCGCTGCACCGCGGGGACCGGCCCTTCCGGGAGGGGAGGCGTACGTAGGACACCTCGGGAGGTGTTCGACGCCCATGGAACCGCTTCACCGGCGGCCTTCCCGGTAGCCACACGGTGGGTGTCGCACCCGCTGGGCCGGCAGGGTGCTCACCGGGCGGGGATCACGCCGCCAGGGGTACGCGGGCGACGATGCGTTTGCCGCCGCCCGGCAGGTGCGTGACGCTCACGTCCCTGGCCAGTTGGCGCACGGCGGGCCAGCCGTGGCCGCCGCTCACCAGGAGCGCCGTGCGGGGGCGGGCCACCGGGAGCGCGTCGTTGGCGTCCTCGACGGCGATCTCGGCGAAGCCGGACCGTACGCGGCACTCGAACCCGCGCAGTCCGCCGCCGTGCCGGATCGCGTTGGTGACCAGCTCCGAGGTCACGAGCACCGCGTCGGCGACGGCCATCTCACCGCCGGCCCCGGGACCCTGCCGGAGCAGGGAGCGCACCATGTCCCGGGCCGCTCCCGGGCTCCGGGGGCAGGTGAGGAGGCCGGTGTCCTGCGTGCTGTCGATGGTCACAGCGCATCACTTCCACCGATCTTGTGGGGGACCGTTCCTCTTCGGCTGCCCGATGGCGCGGCGCCCACACACGTCGTTCGGGTGGTTCGTCCGATCCGCACGGAAATGCGCGGTGGCCGCCACGGAATCCGTGGCGGCCACCGCAGGAGCCAGGCGTCAGAGCAGGCCCAGGCCCACGTCCAGCAGACCGTGGTCGTGGCCGTGGTGGTGCCAGTCACCGTGGTGATGGTGGTGGTCCCAGTCGTCGTCCCAGTCCCGGCTCACGGTCTGCTGAGCGACCGGAGCGCTCGCGGGGGCCGCGGCGGCGATGCCGGCGGCGGGGACGGCCAGTGCCGCGGTGATCCCGGCAACGGTCAGGGCGCGGGCTATGTGCTTCATCCTTCAGACCCTTCGGTGTTGAGGCGTGCGCACACGTCGGTGTCATGCGCACGAACCCTCACCACGCTGCGGGGTCCCGAACGGGGCTGCCTGCCGGAGACCGCCGGACGGGTGACGCCGCCGGGGGGAGGCGGGACGGCGCCGTCAGCGGACCGCGGGCCTGTCCCGGCACTTCCCCCGGCTGCGGCGGGGTGCTCGCCGATCAGTGGTTGGCGGCACCGTTGCCCGAGAGGACCGGGATGTCGCTGAGGATGTGCGACAGCGGCTCGTCACCCTTGGCCTGGGTGGAGTTCTCGGTGCACTGCTGGTTCTGCGGGGCCGAGAGGACGTTGATGTCCTGGACGGCGATCGGCACGAGGCCGACGAGCGAACCGGCGTTGACCTTGGCGGGCAGGCCGATGCAGGGCTTGTTCAGCGAACCCTGGACCAGGGACATCTGCGGGCTCATGTCGCCGTGGGTGGCCGAGTTGCCGAAGGTCTGCTCGGCGCCGTTGCCGCTGACCGAGGTGGTGCCCTGGTCGTCGCCGATGGCGAGGGCCTGCGGGGCGGTGACGGCGGACATGCCGGCGACGGAAGCGGCGATGGCGGCCGTCGCGAACAGCTTCTTCATGGTGGTGATGTTCCCTTCGAAGAGAGGCCCCGCTGCGGAGCCGCATGGTGATCAACTGAGTGATGGGCCGGGCGGTTGCGGCTTGTGCCCCGTTCGGCTCATTAATGTGCTGAACGTCAGGGGCAGGCGACCTTGTCGCCGCGGAAGGTCACCCGGTGTCCGAGGCGCGGCGGATCGGCGGGCTTCGCCGAGGACTTGCGGCTGGTCAGGGCGCGGTCCCGGGTCAGGGAGCCGAAGAGTTTCGCGGCCTTGGAGCCGTCCCACTCGAGGGTTTCGCCGATGCCGTCCCGCGGCGCGCCGAATCCGCGTACGGGGACCGTGGTGAACTCGGTCGCCGAGGGGGCGAGCCCCCGCAGGGTCGTGGCGAGCGCGACCAGGTCGTCGGCGGTGAAGCCGCGGTCCGCGCGGGCGGACCCGAGCAGGACGCGGGCCACGCGCGCGGTCCTGACCGGATCGGCGAAGGAGGGCTCGGAGGCGAGCCTGCTCAGCACCCCGACCAGGAAGCGCTGCTGGCGCTGGATGCGGCCGAAGTCCGCGCTGTTGTCCACGTGCCGGGAGCGGACGTACTGCAGGGACTCGCCGCCCGTCAGGTGGTGGGTGCCCGGCTTGAGGTCGATCTTGGTCGCGAAGTCCTTGAGGGGGCGCGGGGTGCATACGCGTACGCCGCCCGCCTCGTTCACGCCGTCGATGAACCGCCGGAAGTCGACCTCCAGATAGCGGTCGATCCTGACCTTGGTCATCTGCTCGACGGTGCGCACGGCCAGCGCGGGTCCGCCCTCGGCCCAGGCCGCGTTGAGCTTGGCGGGGTGGGCCGCGCGCCGCCGGCCGGTGGTCTCGTCCCGGTGGCTGGGGATGACGGCGTGCGAGTCGCGGGGGAGACCGACGACGCTGACGCGGTCGTCCTTCGCCGACACGTGGACGAGCATCATCGTGTCGGAGCAGTCGCAGCCCCTGCGGCCGGTCGAGAACCGCTTTCTCTCGGATTTCGTGAGCCCGGCGCGGCTGTCCGTCCCGAGCAGAAGAATATTCGTACCGGGTCCGTCGTTCGGACGATTCTTCATGCCGCCGAAGACATCGACGCGTTGGACAGGGAGAGGGGTGGCGGCCGCAGTGATTCCGGTGAGGGCGGCGGCGAGCGCGATCCCCGTGGTGACGATGCCGAGCCGTTTCGCGGCCCGCCTTTGACCAGGCGTACGGGAGACCGTCCCCATGCTGTTCTCCGCAAATTGGGTGAGGGGAAAGAGGAACCCTGAAACCGTAGACCGGCCGACCCGTCATTCCTTTGCGGAGGCAGTGTGGCGCAAGTGAACAACTCTTTCGCCTCAACGGTGCTGTTTCGTTCGCGACTTCGACAGGAACGAAACCGGAGACGCCCCCACTCGTGACGAGGACATATGGCTGACCGCGCAGGACCATGGAAGCGGCAAGGTGTCATTCCGGTGAGCAGGCAGTCCCCGGACTGCCACACGGACCCGATCTACGAATCGATGCTCAGAAAATGGCGCGAACAGGGGAGAACACTTCCCGGGCGCCCCGATCCCGAGTGGACCAGCCTGGTCGAGCGCGACCCCTGGCCCCGGTACTGACGTTTCGGAACACGGAACAGCGGGCCGCCAAGGAGAGAGATGGCGGCCCGCTGAACTGTGGTCGGCTGCGTCAGTTGTTGCCCGCGCCGTTGCCCGACAGGACCGGGATGTCCTCCAGGAGGTGCGACAGCGGCTCGTCGCCCTTGGCCTGGGTGGAGTTCTCGGTGCACTGCTGGTTCTGCGGGGCCGACAGGACCGGGATGTCCTGGACCGCGATCGGCACGAGGCCGACGAGCGAACCGACGTTGGCCTTGGCGGGCAGGCCGATGCAGGGCTTGTTCAGCGAGCCCTGGATGAGCGCCATCTGCGGGCTCATGTTGCCGTACGTGGCGGAGTTGCCGAACTCCTGCATGGCGTTGTTGCCGCTCATCGTCTCGGTGCCGCCGTCGTTGCCGATGGCGAGAGCCGTGGGCGCGGCAGCAGCCGACATGCCGACGACGGAAGCCGTGACCGCGGCTGCGGTCATAACCTTCTTCAGCACAGGATTTCCCTTCTGAGTGAGCCCCGTCCAAGGAGCACCCTGAGCAACTGCCTCAGGAGTGATGAGTTGCTGGGGTTCACTCCGATGGCCTATCGGCCGCGCCGGGCCGGCCGGTTGGGCCGGCGGTGCAGATGCAGGAACGACAGCCGGTTCAGCGTCTCGGCCGCCGCGCCGGAGCGGGTCGGGGCCCGGCCCGCGGACTCCGACAGGAGGTCCGCGTCCTCGGCGTCGACGTGCCACGACAGGCTGCCCGCGGCGGTGTCGATGTGCACCGAGCGCCCGCCCGACCGGTCGGGGAGGCCGACACTCCCGCCGTGCAGCCGCGACACGTAGGAGACGAGGGCCGCGCGTTCCCTGTGCACCCGTTCGAGCTCCTGGTGCACGGTCGCGAGCCGTTCCACGAGACGCAGCTCCCGTTCGCTCCAATCGGAGGCCTTGCCTCTCCCACGCTTCATGAATTCCTTCCAGAACCGGCCGGATGTTCTGAGGATAATCCGACCTTCATGCCGATCTGGCCCTTGACGCGCGGGGCGGATTCGGCAGCACGGTGAAGCGTGAAAGATCCGATGGAGTGAACGACCACAACTAAACGCGCCAGGGCGAGTTGAGCAGACCGCAGTAACCTGAGCGTCCGCCAGAAAAGGAACATCAAATGCTTAAGAAGGCAATGGCAGCGGCTGCGGTCGCCGTCTCCGTCGTCGGTATTTCCGCCGCCGCTTCGCCCGCCGCTATGGCCATCGGTGACGACGGCGGCACCACGTCGCTGAGCGGCAACGGCGCCAAGCAGGTGTTCGGCAACTCGGCCACCAAGGGCGACATGAGCCCCCAGCTCTCCCTCGTGCAGGGTTCGCTGAACAAGCCCTGTGTCGGCCTGCCGGTCAAGGGCAACGTCGGCTCCCTCGTCGGCCTCGTGCCGATCGCCGTCCAGGACATCCCGGTCCTGTCGGCCCCGCAGAACCAGCAGTGCACCGAGAACTCCACCCAGGCCAAGGGTGACGAGCCGCTGTCGCACATCCTCAGCGACATCCCGGTCCTCGCCGGCAACGGTGTGGGCAACGGCTGATCCGCCGCACTGCCGAGATTGCTCGGGCCGCCCGAATCCCTTCCTCCTCGGGCGGCCCGGGCTTTCTCATGTAAGGGGTCAACTCCCCTGCCTCTCATGCTTCTTCGCCGGTGATTCGCATTCGAGTGAACTTCCGGAGGGTGTCAACTTCGCGGTTTCCTCCGCTCCTACCGCTCGTTAAGTAGGGCTCAGGTCACGGTGCGGGAACAGGAACTGCCCGCCCGGTTTCGGCCGGCGTTCAGGCGTGACCCGAAAGAAGGGAAAAGCTGTGAAGCTCAAGAAGAGCGCAACGATCATCGCTGGTGCCGTCATGGCGCTGAGCCTGGGCGCCCCGGCGTTCGCGGACGCCGGCGCCGAGGGTGCGGCCGTCGGTTCGCCCGGCGTGCTCTCCGGCAACGTCGTCCAGGTTCCCGTCCACGTTCCGGTCAACGTGTGCGGCAACAGCGTGAACGTCATCGCGCTGCTGAACCCGGCGTTCGGTAACACCTGCGCCAACGACTGACGTAGCGCACCGGTAGTTCCTGCTGCGCCTCGGCCGGTCTTGGCAGCCCTCCCGGCGCCAAGGCCGGCTCCCCCTCGGACAGAGAAAGACCACTAGATTGCGACAGGCCCTCAGCAAAGGAATGCTCTCCGCGGCGGCCGCCACGAGCATCCTGTCCCTGTCCGGCACCCACGCGTTCGCAGCCTCGGAGGCGAACGGGCAGGCGCTGGACTCGCCCGGCTTCTTGTCGGGCAACAGCGTGCAGGCCCCGCTCGACGTCCCCGTGAACGCCTGCGGGAACACCGCGAACGGCGTCGCGGTGGGCAACCCGGCCACCGGCAACTCGTGTGCCTCCGAAGGCCACTCCGCCCCCGCCGCCCCGCATGCGGACCGGCAGAGTCACGCCGACGAGGGCTACGGCTCCGCACGGCCCGGACCCGCCGACGAGGGCTACGGCTCCGCGCGCTCCGCGCCCGGCGGCGGTGAGCACACGGCCGGTTCCGCCACCCACGGCGAGGCGTCCCACTCGCCCGGCTTCCTGTCGGGCAACAGCGTGCAGGCCCCGGTCGACGTGCCGGTGAACGTCTGCGGCAACGCCGTGGGTGTCGTGTCCCTGCTCTCGGGAGTCATGGGCAACCACTGCGGCGGCGAGGCCCCGCACGTGCACACCCCCGAAACCGTCACGCCGCCGGCCGTCTCGCCGCCCGAGGCGCCGACCCCGCGGCCCCGCGCGGTGGTGCCCCCTGCCCCCCGGCCCGAGGCCCCGGTCGAGGCGGCGCCCCCCGCGCCGCACCACGGACCGCAGGGCACGCACGCCGAGCGGTCGGTCCACGCGGAGATTCCCCGGGCCAGGCTGGCCGAGACGGGAGCGGACGGCACCCTGCTCGGAGCTGCGGCCGCGAGTGCTGGGCTGCTGCTGGGCGGGGCGATCCTGTACCGGCGGGGAATGGCCACGGCCCGGCGGTAGCGGGCGCCGGCAGGGAAGTCCGGACGAGATCGCTTCCCTGCCGGCTCAAGGAGGTGGGGACCGGCCCGTTGCGGGATGTCGCTCGCCCACGGCGGAACGCCGACGGCTGGCGGGCAGCGACCCGGCCGTCCCATGAAGCGCACTCAGTGCATCACCGGACGGCCCGCGAGGGAACCGGGGTTCACCCGTTCGCCGACCGTGTCACCCGTACGAGCTGCCCGGGTTTGGTGGCTCGGCTTCGATGGACCCCGTCACGTACCCAGTCATGTACACGGAAGCCGAGCCCGGTGCCGTCTCTGCGACGCGCTACCTGAACCGAGGCCAGGAACACCGGAAATGGCCTCCGGTGCGCCACGCCCCGCCGCGGCCTCGCGCCACCCGTTCAGCGCGCGGAAGCCGCGGTCCGCCGGGCGTCCTCCCCGTGCGGCTGGGCCGGGAGCAGGCCGCCGGGGCCCCTTCGCACGTACCGTTCGACGCCCCGCACCAGCCGTTGTGCGGTGAACGCCGACCCGTACACGAAGCGCATCGCGGGGCCGAAGCTGGACGCCGTCGTCAGGCCGGCCAGGAAGAGGCCGGGGAGCGAGGACTCGAAGCGGTCGCTGACGTACGGGGTGCCGTCCGCGAGGGAGCGCAGGCGGCCCCGCAGCGCCGGATCCAGGACGTCGATGCGGGCGGTCGTCGCCCTGAAGCCCGTGGCGGCGATGACGTGGTCCGTGGTGAAGCGCAGGCCACCGCCGGTGCTCACCCGCACCCGCCCGCCGTCGGGTTCGGCCGACACGACCTCGTGGCCGACCCGCACCTCGACGCCGGACTCGACGCGCTCCCTGACCCACCACGCGCCCGCGGGGCCCAGCGCGGCCTCGGTGACCCGGGCGCGCGTCGGCTCGGGGAGCCTGCGGAACAGGCCGGGGGTCTGCGCGTAGAACCGGTTGCGCCAGCCACAGCCGAGACCGGTGTGCGGGGCGCGCAGCGACTCCCACCACGGGCGCTGCCAGGCCGGCGGCACGGTGTTCCAGTCGACCTGCGGGGAGCGGGCGAGGATCCGGACGCGGGTGCCCTGTTCGGCCAGCAGGGCGGCGGTCTCCAGGGCCGCCTGGCCCGCGCCGAGCACCGTCACGTCCTGGCCGCGGAAGCGGTGCAGGTCGGCGTGGTGGCTGCTGTGCGAGACGTGCTCGCCGAGGCCCCGGACGGCCCGGGGGATCTCGGTGAAGGGCAGCACGCCCACCGCGAGGACCACGGCCCGCGCGGGGCGGACCTCGCCGTCCTCGGTGCGCGCCTCGTAGCCGCCGGGGGCCTCGCGGACGGAGGTGATGAGGCGTTCGTCGACCGGCGGGGAGGCCTGCTCGGCGAACCAGCGGCCGTAGGCGGCGAAGTGCTCGATGGGCAGCGGGCGGCCGTGCTCGGCGGGCAGGCCCTCGCGGGCGCAGTAGGCGGCCAGGCCGTAGCGGCCCGCGGGGTCGGACAGGTCGGACGCCCAGGGCTCCGACTTCAGGAACATGCCGCGCGGCATGTGGTCGCGCCAGGACGCCATGGTCCTGCCGAAGATCCCCACGTCCAGGCCGGCCGCCGCCGCGTGCGAGGCGACCGAAAGGCCGTAGGGGCCCGCTCCGACAATCAGCAGGTCATGCATCGGTGACTGCTCGCTCTCTGTTCGTCGTGCCGGGAAGGACGGCGGGCGCGTGCTCGCGTGCCCTGATCGACAGGGCCGTCAGCACCCCGCGCGACCGGTGGGCCAGGCCGTCGCGCAGCCGTCGCACCACGTGGTGGCGCCACAGGCGGCGCATGGCGGCGCCGGGCTCCGGGTCGTCCCCGGCGTGCCAGGCGAGTTCGCCGGACGGGGACGACGTGCGCCGCAGGGGCCGGGACCGGGCGCGCAGTGCGGTCAGCGGGGCGTAGTTCTCCACCAGGAACGTGCGGCCCCGCAGCGGCCGCGGGTCCGGGACCGGGCGGTGCGTCAGGCCCAGGTGCAGGGCGCGCACCACGTCGGTGCCCGTGCCGTCGGCGAAGAGGCGGAACTGGGCGCCGGGGCGCGGGTTGAAGTCGATGAGGTGGAACGCGCCCGTCACCGCGTCCCTGCGGAAGTCGAGGTCGAAGATCCCCCGGTACTCCAGGGCCGACACGACCTGCGCGGCCGCCGTCCAGAGCGCGGGGTTCGCGACCCACTCGCCGCTCACCGTGAGCCCGGCGGAGCGCGGCCAGGAGCGGTGCTTGCGGCCCGTGCCCCCGCCGCGCACGACCCCGTCCCGGCCCGCGCACCCGTGGACGAACCAGTCGGCGTCGCGGGCGCCGGGCACGAAGGCCTGCAGGAGCAGCCGGCTGCCGGCCTCGGCGCGCCGCTCGAACAGTGCGGCGGCCTCGTACGGGGAGCCGATCACCGTGGTGCTGCGCAGCCCGGCGTCCTGGGGCAGCAGCCAGGGGCGGCTCCACTTCGCCACCGCGGGGGAGCCGAGGTGGTCCACGGCGCCTGCGGCCTCGTCGGCGGACTCCGGGGCCAGTGTCGTCGGGTGCGCGACGCCTGCCTGGGCGCAGACCTGGGCCAGGGTCGCCTTGTCCGCCACGCGTTCGGCGACGCCGCCGGCCACCCGGGGCAGCAGGAAGCGGTCGGTGAGCTCCTCGTACAGGGCGCTGACGGCGAGGGCGCTCGCGTCGTCCAGGGGGATGAGGACGGCGGGACCCGCGAGGCGCCGGGAGACGCGGCGCAGCACGGCCGCCACCTCGGCGAGCGAGGCGCCGGGGGCGGGCGGGACGTGCAGCTGGTGCAGGTACCTGGAGCGCTGGACGGGACTGGCCCGGTCGTCGGCGACCAGATGGACCTCGACACCCGCGCGCCCGAGGGAGCGCACGGCACCCAGCGTGCCGTGGTGGAAGGGATTCCTGTCGATCCGCAATAGGACCGCAGGAATTCGTGTATCCAGAGGCTGCAACGTCACCCTCGCTTATCGATCGCCCATGCGGGCGATGTGATGGAACACAGGATTAGAAACCCGATTGGCGCAATAGAAATAAATATGACGGAGTGTCAGTGAAGTGAGGTAGGAAAACGAGGAGCAGGTATGACCCCACAGCGTCGTCTACGCAGTAAACGTCTCGCCTTCATCGCTGCCGGAATCGTCTCGTCGGTGGCCCTCGCCACCGTGCCGGGACACACCGTGGGCATCGTGCGCGACGGTGATCCCGTGGGGTCCGTTCCCTCGGCTCCCGCGCCCGCCGACCCGCCGGTGCCGGCCGCGCCCCTCGTGACGGACCCGGCGGTGCCGCTGCCCCTGGCCTCCGGCGAGCCGACACGACCCGCGAGCACCCCGGCAGTCCCGACCGTCCCCGAAGTCACCTCCGACCCCTCCGCCACGGCCGGTCCCGCGCCGTCCGCGAGCCCAGAGGCGCCGGAGAAGGCGCCCGCCATCGGCGCGTACCTCGATTACGGCCCGCGCGGCGTCAAGCGCATCAGTGAGCTCAGCGAATGGCTCGGCGGCACCGAGCTGAGGGTGGGGCACACGTACCTCCCCGGCGACCGCTGGTCCAACATCGAGGGCGCCCCGGACTTCCTGGAGGACTGGGCCGAGTGGCGCAAGGAGAAGGACGACCGGCTCTTCGTCCTCAACGTCCCGATGCTCGAGCGCAACGAGGAGGGCGTCGGCGACACCGAGGTGGCGGGGCTCCTGAAGCAGGGGGCCGCGGGCGACTTCGACGAGCACTACCGCACGCTCGCCAAGCGCCTGGTCGACCTCGGCGTGCCGGACACGGTGATCGTGCCGGGCTGGGAGATGAACGGCACGACCTACACCCATCGCTGCGGTCCGGACCCGGAGTCCTGGAAGAAGTACTGGAAGAGACTCGTCACCACGATGCGTTCGGTCCCGGGGCAGAAGTTTCAGTTCGACTTCACGCCCAGCAGGGGGCGTGACGCCATTCCCTGGACGCAGTGCTATCCCGGGGACGACGTGGTCGACATCATCGGCATGGACTCGTACGACCAGCCGCGCGGAATGTCATTCGACGAGCAGGTCAAGGAGCCCTATGGACTCCAGGAGCACGTGGACTTCGCCGCGGCTCACAAGAAGCCCATCTCGTATCCGGAATGGGGTCTGTTCCGCAACGGCGACAACAAGGAATACATGCGCCGCATGCTCGAATGGATGGACGAGAAGAAGCCCCTGTACAACACGGTCACCGACTACTGCCCGCACGGCGTGTGGCAGTGCAAGGAGAACCCCGCCTCCGCGGCGGTCTACCGGGACCTGCTCTCCGGACGCGACAAGCCGACCGAGCCGACGCAGCCGACGCAGCCGACCGAGCCGCCGAAGCCGCAGAACTGCACGCCGGTGGAGTTCGGCGACTGGGTCGAGTACTGGCTGGGCGGCAAGCTCTGCCTGAAGTTCGACTGGTGGAAGGAGCAGAAGAGCTCCTGAGTCCCCGCGCGCCCGCGGTGGCGGGAGCCTCGGTGGCGCGAGCCGTCACGACGAGGCTCCGCCACCGCGCTGCTCGCCACCGCGCTGCTCGCCACCGCGCTGTTCGCCGTCGCCACGGCGCTCCGCCCGCTCGCGCAGCCGCCGCTTCGCCCACCGGCGGCCCGAGTCGCCCCAGGCGGCCGCGCGCACCAGCGGTGCGGTGCGCCTGCGGGCCAGCAGGAAGCGCTGGTTGGCGACCGGCTCCGGGCGCCAGTGGTGCTTGTACGGCTCGTTGCCGCGCAGCAGGCTCAGCGCCCGCCGGTGCTCGCCGCCGGTGTGCCGCGTGCACGCGTCCAGGAGCATCGTGGCCACGTCGACCTTGCGCTCCCTGAGCCCCGGGTGGGCGCCGTACAGGTAGCCGCCCGCCAGCGTGCCCGAGAGCAGCGTCAGGTCCGCCGCCATCACCTCGCCGTCCAGGCGGAACTCGGTCACCACCGCCTCGCCGGCCGCGACCATCGGGCGCATCGAGCGGAGCAGGTGCTCGTGGAAGCGGGGCTGGAGGTGCTCGGAGGTCACCTTGCGGCCCTGCCACTGCAGTTGGTGCAGGTGCAGCAGCGTGCGTACCGAGGACTCCACCTCCTCCACGGGCACGACACGGCTCTCCACGCCCAGCGCCGACAGCTTGCGCATCTTGGCCCGGGTGCGCTGGGCGCGGGGGGTCGGCAGCCGCTTGAGCAGCTCGTCCATGGGCAGCGCGGGCAGTTCGAGGCACTCCGAACCGGCCAGCTTCCTGCGCGGCCCCGGCCAGCGCGCGTACAGGCTCTCCACGCACGCGCCGGGCCTGACCTCCCCGAAGTCGACCACGGCAGTCCCCGCGAGCGCGTACAGGCCCGCGAGGAGCGCCTCCGTGCCCGCCTCACGGCAGTCGTCGTCGAGCAGGACGTCGGTGAAGTCGGAGATCGCGCCGCCCAGCGGCTTCAGCGCGGGCAGCGGCCTGCTCACCCGCATCAGCGGCGCCGCCGCGACCAGCCGGTCGCCCTCGCGGACCAGGACGACCCGCAGCCGCCCGCGCCGCCCGTACGACCGCCACCAGGACGACAGCCACGCATGGCTCTGGAACGGGGTCGCCGCGGCGCACGACCGGTACAGCCGGCCCCACGCCTCGGCGAGCGCCTCGAACTCGTTCTCGTCCACGCACAGTTCGGCCCTGAGGTCCCTCGCCAGGGCCGTCGTCACGGGGCGCTCCGGACCAGGGCGGACGCGGGCCCGGGGACGGAGGCGCCGGCCGCCACCTCCTGCTCCGGCTCCGTACGGCCGCGGGGGCGGACCAGGAGCGCGAGGCCGCCGAGCAGCCCGCCCGCGCAGCCGCCCACCAGGGTCGTCACGCCGGCCGACAGCGACGAGGGGGCGTTGGGCGTCAACGCGCGGGAGAACGCCAGGAGTTTGACCTGCGTGCTGTCCTTGGAGTGGTTGGCGCTGCCCGCCAGCGAACGGGCCACCGCGTTGGCGGTGACGGCCGCCGACCCGGGCTTGGCCGCGGTCGCCGAGACCGCGATCATCGGTGCGTCCGGGGACGTGGCCACCTTCACGCTGTCCTGCAGTTCCGTGGCCGACATGCCCGCCGCCACCTGGGCGTCGGCGAGCACGGCGAGCTGGGTCGCCACCCGGCCGTACGCCTGGGCGAAGCCGAGGGCCGTCGCCGGGTCCGCCTTCTCCTGCGGGACGGCGACGACATAGCTCGTGGCCGTGTACTGCGGGGTCTGCAGCACGCCGTACCCGCCGCCGATCAGGGCGCCGAGGGCCGCGCAGGCCGGCAGCGGCCACCAGCGGGGCAGCCGCGCGATGCGGGCGCGCAGGGGGGCGGTGCGCGGGCGCGGGTTCACGGAGTCGCTCATCGGGGGTTCACCTCCGGGGTCGGGCCGGGCGCGACGGACGCGTACACGTTCATCAGCTGCTCGGCGCTTCGGGTGATGCTGTAGTGCCGCACCGCGGCCGGTGCCGAGCGGTGCGGCGGGACGTCGCCGCGCAGGCCGTACATGGCCTGCGCGAAGGAGTCCGGGTCGCTCGGGCAGTACGCGGCGCCGGACCGTTCGCCGGTGCCGAGGCCTTCGACGGCCGGGCAGGACGCGTAGAGCACGGGAAGCCCGCTGGCCAGGCCCTCCACGAGCGCCAGGCCGAACGCCTCCTCGGGAGAGGGGGAGGCGAGGGCGTCCATGGCGGCGAGCAGCGAGGGGAGGTCGGGTACGCCGCCCTGGGCGCCGCCGCCCTCGTGGGTGGACTCGCCGGCGAACCGCACGCGTCCGGCCAGGCCGAGCCGGTGCGCGAGCCGCCGCAGCCCGGGCTCCTCGGGTCCGGAGCCCACCAGCAGGACGACGACATCCTCGGGCAGCTGGGCGGCGGCCCGCAGCAGCACGTCGAACCGCTTCCCGGGGGTCAGCCGTCCCACGCCCCCGACGACGAACGCCTGCTCGGGGAGCTGGAGTTGCTCGCGCGTACGGGTCCTGGCGACCGGGTCGAACCGGAAGCGGTCGACCTCGATGCCGTTGGGCACCACCCGGATGCGCCGGCGCGGCACGCCCCACCGGTGCAGCCGTGCCCCGACGGCGGGGGAGACCGCGACCGTCATCCGGCCGAGGCGTTCCCCGGCCAGATACAGACCGCGGACCCCCGCGGTCAGCGGGCGGCCTTCCATCTGCGAGTCGCCCAGCGAGTGTTCGGTGGCCACCACCGCCCGCACGCCCGCCATGCGGGCCGCGATGCGGCCGTACAGGCAGGCCCGGTAGAGGTGGGTGTGCACCACGTCGTAGCGGCCCGCCCTGATGAGCCGGACCAGGCGCGGCAGCGCGCCCAGGTCGCGGTTGCCCGCCATGCCGAGGTCGGCCACCCGCGTTCCGTCGGCGGTGATGCCCTGCGCCACGGCCCCCGCGTTGGTCAGCGTCACCACGTCGCACGACGTCGGCAAGTGGCGCAGCATCAGCCGCAGTTGTTGTTCCGCGCCGCCCACGCCGAGGCCGGTGATGACGTGCAGGACCTTCATCCGGACACCGCCGAGCCGCCCAGCGCGCGGCGCCGGAGCCGGTTCGTGCGCAGCTTCAGGCGCAGCCGCCAGGCCGTGTCGCCCTGGCCGATGTGGACGCGGGGCAGGGCGAAGGGGCCGGCGAGGGGGCCGGGCGCGATGGCGCAGGCGTAGGAGTATCCGGCCTCGCGCACCGCGGCGACCACACGCTCGTCCACCTGCCCGTAGGGGTAGCAGAAGCCCCGCACATCGGCGCCGGTCAGCCGGTGCAGCGCGGCCCGGCTGCCGCTCACCTCGTGGCGCAGCCGCCGGTCGTCGGCCTCGGTCAGGTCGACGTGGCTCAGCCCGTGCGAGGCGATCTCCATGCCGGCCTCGGCCGCGTGCCGGATGCCGTCCGCGCCGAGGAGCGGTTTGCGCGGGCCCAGCGGGTCCCAGGCGTTCTCGCCGTCGAGCCGGCCGGGCAGGACGAAGACGGTGGCGGTGCAGTCGTGCTGCCGGAGCAGGGGCAGCGCGTGGTCGACGAAGTCGCCGTAGCCGTCGTCGAAGGTCAGCCCGACCAGGTTGTGCTCCTGGCCCCGCGCGCACGCGTCGAGCAGGTGCGCCATCGACACGCCGCGCATCCCCTGGCGGCCCATCCACCGCAGCTGGGCGTCCAGGCGCTCGGGGGAGACGGTGATCTCGTACGGGTCCTCGGCCGGGTCGGCGACGGAGTGGTACATCGCCACCCACGCAGGGGTGCGGGGCTGCCTGAGTCGCAGGAAGGGCTCGGTGCCGGACGGGGCGGGCGGGGTGACATCAACGGACATGACGCAGCTTTCTGCCGGCGGAGCGTAGGACGGATGCCCAGGGCTGCGCCCCCAGGAGCAGGCCCAGGAGCACGAAGGAGACGGTCACCACCGTGAAGCTCGCGAGGACGGCGGCGGCGGGCTGCGCCACCCGCTGCGCGCAGGCGGCGCCCAGCAGCGTCGCCCCGGCGGCCGCGAGCACGAGCCGGCCCAGCTGGCCGACGACGGCCCGCGTCCTGATCGGCACGGTGCGCGGGCCCATGGCGCGCAGCAGGAGCACCGCGGTGACGCAGATGCCGGTCGCGTTCGCCGCGGCGATCCCGTGGACGCCCCACGTCCCGACGGTCAGGAAGCCGATCCCGGCGGTGGCCACGATGCCGATGGCCATCGCGAAGAGCGGGACCCAGGTGGTCCTGGCGACCGAGAAGTGCGCCCGCGCGAGGGCGCCCACCAGGGTGTGGCCGAGCAGCCCGAGGGCGTAGACGCGCATGACCGATGCGGTGGCCGCGGTGTCCTCCGCCCTGAACGCGCCGCGCTGGAAGAGCAGTTGGATGAGCGGGGGCGCGGCGGCGATGACCGCCGCCGCGCCGAGCAGCACGATGCACCCGGCGAGGACGACGTCGCGCTCGACGCGCTTGCGGGCGCGTTCCGTCTGGCCGTCGGCCAGGGCCCGCGCGACGACGGGGAAGGTGACGGTGCACAGCATGAGCGAGAGGACCATCGGCATCTGCGCGACCTTCTGCGCGTAGTTCAGGTGCGAGATGGCCCCGGCGGGCAGCGACGAGGCGAGGAAGCGCTCGATCAGCACCTGCGACTGACGGCAGAGGGCGAAGAGCAGGACGGTCCAGATGATCGCCGTCTGCAGGGTCCTGGCCGGCACGGGCGCGGGGGCCGTTCCCGGGGCGGGCGCGGGCGCGGCTGCCGGTACCGGGTCCGCGCGCAGCTGACGCCAGAGCGAGGGTGCCTGTACGAGGACCATGAGGACGCCGCCGACCGCCACACCGGCCGCCGCGGCGCGTACTCCCAGCGGCAGGGCGAGGGCGAACAGGGCGGCGATGATGGCCGCGTTGTAGGCGACGTAGACCGTCGCGGGTGCCACGAACCGCTGGTGGGCCCGCAGGGCCGCGCTGCAGTAGCCGGTGAGGCCGAAGGTCAGGGCGCAGGTGGCGGTCAACCGGGTGCAGTCCACCGCGAGTTGGGGATCGGGCAGGCCTGGGGCGAGGACCGCGACCAGGTAGGGCGCGGCGGCGACGAGCAGCGCGGCCGTGCCCACGAACCAGAGCGTCATCCGCGGCAGCGAGGCCCGGACGAACTCGTGGACCGGGTCGACCGCGGACGGCCCCTCCGCGCGCCGGGCGAGGGCCAGGCTGAACGCGGGCACGAGGAAGAAGGCGAGCCCGTCCTCGATGAGCAGCGTCGCGGCCAGCTCGGGCACCGTCCACGCCACCAGGAAGGCGTCGGTGTCGGTCCCGGCGCCGAAGAAGTGCGCGAGCGCCTGGTCGCGCACGAGCCCGAGGAGCGAACCGGCGACGGAGAGCGCGGCCGTGATCAGGGCGGCCTTGGCGAGGAACGAACCGGCGCTCTTCTCGGGAGACTTGACGTCCACCGGGGTGGCCGGCGGGTGCGGCTCCGGGCCCGGATCGGATGCGGAACCGTGGTCGTGATCGGGACAGGGCCCGGGGTGGTGATCGGGGTCGGGATCGGGATCGGGGTCCTGGTCCGCCACCGTCGGCGGCACGGTGGTCATCGCGTACCCGCCTCTCCCGGCAGGGCGACGGAGCCGGCGGAGGCAGCGGTGCAGGCGGAGGCAGCGGTGTCGCGGCCGTCACCGGAGTCATGGCCGTCACCGGAGTCACGGACGTCCCGGGAGCCGACCGCCCACCAGGCCGCGAGGCCGAAGGCGACCGCGGTCAGGACGGTGGAGGGCCCGCCGATGTCGGCGTACATGAAGTCGATGAGCTGCCAGACCAGCAGTCCGCAGGCGACCAGCGCGCAGTCGAGCTCCGGGCCGCCGGGCCGGCCGCGCCGCGCCCGCTGCCGCTTCCAGCGGCGCAGCCCGCACACCACGAGCGCCGCCCAGCCGCCGACGAGGGTGGTGAGGCCGAGGAGGCCCTGCTCGCTGAGGACGAGCAGGTACATGTTGTGCGGCGAGAGCAGCGGCTGGCGCACGAAGCCGCTGCCCGCCCCCGCCGTGTCGCTGCCGGAGGACAGGGCCAGCGAGGCGTGGCCGTCGCGGTGGTCGGGGAAACCCTTCAGGCCCACGCCGGTGACCGGGTGCCCGCGCCACATGTCGGCGGACGCCGCCCACATCGTGTAGCGGTCGGTGACCGACTGGTCGGGAGTGTCCGTGACCTGGGTGATGCTGCTCAGGCGCTCCTGGAGCATCGCGGAGCCGACCCCGAACCCGGCGACCAGGACCACGGCGGCCGCGCCCGCCGCCAGCAGGACCTGGCCCGCCCGGCGCACCCCGGCGAGCAGCAGCACCGCGCCGCAGGCCGCCGCGGTGGCGATCCACGCGCCGCGGCTGAAGGACAGGGCGAGCGGCACGGTCAGCAGGGCCGCGCAGACCACGGCCGCCGAGCGCTGGCGCGGGGTGCGGGGGCGGAAGGCCAGCGCCAGCGCGCAGACGAGTCCGTAGGAGACGACGGTGGCCATCCCCATGACGTCCGTGGAGCCGAAGGTGCCCACCGCGCGGATGTCCTCGCCCATGTACGAGGCGCCGGTGCCGGTGAGGTTCTGGTGGACGCCGATGACGCCCTGGTAGAGGCCGAGTCCGACGAACGACCAGGCAAGCAGGCGGAAGTGGTGCGCGTCGCGGACCAGCATCAGCACCGCCGCCGGGACGAGCACGAAGATCTGCAGGTAGCGGGCGGCCCCGGCGACGCCGGTCGCCGCGGAGGCGGCACCGAAGGCGGCCACCGTGATGCCGACGACCGGCAGCCCGAGGAGCACGGCGGCCGTCCGGGTCAGCGGGCGCCGCCGGTCCCGCACCAGGCGCACCAGGCAGAAGCCGACGACCAGGGCGGACACCGCGTCGGCCGCGGAGCCGGTGCCGCCGCCCGCGGTGGGGTCCTCGGCGGGCACCGGCAGGGCGAGCAGCGCGACCATCAGCATCACCGGCAGCACCGGCGCGGCATGTCTCAGCCCGGGGAGCATCGCGTCGAGCGGCCGGGAGCGGCGGACGGCTCCGGGCAGCGGGCGCGCTTCGGGCAGGACGGTGGACGGGCTGTGGGTCACGTGCTCAGCTCCCCGTGCGGCGTACGAGGCAGCCGAGGGTGCGCAGCAGGATGCACAGGTCCTGCCAGAACGACCAGCTGTCGATGTAGGCGTTGTCGAAGCGGCACCGGTCCTCGATGGAGGTGTCCCCGCGCAGTCCGTGGATCTGGGCGAGGCCGGTGATGCCGGTCGGCATCCGGTGCCGGTGGGCGTAGTCCGGGTAGGTCTGGCTGAACTGCGCCACGAAGAAGGGGCGTTCGGGGCGGGGGCCGACGAGGCTTATGTCGCCGCGCAGCACGTTCCACAGCTGGGGCAGTTCGTCGAGTGAGGTGCCGCGCAGGAACCGGCAGAAGGCGCTCATCCGGTGCTCGTCGGCGACGCTCCACCGCGTCGCCGCCTCCTGCGGGTCGGCGGGCCGGTGGGTGCGGAACTTCAGCAGCGTGAACAACTGACCGTCCTTGCCCACGCGTTCCTGCCGGAAGATCACCCCGGGTCCCTCGAAGGAGCGCAGCACCAGCGCGCAGGTGGCGAGCACCGGCGCCGCCGCGAGCAGCAGGACGCCGGAGACGGTGATGTCCAGGAGCCGCTTGCCGAGGCTGGTCCCCGGGGGCCGGGTGGGCAGCAGGGGACGGCAGGCGTACCCGGCCACGTACTGCCGGGGTCCGCCCGGCGCGGGTGCCAGGTCGCGGCAGCGCGGATCGAGCTCCCAAAGGTCGCAGTCGAGGCCGCTCAGTGCCTGCAGCCACCGGGCCTGCCCGGGGCCGTGCCCGGAGAGGAGGAAGACGGCACGGACGTCGTTCTGGATGACGGCACGCTGGAGTTCGTCGACGGTGCCGAGAACCGGCAGCTCTGGCACGGGTCCTGACGTTCCGTCAGCGATTGGGGCCTGGTCGTCGGGCTGTTCCGCGGCCTCGCTCACGATGCCGACCGGCCGCATGCCGCAGCCGGGCCGCCGCAGCAGGGCCGCGGCCACGCCGCGGGCCGGCCCGCCGGGGCCCAGCACCAGTACCGGCTGGGGGCTGCGCACGACGGCCGTTCGCCGCTGCCGGTGGACCAGCGAGCGCCCGCCGAAGCTGAGCAGACACTGCACGGCGGCGACGCCGGCCAGGGTCTCCAGGGAGAGCGGCTCGGCGGAGAGCGGCCCCGCCGCGGGCAGCGCGGAGGCGACGACCGCGGTGAGGGACCAGCCGAGCACGATCCGCCCGGCCAGCGAGGGGAGTTCGCCGAGGGCGTCGGGCAGCACCGCGTACTCGTACAGGCGGCCCCGCGCGTTCAGGAGCAGCACACCGGCCACGAGCAGCGGCGCGAGGACGGCCTGCTGCCGCGGTTCGGCGAGCAGCGCCATGGCGAGCAGGGCGGCGGCGCAGTCGGCGGCCAGCAGCGCGGCGGCCGAGCGCCGTCTTCGGGCCGGCTGGCGTGCCGACGTCCCGGCACGGGGAACGGTCGCTTCGCGTGGCGCGACGACGAAGGTCCCGGGCGGGGCCTGGATGTCCTGCCGTGGCTGACCCGATGAGGAGGCAACGGTCCGTTCCGCACTCACGTGGTGGTGCACTCCCTGTACTCGGTGGGTTCGGTGGTCGCTGTGCCCAGCAGCTCGCCGTACACCGCGTGGACCGCCGCCGCGGTGCGCCGGGCGTCGTGGTGCTCCAGCACGTGCGCGCGGCCCCGCCGCCCCAGCGCGTCCCGCAGCTCCCCGTCCCGCAGCAGGGTGACCAGCGCCCGGGAGAGCGCGTCGGGGTCCTCCGGCGGTACGAGGGTGTGCGCGCGGTCGGCCGACGGCATGCTCTCCCTGGCCCCGTCGACGTCGGTGACCACGACCGGGCGGGCGCAGGCCATGGCCTCCAGCGGGGCGAGGGCCATGCCTTCCCAGCGGGACGGCAGGACGACCACGTGGGCCGCCCGGTACCAGGGGGCGGCGTCGGCGGCCGGCCCGGCGAACGCGACCCGCGGTCCCGCCCGCTCGCGCAGCCGTTCGCCGTCGGGCCCGTCCCCCACGAGGACCAGCCGGGCGTCGGGCACCTGGGCGGCCACCGAGGCCCAGGCGCGCAGCAGCACGTCCTGCCCCTTCTGGCGGCAGAGCCGCCCGACGCACACCACCAGGGGGACGAGCGGGCGGAGGGTCCCGTCGGCCGCCGAGCCCGGGGCGGCGGGGGCGAACCGGTCGGTGTCCACGCCGTTGGGGATCACCGTGTACGCGCCGTCGATGCCCGCCCGCCTGCCGGTGACCCACTCGGCCTCGCTGACGCAGAGGATGCGGGTCGCCCACCGGGCCGCGCGGCGCTCCCAGAGGCGGGCCAGGTACGCGGTGGGCCCCTCGACCGCCTCGAAGGACCAGGCGTGCGGCTGGAACACCGTGGGCAGGCCGCCGCGCAGCGCGAGGCGCACGGCGAGTCCGGCCTTGGCGCTGTGCGCGTGCACGAGCGTGGGCCGCGCCGCGCCGATGACGCGCTTGATGTCCCTGGTCTCGGCGGCGAGGCCGGGTCCGGGGGAGCGGGTGGCCGCCCAGGGGTGGACGCGCACGCCGAGGGCGCGCAGCGCGTCGGGCAGGAAGCCCTCCCGCGGGCAGGCCACGTGCACGTCCAGGCCGGCCGCGGTCTGTGCGGCGGCCAGATCGAGGACGACCCGGGCCACGCCGCCGTCCACGGGCTGGCTGACGTGCAGGACCCGCGGGGAAGAAGGTGCTGAAGGCAGAGGCATGCGCGACTCCCTTGAGTCAGTGCGGTGCGACGCGGGGTCCGTGCGGAGCAACGCGCGCTATCGCTTCGCGTCGACGGCGGCGAAGACCACGCCGACCCACGCCGAATCCTGCGAGGAAAGGTGGACCGTCAGGTCGCGGTGCTGGTCTCCGTGCTGGTCTCCGTGCTGGTCGGACCCCTTGGGCAGCGCGAAGACATCGGAGTCGTACCCGAGGGTGTTCGTGTACGCGGGGGTCCTGCGGATCGGCCGTCCCGGCTCGCTGATGGTCGAGTTGAGGGCGTCGCCCGCCGGGTTGGCGCCGTCCGTGAGGGGCACGGCCGCGCCGCCGCCCGCCGACACGCTCACCGTGTCCCCGCGCCGCCCGCGGTCACCGTCGTACGCGACCACTCCGGCGGTGCCGCCCGCCCCCGGCCCCGGTACCCCGCGCAGCCGCACCTCGTGCCGCCGCCCGTGCTCCCCCGTCGTGTCGAAGCCGTCCCAGAGGGCGAGGTGGCGCAGCGGCTCCGCGGCGTTCTCGTACGCCACCACCAGCGTCCAGCCGCCCCATGCGCCGGCCCGGGAGCGCCCCATGGCGACATTGACCTGGGCCACGGTGTACGCGCCCTCGCCCGCCCCGCGCACCAGGTCGGTGACGTCGGCCGAGGCCTGGAAGGCGTCGGCGCCCTCGGCGACGCGGTGACCCACCGTCGTGTCGGCGATGACCGGTTTGTAGCGGCCGCCGGGTTCGGCGACGAGCACGCGCGCGTTGTCCTTGTGCGGCTTCTGCTCGCCGACCTTGAGGTTCCCGCCCCAGTACAGGCGGGCGTGGGAGACGCGCGAGTGCGGGGGCAGACGGACCTCGCCCCTGCTGGAGTTGTAGGTGTTCGGGTCGTCGTCGACGTCGATGTAGAACATGTCGAAGTCGTCGTTCACTCCCGCCCGGCCGCCGCGCGTCCGGTCGCAGGAGGCCGCTGTCCGTTCGACCGCGCGGCGGCAGGTGATCGCCGAGTTGGCGGCCCGCACGATCCCGCCGTGCTGCAGCGCCCGGTATCTCTGTGCGAAGTCGATGCGCGTCTGCTCGCCGCCGGGCGGGGCGGCCGACCCGGTCCCGGTCGCCGCGAGGCAGGCGGCGAGTGCGAGGGGGATGACGAACACGCGGCGCAGTCCCAAGGAGTGACGCATGACGGCGTTGGCCTTCCGAGGTGTGAAGAACTCTGAACCACAGCGGAGAGAGGGATTCGCACGGAGTGTGCGAATTTAAACGCTTATGAGTGGAATGCCCTTGAGCGAAGCGCAACTGTAGCCGCTGCGGCGGGTGGCTCGGTCAACCTCGGCACGTGTGTCGGATTCGTGAAGGTATCGCACGGGGCGGGGCGGGCGGGGGCCGTCCGCACGCCCCGGGGCGGCGCTGAGTTGACGCGCGTCCCCGCCGGTCAGGCAGTCGTCGGGCCGTCACCGCAATGGGTCCCGCCACGTATCACCCGTCTGGGCGCACAACTCGTCGTCGCACTCGGCAGTTGAACCCTCCAGACGGGCATCCCGCCCGTACGTCGCATCATCACCAAGGAGCAGCACTCCATGTCGCGTACCACCAAGGCTCTCGCCCTGTCCGCCGTCGCCGCCGCCGCCGTGGCCGGATCCGCGGGTATCGCTGCCGCCGACAGCGGCGCGCAGGGCGCTTCCACCAACTCCCCCGGTGTGATCTCCGGCAACACCGCCCAGGTCCCGGTTCACGTCCCCGTGAACGTCTGCGGCAACAGCGTCAACGTCATCGGCCTGCTGAACCCCGCGTTCGGCAACCAGTGCGCCAACGACTGACGCACCGTCGGACCGTAGCGGCCGTCCCCGTGAATCCGGGGGCGGCCGTTCCGCGTGTCGGCCGGGTCCGTCGCGTCGGTCTGCTAACGGCCGTGCCCCGAATGGAGGGCCGCCCCGCCGATCGCCGACCGGTCGTCACATCCCCTTCTCACCTGCGCGGATACCCGTAGGGCAGAGGGAGGGGCCGCTACGTCGCGCAGTCGCTCGGTTGCGGTCGGGGTCCGCCGCTTTCACGGTGATCACAAGATCCGACGCATCACCGAAAGGGAAACACCTATGCGCGCTCTGCCCGTACGGCGTATCGCGACCACCGCCCTGTGCGCGACACTGCTTCTCGGCGCGGCCGGTCCGGCCCTCGCCTCCGACGCCTCCCGCGACGAGACCCGGACCGCGACCAGCGCGCCTGCCCCGGACGCGGGCGCCCTGCTGGGTCAGGCCCAGCAGCTGAACGGCCTCGGTGGTGCCCTGACCCCCGTCACGGAGCTGCTCACCACGGTGCTGCAGGCGAAGGACAACAAGATCTCCCCCGAAGACGCCAAGAAGCACGCCGACGCGGTGAAGAAGGCGCTCGAGGCGGCCGCCAAGCCGCCGGCCAAGGCCCCCGCGAGCCCGGCCGCCGCGGTGCCGCAGCTGCCCGCCGGTGGCGCGCAGCGTGACGCCAAGGCTCCGGTCGACGTCAAGGCCGACGCCGTCGCCGCGCTGCAGAAGGCGGTCGACGAACTGGTCAAGGCCGCCACGGCCGGCGACCCCAAGGCCGTCCTCGCGGCGGCCCCGACCGTCGTCACCGGCCTGGTGAACCTCACCGTCGCCTCCGTCCTCGGCGGTGGCCTGCCCGCGCCCAACCTGCCGGGCCTGCCGAAGCTGCCCGCGCTGCCCACCGACGCGCTGCCGAAGGCGCCGGGGCTGCCCCAGGCTCCCGCCCTGCCGAAGGCCCCCGCTCTCTGAGCCGAGGTCTTCGCGCGGTGAGTCCGCCGTGCCGGTTCCGACCGGCACGGCGGGCTTCGTCGTGTGCCGTCAACCCCCCTGGCACATCGTCCGGTTGTTATGAGGATGGAACGCGCACTTCATTCGAGTGGGATCACGGAAGTTTTAGGAGGAGGGGTTTCCGTAAGCGCCTGCGCTCGTTGGTCCCGGTACAGAGAGAGACCAGGCAAACGGTGCCTGAACGGTTCTCCCATAGGCGACACGAGTTGCCGAAGAAAGGAACATGATGAAGGCCCTGAAGGCTGCTGCTGTCCTTGCCGGTTCGATCGCCATTGCCGGTGCCGCCGCGCCCGCGTTCGCCGGTGAAATGGCGCCCACCAGCCTGAACGGTGGTCTTGACACCCTTACGAGCCAGCCTCTGCTCGACGCCCAGCCGCTGAGCACGAACATGCTCGACACCGAGAACCCGGACTCTGCGGTCAACGCGGTCAAGGGCGCCACGGACGCCCTGAACTCGGCGGGCGGCCCCACCGAGCTCCTCGGCGGACTTCCGCTCGCCAAGTAAGTACCGTCCAATTCCCGCGTCCCCTCGGGGGTATTGGCCCGGCGGGCGAACGGGAACACGTGGGCGTGTTATTGCCGAGGTTCTCGCAATCGGGTCCATAGTCTGAAGCGAACCCCCTAGGGAAGGTTTGATTATGAAGAACGCCAAGAAGGCCGCTCTCGTCCTCGCCGCCGCGGGCATCGCGGCCGGTGCCGCTTCCGGCAGCGCTTTCGCCACCGAGGGCGACGGCGCCAGCGCCCAGGGCGCGGCCGTGAAGTCCCCCGGTGTCGCCTCCGGCAACGTCGTGCAGGTCCCGGTGAACGTTCCGGTCAACGCCGTCGGCAACAGCGTCAACGTCATCGGCCTGCTCAACCCGGCCTTCGGCAACACGGGCGTCAACAACTGACACCCCTCGGGGCCGCCTCGGACAGCTGTCCGAGGTACGCAAGGGCCGGTCACCTCGCTCACGGACCGGCCCTTCGGCGTGAGAGCGGCCGGCGAGGCCGAGGGGTGACGGCCGGACGGGCTGACAACGCCTTTCGGGGGAAGGTGAGTTCGCCCCCCGTACGGTGTGTGCCGTCACCGGCGCCGACCGGGTGACCCCATCGTGTGATGGCGGCCGCGGGCTGCGCCACACGGGTGACAAAGGGGCCGGACCGGCCCTCCGGCGTCTATACGGTTCCCCTCATGACCACAACTTCCAGTGAACAGCGCCCCTTCCGAGCAACTGATCTGGGAACCCTGGCCGTTCTCGCCTGGAGCGGCGAGCACCCCGAGGACGAGAAGGACATGCCCTTCCTCCTCGCCTACTCCCTCGGCGACACCGAGGGCGGCCCGGAGGGCACCGCAGAGGCGATGCGCACCCTCCTCGCCAACACCGGCCTGCCGCTCGGCGGCCCGGTCCTCGACGGCGCCCGCAACCCCTCCCTGCCGGTCAGCCTCCTCGTCGAGGGCGACCAGGCCGTCGTCAACATGCCCCACCTGAACGCGCAGTGCGTGGTCCCGCCGGAGTGGCTCGCCGCCGTCAAGCAGCGCGGCCACGCCTACTTCATGGCCACCACGCGCGCGTGGCCGGAGGCCGAGCCGGGCGAGCCCGTCGGCGAGGAGGCCCTCGCCGCGTTCGCCGGTGACGAGGAGACCATGCTCAACGCCGCGCACTGCCTGCTGCCCGCCCGCAGCCTGCGCTGATGCGCCGCACCACCGAACTGCCGCACGGAGTGCCCCTGCAGGCCGTCGGCGCCCCCGGCACGGCCCCCGCCGCCACGACCACCGCCGCGCCCGCGGGGCGGGCTCCCCGTGAGCAGGCGGCGGGGCGGCTCCTGGGGCTGCTCCTGGTGGTCACCGGCGCGGCGGGGCTGCTGGCCGCGTGGGTCGTCACCCTCGACAAGTTCCTCCTCCTGGAGGACCCGGACTTCGTTCCCGGGTGCAGCCTCAACCCCGTGGTCGCCTGCGGCAACATCATGAAGAGCGAGCAGGCCGCGGTATTCGGATTCCCCAATCCGATGCTGGGTCTCGCCGCATATGCGGCGGTGATGTGCGTCGGTGCCGGGCTGCTCGGCGGTGCGCGCTTTCCCCGCTGGTACTGGCTGACCTTCAATGCGGGCACCGCATTCGGCGTCGCATTCTGTACCTGGCTGCAATTCCAGTCGCTCTACCGCATCAACTCCCTCTGTCTGTGGTGCTGCTTGGCCTGGGCCGCCACCATTCTCATGTTCTGGTACGTGACTTCGCACAACGTACGGTGTGGATTCCTGCCCGCACCCCGGGTACTGCGTAGTTTCTTGGGGGAGTTCACCTGGGTTCTTCCCGCCCTGCACATGGGAATCATCGGCATGCTCATCCTGACGCGCTGGTGGGAGTTCTGGACCAGCTGAATGCCGACCCGGCACTGTCGAACCGGTGGCGGGGCCATGTGGTCGCACAGTGAAAGGACGAGTCGAGCACGATGAAGAAATCAACCAGAGGTGCCTTCGCCATGGTCATGGCCTGCGCGGCGGCCGTCGGCGGTGCCTCCTCGGCGAGCGCGTCGGCACAGCCCGAGGTGCCCATCCCGCTGAACGGGGTGGAGAACGCCCTGGACATGGACGCCCCCGAGATCTCCACCGGCGTCCCGGTACCCCTGCCCAGCGGGGGTCTCGACGGTCCGCACTACGCGGAGGGCAAGCTCCTGCCCGAGCGGGTCCTGCCGCGCATCCCGGTCGACAACAGCCTCCCGTCCACCCGCGTGGTGGCGCCCCTGTCCGACCTCCTCGGCGAGGACACCATCGAGTCGGTCGGCATGCGGACCGGGGCGTCGGACGTCCAGGCCAGCACGCCGAGCACCAACCTGGACCTCCCGGTGTCGGCACCGCGCGGCGACCTCTGGGGCCTGCCCGCGCCGGCCCTGCCCAACGCGGGCATCGAGGCGCCGGCCCTGAGCGCGGAGCCCACCGCCGACCTCGGTCTCGCATGACCGTGGCGCCCCTGCCGGACGGGGTGGGCCCGGTCCCGAGCCGGGCCCCGGCCCCCGCCCCGGAGGCGCCCGCGCGCCTCGTCGACCGGCTGACCCGCCGCCACCTCATCGGCACCGCGGCCGCCGCGCTCCTCGGCGCCCTCGGCATCGCCCGCGCCGTGCCGGACCAGCAGCCGCCGGGTTTCTCGGCCGGGCCCGAGGACCCGCCCTTCGACGAGATGTACGGGGGACGGCGCATCCAGGGCGAACCGATGGCCCACCGGGACGGGCACGGGCCGGGAGGCTGGCGGATCACCGTCGACGGGCAGCAGCTCGGGCTCATGCGCCGCGCCGACGGCAGCTACCTGAGCATGGTGGACCACTACCAGTCGTACGCGACGCCGCTCGCCGCCACCCGGGGAGCCGTCGACGAACTCGGCCCCCTGCGGGCCCTGAGCGGCCGCCTGCACTGAGCGGGCCACCTGCCCCTGACGCAGAGAAAGGGACACCGCCATGGCCGGCACCGCCGCTACGGCCCGCACGCGCAAGAACCAGAGCAGCCTCAGCCGCGCGGAGCGGCGCCGCTTCGTCGACGCGCTCCTGAAACTGAAGCGCCGCGGCGAGTACGACGAGTTCGTCCGCATCCACATCGACTTCTACGTGTCGGACGGGGACCAGCGGCTCCGGGTGGCCCACATGGCGCCCTCGTTCTTCCCCTGGCACCGCAGGTTCCTGCTGGAGTTCGAGCGGGCGCTGCAGCGCGTCGACGCCGGGGTGAGCGTCCCGTACTGGGACTGGACGAAGGACCGCAGCCCGGTCGCGTCGCTCTGGGGCGCCGACCTGATGGGCGGCAACGGGCGGCGCGGCGACCGGCAGGTGACGACCGGGCCCTTCGCGTACGGGAACGGGCACTGGACCATCAAGGAGGACGTCACCGACGGGGAGTTCCTCACCCGTGATCTCGGCCGGCCGCAGGACCCCGTCGACCTGCCCACGCCGGAGGACGTCGAGTGGGCGATGGCCGACCCGCGCTACGACGTGGAGCCGTGGGACTCCACGGCCCCCGAGGGCTTCCGCAACAAGCTGGAGGGCTGGACGTCGGCGCGGGGCAAGGAGCGGTGGCGCAACCACAACCGGGTGCACCGCTGGGTCGGCGGCCACATGCTGGGCGGGGCCTCGGTGAACGACCCGGTGTTCTGGCTCAACCACTCCTTCGTCGACCTGCTGTGGGACCGCTGGCAGCGCAGGCACCCCCGGTCCGCCGGCTATCTGCCCGCGCGGCCCCCGTCCCTCGGCGAGTCCCAGTACCAGCGCATCGTCGCCCGCCACGAGCCGATGCCGCCGTGGGACGTCAAGCCGGACGACCTCCTCGGGCACAAGGGGCAGTACACGTACGGGAAGTAGGGTCCGGCCCCGCTCGCGGCGGGCGCGCCGAAGCCCCCGGTGGAACGCGCACCGGGGGCTTCGAAGGGCTTCGGAAGGGGCTGGTCAGCCGCCGTAGCCGCCCTCGTGTCCGTCGTTGACGCACTGGTTGCCGAAGGCGGGGTTCAGCAGGCCGATGACGTCGACGGTGTTGCCGCACAGGTTCACCGGGACGTTGACCGGGACCTGGAGCAGGTTGCCCGAGAGGACACCGGGGGAACCGACGGCTTCACCGTGCGCGCCGGCGTCCGCCATGGCCAGGCCGGCGCCGCCGAGGACGACGGCTCCGGTGCCGAGGGTGACTGCGGCTGCCTTCGCGATGCGAGACATCACGTTCTCCTTTGATCTTGGAATAGAGCGGCTGCCCACACGCAGTCGCATCGTTTCTAACGTCTGCCGTCGAGGCGAGGACACGGCGTCGGACGGCCCGGATGCCGCCGTCGCGTGCCGGGCTGCCGATTTCGGCAGGCCGATTTCAGGAGTGCGAGGAGATCTCGCTGAACTCGATTCCCTCCGGCGAGAACCCGATCCCCTCCTTGGAGAAGTAGGCGGTCCCGTCCGGAGTGAAGCCCGACGCGGTGCTGGTGTGCCGCATCGTGTCCGTGCCGAACGAGAGCGTCTCCTTGGACCATTCGGGCGTGGGGGCCTCGGAATTCCAGTCAGGGGGATTCGGCGCGGCCTGTGCCAGTGGCGCTCCCGCCACCGTCAGCACGGCGGCCGTCGCCATCGCGGACATGAGGAGATGACGTGCCTTCACAAGGCTTCCTTCCCTGGGGATTGCCGCGAGAGGTGTGAACCACTTCCTCTCTGCGGACCCATTGTGCAAAGCCGGGGCGCTCTCCCGGCGGTGAAGGAACGAGTAATGCAGTCATCCAACCCGATCAGCTCAACGATCAGTTCAACAGAGTGGTCCGGCGGAGCGGTGGAGCTCAGTCGGCCAGGGCCTGGGCGCCGGTCGCCGGCGCGGTGGGGAGTTCCGGCGCGGTGGGGGTGGCCGCGTCGGGGGTGATGGACGGGGTGGTGGACGCGTCGGGGGTGGTGGCCGCGTCGGGGGTGAGGGACGCGTCCGGTGTGGTCGTCGTGTCCGGTGTGGTCGTCGTGGACGGTGTCGTCGTCGCGTCCGGGAGCTCCGTGGCGGCGTCCGGGAGCAGCGGGTCGGCGGGGAGACCGGTGTCGTCCGTGGAGCCGATGCTGGTGGTCGAGGAGCACGGGGCGAACAGCTCGTTGCCCGCGAAGGCGGCCTTCACCGAACGGGCCGAGTTCGGGGTCACGGCGACCGAGCAGCTGAAGGTGCCCCGGTCCGTCGTGCGCGCGTGGCAGCTCGCGGGCGTGGCGGACGTCGTGTCGGTGACCTGGACCTTGAGCGGGATGCGGGCCAGCGGGAAGGAGAGCGTGGCGCCCTCCACGAGGCGTCCGGTGACGCGTACGCGCGCCGACGACCCCGTGCTCACCTCCTCCGCCGAGAGCTCGGTGATGGCGGACGCGGTGCGGGTGGTGTCGGCCGGGGCGGTGGCCGACGGCGCCTCGCGGGCCGTCAGGGCGGTGGCCGTCGTGGCGGTCCCGGCGGCCGCACAGGCGACGGCCAGGGCCAGGGTGCTCAGCATTCTGCGGGAGGCGGGCATCGGTGCTCCTTGTCAGGACGGGCGGTCAGGACGGGTGACGGGCCTGCTGTGGTGTGCCGGGCCGCTGTGCGGTCCGTGCTTCTCGCGCTTTCGCGCCTTCGTGCTTCTCGCGCTTTCGTGCTTCTTTACCGGACATCATTCGATGTGCTGAGCGGCCTTTCCGCTTATTCCTCCGAAGGGGGCGGCAGATGGCCTCAAGCACCGGCAGGCCCCGAGGAATGGATCCCTCGGGGCCTGCTGCCCGTCGGCTCTCAGAGAGCCGTGGGGTCAGGAATGCGAACCGGTCGAGTTGCCCGTCGCACCGGTGGAGTTGGCCGTCTTCGACGACTTCACGAAGTAGGCCGTGCCGTCCTCGCCGAAGCCGCTCTTCGTCTTGGAGGACGTACCACCGTTGACGGTCGCCGAGTTGTCCGACTTCTGGTAGCCCGGGCCGTCGTGGGCGGACGCGACAGTGGCACCACCGAGGGCGACCGGAACGACAACAGCACCAACAGCGATCGCCTTGGCAAGCTTGCGCATGAGACGCATTCCCTTCGATTGGGTCGCGAGCACCGGAGTGGCCGTTCTCCCGTGAACGGGAGGTTCAGGAGTGTTCCTGACGACCACGGACAAGACCCGCTCGCACGGCCTTGCTGATATCACCGTGAGCAGGTCCGGGCGGATGCGCCCGTCGAGATCCGCCGGAAGGATTCGGCGAGACCGGCGCATCGCCCCCGTGACGCCCCGTTGACCTGCGGTGACGACCTGTCACCAGCCCGCGCGGCGCAGTTTTTCCGGCATGCACTAATAGGGTGACGCGACCCTCGGGATCAGTGGGCGGTGCGCGCCCCGCCGGCCGTCACCACGGGGGAGAACATCCCCAGCGACGCCGTGCCCAACGAGGCCGAGACCACGCACTCGTGGCCGCGGGCGAGCGGCGGACCGCCCATGCGGGAGGCCCGCACCCGCACCTGGTGCCGCGAGCCGTCGCAGTCGGCGGGCGCGGTGCCCGTGAAGACCCCGCCGCCCTGCGTGTCCGAGACGCCCACCTGCACGGAGTCCAGGCCGCTCAGGGCGTCGCAGCGGTAGTGGACCAGCACCGAGGGCTCGCCGGCGTCGGCCGTCACCCGCGTCACCGTGAGGCTGTCGGCCGCCTGGGCGGGGGTGAGCCCGCCCAGCGCGACCGCCGCGGGCAGCGCGCACACCGTCGCGGCCCGCAGCGCGAACCGCGCCGCGTGCCGACCTCTCTGAAGAACCTTCATCACACTCCTGTTCCTGTTCCTGTGTCGTGTTCGTCGGGCCGGAAGCGCAAGACGGCGTGTGTCGCCGGGAGCGACACACGCCGTCTCGTGCTGCCACGCAGACTCAGCACCTGGGCCAGGGGCCCCGCACCTGCGTCAGGAGTGCGAACCCGTGCCGCTGCCCGTGGCGCCGGTCGGGCCCGCGGTGCGGGTCACCTTGTGGAAGTAGGCCTTGCCGTCAGGGGTGAAGCCGCTGACCGTCTTGGTGCACGAACCGCCGTTCGCGTTCGCGGCGTTCTGGGCGTGCTCGTAGGCGGGGCCGTCACCGCTCGGCGCGGCGGAGGCGAGACCGGCACCGCCCAGGACGATGGGGGCGACGAGGGCGGCGACGGCGGCGGCCTTGGCGAAGCTGCGCATTGCGTTTCCTTTCGAGGAGCGAGAGCGCGGCGGCACGGGGTGTGTCGCGCGCAGACCCAAGCTGGACCGGATCGGTGGCGTCCGCGCGCGGGCAGCAGATCAGTGCCGCCTCCGCACGTGTGAACGGTCGGCCCTTCGCGCCGCTGTGACCTGCGCATACGTACGCCCTGACGCTCTGTCGGACAAATAGCCCGGCCGAGTGGCCGACGGGCCCGGGTGGGCGTGTCCCGCGACCGTCCGAAAAGCACTGAGCTTCCCGGGTGAGGGCGTCGCGGAACCCGTGACCTTCGTGGAGCTGAGCCGTTTGTGAGGACATGACATCAGCACGACGACTCATCGCCGCCGTCTCGCTGGCCGCCGGAGCCGCGGCCCTCGCCACCCCCGCGGCGCAGGCGGCCCCGCAGCACTCCCACGACACGGCATCGCCCTCGCTCGTCAGCACGCTCGACACCCTCGGGGAGAGCAACCTCCCCGAGGAGCAGCGCGGCAAGGTGCCGGGCGTCGAGAGCCAGCTCGGCGGCCTGCAGCAGCTGAACCAACTGCACCAGCTCACCGACCTGGTGGCGCCCGTCACGAACGCCCTGCCCGCCGTTCAGTAGTCCCGCGGGAAGCACCGGCCGGGGGTCAGATCAGCCGCACTCCGCGCCGGGCCAGGTAGCTCACCGGATCGACGTCCGAACCGTAGTCACGACGGGCCCGCACCTCCAGGTGGAGGTGCGGGCCCGTGGCACGTCCGGTGGCCCCGCTCCGCCCGAGCAGGGTCCCGGCGCCGACCTGCCGGCCGACGCGGACCGAGACCTGCGAGAGGTGCGCGACGAGCGAGTAGTGGCCGTCCGGCATCCGGATCGTCACGGCGTTGCCGTACGCGCCCGACCAGCCGGCGACCAGCACGGCGCCGCCGCCCACGGCGTAGACGGGCGTCCCCTGCGGCACGGCCAGGTCGATGCCGGTGTGGTGCCCGGCGAGCCAGTCGCCGCGCACTCCGTAGGCGGCGGTGACCCGGAAGCCGCGGCGCAGCGGCAGCGCGTACCGGGGCGCGGGGCCCGCCGGGAGTCCGCGGAGCGCGTCCGGGTCGAGGCGGTCGTCCGCCATCTCCAGCGTGTCCTCGAACCCGGCGTCGTAGCCGCCCGTGCAGACGTGGCGGGGGTCGTCCGAGTGCGCGACGGCGCGCTGCGCGGTGGTCAGCGGTACCGCCCCGCCCACCAGGAGCGCGGCGACGGTTCCCAGCGCGCGGCGCCGCGTGGTGGCGCCCGCGCTTGCTATGTCGTGATCCATGTCCGACAGCTCACTGGCGCGGGGCGCGGCGCGCATCCCGGGTGAGCCGCCTGGCGTATGCGGTGGGCGTGTCCGGTGTGGCTCAGGCCTGTGGGGACACGCCCTCGCCCGTGCTGCGTTCGGCGGGCGGCGGCCAGTGCGGGCGGGAGGGTTCCGGCAGGGAGCGCAGGGCCTGGCCGACGGAGGTGTGCACGGTGAACAGGGGTGTGCTGCCGCTGTGCTCCAGGAGCGCGGAGAGGCGGCGGCCCACGCCGGCGAGCATCAGGTCGCCGGTCCTGCGCCGCAGCAGCCAGTGCAGGGCGAGCAGGCAGTTCAGGCCGCGGGAGTCGCAGAACGTCAGCGCGGTCACGTCGAGGACGATGTGGCGCTGGCCCGCGTCGACCGCGCCGGCCAGCGTGTCCATGAAGAACTTCTCGGAGGCCTGGTCGAGTTCGCCGCTGATCCTGAAGACGGCGCAGACGTCGGAGTGCGCGAGGCGCGTGATCGCCAAGCGGTGGGGTGGCGTGCCCATCACACCTCCAGCTGCCGTCGTCGGTACCGGCCCGGCGAACACGTGGTCGAGTCCGTTCCGGTCCGGGCGATCTGCTCACTGCGGGTATACAGGATCGACGCGGAGACGTCAGCCCGGTACGGACAAGTCACAGCCGGCACCCGTGGCCGCCCGGCCACCCGCCGGGCCCGGCGGGCTCAGTCGCGGCGCGTGCGCCGGGCGCGCAGCCGGAGCCAGGTGCCGGCCGCGACGAGGGCGACCGCGGCGCCGCCCAGGGCGAGGATCCGCGGGTCGTGGCCCGTCTCCGCGAGTTCGGGCGCCCGCGGGGCGCGGGTGCCGGGACGGGTGGGGCCCGCGCCGGGGCCCGGGGCGGAGGAGGGCGGGGTGGAGGAGGGCGGGGTGGACGGTGTCGGGGGAGGCCCGGCCGCCGGGGGCTGCGACGCAACGGGCGGGGACGGGGCGCGCGGTGACGGTGTGACGGGTGGTGCGGCGACCGGTGGCGTCGGAGGGGTGGGCCGCGCGGAGGTGGGTGTCGGTTGCGGGCCGTGGGCCTCTGGAGGGGTGGGGGAGGGCGCCTCCTCGCCGTAGCCCCGGGTGGCCTCTTCGCCGTGGCCGGTGTCCGCCGACGGGGCCGGGGGCCTCTCGTCGCCGTGGCCGCCCGGTGGCTCCGCGCCGTGTCCTGAGGAGGCCGGTGAGTGGTCGTCCGACGGCTCGGAGGCCGCCGTCACGGGAGGGGAGGCCTCGTCGGCCGAGGCGGGCGGGACGGCCAGGGCGCCGAGGGCGGAGACCGCGCCCGCCACCAGGGAGAGGGAGATACGGCGCCTACTCGTACGGTGCATCGTGGTGGTCCTTACGCAGGCGGCTGGGGCCCGGAGGCGGGGGTGGGGCCGGAGGGGGCCAAGTCATATCGGATGAACAACGCGCGGTCCGCGAAGTGCGGCCCGCCGTCGGCGGATCGGCGCGCCGATTCACCCGACCGTCCGCAGCGGGGCGGCCGGTTCACCCGACCGCCCGTGCGGCGGCGGGGGCGCTCGTCCCGGCCCACTCATCCGAAGAGGCGACACCTTGCCCGCTTTCGTCCCGCGCGCTCCGCCGACGCTTACGTTGGTGCCCCTCTCCTCCCCTCTCCGTAGAACAAGCAGGAGCGCGCGTGAAGATCGATTGCGTCGGTGGAGGGCCCGCCTCCCTCTACCTGGCCGTCCTCGCCAAACTCCAGGACCCGGCCCACGAGGTCACGGTCCACGAGCGGCACGACGCCGGCACCACCTACGGCTGGGGTGTGACGTACTGGCCCGACCTCCTGCGGGACCTGCGCGCCCACGACCCCGAGTCCGCACGGCTCATCGAGGAGCAGTCCGTGTGCTGGAGCGGCGGCTTCGCCTACGTCGGCGACCGCACCACCGCGCACGACGGCGACCCGGGGCACGCCATCGGCCGCCACCGGCTGCGGACCGTCCTCGCCGACCGGGCCAGGTCGCTCGGGGTGCGGCTGGAGTTCGGCAGGGAGATCACCCGCCTCGACGAGCTGCCCGGCGCGGATCTCGTCGTCGCGGGGGACGGCGCGCACAGCGGGCTGCGCGCGGCACACGCCGAGCGGTTCGGCACGCGCGTGACCACGGGCGCCAACCGTTTCATCTGGCTCGGCACGACCCGCGTCCTGACCGCGTTCACCTTCTCCTTCGTACAGAGCGAACACGGCTGGATCTGGTGCTACGCGTACGGTTTCAGCCCCGAGCGCAGCACCTGCGTCGTGGAGTGCTCCGCCACGACGTGGGCGGCCCTGGGCTTCGACCGGCTCGACCACCACGCGTCCCTGCGCCTGCTGGAGAAGCTCTTCGCGAACCTGCTGGACGGCCACGAGCTCCTGGGCCGTACCGGCACCCGCGGCCACGCCCAGTGGCAGGCCTTCCCGACGGTCACCAACGAGGTCTGGTCGCACGGCAACCTCGCGCTGATCGGCGACGCCGCCCACACCACGCACTACTCCATCGGCGCCGGCACCACGCTCGCGCTGCGCGACGCGATGGGCCTGGCCGCGGCGCTGCGCCCGGTCTCCGGTCCCGAGCAGGTGCCGGCCGCGCTGGCCGCGTACGAGAGGGACCGCAAGCGGGCCCTGCTCTCGGTGCAGAGCGCCGCCCGGCACAGCGCCCAGTGGTACGAGAACCTGCCCCGCTACATGGGCCTGGAGCCGCACCAGATGTTCGCGCTGCTCGGCCAGCGCCACTCGCCGCTGCTCCCGTACGTGCCGCCGCAGCTCTACTTCCACCTGGACCGGACGGTCGGCCGCATGCAGGCCCTGCGCTGGCTCAAGCAGCGCCTGGGCTCGCGCCTGGCCCGCACCCTGCAGAGCCGCCGGGCGTAGCGCGCCCTCTCAGGTCGACAGCTGGTGACGGGCCAGTCGGGTGAGCGTGCGCACGAGAGCACCCGGCTCGCTCTGCGCCGCCGGGCGGGTGCCGCCGCCGGGGGAGACGGAGCCGATCACCGTGTCGCCCGCGTGCACGACCAGCTCGCTCGGCAGGCCGAGCCGGCGCGCCCGGTGCACCACCGAGGCCGCGTCCCCGGAGAAGCAGGCGCTGAGGTCGATGACCAGGACGTCGGGCAGCAGCACCCGCGCGCGGGCCAGGGCCAGGGAGCTGTCGTGGGTGTGCGAGAGGACGCACACGTCGGGGACGCTCTCGATCCGGGCGATCAGCTCCTTCTCCCGCTGTCGCCCCACCAGCACCAGCACGGTGAGCACGCTCCCCATCCTCCTCCGCGCCCCCGCCCGTGTCCTGAGCGGGCGGGGCCGGTGCGGGTGGGCGGGGGTGGGTGACGGGCCCGCCGCGTACCGCTCTACCGCCCGCCGGCGGCCTGCGTGCCGGTGTGCACGGACTTCAGGCCGGTCTCGGCCACGCTGAGGCCGGTCTTGCCCGCGTCCAGGACCTCCTTGCCCGTGTCGGTGGGGTCGGCCAGGGTCTTGCCGACGGCGTGGCCCACGCCGCCGTTCGACTCGTTGGCCCACTGCTCCGCGGCGTGGGCGGGGGCGGCAGCGGCGACGGCGGCGGCGGTCAGGGCGAGGGAGGCGAGCATGCGCTTGGTGTTGTTCATGATTCCTCAAACGGCGCCGGGCGCCGGAAGGTGCGCCGTCGCCGCCCCTCGCGGGCCCAATTCCACCGTCCGAGCGACCCGCGCCTTTACCTGATTCTTCGGTGGCGTCTGTGAAGGTGGAGTCCGTTCACGTCCGTTTTGAGGTGAAGGGACCGCCGTCGTGGGGCTGCACCAGGTGTCCTCCGGGACCCGTCAGGCGTACGAAGACATCTACAGCACGCCGATCAGCGCGCGGAAACTGCCCGCCCACCGGATCCCGGAGCACGCCTCCGACCCGCGCGCGGTGGCCGCGATGGTCGCGGACGAGCTGGCCCTGGACGGCAATTCGTCGCAGAACCTCGCCACGTTCTGCACGACCTGGGCGGAGCCCGAGGTGCACCACCTCATGGACCTCTGCATGGACAAGAACATGGTCGACAAGGACGAGTACCCGCAGACCGCGGAGATCGAGTCCCGCTGCGTGCACATGCTCGCCGACCTGTGGCACTCCCCGGAGGGGGAGACCACCATGGGCTGCTCCACCACCGGCTCCAGCGAGGCCGGGATGCTCGGTGGCCTCGCCCTCAAGTGGCGCTGGCGCGAGGCGCGCAGGGCGGCGGGCAAGCCGGCCGACCGGCCCAACCTCGTCTGCGGCCCGGTGCAGGTGTGCTGGGAGAAGTTCGCCCGCTACTTCGACGTGGAGCTGCGCCAGGTCCCCCTGGAGCCCGGCGCGACGGGCCTGCGCCCGCACCAGCTGCGGGAGTACGTCGACGAGAACACCATCGGCGTCGTCGCGATCCTCGGCGTCACGTTCACCTGCGACTACGAGCCGGTCGCGGAGATCGCCGCCGAACTCGACGCGATCCAGGCGGACACCGGCCTCGACGTGCCGATCCACGTGGACGCGGCGAGCGGCGGCTTCGTCGCGCCCTTCCTCCAGCCGGAGCTCGACTGGGACTTCCGGGTGGAGCGGGTCGTCTCCATCAACGCGTCGGGCCACAAGTACGGCATGGCGCCGCTCGGCGTCGGCTGGATCGTGTGGCGCTCGGCCGGCCATCTCCCCGAGGACCTGGTCTTCCGCGTCGACTACCTGGGCGGCGACATGCCGACCTTCGCCCTCAACTTCTCCCGCCCCGGGGGCGAGATCGTCGCGCAGTACTACACGCTGCTGCGACTGGGCCGCGAGGGCTACCGCGAGGTGTACGAGGCGTGCGCGGCGAGCGCGCGGGCGCTGGCCGACGAGATCGCCGGCATGGGCCCCTTCACGCTCCTCTACGACGGGCGCGGGGCGCTGCCCGCCGTCTCCTGGACCCTCACCGACGGCGCGTCACCCTCGGGCTTCACGCTCTACGACCTGACCGAGCAGCTGCGCACCCGGGGCTGGCAGGTCCCCGCGTATCCGCTGCCGCCGGAGCGCCAGGAGACCGTGATCCAGCGGGTCCTGGTCCGGCACGGCATCGGGCACGACAAGATCATGCTGCTGGCGGCGGACCTGCGGGCGGCCGTGGAGCGGCTGTCCGGCGGGTCGACGGGAGCGCCGGAGACCCCGGGCTTCCACCACTGAGGGGCCGGGGGGAAGCGGGGCACCGGCCGGGCGTCAGCCGTCCGTGCGGGGCGCCCGTGAGGGGGCCGGGATCGCCGAGGTGTCGAAGTCGCCGTCGATGATGCGGGCGGCCAGCTCCGACAGGCGCAGGCTGTGGGAGCGCGCATAGCGCCGGAAGGTCTCGAACGCCTCGTCCGGTGTCGCGTCCCACCGCTCGGCGAGGATTCCCTTGACCTGCTCGACGACCACTCGGCTGTCCAGCGCCGACTGGAGCTGGGTGTTCTCCAGGTGGAACTGTTCCAGGGAGCGCTGCTGGAGGATCGCGATGGTCGCCATGTCGGCGAGTGCTTGGGCCAGCGCGATCTCGTCCTCCTGGAGCGGGGCCTCGGCACTCTGGAAGAGGTTGAGCGCGCCCACCACCCGCTTGCGCAGCCGCATGGGGATCGCGTGGGTGGTGACGTATCCGGTCTCGCGGGCCCGCGCGGCGAAGCGCGGCCAGTTCGCCGAGGCGGCGGGGACGGTGAGGTCGATGTTGGTCCTGGCCCGGCCGGTGCGGTAGCAGTCGACGCAGGGGCCCTGGTCGTGCTGGAGGGCGAACAGCTCCAGGAGCCGGGTGTGCTCGTCGGACGCGGCCACGATCTGCAGTTCGTCGTTGACGTCGGCCAGCAGGATGCCGGCCGCCGAGACGTCGAGGAGTTCGACGCAGCGGGTGGTCAGCCGCTGCAGCAGCTCCAGCACGTCGAAGTCGTCGAGAAGTGTGTCCGCCACCTCGACGAGAGTCTGTGCGAGATGCTGTTCACGGGTCATTCCGATCACCTCGTTCCCCCTTCGGTCGGGTGAGGCCCGTCCGTATCGTCGTTGAACCGGAGTCGTCTGGCGACGACGTCCTCCGCCACGGCCGCCAGTGGCTTCTCGCTGGAGTACGCGTGGGCCCGCAGCCGCACCAGGGCCTCCGCGAGGGTCACGCCCAGCTGCACGCTGACCATGCCCGTGGCCTGGTGCACCACGGCCCTGCTGAGCTCCCTGGGCTGGCCGACGAGCGTGGCGGTGGCGGCGCCCGCCCCACCCCCGTTGGTCGAAGGGCCCCGGTCGCCGTTGAGGAAAGCGCTGGTCAGCGAGGCGGTCAGGGCCGAGGCGTCGTCGTACTGCTGCGGGGTCAGCCCGCCGGCGTCCGGGCAGAGCACCGTGACCACGCCGAGCCGGATCGCGCCCATGCCGAGCGGCAGGCAGTACATGCCCTTGACGCCGAGGCCGCGGGCCGCGGGCAGGAAGGCGGGCCACCGGTCCGACCGCACCTTGGCCAGGTCCGGTTCCACGACGGGCGAGCCGAGGCGCATGACGTCGACGCCCGGCCCCTCGCCGAGCGTGAACTGCAGATCCTCGATGTGGGTGCTCATCTCGGGGAAGGACCAGATCGGTTCTGCCGTACGGCCGTTGCCGACGAGCAGGGAGACCGCGAACCCCGCCGCGTCGAGCGCCCGCGCGGCATCTTCGGCGAGCCTCTCGGCCGCACCGAGGTGCAACGACCGCAGCACACCGGCCATGCCATCGCTGATCACCGCTCTCCGTCCCGCCGCGGTCGTGACGCCGGACGGGCAGCTGCCCGTCCGCGGCGCACACTACGTGGAACCGGCCTGCTCCCCTCGTGCGAAACGGGCCGAGCACGGCGAGGGCCGACGACAAGGGCTCCCGCACCGCCAGCCTACTGCGGTGCGGGCCGCGGCGCGGCGGGCCGGCGGGGGAGGGCTTTCCGGTGCCCCCCGGTGGCGGGCGGCGGGGCGGGGCCGGTGGGCACGGTGGTTCAGAAGTGCATCATCGCCATCAGCTCGGGGCTGCGCAGGCCGGCGGACACCTCCGGCAGGAGGCGGCCCGGTTCCATCCAGCCCGCGCGCTCGGCCGCGGCGACGGCGTCCGCCTCCGCCCGGTCCGCCGCGCCGTTCAGGTCCCCGTCCTTCCCGAGGCCCTCCCTGCCCGCGGCGGCCGAGGCGGCCAGCGACGCCTTGACGGCGGCCCGGCAGGCGGCGACGGCCGCCCCTCCCTCCCGGTCGTGCAGCTGTGCCATCTGGGCCGCCTGGGCGGCGGAGGCGGCGGCGTTGCGCGCGCAGCGCGAGTCGGCGGCGGGGTCGGGTGCGCTCTCGGCGAGTACGGCGAGGGCCTGGACACAGACCCGGGCGGCGTGGGCGGCCTTCCAGGCGATGTTCTCCCGGACTCCTTGCTCCCGGACTCCTTGCTCCTGGGCTCCTTGCTCCTGGTTTTCCTGCTCTTGGGCGCCCTGCTGCTGGGTTCCCTGCTGCTGGGCGTCCTGCTCCTGTGCGGCTTCCTCGCCGGGACCCTCCCGCCGCCCGGCCTGTTCGATGTAGTGGCAGATGGCGGCGGCGCGGCGGGCGGCGCTCCTGGCGCGTGCGGCGTGCAGGGCCCGCAGGGCCGCCTCGGGGGAGGGTGCCGTGTCCGTCTCTTCGCCGTGGACGCGCTCGCTCATGACCGTCTCCTCGTCTGCCGGGCGACGGCAGGGTGACATGTCCGGCATCAACAGGCCAGAGATGTGAGGGGAGTTCGTGCGGGGAGCGCGTACGGGAGTGCGTGCGCCGGGCCCGGTCGCCCGGCGGGCCGTCACGGCCGGCGCGGCTCCGGTGCGGGCGCCTGCTCCCCGGGCGGCAGGAGGAGGTCCCGCCGCGGGTGCTTCTCGCCCTTGACGCTGCCCCGGATGCCGAGGTCCCGCCGGGCCGCCTCGTGGAAGTCGTTGATCGCACGGAAGGCGGCGCGGTGCCGCTCCCGCCACTCGGCCAGGCTGCCGGTGATCCGCCCCGTGGCCTGCCAGTCGATCTCGGAGAGCAGGGCGTTGAGGTCGTGGCCCGCCTCGATGGCGTCGTCACCCCCGAGCAGCATCACCCGCTCGAAGGCGCTGCCCCAGGCCCGGCCGCCGTCCGCCAGGTCCTCGCGGAGCTCCTGCTCCGTGCGCTCGCTCTCGCGCAGGCCCTCGCGGAACTCGTAGAGCCGGACGGACAGGGCGATCCGTGCCTTCGCCGCGTCGACGTAGTCGCCGTACGCGTCCACCTTCTTGTCGTCCCACCGGGTCAGCAGCTGGTGCTTGGTGCGGCCGCGCTCCATCAGGTGGTTGGTCGCGTGTGTC
This sequence comes from Streptomyces sp. NPDC040622, assembly GCF_055593965.1. Taxonomy (NCBI): domain Bacteria; kingdom Bacillati; phylum Actinomycetota; class Actinomycetes; order Kitasatosporales; family Streptomycetaceae; genus Streptomyces; species Streptomyces sp. NPDC040622. The sequence continues at coordinate 226,475 of NZ_JBVIXD010000003.1, read as the reverse complement.
GTCAGCGCGCCGAGCAACACCGCGCCGACGGTGACCAGTTGCTCTCCGGTGCTCAAGCCGCCCCCAGTCCTGGCTCCCCACGATGACCGCATGATCCTACGAGGTGGACCGGTGGCGGGCCGCGCACGGCCGGCACGGACGGTCAGAAGAGTCCCAGCGCCGAGTCCAGCGACCACGTCTGCCAGCTCCAGGCGAAGAGGGCGACCACGGAGGCAAGCGCCATCGTGAAGTTCTGTCCCTGCTCGGCCCAGTCGTGGATCATCAGGACCAGGTAGATCAGGTTGAGGACGAGTCCGCCGATCAGGGCGACCGGAGTGAGGAATCCGGCTATCAGGCCGAGGCCCAGGGCCAGTTCGGCGTAGGCGACGATGTACGCCATCACGCGCGGCCGCGGCCTGACGACGGTGTCGAAGCCCTTGCGCACCACGGGCCACCGGTGCTTCTCCGCGATGCCCGCCGCCCAGCCGATCCCGCCGCCGCGGAACCACTCCTTCTTGTCCTTGTGGCGCCAGCTCTCCAGCCACCACAGGCCGAGGCCGATCCTGAGCACGGCCACCCACTCGGCTCCGCTGAGCCAGGTCGTCTGCATCGCGTCCTCCCACATAAACCTGACGGGGCGTCAGTTCAGCGGACCGTCGCGGATTGCGCAAGGGGTCTGGTCGGGGGCCGAGTTCGGGGCCGGTCCTTGCCGTCGTCAGGGCGAGGCCATAACCTCAATCTGATGGATCGTCAGATTTAAGTCGAGCAAACCGGCAGGCAGTAGGGGGCACAACAGTGGTCAGCAGCGAGGTCGGCACCAAGGAACTCCCCCGGGTCATCAGCGTGGACGACCACGTGATCGAGCCCGCGCACCTCTTCGAGAAGTGGCTCCCGGCCAAGTACCGCGACCGGGGCCCCAAGCCCTTCACCGCGGGCATCGGCGAGCTGGAGTACATCGGCGGCAAGTACAAGTTCACGACGGACCCGGCGGGGCAGATCACCGACTGGTGGGAGTACGAGGGCAACATCTTCCCGTACAAGCGCATCATCGCCGCCGTCGGCTTCTCCCGCGACGAGATGACGCTGGACGGCATCACCCGCGAGCAGATGCGGCGGGGCTGCTGGGACCCGAAGGCGCGCCTCGCGGACATGGACATCAACCACGTCGAGGCGTCCCTCTGCTTCCCGACCTTCCCCCGGTTCTGCGGGCAGACCTTCTCCGAGGCCAAGGACAAGGAGGTCGGGCTCGCCTGCGTCCGGGCGTACAACGACTGGATGGTCGAGGAGTGGTGCGGCGACAGCGGCGGGCGGCTGATCCCGCTCTGCCTGATCCCGCTCTGGGACGTGGACCTCGCCGTCGCCGAGATCCGGCGCAACGCGGCCCGTGGCGTGCGGGCCGTCACCTTCAGCGAGATCCCGACCTATCTGGGCCTGCCGTCGATCCACTCCGGGTACTGGGACCCGTTCTTCGCGGCGTGCGAGGAGACCGGGACCGTGGTCAACATGCACATCGGGTCGTCCTCGCAGATGCCCGCCGCCTCCCCGGACGCGCCGCCCGCGGTCCAGGCCTCGCTCTCCTTCAACAACGCGATGGCCTCGATGATGGACTTCCTCTTCAGCGGGGTCCTGGTCAAGTTCCCTCGGCTCAAACTCGCCTACAGCGAGGGCCAGATGGGCTGGATCCCCTACGCCCTGGAGCGCGCCGACGACGTGTGGGAGGAGCACCGGGCCTGGGGCGGCGTGAAGGACCTGATCCCCGAGCCGCCCTCGACGTACTACTACCGGCAGATCTTCTGCTGCTTCTTCCGCGACAAGCACGGCATCGAGGCGATCGAGACCGTCGGCGTCGACAACGCCACCTTCGAGACGGACTACCCGCACGTCGACTCGACCTGGCCGCACACCAAGGACGTCGCCGCCGACCACGTCGGCCACCTCCCGGCGGAGCTGCAGTACAAGCTGCTGCGCGGGAACGCCATCCGCATGCTGGACCTGCCGTTCGACCGGGCCGGTCGGTAGGCGCCGGGCGCGGGCCGGATACGGTTCGTCCGACCCCGGTGGAGAGGCAGTCGGATGAACACGTTCCTTACGCAGACGCTGGTCACGCTCGGGCGCCGGTACGTGCGTGACGCGCCGGGCGACGTCGGCAAGGCGGCGCTGGCCGCGCGGTTCCTGAACCCGCGCCTGCGGGACGGCCCGCGCCGGCGCGTCGTCGCCGACCGCTCGGGCCACCGCTTCGCCGTCGACACCCAGGACCTCATCCAGCGGTACGTGTACCTCTTCGGGGCCTGGGAGCCGCACATGACGCGGTGGCTGCGGGGGCGGCTCGGTGCCGGGGACGTGTTCGTCGACGTCGGCTCGAACGTGGGCTACTTCGCCGTGGTCGGCTCCGGGCTCGTCGGCCCGGCGGGGCGGGTCGTGGCGATCGAGGCCTCGCCCGTCTTCCACCGGCGGGTGCTCCAGCACGCCGAGCTGAACGGCTGCGCCAACATCCGGGCGGTCAACGCCGCGGTGTCGGACGGCCACAAGCGGCTCACGTTCATCCTCGCCAGCTCGCACAACATGGGCGCGAACAGCATCGTGCCGTACGACGGCCCCGCCGAGTCCACCTTCGAGGCGGAGGCCGCGCCGCTGCCCGAGCTCCTCGAAGACGACGAGCTCGCCCGCGCGCGCGTGATCAAGATCGATGTGGAGGGGGCGGAGGGCGGCGTCGTCAGGGGCCTCGCCCCGGCCCTCGACCGCCTGCGGCCCGACGTGGAGATCGCCGTGGAGGTGACCCCGGACCGCATGTCGCAACTCGGCGACTCCGTCGAGGAGTTGCTGGAGACCTTCGAGAAGGCGGGCTTCCACCCCTACCGGCTCGTCAACGAGTACGCGCCCCAGACGTACCCGGGCGCGATCCGCCGTCCGCTGCCGCCGGTGCGCTGGCGGCAACCGGTCGTCGAGGAGACCGAGTTGGTCTTCTCGCGGGTCGACGCCGAGACGCTGGAGTGAGGCCGGAGTGAGGTCGGAGTGAAGCCGGAGTGAGGTGCTCCGGCTGCCGCGTGCCCGGCTGCCGCGTGCCCGGCTGACGCGTCAGCTCCGGTACGTCAGCCGGCACCGCCGGGAAAGCTCCACCCGAGGTTTCCGAGCGCCCTGGCCCGCGCCTCCACCACCGCCATGCGCGCGTTCCGCTCACCCGCGTCGACGTGGGCGGACTGGCCCGTCATCTGGCCCTCCCACTTGCGGTAGAACAGGCCCACCTCGGCCGAGAACCAGCCGCGGGACACGGAGTCGAGCGCGAGCAGCAGCCCCGTGTCCTCGGACGCGGGCAGGGCCATCCAGCCGCCGAGGGCGACCAGCAGATCGCGGCGGACGAAGAGCGTCGCCGGGTGGACCGGCGCCCGGTAGTCGTGCGCCGCCCAGTGGGCGAGCACCGTGCCGCGCTCCAGCGGACCGTGGTCGGGGTCGCCGGGAAAACCGGCCGTGGAGCCGTCGGGGAGCAGGTCGAGGACCCGGGAGGTGGCCCAGCCGAGCGCCGGGTCCGCCTCCAGCGCCGCGAGGTCGCGGGCCAGCACGCCGGGGGCCAGCCGGTCGTCGGCGTCCAGGATCTTCACGTACGCGCCGTCGGCGTGCGCGAGCGCCATCGTGCGCGCGACCCCCGGCCCGCCCGCCCGCCCCTGCCGGAAGGACACCCGTGCGTCGTCCGGGACGTACGGCGCCACCTCCCCGCTCCTGCCGTCCTCCTGGACGAGCCAGTGCCACTCCCAGCCCTCGGGGAGCTCCTGTGCGCAGAGCGATGTGTACGCGTCCGCGAGGAACGGGGCCGAGGGCGCGTGAACGGCGGTGACGATGATGACGCGCCGGCGCACGGCACTCACCACCTTTCCAGGGGAGTGGTGAAGACCGCTTCGGTGCGGTCGCCGGGCAGCGTGACGTCGGAGACCTCGACGACGCGGTCGTCCGTGTCGTACGACGTCTTGCGCAGGAGCAGGACGGAGGTGCCCGGGGGGAGTTCGAGCTCGGCGGCCTCCTCCGGGGTGGGGGGCCGTGCGGTGAGGCGTTCCTCCACGCGCGACAGCTCGATGCCGACGGTGGAGAGCTGGTTCTGGGTGCCGCCGGGCCAGGGCTCCCTGGTCTCGTCCAGGAGGTCGGGGTTCGCGGCCACCAGGTCGCGGCGCAGGTAGGAGGCCGCCAGGTTGAGCGGGGCGTTCTCGGCGGCGTGGCGGGTCCGGTAGCGGCGCTCGATCAGGGGTGTCCCCTCCGGGACGCCGAAGGCCGACGCGAGGCGCCCGTCCGCGGGGACCTCGCGGTAGGCGGCCGTGAAGACGAGGTCGCGCAGGCCGAGGCCGGTGTCGCGCTCGGTGGAGCCGGTGCGCGCCCGGTCCTCGCGCGGCTGGTGCACGCGGTTCTTCTCCCACTGGTGGCGGGAGTTGTCGCGGATCACCTTCGTCCGGGCCCGGCGCACGAAGTTGCCGCGGCCGTGCTCCTTCTCGATCAGCCCTTCCTCGCGCAGCAGGCGCAGGGCGTCGCGGAGGGTGGGGACGCTGCGGCGGTAGCGCTGCGCGAGCTTCGTCTCGGCGGGCAGCCGCTCGCCCGGCCGCAGTTGGCCCGTGCGGATGGAGCGGCGCAGGTCGTCCGCGATCTGCTCGTAGGCCTTCGGCACCGAGCCTCCTGGGTGGTCGGGCCGCCGTCGGGCCGCCGTCCGGCCCACCCTACGACTCCTCAAGAGGAGTTGACGAGTGTGCGGGGTCGCGGTGCGTGCTTCTTGGGGTGATGGAGGGTGAAGGAGGATGAAGGAGGAAGGAAGCGCGGCAGGCAGAAGGCGATGGAAGAGAGAGTCCGATGGCGTGGTTTCGGCGGCCGTTATGGCCGGAAGTTTCGGTGGGAAACGATCTCGCGCCCTAATGCGGACCGCCGGACGGGATGTTGAAAAGCGCGCCGCAATTGGCCGCGTTGCGCAGGGCGCAATAGGCCTGTTCTCCGGCGCCCGGACATGGAAGAGCCCGACCGCTGGCGACGGGGGATGCACCAGCGATCGGGCTGTAAGCAAGAGTAACAAGGCGGAATGCGCGGCGGGAGTCAACTCGGCGACCGAAGTACGCAGTTGTGATCGGGATCACGTGGCGGGTCCGGTGCCGGAGAAAACAGCGAACCGTATTCCGCCCGCCCGGCCACCCGCGAGTTCGGCCCCTCGGCCACTCCGCCCCTGCCCATTGACCACTCGGGCCCTGCCCATTCGGCTGCCCGAACTGCCCCGCTACTCCTCGCACGGCGGCTCGTACGAGAGCCGGGTCAGATACTCGTCCCATTTCTCCCGCGTCAGCACGCCCCGCGTGGTCGAGCAAATGCGGTCGATCGCGTCGTCGGTGTCCATGTTCCACAGCCGGACGGTGTCGGTGCCGCTCGAAACCCCGATCATGTTGCTCCGCGGGCTGAACGTCAGAAAGCTGCCCGACTTGGTGTTGGGGCTCATCGACTGGCCTATGGGGGAGACGTCGGTGGGATCGTCGACGTCCCAGAGCCGCACCGTGTTGTCGTTGCCGCCGCTCGCCAGGGTGTGGCCGTCCTCGCTGAACGTCAGCGACACCACCGCGTCGGTGTGCCCCGTCAGCGTGGCGGCGACGGTGGGCTCCGCGGGGTGGCCCGCGACGTCCCACAGGCGCACCGTGCCGTCGTCGCTGCCGGTGGCCAGCGTGCGGCCGTCGGGGCTGTAGACGATCATGTTGACCGGCCCGGTGTGCCCCTTGAGCGGTGTGCCGAGCCGCGTGACGCGGCGCCGGTCGGTCACGTTCCAGCGCCGGACCGTGCTGTCCGCGCTGCCGCTGACGAGCGTGGTGCCGTCCTTGCTGAAGGCGAGCGAGTTCACGTACCCCTGGTGGCCGGTGAGCGGCCGGCCGAGCTTGCGCATGCCGCCCGGTGAACTGACGTCCCACAGCTGGATGGTGCGGTCGGTGTCCGGGGTCGCGAGCGTGCGGCCGTCCGGGCTGAAGGCCAGCGCGGCCGCGAACCGGGTCCGCAGCGCGACCGGTGGCCCGTACGGAACAGGGTGCCCCGGGTCGGCGACGTTCCACAGCTGCACCGCGCGGTTGCCGGTGAGCAGCGCGAGCGTGCGGCCGTCGGGGGAGAACACCGGCGCCCGTACGTTCCCCTCGCCCGGCCGGAACGGATCGCCCAGCGGCTCGGGACGCTCGGGACTCCGCACGTTCCACAGCCGGACCTTCTCGTCCCGCGCGGCCGTGGCGAGGACCTTCCCGTCCGGGCGGAACGCCCCGATACGTCCGAGCATGTCGCCCGTCGAGACCGACCACAGGCGGACCTTGGCGTCGCCGGTCCCGGTGGCGAGCGTACGGCCGTCCGGACTGAACCCGAGCGAGTACATCTCCCCGCTGCTGCCCGCGAGGGGCTCGCCCACCTGCGAAGGGTGCCCCGGATCACGGACGTTCCACAGGCTGGCCGTGCTGTCCGCGCTGGCCGCCGCGAGCATCGTGCCCGCCGGATTGAACGCCACGGACCACATGGGTCCCGCGTGGCCCGTGAGCGGGGTGCCGAGCGCCCTGCCCCTGCGGGGTGTGCTGACGTCCCAGAGCCGCACGGTGTTGTCCGCGCTGCCGCTGGCGAGCGTCTTCCCGTCGGGGCTGAAGGCCACGGAGTGCACCGTGTCCGTGTGGCCGCGCAGCACCGTGCCGATCTTCTCCGGGCGACGGGGCTCGGCCGTGTTCCACAGCCTGATCGTGCCGTCGTCCCCACCGGCCGCCAGCGTCCGCCCATCAGGGCTGAACGCCACGGAGCGCACGGCTCCGGTGTGGCCGGACAGCGTGGCGAGCCGCTTCGTCCCGGCCGGCTCGCTCACGTCCCACACCCGCACCCTGTGGTCCTCGTTGGCCGAGGCCATGGTCCGGCCGTCCTTGCTGAAGGCGAGCAGGTAGACGGTGCCGCCGTGCCCGGCCAGGGGCTCGCCGAGCAGCCGCGGGTGGCGCGGGTCCCGCACGTCCCACATGCGGATCGTGCCGTCGTCCGAGGCGCTGGCGAGCGTCTTGCCGTCCGGGCTGAAGACCGCCGTGCTCACCCAGCTCTTGTGGCCGGTGAGGGGCTTGCCCAGGGGTTTGGCGTGCGTCGGGTCCGCCACGTCCCACAGGCGCACGGTCCGGTCGTAGCTGGCGGTCGCGAGGAGCTTCCCGTCCGGGCTGAACGACGTGAGGTACACGGCGCCCTTGTGGCCGAGCAGGGGCGTGGCCAACGGCGCGTTGACGATCGAGATCAGCCGGTTCTGGGTGCCCTCGTCGCCGGGCCGCAGCCGGTGCGCCACCAGGTCGAGCTGGGCGGAGAGGGACGAATCGGTGTGCTGGGCGCGGTCGGCCTCGGCGACCACCTGCTCGAACACCGCGTCGTCCCGCTGCTGGCGCGCGACCACCGCGGAGACGACGGCCACCATCGCCAGGACGACCAGCGTCGCCACCGCCCCCCGGCTGATCCAGACCGTACGCCTGCGCAGCTTCGCCGAGGCGGTCAGGAACTCCACCGCGCCCCGGGTCAGGAACGTGTCGCCCGCCGACTTCGCCCAGGCGCGGGCCTGCTCGAGGCGGGAACCCCGGTAGAGCAGCGCCGAGTCGCGCTCGGACTCCTCCCAGGCCTTGCCGTCCTCCTCGAGCCGCTGCCGCAGCAGGTTGTCGTTCCTGTCCTCGTCGATCCACTCGCGCAGGCGCGGCCAGGCGTGCAGCAGCGCCTCGTGGGTGATCTCCACGGTCTCCGCGTCGAGGGTCACGAGCCGGGCGCGGACCAGGGCTTCGAGGGACTCCTCCGTCTTGTGGGGGTCCGTCGACTCCTCCGCGAGCTGGCGGCGCGTACCCCGCCGCCGGGTGGCCTGGGTGTCCTCGCCGAGGCGGACCAGCCTGAGCAGGAGCAGCCGCGCCGCCGTGCGGGCCGCCGGGTCGAGCCCGGACCAGGCACGCTCGGCGGTCGCCGCCACCGCGCCCTGGATGCCGCCCGCCGCGCGGTAGCCGGCCAGGGTCAGCCGGCCCGTCTTGCGGCGCTGCCAGGTGGCGAGCAGGGCGTGGGAGAGGAGGGGCAGGACGCCCGCGTCGTGCGCGCCGCGGGGGCCGTCCGTGCTGACCTCCCTGACGATCAGCTCCGCGAGGCCCGGTTCGATCTCCAGGCCCACGGCCTTGGCCGGACCGGTCACCGCCTTGCGCAGCTCCGCGCTGGTCAACGGGCCGAGCACCATGTGGCGGTGCTGCAGGGCGTCGGCGAGCTCGGGGTAGCAGAGGCACTCTTCGTAGAAGTCGGCGCGGATGCCGAGGACGACGAGCGCGGGAGCCGGTTCGCCGTTGTCGGCGGGGGCGCAGGCGGCGTGCAGCAGCCGGATGAAGACCCGCCGGTCCGCCTCGTCGGGGACGAGGGTGAACGTCTCCTCGAACTGGTCGACGATGACGACCGGGCGGGGGACGGAGTGGCCGACGGTGTGACCGGCGTCCGCGCTGAGGTGCCGGTGGGCGCTGGGGCTGGGGCAGGGGTCGGCGCCGGTACCGGTACCGGTGGTGGGGCTGGTGTCGGTGCTGGTACCGGCACCGGTGTCGGTACCGGGGGTGATGTCGGTGGGTGCGTTGGCTGCGGCGGGTGCGGCGGGTGTTTCGGCCGCGGCGGGTGCCGAGCGCTCCGCCCAGGCCTCGACGGACTCGCGTACGGTCCGCACGAACTCCTCGGCGCAGGGCTCGGACTGGTGCCGATCCTGGTCCAGGTCCCGCTCCTGCTGCCGCGCGACGGCGACCGCGGGCGCGAGCTCGGGTATCTGGCGGGTCAGCTCGGCGAGCGGATCGCCGCCCGGCACGAGCTGCAGCACGGGACCCGCGGCCGAGCCGTCCTCTTCGCCCAGCGCGCCGTTCTGCAGGGTGGGCACCAGACCGGCGTTCAGGAGGGAGGACTTCCCCGCCCCCGAAGCACCGACGAGCATGACGAGACCGCCCGTCTCCTCCGTCGCGCGGAGCTGGGAGACGAGGGCCTGTGTGCTCCGGTCCCGGCCGAAGAACCACTGGGCGTCCTGCCGGCGGTACGAGGCGAGCCCCCGGTACGGGCAGACGTTCGGGACGTCCGGCGGCTCGACCGCCGCCCCGTCCTCGTCCTCCGCGGGACCCGCGGCGGGGCCGCCGACGGGGTCGGCCACGGCGCGCTCCCACAGGCGGTGCCACTGCGCCATGTCGTACAGGCCCGCGGACACCGGCACGGGCCGCTCGCGCCGCGCCTCGGGGATCAGGACGTGCAGCACCGCGGCGAGAGCGGCGAACTGGGCCGGCACGTTCTTCGCGCGTCGCCAGTCGCTGATCCGCTGAGCGGACACGCGTACGGGCCGCCCGCGTTCGTCGACCCGCTGGAGGCGGACGACCGCTTCGGCGACGCGCTTGAGGGGCGGGTTGCCGGCTTCCTTGTACAGCAGCGCGAGGCCTTCCGCGAAGCTTGTGCGTGCCCCTGAGTCGGAACTCAAGGCCTCCACCCCTTACTTCCGCCGCACTTGGACATCCGGACCGGAAAACTCACTTTATACGGCTGACCTGCGAGGAAGTGGTCCGGACGCAACCGGAACCTCCACTGTGGGAGCCGTAGCTGGCAGGATCTCGCCTCAGTAGCGAACCAACCACGCAGCGTCCTGGCAGGTCATCGGCTCGGTGCTCGCAGCGGCGGCTCACGCCACCGAATGTTCTGAGCCTGGCTTGCCTTCGCGGGACGTCGGCACGTCGCGTGGGCACCAAAGATCAACGCAGTCGGCCATACCCGGACCGCCTTCACATCGAACGCGGATCCGGACTTTCCCTGATCCGCGCCGATACGCAGTTGCACCGCGCGTCGGCGCCGTACGCGTCGATCGGTGCCGGTCCCCACGAGGGGAGGGACCGGCGCCGATACGACGCGGCGTCGCGGTCGGGCCGTGCGCCGCCGCCCACCGGCCTCCGGGCGCTTCATCGGGCCATCCTTGAGCGGTTCCGCCGCGCCCCACCCAGGACACGAGCGCGTCCGCGCTGGCGAGAGCCGTGCGCGAGGTGGCGCAAACCGGACCGGCGGGCGTGTGGTCCGCGACGAGCTGTGTTTCGCTCGACTCCGGCGGCCCGGCGACGACGGCGGGGCGTTCGCACCTCGGATACGGAAGACACACGTGCCTCAGGTGCGAAAGGCGCACGTACGGCACGTACCGCATGCACCGCGCATAACGTACGCACCGCACATACCGCACATACCGCAGATACGGATCCGATCGGAGCTCGGCCCCGCAGGGGAGGGTCCGCACGTGTCCCACCGCATGTCCCAGTACGTCGTGGCGGCCGCTTCCTGGCTGACCAGCCCCCTCACCCCCGACGACTACCTCGGCCTGTTCGACCCGCTGTGGTCCGCGCGGCACCCCGCGGGCCGGGTCACGGACGTCCGTCCGGCAGGACCCGGGGCGGCCACGCTGGTGATCCGGCCGGGCCGGGGCTGGCGCGGGCACCGGGCGGGTCAGTACCTGCCGGTCGGCGTCGAGATCGACGGCGTACGGCACTGGCGTACGTACTCGATCACTTCGCCCCCGATCGCCTCGCCCCAGGCCGCTTCGCTCCCGACCGCTTCGGTTCCGACTGCTTCGCTTCCGGCCGGCGAGGTCACCATCACGGTGAAGGAGCGGCGCGACGGCCGGGTCTCCCCGCACCTGGTCCGGCGGACCGCACCGGGCACCGTGCTCCTGCTGGGACCGGCCCAGGGCGACTTCGTGCTGCCGGACCGGCCCCCGGCCGGTGGGCTGCTGTTCGTGACGGCGGGCAGCGGCATTACTCCCGCCATGGGTGTATTGCGCACCCTCGCGAGGGTCGATCGGCACGGTCACGGCCGCGGGGACGGCCATCGCGCCGAGCCCGTACCGGACACCGTTCTCCTGCACAGCGCGCCGAGTGCGCGGGAGTGCCTCCTCGCGGCCGAGCTCGCGGCGTTGGCGGACCGGTCGCCCTGGCTCACCGTCCATGTCACGCACACGCGCACGGCCGGCCGGCTCACTCCGGACCGGATCGCCGCTCTCTGCCCGGACTGGCGCGGGCGCGAGGCCCGGGTGTGCGGACCCGAGGGGCTCCTGGACGCCGTCGAACGGCACTGGGAGGCTGCGGGCGTACGGGAAAGGCTGCGGACGGAACGCTTCCGGCTCGCGCCGCTGCCGCCCGGGGATGCCGCCGGCGACGGGGTCGGTGCCCACGCCGTGCGGTTCCGCCACAGCGGTGTGGAGGCGGAGGCGGCGCCCTCCGTGCCGCTGCTCGCGGTCGGCGAGGCGGCGGGCGTGGCGATGCCGTACGGGTGCCGTCGCGGGATCTGTCTGGGCTGCCTCGTCCCGCTCGCCGACGGGCGGGTGCGCGATCTGCGGACCGGCGAAGTGCACGGCGAACCGGGCGAGTCGATCCAGACCTGCGTCAACGGAGCGGCAGGCCCGCTCGCCCTCGACCTGTGAGACGTCCGCCCCGAACGGCGAGATGTCCGAATCGACCCGAGACGTCCGAGCTCTCCTGGAGACTCCCATGCGCATGACCCTGCCCGGGAACGCGACGGCTACTACTGCCTCTGCCGCCTCTGTCACCTCTGCCGCAACTGCCTCCGCTGCCGCCACTTCTGGTGACGCGGGCCCCACCGACCCCACCGACCGCACCGAGCAGCTGGGCCGCGAACTGGACGCGCTCCGCGCCGAGATCCTGGCCGCGCGCGGCGCCGACGACGCCCGGTACATCCGTACGGTGATCGCCGTGCAGCGCGGCTGCGAGGCGGGCGGCCGGGCCGCACTGGCCGTCTCCCTCTTCCCGCCCGCCTGGTGGACGGGCACCGCCCTGCTCGCGGTCGGCAAGACGCTGGAGAACATGGAGCTCGGCCACAACATCCTGCACGGCCAGTGGGACTGGCTGGGCGACCCGGCGATCCACTCGACCACGTGGGAGTGGGACTTCGTCACCCCGGCCGACGCCTGGAAACGCACCCACAACCACCTGCACCACACGTACACCAACGTCGTCGGCCGCGACCGCGACCTCGGCTACACGGTCCTGCGCATGAGCCCCGACCAGCCCTGGCGCCCGGTCCACCTGCTGCAGCCGCTGTACACCGCCCTGCTCGCGCCCGTCTTCGAGTGGGGCATCGCCCTCTACGACCTGGAGGCCGACGCGGTGCCGCAGGGGAAGAAGAGCGTACGGGCGCTGCTCGGCGACGTGACGGGCCTGGTCCGCAAGGCCGTTCACCAGGCGGCCAAGGACTACGTCCTGTTCCCGCTGCTCGCGGGCCCGTCGGCGCTGCCCTGCCTCCTCGGCAACCTCACCGCCAACACCGCGCGCAACATCTGGGCGCACACGGTCATCTTCTGTGGCCACTTCCCCGGCGACGTACAGACGTTCTCGGAGGAGCAGATCGAGGGCGAGAGCCGCGGCGAGTGGTATCTGCGGCAGATCCAGGGCTCGGCGAACATCGAGGGCAGCCCTCTGCTGCACCTGCTCAGCGGCAACCTCAGCCACCAGATCGAGCACCACCTCTTCCCCGACCTGCCCAGCAACCGGTACGCCGAACTCGCCCCCCGCGTCCGGGAACTCTGCGCCCGCCACGGCCTGCCGTACGTCACAGGACCGCTGTGGCGCCAGTACGCGTCGATGTGGGGACGGGTCCTGCGGCACGCGGTGGCGTGACCGCTCGTCGCTCTCCCGACCTCTCCCGACCGACCTCTCCCGACCGACCTCCCCCGACCGAGGGAGGTCGGGGGCGAGTCGCCCGGCGATACTGGCCGCATCATGACCAGGACATTCCGGCCGCTGCTGCGCGGCTCCACGTACGCGGGCGTGCTGTTCGCCTATTGCGGCGCACTGGCGAGCCTTCCGTTGCTGTTTCTCGCGGTGCTGCCCGTGTCGGCGGTGTGGCCGTCCGCGCCCGAGGGCGTGCAGATCGCCCTGGCCCTGCTGGTCTGGACGGCGCTGATCGCGGCGACCGGGCTGGCCCGCACCACGCGGCGCGCGCTCGTCGCCGCCGCCCGGCGCATGCTGCGGGTGCCGCTGCCCGACCCGCTGCCGGCCCCGGTGACGGCCCGCGCGTCCACCAGCATCGAGGTACTGCCCGCCGCCACCGGCCGCTGGCGTACTCCGCTCTGGCTGTTGCTGCACGTGGCGCTGGGGTGGACGGGGGCGCTGATCAGCGGTCTGCTGCTGCTCACGGCCGTGGCACTCCCCGTGGCCGGGCTGCGCGCCGACGTGGACCTGAGCCTCTTCGGCTGGTCGGCGCGCCCCGCGCCCGGCTGGCCGAGCTGGGCGACGGCGGCCGTCTGCCTGCTGCTGGCGGCGGCGGTGTGCGCGGTGGTGACGGCGGCCCTGCGCCGGCTGGCGCCGGGACTCCTGGGCCCGTCCCCGGCGGAGCGCCTCGCGCTCGCCGCCGAGCGGGAACACCGGCTGGCCGAACGCAACCGGCTGGCCCACGAGTTGCACGACTCCATCGGCCACACGCTGACGGCGACCACCATCCAGGCCGCGGTGGCGGGCGAGGTGCTCTCCGCCGACCCGGTGGCGGCACGGGCCGCCCTGCGCAGCATCGAGGAGTCGGCGCGGTCCGCGCTGGAGGACCTGGACTACGTGCTGGGCGTGCTGCGCGAGGAGGAGACGGTGAAGACGGCGAAGGGAGAGGAGGAAGAAGAGGGAGAGGAGGGAGAGGATGAGGGGGGTATGCGGGTGGTCGGGGCGACGGCGGCCCCCACTCGCACCCTGGCCGACCTGCCCGAACTCCTGGAACGGCTGCGGCACGCGGGCACGCGGGTGGAGCCGTCCCTGTCGGGCGACCTGACGCAGGTGCAGGGCACGCTCTCCCGCGCGGCCTACCGGATCCTCCAGGAGGCCCTGACGAACGCGCTGCGGCACGGGTCGGGCGGCCCGGTCGCGGTCGCGGTGGCGGCGACGCGGGACGGCCTGGAGCTGAGCGTGATCAACGGGACGGGTACGGGTACCGGCTCGCACGCGGGTGGCGCCGCCGGCACGTTCCCCACCTCCGGCCACGGCCTCCCCGGCCTCGCCGAACGCGTACGACTGCTGCACGGCGAGTTCGAGGCGGGCCCGGACGGCCCGCGCCACTGGCGCCTGTCGGCCCGACTCCCCACCCGGATCCCCACATGACCCAACCGGCCCCCCTCACCCCCGTCCCCATCCCCACCCCCACTCCCGCCCCCGCCCCTGATCAGGCCGTGACCCCCGCCCCCATCACCCCCATCACCCTCCTCATCGCGGACGACGACGAGGTGACCCGGAGCGGCCTGCGCACGCTGCTCGCCGCCCAGCCGGGGATCGCGGTGGTCGGGGAGGCCGCCGACGGCATCGCGGCGGTGGAAGAGGCACGCCGACTGCGCCCGGACGTGGTCCTGATGGACGTCCGGATGCCGCGCCGCAACGGCATCGAGGCCACCCGTCACCTCCTCGCCGAGCAGACACCCGCGCCGCCGAAGGTCGTGGTGATCACGACGTTCGAGAACGACGACTACGTCACCGCCGCGCTCAGCGCGGGAGCCAGCGGCTTCGTGCTCAAGCGGCTCCCGGTCCGCCGGATCGCGGAAGCGGTACGGGTGGTGGCGGAGGGCGAGGCGATCCTCTTCCCCACGGCCCTGCGCAGGATGGTCGCCGCCCGACCGCTGGAGTCCGCCGATGCCCTGCCGAAGGCGGCCCTGACCGTACGGGAGGAGGAGGTGCTGCGGCTGATGGCCAGGGGCCTCTCCAACCCGGAGATCGCCGAGACCCTCACGGTGAGCCTGGAGACGGTCAAGACTCATGTGGGAAACGTGCTGACCAAACTCGCCGCGCAGAACCGCACCCACGCGGTGGTGATCGCGTACGAGTCGGGCCTGGTCGTACCGGGCGCCACCACCTGACCGGGCCGCGGCAGGGGGCTCGACCGCGGCCCTTTACCGTCGGCGCCGGGTGGGTGATGCTGACCCGGCGTCTTAGGCATGATCGACACGGCAGGAGCCGGTCGGTACGGAGGGGGGGGCCGCGGTGATGCGCGTAGTGCTGCTGGGACCGGTTCAGGTGTACGCCGACGAGAAGTCGCTGGCTTCTCATGAGGCCGGGGACTCGCCGGTCGAGGTGGGCGGCGTCCGGCTGCGGATGCTTCTCGCCAGGCTCGCCCTGGAGGAGGGCAGGACGGTGTCGGCCGACTCGCTCGTCGACGGCCTGTGGGGCGAGGCGCAGCCGCCCGCCGACGCGGCCAACGCGCTGCAGGCGCTGGTCTCCCGGCTGCGCAGGGCGCTGCGCGGGACCGCGGCGGTGGAGTCCGCGTCCGGTGGCTACCGGCTCTCGGTGCGGCCCGAGGACGTGGACGTCCACCGTTTCGAGGAGCTGACCGCCCGGGGCAGGCGGGAACTCGCGGCCGGGCGGGCCGGTGAGGCGGCCTCACTGCTCGCGGCGGCGCTCGGGCTGTGGCGGGGCGCCGCGCTCGCCGACGTCCTCGACGCCCCGTTCGCCGGGCCCGTGGCGACCCGGCTCGACGCGTTGCGGACCGCGGCGGCCGAGGACCGCTGCGACGCCGAGTTGCGGCTCGGACGGTACGGCGAGGTCCTCGCCGACCTCGAAGTGGCGGGCACCGAACGCCCGTTGAGCGAACGGGTCGCCGGGCTGCGGATGCGGGCGCTGTCCGCGGCAGGCCGGCAGTCCGACGCCCTCGCGGTGTACGAGGCGATACGCGAGCGGCTCGACGACGAATTGGGTGTCGTTCCGTCGGCCGAGCTGCGCGAGATCCATCTGACCCTGTTGCGCGGTGAGTTGGCGGCGCCGGCCGAGCGGGCCGAGGCCGTCGCGAGCCGCCTCCCGGCCGGGCTGACCAGCTTCGTCGGCCGAGGCGACGAACTGGAGCGGGTCGGCGCCCTGCTGGGGCGCGGTCGGCTCGTGACCATCGTCGGACCCGGCGGCGCGGGCAAGACCCGGCTCTCCATCGAAGCGGCGGGCCGGGACCACGCCCATGCGCGCGGCCGGGTCTGGTTCGTGCCGCTCGCCGGCGTGAGCGCACCGGACCAGCTGGCCGACGCGGTGCTCGGCGCCCTCAGCTCCACCGACGGCCGCCTCTACGAAGCGGGCCAGGGGGAGCGGGCCACCCCGGTCGAGCGCATGGCCGGACTCCTCGGCAGCGGCGACGGCCTGCTCCTGCTCGACAACTGCGAGCACCTCGTCGAGGCGGCCGCCGAACTCGCCGCCGAACTCCTCCAACAACTGCCGGAGTTGCGGATCCTCACCACCAGCCGTGAGGCCCTCGCCATCACCGGCGAGTCCCTGTGCCACCTCGGCCCCCTCGACGTACCGACGGGATCGCCGGAGCCCGACGAGGCCGCGCGGTCGCCCGCCGTCCGCCTCTTCGCCGACCGGGCCGCCGGAGTCAGGCCGGACTTCACGCTCGACGCCTCGACCCTCGACGCCGTGGTCGAGGTCTGCCGACGGCTCGACGGGATGCCGCTGGCCCTCGAACTGGCCGCGGCCAAGCTCCGCTCGATGAGCGTCGAGCAGATCGCGCGCCGCCTCGACGACCGTTTCCGCCTCCTGGCCTCGGGCAGCCGCACCGCGCTTCCGCGCCAGCGCACGCTGCTCGCACTCGTCGAGTGGAGCTGGGACCTGCTCGACGAACCCGAGCGGATCCTCGCCCGCAGACTCTCGGTGTTCCCGGGCGGCGCGACGGTCCCCGCGCTCGAGGCGGTCTGCGCCGACCCCTCGCTCCCGGCCGCCGACATCCCGTACGTCCTGGACGTCCTGGTCGAGAAGTCGCTGGTCCACACCGTCGACGAGGGGACGGGCGAGCCGCGCTACCGGATGCTCGAAACCGTCCGCGCGTACGCGGCGAGACGGCTCGCCGAGGCGGAGCCCGAGCCCGAGTCCGGGCCTGGGCGCGGGCCCGAGTCCGGGCCTGAGCGCGGCGACACGGTCACCCGGCGCTATGCCGCGTACTACCTCGCCCTCGCGGAAGAACACGAACCCCGCCTGCGTACCCACGAACAGCTGCGCGCGATCGGGGTGTTCGACGCCGAGCACGACAACCTCGTCCTCGCGCTGCGCTCGACCGTCGACGGCCCGGACGCGGACCTGACCGCACGCTTCGTCGACGCCCTGTCCTGGTACTGGGGGATCAGGGGGATGAACACGCAGCTCGACACGTACCTGGCGGAGACGCCAGGACCGGCCGCCCCACGGAACGAGACCAGTGAACTCCCCTCCGCCAAGGGCGAGTCGGCGACCGCTCGCGAGTTCCACCCGGCCGCGCTGCTCCTGCGGATGTCCCGCCTCGCCGCCCCGTCCGCGGCGACCGGCGGCGGTCCGGGCACGCCCTCGGACCCGGACCCCCTCACCTCGCCCGACCCCTGGGTACGGGCCACCGCCCACCTGGCCCGGGACTTCGCCCTCACCGAACAGGGCGACCTGGTCACCGGCGCCGACTCCCGCCTGGCGGCCCTGCGCGGCTTCGAGCAGGTCGGCGACCGCTGGGGGCTGGTGATGAGCCTGCTCCCGATCGGCCGCGACCACTCGCTGCGCGGCGAGTACGCGCAGGCCATCGCCACGTTCGAACGGACCGTCGTCCTCAGCTCCGAACTCGGCACCGAGGACTACCTCTACCTCAGCAAGGCCCGGCTCGCCCGCGAACGCCGGCGCAGCGGCGACCTGGAAGGCGCCTTCCGCGATCTGCACGCCGCGCACCGCCAGGCCCGCGAGCGCGGCCAGCTGCGCCTGGAGGCCAACATCCTTGTGGGCCTGGCCAACGTCTACCGCAGGGCCGGTGACCTGGCGCGGTCCGACGCGACCCTGGACCGCCTGGAGGCGCTGAGCGCCCGGCGCCCCTCCCTGGCGGGACTGGCCCGCGACCTGATCGTCAGCACCCGCGTCGAGAACCGCCTCGCCGAGGGGGACGCGGAGGCGGCCAGGGCCCTGCTGCCGGAGGCGGCCGGCGCCCTGTTCGGTCAGGGGGCCGGTGCCGCACTCGCCTGGGTGGCCGAACTGCTCGGCGGGCTGCGGACGTTGGAGGGCGCTCCCGAGGACGGTGCGAGATCGCTCGGGATGAGCCAGGTGATGCGCGGCGCGTTCGACCGGGGCGAGCCGGAGTGGCGCGAGGTGATCGACCGCATCGTGGCGACGCTGGGCGAGGAGGGTTACCGGCAGGCGTACGAGGAGGGGGCCGCGTGCTCCCGCGAGGACGCGCTGCGCCGCCTGGAGGCGGAGACGTTGCGGGCGGTGGAGCGGGCCTGAGGGGCCGGGCTTGAGGGACCGGGCTTGAGGGGCCGGGCTTCAGGGACCGGGCTTGAGGGAGCCGTCCTGAGGGAGCCGCCCTGAGGGAGCTGCCCCGACGGGGGCGGCGCGGGCAGGCGGAAAGCCGGGCGGGGGGGGGGGGGGGGGGGGGGGGGGGAGGGGGGGGGTGGGGGGGGGGGGGGGGGGGGGGGGGGGGGGGGGGGGGGGGGGAGGGGGGGGGGGGAGGGAGGGGGGAGGGAGGGCTACCA
>NZ_JBVIXD010000003.1:0-208032 GCF_055593965.1 Streptomyces sp. NPDC040622 | reverse complement strand
TAGGAGTTATCCTTTTGGGATGCCCTGCGGCGGGGGCCCTTTACTGGGGGGGGGGGGGGGGGGGGAGCAGCGGGTGGGAGGCCCCCCGTGGTGGGTCCCCCCCCCCCCCCGGCGCTGCTGCCCGTGGCTCAGCCGGCGTTCTTGCGGTAGGCGCGCATGGCCAGCGGGAAGAAGACGACGGTCACACCGGCCATCCAGGCGAAGGTGCCGACCAGCGAGTCGGCGACCGGGCCGCCGTTGAGCAGACCGCGGACCGATTCGGCCACCAGGGAGACGGGGTTGACGTCCGACCAGGCCTGGAGCCAGCCGGCCATGCCCTCCCGGGGGATGAAGACGTTGCTGGCGAAGGTGAGCGGCAGGATCAGGATGGTCATCAGGCCCTGCACGGAGGCGGGGTTCTTGATCAGCATGCCGAGGTACACCGAGATCCAGGAGAAGCTGAGGGCGAAGCCGATGAGCAGGGCGAGCGCGCCGAGAGCGGCGAGCGGTCCGGTCTCGATGCGGTACCCCATCACCAGGGCGAGCACGACCAGGGTCCCCAGGCAGACGACGTAGCGGACGATGTCGGCGAGCACGGCGCCGATCAGCGGGCTGGAGCGGGCGATCGGCATGCTGCGGAACCGGTCGAAGATCCCGGTGCTCGCGTCCGCGCTGAGCGAGGCGCCGACACCGATGCTGGCCTGGAAGACGGCCATGACCATGACGCCGGGGGTGACGAGCCGCAGGTAGCCGTCGGTGTCACCGCCGGACATGGCGTCACCGAAGAGGTAGATGAACATCAGCAGGCTGATGATCGGGGTGAGGACCACGTCGACCAGCTGCATCGGCGACTTCATGAACTTGGCGACGCCGCGGCCCGCGAGGGCGAAGCTGTGCCGGGCGGTCTGCGCGAGACCGACGCGGCCGGAGAGCTCGGCGGGGACGCCGAGAGGCTGGGCCTGGGTCTGGCTCTGGGCGCTGAGGGTCTGGGTGCTCATGGCGGGGGTCCTCTCGGGAAGGTCCGTGCGGTAAGGGTTGCGGTACGGGGTGGTGGCGCTCGTAGCGGTCGCGGCCCGTGAGCCGGACTCTCAGACGGCGACGGGCCGGTCGTCGGCGGCGGCCTGGTCGGCGGCGGCCGGCGCGTGACCGGTCAGCGCGAGGAAGACCTCGTCCAGGCTGGGCAGCCGCAGGCCGAGCTCGTCGGCGGTGATGCCGGCGCCGTCCAGGCGACGGGCGACCGCGGCGACGACCAGCGGGTCGTCGGCGGGCACGGTGAGCACACCGGAGTCCTGGGCGGGGGAGTGCCCGGTCAGCTCGGCGAGCATCCCGGCCACCTGCGCCACGTCGGCGGCCACGGTGGGCCTGACCTGGAGGATCTGCCCGCCGACGCGGCGCTTGAGCTCACCGGGACGGCCCTCGGCGACCTTGCGGCCCTTGTCGAAGACGGTGATGGAGTCGGCGAGCTGGTCGGCCTCCTCGAGGTACTGCGTGGTCAGCAGAACCGTCGACCCGTCCGCGACCAACTGCCGTACGACGTCCCAGACCTCCTGCCTGGCATGCGGGTCGAGGCCGGTGGTCGGCTCGTCCAGGAAGAGCACCTGGGGCCGGCCGACGAGGGAGGCGGCCAGGTCGAGACGCCGCCGCATGCCGCCGGAGAAGGTGGAGATCGGCTTGCGGGCCGCCTCGGAGAGCGAGAAGCTCTCCAGGAGCTGGGCGGCGCGGGCCTTGGCGTCGCGCCGGGAGAGACCGAGCAGCCGCCCGATGAGCACCAGGTTCTCGGTCCCGGACAGGGTCTCGTCCACCGAGGCGAACTGCCCGGTGAGCCCGATCAACTGCCGTACCTTCACCGGGTCCCCGGCGAGGTCGTACCCGCCGATGGTGGCGTGCCCGGCGTCGGGCCGCAGCAGCGTGGCGAGGATGCGGACGGTGGTGGTCTTCCCGGCCCCGTTGGGCCCGAGGACTCCGACGACCTTCCCGGCCGGCACCTCCAGGTCGACGCCGTCCAACGCGGTGAAGTCCCCGTACTTCTTGACCAGTCCCTCGGCCCGGATCGCGTACCCCATGTCCCACCACTCCTCGTCCTCGTCAGGTCTTCGCTCGCTGTCGATGACCAGAACGATGCCGAGTCCCGCTGACACGCCACCGCCAGCGCGCTGACAGCGGGGGCGGGGGGCTGTCAGGGGGTGTCAGCGGGTGTCAGTCGAGAGGCGACCGCCCTGTGGCGAGAGTGTCGCCGCGATGACAAACCCCCTGCTCACCCCGCCCGTTGAAGGCGTCCTCTCGCCCCTTCGACGGTCCGCGCGGTGTGGCACGCTGCCACCATGACGACAACGACGGAGCTCACCCTCTTCGCGGACTACTTTCAGATACACGTGTCCGATGTGGATTCGGAGGAGGACCTGGGCGAGGAGTGGACGGAGCAGGCCACCGTCGATCGCCTCGCGGTCGCGGAGGACGCGCTGGCCATCGGCACGGTGGTCAATGTCAACGTATCCGTCACCGTGGACGTCCTGTCTCAGGAGCCGGGCGACGACAGCGCGGAATTCGATCACGTCGTGGAGGCCGGCCTCGATGTGCCGTCGGGCCGCCTGATGGTCCTGGGCTGCTCGGACTACGCCCCCGACGCGGCCACGTTCGAGGTCGCGGCGGGCCCTCACCGCGTCCGCGCGTCCCGGAGCAACCTGGCGCGGGCGGCCCAGGCCGACATCGACTCCGCCAAGACCCCCGAGACCACCGAGAGGATCCGCATCCAGGTGTGGCCGGCCCCGAAGTCTCCGGCGACGATCACGAAGCGGTGGTCTTAGTCGGACTCCGACGAAGCCTGCGGGCCGGACCCGCGTACCCGCCCTTGGGGGCGCACCTCCACCACCATCCGCCCGTGCGTACACAAAGCCAGAGGGGTGGTACTGAATCAGTACCACCCCTCTGACCTGTCTGACCTGACCTTTCCTCCGTGGCGGTCTGGCAGAAGCACACGCACGGGGGGCAGGGTGCAGTCGCTACCAGAGGACTTGGCCCGCAACCGGGCGGCCGACGCGGTGCGCCACAAGATCCGGGAGTTACAGCCCAACCCCGTGCTGAGGCTGGTCGAGCGCTGGAACCCTGATCCTCAGACGCATGGTTGGGCTGCCGGACTCATGGGTGAGCGCATCACCGGCAGGAGACTGAACCGGCTCCGGGGCCGCGGGTGGTTCACCCTCCACGCCATCCAGTGGGCGAGCGGCACGGACATCGACCACCTCGCCATCGGCCCCCGCCGACGTCTTCTCCATCAATTCCCAACGACACCGAGGCAAGAGGGTTTGGTACGGCGACACCGCCCTCACCGTCAACGGCGTCGTGCAGCGCCACATCGCAGCGAGTCAGTCCGAAGCGCGTCGGGTGTCGTGCGCCCTGTCCCGCCGCTGCGGTACGGACGTCACGGTTCGGCCGGTGATCTCAGTGGTCCACGCCTCGAAGCTCACGGTCAAGAGCGCCAATCCGCCCGTACTCGTCCTTGAGGTCACGCAGTTGGACCGCGTGCTGTCGGGGCTCTCACCGCTGCTTCCACCGGACCGCATCGCGCTCATCTACGAGGTGGCCCGCCGGGCTGAGACCTGGGCCGGCTGAACAGGCGCCGAAGCGAGAACTGAACCGGCGACCAGTCCCGAAGGCAGGCAGGACGTCGCGGCGAGGACTGACCTGCCGTCTCAGCACGAAGCGGCGGCTCTGTGACGCAGCTCACCCGACATTCCCGGGTGGGGATTGCCGGTTCGGGGCGCTGCGGCGCCCGAAAGGGGACAGGCTCGCCCATCATCTGCCGGAGGCACCACCACCCATGACGCCCGAAGCTCCCAAAGAACCGCAGGAACCGCAGGAACCGCAGGAACCGCAGAAACCGGCACCGCCTGCGACCGCCCCGCCCCGCGAGGCCAAGGCGTCGCAGACGGAAGAAGCCGAGGACCTCGACACCTTCTACGCGCGGTACGGCCTGGTCAGGCGATGGAAGGTACTTCCTGAGCCGAAGCCCGTACCCATTGACGCACAGTCCGCTCACGGCCTCCCCGTGCTGGACGAGGACGACCTCATCGCGTACGGCGGTGATGGGGGAGTCCGCGACAGCTCCTACTTCTATTTCGGCAACGAAAGGGACGGTGGGCGCCTGCTGGCAGGGCGCCTGTTCCGGAACAACTCCAGACTCGAACCGGGGCAAATCGTTCACACCTGGACGGAGGGGGAGGTCAACGACCCATGGGTCGGAGCGGCGAACCACACGAAGCCCAAATCCCCGGAGGCTCGCGCGGAGGCCCGTGAGGCCATGCTCGCGGCGCGGGCCGTGGAAGCACGGAACGAGGCGGCGCTCGGCAACACCGAGCTCATCGAGAAGTTCATGGCCGTCGACCTCGGCCTGTGGCGGGGAGCCCGCTGGCAGGAACCGGTGGCCACGGCTCTGCTCGGCGACTGGGCGAGCACCCTGCGCACGCACGGCACCATCCGCCGAGGGGCTCTCTCCCGGCTGGTGCGTGAGGTGAGGGAGATCCACCGACAGCTCACGCCACTGTGGCGCCGGCGCTGCGCCGGAGAGCGGCTGCTCAGCCTCGATGTCCCTGTTCTGGAGAACGGGCTGACCCTCGCCGACCTGGTCGCCGGAGGGCCCGACCCGGCCGACATCCTGACGGGGGCGCTGCCTGATGATCCGCGTGTGCTCGCCGTGCTGGAGCAGATGTTCCCGATCGAGCGGGCGGTCGCGCTCGCCTGGTCCCGTTCGGGGACGCCGAGTTGGACGGAGGCGGCCGCCACGGCGCTGGCCCTCACCTCGCAGGCGTACGCGCGGAGTGACGCCGAGGCTCTGGGGGAGCGAGTACGCCGCAAACTCAAGCGGCTCGGTCGCCGTGCGTGTCACAGTCGGGACGGCGAGGAGAGGCCCCGCTTCCGAACGGCACAATCGCCTGCTGTCGGGCGAGCCGGCGACCGCGCAGCGGAAGGGCAGGAGGCGTGAATGCCTGACACAGCGACTCTCGCCCTGATCGCCATGGTCGGCTGCTTGGTCGTGCGCGAATCTCGGCGCGACGAACGGCTGGGCGGCGCGCTCTTGGTCGGCGTCGCCGTGGTGACACTGCTGCTGACGCTGTACGGGGCAGGTCCGGACTGACAGCGGTCGGCTGAACCCCGCTCGGAGGCCGACGCTCCTGGAGACGGGTGGTCCCGTCGCCGCACTCGGCGGCGGGACCACCTACACCCGGGCCCGCCACCCCCGCGTGTACTGGTCCACGCTCGGCCTGCCCATATCCACGGCCCGGCTGCTCGGCTCGTACGGCTCGTACGGCTCGGTCATGGAGGCCTGTGGGCTGACCGTTCCTCCGTCCCGCCCGCGGGACCTGGCGCTGAAGGCGACCAGCCGTCGAGAGTTCCGTCCGGTCCCGCCACGTCGGGGCGTCATCCGACCCACCTCGACAGGACTGCGGCCAGGGATGGGAGCGCCTCGCCGCCGGTGACGACTGGGAGGAGAACGGGCTCGTCTTCTCCTCGGCGGTCGGCAAGCCGCTGGATGCGACCAACGTCCGCCGTGTCTTCCGGGTGGCCCTGAAGGACGCTGAGGGAATCGACGCCGCCGAGTGGACGCCTCGGGAGCTCCGGCACAGCTTTGTCTCGCTGCTATCCGACAGCGGCGTGCCCCTGGAGAGAGTTCCCTCCTCGTCGGCCACTCCGGGACTGCCGTGACCGCCGTGACCGCCGTGACCGCCGTGACCGAGGAGGTCTACCGGGACCAGATCCGATCCGTGCTCCAGACCGGCGCGGTGGTCATGGACGGCATATTCAAGCGGGATCTGAAGCCGTAGTCACGCAGATGGGCACGCACACGAAAACAGGTGAGGCACACCGTAACGTTACGGTGTGCCTCACCTGGGTCAGAGGTGCGGCCGCGGTTGGTCTCGCGTGGTGCCGAAAGGGCTCGGGGAGTAAGTCGGCTCCCATCTGGCTCCCTCAGGGGCCCTCGACTCCGTCCTTCTCGGGCATCGTGGAGTACTCCTCCGTAGTCACGGGCGAGTAGTACCGTTTCAATGGCCGCCACCTTCCCACCCGTCGCCGAAGGAAGAGCTCCCTCATGACGACTGCTCCCAGCGGCTCCAGGGCCACAGCCCCCATGCCCGACAGGACACCGAAAGCACTCCGCGCTGCGATCGCCCAGTACGCACCGCAACTCCTGGTCGACTTCGACCGGCACTGGCGCCGTGACATCGCTGATGCCTACGACCTCGCGCCGGTGCCTGCCTTCATGGCGCGCTGGTGGGGGGAGTTCGCTCTCGCTCGTGACCCTCAACTCGAAGCAAAGGTGCATGGGCTGGAAGATGCGGCCGACCGGGAGCCCGATTATGCCCGCGCCAAAGCGTTGATCGAGGAGGCCGGTCTGCTGCGCCGTCAGGCGGCGAAGGCGGAGCCGGGCCAGTGACCGATGGATTCACGGGGCCGCCCTGGCAAGCTGACTGGACCAAGCAGGCGGAGGAGGACCGGGAGGCCCTCCCCGATACGGCCAGAGACCTGGTCCTCGCTGCCCGGGCCGAACTCGTCACTGCCGCAGACCCGTACTTCCGGGGCATCGACACCGACCGAGACCTTCCAACCGGGATGAGCGTCGAGCCTGCCCAGTCCACCCGGCCCGGTGGGCAGCATGTTCTGTATGTCGACCACGGCAGGGGCTGGCTGCGCTACCAGTTCACCCGACGGGTCGCTGATCCACAGATCGTGATCGAGGAGTGTTTCTGGCGGTGAGCATGCGGTGGCGGCTCCCGAAATGACCCCGAAAACCACTCAGGGTCCTGATCCATTAACTGGATCAGGACCCTGACCTGGTGTTACAGCTGTCGGGGTGGCGGGATTTGAACCCACGACCTCTTCGTCCCGAAGCAACTTGGGCGGAGGTGATGCCTTGGGTTGGTGCGCTCCTCACCTGCGCTGACGGTCCGCAGGCGTTCGCCCGTGTTCGCCGCTGTTCATCGGCGTTGTCACGCAGTTAGACACTCACCCGGTGCGGCTCCTGGTGCGCGGGATCAGCGCACGTCAGCTCAGCTCTTCGGGCTTGGCATGGCTGTTCGAGTCGCAGGCAATCGGCGGTGACCTGGGATCGTTTCCTAGGAGACCTGTCACTGACGGTCCCCGCTGGTCACTGTTGAGCGGCCTTGGACGGCCCAGAGTCGGACCGGGAGAGTCAACTCCCCCACTCTTGCGCCCAGGAGGTATGGCCTGTCTGCCCGAGTTGGTCAGCGCGGGCCTACGCCAATCCGCTAGCCCCACTCATCAAGTTGGGCTAGTTGCTGCGTGGACAACGCGGAAAGCTCCGGGCTCGACAGCCCACCTCTATATCTTGGAGTAAGCGGGAATTCGAGAGCCGGGGTTTTTATGCCAGGTTCAAATGAGAGCGAGCGTCCTGCGACCAGGGAGTCGGACGGGTCAGCAGATACTACGGAGGATGCAGAACAGGGGCGCTGTCAGAATTTCTGGCAAAAGTGCCAGGATGCCTTCGCGGCGCACAAGATTGGTGTAGGCGTCGTCGCTATCGGTGCAATTATGGCAGCAATAGCCTCGATCGTCGGACTAGCATTCGAGCTATTCCCCAATTTTAAGCCGCAGCCGAGCGAGAAGTCCGAGGTATCTATCCTAGCCGTGGACGTTGACCGGATGGAAAGGCTCAATGGTAAGCAGCGAGACTCCGCGAGCGGCGTAATTCCGGGAACCGGGATGCAGAAATTGTAGCTGCTGAATTCAAAATTATCACTGCTGTTAACATGGACCAGTGTATGGAAGGTGCAGGAGGGGCGGTTGAGTACGTCAGGTATGACGTGCCCGTGAGTCCTACAGAAAGGCCTGGGGGCACGTTAAGGCAGGCTATTCGGTATCATCTTGAGTCGAAAAGTGATGGCAGGGTTGCATTTTCGGTGGGAACCGAGGGGGACGGGGAGGCCCCCTGGGTTTACCTGGTGGACACTGCGCTCATTCAACCCGAAAGTACGAAAAAGCTGCGAGCGCCAAAAGCTGCGATAGCCGCTACCGAGCAGTGGAGTGCGAGAATTATTCGATTCGCGGCCGATTCTCGTTCTTCGGGTAAGCTTGAATGCTATCGACGTCTATTTTCCGCAGTGAGGGGGATTGAGCTTAGGGCGGACCGTGTTCCGCCTGGTTTTCATGCCTTTGTAGATCGGATGGACTCTGTTTTGAAGGATGATTGACGGCAGCAGGGTAGGTAGACGGAGTCTCAAAGGGCGAGTCAGCGCAGTGGTCATTATCTGTGGCCGCCGCTCGCAAGGGCTACGAAGTTGAACCTGTGACCTAATCCTTATCAGGTCGATCATGGCGGTCCGGAGCCCTGCCGAGATCCGGCTTCCGTGCCGGTGGCTGATCCGCTGACGTTCGGAGATTGATGCCGTTGCCCGCCCCTGTTGGTGTCAGCTGTGGACAGAGGCTTGACAGCGAGCCCTCACCGCGCCTCGGCGGTATGTGAGTTTTCGTGATCTACGCATCTGATCATCGACCGAGGCAGAGGATGGGCAGGTGCTCGAAACTGCCTTCAAGATCTCCAGCATCGTGCTTCAGGTTCTCGGTCTGCTCTCGGCAGCAGTTGGACTGTCGAATACGTTCAAGGACTCGTCAAACGCGGGCGATCGCTTCTTCACTCGGGTGATGGTGACTGAGCTTGGGGTGGCGCGACAGCTGTGGTTTGGCGTTAAGCGCCTCTCACGTCGCCTCTTCGGACGCCCGCGACCGAGGGTGGTCACTGGCCGCCTTGGTACCGCCATGGAAGTTGGCTTCGCCGGAAGCGCTCGGGGCATCGTCCAGTTCGGGCCGCTGCCTGACCCTGCCCGGGAACCCGATGCTTTCAAGGCTGCGGTTGAAGACCGCTTGAATCGTGCGTTCAAGCTGGCTCAAGACGTGCAGCACGACTTGGGACAGGAAGCGAAGGCGTGCCAGCAGGAGGATCAGGAAATCGCTAACGATCTCCAAGCTCGCCTCACTGCTCTCGATGAGGAAGCAAAACGGAAGACAATCCGTGGCTTGCACGAGCAGGTGCTTGGTCTCTTCTGTTTCGCCGTTGGGCTCGCAGCGCAGAGCATCCTTGATCTGGCCTACTGACCCCCCTACCTCAACCCACCACTCTCCCCAGCTCCCATCCCGTCCGCCGTCGACCCACACACCGTGGAGCAGACGCGGTTCAGGGGCGTCAAGGTGGAGCGCGCCACTGTACGAACGACCTTGACGCCCCTGAACCGCGTCTGCTCGGCTTTGCCTGGGTCGACGGTGGACGGGATGGGAGCTCCCCACGCACGCCCTACCCGGCCGGCACCCGCGAGCGGCGCCCCCTCCATCCCAGAGTCGGAGCGCCCCCGCCGGAGGCATGTCCTTGACCGTGGCTGCGTTCGTACGGTGACCGCCATTCATCAGACCGGCCTATCCACCCGTGGGCGCGCGTCGGCGGCGGCAGCGCCGAGCGGGCCGAAGGCAGGAGCGCGGGCGCAGCCAGAGCCGGGAGCGCGCCCGGCGGAGCGGAGCGCAGCCGGACTTGAACCAGTAGAGAAAGTTGTAACTCAGTCGGGGCTGGGACCGTCTCGCCGCTGGCGGCGCCTGGGAGGAGAACGGACTCGTCTTCTTCTCGGCCGTCGGCAAGACGCTGGACGCCACCAACGTCCGTCGTGCCTTTCGGGTGGCTCTCAAGGGCGCTGAGGGGATCAACGCCGACGAGTGGACGCCCCGGGAGCTCCGGCACAGCTTCGCGTCGCTGCTATCCGACAGCGGCGTGCCCCTGGAAGAGATCTCCCGGCTCGTCGGCCACTCGGGGACCGCTGTGACCGAGGAGGTCTATCGGAAGCGGATCCGGCCCGTGATCCAGACCGGCGCGGTGGTCATGGATGGCATCTTCAAGCCCGCTCCGGAGCGGTAGTCACGCAGATAGACACGCACACGAAAAAGGTGGCCAGCCTACTCTCATGAGTAGGCTGGCCACCTGGTGTTTCAGCTGTCGGGGTGGCGGGATTTGAACCCACGACCTCTTCGTCCCGAACGAAGCGCGCTGCCAAGCTGCGCTACACCCCGATGTCGTTGCTCCACCGGCCCGCTGCGCGGGTCGTGGCGACATCGATTACTTTAGCGGACCGGCGCCCGGAGACGAAATCCGGTTTTCGAGGGCCGGGGGGTGGGGGCGGATCCGGTCGACGCCGACGACCAGGAGGGCCAGGGCGTAGAAGGCCAGGCCGAAGATGACGCCGTTGCCCAGGACGCCGGCGTAGCCGTGGATGTCGACGTCCAGGAACGGGTACGGGTAGCGGGCCGTCGGGCCCGGCGACAGCAGGGCGCCGCGGGCCAGTGCGAAGACCAGGTACGCGAGCGGATAGAGCAGCCACAGGCCCGCGTGGCGCAGTCGCAGGCCGCCCGGCCGGGTGAGCAGCAGCCAGTCCACGGCCACGGCGATCGGCGTCACGGTGTGCAGGAGCTGGTTGGAGAGGGAGTGCCAGCTCGTGAGCGCCCCCGTGTCGGTCATCGAGAAGCCGCTCGACTCGTTCGCCAGGACGAGGTGGTAGACGAGCCCGGTGATCGAGATGTAGACGAGTGTGCCGCAGGTCACCCAGGCCGGGAGTGGCAGACGGCCCTGCCAGGACCGCAGCGCGGAGAGGCCGAGCACCACGGCGACCAGCACGTTGCTCTGGACCGTGAAATAGCTGAGGACGCGCAGCGGGCTGCCGAGGAACAGGTCGATGACGATGCCGGTCACCGCGGCGAGCACGATCAGCGCGCGGAAGGCGGCCACGAGGGGGCGGCGTACGGGTGGCACGACCGCCTCCGCGGGGACACCCGTACGTATCGGAGCGATCATGCCCCCACGGTAGGCATCGTTCCGTTTGTCCGCCCGCCGGGTGACAGGTGACGGGCGGATCGATCCGGTGACGGGCGGATCAGGTGACGGGCGGATCGATCCGGTGACGGGCGGATCAGGTGACGGGCGGATCGATCCGGTGACGGGCGGATCAGGTGACGGGCGGAATGGGGGGGAACGGCTCAGGCCGCCCGCGGCACCAGCGTGAGCAGCGTCGACTCCGGCGGGCACGCGAACCGCATCGGCGTGTAGCGGTTGGCCCCGCACCCCGCCGACACGTGCATGAACGACGTCCGGCCCTCCGCCTCGTGCCTGGAGAGGCCCTTCACGCGGTCCGTGTCCAGGTCGCAGTTGGTGACCAGGGCGCCGTAGAAGGGGATGCAGACCTGCCCGCCGTGGGTGTGCCCGGCGAGGATCAGCGGGTAGCCGTCGGCCGTGAAGGCGTCGAGCGCGCGCAGGTACGGGGCGTGCACGACGCCCATCGAGAAGTCGGCGTCGGCCTCCGGGCCGCCCGCCACGCGTGCGTACCGGTCGCGCTTGATGTGCGGGTCGTCCACGCCGGTCAGCGCGATCTCGTAGCCGTCGATCTTCAGCGTGCCCCGGGCGTTCGTGAGGTTCACCCAGCCTGCCGCGTCGAACCCGTCGCGCAGGCCCTCCCACGGGTTGTGGATGACGCCGACCGCGGGCGGGTTGCCGTTCAGGCCGTGCTTGCCCTGCACCTTCTCAAGGAGGTAGCGGGCGGGGTTGCGCGGCTTCGGGCCGTAGTAGTCGTTCGAACCGAAGACGTACGCGCCGGGGAACTCCATCAGCGGACCGAGCGCGTCCAGCGTCTCCGGGACACCCTCGGGGTCGGACAGGTTGTCGCCCGTGTTGATCACGAAGTCGGGGCGCAGGCCCGCGAGCGACTGCAGCCAGCGCTGCTTCTTGCGCTGTCCGGACACCATGTGGATGTCGGAGACCTGGAGGACCCGCAAGGGGCGCATCCCCGCAGGCAGCACGGGCACGGTGACCCGTCGCAGCCGGAAGGAACGGGCTTCGAAGCCCACGGAGTAGGCGAGACCGGCCGCAGCCGTCGCCGTGATGCCCAGGGGTACTGCGTATCGCGCGCGCATCCCCCCATCGTGTCAGACACCGGGCATCCGGAATCCCGAGGGAGCGGCCGGGCGGACTCGGCAACCCGCCCCCTTCTCAAGGAAGTCGACCGTTCCCCGCAAGGAAGTCGACGAGGCGTCCGCCTGACGCGCCGGTCAGCAACCCCCCACGCAACACCACGCAACCCCACCCCGCACCCCACGCAAGCTCACGCCACACCCCCTCCGAGCTCCACCCCGCACCCCACCCCGCACCCGCCAGTAAATCGATGGACGGAGAAACGTACGCACCTGCCACAATCAACCCATGACCACGCTCAAGTCGAAGTTGCAGGAAGACCTCACCGCCGCGATCCGGGGGCGCGACGAGCTGCGCTCTTCGACGCTCCGGCTGACCCTCACCGCCATCACGAAGGAGGAGGTCTCGGGCAAGACCGCCCGTGAGCTCTCCGACGACGAGGTGCAGAAGGTGATCGCCCGCGAGGCCAAGAAGCGCCGCGAGGCGGCGGAGGCCTTCGCCGACGGCGGCCGCCCCGAGCAGGCCGCGAAGGAGAAGGCGGAGGGCGAGCTCCTCGCCGAGTACCTCCCGAAGCAGCTCTCCGACGACGAGCTCGGGCAGATCGTCGCCGAGGCCGTCGAGGAGGCCAGGGCCGCGGGCGCCGAGGGGCCGCGCGCCATGGGCCAGGTCATGAAGATCGTGAACCCGAAGGTCGCGGGCCTGGCGGACGGCGGCCGCGTCGCCGCCACGGTCAAGAAGCTCCTCGCGGGCTGAGGCCCACCACCTCTTGCCTCCCGTACGTGGATGAGGGCGCCCCCTGAGGCAGGGGGCGCCCTCATCCACGTACAGCCATATGTAGGCCGGCGGAGCCCCCTACCGGGGACCCCCGCCGCAGAACCTCTCCGCAGAACCTCTCCGCGGCATCGCATCCCTCCGCGGAACCTCCCTGGGGAACCCCTACCGGGGCCAGCCGCCGATCCCGCCGAAGCCGTTGCCCCCGTTGCCGCCGTCCCCGCCGCCGATCGCGTCCGGCGGGATCGGGATGTCCGGCCAGGGGCTGCCGCCCCCGCCGCCTCCGTTGTTCCCGCCGTTGCCGCCGCCGTTGCCCGGCTTGCCGTCGTCGTGGTCGCGGCCGGGGTCGCGGCCCTTGTCCTTGTCGTCGCCGGGGAGGTGGACGGTGTTGAAGCCCGGCGCCGGCTTGCCCGCCAGCGCGCCGCTCATCGCGTCGCGCCAGATCGGACCCGGCACCTCGCCACCGAAGACCTTGTCGTACGGGACGCCGCCGATGGTGATGTCGACCATCTGCCGCTTGTGCTGCGGGTCGCCGACCCAGACCGCGCCCGACATGTTCGGGGTGTAGCCCACGAACCAGGCGGCGTAGCGGAAGTCCGTCGTACCCGTCTTGCCCGCGCTCGCGCGGGAGCCGAGACCGGCCTGCTTGCCCGTACCGTCCTCGACCACGCCCTTGAGGAGGGTGTTGATCGTGTCGGCGGTCTTCTGCGACATGGCCCGCGAGCACGTCGACTTCGGCACCTGCAGCGACTTGCCGCCGAGCGTCGTGATCGACTCGATGGCGATCGGCGTGCAGTACGTGCCGCGCGAGGCGAAGGTCGCGTACGCGCCCGCCATCGTCAGCGGCGACATCTCCTGGGTGCCGAGCGCGATCGAGGGAGCCTGCACCATCTCCTTGCCGTCGGCCCGCTCCACACCCATCCTGTCGGCCATCTTCGTCACCGGGCAGATGCCGATGTCGCCGATGAGCTGCACGTAATAGGTGTTGACCGACTTGGCGGTCGCTTCCCGCATGCCGTACGGGCCGACCTCGGCCTCGTTCTCGTTGGTCAGCTTCGCGCCGCCCGAGTTCACCCAGGCCTTGCCGTCACAGGCGGACACCCGCTGCGGGTAGGGCATCTCGTACGGCGACGAGTAGCTCTGGCCCGCCGACTTGCCGCCCTCCAGGGCCGCCGCCGCGACGATCGGCTTGAACGTCGACCCCGGCTGGTAGCCCGCGCCGCCGCCCATGGAGTCGTCCACGGACAGGTTGATCGTGGTCTCGTCCTTCTTGAAGCCGTAAGGACGGGACTGGCCCATGCCGAGGATCTTGCCCGTGCCCGGCTCGACGATGGTGGCGGCCGTCGCCACGTCGTCGGTCTTGTTCACGTGATTCTTGATCGACGCCTGCACCGAGTCCTGCGACTGCGGATCCAGCGTGGTGCGGATCTTGAGGCCGCCCTGGTTCCAGACCTTGGCCCGCTCTTCCTTCGTCTTGCCGAAGACCGGGTCGTTCAGGAACACCTCGCGCACGTAGTCGCAGAAGAAGCCGGCGCCGCTGACCGAGGTGATGCAGCCGTTCTTGGGCCGGCTCACCTTCAGCGCGAGCTCGGCCTTCTTGGCGCGGTCGGCCTCGCCCTGCGAGATGTCGTGGGTGTCGGCCATCCGCTGCAGCACGATGTTGCGTCGGTTGGTGGCCTCGGCCTCGTCGTTCACCGGGTCGTACCGGCTCGGCGACTGCACGATTCCGGCGAGGAGTGCCGCCTCCTCCAGCTTCAGGTCCTTGGCGGGCTTGGAGAAGTACCGCTGGGCGGCGGCCTCGATGCCGTACGCCTGCTGACCGAAGTAGGTGATGTTCAGGTAATTCTTGAGGATGCGCTTCTTGCCGAGCTTGTCCTCGACCTGAATCGCGTACTTCAGCTCGCGGATCTTGCGGCCGAGCGTCTGCTGCGTGGCCTCGGCGACCTTCGTCGGGTCGTCGCCGGCCTCCTCCACGAAGACGTTCTTCACGTACTGCTGCGTGAGCGTCGACGCGCCCTGCGAGACACCGCCGCTCTGCGCGTTCTGGTTGAGCGCGCGCAGGATGCCCTTGAGGTCCACCGCGCCGTGCTCGTAGAACCGGGCGTCCTCGATCGCGACGATCGCCTTCTGCATGTACGGCGAGATGTCCTTGAGCGGGACGACCGTGCGGTCACGCGAGTAGACCGTGGCGATCTGACCGCCCTGGTTGTCCAGGATCGAGGTGCGCTGACTGAGCGGCGGCTGCTTCAAATTGGCGGGGATCTCGTCGAACCCCTCGACCGAACCCTTGGCCGCGAGACCCAGTGCCCCGGCCGCTGGCAGGGCGATCCCGGCCAGCACCGCACCCGCCAGGACGCTGACTCCGAGGAACTTCGCGGCCTGCTGAGTTGGTGACAGACCACCGCCCGAGCGCTTCTTTCCCATGAGGGCAGCCTACGTTCTGATTCGCCGGACAGGCCTTAATGCCTTGGCCTAAGCTGCTCCCAACTGTCACAGCAGTGCGGTTTGGCAACAACCCCTGCTTCGCTCCGGAATCCGACGGAATCCTGTCCGAATTCGCCTTATGTGGCGCCCGGCGTCCGTTGTGACTCAACTGAACTGTCCCGTAATGCCGGGTTTCTCACGGATGTCGCCAGCTCACTCCGTCGGGTGATCTGCCGCTTACGCATAGTCCGTTCGGGCCATTCAAGATTGGGCCCGAAGGGGGTGTTGCGCTGTGCCCACCTTCCGTAACGTCCTCAACTGGCGGCGGTGAATATGCCGCTGCCGCCGTGGGGGAGCCTCGATTCGGGAGAGGACGGCGCCGGTATGGGCTGGGTAACCGACTGGAGTGCGCAGGCGGCCTGCCGCACTACCGATCCGGATGAACTGTTCGTTCAAGGAGCAGCGCAGAACAGGGCCAAGGCGGTGTGCACCGGATGTCCGGTGCGGACCGAATGCCTGGCCGACGCGCTGGACAATCGCGTCGAGTTCGGCGTGTGGGGTGGCATGACGGAGCGTGAGCGTCGCGCATTGCTGCGCAGGCGTCCCACCGTCACCTCGTGGCGCAGGCTCCTGGAGACTGCGCGCTCCGAGTACGAGCGTGGCGCGGGCCTGCTGCCCGTGGACTTGGAGGACGAAGAGACGTACGAGAGCTACGCGGCCGTGGGGTAGGCCACCGGGGCGAAAAGAACCCCGTCCGGGCCGCGGAGACATCCGCCGAGGCACCCCACGCCCCGTCAGCCCGCCAGCCGGTCCCCTACGGCCCGGAGCCCCGCAAGGTCATGCACATCGCCGGGAAGCGCGGCCACTTCGGCCACCGCCACCTCGGGGTGGAGCGCGGTGAAGCGGTCACGCGTGCGCTGTTCACGCGCGAGCAGCTGCATGCGCTCCGCGTGCAGCCGCAGCAGACCCGCGGTCAGCTGCTCGACGGACGGCTCGACGGACGGGCCGGACGCCGGTCCAGGAGGGGCCGTGTGGGGCTCTGCATGGGGCTCTACGGGCTCTGCGGTGTCTCCGTGAAGGTCGGGGCCCTCCGTGGCGTCGGCCGGCCCGGAGGGCTCCGTGTCGGCACTCGGGGTTTCGGCACTCGAGGTCTCGTCGGTCGCGGGCTCCTCTGAGGTCGCCTTCGGCTCGGACGTCGCGTGCGGCTCTGAAGTCGCGGGATTCTCGGGGGAGTTACGAACTCCTACTTTCCCGTCCTCCTGATCCACAATGCGGCTCTCCTCAAGATTTTCCGCGGCGGCGAGCGCCCGCTCGGCCGACAGCTGGGCGGCGCCGCTGCCGTGCACACGGTTGAGTACGAGACCGGCGAGCGGCATGTCGTCCGCGGCGAGCCGCTCCACGAAGTACGCGGCCTCCCTGAGCGCGTCCCGCTCCGGCGATGCCACCACCAGGAACGCCGTCCCGGGCGCCTGCAGCAGGCGGTACGTCGCGTCGGCACGCGTACGGAACCCGCCGAACATGCTGTCCATCGCCGTCACGAACATCTGCACGTCCCGCAGCAGCTGCCCGCCGAGCAGCTTGCCGAGGGCGCCCGTCATCATCGACATGCCGACGTTCAGGAACTTCATCCCGGCCCGGCCGCCGACCTTCGCCGGCGCCATCAGGAGCCGGATCAGCTTTCCGTCCAGGAAGGACCCGAGGCGCTTGGGAGCGTCGAGGAAGTCCAGCGCCGAGCGCGAGGGCGGCGTGTCGACGACGATCAGGTCCCACTCGTCCCGGGACCGCAACTGCCCCAGCTTCTCCATCGCCATGTACTCCTGCGTGCCCGCGAAGCCCGCCGAAAGCGACTGGTAGAAGGGGTTGTTGAGGATCGCCTTGGCGCG
Organism: Streptomyces sp. NPDC040622; assembly: GCF_055593965.1. Taxonomy (NCBI): domain Bacteria; kingdom Bacillati; phylum Actinomycetota; class Actinomycetes; order Kitasatosporales; family Streptomycetaceae; genus Streptomyces; species Streptomyces sp. NPDC040622. The sequence continues at coordinate 191,025 of NZ_JBVIXD010000003.1, read as the reverse complement.
CTCCTTGTCCGTGTGCGCCTCGACGATCTCGTCGAACGTGCGCTTCATGTCGAGCATCATGGCGTGCAGCTCGCCCGAGCCGTCGATGTCCTTGACCCGCCGCGGGACGTTGTCGAGCGAGTCGATGCCCATCGACTGCGCGAGCCTGCGCGCCGGGTCGATGGTGAGCACGACGACCTTGCGGCCCCGCTCCGCCGCGCGCAGCCCGATGGCGGCCGCCGTGGTCGTCTTGCCGACGCCGCCCGAACCGCAGCACACCACGATGCGCGTCGTCGGCTCGTCGATCAGGGCGTCCACGTCCAGCACGCGGCCGGCGTCCAGGCCCCGTGCCGGTTCCCCGGCCGTACCGTCCCCGCTCATGCGATCCCCTGCTTCCGCAGTGCCGTGGCGAGCTCGTAGAGGCCCGCGAGGTCCATCCCGCCCGCAAGCAACGGGAGTTCGTGCAGGGGCTGACCGAACCCGGTCAGCACCGCGCGCTGATCGCGTTCGAGGGCGTACCGCTCGGCGTACTCCGCGGCCTGCTCCAGGAGCGGGTCGACGAGCCGCTCGGCACCGCCGCCGCGCCGCGCGCCGCCGAGCCCGGCGGCGGACAGCGACTTCGCGACGGCCGTACGGGGCGTCTGCTCCAGGCCCAGTTCCAGCGAGGCCTCCCCCAGTACGGCGGGACGCACCATGTTCACGATGAGGCGCCCCACGCGCAGCTGGGCTGCCCGCAGCTCGGCGATCCCGTCCGCGGTCTCCTGGACGGGCATCTCCTCAAGGAGGGTGACCAGATGCACGGCCGTCTCGGGGGACTTCAGGACCCGCATGACGGCCTGCGCCTGGTTGTGTATCGGCCCGATCTTCGCGAGCCCGGCGACCTCGTCGTTGACGTTCAGGAAGCGGGTGATGCGCCCGGTCGGCGGGGCGTCCATCACGACGCAGTCGTACGCGTACCGCCCGCTCTTGTCCTTGCGGCGCACGGCCTCACAGGCCTTGCCCGTCAGCAGCACGTCCCGGAGTCCGGGCGCGATGGTGGTGGCGAAGTCGATGGCACCGAGCTTCTTCAGGGCGCGGCCCGCACCTCCCAGTTTGTAGAACATCTGGAGGTAGTCGAGCAGCGCGAGCTCGGGATCGATGGCGAGGGCGTACACCTCCCCGCCCCCGGGAGCGACGGCGATCTTCCGCTCCTCATAGGGCAGCGCTTCGGTTTCGAAGAGCTGCGCGATGCCCTGCCTGCCCTCGACCTCGACGAGGAGGGTGCGTTTGCCCTCCGTCGCCAGGGCGAGCGCGAGGGCCGCGGCCACCGTGGTCTTGCCGGTACCGCCCTTGCCGCTGACGACCTGGAGCCTGCTCACCCTGTTGAGCCTAACCAGTCATCGCCCGGACTACGCAGGAGCCCACCCTGAGCAGCCCTCCACACCGACTACAGTCGGCCACATGACCAAGTGGGAATACGCAACCGTGCCTCTGCTCGTCCACGCCACGAAGCAGATTCTGGACACCTGGGGCGAGGACGGCTGGGAGCTGGTCCAGGTCGTGCCCGGGCCGAACAACCCCGAGCAGCTCGTGGCCTACCTGAAGCGGGAGAAGCAGGCATGAGCGGCGCGGTGGAGGCCCGCCTCGCCGAGCTCGGACTGACACTGCCGGAGGTCGTCCCGCCGCTCGCCTCGTACCAGCCGGCCGTCCAGTCCGGCGTGTACGTGTACACCGCGGGACAGCTCCCCATGGTCGAGGGCAAGCTCGCCGTGACCGGGAAGGTCGGCGCCGAGGTCACCGCGGAGGAGGCCAAGGACCTGGCCCGCACCTGCGCGCTGAACGCGCTGGCGGCGGTCAAGTCGGTCGCCGGTGACCTGGACCGCGTCGCGCGCGTCGTGAAGGTCGTCGGCTTCGTCGCGTCGGCCCCCGATTTCACCGGCCAGCCCGGCGTGATCAACGGCGCCAGCGAGCTCCTCGGCGAGGTCTTCGGCGACAAGGGCGTGCACGCGCGCAGCGCGGTGGGCGTGGCGGTGCTGCCGCTCGACGCCCCGGTCGAGGTCGAGTTCCAGGTGGAACTGACGGAGGCGTAAGCGCTTTTCGGCCGTTCAGGGGCTCCGGTACTGCCTGCCGGGCCCCTGTAGGCACCGATAGTTGCCTCTCGAACATCAGCGCACCAGGGGATAGCCTCCGCCCATGGCAAATGGGCAGTGGTACCCCCCGGAGTGGCCCGACCGCATCCGCGCCCTCGCGAGCGGCGAGCTGACTCCGGCGACCCCGCGCCGTGCCGCGACCGTCATGCTGCTCAGGGACGGCGCGCGGAACGGCTCGCCGGAGGTGCACATGCTGCGCAGACGCGCCTCCATGGCCTTCGCCGGGGGCGCGTACGCGTATCCGGGCGGCGGCGTCGACCCGCGCGACGACGACCGGCTGGTGCGCTGGGCGGGCCCCACGCGCGCGTCCTGGGCGGCCCGCCTGGGAGTCGACGACGAGGCCGAGGCCCAGGCGATCGTCTGTGCCGCGGTCCGCGAGACGTACGAGGAGGCCGGCGTCCTGCTCGCGGGACCGACCCCGCAGACGGTCATCGGCGACACCACGGGCGACGACTGGGAGACGGACCGCGAGGCCCTGGTGGCCCACGACCTCTCCTTCGCGGATTTCCTGGAGCGCCGGGGCCTGTACCTGCGCAGCGACCTGCTGGCCGCGTGGGCCCGCTGGATCACCCCCGAGTTCGAGCCCAAGCGCTACGACACGTTCTTCTTCGTGGCAGCGCTGCCCGAGGGCCAGCGCACGCGGAACACCTCCACGGAGGCCGACCGCACGGTCTGGATCCGCCCCTCGGACGCGGCCACGCGCTACGACGCGGGCGAACTCCTGATGATGCCGCCCACGATCGCGACACTCAGGGCCCTGAGCCCCCACGCGTCCCCCGGCGAGGCCCTGGCGGCGGCCCCCGCCCAGAACATGACACCGGTCCTGGCCCGGGCCCGCCTGGAGGGCGACGACCTGATCCTGTCCTGGCCGGGCCACGACGAGTTCACCAAGCGGGTGGCCACGGGCGGCGGCCGGTGACCCCGACCAACAGCCCGCCCCGCGAGCCACGAGGCTCCGGCAGCCGCCGACCAACAGCCCGCCCCGCCCACCCCGCGAGCCACGAGGCAGCCGCAGCCGCAGCCGCCGAACCGGCCGGAGGGGGCGCGGGGGTATGTGCGCACGGAGCACCGAGCGCACTGTGCCGTCTTTGTTCTTGAGGCGTGGCGCAGGGATAGCGAGTACGTACATACCCCCGCGACCCCGCCCCACAGACGAACAACAGGCGCACGAGCCCCAACGGCCCGCAGCGGCTCACGGACCGAGGCGGGCCGCACAACGAACCCACAGCGGACCGCCACAGCGGACCGCAGGCAACCGACAGAGCCTCACACAGGCTCACCGGCAACAACGCTCCACTCAGCACCCCACCCGGCACATCACAACGGCGCACTCCACCCGGCACACCACAACGGCGCAGACCACCCGGCACATCACAACGGCGCACACCACAACGGCGCACTCCACCCGGCACACCCCCGCCACAGACAGGAGTCACCCCCGCATGACCGATGCCGCCGCCCTCCCCGGCCAGCCCCGCGGCGGAGTCCTCAGCGGCCCCGCCACCCCCCGCGCGGTCAACGTTCTCGCACCCAACCCCTCCGCGATGACCCTCGACGGCACGAACACCTGGATCGTCTCGGAGCCGGACTCCCCACTCGCCGTGGTCGTCGACCCCGGCCCTCTGGACGACGCGCACCTGAGCCACGTCATCAAGACGGCGGAGCAGGCGGGCAAGCGGATCGCCCTGACGCTCCTGACCCACGGCCACCCCGACCACGCGGAAGGCGCGGCCCGCTTCGCGGAGCTGACCCGTACCCGCGTACGCGCCATGGACCCCGCCCTCCGCCTCGGCGACGAGGGCCTCGCGGCCGGCGACGTGATCACCACCGGCGGCCTGGAGATGCGCGTCGTCCCCACCCCCGGCCACACCGCGGACTCGCTCTGCTTCCACCTGCCGGCCGACCGCGCGGTCCTGACGGGCGACACGGTCCTCGGCCGCGGCACGACGGTCGTGGCGCACCCCGACGGCCGTCTGGGCGACTACCTGGACTCCCTGCGCCGGCTGCGCTCCCTGACGGTCGACGACGGCGTCCACACGGTCCTGCCGGGCCACGGCCCGGTCCTGGAGGACGCGCAGGGGGCCGTCGAGTTCTACCTCGCACACCGGGCGAAGCGCCTGGCACAGGTCGAGACGGCCGTGGAGAACGGCCACGTCGAGGCGGCGGACGTCGTGGCGCACGTGTACGCGGACGTGGACCGGTCCCTGTGGCCGGCCGCGGAACTCTCGGTGAGGGCGCAGCTGGACTACCTCACGGAGCACGGCCTGATCTGAAAGCACAGGCACCCTGTTCTGAAAAGCACAGGCACCCTGTGGGGAAACGCCCGATGGGCCCCGCCTCCCAAGAGGCGGGGCCCATCGACGTACAGACACAGCGTCAGCGCGACCGCTTGGCCAGCCGCTCCACGTCCAGCAGGATCACCGCGCGGGCCTCGAGCCGCAGCCAACCGCGCCCGGCGAAGTCGGCGAGCGCCTTGTTGACCGTCTCGCGGGAGGCGCCGACCAGCTGGGCGAGCTCTTCCTGCGTGAGGTCGTGCACGACGTGGATGCCCTCTTCGGACTGCACGCCGAAGCGGCGCGACAGGTCGAGCAGCGCGCGGGCCACTCGTCCGGGCACGTCGGAGAAGACCAGGTCGGACATCTGGTCGTTGGTCTTGCGAAGGCGCCGGGCGACGGCGCGCAGCAGCGCGGAGGCCACCTCGGGGCGCACGTTCAGCCAGGGCTGGAGGTCGCCGTGGCCGAGGCCGAGCAGCTTCACCTCGGTGAGCGCGGAGGCCGTGGCCGTACGCGGGCCCGGGTCGAAGAGCGACAGCTCGCCGATGAGCTCGCCGGGGCCGAGCACCGCGAGCATGTTCTCGCGGCCGTCGGGCGAGGTGCGGTGCAGCTTTACTTTGCCTTCGGTCACCACGTAGAGGCGGTCGCCGGGGTCTCCCTCATGGAAAAGGGCATCCCCGCGCGCGAGCGTCACCTCACTCATGGAGCCGCGAAGCTCCGCGGCCTGCTCGTCATCGAGCGCCGCGAAGAGCGGGGCGCGCCGCAGAACGTCGTCCACGAGTTCTCTCCTTGTCGACCTGCTCAGGGGATCTTGGTTCCCCCGCATATCAGGGGACCGTGTTCCCCATTTTGCCGGACGGTCCAAACAGTGTGATCAGTCACAAGTCTGCCGCACCGGCGTCGGAAGCTGTGCGGGAGGGGCCCATTTGGGGGCCGATCCACGGGGTCAAGGACGGATGTCAGTGCCTGGCTCTAGGCTGGCCGGGTGTCCAAAAAGCCGGTGAGAGCGCAGGCCGAGGGGGCTGAGCAGGTAGCCGCATCCCGCAATTCCGCTGTGGGCGAACATGCGTCCAACGCCCGCAACAAAGCGACAAATCGGACAGCTCTCCTGGTGTCCCCGGCGAAGAGGTCGGCCCTGTGAACGCGAAGAAGACGACGCCCACGACGGCGAAGGCCCCGGTCGGCACGACCGCGGCCAAGAAGGCGTCGGCAAAGAAGACGAAGGCTCCCGCCAAACGGGCGACGGCCCCGGCGAAGACGGCGACGCCCCAGAAGACCACGGTCAAGAAGGCTGCGGCCAAGAAGACCCCCACCCCCACAAAGAAGTCCGCCACCAGCGGAACGAGGCAAGCCACCGCCGAGGTCGCCCCCAAGGGCACCCCAAAGGCCGCGTCCGCAGGCGCCCCCAGAGCTACCTCCAAGGGCGCTTCCCAAGCCACCCCCCAGGAGTCCCGCACCGCCCTGGTCCGCCGCGCCCGGCGGATCAACCGCGAGCTCGCCGAGGTGTATGCGTACGCCCACCCCGAGCTGGACTTCGAGAACCCCTTCGAGCTCCTGGTCGCCACGGTCCTCTCGGCCCAGACCACCGACCTGCGGGTGAACCAGACGACGCCGCGCCTCTTCGCCGCGTACCCGACTCCGGAGGACCTGGCCGCCGCCGTCCCCGAGGAGGTCGAGGAGCTGATCAGGCCCACCGGCTTCTTCCGCGCCAAGACGAAGTCGATCATGGGCTTGGCGAAGGCGCTGCGGGACGACTTCGGCGGCGAGGTCCCCGGTCGCCTGGACGACCTCGTCAAGCTGCCCGGAGTGGGCCGCAAGACCGCTTTCGTCGTCCTGGGCAATGCGTTCGGGGTCCCCGGCATCACCGTGGACACGCACTTCGGCCGCCTGGTCCGCCGCTGGAAGTGGACCGAGGAGACGGACCCGGTGAAGGTCGAGGCGGCCGTCGCCGAGCTCTTCCCGAAGAGCGAGTGGACGATGCTCTCGCACCGCGTGATCTTCCACGGCCGCCGCATCTGCCACTCCCGCAAGCCCGCCTGCGGCGCCTGCCCGATCGCTCCGCTCTGTCCGTCGTACGGGGAGGGCGAGACGGACCCGGAGAAGGCGAAGAAGCTGCTGAAGTACGAGATGGGCGGCCTCCCGGGCCAGCGCCTCAAGCCGCCGCCGGACTACCCGGGCAAGCCGGCGCCGCCGCTCGCCGCGGGGTGACGGCGACGCGGGGCGGAACGAACCACAGGGCAAAGAGCGTTGTCCAGAGACGGACGGGGGTGCCGATGACGCACACGAGCGAGACGACGAACACCACGAACAGCGATCAGAACCACACGAGCCATACGAGCCATACGAGCCACACGGGCCATGCAGGTCATGCAGGCCAAGGCCACGAAGCCCACGAAGCCCACGAGGCCCGCCCACAGGGCAGCAACCGCAACAACCGCAACGGCCACGCCGACCACCCCCTGCTCACCACCGACGGCCTGCCCTCCTGGCTGGACCCGGTCGTCCACGCGGCCCGCACCGTGCAGCCGCTCCAACTGAGCCGCTTCCTGCCCCCGGAGAGCGGCGCCGGACGTCAGTCAGCCGTCCTCGTCCTCTTCGGAGAGGGCGACAAGGGCCCCGAGCTGCTCCTGATGGAGCGCGCCGGATCGCTGCGCTCGCACGCGGGGCAGCCCTCCTTCCCCGGCGGAGCCCTCGACCCCGAGGACGGCGACCCCCAGGGCGAGGGCCCTCTGCGCGCCGCCCTGCGCGAGGCCGAGGAGGAGACGGGGCTCGATCCACGCGGCGTCCAGCTCTTCGCCGAGCTGCCCCGCCTCTTCATCCCGGTGAGCGACTTCGTCGTGACGCCCGTGCTCGGCTGGTGGCGCACCCCGACCCCGGTGGGCGTCGTCGATCCGAACGAGACGGCCCGCGTCTTCACGGTTCCCGTGTCCGATCTCACGGATCCCGCGAATCGCGCGATGGCCATCCACCCCAAGGGCCACGCAGGCCCCGCGTTCCTCGTCGAGTCCGCTCTGGTCTGGGGTTTTACGGCGGGCGTGATCGACAGAATCCTGCACTTCGCGGGCTGGGAGCGACCCTGGGACCGCACCCGGCAGGTCCCGCTCGACTGGCGCGCATGACAAAGTTGCGGGGAATGGGCGACCGCGATGCGAGGCGAGGACTGAATCGGTGAACGTGCTGGACGTCCTGCTGCTGCTCGCCGCCGTGTGGTTCGCGGTCGTGGGGTACCGCCAGGGCTTCGTGGTCGGCATCCTCTCGGTGATCGGATTTCTCGGCGGCGGTCTCGTCGCCGTCTACCTCCTGCCGGTCATCTGGGACGCCCTCACGGACGACGACGCGGCCGGGGTGAGTACGACCGCGGCGGTGGTCGCCGTCGTCATCGTGATCGTCTGTGCCTCGATCGGTCAGGCCTTCACCACCCACCTCGGCAACAAGCTGCGCAGATACATCACCTGGCAGCCCGCCCGCGCCCTGGACGCGACGGGCGGCGCCCTGGTCAACGTGGTGGCGATGCTCCTGGTCGCCTGGCTGATCGGCTCGGCCCTCGCGGGCACGACGCTGCCGACGGTCGGCAAGGAGGTGCGCAACTCCAAGGTCCTCCTCGGCGTATCGCGCGCGCTGCCGGGCCAGGCCGACACCTGGTTCGCGGACTTCTCCTCCGTCCTCGCGCAGAACGGCTTCCCGCAGGTCTTCAGCCCGTTCTCGAACGAGCCCATCAAGGACGTCCAGCCGCCGGACCCCAAGCTCGCCAAGAGCGAGGTCGCCACGAAGGCGAAGCGCTCCATCGTGAAGGTCCGCGGTGAGGCCCGCGGCTGCGGCAAGGTCCTGGAAGGCACCGGCTTCGTCTTCTCGGACCGCCGCGTGATGACGAACGCGCACGTGGTCGGCGGCGTGGACGAGCCCACCGTCCAGATAGGCGACAACAACCAGATGTACGACGCGAAGGTCGTCCTCTACGACTGGGAGCGGGACATCGCCGTACTGGACGTGCCCACGCTGAAGGCACCGCCGCTGCAGTTCACGTCCAAGGACGCGCCCAGCGGCGCCGGCGCCATCGTGGCGGGCTTCCCCGAGGACGGGCCCTACGACGTCCGTCCCGCGCGCGTGCGCGGCCGCATCACGGCCAAGGGCCCGGACATCTACCACCGGGGCACCGTGCGCCGCGACGTGTACTCGCTCTACGCGACCGTCCGCCAGGGCAACTCCGGCGGCCCGCTGCTCACGCCCGACGGCAAGGTCTACGGGGTGGTCTTCGCGAAGTCCCTCGACGATCCGGACACCGGCTACGCGCTGACGGCGGACGAGGTGCGCGAGGACATCGAGCGGGGCCGCACCGCCAACCAGGAGGTCGACAGCCAGGGCTGCGCGCTCTAGGGCCTGTCGTCACGACGCCCGGCGAAGGCGCACCTTCAGGAGGTGCGCCCGGCGGGCGGGATCAGTCGCGGGTATGGCGGAGCCGCGCGGAGACCCAGCGGGCCCTCCGGCGGAGAATGCGGGGAATCCCCATCGCTTCCTGAGGGGGGCCATGATGGCCCGGATCCTGCGGCCCGCCCCTCTCGCGGCTGTTCAGCGCTGTGGCCGAGCGGCGATTGCGTGCTACGTCACTGTAGTCGTGCGTCCAGCCCATACCCCGACGTGTGCCCGTGCCTCATGGTCGGTAATCGCGCGCAGGGGCCCCAATTGGCCTATGCGGGAGGCAATTGGCGTTCGTAGGACAGGTGTTCCCATCGGCGCCCCGAAGGGCCGTGCGCCGGGACCGGACGGACCATCAGCGGTCCGGTTCGGGATCCTTCAGCCAGTTCACCAACTCGGTGGAGAACGCCACCGGGTCCTCCTCGTGGGGGAAGTGCCCGAGGCCGTCGAACAGCCGCCAGCGGTACGGCGCTTCGACGTACTCTCCGGAGCCCGCCGCGCTCCTCGTCCGCATCACGGGGTCCAGCGACCCGTGCAGATGCAGCGTCGGCACCCGCACCGGGCGCTTCATGCGGCGGTTGAACTGGATCCCGTCGGGCCGCGCCATCGACCGGACCATCCAGCGGTACGGCTCGACCGAGCAGTGCGCGGTCGAGGGGATGCACATGGCACGCCGGTACGTCTCGACCGCCTCGTCGTCCGGCAGGCTCGGCCCGGACCAGTCCCGCACCAGACGGGCCACCAGGGCCCCGTCGTCGGCGACCAGCTGACGCTCCGGCACCCACGGCCGCTGGAAGCCCCACACGTAGGAGGCCGCCGCGGTCTGCTTGCGGTCGGACAGCATCGCCGAGCGCCAGCGCCGCGGGTGCGGCATCGAGGAGACGGCGAGGCGGCGCACCAGCTTGGGCCGCATCACGGCCGCCGTCCACGCCAGGTACCCGCCCAGGTCGTGCCCGACGAGCGCGGCGTCCGGCTCGCCGAGGGAGCGCACGACACCGGTGATGTCGAGCGCGAGGTTCGCCGGGTCGTACCCGCGGGGCGTGCGGTCGCTGCCGCCCACGCCCCGCAGGTCCATCGCGACGGCCCGGAAGCCCGCGTCGGCGAGCGCCACCATCTGGTGCCGCCACGACCACCAGAACTGCGGGAAGCCGTGCAGCAGCAGGACCAGCGGCCCGTCGCCCATCTCGGCGATGTGGAAGCGCGCTCCGTTGGCGGCCACGTCCCGGTGGGTCCAGGGCCCCTCGATGCGTACGACTGATCCGGAGGGTTGGGCCGATGGGGCGGCGGGGTCCGTCATGAGGACGAGCGTGCCACAGTCGCCCCCGTCTCACCGACTCGGACGTCGAGGGTGTCCACGGGGCCCACCGGACGGGTATGCGGTTTGACGTTCCCCAGTACGGCTGCCGTCTCCTTGGCCGATGCGGCGACCTTCTGCGGGCCCTTGCCCTTCTTCGCCTTCTTCGCGAAGACCACGCCGATCAGCGCGAGCAGCCCGGCCACCAGCACGTTGGCGGCGAAGGACAGCACGAAGCAGATCGCCATGTTCCATCCGCTCCAGGTGCGGATGCCGTAGGCGAGCGCGAAGCTCAGCATCGGCAGCGAGAAGATGAGGACCGCGCCGGCCGCGGTGAAGGCGGCGCCGCCGACCGCCCCGCGCTTGACGTCCTGTCGCAGCTGGGCCTTGGCCAGCGCGATCTCGTCGTGCACCAGTGCGGACATCTCGCCGGTCGCCGTGGCGACCAGTTGGCCGAGGCTGCGCTCGGCGCCGACGGGGCCGTCGGGTGAGCTCATCGCGTTCTCCCCTTTTTCTCTTCTGATCTCTTCTGAGATATGTCTGCTCAGATCATGCCGGACCGTTGCCATCCTCGCGTTCCCCACCCGAGACTTCGGCAAGCCTGCGGTGTTCCGCGGCCTTCTTCTCATAGATGGCGGCCATCCGGAGGTGGTAGTCCGGCTTGTCCATCTCGTAGATGTCGGGGATGCCGTCGAGGTCGTCGTCGCGCTCCTCGTCCTCCCACAGCTTGCGGTACTTGGCGTTGCGCATCTTCAGCAGGATCCCCGAGAGCACCGCCGCGATGAGCGAGCCCATCAGGACGGCCGCCTTGACCTCGTCGGTGAGCAGCGGGTCCTCGGTGAAGGCGAGTTCGCCGATCAGCAGCGAGACGGTGAAGCCGATGCCGGCCAGGGAGGCGACCGCGAAGACGTCGGGCCAGGCCAGGTCGTCGTTCAGCTCGGCCTTGGTGAAGCGTGCCGCGAGCCAGGTGCCGCCGAAGATGCCGAGGGCCTTGCCGAGCACCAGGCCAAGGACCACACCCAGTGTCTCCGGCTTGGTGAACACATCGCCGAGCGCGCCGCCCGACACGACCACACCCGCGCTGAACAGGGCGAACAGCGGTACGGCGAGGCCGGCGGAGACGGGACGCACGAGATGTTCGATGTGCTCGCCGGGCGAGTGCTCCTCGCTCTCGTCCTCCTTGTGGCAGCGCAGCATCAGGCCCATGGCGACGCCCGCGATGGTGGCGTGGATGCCGCTGTTGTACATCAGGCCCCAGATGACGAGCGCCAGCGGAACGTAGATGTACCAGCCGCGCACCCGCTTCCTGAGCAGCAGCCAGAAGACGACGAGCCCGAGGACGGCGCCGCCGAGCGCGGCGAAGTTCAGGTCGCTGGTGAAGAAGACCGCGATGATCAGGATCGCGAAGAGGTCGTCGACGACGGCGAGGGTGAGCAGGAAGGCGCGCAGCGCGGAGGGCAGCGAGGTGCCGATGACCGCGAGCACGGCGAGCGCGAACGCGATGTCGGTCGCGGTCGGGACGGCCCAGCCGTCCGTCGAGCCGCCGCCGATGACGTTGGTGAGGACGTAGACGAGCGCCGGTACGGCCATGCCGCAGAGCGCCGCGATGACGGGCAGGGCCGCGGCCTTGGGATCGCGCAGGTCACCGGCGACCAGCTCGCGCTTGAGTTCGATGCCGGCCACGAAGAAGAAGACGGCGAGCAGTCCGTCGGCCGCCCAGTGCTGGATGGAGAGGTCGAGGCCGAGCGAGCCCGGGCCGAGGTGGAAGCTCCGTACGGACTCATAGGAGCCGCCGGCGGTGTTGGCCCAGATCAGCGCGGCGACCGCGGCGACGAGCAGCAGCACACCACCGACGGTCTCGGCGCGCAGGGCGTTCGCCACGAAGGTCCGCTCGGGGAGCGAGAGGCGTCCGAGAACCTTGCGGCTGGTGCTGGGGGTGGGCGCGGCCACGTGAGTCGACCTCCGGTCGGGTAGGCAGGGCAAAGCACATGCCGACCAGACTTCCCGGCGCACCTAGGTACTTCTCGTCGCGTCGCTCTTGTCGCGATGTTGACGCGATCCTTAGCGTACCTAACGTACGACCGGACGTATCCGGTGATCTTCACCTTAAGCACAAAGGGGCCGCCCGGCGCGCTGCCGGACGACCCTTTGCGCGTACGTGAATCAGGCGTTCCGCACCGTCAGTCCTCGCTGGGCGCGGCGGGGAGCTTGGTCTGGATGAGATCCATCACGGAGGAGTCGGCCAGCGTGGTGACATCGCCGACGGCCCGGTTCTCGGCGACGTCCCGCAGCAGGCGGCGCATGATCTTGCCGGAGCGGGTCTTGGGGAGCTCGGCGACCGGGAGGACGCGCTTGGGCTTGGCGATCGGGCCGAGGGTGGCACCGACGTGGTTGCGCAGGTCGGCGACGAGGTTCTCGTCGTCGGCGTCGGCGCTGCCGCGCAGGATGACGAACGCGACGATGGCCTGGCCGGTGGTCTCGTCGGCGGCGCCCACGACCGCCGCCTCGGCGACGGCCGGGTGGGAGACGAGGGCGGACTCGACCTCGGTGGTGGAGATGTTGTGCCCGGAGACGAGCATCACGTCGTCCACGCGGCCCAGCAGCCAGATGTCGCCGTCGTCGTCCTTCTTGGCGCCGTCGCCGGCGAAGTACCTGCCCTCGAAGCGCGACCAGTAGGTGTCGATGAAGCGCTGGTCGTCGCCCCAGATGGTGCGGAGCATGGAGGGCCAGGGCTCGGTCAGGACGAGGTAGCCGCCGCCGCCGTCGGGCACCTCGTTCGCCTCGTCGTCGACGACGGTCGCGGAGATGCCCGGCAGGGCGCGCTGGGCGCTGCCCGGCTTGGTCTCGGTGACGCCCGGCAGCGGCGAGATCATCATGGCGCCGGTCTCGGTCTGCCACCAGGTGTCCACGATCGGACAGGCGTCGCCGCCGATGTTCTTGCGGTACCACATCCAGGCCTCGGGGTTGATCGGCTCACCGACCGAGCCGAGGACCCGCAGGCTGGACAGGTCGAACTTCGCGGGGATGTCGTCGCCCCACTTCATGAACGTGCGGATCGCGGTGGGCGCGGTGTAGAGGATGGTGACGCCGTACTTCTGGACGATCTCCCAGAAGCGGCCCTGGTGCGGGGTGTCGGGGGTGCCCTCGTACATGACCTGGGTCGCGCCGTTGGCCAGCGGTCCGTAGGTGATGTAGGAGTGGCCGGTGACCCAGCCGATGTCGGCGGTGCACCAGTAGACGTCGCTCGAAGGCTTGAGGTCGAAGACGGCGTGGTGGGTGTAGGCCGCCTGGGTGAGGTAGCCGCCGGAGGTGTGCAGGATGCCCTTCGGCTTCCCCGTGGTGCCCGAGGTGTAGAGGATGAACAGCGGGTGCTCGGCGTCGAAGGCCTCGGGGGTGTGCTCGGCGGACTGCTGGGCGACGACGTCGTGCCACCACACGTCGCGGCCCTCGGTCCAGGCCACGTCCTGGCCGGTGCGGCGCACCACGAGGACGTGCCGCACGCCCTCGGCGCGGTCGACGGCCTCGTCCACGGCGGGCTTGAGCGCGGAGGGCTTGCCCCGGCGGTAGCCGCCGTCGGAGGTGATGACGACCTTGGCGTCCGCGTCCTCGATGCGCTTGGCGATCGCGTCCGCGGAGAAGCCGCCGAAGACCACCGAGTGGGCGGCGCCGATGCGGGCGCAGGCCAGCATCGAGATGACCGCCTCGGGGATCATCGGCAGGTAGACGGCGACGCGGTCGCCCTTCTCGACGCCCAGCCCGGTCAGGGCGTTGGCCGCCCGGCTGACCTCGTCCTTGAGCTCGGCGTAGGTGATGGCCCGGCTGTCGCCGGGCTCACCCTCGAAGTGGATCGCGACGCGGTCGCCGTTGCCCGCCTCCACGTGACGGTCCACGCAGTTGTAGGCGACGTTGAGCTTCCCGTCGGCGAACCACTTGGCGAACGGCGGGTTCGACCAGTCGAGCGTCTCGGTCGGCTCCGTGGCCCAGGTCAGCCGGCGGGCTTGCTCGGCCCAGAAACCGAGCCGGTCAGCCTTGGCCTGTTCGTACGCCTCCGCGGTGACGTTCGCGGCGGCAGCCAGCTCCGCCGGCGGCCCGAAGCGACGCTCCTCCTTCAAGAGGTTGGCCAGGCTTTCGTTGCTCACGACATCTCCCTTGCGCTGCTTTGCCGGAGGCGACCGTTGTGTCCGAAGCCACAGCTCATCAGACACAACCCGTGGTGACAAGGGCCTGCCGAGAATTGGTTTAGACCTTTACCTGGGCGGCGCCCGCTAGGCCGTGGCCCGCGCCGTGGGTGCCACCTGATCGAAGACCTCGTCGGGCAGTGGCTCAGGGCCCGCGCCCTCCGTCAGCAGATAGGACTGGGCCTCTCCGACATGGAAGTACATACCGTGCAGTTCAAGATCACCTTCTGCAAGTCGGCGTGCCACCGACTCGTGCGCCCGCAGGTGCTCCAACTGCTGGACCACATTGGTGAGACAGAGTTGCTCGACCGCGTCGGCGGGCGCCCGCCCGGCCAGCCGCGCCCAGGCCCTGTCCTGCGCGCCCATCCGCTCCAGGCTCGGCAGCCCGTGCCGCAGCCAGCGCCGCAGCGGAGTCTGCGCGCCGCCGGGCGGCGTGTTGAGCAGCGCCTGCATCGCACCGCACCCGGAGTGCCCGCACACGGTGATGGACCGCACCTTGAGCACGTCGACCGCGTACTCGATGGCGGCGCCGACCGAGTCGTCCCCGCTCTCGGCACCCGGCAACGGCACGAGATTGCCCACATTGCGGACGACGAAGAGGTCGCCGGGGCCGCTCGACGTGATCATCGAGGTGACGACCCGGGAGTCCGCGCAGGTCAGGAAGAGCTGCGCGGGCTGCTGACCCTCACGTGCGAGCCTGGCCAGCTCGCCGCGCACATGCGGCGCCGTGTTCCGCTGGAACGCGCTGATCCCGCTGGCCAGCTGATGCCCGCTGGGCCTGCTCCGCTGCTCCTCCTCCTGCGGCCGGTCGCAGTGGTGGTTGCGCCACGGCGTCCAGGGGCGGCAGCAGGAGTGCGAGGTGCTCGCGGGCTCGGCGATACGGGTCCCTGCGCGGCCGGTGATCTCGACGGTGCCGCCGTGCGCGACGTGCGCGTCCTGCCAGCACTGCAGTGATTCGTACGCGGCGTGGTCCATGAAGGAGCCGTCCAGCTCCACGATCACGTCCGCGCCCTGGGGCACGAGGTGCAGGGTCCTGCTGAGCCGGGGCACCGCGAGGAACGTCAGCTGTCCGCGTACGCGCACGTGGTGGACGCCGTCGACCTCGCAGTGGGTGATCCGGGTGCGGGTGAGCCGGTGCAGCGAGACGGCGACGGCCACGGCGACCCCCAGCGCCACGCCTTCGAGGACGCCGAGGAAGACCACGCCGAGGGTGGTGACGGCGTAGACGAGGATCTCGCGGTGGCGGGTGACGGTCCGGATGTGGTTCAGGCTGACCATCTGGATGCCGACGACCATGACGAGGGCGGCGAGCGCCGCGAGGGGGATCAGCTCCAGGACGGGGACCAGGAGCAGCGCGGCCACTACTACCCAAACGCCGTGCAGCATCGTGGAGTTCCTGCTGACGGCGCCCGCTCGGACATTGGCCATGCTGCGCACGGCGACCCCGGCGACGGGAAGCCCGCCGAGCGCTCCGGACACGATGTTCGCCGTGCCCTGGCCGAGCAGCTCGCGGTTGAGGTCGGACCGGCGGACGTCCGGGCGCAGTTGGTGCCGTCCCGCGACGACCTTGTCGACGGCGACGGCGCCGAGCAGCGACTGCACGCTGCACACCAGCGTGATGGTGAGCACGGCGGCCACGAGACCCAGCGCGGGGCCCTCGGGCAACCCGGCCAGCGCGTGGCTGCGCCAGGAGGGCAGGTCGACCTTGTCGACGTGGAGCCGGGCGAGCGAGGCGACGGCCGTCGCGACGGCGACCGAGACGAGGGCCGCGGGCAGGATGCGGGCGATGCGGCCGGCGCGGCCGGGGAGCCGCGGCCAGAGCAGCAGGATCGCGAGGGTCAGCAGGCTGATCGACAGCGCGGCCGGATGCAGGTCGGCCAACTGGGCGGGCAGCGAGCGGAGGTTGGCGAGCACGGAGCTTTGCGGGGTGCCGCCCAGCACGATGTGCAGCTGGGCCACGGCGATGGTGACCCCGATGCCGGCCAGCATGCCGTGGACGACGGCCGGGCTCACGGCGAGCGCCGTGCGGGCCACGCGCAGGCAGCCGAGGCCGAGTTGGGCGATCCCGGCGAGGACGGTGATGGCGCAGGTGGTGCGCCACCCGTACCGGTTGATGAGGTCTGCGGTGACGACGGTGAGTCCGGCGGCGGGGCCGCTGACCTGCAGCGGAGAACCGCCGAGCGCTCCGGCGAGGATGCCGCCGACGGCGGCGGCGACGAGGCCCGCCTGGAGGGGTGCTCCGGTGGCGAGGGAGATGCCGAGGGAGAGCGGCAGGGCGATCAGGAAGACGGCGACCGACGCGGACAGGTCGGCACCGGCGATGCGGAACCTCTTGCCGGGCGGCGGGGCGTGGGGCTTGTTGGCGCGTGGCGTGTGGGCCGAGTCGGTGGTGCGAGTGGGGACGCAGGCAGACATGTTTCCCGTCTCCTCCGGGGCAGCGCGGTCGCGGGACAAGGGGTCCTCCGGAGGTCTCCGGAGGGCGGGTCGCGGCCGTGGGTCACGGCGTGCAGCGGCGGGATATCTCAACTCTCGGTAAATGGATCGTAATCCAGAGTAAAGACTTTGGGTGGACTATCGGAGCAAATGGTGCAATCCGTCACCCGAATGAGCGAATAAAAATTCTTATCGGCTTGTCGGAACGCTGCTCTCCGGACCCCGTGCGAGGTTCTGTCCGATCTGTCCCGACTTGCACGGAAAGAAGGTGGGCGGAACATGGCCGCCACCCGGAGGATCACCGCGAGCCTCACCGCCCTTGTGGCGTGCGTAGCGACGCTCGCTGGCTGCGCCGACAGCAAGCCCCCAGCCAAGGAAGGCGCCCACGGCGCGAAGAAGGCGACCGGGGCGCAGGCCCCCAAGAGCCCCGTCCGGATGATCGGTGACGGTTCCACCGCCTTCACCGGAAAGCAGCCGAACCTGTCGAGACCCGCCCGCCTCAAGCCCGGTCAGAAACCACCGCAGTTCGTGGTCTTCTCCTGGGACGGCGCCGGCGAGGACAGCCAGAAGCTGTTCTCGCACTTCCGCAAGGTCGCCAAGCGGAACAACGCGACGATGACCTACTTCCTCAGCGGCGTGTACATGCTCCCGGAGGCGAAGCGGAAGCTCTACAACCCGCCGCAGCACCTGGCAGGCAGCTCGGACATCGGCTTCAACGACCGCAAGGGGATCAAGGACACCGTGGACCAGCTCCGCGGCGCCTGGCTCGAGGGCAACGAGGTCGGCACGCACTTCAACGGCCACTTCTGCGGCGAGGGACGCGGGGTGGGCGAGTGGTCCGTGGCGGACTGGAAGAGCGAGATCAACCAGGCCAAGTCCTTCGTGAAGGGCTGGAAGACGAACACGGGCATGAAGAAGGCGAAGCCGCTGCCCTTTGACTACGACAAGGAACTGGTCGGCGCCCGCACCCCCTGCCTCGAAGGCCAGAAGAACTTCATGCGGGCGGCCCGTGAACTGGGCTTCCGCTACGACACCAGCGGCGTCAACAACCAGCTCTGGCCCAAGAAGAAGGAGGGGCTGTGGGATCTGTCCATGCAGCTCGTCCCGGTCCCGGGCCGCAAGTTCGAGACGCTCACCATGGACTACAACTTCATGGTCAACCAGTCCGGTTCGACCTCCCACGGCGACCCCTCGCGGCACGAGTACTGGGGCGACCAGATGCGTGACGGCCTGCTCCAGGGCTTCGACCGCGCCTACAAGGGCAACCGCGCCCCGCTGATCATCGGCAACCACTTCGAGTCCTGGAACGGCGGCACCTACATGCGTGCCGTCGAGGAGACCGTCGACTCGGTCTGCACCAAGCCCGAGGTGCGCTGCGTCTCCTTCCGGCAGCTGTCGGACTGGCTCGACGCCCAGGACCCGAAGGTGCTGGCGAAGATGGCCGAGCTGCCGGTCGGCAAGGCGCCGAAGGAAGGCTGGGCGGCGTTCCTCTCCGCCCAGCCCGCGCCGGCCCCCAAGGGCGTACCGGGCGCACCGGCCGTCAAGCAGTAGCACCCGGCGGCCCGTTCACGCCGTGGCGGTCAAGCGCTCGCGCAGGACGAACGCGGGGTCGACCTGGGCAGCCAGGTCGGCCCCCGTGCGCTCGTTGCCCCAGCTCTGCGCGTTCTTCAGGTGGAAGTGGACCATCTGGCGGGTGTACCGCTCCCAGTCTCGTCGTTCGTACGAGGTGTCGACGGCGTCCTGAAGTGCTTGCAGGGAACGGCGGTTGTCCTCCTCGAGGAGCTCGAAGCGCGGCGGGCGCCCCTTCTCCATGGCCCGCACCCAGTCAGAGTGCCCCACGGTCACCAGGAGGTCGTCGCCGACCTCCGCGCGCAGGAAGTCCACGTCGTCCTGGCCCTGCACCTTGTTGCCGACGACAGCGAGGCCGACACCGAAGTCGCGTGCGTACTCCTTGTACTGGCGATAGACGGAGACCCCCTTCCTCGTCGGCTCGGCCACCAGGAACGTCATGTCGAAGCGCGTGAACATGCCGGAGGCGAAGGAGTCCGAGCCTGCGGTCATGTCCACGACCGCGTACTCGTCGCGGCCGTCGACCAGGTGGTTCAGGCAGAGCTCCACCGCTCCCGTCTTGGAGTGGTAGCAGGCGACACCGAGGTCGGCTTCGGTGAACGGCCCGGTGACCATCAAACGCACGGTGGCGTCGTCGAGTTCCACGGACCGGGCGCACGCGTCGAACACGGGGTTGTCCTCGCGCAGCCGCAGGAGCCGTGAGCCCTCGCCGGGGGGCGTCGTCTTGATCATCGTGTCCGCGGACGTGATCCGCGGGTTGGAGCCCCGCAGGTAGTCCTTGATCAGGGGCAGCCTCGCGCCCAGGGCGGGCAGTTCGGCGGCCACCGCCTCGTCGAGGCCCAGCGCGGGGCCCAGGTGCTGGTTGATGTCGGCGTCCACCGCGATGACGGGCGCGCCGGTACCGGCGAGGTGGCGGATGAAGAGCGAGGACAGCGTGGTCTTCCCGCTGCCGCCCTTCCCTACGAAAGCGATTTTCATAACCACAAAGGGTAGCCGTTCAGGCACCGTGCGTGCCCGGTGCGCGTGAAGAAGACCACTCCTTCGTGGACCGGAGCCCCGGAGTACGTAGGGTCGTACTCATGAGTACGACAGCCGACCCTTCTCCGGGCTCCCGACCCGGCCCGGTCGACGGAGACCCCCTCGCGGCGCTCGGGGCGCTCCCCGGCGTGGCCGACTCCGTGGACTCCGTGCGCAAGGCCGTGGACCGCGTCTACGGGCACCGGATCATGCGGCGCCGCAGCAACGAGATCACCTCCGAGGCGGCACTGCGCGGCGCGCGCGGCTCCGCGGCGCTCTCCGGCGCCGAGTGGGCGCTCGAAGAGGTGCGTCGGCGCAGCGATTTCAGCGGCGACGGCGAGGCGCGCACGCTCGGCGCGGCCCTGCGCCTGACGGCCGAGGCCGGTCAACTCCTGTCCATCTGGCGGCAGTCACCGTTGCGTGTCCTGGCGCGCCTGCACCTGGTCGCCGCGGCCGACTCCGACGAGAGCGCGGGGCGCCCGAGGCTCGCCGGGGAGTCCGTCGACGAACCGCTGGTCGAGCTTCCCCTGCCGGACGCCGACGAGGTGGCGGGCCGACTGGAGGGGCTGTCGCGGCTGATCATCACGGGCAGTGCGGCGCCGGCGCTGGTGATGGCCGCCGTGGTCCACGGCGAACTGCTCAGCCTGCGCCCCTTCGGCTCGCACAACGGCCTGGTCGCGCGGGCCGCCGAACGTATCGTCCTGGTGGGCAGCGGCCTCGACCCGAAGTCGGTCTGTCCGGCGGAGGCGGGTTACGCGGAGCTGGGCCGCGCCGCCTACGTGGCGGCCCTGGACGGCTACGCGTCCGGCAGGCCCGAGGGCATGGCGGCCTGGATCGCCCACTGCGGCAGGGCGGTCGAGCTCGGCGTCAGGGAGTCCACGGCGGTGTGCGAGGCGCTGCAGCGCGGCGCGGCGTAAGAAGGCCACCCGGAAAAGGGGCCCGAACAGGGATGCGGCGGTACGGAGATCCGTACCGCCGCTGGCATGTCCACCGGGTTACCAAGCGTCCTCGAAGTGTTGCCCATCAGGTCGGGACGTTGCCCGTCACCTGGTGCGGCTGGCCCGTAATCGACGGGTCGACGTCGCGTGGGTGCTCGGTGTTCATGCTTCGGTCCGTGGGGCCTTTACTGCGTTTGAAGGTGATCCTCTCGGATGTCCTTGGTCTCGCGGGCCGTTGAATCCTTTGTACTCCTGTCCTGAGGTAAGCGGAAGTCCTGGCCGCACTTCTTTACTTTTACGTTCAAACAGGTGCGAATCGGACGTGCGTTCCAGCTCGGCCGTTCCGGCCCGTTCCGGCCCGTTCCTGCCCGTTCCTGCCCCCTCCCGGCGCCGCCTGCGGGGCCCGGTGGCGGGGGTCGGGGGTCGGTTGCCGGGGCTTGTTCAGCTCGCGGCGGCGCGGCGCCGGCTGGTGAACCACACCAGGCCCGCCGTGGCTGCGGCGGCGCCGACGGCGGCCACGGCGACGAGGGCGGGACGGGGCGGCGCGGGCAGGCGCTGCTTCAGGCGCACCGGACGGTGGAAGTCGAGGATCGGCCACGCGCGCGTGAGGGCCTCGCGGCGCAGCGCGCGGTCGGGGTTGACCGCGAAGGGGTGCCCGACGGACTCCAGCATCGGCAGATCGGTCGCCGAGTCGCTGTAGGCGAAGCAGCGGTCGAGGTCGTACCCCTCCGACTGCGCGAGCTCCTTGATCGCCTGCGCCTTGGTGGGTCCGTACGCGTAGTACTCCACCTCGCCGGTGAAGCACCCGTCGTCCCCGACCACCATGCGGGTCGCCACCACGCGGTCGGCGCCGAGAAGCTCACCGATCGGCTCGACGACCTCGGCGCCCGAGGTGGAGACGATGACGACGTCGCGGCCCGCGGTGTGGTGCTCCTCGATGAGTGAGGCGGCCTCGTCGTAGATGATCGGGTCGATCAGGTCGTGCAGGGTCTCGGCGACGATCTCTTTGACCTGTCGCACGTTCCACCCGCGGCACAGCGCGGACAGGTACTCGCGCATCCGCTCCATCTGGTCGTGGTCGGCGCCGCCCGCCAGGAAGACGAACTGCGAGTACGCGGTGCGCAGTACCGCTCTGCGGTTGATCAGGCCACCTTGGTAGAACGACTTGCTGAAGGTGAGCGTGCTCGACTTCGCAATGACCGTCTTGTCCAGGTCAAAGAACGCGGCAGTGCGGGGCAAGGAGTGGTTTTCCACGAGGCCGAGCATAGGCGCCCACCATTCGGCGTAAGCTGAGGCGCGTGGGTTTGCTTGAGAAGGCTCTCGGGTACACCATGGAAGTCACGGATCGTTCGCGACCGTGCTAACCCGGTCTGGCTCCTCCCCCCCCGAGTCGGACCGTGGGGACGACCCCCGCTCTCCCCCCCGGCGGGGGTCGTCGCATGTCCGGATGGGTTTTTGAACCCTCCGTTGATCCTCGTTCGGCCCTCGAGCCGCTCTCCGCGCCGACTCTGTGCTCATTTGAGCCGCGCAAGATCCGTCACTGTGTGTAGCCGAGAGGCTGCTCTGTGGAAGCCGTCGCGAAGGCGGCGCGATGTCACCGGTATGGGTGATGGGGATATTCACAGGCATCGCCTTGTCCACAGTTATTGACCAAGATCCACACGATTTCCCGCAGCCCCGCACGCTGATTCCGCTCGTTCCGCTCGCGAAGTTCATGGCCGGATTGCTTTGTCCGGTTCTTCGGCGATGCGGAGCGCGGCATTCACAGACGTGTTGTGTGAGAGGGGGATGGAGATCGTGGGTGGAGTCATTTCACGGGACAGGGCCGCGCCGACCGCCGGGCGGCAGGGCGGACCGCTGATCGTCACGGAGGACGTGGAGCTGCTGGACGACCTGCTGCGGCTGTGCGCCGCGGCGGGCGCGCTGCCCGAGGTGCACCACGGCGGGCCCGGGCGCAGGGAGGGCTGGGAATCGGCTCCGCTTGTCCTGGTCGGGGACGACGCGGCGGACCGCCTGCGCGGGGCGGTGCGACGCCGCGGGGTCGTGCTGGTTGGGCGGGATCAGGACGATTCCGGTGTCTGGCGCCGGGCGGTGGAGATCGGCGCCGACCATGTGCTGCTCCTGCCCGACGGCGAGCAGTGGCTCGTGGACCGCATCGCCGACGTCGCCGAAGGCGTGGGGAGGCCCGCGCTCACCGTCGGCGTCATCGGCGGCCGGGGCGGCGCCGGGGCCTCGACCCTGGCCTGCGCCCTCGCGGTCACGGCGGCCAGGGCCGGCCGGCGCACGATGCTCGTCGACGCGGACCCGCTGGGCGGCGGCCTGGACGTGCTCCTGGGCGGCGAGAGCGCCGAGGGGCTCCGCTGGCCGGCCTTCGCCACATCGCGGGGCAGGCTCGGCGGAGGCGCGCTGGCGGAGTCCCTGCCGGAGCTCCACGCCCTGCGGGTCCTGAGCTGGGACCGGGGCGACGCGGTCACGGTCGCGCCCGAGGCCGCGCGGGCGGTCGTCTCGGCGGCCCGCAGGCGCGGCGGAGTGGTGGTCGTGGACCTGCCCCGCCGGGTGGACGAGACGGTCGCCGAGGCACTGGCACAGGTCGATCTGGGACTCCTTGTCGTGCCCGCGGAGCTGCGCGCGGTGGCGGGCGCGCGACGGGTGGCGTCCGCCGCGGGCATGGCGCTGCGGGATCTGCGGGTGGTGGTCGCGCAGGGTGCGGGGCTCGCGGGATCCGACGGGCTCGACTCCGAGGAGGTCGCGCGTCTGCTCGGGATGCCGCTGGTCGGCGAGGTGCCCTGGGAGCCCGGCCTGTCGTCGGCACAGGCCGCGGGGACGCCGCCCGGAGGCGCCGCGCGCGGACCGCTGGCACGGTTCTGCGCGGCTTTCTGGGACCGGGTGCCGGTCGACGCCGGGGGAGGCGGCGCATGAGCGCGGTGGTCGGGACGCGGATGCTGGACGGGGTCCGGCAGTGGCTCGCGGAGAACGGCACGGAGCCGACCCCGGCCCGGGTCGCCGAAGCCCTGCGGGCCCAGGGCAGGGTGCTCGGAGACACCGAAATCCTCGGCGCCGCCGAACAGTTGCGCTCCGAGCTGGTCGGAGCGGGCCCCTTGGAGCCGCTGCTCGCGGACGCCTCGGTGACCGACGTGCTGGTCTCCGCGCCCGACCGGGTGTGGGTGGACCGGGGCGGCGGCCTGGAGCTCACAGGGATCACGTTCCGGGACGCGGCGGCGGTGCGGCGGCTCGCACAGCGCCTCGCGGCCGTGGCCGGGCGACGCCTGGACGACGCCAGGCCCTGGGTGGACGCCCGCCTCCCGGACGGCACCCGACTGCACGCGGTGCTGCCACCGGTCGCCGTGGGCTCGGCCTGTCTCTCCCTGCGGGTCGTACGGCCCCGGGCCTTCACCCTCGGGGAACTGGTCGCCGAGGGGACGCTCCCGCCCGGCGGCGACCGCTTCCTGCGCGCCCTGCTCGACGCCCGGCTGTCCTTCCTGATCAGCGGAGGTACCGGCAGCGGCAAGACGACACTCCTGAGCGCACTGCTGGGCCTGGTCGGCCCCAAGGAGCGGATCGTACTGGCCGAGGACTCCGCGGAGTTGAGGCCCGAGCACCCACACGTGGTGCGCCTGGAGTCCCGACCCGCCAACCAGGAAGGAGCAGGCCTCGTCGGCCTGGACGACCTGGTGCGACAGGCACTGCGCATGCGCCCCGACCGGCTGGTCGTCGGCGAGGTGCGGGGCGCCGAGGTGGTGCACCTGCTGGCCGCGCTGAACACCGGGCACGAGGGCGGCTGCGGCACGGTCCACGCCAACGCCGCGGGCGACGTCCCCGCGCGCCTGGAGGCGCTGGGGACAGCGGCGGGGCTCGATCGGGCAGCCCTGCACAGCCAGTTGGCCGCCGCCTTGTCGGTAGTGATCCATCTCGTACGGGACAGGGCGGGCCGCCGTCGGATCGCCGAGGTGCACGTCCTGGAGCGGGCGGCCTCCGGCCTGGTGGTGACGGTCCCGGCGCTGCGGTGGGACAAGGCGGCCTTCGCCCGGGAGCAGGGCTGGCCACGACTGAACTCACTCCTCGCGGAGGGCGCTTGGAGCGATGCCGAATGACCCCATCGACATCGACATGGGCAGCGGCCCTGTGCGCGGCAAGCGCGGCCGGCCTGCTGGGCCGGAGGAACACGCAATCCCACCGCATGCGAGTGCTGTTCGCCGACACCGCACCGCCCTTGGCCCCCGCCTGGCACCGGACGGTGGAGGCCGCCCGAGGCCGCTTGCGCCACGAATGGTGGTGCCTGGCCGCGGGGGCGGCGGTCGCGCTGCTGGGGGAGTCCGTGTTGCCCCTGGTCATGGGCGCGGCCGGGGTCCCGATGGCGGCGCGCGTACGGCGGGCCAGGGACGCGCGCCGAGCCCGAGATCGGCGCGGCGACGCGGTGATCGCGCTCTGCGGTGAGCTCGCGGGTGAGGTGCGGGCGGGACGACAGCCCGGAGAGGCGCTACGACTGGCCCTCGACGACTCCGCCGACGCGCGGGACCGGGGCGCCGGGGACGCCTCGGCCCGCAGCGCGGTGCTGGCGGCGGCGCGGTTCGGTGGCGATGTGCCGGGGACGCTGCGCGAGGCGGCTCGCGAGCCCGGCGCCGAAGGACTCCTGGGGCTCGCGGCGTGCTGGCGGGTGGCGGTGGACCGCGGCGCGGGACTCGCCGCGGGGCTGGAACGCCTGGAGGCCGCCCTGCGCTCGGAGCGCGATCAGCGAGCCGACCTCCGTGCCCAGTTGGCGGGCGCGCGCTCGACCGCGGTGATGCTCGCCGGGCTACCGGTACTGGGCCTGCTGATGGGCTCCGCCCTGGGAGCGGACCCGCTGCGGGTGCTGCTTCACACAGGGCCGGGGCTCGGATGCCTGGCGGCCGGCGGAGTACTGGAGGCCGTCGGCGCCTGGTGGGCGCTGCGGATCGTACGGGGAGCGGAGGGCCGATGAACGTTGTCCACAGGCTGGGGGTGGCCGTGTGGGACATCGCGGCGGTGCTCTGGCTGGCGCTGACACTGCTGGCGGCGCGACGCGAGAGGGCCCTGCGGCGACGAGCGAAGAAGACGCTGGACGTGGCAGAACCCCCCGCGCGCTGCCGGACGCCATGGTGGAGTCGCTGGGGCGGAGCACGGGAATGGCTGCTGGTGGCAGGCACGGCGAGCGCGGTCCACGCGCTGGTGGGCGGAGTCCCCGGCCTGCTGGCCGGAGCGGCGGTCGGCTACGGAGTCCGACGCCGGAGGCGGCGCACAGAAGCAGCCTCGCGCACCCCGGACGAACGGCGAGAGGCGACACGGACGTCCATACAACTCCCCCTGGCAGCGGACCTTCTGGCGGCCTGCGTAGCCGCAGGGGCGAGCCCGGTGGCGGCGGCCCACGCGGTCGGTGAATCCCTGCAGGGCCCCGTGGGCACTCGGCTGGCGCGCGGAGCGGCGGAGGTGCGGCTGGGCGGCGAACCAGTCGACTCCTGGCGGCAATTGGGCGCCATACCCGGCGCCGCTCCACTGGCCCGGCTTCTGGAGCGGGCGGGCGAGTCCGGGGCACCCGCCGCGGCCCCGGTGGCACGCCTGGCCGCGGACGCCAGGGCGGAGCGGGGCCGGGTGGCGACGGCCGGGGCGCGCAGGGCCGCGGTCCTGATGACGGCACCCGTGGGTCTGTGCTTCCTGCCGGCGTTCGTGGCGGTCGGAGTGCTGCCGGTGGTGATCGGTCTGGCGGAGGGCTTGTTGAGCAAGGGCTGAGAGGGGGCAGCGACCCCGACCACGACTCGTGCAGACCGGCAGGGGACAGGCGCCCGGCCGACGACGGTGACCGCCACCTGACGTCCGCTACCTGACGTCCGACACCGCCACCCGACGTCCGACACCTGAGATTCAACGACCGAGATCAATCAATCAAGTCTGACAACTGACCGAGTGAACAAACCGAGTGAACAAGGGGATTGAAATGCGGGGGCAGATGATGCGAGGCCGATCGACGGGATACGTCTGGGGTCAGTGGGGCCGGACCCGACTTGACGGACTGAGGAGTCGGGCGGGCCGCGCGGTCGGCGAGGACGCGGGGATGGTGACGTCCGAGTACGCGATGGGGCTGATCGCGGCGGTGGGCTTTGCCGGGCTGCTCTACAAGGTGGTGACGAGCGGCCAGGTCAGGGCGGCTCTGCAGGCGCTCGTGGAGAAGGCGCTCGATGTTCCGTTCTGAGGCGGAGCGGACGAGGCGGCACGACTGCTTCCGGTACCGGCAACGCCTCTCGGACAGGGGATTCGTGACAGCGGAGGCGGCGGTGGTGCTGCCGACGCTGGTGCTGTTCACCATGGCGCTGATCTGGACCCTCCTTGCCTTATCGGCGCAGATCCAGTGCGTCGACGCCGCCCGGGCCGGTGCCCGCGCGGCGGCCCGGCAGGACCCGGATGCCCTGGCCGTGGCAGCGGCACGACAGGCGGCGCCGCGCGGAGCGAGCGTGACCGTACGGCGCGAAGGAGAGCTGGTGCGGGTCGAGGTGGCGGCGGACGCGCCGGGACCGGCGGTGCTGCACCTGGGCCTGCGGCTGCGGACCGAGGCGGTGGCGTTGGCGGAAGAGACGGTGGGGGCGGGCGCGTGAGGAGGGCAGGCAAGTGGCGTGGCGCAGGCGGCGATCGCGGGGCCGCCACCGTGTGGGTGGTCGTCGGCATGGCGGTCCTCGGCGTGATCTGCGGCGCGGTTCTCACGATGGCGCAGGTCGTCGTGGCCCGGCACCGGGCGGGCGGCGCGGCCGACCTGGCGGCGCTCGCGGCGGCGGACCGGTGGGCGAAGGGTTCCACGGGGGCGTGCGCGGGGGCCGTGCGGGTGGCTGAGGCGCAGGGGGCGCGGATCGTGCGGTGCGTGGTGCGGGGGGAGATCTCCGAGGTCACGGTGTCGTCCTCGGCGGGCCCTTTCTCGGCCACGGTCAGGTCCCGGGCGGGCCCGGGAGGTCCTCCGGCTGTTGGGCTTCAGCGGTAGCGCGGTGCCTGGCCCCTGGGCCTTGGACGGTCCTGGGTGGGTGGGGTCTGCCCTGCGTGGGCGGGCGCGGGTGTGTTGGGCTTGTCGCGCAGTTCCCCGCGCCCCTGAAAGCCCACTCGCCGCGGACGCCTCGACGGTTTGCGGGTGCGGGTGTGGTGCGGCTTGTCGCGCCGTTCCCCGCGCCCCTAAAGCAACAGCCGGCCGGCACCCGCCCAACCGGCCGGAGGGGGCGCGGGGGTATGTGCGCACGGAGCACCGAGGAAACAATGGCGTCTTTGTTCGTGCAGCGCGGCGCAGGGATAGCGAGTACGTACATACCCCCGCGACCCCGCCCCACAGCCGAACCCCAGGCGAGTCCGCCCCAGGCGCCCCGCCAGTCACCGCTCCCTAACTCCTAACCCCTGCCCCCTGACCCGCCACCCCCTCCGCATCCCTCAGCAAAACCGAAAGGAGCCGAACCGCCCCGCGCTTGTGCAGCGGATCGTTGCCGTTGCCGCACTTGGGGGACTGGATGCACGAAGGGCAGCCCGCCTCGCACTCGCAGGACGCGATCGCCTGGCGTGTGGCCGTCAGCCACTCCCGCGCCGTGCGGAAGGCCCGTTCGGCGAAGCCCGCCCCGCCGGGATGGCCGTCGTACACGAAGACCGTGGGAAGGAGCGTGTCCGGGTGCAGCGGCACGGAGACGCCCCCGATGTCCCAGCGGTCACACGTGGCGAAGAGCGGAAGCATGCCGATCGAGGCGTGCTCCGCGGCGTGCAGGGCGCCGCCGAGGATCTCGGGATTGACGCGGGCGGCGTCGAGTTGGTCCTCGGTGACGGTCCACCACACCGCGCGCGTACGGAGCGTACGAGGAGGGAGGTCGAGCTTGGTCTCGCCGAGCACTTCGCCGGTGATGAGTCTGCGGCGCAGGAAGGAGACGACTTGATTGGTGACCTCGACGGAGCCGTAGCAGAGCCGCCCGGCCCCCCAGGGGACCTCCGTGTCCGTCTCCAGGATGGAGATGGCCGTGGTGTCGCGCGCGGTCGTGGAGTAGGGCGGCACGGCCTCCTCGACGAGGGCCACCGAGTCGTCCAGGTCGAGATGCCGGACGAGGTACGTGCGTCCTTGGTGGAGGTGGACCGCGCCTTCGTGGACGGTGGTGTGCGCGGCGGACGCGTCGACCGTGCCGAGCAGGCGTCCCGTGCCCTCCTCGACGATCTGGACGGGCTTCCCGCCCTCGCCCCGGATGTCGGTGAGGTCGGCGGCCCGCTCCCTGCGGGTCCAGTGCCAGGCCTTGGTCCGGCGGCGCAGCAGCTTCGCGGCCTCCAGCTGGGGGAGCAGCTCCTCGGCGGCGGGCCCGAAGAGGACGAAGTCCTCGTCGACCAGGGGAAGTTCCGAGGCGGCGGCGCAGAGATGGGGTGCGAGGACGTACGGGTTGTCGGGGTCGAGGACCGTGGACTCCACGGGCTGCTGGAACAGCGCCTCGGGGTGGTGGACGAGATACGTGTCCAGCGGATCGTCGCGGGCGACGAGAACGGCCAGGGCGCCCTGCCCGGAGCGCCCCGCGCGCCCGGCCTGCTGCCAGAGCGAGGCCCGGGTGCCCGGGTAGCCGGCGATGATGACGGCGTCCAACCCGGAGACGTCGACGCCGAGTTCGAGGGCGGTGGTGGCGGCGAGGCCGAGGAGCTCTCCGGAGTGCAGGGCGCGCTCCAAGGCGCGGCGCTCCTCGGGGAGGTAGCCGCCGCGGTAGGCGGCGACGCGGCGGGGGAGGGAGCGGTCGACCTCGGCGAGGCGTTCCTGGGCGATCACGGAGATCAGTTCGGCGCCGCGCCGGGAGCGTACGAACGCGACGGAGCGCACGCCCTGGACGGTCAGGTCGGTGAGCAGGTCGGCGGTCTCGGCGGTGGCGGTGCGGCGGACCGGGGCGCCCTTCTCGCCGTGGAGTTCGGTGAGAGGAGGCTCCCAGAGGGCGAAGACGAGGTCGCCGCGGGGTGAGGCGTCGTCCGCGACCTCTTTCACGGGCAGTCCGGTGAGGCGCTCCGCGGAGGCGGCGGGGTCGGCGGAGGTGGCGGAGGCGAGGAGGAAGACGGGCTCGGAGCCGTAGCGGGCGCAGAGGCGGCGCAGTCGGCGCAGGACCTGGGCGACGTGGGAGCCGAAGACGCCGCGGTAGGTGTGGCACTCGTCGATGACGACGTAGCGCAGGGCGCGCAGGAAGGAGGACCAGCGCGGGTGGGAGGGAAGGATCCCGCGGTGCAGCATGTCGGGGTTGGTCAGCACGTAGTTGGCGTACTGCCGGACCCATTCGCGTTCCTCGAAGGGGGTGTCGCCGTCGTACACGGCGGGCCGCACCGCGTTGCCGAGAGGGGCCGCGAGTTCCCGCACGGCCCGGCGCTGGTCGGCGGCCAGGGCCTTGGTGGGGGCCAGGTACAGGGCGGTGGTGCCGCGGCCGTTCGGGGCTTCGGAGCCGTCGAGGAGGGCGGAGAGGACGGGGGTGAGGTAGGCCAGGGACTTCCCCGAGGCGGTGCCGGTGGCGACGACCACGGATTCCCCGTCCAGGGCGTGCTCGGCGGCCTGGGCCTGGTGGGCCCAGGGGTGCTCGATGCCCGCGCCCTGGACGGCGGATATGACCTCGGGCCGGATGCGGTCGGGCCAGACTGCATACCGGGCCTCACGTGGGGGCAAGTGCTCCGTATGAGTGACGCGCGATGCACGGCTCGGCCCCGCGGTGAGCCGGTCAAGAACGGTCCGCGGGGACGTGTGTGCCGGGGCTCCCGCAGAGGGTCCTCCGGGAGAGGAAATTTTGGCCATCGGCACCGAGTGTGTCACTGGCGGGATGGACAATGGTCCCAAGGCGTCGTGCACGCCTGCCGGTAAGTGATTGAATGCCATCGCGGCTGGCGATCCGTCCTGGGGGCTCTGCCGAGGTGTCCCGAGGGATGACCGCTCGATAGCAAGGTGCTGGAGGATCCGTGGACCTGTCCCTGTCGACCCGTACCGTCGGCGATCGTACGGTCGTCGAGGTCGGTGGCGAAATCGATGTATATACCGCGCCCAAGCTGCGCGAGCAGTTGGTCGAGCTGGTGAACGACGGCAGTTTCCACCTGGTCGTCGACATGGAGGGCGTGGACTTCCTCGACTCCACCGGGCTCGGCGTACTGGTCGGCGGCCTGAAGCGGGTGCGTGCCCATGAGGGCTCGCTGCGCCTGGTCTGCAACCAGGAGCGCATTCTCAAGATCTTCCGTATCACCGGCCTGACCAAGGTGTTCCCCATTCACACCTCGGTCGAGGAAGCGGTCGCGGCCACCGACTGAGTCGTGGCCACCGACTGAGTGCCGGCCGATTCTTCGGCCGGGCGGAAGTCGGACCCGCCGGGCCCTCCGGGGCCCGGGCTGGCAGTACAGCAGGGGACCGGGCCTGCGGCCCGGCCCCCTGACAGCACGTGCGTATGTCGAGGGGGATGCATGGCCACCGTTGAGCTCCGCTTCAGCGCGCTGCCCGAGCACGTCAGGACCGCCCGTCTCGTGGCGGCCGCGGTGGCGCGCAGGGCCGGAGTGGACGAGGCCGTTCTCGACGAGGTCAGGCTCGCGGTCGGCGAGGCCTGCACGCGCGCCGTGGGCCTGCATCAGAGCAGTGGTGTGTCGGCGCCGGTGCGGGTGGCGCTGATCGAGGACGAGAAGCAGTTCTCCATCGAGGTCGGCGACGAGGCACCCCGTGCGGCGCCCGGTGACCGGGCGCCCGGCACGCGGCTTGGCGTGGGCGACGACGCGGAGGCCGAGGGCGAGGACGACATGGGCCTCGCGGTCATCAGCGGTCTCGTGGACGACGTGGAGGTCACGTCCGGCGAGTCCGGCGGCCTCATCCGCATGAGCTGGCCGGCGACCCCGGCGACGCTCCTTCCCTGACGCGGCCTGCGAGCGCTCTCCAGCCCGCCCTCCTCCGCCCCCCTGCCCCCTGCCCGTCTCCTGGACTCGGCGCCCTGCCCGTACGCGGCCCCACGGCTCCGCATCCGGGCCCTCTGCGCACGCGGACACGCACATCACCACGGCGCACATCACACGCACATCACCACGGCATCGCCCGTCAGACGTCCGTCCTGCCCCCTCAGGCGCCCCGAGACGCCCAGTACGAGCCCCGCCACGCCCCCGCGTCGGTCCGGGTCGACGCCCGCCCTCCCGGGCCCTCTGATCGCCCTCCTCGGGCCCCGCTGACCCCACGGCGAGTACGGCCTGTGAACAGGTGCTTTTCTTTTTCTGATCATTTATTGGCCTAGATCGACGATCTAGCGTCAACGGTTTTGGGGCATTACTGCTTTCGGGGTCAATCGTCGATCGCGATCATTTGCTGAGGAGCAATCTCAAGTCAATTCCGTTTGTGGTGCTCTGTTTTGATCAGGTTCCGCTCCCTACAATCCGTCCACATCTTGAGCTCAGCCCAAGCGTCAAGGAGGACGAATGGCGGGGCTTTCTACCCCTCATCAGTTTGACCACCCCTCAACCTTCGCAGCCGCAGTCCTGACAGATGACAATCGCCTCATCGTGATGGTCATCGCGGTGGTCGCGCTCGCGGCGCTCGTCGTCGCGGGCGTCCTCGTACGCCAGGTACTGGCGGCGGGCGAGGGCACCGACAGCATGAAGAAGATCGCGAAGGCGATCCAGGTGGGCGCGAACGCCTATCTGGGCCGGCAGTTGCGCACTCTCGGCGTATTCGCCGTCGTGGTGTTCTTCCTGCTCATGCTGCTGCCCGCGGACGACTGGAATCAGCGCGCCGGACGATCGATCTTCTTCTTGGTCGGAGCGGCGTTCTCGGCGACCACCGGTTATATCGGTATGTGGCTCGCCGTGCGCAGCAATGTGCGTGTGGCGGCCGCTGCCCGAGAAGCCACTCCGGCCGAGGGTGAGCCCGAAAAGGATCTCACCGCCGTCTCGCACAAGGCCATGAAGATCGCTTTCCGCACGGGCGGCGTCGTCGGCATGTTCACGGTGGGGCTCGGTCTTCTGGGCGCCTCCTGTGTGGTGCTCGTCTACGCGGCCGACGCGCCGAAGGTGCTCGAAGGCTTCGGCCTCGGCGCGGCGCTGATCGCGATGTTCATGCGGGTCGGCGGCGGCATCTTCACCAAGGCCGCCGACGTCGGCGCCGACCTGGTCGGCAAGGTCGAGCAGGGCATTCCGGAGGACGATCCGCGCAATGCCGCGACCATCGCCGACAACGTGGGCGACAACGTCGGCGACTGTGCCGGTATGGCCGCCGACCTCTTCGAGTCCTACGCCGTGACGCTCGTCGCCGCGCTGATCCTCGGCAAGGTGGCGTTCGGCGACTCCGGGCTCGCCTTCCCGCTGCTCGTCCCGGCCATCGGCGTCGTGACGGCGATGATCGGCATCTTCGCGGTGGCGCCCCGGCGCTCCGACCGCAGTGGCATGAGCGCGATCAACCGGGGATTCTTCATCTCCGCGTTCATCTCGCTCGCGCTGGTCGCCGCGGCCGTCTACATCTATCTCCCGTCCACGTACACGGAGCTGGACGGCGTCACGGACGCGGCGATCAAGGGCCACGACGGCGATCCGCGGATCCTCGCGCTCGTCGCCGTGGCCATCGGCATCGTGATGGCCGCGCTGATCCAGCAGCTCACCGGCTACTTCACCGAGACCAACCGGCGTCCCGTACGGGACATCGGCAAGACCTCGCTCACCGGCCCGGCCACCGTGGTCCTCGCCGGCATCTCGCTCGGTCTGGAGTCGGCGGTCTACACCGCGCTGCTGATCGGTCTCGGCGTGTACGGGGCGTTCCTGCTCGGCGGTACGTCGATCATGCTCGCCCTCTTCGCCGTCGCGCTCGCCGGCACGGGCCTGCTGACCACGGTCGGCGTCATCGTCGCCATGGACACCTTCGGTCCCGTCTCCGACAACGCGCAGGGCATCGCCGAGATGTCCGGCGACGTCGAGGGCGCGGGCGCGCAGGTGCTCACCGACCTGGACGCCGTCGGCAACACCACCAAAGCCATCACCAAGGGCATCGCCATCGCGACCGCGGTCCTCGCGGCGGCGGCGCTCTTCGGGTCGTACCGCGACGCCATCGCGGAAGCGGCCAAGGACGTCGGCGAGAAACTGGGCGACGGCGCTCCGATGAACCTGGTGATGGACATCTCACAGCCCAACAACCTGGTGGGCCTCATCCTCGGCGCCGCGGTCGTCTTCCTCTTCTCGGGGCTCGCGATCAACGCGGTGTCGCGGTCGGCGGGAGCCGTGGTCTACGAGGTGCGGCGGCAGTTCCGCGAGCACCCCGGGATCATGGACTACAGCGAGGAACCGGAGTACGGACGCGTCGTCGACATCTGCACCAAGGACGCGCTCCGCGAGCTGGCCACGCCGGGTCTGCTCGCCGTGCTCACGCCGATCGCGGTCGGCTTCTCGCTCGGCGTCGGCGCGCTCGGCTCGTTCCTCGCGGGCGCGATCGGCACGGGCACGCTCATGGCCGTCTTCCTGGCCAACTCCGGTGGTGCCTGGGACAACGCCAAGAAGCTCGTCGAGGACGGCCACCACGGCGGCAAGGGCAGCGAGGCCCATGCCGCGACCGTCATCGGCGACACGGTCGGCGACCCGTTCAAGGACACCGCGGGCCCGGCGATCAACCCCCTGCTGAAGGTGATGAACCTGGTGGCGCTGCTCATCGCGCCCGCGGTCATCAAGTTCAGCTACGGGGACGACGCCAGCGTCGGGATGCGCGTGCTGATCGCTGCGCTCTCCATCGCGATCATCATCGGCGCCGTCTACATCTCAAAGAGGAGGGGCATCGCCGTCGAGGACGACGGCGACGCGGAGCGGGTGGCCAAGCCGGCCGACCCGGCCGTGGTCTCGTAGCGAGCTCTCGACGCTCGGCCGGAGAAGTCCTGACAGCCCTGCCAGCAGGGCCCCGACGCCCGGCCTGGTGACTCCGGGGCGGGTTCCGCCCAACGCGCGGGCGGGCGGCACTTTCTGAGTGGCCGTCCGCCCGTCGGCGTGCGCGGGCGAGCCGTGAGCCTTCTCTCGCGCTCCACAGCCTTACGCCGCTTGGTGCAAATGGCTGCAATAGCGGTAGTACCGGGCCCCCGGCATGCGGATGTAGCCCAGTTGGCGTGTAAGTTCCGGGGCCGAGAGCCATGGAAGGGACCAATCCGGTGAACAAGAAGCTTGCAGCCGCACTGTCCGGCGGTGCGGTACTGGTACTCGCCCTGTCAGGATGCAGCGACGACGGCAACAAGAAGCTGGACGACTGGGCCAAGAAGGTCTGTGACTCCGTACAGCCCGAGTCGAAGAAGATCGCGGACGCCAACGCCGCGATCCAGAAGCAGACCTCCGACAACAGCTCGCCGGCCGACGTCCAGAAGACCGACTCCAAGGCGTTCCAGGACATGTCTGACGCCTACAAGTCGATGGGCAGCGCCGTGAAGAGCGCCGGCGCGCCGCCGGTCGACGACGGGAAGAAGAAGACGGACGACGCCGTCAAGGAACTGAACGGCATCTCCAAGTCGTACGAGGAGCTGAAGAAGCAGGTCGACGGCCTCGACACCAAGAACCAGGCGGACTTCGCCGACGGTCTCAAGGACATCGCGGGTGACCTGGACAAGCTGAGCAAGAGCGGCAACGAGGCCCTGGAGAAGCTGCAGGAGGGGGAGGTCGGCAAGGCGATGGGCAAGCAGGACAGCTGCAAGAGCGCGTCCGCCACGCCGTCCGCCAAGAGCTAGCCCCTTCACCGGTCCTGCGCCGTCGACGCCCTCGGTGCCCAGGCACGCGCCGAGGGCGTCGGCGCGCGGCAAGGGCGTCGGTACGCGCCGGGGCATCCGTGCGCCGTGCGGGCCACAATGGAGAGGTGAGTAACGCCAGCCTCCCCCTGCCCTCGTCCGACCGCGCCGATGTGGCCGTCTCCCTGCGCGCCGCCCTGATCGGAGCCGACTTCACCGCCGACGGGCTGCTCGAGCTGCTCGGGGCGCCCGCGTACGCCGCGCTCGCCCGCAGCGAGACCGTGCCCGCGCTGCGGGCCACGCGCGGGGACGACGCCCTCGCGGCCCTCGTACGCCTCTTCCTGTTGCAGGAATCCGTGCCGCACGCGCGCGTGGCGGACGTTCTGCCCGTCGACGCCCTCCTGGAGAGCGACTGGCTGGCCGAGCGGGACGGCGCGCTGCGGGCGACCGTGGACGTGCGCCCGTACGGCGGGCCGGGCGGCGAGGACTGGTTCATCGTCTCCGACCTGGGCTGCGCGGTCGGCGGTGCCGGCGGGATCGGCAGTCACGAGGAGGGCGTCGTCCTGGGCGTGGGCGGCGCGTCCACGACGCTCGCGGGGATCACCGTGCGCATGCCCGTCGCGAGCGCCCTCGACCTCGGTACCGGTTCCGGCATCCAGGCCCTGCACGCCGCGCAGCACGCCACGCGCGTGACCGCGACCGACCTCAACCCCAGGGCGCTGCGGTTCACCCGCCTCACCCTGGCACTGTCCGGGGCCCCCGCGGCCGACCTGCGCGAGGGCTCGCTCTTCGAGCCGGTGGCGGACGAGACGTACGACCTGATCGTCTCGAACCCGCCCTTCGTGATCTCTCCGGGCACCCGGCTCACCTACCGGGACGGCGGGATGGGCGGGGACGATCTGTGCAGGTCGCTCGTTCAGGAGGCGGGGGAGCGGTTGAACGAAGGGGGGTACGCGCACTTCCTGGCCAACTGGCAGCACGTGGCGGGCGAGGAGTGGCAGGACCGTCTGCGGTCCTGGGTGCCCCGCGGCTGCGACGCCTGGATCGTGCAGCGCGAGGTGCAGGACATCACGCAGTACGCGGAGCTGTGGCTGCGCGACGCGGGGGACCACCGCACGGACCCCGCGCAGTACGCGGCGCGGTACGACGCGTGGCTGGACGAGTTCGAGGCGCGGGGCACGCGTGCCGTCGGCTTCGGCTGGATCGCCCTCAGGAAGTCGGGTGCCGACGAGCCCTCCGTCACCGTCGAGGAGTGGCCGCACCCCGTCGAGCAGCCGCTCGGCGACACGGTGCGGGAGTTCTTCGAGCGGCAGGACTATCTGCGCACGCACGACGACGCCGCGCTGCTCACCGGGCACTTCAAGCTCGCCGACGAGGTCGTGCAGGAGCAGGTCGGGCTGCCGGGCGCCGAG
This sequence comes from Streptomyces sp. NPDC040622, assembly GCF_055593965.1. NCBI lineage: Bacteria > Bacillati > Actinomycetota > Actinomycetes > Kitasatosporales > Streptomycetaceae > Streptomyces > Streptomyces sp. NPDC040622. The sequence continues at coordinate 154,718 of NZ_JBVIXD010000003.1, read as the reverse complement.
GACCCGGAGCACGTCGTGCTGCGCCAGAACCGAGGGATGCGGCGGGCCACCAAGGTGGACACCGTGGGCGCCGGGTTCGCGGGTGTCTGCGACGGCTCGCTGAGCGCCGGGCGGATCCTCGACGCCATCGCGCAACTGGTCGGGGAGGACCCGGTGTTGCTGCGGGACCGGACGCCCGCGCAGATCAGGCTCCTCGTCCAGCAGGGCTTCCTGCTGCCGGTCGGGGCGTAGCGGCCCTGCGCCTCCCCCGCCGCGCGGGGAGGGAATCAGGCCAACATCCCGGCCGCAACGGGCATTTCGGGTGCGCCGGGCGCGGGGCGGGCCGGGGCGCGGGGGTGCGGTGTTGGGGTGCGGTGCGCCGGGTGGGTGCGGGCACCGTTTGCCCGTACGACTCGCGCCACCGGGCCCGTACGACTCGCCACCGGTCCTGTACGACTCGCGCCACCGGTCCCGTACGACCCCGTCCCCGCCCCGGGCTGCCCACGCCCCCCCCGGCCCGTACGACCCGCGTGGCACAAGCGGTCCGCTCGCCGTTCACCGCGATTTCGTCCGCCCGATTCCCGTGCGTGTCAGCCTCCCGGCAGGGGAACTCGGCACGGGGAGGCAAGGCCATGGAGAGCGGACCGGCGATCTTCGCCGGAACGGTGTTCGCACTGTTCGGCGCGGGACTGCTGCTGTGGACGGGCGTGCGGGTCGCGCACCGCTCCCCGGTCGCCCAGGGTGTGAACCCCGTCGCATCGGCGACGCTCGCCACGCTGGCGGGATCGGGTGCGCTGATCCTCGGGGCGTGGTGTTTCACGCGGCTGTGAGCCGGCGGTGACGAGGGTCCCGCGACGCGCCGGACTCCTCCCTTCCGGTTGGCCGTGCCGCCGCGCCCCGGCTGGGCGTACGCCCTTCTTCCGGCCCGGCGCACACCCCGCTCCCGGTGATCGCGCAGGTGCCACCGGTCCTCCGGCCGGGCCGGGCGCCGAAACAGCGGGTCGCTACTCCGGGCGGCAGGAATGGCGGTAGTCGGGTTACCGTTCGAGTGGCCGTTGCGGGCTTTTCCCGTTTGACACGGGGGCGGGATGTACCGTCACACTCCGCAGCGACAGCGCAACGCAAGCCATGCGGGCACTGCCGGCGCACTGCACACGAGCACCGCCGCCGCGCACCGCGGCGGGCGGGGCGAGCGAGCAGTGCACCTGGGCACCGCCACCGCGCACTGCCACCGAGCGTCGACCGGAGAGAAGAGCGAAGTTGTCCCCGACCAGCGAGACCGCACAGGGCGGCCGCCGACTCGTCATCGTCGAGTCGCCTGCCAAGGCGAAGACGATCAAGAGCTACCTCGGCCCCGGCTACGTAGTCGAGGCCAGCGTCGGGCACATCCGCGACCTCCCCAACGGCGCCGCGGAGGTGCCCGAGAAGTACACCGGCGAGGTGCGCCGCCTCGGCGTGGACGTCGAACACGACTTCCAGCCCATCTATGTCGTCAATGCCGACAAGAAGGCGCAGGTCAAGAAGCTCAAGGACCTCCTGAAGGACTCCGACGAACTCTTCCTCGCCACCGATGAGGACCGCGAGGGCGAAGCCATCGCGTGGCACCTCCTCGAGGTCCTGAAGCCCAAGGTCCCCGTCCACCGGATGGTCTTCCACGAGATCACCAAGGACGCGATCCGCAGCGCCGTCGCCAACCCGCGCGAGCTCAACAAGCGCATGGTCGACGCCCAGGAGACCCGCCGCATCCTCGACCGCCTCTACGGCTACGAGGTCTCGCCGGTCCTGTGGAAGAAGGTCATGCCGCGCCTGTCGGCCGGCCGCGTCCAGTCGGTCGCCACCCGCCTCGTCGTCGAGCGTGAGCGCGAGCGCATCGCCTTCCGCTCCGCCGAGTACTGGGACCTGACCGGCACCTTCGGCACCGGCCGCACCGGTGATGCCTCCGACCCCGCGCAGCTGGTCGCCCGCCTCACCGCGGTCGACGGCAAGCGCATCGCGCAGGGCCGTGACTTCAGCTCGCTCGGCCAGCTGAAGCCCAACAGCGCGAACACCCTCCACCTGGACGAGGCCAACGCCCGCGCGCTGGCCGCCGCCCTCCAGGACACGCGGTTCTCCGTACGCTCCGTCGAGTCGAAGCCCTACCGCCGCTCGCCGTACGCGCCCTTCCGTACGACGACGATGCAGCAGGAGGCGAGCCGCAAGCTCGGCTTCGGCGCGAAGGCCACCATGCAGGTGGCCCAGAAGCTGTACGAGAACGGCTTCATCACCTACATGCGTACGGACTCCACGACCCTGTCCGACACGGCGGTCACGGCCGCCCGTGCGCAGGTCACGCAGCTCTACGGCAGCGACTATCTGCCGGACAAGCCCCGCACGTACGCCGGCAAGGTCAAGAACGCGCAGGAGGCGCACGAGGCGATCCGCCCGTCGGGTGATCGTTTCCGCACGCCCGCCGAGACCGGCCTGACCGGCGACCAGTTCCGCCTCTACGAGCTCATCTGGAAGCGGACCGTCGCCTCCCAGATGAAGGACGCGGTCGGCAACTCCGTCACGGTCAAGATCGGTGGCACGGCCGCCGACGGCCGCGACGCCGAGTTCAGCGCGTCCGGCAAGACCATCACCTTCCACGGCTTCCTCAAGGCGTACGTCGAGGGCGCCGACGACCCGAACGCCGAGCTGGACGACCGCGAGCGCAGGCTTCCGCAGGTCAGCGAGGGCGACGCGCTCTCCGCCGACGAGATCTCCGTCGACGGACACGCCACCAAGCCCCCGGCCCGCTACACCGAGGCCTCGCTGGTCAAGGAACTCGAAGAGCGCGAGATCGGCCGCCCGTCGACGTACGCGTCGATCATCGGCACGATCCTCGACCGCGGCTACGTCTTCAAGAAGGGGACGGCACTCGTGCCCTCCTTCCTGTCGTTCGCCGTCGTCAACCTGCTGGAGAAGCACTTCGGCCGGCTCGTCGACTACGACTTCACCGCCAAGATGGAGGACGACCTCGACCGCATCGCACGCGGCGAGGCGCAGGCCGTGCCGTGGCTGCGGCGCTTCTACTTCGGCGAGGGCGAGGGCTCCGGCGGCGCCGCCGAAGCGGGCAACGGCGACGGCGACCACCTCGGCGGCCTCAAGGAACTCGTCACCGACCTCGGGGCGATCGATGCCCGCGAGGTGTCGTCCTTCCCGGTCGGCAACGACATCGTGCTGCGCGTCGGCCGCTACGGCCCCTACGTCGAGCGCGGCGAGCGCGACTCCGAGAACCACCAGCGCGCGGACGTCCCCGACGACCTCGCGCCCGACGAGCTGACCGTCGAGTACGCGGAGGAGCTGCTCGCCAAGCCGAGCGGCGACTTCGAACTGGGCGCGGACCCGCAGAGCGGCCACCAGATCGTCGCCAAGGACGGCCGCTACGGCCCGTACGTGACGGAGATCCTCCCCGAGGGCACCCCGAAGACCGGCAAGAACGCGGTCAAGCCGCGTACGGCCTCGCTCTTCAAGTCCATGTCGCTCGACACGGTCACCCTCCAGGACGCCCTCAAGCTGATGTCCCTGCCGCGCGTGGTCGGCGCCGACGCCGAGGGCGTCGAGATCACCGCGCAGAACGGCCGGTACGGCCCGTACCTGAAGAAGGGCACGGACTCGCGGTCGATCGACACCGAGGACCAGCTCTTCACCATCACGCTCGAAGAGGCCCTGGAGATCTACTCCAAGCCGAAGCAGCGGGGGCGCGCGGCCGCGAAGCCGCCGCTCAAGGAGCTCGGCGAGGACCCGGTCAGCGGGAAGCCGGTCGTCGTCAAGGACGGTCGCTTCGGGGCGTACGTCACCGACGGCGAGACGAACGCGACGCTGCGGGCGGCGGACTCCGTCGAGGACATCACCGCGGAGCGCGGCTACGAGCTCCTGGCGGAGAAGCGGGCGAAGGGGCCGGCGAAGAAGACGGCCAAGAAGGCGCCCGCCAAGAAGGCACCCGCGAAGAAGACGGCTGCCAAGAAGACCACGGCGGCCAAGAAGACGACCACCGCCAAGAAGACCGCGGCCAAGAAGACGACCGCTACGAAGGCGACGGCTTCGAAGAGCGCCTCTTCGGAGGAGTGACGTTTCCTGTGCCGGGCGCCGCGTTCGACGGTGCCCGGCATTGTGCGCACATCGGGACCTGACGGTCGTTTGTTCGGGTGGCTCCGCGAGGAGGCAACCCGTCCAGATAGGCTGGACGGATGACGCGTGCCGAGCAGCCAACGGCCGGAATCCCGGCCCCCGACGACGCCCTGGTCGCAGATTCCCGAGAGCGTGCCCTCCGCGCCTTGCTGCGCGTACCCCAGCTGAAGAGGCTGTGGAGCGCACAGCTCGTCGACTGTGTCGGCGACGCGCTCGCACTGCTCGTCCTGGTGATCCTTGCGCTCCAGTCGGCCATCGCCGAAGGCGCCTTCGGAGGCGGCTATCGGGGCGTGGCCTTCGCCATCACCGCCGTCTTCGGAGCACGCGTCCTCGCGACGCTGCTCTTCGGAGCGGTACTTCTCGGGCCGCTCACCTCACTGACCTCTCCGGACGGCCCGCTCGACCGCCGCTGGACCATGGTCGGCGCCGACGGTGTACGGGCCGGACTGCTGATCGTCGCCCCCTTGTGGATCGACTGGACCCCGGACAACGCCCTCGCGGTGATCCTGGTGACGTCCTTCGTGATCGGGGTCGCCGAACGGTTCTGGACGGTGGCCCGGGAGAGCGCGGCACCCGCGCTGCTGCCCGCGCCGCCCCTGGAGGGCGCGACGGTGCGGCCGCTGCCGGACCACATGGACGCGCTGCGGCGCCTCTCCCTGCGTACGGGATTCCTCGCCCTGCCCATCGCGGCCGCGACCCTCGTCGCCATCACACTCATCGGCAACCTCCTCGGCGCCGGACTCGACTGGTTCGACCTGCACCAGGCGGGACTCGCCTCCTTCATGGCGGCCGGACTCTTCGCCGCGTCGCTGTCGATCGTCTACTTCCTTGAGATTCCCGGTACGCAGACGCCCCGCGCGCGCAGCCCGCTCGAGGGACTGCGCCGCCCGCGCACCGGCACCGGCACCGACAAGGGCCGCACCGGCGCGATCCCGCTCTTCGTCGCGGCCTGCGCCGCCGTCGCGGGAGCCGTCGCGGCGGCCGTCGCCGTCGCCGTGCTGCACGCCAAGGACCTGGGTGGCGGGCCCGTCACGTACGGCCTGATCGTCCTCGCCCTGACCGGCGGCACCGCCCTCGGCATCCGCACCGCGCCGACCCTGCTGCCCTCGCTCTCGCGCCGCAGGCTGCTCGCCCTCGCCATCGCCCTCACCGGCGTCGCACTGCTCGCCGCGGGCCTCGTGCCCGACGTGACGACCGTGCTGCTGCTCCTGGTCCTCACCGGGGTCTGCGCGGGCGTCGCCGCGAACATCGGGCACGCGCTCCTCGACCAGGAGGTCGAGGACTACCGCAGGGCCCGCACCACGGAGCACCTCCAGGCGGTCGTCCGGCTCAGCCTCGCGATCGGCGCGCTGGTGGCCCCCGTGGTCGCCGCCGCGATCGGGCCGCACCGCATGGTCAACGGCAAGTTCGTCTTCGACCACGGCGGCGCCGCCTTCACCCTGATGCTGGTCGGCGCGCTGCTGCTGCCGGTGGCCGCGCTCGTCCTCGCCAAGGCCGACGACCGGCAGGGCGTGCCCCTCCGGCACGACCTGCGGGACGCGCTGCGCGGCGGCGACGACCCGGCGCAGGCGCCCTGCGCCACCGGCTTCTTCATCGCCCTGGAGGGCGGCGACGGCGCCGGGAAGTCCACGCAGGCCGAGGCGCTCGCCGAGTGGATCCGCGCCAAGGGGCACGAGGTCGTCGTCACGCGCGAGCCGGGCGCGACGCCCGTCGGCAAGCGGCTGCGGTCGATCCTCCTCGACGTGTCGTCGGCCGGCCTCTCGCACCGCGCCGAGGCGCTCCTGTACGCGGCGGACCGGGCCGAACACGTCGACACCGTCGTACGCCCCGCCCTGGAGCGCGGCGCCGTGGTCATCTCCGACCGCTACATCGACTCGTCCGTCGCCTACCAGGGCGCGGGACGCGACCTGTCGCCCACCGAGGTGGCCCGCATCAACCGCTGGGCGACCGGCGGCCTCGTACCGCACCTGACGTGCCTGCTCGACGTGTCGCCCGAGGCCGCCCGCGAGCGGTTCACGGAGGCGCCCGACCGCCTCGAGTCGGAGCCGGCCGAGTTCCACGCACGCGTGCGCGCCGGATTCCTCACGCTCGCCGCCGGTGACCCGGGGCGCTACCTGATCGTGGACGCCTCCCAGGAGCCGGAAGCGGTCACGACTGTGATCCGGCACCGGCTCGACCTCGTCCTGCCGCTCTCCGAAGCCGAGGTGAAGGCGCAGGAGGAGGCCCGCAAGGCCGCCGAGGAGGAGGCCAGGCGCAAGGCCGAGGAAGAGGCCGCCCGCAAGGCCGAGGAAGAGCGCCTGGAGCGCGAGCGCCAGGAGCAGCTCGCCAAGCTCCGTGCCGAGGAGGAGGAGCGCAAGCGGCGCGAGCTGGAGGAGGCCCAGCGCCGCGAGGCCGAGCGCCAGGCCGAGGAGGCCAGGAAGCGCGCCGAGGAGGCGCGGCGCAAGGCCGAGGAGGAGAAGGCCAGGCTCCTGGCCGAGGAGAAGGTGCGGGCGGCCGAGGAGGCCAAGCGCCGCCGTGAGGCGGAGGAAGAGGCGCGGCTGCGGGCCGAGGCCGAGGAGCGGCGGCTCGAGAAGCAGCGCAAGGCGGAGGAGGCGCTGCTGCGGGCCGAGGAGGCGCGCCGTCTCGCGGCGGCTTCGGCGGCCGCGGCGGCTACGCCGTCGGTGTCGTCCAGCCCGGCGCGCTCGCAGTCGTCCGCGGCGTCTGCGGCACAGCCGAAGTCGACTCCGCCGGCCAAGGACACCGGTGCTTCGGAGAAGGCGGAGAAGCCGGAGAAGGCGCGGGAGGCGCGGGAGGCGCCGAAGGCCGAGACGTCCGAGAAGAGGGGCACCGGTTCCTCGGAGGAGTCCGTGCCGGACAACGAGACCACCGTGTCCACGCCGGTCGTCGCACTGCCCGCCGGGGCGGCCGACGAGACGGCCGTCCTGCCCGCGTTCCGGGCCGACGGCCCCGGCCCGGAGGACACCGAGGTGCTGCCGCAGCCGCCGGCGCCCGAGGGAGCCGCGGACGAGACGGCCGTGCTGCCGGCCGTCCAGGACGACAAGGTGCCGCCGGGCTACTTCAGGGACGAGCGTCCCGCGTCCTCGCCCGACGGTCCCAACGAGCGCACCCGCGAACTGCCCCAGGTCGACGAGCAGGGCGTGCCCCGGCGATCCCGCTCCGACTGGGCCGAGGAGACGCCGCTCGACGACCTGCCGTCGCTGGCCGACGAACTGCTCGGCTCGCACGAGGACGACCGGGGCGACGCGGGCGAGGACCAGGGCGGCCGTGGGCGCCGCGGCCGCAAGGGCCGCTGAGCCGTGCGGCCGCGAGGCCGCGAGGCCGCGAGGCCGGGGCCCGGCGGACGGCCGGCCCCGGCAGTGGCAGACGGCTGGGTCCGGCAGTGGCAGACGGCTGGGCCTGGTAGACGGCCGGGCCCGGCGGGGATTGTCAGTGGCGTCCTCCACAATGGGCAGTCCGGTCACGACGGTCGATCCCGTGTCGATCCGGTGGCAGTCCGGCGCCCGGCCGGAGCAGAGCGCAGCGTAAGGCGGTGACCCCATGAGCGTGTGGGACGACCTGGTGGGGCAGGAGCGGGTGGGCGAGCAGCTGAGTGCTGCCGCCCGGGACGCCGACGCCCTGGTGACGGCGGCCGCCGCGGACTCCCCGCCGCCCGAGTCGTCGAAGATGACGCACGCCTGGCTGTTCACGGGCCCGCCCGGCTCCGGCCGGGCCACCGCCGCACGCGCCTTCGCCGCAGCCCTGCAGTGCACCAGCCCGGACCGCGCGCTCGGCGGCGTCCCCGGCTGCGGGTTCTGCGACGGTTGCCACACCAGCCTGGTCGGCACGCACGCCGACGTGGAAGTGGTGCGCACGGACATGCTGTCCATCGGTGTGAAGGAGACCCGCGAACTCGTCCGTAGGGCGCAGCTCTCGCCGGCCGTCGGACGCTGGCAGGTCATCGTCCTTGAGGACGCCGACCGTCTCACCGAGGGCGCGGGCAACGTCCTCCTGAAGGCGGTAGAGGAGCCGGCCCCCCGCACGGTGTGGCTGCTCTGCGCGCCCTCCCTGGAGGACGTGCTGCCGACCATCCGCTCCCGTTGCCGGCACCTGACGCTGCGTACGCCCCCGGTGGACGCGGTGGCCGACCTGCTCGTCCGCAGGGACGGCATCGAGCCCGACGTCGCCGCGACGGTGGCCCGCGCCACGCAGGGGCACATCGGCCGCGCGCGGCGCCTGGCGACGGACCCGCGCGCGCGGGAGCGCAGGGCGGCCGTCCTGAAGATGCCGCAGCGGGTGGCGGAGATCGGCGGCTGTCTGAAGGCCGCGCAGGAGCTGATCGACACGGCGGGCGAGGACGCCAAGCAGGTCGCCGAGGAGGTCGACGTCAAGGAGACCGAGGAGCTGAAGGCGGCGCTCGGGGCGGCGCAGGGCGGCCGGATGCCGCGCGGTACGGCCGGCGCGATGAAGGAGCTCGAGGACCGGCAGAAGCGCCGCAGGACCCGTACGCAGCGCGACAGCCTCGACCTCGCCCTGGTCGACCTGACCGGCGTCTACCGGGACGTTCTGGCCCTGCAGCTGGGTTCGCGGGTGGCCATCGCCAACACCGAGGTGCAGGACATGCTGCAGCGCATGGCCGTGGGCACCTCGCCCGAGTCCACGCTGCGCCGCATCGAGGCCATCGGCGCCTGCCGCGTCGCCCTGGACCGCAATGTGGCGCCGCTGCTCGCGGTCGAGGCGATGACGGTGGCGCTGCGGGCGGGGTGAGGACGGCGGCGCCGGGCGTTGCTTGAGGGCGGGGCTTGAAGGCAGGGCCTGAGGGCTGAGGGCTGAGGGCGGGGCGAGAGGGCGGGGTTTCGCGTCCGGCCGGGCGTTGACGGAGTCACTCGTACGAGCGCCATGAGTGATCACGTGCTCGCGGAGAGTTACCCTCGCGTGATGGACCACAGCCGTCGCGGCCGCCGCAGCCGTCATCTCGCCCTCCGCACGTGCGGCACCCTGATCGTGGCCGCGGGGCTGCTCATCTCCGGCTGTTCGTCAGGGAGTTCGACCGCGGGCGCCTCCATGACGTCGCTGTCCCACTCGGTGCCGGCGGAGCTCGCCCCGTACTACGGACAGAAGCTGAGCTGGCACGAGTGCGGCGTCCCCGGCTTCGAGTGCGCCTCCATGAAGGCCCCGCTCGACTACGCCGAGCCGGGGGAGGGCGACATCAAGCTGGCCGTCGCCCGCAAGCAGGCCACCAAGAAGAAGGGCCGCCTCGGCTCGCTCCTGGTCAACCCCGGCGGCCCCGGCGGCTCCGCGGTCGGCTACCTCCAGTCGTACGCGGCGCTCGGCTACCCCGCCCAGGTCCGCGCCCGCTACGACATGGTGGCCGTCGACCCGCGCGGCGTGGCCCGCAGCGAGCCCGTCACCTGTCTCGACGGCAAGCGGATGGACGCGTACACGCAGACCGACGTCACGCCCGACGACCAGCGCGAGACCGAGGGCCTGCGCGCCGCCTTCAAGACGTTCGCGGACGGCTGCGAGGCCCACTCGGCCGAGGTCCTTCCGCACGTCTCGACGGTCGAGGCGGCCCGCGACATGGACGTGCTGCGGGCGGCGCTCGGCGACGAGAAGCTGTCGTACGTGGGCGCTTCGTACGGGACGTTCCTCGGCGCGACGTACGCCGAGCTCTACCCCGAGCGCGTCGGCCGCCTGGTCCTCGACGGCGCGATGGACCCCTCACTGCCCGCGCGGCGCATGAACCGCGACCAGACGGCCGGCTTCGAGACGGCGTTCCGGTCCTTCGCGAAGGACTGCGTGGCGCGCGGCGCGGACTGCCCCCTGGGGGACAAGAGCCCCGAGGACGCGGGCAAGCGCCTGAAGTCCTTCTTCGACGAGCTGGACCGCAAGCCGCTGGCCGTGGGCGGGAACCACGAGAGGAAACTCGGCGAGGCGCTCGCCACGACGGGCGTGATCGCGGCGATGTACGACGAGGCGGGCTGGCCGCAACTGCGCGACGCGCTCACCTCCGCGATGAAGGACAAGGACGGCGCGGGCCTGCTCGCCCTCTCCGACGGCTACTACGAGCGGGACGGCGACGGGAAGTATGCGAACCTCATGTTCGCCAACGCGGCCGTGAACTGCCTGGACCTGCCGCCCGCCTTCGCCTCGCCCACCGAGGTCGAGAAGGACCTGCCCTCCTTCGAGAAGGCCTCCCCGGTCTTCGGCGAGGGCCTCGCCTGGTCGTCCCTGAACTGCACGTACTGGCCGGTGCGGGCCACGGGCAAGCCGCACCGCATCGAAGCGAAGGGTGCGGACCCGATCGTGGTGGCGGGCACGACCCGCGACCCGGCGACCCCCTACCGCTGGGCGAAGGCCCTGGCCTCCCAGCTCTCCTCCGGCCGCCTGCTGACCTACGAGGGCGACGGCCACACGGCGTACGGCCGGGGCAGCGAGTGCATCGACTCGACGATCAACGCCTACCTCCTGAAGGGCACCGTCCCGAAGGAAGGAAAGCGCTGCTCATAGGCGTGGGGGCCGCGGTCCGAGGCCCTCGGGCGGGGGTGTGCGGAGCACCCTCGAAAACTGTGTAGACTTGGCCGCGTTGCTGATCGCACCATGGTGCGGACGGCGCGCCGCCTTAGCTCAGATGGCCAGAGCAACGCACTCGTAATGCGTAGGTCTCGGGTTCGAATCCCGAAGGCGGCTCGGAATCACCCCAGGACTCACTCGCCGTGACCTGGGGTTTTTTCATGTTCGGGGCATGCCGAGCCGCGCGACGGGGAGGTTTCGGAAGTGCTTGCGTGATCGGAGCGGCTCAGGGACCTACTTCTTGGGCTCCCGGCGCTTGGCCTTCTTGTCCGCCTTGGCCTGGGCTTTCGGCTTGTCCTTCGACTTGCCGGCGTTCTTGGCCTTCTCCTTCTTCGCGGCCTTGCGTGCCGCCTTCTCGGCCTTGGCCTTGCGCTGGAGGGGGACGAGCTTCGCGGTCGCTTCGGCGGCGCTCCTGCCGACGTGGGGCAGGACGCTCTGGTAGATGTCCCGTGTGATCCGGGTGTCGCTGTGGCCAAGGGTGTCCGACACGATCTTGATGTCGATGTCGGCGGCGAGCATGAGGGTTGCAGCACCGTGGCGTAGATCATGCAGCCGGATCGGCGGGAGGCCGGAGGCGGCGACGAGGCGCTCGAAGAGGTCGGTCACCTTGCCAGGGTGGAGCCAGGAGCCGTCTTCCTGGGTGAAGACGTGGCCGGTGCCGACCCAGGCCGAGCCCCACTCCTTGCGGTCCGCGTCCTGCCGTTCCCGGTGCCGCTTCAGGACGACGACGGTGTCGTCGTCGAGTGCGACCATGCGATAGCCGCTGTCCGTCTTGGGATCGGATGCCTCGATCTCCCAGCCGTCCTGGACGAGTTGGGAGGAGACGGTGAGGGAGTGAGTGTCGAGGTTCGTCTCCGACCACGGCTGCCCGCATGCCTCGCCACGACGCAGTCCGCGGAACGCGATCAGGTGCTACATCGCGTACATCCGGTCCTCGGCGACGAAGTCGAGGAAGGAACCGGTCTGTTGGGGCGTCCAGACCATCACGGGCGACGGCTTCTCGCCCGTCTGCTCCCACTTGGCGACGCGTTCGTCCGTCCACACGAGCGCCTTCGGCTTGCGCACGGGGTCGATCTCGACGTGGGCGGCCGGGTTGAACGTGATGATCTGCTGCCCGATCGCGTCGTTCAGGGCCGCGCGGAGGGTGGTGGCCTTGACGTGCTGGCGCGTGGCGGGGCCGGTGATGCGACGGAAGGGCGGCATCTCGTCGATCGCGGCCTTCATCGCCTTGCGGCGGGCGCGGTGCTCCCCGCCCTTCTACGGATCGTCGCCAAATCGTCGATCGCGGCCCGCCGTTGGGCGTTGTCTTCCAGGGTCTGGGCGTTGGCGTCGTGGATGTCCGTGAACATCTCACTGAGGTGGCTGACGCGCAGCCGGTCGAGGCGCCGGTTGCCGATGCGCGGCTTCAAGTGCACGCGGATGTCGGTCTCGTAGCGGTTCAGGCCGGACTTGCCTATGCGCTTCCCGTCCAGCCACCGGTCGAGCCACTCGGCCACGGTCAGGCTGCCGATGAGGTCCTGGCCGGCGTTGAGGCGTCGCCTCGTCTCCTCGACGTCGGGCAGAGGTGTCCGCTCGCGGCTGACCTCGGCCAGCATCTCGGCGATCAGCTCTGTGCCCTCGGGGTCGTCCGGCTCGGCCAGGCCCAGGAGGGCGCGTACGTGGTCGAGATCGGCCTGGGCGCCCTCGCGGCTGTCGGGCGAAGGACCTGCGGCCGCCGTCCTCACGCGGTGGCAGCTCCTGGCGTATCGAGTAGGTGCAGTGGTTCCTGCTGTTGCGCTTGGGGCAGGAGGCGCCGAGTTCCTTGCCGGTCTTGGGGTCGCGGCAGGAGCAGCGGCGGTAGGTGGAGCCCCTTATGTTGATGCGAAGCGGAAGGGCTGACCGAGCCGGTGCTCCAGACACCGGTGATGCGAAGGGGCGTGGGAAGGGGTTCCGCGAGGTCAGTGGCCGAGGTGGCGCAGACCGTCTTCGAGGATGGGGTGGAAGCGGTCGACCGGGCCGGAGTTGCGGTTGTACCAGGCGGTGTCGAGGCGAGGCTCTTGCGTCTCGTGTCCGTCCGGGCAGCGGAGCCACACTGAGTCGTCGCGCATGTTGAACACGATCCAGTTCCGGTACGCACCACAGTGGCACGCATGGACCTCGCCGTCGATGACGAGCGGCAGGTCCCAGCGCATCATGAACCCGGAGACGTCCTGGCGGCATGGCGCCCGGAAGTCCGGCGGAAGGAAGTCGGGCATGTGCGCCTCGGGGGCCGATCCATCTGGCACCGGCGCCTGGGCCGCGGTGCGGACGGTGTCGAATGGCGAGGGCTCGTGGGCCAGCATCTGCAGGAGAGCGAACCCCTCGCGCTGGGCTTCGCGGAACTCACGGTCGGCACGGGCACGTCGTCGGAACATGCAGTCTCCATCTCTGTCAGCGGGCAGGTGAAAGGGCGTACAGAACGGTGGGGTGGCCAGCGGCGCAACCGCTGCTCGCGCCAGCGGCATCAGATGTGACGCACGACGCTGAGCCGCTCCTCGGCGCCCGTTGGCAGGGTGCGGCGGGGTAGAGGGGCAGGAGAGGCGAGTGCGGAGGCGAACGCCGCGACCAGCTGGTGAGGGACGCTCGCGCTAAAGGTGGCGCACCAGAGATACGGGGCGCCGAGAACGGGATCCGCCCACATCTGCCAGCCCAGTAGGTCCGGGCGCGGATCGGAGTCCCGGACGAGTGGCGGCTGTAGTTCCAGGGAGACCGTGCACGAGAACCCGGGGTCCGAGATGGTGGTGTGGGGTCGGTCCACGTCGCGGACCCAGCCCTGGGCGCCGAGCGCGGAGACGACCGTATCGGGCTCCTCGAGGCCGACTCCGAGCGCCTCGCACGAGTCGATCGCAACGACGAGGTCGGTGACCGCCTCGTAGGGGACACCGCGGGTGAAGTACGCGTTCCACTCCGGCATGGTCGAGTCGGCATGCCGGCGGACACTCAACTGCCAAGCCACAGGCAGACCGACAAGCTCGAACGGGTAGCTTGAGAGGATCCACTCGGCGCCACACAACTCGTCCGGGCTCACGTACAGCAGCGTGTTCCGGGCCGTCGGCCACATGCGCCAGCCGAGGTCGGTCAGGGCGTCGCCAACTCGCTCGGCGAGGACGTCGTCATCACCAGCGAGGTGGCGTCGGGCGACCCAATACAGCGGTTCGGGTATGTCGGGGTGGGAGTGATCGTCGGGGTGATGCGGATACAGGCGCGCCTCCGTGGGCTCGGGATCTTCCGGCAGGGCGTTGTAGGTTCACATGCCGTGTGGCAGCGCACCAGTAGTTCTGCGGTCTTTCCTGTCTGCCCCCGGCGAACTGGTGAGACTCGGACAGCTGCCTTGAAGGTCCCCGACCAGGAATTGGGTTGGAAGAGGGTTCACCCGTATCGGGCGGCACCAGAGACGTCGGCTTTCTCAGTGGCGGGGCAGTCAGCTGGTTGTGTGCTCTGGGTCCGCTGCCTGTGTTTCGGCGAACGTGCCGTAGCCGATGGAGCGATTGAGCAGAGTGAAGTCCATGTCGCCGGCGGTGAATCGACTGGTGTAGTAGTGCCCGGTTGCGGTCTGGGGATTCAGACCAGTGACGGAGATGTGGCAGGCGCCCTCATGGCGCGGGCTGCGGTGTTGGTGCTCCACGCGGGGAGTGTTGTCGTACAGGAACCCGATTTCGGCGGTGCCGGACTTCTGGGGGGAACTGACGGTGGCGTTGTTTGAGTGAGAGGCGCTCTCCTTGGTGCGGAGCGTGGCGTGCAGGCTCCAGAAGTTCTGCTCGATCGTCATGTACGTGATGATCGGGCCCCGGTTTCCGCCCTTCGGTATATGACTGTCGGGGCTGGGGGACAGGATTACGCGCCAGGTGCCGGTGACCCAAGGTCGGCCTGTGAAACGGTGGATGCCGGGCCAGTGCCAGGCCCACTTGTCAAAGATGATCACCCCGTACCCGACAGCAGTCGGGATGTAGGCGAACAGGTACCGGAACTGCGATGGGTACAGGCCGAGTACGAGGAGGAGAACTGTGTACAGAGTGGCGGCGATGGCGGCTCCCGTACGGATGCTGGTGGCCGTAGCCATCGTCAGCTCCCATAACCGAGGTAGTACCAGGCTCCTTCGATGAGTTCGCGCGCGTCTTTCTCGGTCCACTTCTGACCTTCACCGAAGACCTTCTTGATCCCGTTCGGCTCCACCATGCGCTCGGAACCGAACCAAGCCCCCGTGAGTTGCTGGTAGACGTCTTCCAGGCTCGCTCGAACCGCGTCGTCGAAGTCGCCAGTGTGGAAGACGTGATTCTGCACGTTGTAGATCAAGCACTCGGAGAAGTACGACGGCAGGGCCTTGATGACGCCATCGGCGGCGAGGTCGTTCTCCACGTTCTTCAGGACACGCACCACGAACTTGTACCGCAGGTTGGTGTTGTTGTTCTTCAGGCGGCCGTTGGCTAGCTGGAGCTCCGGCCAGTTGATGGTCCGCTTGCCATTGCGGCCGTAGACCACGCTCCCCACGTACTGGCCTCCGGGCGCCGAGAAGTCGTACTTCACCCACTTGAAGCACGGCACCACGTCGATGCTGGGACGGCTGCCAACGACCTCCGGCACGTAGAACGCGATGTTGTGATCTGGGTCCACCCATCCGAAGCGTTTCGTGAGAACGGCATAGACCTCGTTGCGGAGCCTGGTTCTGGTCCAGGTCCCTGCGTCGGCTTGTTCGCTGGCCCACCAAGGCGTGGCGCTGTCGGTATGAACGGGATCGTTCAGCTTCACCATGATGTCCACGTCGCTGTCGCCGCGGACGTTGGTCTTGTTGGGGTAGGACCCCTTCGCCGCGACCGTGATGTCGAGGCCCCGGAACACTCCGTGCCGGTCGACCGCCTCTTTCACCATGCGCTCGGCCCGCTCCAGCCGAAGTTGCTCGGAAGGACCCGGCGGGCTCTTCCACTTGCTGATCAGAGCGAGCCGCTGCGTGACCGTCAGCTGTCGTGCCATGAACCACTCTCCACCTTCAGCCTTGTGTCGGGGACAGCGTAGAGGTGAGGGCCGACAAATCGACCTACGGAAGAGCCTCGTCCTCGATGGTGCGAGCGACCTCTGGCCACGGAACGCGCGGAGGGCTGAACAGCGACCAATAGTCGTACGTGTACCGGACGAAGGCGCTCACACCGAGGCGTATGTCGTCCGGGACGATGGTGCCTACGACGCGACGGGTGATTCCGCCGGCGCCCCGGGCCGCCGGGGCGATCCCGAAGCCCAGGAGAAGCGTGGCAGTGCGGATGGCGTCCAGCGTCGCCGATGGTGCCGTGTGGGCGAATCGGCCGTAGATCAGGTCGCACCAGCGAGCCTGGGCGCGCGCCCACGCCAGGCGCTCCAAGCCCGTTCCGAGGTCCACCGCCAGGCGATCAGGGTGTTCGGTGTGCCACAGGAGGACGATGTCTCCGAGGGTGAGGTTCCGGTGGGCGAAGCGGAGCGTGATGCCTTCGACCTGCCTCCGCCGCCACGGTCGCAACGATCCGTAGATCCGCAAGTGATGGGCGTGAAAACCGAGTTGGGAGAGCGTGGTCACCCAGCCGTCCAGGACGGTGCCGTACTCGTCCAGGTTGTTCACGCGCTGAACGCGGGAGATGTTGACGAAGGAGGTGAGGAACCCGTCTTTCAGGAGGCCCGTGGCATCGCGCTGGCCGGTGAAGCGGACGACCGGTTGGGCGAGGAAGCCGCTTCGGTAGGTGTGGGGCCTGCCGTCCTTGAGGAGGGGGTCGAGGGCTTGTACCGCGGAGATGGTCAGTTCCGTCTCCCTGCCCCAGCGGAGGGGCAGGGCAGTGTCGCGAGCGGCTCCGTCACTCGCGAAGGAGGTCTCCAGGCTGTCGAGCAGCTCCCGCCACGAGGGGCTTCTACGTGGTGGTCTGTAGGGAGTGTCCCGGTGCGGGTGCCGAATTTCGATGCGGTCGGCGGTGGTCGTGAACTCCCAGTGCGGACCTAACTTCGCGCGGAGCACGGCCGGTATCTGTCGGGCCAGCGTGTCCCCGGCCGAGTTAACTGATCGGGTCAGCACGGCGGTGCCGCCATCGCGGTGAAGTGCCGGGCCGGGTCGAAGCGTTGGAGGCCGATCTCCTGGACCTGCCGGTGATCCAGGCTCCCCGCCTGCTCGATGGCGTGTGCCAGTTGGTGGGCGGCTGCCTCGTCGTCCACCTCGGGGTCGGCCACGGCGATCGTGCCGGTCTCGTCGCACAGGGCCGCTTCGGCGCAGGTGCCAGTGCGCCAGGTGAGCGCGGCCATGGGCGTGCCGGCGCGGAGGGATTCTCCGAAGACAGCGGCCCCGGCCTCCACGTAGGTGCGGGCGTACGTGTAGACGAAGACGGAGGCGTCGCGGATGGCGGCGGTCTTGGCGGGGCCGCCGAGTTCGCCGACCCACTCGACGTGGTCCGCGTTGAGGAGCCGAGCGTGGCTGCGTACGTACTCCTCGTCGAAGACCGGGCCGACGATCCGTATCCGGCGGCCGAGTAACTGGGCGGCGCGGGCTGCCAGATGGGGCGCCTTCTCCGCATCGACGCGGCCGAGCCACACAAGGTCGCGCTCGGCGACGGCGGGCGGCTCCTCTTCGTCGAGGCCGAGGTGTACGGCCAGTTCCTGGATGGGCTCGCAGCTGGCGTACCGCTCGATCATCTCGGGCGAGTAGCAGTAGAGGCGGGACCGCTTGCCGTCGAAGGCGGCGTCGGTGTGCTGGAAGACCGGGGAGTGCTGGAACGTGGCGACGTCGCAGTCCAGCTCGCTCCACGTGCGGGTCCACGCGGGCAGCGAGGGGTATTCGTGGCCCACGACCAGGAGGTCGTAGCCGTTGGCGCGGAGCTCGCGTTCGGCGAGCGATCCGGCGGTGATGTCCTCCAGGCGGACCGGCTTACGGACCCAGTCGTGTTCCAGGTCCGCGAGCCAGCCCGGCCCGAGGAGGTGTACGTCGGCGCCTGCGGTTCGGGCGCCTACGGCGACCGCCCACAGCCATCGTTCGATTCCGCCGTAACCGGCGGGTGGAAAGGCGTAGCTACCGGGGAAGTCGCAGACGCCGACGAGCACTTATGCCTCCGGTGTTCCGTCCGCCGAGATCCGGCGGAAGCCGAGGTACGGGAAGAGGGATTCGGGGAGGACGAGCGAGCCGTCCTGCTGCTGGCACTGTTCGAGGAGTGCGGCCAGGGTGCGGCCGACGGGCAGGCCGGAGCCGTTGAGGGTGGCGACGAGCTTGGGCTTGCCGTCCTCGCCGCGGGTGCGGATGTTGGCGCGGCGGGCCTGGAAGGTGCCGAAGTTGGAGATCGAGGAGATCTCCCGGTAGGTGTTCTGGCTCGGGATCCAGACCTCGATGTCGTACGTGAGCTGGGCGGAGAAGCCGGTGTCGCCGGCGGCCAGCTTGACCACGCGGTAGGCGAGGCCGAGCTCCTTCAGGCATGCCTCGGCGTGGCCGACCATCGTCTCCAGCTCGGCGTCCGCGGTCTCCGGGGCGACGATCTTGACCATCTCGACCTTGGAGAACTGGTGCTGGCGGATCAGGCCGCGGGTGTCGCGCCCGTATGAGCCCGCCTCGTAGCGGAAGCACGGGGTGTGCGCCGTGAGGGCCAGGGGCAACTCGGCGGGCGGGATGATCTCGTCGGAGTAGAGATTGGTCAGCGGGACCTCGGCCGTCGGGATGAGGAACAGGTCGCGATCGGCGGCGCCGGTCTTGAACAGGTCCTCCTCGAACTTGGGCAGCTGACCGGTGCCGGTCATCGTCTTGCGGGTCACCAGGTACGGGACACCGTGCTCGACGTAGCCGTGGCGGCGCGTGTGGATGTCGAGGAAGAGCGTGGCCAGCGCGCGCTCCAGGGCGGCGCCAGCGCCGCGGGAGACCGCGAAGCGCGAGCCGGACAGCTTCGTGGCGCGGGCAAAGTCGAGGATGCCGGTGGCCTCGCCCAGGTCGACGTGGTCCTTCGGCTCGAACGAGAACGCCGGCGGGTTGCCGACGCGTCGGATCTCGACCGCGAACTCCTCGGAGTCGCCGTCCGGGGTCTCGTCGTCGGGGAGATTCGGGATGGTCAGCAGGAGCTCGGTGAGCTCCTCCTGGACCTTCTCCTGCGCGGCCTCGATGTCGCGGATCTGGTCCTTCAGCTCGCGGGCGCGCTCCTTCAGCTTGGAGATGTCCCCACCCTGCTTGGCCGTCTGCTGGACCTCGCTCGCCACCCGCTTGGACTCCGCCCGCAGCTCGTCGGCCGAGCGGATGCTCTGGTTGCGCCGGGACTGGAGCTGGACGCCGAGCGCGCCGCACCCGAACAGGTGCGCCACCACTACCTGAGCCGCGAACTGGTCATCGGCTGGATCCGCGGCACCCGAGGCCGCCCGTCCCAGCCGGTGGCCGACCTGGCCCGCAGGCTCGGCGTGGTCGGCGGTTAGAGTCCGTCCTGTGACCGAGAACGAGCACGAAGCGAAGATGGCCCACCCGCGCATGGCCGCTGGCGCGCTCTTCTTCGACGACGCCGACAGGGTCCTGCTCGTCGAGCCGTCGTACAAGGACTACCGGGATATCCCCGGCGGGTACGTCGAGGCTGGGGAGTCACCCCTTCAAGCCTGCGTCCGCGAGGTCCAGGAGGAGCTTGGCATCAAGCCCGAGATCGGCCGGCTGCTCGTCGTGGACTGGGCGCCGAACCCGGGGGAGGGCGACAAGGTGCTCTACCTCTTCGACGGGGGCCGCCTCACCCCAGATCAGTGCCGGCACATCGAGCTCCAGCCCGATGAGCTCAGCAGCTACGACTTCTACGACGCTCAGCAACTGCCGGAACTCACCATTCCTCGCCTCGTCCGCCGAGTCGCTGTTGGTATCCAGGCCCGCGCCAGCGGGGTGACCGCCTATCTGGAGCATGGAAGGGCGCCGGAACCAGCAGGGGAGCCAAGATCGGGAAAGTAAAAGATCAGCGCCACTCCCCAGGCCGAAGGCTCCCAGAGGTGGACAACGTCGGTGCCAGCATGGCGTATGGTTGAGATACCGACGCGGGGTGGAGCAGCTCGGTAGCTCGCTGGGCTCATAACCCAGAGGTCGCAGGTTCAAATCCTGTCCCCGCTACGAGTGCGATGTCTCAGGACATCATGGACGGCCGAACCTGATAGTTGCAGGTTCGGCCGTCCGTCTGTCGTATGAGTGGATGGGAACCTGCTCAGGGCCCCGTTACCCGAGGTGCTGCTCGCGCTAGGCGCCGGTGATTTGAGACAAGCGGCTAAGGTTGTGTGCTGTGACGGATGACTCTTCGCGTACCCTCAGTGGCCCCGAGCACCAGCAGGTGCGGATGCCGGTGCTTAAGAGCCTCATGGAGGCAGGTTGGGATCTGGGTCAGCTGCAGTGGAAGCCTGAATGGCGCGTACCACAGGCGCCCCACGACGCCGCGAAGCGCGAGGACGGGAAATCCTTCGCTGGGTGGCCTGTTGATCTGGCCATTTTTGACGATGTGCGGAATGCAGGTAATTGGGAGCACCTCCTAGTCATCTGTGAATTCAAGCAGCCGACGATTGACGCTGGCATTTCGCAGCTTGAGATCTACCTGACTCGTGAGCCGCGCGCGCGGATGGGCTATTGGACCAACGGTTCCGATAACGTCAGAGTCTATAAGCTGGCCGACGGTCGTTTTCAGCATGTTCGAAACCGCGGCCTGCCGCAGCCCGGGGAAGGGTTTACGCGCCCCTCCGAGAAGCCGTTGACATTCAGCGACTTGGTTACACCTAAGAGCGGGCAACTGCGGTCGATCTTTAGCCGCCTACTGGATGTGGTGGTCGCGAGAGACAGTCGATCGACTCGTTCGGAAGCGCAACTAAACGAACTTTGTAATATCCTGCTGCTCAAGCTGGAGTCAGACTCAAACGCATCGTATGACCACAGCAAGCCAGTCGCTTTCCAGCTCTCTCAGGGCGGTGAAGCCGCTACGGCTAAGGCGATGCGAGCGCAGTTCGATGCTCTTAAGAATTTCCGACCGGAAGTGTTTGCTGAGCATCGCGAAGGCGCCCTGGAACTGGATGATCACACCATTCAGGAGGCTGTGTACGAGCTTTCCAGCTTGAACCTGAATGATGTGGGCGCCGAAGCGATCTCTTCCGCCTTCCAGGTATTTCGCAGGGCGAACCTGAAGGCAGGTGAAGGGCAGTACTTCACCCCGCAGCGCGTAATTGCTGCTGCCGTGAAGATGATGGATATTCGCCTGGAAGACAGGATTATCGACCCGGCATGTGGAACGGGCGGCTTTCTCACCGAAGCGTTCCTTTCGCTGGTCGATCGAATCCCTGCGGGCGACTCTGCCGCTGCAGCAAGAACCTGGGCGCACCGGAACGTCTATGGAGTAGACAAAGACTCCATTAACGTCAAGCTCACTCGGGCGATCATGGTGGGTATCGGCGACGGATCTGTCAACGTGCACATTGGTGACTCGATAAGGGGTGACAGGTGGGCGAAGGACTACCCTCAGCTTGAGCGTCCGCTTAGTGATGGTTCGTTCACGGTGGTGATCACGAATCCGCCTTTCGGTAAGAACCTAAAGGTCAGCAAGGTCGATGCGCGTCGTAACGATTACAGCATCGCTGCCGCAGCCAATCGAAAGCCGGGTGAGTACGCAGATCTCGAAATTGGCCTCGTCTTTCTTGAGCGATCGTACAGGCTCCTGATGAAGGGGGGCAGGCTCGGCATTATTCTGCCGGAAACGTACTTTTTCTCGCCTACGTATAAATGGCTGCCAGAATGGCTGAGCGACCGGTTCACCTTGCGAGGCGTCCTTAATATCCCCATGGAAGCATTTCAAGGGTTCTGCAGGGCAAAGACCAACTTCTACGTCTTTGAGAAGAAGTGATTTCCATGGTGCATAAGCCGGCTTGGTTCCGTGAAGGTCAGATTTTCGTCTCCTATGCCCCGACGGTGGGGATCAACAAGGACGGCGAGGAGCTGTTCGTCGTTGCTGCCGATACTGGAACTCGAACAGATGTAATCGACGATCAGATCGCAGCAGATGTCGCCACTCTGGTGGATGAGTTTGGTACGACGGAAACAAGTCGCTGGGTGGACGAGGGAGAATTCACTGAGCAGCTGACTGCCGTTCCGAACTACTTTGATGAACGTTCAGTGCGTGAATTCTTTGCACTCATGGACACGCCTGCGATGGCTGATTTCACGAGCGCTTCTATCGAAGAATTGATTGACCATGGAGTGCTGGTCTCGATGCATGGGCATGGGAGCCCATCGGCAGACTTTCGAACCGGGCATGTCCCATACATTAAAGTATCGGATATCCGCGCCGGCCAGGTGAATATCAACCCGACGAATCGCGTGCCGGATGTGGTCGCCGAGCGATTTTGGAAAGGGGCTGAATCTGGACTCGAAGAGTATGACCTGATCACTCCGATCCGGACCAGCAAGAATATCGGCGATTTTGCGGTAATCATGCCAGGGCAAGAGAGGGTCGTGCTGACCAAGGAGGTACTGGTGCTGCGCGCCTCAGAGTCCGCCTCCTTCGATAACTTCTATCTCTTGTGGGCGATGACGCTGAAAGCCGTGCGCCGCCAGTGGGATCGCGTCGTCTTCATGCAGACCAACCGTGAAGATGTCGGTCGGCGATATAGGGAGATCCGCATCCCGGTACCTCGGAGCCGGGAGGCAGCGGACGAGGTCTCGAAGGCGTTCCGGGACTACTACCTGGGGACGCAGCGGCTGCGAGAGAACCTGGTGGCCTACCTGGCAAACGACGACAAGCATCACATCTTTATGTCGAGCGTGGCTGCGGCCGTGGAAGATCTTGAAAATGAGGCTGACGACGTCGAGTGACGGCTGGGTAGTCTCATGATTGCTTGCGTGGCTAGGCGCTTTTCTGCGTGAGCGATGCGTGAGCGGACGGACCAGCACCCGTTGGATCGAGTGTCACGCCGCCGAGCCCGACAAGTCGCTGACCAGGCAAAACCGGACTGAGCATGATCACGGATCATCCGCCGTCACGATCTTGCAAGCCCTCGTAACGCGTAGGTCTCGGGTTCGAATCCCGAAGGCGGCTCCTCTGGAACCCCAGTTCAGACTTTTCTGAGCTGGGGTTTTCTCGTTCAGCGGGTTCGCCGACGTTGTTGTGCACGAGGTGCTCGGGCCGGTGGCGCAGCAGTCTTCGATGCGTCGCAGCGCGTCCTGGACGCTGGAACGGGAGGGTCATGCACCTTCCGGACAGCCTTCGTCTCGATGACGGGCAGCTGATCTTTCCCGACTCGGTGTGTGTCCTTCATGTGAGTGACGCGGGCGAGATGCTGCTCTGGCAGCTCAGTTGGCTGCGGAAGTGGACCAGCGCGACTTCGTGGCCATAGCTGAGATCCGGGTCCACGGGTACGAGTACGACACCCGGATCGTTGAGTCCTTCCTCTTTCCTCGGCGCTAGCCAAGCGAGGGGCGCGGCGGGGGGCGAGGCCCTGTGCGGCGCCGGCGTGGCCTTCCGTCCGTCACCGTGCCCAGCGCTGTGACGCCTTCCCGGACTGGCAGGTCGAGGCCGACACCCCGCCGCCGTAGGCGAGGTCGAGGCAGCCGCCGTTCGCGGTGCTCTTGAGGGTGCCGCCAGAGCCCCAGCGCCACAGGCGGGCGCTGCCCTGGGTGCAGTCGCCGACGAAGACGGCCTGGCCGAGCATGTTGGCGACCAGGCAGGAGCCGGACCGCTTGTTGACCACCTTGAAGCTGTTGTTCTCCGCGCCCACGGTCTTCCACGAGGCGCTCGGGTCGCCGCAGCTTCCGTCGTCGGCGGAACCGTAGACCTGGGTCAGACAGGCGTCGTTGTCGGCGTTCTTCAGACGGAAGGGGCCCGAGGACCCCGACGGCGGGGAGTCCGGTGAGTCCGGCGAGTCACCGGAGCCGCCGCCGGGCGAGCCAGAGCCCGAGCCAGAACTTGAACCCGAGGAACCTGCCCCGGACGAGCTCCCGGACGAGCCGGATCCGGAGCCGGACCCCGCGCCGGACGAGTCGCCGCCGTCCTTGGAACCGTCCTCGGAGCCGTCCTTCCCGGCGGACCCGCCGGACGGTCGCTCGTCCCCGCCCTTGCCGTCGTCCCCGTCCCCGCCCTTCTCCTTGGACTTCTCGTCGTCCTTGGGCTTCTCCGACTTCTTCGACCCGGGCTTCGCCGAGCCGTCCGCGTCGCCCGGTCCCGCCGGGTCCGCCGATCCCGTGACCGCGGCGGACGGTGTCGAGCCCGCCGCGCTGTCCGAGTCGGTGACGTACGGCAGGTTCTGCAGGGCGAGGGTCGTCCCCGCGGCGACCACCACGACCGGCACGACGGCCATCAGGATGCGTGTGCGCCGCCGTTCGCGCCGCGGCGGCCGGGAGCGGGCATCCGCGTCGGCGTCGGCTTCGGCGTCGGGCGTGGTCTCGGGGACAGGGACAGGGACAGGGGCAGCGGCGGGTGCAGGGACGGGTGCGGGGGCCGGGTCTGCCGCGGTTTCGGGCAGGGGTGGCTCCGGGGTCCGCGCGGCGAACGCGGCTCGTGCCGCGAGGAGTTCCGTGACCGGGGCGGCCCAGACGGATGCGGTCGGCGGCCCGTGACGGTCGGCGAGGGCCACCAATTCGGGTGCGGTCGGGCGGCCTTCCGGGTCCTTGTCCAGGCAGGTCGCGACCAGGTCGGCCAGTTCGGTGTCGAGCGCGCGCAGCGGTGCGAGGTCGGGCTCGTCGTGCACGATCCGGTAGAGCGGGCTGCCGTCGCCCGGGAAGGGCCAGCGGCCGCTCGCCGCGTAGCCGACGAGCAGACCGAGCGCGAACAGGTCGGACGCGCTCGTCAACTGCCGCTTTCCCGAGGCCTGTTCGGGCGACATGTACGCGGGTGTGCCGACGACGAGACCCGTCTGCGTCAGCTGGCTCTGCTCGGCGGCGCGGGCGATGCCGAAGTCGATGAGGGTGACGCCGTCGAGGGTCAGCATGACGTTCGACGGCTTGAGGTCCCGGTGCACCATGTCGAGGTCGTGCACCGCGGTCAGGCCTGCCGCGACCTCGCGCAGCAGCAGCCACAGGGCGTCGCCGGACAGCGCGCCGCCGTGCTGCTCGACGGCCTCGGACAGGGTGATGCCGGGGACGTATCCGGTGGCGAACCACGGCGGTTCGGCGGTGCGGTCGCTGGCGAGGAGCGGTGCGGTCGCCCCGGCGGGCAACCGCCCGAGGTTGTCCATCTCCTGGCCGAAGCGGCGCAGGAACCCCCGGTCCTCGGCGACGACGGACGCCAGCATCTGCTTGACGGCGGCGTACCGTCCGTCGACGACGCCGAGGTACACCCGTCCCATGCCGCCGGCGCCCAGCCGGCCCACCAGCGGGATCGTCCCGATCCGCCGGGGGTCCTGGTCGCGCAGCGGCTCGGCGCCGCTGCCCGTCAGATCGAACCCGGCTGCCCCGCTCGTCCCGCCCGTACCGCCTGCCCCGTTCACGTTCTCCCCGTTCACCGGCCCCCCGTGGCCGGACCCGCACAGTCTGGACCATCGAGCGATGAGAGGAGAAGATCTTTCTAGAAATGTATTCAACTTCCCTGGATACGCCGGTGGTTACGATGGGTGTCGAGCAGCGGTCACGATGAAGTCCGGGCAACGGTCGCGATGAGTCCCAAGCAACAACGAGGCGAGGAAACCGCCGAGCGCCTCCTCGCCGCCGCGCTGCGCGTGTACGCCGAATCCGGCGAGCAGGGCGTCACCGTCGGCGCCCTCGGCAAGGCCAGCGGTGTCAGCCTCGGCAGCCTCTACCACCACTTCGGCAGCGTCGACGGCCTCATGAACGCGCTGCTGCTGCGCTGGCTGGGGCGGCTGCTCGACGCTCTGGGCGCGGCCGTGGCGCGCACCCGCACCGCCCGGTCCGGCATCCGCGCCCTCGTACGGGCCTATCTGGCCTTCGTCGAGGAGCACCCGGACGCCTCCCGCCTCCTGCACTCCTCCTATGCCGACCGGCTCGGGATGGCGCAGGCCAGGGCGGTGCGCGACGCCCAGGAGGCCCAGCTCTCGCCGCTGGCCGCGTGGGTGCGCCTGCACACCGCCTCGGGCGAACTCGCCCCGCTCCCCGAACCCCTGGTCGAGGCGCTGGTCATGGGGCCCGTCGTCGCGACCGCGCGCCGCTGGCTCTCCGGCGTCGACGATGCCGGTGGTGTCGGTGGTGTCGGTGGTTCTGGTGGTTCCGGTGGTTCCGGTGGTTCCGGTGGTTCCGGTGGCGCCGGTGGCGCCGGTGGCGCCGAGGACACCGGTGGTGCCGACCGTGTCGATCTGGCCGAGGCCGCGCGGGTCCTGCCGGAGCGGATCTGGCGCTCGCTGGCACCTTGACCGCATCTCGGTGATGCGTGAGACGCACGGGGAGACACGTGGCGAGGTGCGTGGTTACGACGCGTGCGGTCCGGGGAGCGATCGACCATGGTCGAAACTGCTGAAGAAGTGGCCGCGCGGCACGGCCTGCTGCCGCTGCCGGTGGAGGGCGGGCTGTACCGCCGCACCTGGGCCGGGCCGCCGGACGCCGTCGGGCGCCCCGCCGGGTCGGCGATCGTCGTGCTCCTGACCACCGAGCCCGGTGACTTCTCCGCCCTGCACCGGCTGCCCATCGACGAGGTCTGGCACTTCTACGAGGGGGACGCGCTGGAACTGCTCCTCCTCGCGCCCGACGGCACGGACCGGGTGGCGGTGCTCGGCCCCGGCGGAGGCCAGGTGCAGGTGGTGGTCCCGGCGGGGACGTGGATGGGTGCGCGGGTCGCGGCCGGCGGCGGCCACGGATGGGCGCTCTTCGGGACGACCATGGCGCCCGGGTTCCTTCCCGAGGACTACGAGGGCGGGGACCCGGACGAGTTGGGCGTGCGGTATCCGGGGCGGGCGGGGCTGATCCGCGAACTGTGCAGGACCGGGGAGCCCTTGCGGATGGCAGGGGCCGGTGCGGGGCCAGGGACGTCCGGGGAGCCCTCGTCGGACGTGGAGATCGGGGAGGACGGCGCCGATGCGTGACGAGACACTGCCTCAGCTGACCGGACGCGTCGCGCTGGTCACCGGCGCGAGCGGCGGCATCGGCGCCGGGATCGCCTGGCGATTCGCCCAGGCGGGGGCGGCGGTCGTCGTCCACCACCGCAGCGGCGGGGCGCGGGCCGGGGAACTGGTGGGCCGGATCGTGGCGGCGGGCGGTGACGCCGTCGCCGTGGCGGCGGACCTGACGCGCGAGGAGGAGTGCCACCGGCTCGTGGCGGAGGCGCACGCCTGGCGCGGGCGCCTGGACGCGCTGGTCAACAGCGCGGGGATCCAGCCGGTGCAGGAGCTCGACGGCATGACGGCCGCGGACTGGCGGCAGGTGTCGGAGGCGAACGTGACGAGCGCGTTCTGCTGCACGCAGGCCGCTGCCGAGGTCATGGGCGGCCAGGAGGGCGGCGGCACAGTCACGCACATCGCGTCCATCGAGGGCTCGGGCCCCGCCCCCGGCCATGCGCACTACAGCGCGTCCAAGGCCGCACTGATCATGTTCGCCCGCTCGGCGGCGCTGGAGTACGGCCCGCGGGGCATCCGCGTCAACAGCGTCTCGCCCGGCCTGATCGACCGGCCCGGTCTCGCCGAGGACTGGCCCGACGGCGTGGCGCGGTGGGGCAGGGCGGCGCCGCTCGGGCGGCTCGGGCGGCCGGAGGACATCGGCGGCGCGTGCGTGTTCCTCGCCTCGGACGCGGCGTCCTGGATCACCGGGACGGACCTCGTCGTGGACGGCGGGGTGGGGGCGCGGCCCACCTGGTAGGCCGCCGGGGCGGGGCGAGGGTGGGGCGGTGTGTGGGATGGGGTGGGGTGGAGTTGGGTGGCTGGCTGACGGTGGTCGGCGCGGCCGGTGGCTTCAGGGGAGGCGGGCCAGCCAGGTGCGGAGCGCCGCGTTGAACGCGTCGGGGCGTTCCAGGTTCGGCATGTGGGCCGCCGACTCCACGACGTGCAAGGCGGCGTCGGGGAGCGCGGCGTGCATGGCCTCGGCGTCGGCGACCGGCGTGTACGTGTCGTCGCGGCCCACGACGACCAGGGACGGGACGTCGGCGCGGGTCAACAGATCCTGGTAGTCGGGGCGTTCGGCCCGCCCGCGCAGGGCGGCGGCGGCTCCCTCGGGCGGCGCGGCCAGCATCATCCGGTGGACGTACGCGGACGCCTCCGTGTTGGCCGGCGCCACCATCTTGTCCCGCACCTCGTCCGCGTACCCCTTCATGCCCTCGGTGAGGAGCCGGTCGGCGAGGGCGTTGCGGAAGACCTTGCCCTCCGGGGTCTCGGCGGCAGGGAAGGTGTCGGCGAGGAGCAGTCCCGTGATGCGTTCCGGGAACAGGCGGTAGCACTCCATCGCGAGCTGACCGCCCATGGAGAGACCGCCGAGCGCGAACTGCCTTACGCCCAGGTGGTCCAGGAGTGCGGCGACGTCCTCTGCGAAGGTGGCGAAGGGGGTGGTGCCGGGCACGACGGTGGACTCGCCGTAGCCGCGCAGGTCCGGGGTGATGACGCGGTGGGTCGCGGCGAGGGCGGCACGCTGCGGGGCCCACATGGAGCGGTCGAAGGGGTGGCCGTGGAGGAGGACGAGGGTGCGCTTCGCGCGGCCGTCCTCGCGGGCGGGCTCTTCCCGGCTGCTCACCTCGCGGCCGGGCTCTTCCCGGCTGCTCGCCTCCCGGCTGCTCTCCTCGCGTCCGGTGTCGGTGCGGCCGATGTCGTCGCGCCCGGTGTCGTCGTAACCGATGGAGATGCCGTTGACCTGTGCGGTTGCCATGAAAGGAGGCTAGGCGCGGCCCACGTCGCGGTGCAATAGGATCTTTGCTCTCGGTGCAATGTGCGTGGCGGGCGAGAGCCCGTGCGGCGGGATCGGTGGGGAGAGGCGGGGCGATGGCGCGGCGGGACGAGTACCGGAGGGTCGCCGACGACGTGGCCCGCGAGATCGAGACCGGGGTGCTGCGCCCCGGCCAACAACTGCCCCCGCAGCGGCTGTTCGCCCGGCGCAGACGCATCGCCAACTCCACGGCCATCCGCGTGTACGGGGAGCTCGCGCGGCGGGGACTGGTCGTCGGGGAGGTGGGGCGCGGCACGTTCGTGCGGGCCGCCGCGCCGCATCCGGGGGGCGCCGCCCTCACGGAAGGCCCGCCCGGCCCGTCCGGCCCGTCCGGATCATCGGGGTCGTCGGGGTGGTCGGGGTCGCCGGGGTCGTCGGGTCCGGACCTCGTCAACCTCGAACTCAACTACCCCGTGGTCGAAGGGCAGTCCGAGCTCCTGGGCCGGTCGCTCACTCCGCTCCTGCGGCCCGATGTACTGCTGGCGGCGACCCGGACCGCCGCGCCCGACGGCTCCCCGCAGGCGCGGGAGGCCGCCGCCTCCGTCCTCGCCCGGAGCGGCTGGCGGCCGGAGCCGGAACGGGTGCTGTTCGCCGGGAATGGTCGCCAGGCCATCGCCGCCGCGCTCTCCGCGTTCGCCCGCCCCGGCAGTCGCGTCGGCGTCGAGGAGGTGACGTACCCGCTGGTCAAGGCCATCGCGGGGCAACTCGGGATCCTGCTCGTGCCGATCGCGGTGGACGGGGAGGGCATGCGGCCCGAGGCGCTCGCCGACGCCCACCGGCGCGCGCCCCTCAGCGCCGTCTACGTACAGCCGACCCTGCACAATCCGCTGTCCGTCACGGCGGGGGAGGAGCGGCGGGCGGAACTGGCCCGTGTGATGCGGGAGTTGAATGCTCCCGTCATCGAGGACAGCACGTGGGCGTTCCTCGCCGAGGACGCGCCCGCGCCGCTCGCCGCCCTGCTCCCGGAGCGCGTCGTCCTGGTCGACAGCCTCTCCAAGCGGCTCGCGCCGGGCCTGACCGTCGGCATGCTCGCCGTCCCGCCCGTCCACGCGGACGCCCTTGCGCACGGCCTGCGGTCGGGGGCGTGGACGGCGCCGGCGTTCAACCTGGAGGCGGCCGTACGGTGGGTCGCCGACGGAGCCGTGCAGCGGCTGGTCGAGGCCAAGCGCGCGGACGCGGGCGCGCGGCAGCGGATCGTGCGGGAACGGTTGATCGAGTCGGGCGTACGCGGCCGGTTCCGCGCCGATCTCCGTTCCTTCTTCTGCTGGTGGGAGCTACCGTCGCCGTGGCGCGCGGAGGCCTTCGTCGCGGCGGCGGCCGAACGCGGCATCGCCGTCACCCCGGGCTCCGCCTTCGCCACCGGCGCACACGCCGCGCCGGACGCGGTACGGATCGGCATCGCGTCACCGCCACCGGACGTGCTCGCGGGGGCGCTGGAGACGCTTGCGGGGATGGTGGGGCAGGGGCAGGGGCAGGGGCTGGGGTTGGGTCAGGGGCGGTGGTAGGGGGCCCGGCCGGGTAGGGCGGGGCGAGTGGGGAGTTGGGGGCGCGCCGTGTGGCGCAGGCGGGGCGGGCGGCGCGGTGGGCGGGAAGGCCGGTGGTCCGGTGGTCCGGTGATGCGGTGGTTGGGAGGGTCGGCTTCCGGCGGTCCGGTCGGCCGGCGGTTCGGTGATGCGGCGGTCGGGAAGGTCGGCCTCCGGCGGTCCGGCCGGCCGGCGGTTCGGTGAAGCAGCGGTCGGGAGGGTCGGCCTTCGGTGGTTCGGTGAAGCAGTGGTCGGGAGGGTCGGCCTTCGGTGGTTCGGTGAAGCAGTGGTCGGGAGGGTCGGCCTTCGGTGGTTCGGTGAAGCAGTGGTCGGGAAGGTCAGCCTTCGGTGGTTCGGTGAAGCGGCGGTCGGGAGGGTCGGCCTCCGGCGGTCCGGTGAAGCAGTGGTCGGGAGGGTCGGCCTCCGGCGGTCCGGTGAAGCAGTGGTCGGGAAGGTCAGCCTCCGGCGGTACGGCGCTTCGGTGACGCGGTGGTCGGGAAGGCCGGCGGTTCGGTGATGCGGTGGCGGGGTGGGTGGAGGCTCGGTGGGCCGGTGCCCGGCAGGGGTCAGCGCCCGCTCCTCAGGACGCCAGGCCCGCCTGGTGGGCCAGGAGGGCCGCCTGGACGCGGCTGTCGCTGTCCGTCTTGTCGAGCACCGCGGCCACGTGCGTCTTGACCGTGCCCACGCCGATGCCGAGCCGCAGCCCGATCTCCAGGTTCGGCAGGCCCGCGCCGAGCATGGCGAGGACCTCGCGCTCGCGGCCGGTGAGGGAGGCCAGGCGGCTGTCCGGGGAAGGGGCCGCGGACGAGGAGGCGGCGGCCGGGTCGCCGCCCTGGAGCATCCGCTTGATGACCGTCCCCGTCACGCCGGGCGAGAGCACCGCGTCGCCGGACGCCGCCGCCCGCACGGCGCGGATCAGCTCGTCGGGGCCCTCATCCTTGAGGAGGAAGCCGCCCGCGCCGGCCCGCAGGGCGCGCGTCACGTTCTCCTCGTCGCCGAAGGTGGTGAGCATGACGACCTGCGGCGCCGGGTCCAGGGCGGTCAGCGGGCCGATCGCCGCGAGCCCGTCGAGCACCGGCATGCGGATGTCGACGAGGGCGACGTCGGGGTGGAGCTCGGTGGCGAGGGTGACCGCCTCTGCGCCGTTCACCGCCTCGCCGACGACTTCGATGCCCTCGGCGTGCTGGAGGATCATGCGGACGCCGTGCCGGATCATCTCCTCGTCGTCGGCGAGCAGGACACGGATGGTGGAGCCGGCCGGGGCGGGCCGTCCCGGCGGTGTCGGGGGCATCGGCGGCGTCGGCGGCGTCGTCATGTGTTGCTCCTACGGTCTGGCCAGCGGCACGGTGAAGTGGTCGATGGACGTCAGAACATCATCCCTGAAACAGTATCGAGTTACCGCAAAACGGGCGGCTTCTCTCCCGTCGTCGCGCCCGTCGTCGCCCCCATCGCCCTCGTCGTCCCCATCGCCCCCGCCGTGGGTCCCGTCGCCGATCCCACCGTCCGTGGACGGGTAGAGGCAGCTCGTCGTCCCCGCGGGGCGGGCAGGGCCGCGTCCGGCCGCCGCGGCCCGCACCGCCGCGCTGTCCGGCGGCACCGAACGCTCCACCTCCGCCTTCGACATGCCGACGCGCACTTCCTGGCGCTCCGCCAGGTCCGGACCCGGCCGGGCCTCGCTCACCAGACCGAGCCCGAGGCCGAGCAGCAGGGCGATGCCGCCCATCCCGAGCAGCGTGGTGAGCACCCCCGCGATGCGCCCCTGCAGACCGCCGACCGCGCTCTCCTCGGCCGTGGTGTCCGGGAGCGGCGGCCCGGGGAGGTCCGGCTCGTCCGGCGGGGCCGCGGCGCCGGCCGCCGTCCGGTCCGCCGGGATCGACGCCGTCACGGCGAAGCCGCCGCCGGGCTCCGCGCCCGCATCGAACGTGCCGCCGAGCAGCGCCACCCGCTCCCGCAGCCCGACCAGGCCGCGTCCGGTGCCGAGTCCGGTCGTCGCCGATGGCGGTGCGGGCGGCGGTGCGTTGCGTACGACGATCTCCACCCCGGCCTCGGTGTGCGTGACGGTCACGGCGACCGGGGCCCCCGTCGCGTACCGGTGCACGTTCGTCAGTGACTCCCGTACGACCCGGTGGACCGCCCTGCGCACCGAGGGGCCGTCCGCCGCGCCCAGGTCCGGGCCCTGCCAGGTGAGGGTCACGGGGATGCCGACGCCCCGCGACTCCGCCGCGAGGGCCTCGATGTCGGGGCGGGTGCCGGTCGCGTCGGTGAGGGCGTTCGTGCCGGTGTCGCGCCCCAGCGGGCCGAGTACGCCGAGGACTTCGCGGAGTTCGTTCATCGCGTCCCGGGTCGCCTTGCGCAGCATCGTCGCCTCGCCGCGCAGCGCGGGGGCCTGCTGGGAGAGGGCCAGTTCGAGGCCGCCCGCGTGCAGGGAGATCAGGCTGAGCCGGTGGCCCACCAGGTCGTGCATCTCGGCGGCGATCCGTGAACGCTCGTGGATGCGGGACTCGCTGTCGGCGAGGCGGCGCGCCTGCTCGGCCGCGGCGGTACGTTCCCGCAGCGCCCGCACCAGGCGGTCCTGCTGCCCGGCCGCGGTGCCGACCAGGCCGGGCACGACGACGGTCACGGCCGCGAGCATCGCCCCGAGCGCAAGCCCGTACTGCCAGCTGCCCACGGCGAGGGGACGCGCGGTCGCCGTCGCCACGAGCATCGTCAGGGCGGCCGCGGTGAGCAGCACGGCGACCCGGCGCCGGGGCTCGGCCAGCTGCCGTGCCGCCGGGTACACGGCCACCGCGACGAGCAGCCCGGTGGCCGGCATCGCCCCCGCGAGCCCGGCCAGCGCGAGCAGGCTCCCGACCGGGAAGCGTCGCCGGACCACGAGCGCGGCCAGCACGAGGACGCCGTAACCGATCTTCGCGGGGCGCGGCAGCTGGGTGACGGCGCTGGTGGTGCCCGAGTACGCGAGGACGAGCAGGGCGCCGCCGGCCAGCGCCTCCAGGACGGCGCGGACCAGGTCCCGGGTCGTGTACGGCCCCGGGGCGAAGGGGGAGCTGCGCGAGGTCGCTGGGTGGGCCGACTGGGCGGGGTGGGGCATAACGTCAAGTATTGGACAGATGGTGCGGTGCTCCGCGTACATCTTGAGTCGGATGCGCGGTGCGACCTCTGTCTTTGGGCAGAGGCGGATGTTCGTCCCCGGGCCGTACGGAATCGGGCGCGGCGGCCCGAAGACTGGACGTATGCCGCTGATCAGATCGTCCGGACCGTCCGAGCAGTCCAAGCCGTCCGAGCAGTCCAAGTCGTCCGAGCAGTCCAAGCCGCCCGCCTCGCCCGCCTCGTCTTCATCGCCCACCCCGTCTTCATCGCCTGTCTCGTCTTCCTCTCCCGGGTCGTCCAGGGGGTTCGGGAAGCGGACCGGTGCGGTCGTGTTCACTGCTGTGGGGTGCCTGGCGGCCGCCGGTGCCGTGGCCGTCGCGGCGCCCGCGCTCAAGGACAGTTCGCTGATGCCGGACGCCGTCAGCGAGCACGTCTTCAAGGAGAAGACGAAGGCCTTCGCCACGGCGGCGGACGCGCCCACCAAGGGTGACCTGGCCTTCGTGCTGCCCTCGTGGATCCCCGCGGACGCCAGGAACGTCAAGGTGAAGGTGAAGACGACCGGCGACGCGAAGCTGATCCGCTTCACGCGCGGGCCGTCCACCGAGGAGAGGGGCGCGGTCTGCGCGCCGGGCGCACCCCGGGTCGGCGAACCGGAGCTGGACGCGCCGTGGTGGCCGGACCGGACGCCGCGCACCTCCCGTACGGAGTGCGGGGACCACTTCCAGTACCGGGTCGCGACCCAGGGGGACACGGTCTACGCCTGGACCAACGGGGACGTCTCCCCGGCCAACGGAGGCGGCTTCTCAAAGAAGTGACGCGTCTCCTCAAAGAAGTGCCGCGTCTTCCCAATGAAGCGACACGTCTTCGGAGGCCACCCGCGAGGTCATCCGGGAGGCCTCTCGGGAGGCCCGCCGGGAGGGCCGGCCAGTGTGGCCGCCACTTATGAGGATCCTGTCAGGACACTGTCCGGATCCCGTCCGCCTCTCATGATCGGGACGGGCCGTGCCTATCCTCAACGCCATGTGCGCTTTTGTCCTGGTCGCGGAGGACGACGAGAAACAGGCCGAGTTGGTCCGCCGCTACCTGGAGCGCGAGGGCCACGCGGTCGCCGTCGTCCACGACGGTGCCGCCGCCCTGGCCGAGGTGCGGCGCAGGACGCCCGACCTGCTCATCCTCGACGTGATGATGCCGGGCACCGACGGCCTTGAGGTCACCCGGCGCCTGCGGGACGGGGGCGGGCCGCCGGAGCTGACCCGGCTGCCGGTCCTGATGCTGACCGCCCGCACCACCGAGGACGACCTGCTCGCGGGGCTCGACCAGGGCGCGGACGACTACCTCACCAAGCCGTACAGCCCGCGCGAGCTGATGGCCCGGGTGCGGACGCTGCTGCGCCGCGCGGGCGGCTTCCACCCGCCGCTGCCCGACGCCGACCGGCGGATCCTGCGCGTCGGCGGCCTCGTCGTCGATCCGCTGCGGCACGAGGTGACGGTCGAGGGGCGGCACATCGACTGCACGCCGGGCGAGTTCGACCTGCTGACGGTGCTCGCGGAGGAGCCGGACCGGGTCTTCACCCGCCCCCAGCTGCTCGACCGCATCCACGGCTCGTCCGGTTACATATCCGCCCGCACGGTCGACGTCCACATCCTCAACCTCCGCAAGAAGATCGAGTGCGACCCTCGCCGCCCGGACCGCCTGGTGACGGTCTTCGGGGTGGGGTACAAGCTGACGGGGGCGGGGCCCGCCGGTGCGGTGACGGCGCGGTCGGACGTGAGTGGGGCGGCGGCGCGGCGTGGCGCGTGACATTCCGCTCCGGAAGAGCCTGCTGGCCCGGCTGCTCGCCGTGTCCGTCGTCGTCTCCATCGGGTCCATCGCCGCGACCACCTGGCTCGCCGCGCAGACCACGACCGGGGCGCTGCGGCAGGAGCAGGGCCAGGTCCTCGCCGACGACGCGCACATCTACGACAAGCTCCTCGGCATCGGCGCGAGCGCTCCGGAGTGGCGGGGCGCCGACGAGGCCGTCCGTGAACTGTCCCGTCGTACCGGCCGCCGCGTAGCCCTCACCACCCAGGACCGCAAGGTCATCGCGGACTCGTCGGCCCCTCCGAAGCGCGGCCCGTCGAAGGACTCCGGCAAGTCGGACGAGGGACAAGGCGACGGACAAGGCGACGGCCGAGGCGACGGGCAGGCGGGCACCGGCCAGTCTGGCGACGGGCAGTCAGGCAAGGGCACGTCGGACAAGGAGAGGTCGGCGCAGGGCGGGGCGGAGCGGAAAGGGGCGGAGCACAAGGGGGCTGAGCACGGGGCGGAGCACAAGGGGGCTGAGCACAAGGGGGCGGAGAAGGACGGCGCCGCGAACGGCGACACCCGGCGCACCGGGCTGCCCCCGACCGCCTCCGCCGTCCTCGACCCCCTCGCCGTCGACTCGACGCTCGCGCCGGGCCGTACGGAAGGGGGCGCGGGGGACGGGAGCGCGACCGCCGACCGCATCGACCCGCGTGCGGTCGGTCCCTACCGCCTCACCGAAACGGAACGCAAGCAGCTCAGGCGGGCCGCCGACCGCCGGGCGGCCTGTCTGGCGAAGCTCGGCATGACCCCCGAGGTCGTCATCAACCCCGGTGGGCGCCCGACCGTGCGGGTCGACCACGACCCCGCCGACTTCCTGCAGTCCCAGTGCCGCATCCCCGTGCTCGACATGCCGAGCGACACCGAGCACAAGGCCCTCATGAAGCTCAACTCCCTCGCCGACGCCTGCCTGAAGCGGCACGGCCTCGATCCCGTCCCGGTCGGCCTCGACCTGGACGGACGGTCGGGACCGAGGCCCGTCGGCGCCGCCGTCCCGACGTACCCGCCCGTGGAGCCGAGCCGCGAGGCCCCGGGGCTGCCCGGCGGATCCGGGGCGATCGGTCCCGGCGCCACCACCGACGCCACCGCGTCCTGCGTCGACACCGCGCGCCGCGAACAACTCGGCCCCTACGTCTCCTCGCCCGCCCTGCTCTTCATCACCAGCTCCGACGGCACCCGGAGCACGCCGGGCTTCAGCCTCTCCCGGGCCAACACCGTGCGCCTGGCCGGGCTCGCCGCCGCCGTCCTCGCCGTCACCGTCGCCATCACGGCGCTCGCCGCGACCCGCCTCACCCGGCCGCTGCGCGCGCTCACCACCGCGACGCGGCGCATGAAGGCGGGCGAGACGAGTGAACCGGTGCCGGAGCGGGCCACCCGTTCGGCGGGCGAGATCAGCCAACTCGCCGCCGCCTTCAACGACATGGCGGCCCACCGCAAGGCCCTGGAGGAACAGCGCAAGGCCATGGTCAGCGATGTGGCGCACGAGCTGCGCACCCCGCTGTCCAACATCCGCGGCTGGCTCGAGGCGGCGGAGGACGGCGTCGTCGACACCGACCCCGAACTGGTCACCTCGCTCCTCGAAGAGGCCCTGCTGCTCCAGCACATCGTCGACGACCTGCAGGACCTGGCGGCCGCCGACGCCGGCACGCTGCGGCTGCACCGCGATCCCGTGCGCGCCGCCGAGATCGCCGAGCAGGTGGCGGCGGCACACCAGGCGCGCGCGGACGCGGCCGGGGTGAGGCTCAGGGCGACGGTGTACGGCGACCCGTGGATCACGGCCGATCCGCTGCGGCTGCGCCAGGCGATCGGCAACCTCGTCTCCAACGCCGTCCGCCACACCCCCGAGGGCGGCAGCGTCCGCATCAGCTGCCGCACCACGGCCGACGCGGTCCTCGTCGAGGTCGCCGACACCGGCACCGGCATCGCGCCCGCCGACCTGCCGCACGTCTTCGACCGCTTCTGGCGCGCCGACAAGTCACGGACCCGTGCGACGGGCGGCAGCGGACTGGGCCTGTCGATCGTGCGGAAACTGGTGGAGGCGCACGACGGCACGGTGACGGCGGAGAGCGTGCCGGGGAAGGGGTCGCTGTTCACGGTGCGGCTGCCGGTGGAGTCGGAACGGGAGCGCGTCGGGCAGTCCTGATCCGGCGGTGAGGCCTGGGCCGGGGCCTTGGGTCGGGGCCGGGGCCGGGGCCGGGGCCTGGGCCTGAGCTTGGGCTTGGGACTGAGGCCTGGGCCTGGGCTTGGGCCTGGGCCTTGGGCAGGGCGAAAGCCCCGGTCGGTCACCTCCGCCGACCGGGGCTCTCTCTGCCCCCGGATCTGGCCGCGGCGGCCACACTCCCCCGAGCTACGCGCTGTGCGCGAGTACCGGCGGGCCAGATCCGATGTCGTGATCAGATCAGATCTCGCCAACGGATCGCTAACATGTGGCCAACGGTCGCGCCTGCGCGGCCGTGCGACGGCGGTGCGTCAGCGGTACTGACGCGGCGCGTCGGCGGTACGAAAGCAGTGCGGCGGCAGTACGGCGGCACGTGCCGCGGGACACCGTGGGACATGGCGGGACAGCGCGGGGAGAGCGGTGTGAGCGAGCGGTGCGGGCTCCGGTTCGGTCTGCTGGGGGCGCCCGCCGTGTACGACGCCGTGGGCGAACCGCACCCCGTACGCAGCGCCAAGGGCCGTGCCCTGCTGGCCGCGCTCCTGCTGGAACCCGACCGGGTCGTCTCCCTCGGCGCCCTCAAGGACGCGCTGTGGGGCGACTTCCCGCCGGCCTCCGCACAGGCCTCCCTGCAGAACCACGTGACCCGGCTGCGGCGCCTCCTCGACGACCCGCAACGGCTGCACGCGGTGCCGCCGGGGTACCGACTCCGCGTCGACGAGGGCGAGTTGGACGTACGGGTCTTCGAGCGTCTGGTGGCACGGGCGCGGGCCGCGCACGCGGAGGGTGACTGGGAGCGGGCAGCCGCCTGCGCCACGGACGCGCTCGCACTGTGGCGCGGTACGCCGTTGAGCGGCCTCCCGGACTCGCTGCTCGGCCACCCCCTCGTACCGCGCCTGGAAGAGGCCCGCCTCCTCGCCCTTCAATGGCGGTACGACGCCGAACTGGAACTCGGCACCGGACTCACCGAACTCGCCCCCGAACTGACGTCGCTGGTCGCCGAACACCCCCTCCGCGAGGTCTTCCACCGCCAGCTGATGCTGGTCCTCCACCGCACGGGCCGCCAGGCTGAGGCCCTCGCCGTCCACCGTGAACTGCGCCACCGACTGGTCGAGGAACTGGGTGTGGAACCGGGGGCGGCGGTGCGTGACGCGCACGGGGAGGTGCTGCGGGGGCCGGCGGGTGCGGGCCGGGACGATGCTGTCGCGGAGGGGCAAGCGCCCGCGGGGGAGGCTCGGCTCGGGGGAGGGGCGGCTGCTCGCGAGGCGGCGATCGGCTCCGGTGCGACGGTCGGGTGCGGTGCGACGGGCGTGTCCGGTGCGGCGGGCGCTTCTGACACGGTGGTCGGTTCCGACGGTGCGGCTTCCGCAGAGGGCGCGGCTCCCTCCGGGGGTGCGGCCGTCCGTTCCGGGGGTGCGGCCGTCTCCTCCGGGGAGGCCGTCTCCTCCGGGGGTGCGGTCCCGGAGGGTGAGGGTTCGCCGCGGGCTTCCACGTCCCGGCGGCAGCCGGTTTCCGTCGCCCGTCCCGCCCAACTTCCGCCTGGTCCGGCCCACTTCACCGGACGGGACGACACCGTCCGGGACCTCCGGGGCGTCCTGGGTGAAGGCGCGCGCGTCGCCGTCGTCTCCGGGATGGCCGGGGTCGGCAAGAGCGCGCTCGCCGTGCACGTGGCGCACGCGCTGCGGGAGGACTTCCCGGACGGGCAGCTCTACGTCAACCTGCGCGGCGCGACTCCGGGCATGACCCCCCTCACCCCGGGTCAGGCCCTCGCCGCACTCCTGCGCGACCTCGGCGCCGAGCCCCGCCACATCCCCGACAACCACGGGAGCGACGGGAGTGGCGGGAGCGACGGGGGCGATGGGATTGACGGGA
This sequence comes from Streptomyces sp. NPDC040622, assembly GCF_055593965.1. NCBI lineage: Bacteria > Bacillati > Actinomycetota > Actinomycetes > Kitasatosporales > Streptomycetaceae > Streptomyces > Streptomyces sp. NPDC040622. Next base: position 115,783 of record NZ_JBVIXD010000003.1, on the reverse strand, counting down.
GCGACGGGAATCCCGAAGTGCCCGACGCGGACAGCGCGTTGCTCCGCTCGCTGCTCGCTCCCACCCGGACCCTCATGATCCTGGACGACGCCGCGACCGCCGCGCAGGTGCGCCCACTGCTGCCCGCGGGGCCCGGCTGCGCGGTCGTCGTCACCAGCCGTTCACCGCTGACCGCCCTCGACGGCGCGGCGCGCTTCCCGCTGGAACTCCTCTCCTACGGCGACAGCGCCGCCCTCCTGCGCGCCGTCTCCGGACGCGCCGGACTCGACGCCGGGCACGCCCTGGTCGACCTCGCGGGTCGCCTCCCGCTCGCGCTGCGCATCGTCGCCGCCCGCCTCGCGGCCCGCCGCGCCCTCACCCCGGACGCCCTCGCCGAACTCCTCACCGTCAGCGGTGGCCGGCTGCGGCACCTGGAGTACGACGACCTGAGCGTGCGCCGTTCCCTCGCCGTCGCCCTCGACGCCCTGCGCACCTCGGACCGCGAGGCCGACCGTGACGCGGCCCTCGCCCTCGCCCGGATCGGCGCGCTCGACCTGCCCACGTACGAAGTGCCGCTCCTGGCGCGGCTGTTGGGCACCGGCGAGGCGCGTGCCGGAGCGGCCCTCGACCGTCTCGTCGACGTCGCGCTCCTCGACGAGACGTCGTACGGCCGGTACACACCGCACGATCTCGTACGCGACTTCGCGAGGGAGGCGGCAGCGGCCACCGACGAAACGGCCGGAACCACGGCAACGGCCGGAACCACGGCAACGGCCGGAACCACCGCAACAGCCAGTACCGCGGACGTCGTCGACGAGGCCTTCCGTTGGTACGCGGAGGCCGCCAGGCGCTCCCTCCTGGCGATCATGCCCGAGGGTCTGGACCGTACGGACCGGCTGCGCGGCGTCACGCCCCACCTCACGCGCCCCGGCCGGGCCGTCGAGGCGTCCCCGCCCCTGACCACGGAGGCCGCCTTCGCCTGGGGCGACCGCGAGCTCGCGAACGTCGTCGCCCTCACCGAGCGCCACACCGCCCCCGACGGGCTGCTGCCCGTCCTGGTCCGCTGCCTCTTCCCGTACCTCCAGCGCCGCGGCCGTCTCACCGAACTGGCCGCGCTCGGCGCGCGCGCCCTGGCCGCCGCCCGCCACCAGGGCGACACCGCCGCCGAGGCGCAGGCCCTCAACGACCTCGCCGGCCTGCAGTTCATGCTGGGGCGCAGCAGCGAGGCGCTCGCCCTGAACGACGAGGCACTGTCCCTGTGGCGTGCGCTCGGCATCGTGTCCTGCGTACGCCGAGGCCTCAGCAACCGCGGCCTCCTCCTCGAAGGCCTCGGCCGCCACGACGAGTCCGCCGAAGCCCTCCACCAGAGCCTGGACCTGGCCAAGGAGCTCGCCGACCCGCTCAGCGAGGCGATCACCCTCAGCCACCTCGGCAACCTGTACGAGCACACGGACGCCCGCGCCGCCATCGCCCATCACGAACGCAGCCTCGCCATCGGGGACGCCTTCGGGCATGCCGTCATCCGCCAGTCGGCCCACTGCAACATCGGCTACGCCCACCTCACCCTCGGCGAAGCCGCCGCAGCGCTCGCGCACTTCGAGGAGAGCCTGCGCCTGCACGGCGAGTACGAGGACTGGCACAGCTCGTCCCAGGCCCGCCTCGGCCTGGTCCGCGCCCTGCGCGGGCTCTCCCGCGACGGGGATGCGACGCGGGAGTGCGTGGCCCTCCTCGACCGCGCCGAACAGCGCGGCGACACCCACATGACGGGCCTCGCCGGTCACCAGCGCGGGCTCCTGCTCCGTTCGGCGGGGTGCGAGGAGCAGGCGTACGAGCAGTGGAGCGCGGCGCTGCGGGCGCTGGCCGGCACGGACAGCAAGGTGGTGGGGGAGCTGAGGGCGTTGCTGGCGGAGTACGGGAAGTAGGAGGCGGGCGTCCGGCCTTGTGGGCTCGGTGGCCGGTGGCCGGTGGCCGGTGGCCGGTGGGTGCTCCGGTGCTTCACCCCGGTGTTCCGGTGCCCCGCTGTCGGCGCCTGACGTGTCTCACTTCGCGTCGGCGTAGCACTTCACGACCGCCGTCGTGAACGGGAAGCGGACCGGCGTCTCGCCGAACGCGATCCGGCCCGCCAGATCCCCCGCCTCGCGCACGGCGAGCGCCACCGTCTCCGCCTCCTCGGCCGGGCAGTGCACGATGACCTCGTCGTGCTGGAAGAACACGAGCTCGGCCCGCAGACCGCCCTCCGTGATCGACCGCCGCAGCGCGGCCAGCATCAGCAGCGCCCAGTCCGCCGCGCTGCCCTGCACCACGAAGTTGCGCGTGAACCGGCCCCGGGCGCGGGCGTTGGACGAGGCGTACCCGGGAGTGAACTCGTTCTCCGCCGCGGCCGGTCCGGCACCCCCGCCCGAGGCCGTCGGCGGTCCCTCCTGTGGGATGCCCGCCTCGTCGTACTCCCCGGAACCCGCCGCGGGCGGGCTCGTCCGGCCCAGCCACGTCCGTACGAGCCGGCCCTCCTCGCCCGCCTTCGCCGCGTCGTCGACGTACGCGACGGCCAGCGGGAAGCGGCGGCGCAGCGCGGCCAGGTTCTTCAGGCCGTCGCCCGACGTCTGCCCGTACACCGCGCCGAGCAGCGCGAGCTTCGCGTGCTCGCGGTCGCCGGAGAACGCGCGGTCGGACAGGCGCGTGTACAGGTCCTCCTCGCTGCCCGCGACCTCCATCAGGCCCCGGTCGCGGGAGATCGCGGCGAGCACCCTCGGCTCCATCTGGTCGGCGTCGGCGACCACGAGCCGCCAGCCGGGGTCGGCCACGACGGCCCTGCGGATCACCTTGGGGATCTGCAGCGCGCCGCCGCCGTTCGTCGTCCAGCGGCCGCTGACCGAGCCGCCCGGCGTGTACTCGGGGCGGAAGCGGCCGTCGTGCACCCAGTCCTGGAGCCAGCTCCAGCCGTGCGCCGTCCAGATCCGGTACAGCTTCTTGTACTCGATGAGGGGCTTCACCGCGGGGTGGTCGACCCCCTCGATCTCCCAGCGCCTGGTCGACTTCACCTTGATGCCGGCCTGCGCGAAGGCCTTCACGACGTCGGCGGCCAGATCCGGGCGGACGCGGCGGCCGAACGCGGCGGACACCTCGTCGGCGAGCTCGGCGAGGCGGCGGGGCTCGCCGCGGCCCGCGTACCGCTCGCCGAGCAGTTCGTTCAGGAGGTCTCGGTGGACGTCGGCGCGCCAGGGCAGGCCCGAGGCGTTCATCTCCGCGGCCACGAGCATGCCGGCGGACTCGGACGCCGTGAGCAGGCGCATGCGGCCCGGGCGGTCGGTGGCGTCGTGTCTTCGCTGCTGGTCGGCGTGGACCTCGACGAGGTCGGAGACCGACACGTCGGTGCCGCCGGGGCGGGGTTCGAAGAGGGAGTCCTGGGTGCCGGGCTCGGCGGCGCGGGGCGGGGGGTCGGGGGGTACGGGGGCGTTGCGGAGGCGGGCGAGGGCGGCCGCGGCGGAGCGGGGCTCCCCCAGGCGGCCCTCGTGGCCGAGGAGGAGGAGCTCGGCGGCCTCGATGTCGTAGCAGCGGTCTACGTGGACGCCGGCGGCGAGGAGGCGGGGGTAGATCCCGGCGGTGGACCGCCAGACCCACCGGGCCGTGTCCGGGCGCGTGCGGACGGCCTCGGCGAGGTCGGGCTCCCGCACGACACCGCCCGCGGGCAGCCCGTCGTCCCCGAGGGGGACGAGCTCCACGCCCTGCCCCTCTCCGGGCGCGATGATCCACCGGTGGCTACCCATACGGCGAGTCTCGCACCGACCACTGACACTGGCGGGGCGCCTGGGGCGGACTCGCCTGGGGTTCGGCTGTGGGGGCGGGGTCGCGGGGGTATGTACGTACTCGCTATCCCTGCGCCCCGCTGCACGAACAAAGACGCCATTGTTTCCTCGGTGCTCCGTGCGCACATACCCCCGCGCCCCCTCGGGCGCGCGTGCGGCTGCCGGTCATCTGTGGTGGACAAGCCCCGCTCGCAGGGGCGAGTGCTTCAGGGGTAGGTACGGGGGCGGCGGGCTGTCGCTCTGCAGGTACGGGGGCGGCCTGCTGTCGCATTGAGAGGGTGCGCTGCGGGCTGCTGCTTTGGGCGGGGACGGCGGGTGTCGCTTCGTGCGGAGCCGGCGGGTGTCGCTTTGAGCGGGGGCGGCGGGCTGTTGCTTTTAGGGGCGCGGGGAACTGCGCGACAAGCCACGACGGACCCGCACCCGCAAAGCGTGCGGTCCCCCAGCGGTGGGTGGGTCTGCAGGGGCGCGGGGAACTGCGCGAACGGCCACGGCGGACCCGCACGGCAAGGCGGACCCACGCAGCCCCCGCCCGGATGGGCGGCCCCGCGATGCGGGGCAGAGGTCGCGCTGACAGGCTCGGGCACATGCGAGTGGCGCTGGCGCAGACCGACTGCGCCCTGGGCGACGTCGGGCAGAACCTGGACACCGCGAGGGACCAGATCGCCCAGGCCAAGACCCAGGGCGCCGACCTCGTCGTCTTCCCCGAGCTGAGCCTGCACGGCTACCACCTGGGCGGCCTGGAGAAAGACGCGGCGATCACGAGCGACGACCCGCGGCTGCTCCGCCTGACGGAGCCGGACGGCCCCGCCGCACTCGTCGGCCTCCACGAGCACACCAGCCTGCGCGCGTACAACACCGCCGCGTTCTTCGCGGAAGGCCGCCTCCTGCACGCCCACCGCAAGCTGTACCTCCCCAACTACCTCGCGTGGGAGGAGCGCAAGCACGTCAGTCCGGGGCAGCACCTGCGCGCGTACGACCTGCCCGGCGGGCACGGCCGCGCCGCCACCCTGATCTGCAACGACGCCTGGCAGCCCGTGCTGCCGTGGCTCGCCGTGCAGGACGGCGCCGAGGTCATCGTCGTACCGACGAACAGCGCGGCGAGCCTGGATCCGGAGGCCATGGACACGGGCCTGTACTGGGAGACGCTGCTGTCGTACACCGCCCGCATGCTGCAGTGCTGGGTGATCTTCGTGAACCGGGTCGGCAACGAGAACGGCGCCTCGTTCTGGGGCGGTTCACGCGTCGTCGACCCGCGCGGCACGGTCGTCGCGCAGGCACCCAAGTGGGAGCCGGGACTGGTGACGGTCGACATCGACGTGCACGAGGCGCGCCGCCAGCGCCGCGCCGTGCCGCTGGTCGCCGAGGCCCGCCTCGGCCTGGTCGACCGCGAGGTGCGGCGGCTCATCGACGAGGGCGGCGACAGCTGAGGCGCTGGGCGTTCACGTGCGGGGCGGTGATTCCACCCGACCCAGCCACGTCGTCAGGAGCGCCTCGATCTGCGCCGCCTCCGGCGCGGACAGCGCGTCGAGCAGGCGCCGCTCGTTGCGCATGTGCTCGGTGAACGCCTGGTCGATCAATTCCCGCCCCGCCTCGGTGAGTCCGACGACCCTGCCCCGTCCGTCCTCGGCCGCTCGGCGGCGCGTGACGAGGCCCGCGCGTTCCAGGCGGTCGATGCGTTTGGTCATCGCGCCGGTCGTGACCATGGTGTGCGCGGCCAGTTCGCCGGGCGCCCGCTCGTACGGGTCGCCCGCGCGCCGCAGCGCCGCGAGGACGTCGAACTCGCCCTCGCTCAGGCCGAACCTCCGGTAGACCACGCAGAGTTGCTCGGTGAGCAGCGCGCCGAGCCGGTGCAGACGCCCGATGGTGCCTTGTGGACGTACGTCGACGTCGGGTCGTTCCCTGGCCCATTCGGCCTGGATGCGGGCCACGTGGTCGGGGTGCGGCGACGCTCCGGCGTCGGTTGAGGGATCGGTCATGGGTTCACTTTAGCTTCCATGGAAGGCATAGTAGCTTCCATGGAAGCTAATCCGCGTGCGATTCCCGCACCCGCTCTCCGGTGGGTGCTGATCACGGCGGTCGCCCCCGTCGGCTGGGGTACGAACTACTACGTCACGCACGAGTACCTGCCCGCCGATAGCCCCCTCTACGGCGCGGCGATCAGGGCCCTCCCGGCCGGTCTGCTGCTCCTCGCCGTGGCCCGGCGGCTGCCGCACGGCTCGTGGTGGTGGAAGTCCCTCGTCCTCGGCATCCTGAACATGGGTGCTTTCTTCGCGCTCGTCTACGTTGCCGCCCAGCTGCTCCCGACGAGTCTCGCGTCGACCGTCATGGCTACCGCGCCACTGGTCATGATGGTGATCGCCTGGCCGTTGCTGGCCGAACGCCCCCGCCCGGCGCACCTGGCGGGAGCGGGCGTCGGGCTCGGCGGGGTCTGTCTCATGCTGCTCACCGGCGCGGCGGCCGACCCGCTCGGCATCCTCGCGTCGGCCGCCGCGATGCTCATGTCGTCCCTCGGGTACGTGCTCGCCAAGCGGTGGAGCTCCGGCGTCCCGGTGCTCGCCTCGACATCGTGGCAACTTGTCTCTGGTGGCCTGGTGTTGATGCCCGCGGCCGTCCTGGTGGAGGGGCGGCCACCGGCTCTGGACGCCCCCGCCGTGCTCGCCTTCGTCTACGTCGCCGTGGTGTGCACGGCCTTGGCCTTCGCCGCCTGGTTCGCGGGCCTGCGGCGCCTCCCCGCGGGAACGGTGGGACTCGTCGGTCTCCTCAACCCGGTGACTGGCGTCCTGCTGGGAACCTTCCTGGCCGCCGAGTCCCTCACCTGGCGCCAACTGCTGGGTCTCGCACTGGTGTTGGCGGGCATCCTCCTCGGTCGCCCGAGCGCGGCCCGGTCGCGGACATCGGCTCACCTCGGGGCCTCCGGGAGGCGAGCATGCGGCGCCCGTTCGGCAACCGAAGAGGCGCCACAGCCTGTCCGCTCGGCGGTCGAAGGGTCGCGGTCGTCCGGCTGACCGGTGGTCGAAGGGCCGAAAGGGTCGAAAGGGTCGAAGGTTCGTGGGTGTCCGGCTGACCGGTGGTCGGTGGCCGGTGGCCGGTGGTCGCGGGTTTGCAGGGTGGCCGGATGTCCGGCAGCCAGTCGGTGGCGGGTGCCCGGCCGCCCGAGATGCAGGCAGCCGGTCGTGGGTGTTCGTCCCCCGAAGGCTTTTTTCAGGGCTACTTGGCCGCCCTCGCTCGGCCTGACCGTCGACGCCCGGCCGCCGCCGTCCAGCCTCTCCGCCGGCAACCGGCTGACCGGGCCTGTCTCTCTGAGGGCGCCCGGCCTCCGCGCCCAGCCCCTCCGCCGGCGGCCAGCGGCTCGTGACCTGCCTCTCCGCCGTGGCCACCCACCTCGCGACTCCTCTCCGCCGACGCCCAGCTGCCAGGGATCTGTCTCTTTGCCGGTGTCCGGCGGCCCGTGGTTCGTCTCGGCGTCGGTGTCCGGCGGCCTGTGGTTCGTCTCTTTGCCGGTGTCCGGCGGCCCGTGGTTCGTTTCGGTGTCGGTGTCCGGCGGCTTGTGGTTCGTCTCTTTGCCGGTGTCCGGCGGCCCGTGGTTCGTTTCGGCGTCGGTGTCCGGCGGCTTGTGGTTCGTCTCTCCGCCGACGTCCGGCGGCCCGTGGTTCGTCTCGGCGTCGGTGTCCGGCGGTCCGTGGATCGTCTCGTTGCCGGTGTCCGGCGGCCGGGACTTGTCTTGCCGCCGGTGGCCATCCGCCAGTGAACCGTCTCGCCACCGATACCCGGCCGCCCCGAGCCCCCTCTCCCCGCCGACACTCACCCAGCAGCCCGTGCGCAGGCTCGACGCGGCCGCCCCACCACCCGCGAGCGCTCCGCTGGCCGGAGCCCTCGCCTCTCGAACCGCGTCCGCACCCGCCCGCCATGCCCCTCCACCCTCTCCTCCCTGCGCCCTCACCCCCGCCTGCCGTCCCTCACCCCCACTCCCCAGACCGCCGCCCACACCGCCACCACCGCACACGCCCCCGCGCTCACCCCGAGCGCGTCCCACGGGATCGACACCCCCGTCGGCACCGCGAGGCGCGCCAGGGCCGCGGAGAGTGCGCCGAGGTTGAGTGCCGTGACGGACAGGCCGAGCAGTGCGCCTGCCGTCACGGCCACCAGCGCCTCGCCGGCCACGACCAGCCGCACCTGTCCGCCCGTGGCGCCCGCGAGCCGCAGTGAGCGCAGTTCGGTGCGGCGTACGGACAGGGACATCAGCAGGGTGCTCGCGAGCGAAATGCCCGTGTAGACCAGGGAGATGTCGAGGAGCATGAGCAGGCCCAGGCGCGTCTGGGCCTTGGTGCTCGGGTGCGTGGCGGCCAGCCATTCCTCGGCGGTGCGCACCTCGCCGCCGTTCGAGGCGGATGCGTTCGAGGCGAGCGAATGCGCGGCGGGCGAATGCGCGGCGGACGCGAGTGCGGCAGAGGCCCGTGCCGCCGACGTCGCGTCGGCGCGGGCCCCGTCCGTCAGGCGTACGTCGATCCGGTCCACCGGAGCCGCCCGCCCGTTCGCGGCGGTGACGTACGCACCGTTGTCCCCCGTCCCGCGCGCGAGGACCGCCACGATCCGCAGCCGGGCGGGCCGGCCGTCGCCGAGCCACACGTCGACGCGCTCGCCGACCCGCCGTTCCTCCCACTCCTCGTTGACGACGATCGACCGGTCGTCCAGGTCGCGCACGTCGCCCGCGACCACCGGCAGCCGGGACGTGGCCACCAGCGCCGCCGGGTCGCTCACCGCGCGTGCCTCGGAGCGTACGAGGGCGCTGCCCTCCTCCCGTACGAACACGGCGGTGGAGGCGGAAGGGGAGACGGCCGCGGCCCCCGGCACGTCCCGGACCCGCACCTTCCCCAGGTCCGGTCCCGTGGCGACGAGGTCGGCGCGGACGTGCTGCCGGGCCTCGGCGGCCTTCGCGCCGCTCACCGTCTGCGCCGAGCCGAGCAGGCTGCCCGCGAGGGCGACGGTGACCAGGACCGGTGCGGCGACGGCGGCGGTGCGGCGCACGGAGGCGGCGGAGTTCTCGCGGATGAGCGAGCCGACTGCGCCCGGCAGCCGCAGGGCGCGTACGAGGGGACGTACGAGAAGGGGCGCGAGCGCGGCGGCCGCGGTGATCAGGATCATCGGCTGGGTCGTGTACGTCTTGCGCTTCAGGAGGGCGGACGGGTCCGTGCCCAGCGCCCGGACGAGCAGCCCGATGCCGCACGCGAGCAGCAGGGCCCCCACGATCCGCCGGCTCCACGGCATGACCCCGCTGTCCACGGACGCGTCGCGCAACGCCTCGACGGAGCTGACGCGTCCGGCCCGCAGCGAGGCGGCCCAGGCTCCGGCAAGGGCGACGAACGGGCCGGTCCAGAAGGCGAGTTGGCAGGGCCAGGAGAGCGGCGAGACCGTGCCGGTCACCTCGAACCAGTCCGGCGCGACACCCGCCGCCACCAGCGCGTCGGCGAGCACGGGTCCGCCCCACGCCCCCAGCGCGCACCCGGCGACGGACGCCGCGACCCCCACCACGAGGGCCTCGCCCAGGAGTTGCCTGCGCACCTGCCCCGGCGTCGCCCCCGCCATCCGCAGCAGCCCGAACTCCCGCCGCCGCAGCGCCCCGACGAAGGCGAACGTCGACGCGGTGACGAACACCGACACGAAGGCGGCCACTCCGCCCGCCGTGCCGAGGAAGGAGTTGACGGCCACCAGCGCCTCGGCGTCCCGTGCCGTTCCCGGGTCCGCGAGCCTGCGGTCGTCACCGGTCAGGACGCGGGCCCGCCCGCCGACCACCTCGCGTACGACCCGCGCGGGAGCGTCCACCCCGACGGCGTCCGGCGCACCCTGCCCGCCCCGCGCACCCTGCCCGCCCCGCGCGTCACCGTCGATCCGCACGGGACCGAGCCGCCGGAGCTCGCGCAGGAGTTCGGTATCCACAGGCTGTGGATGAACGAGCGGTTTCGATACGCGGATGACGTCGGGGCCGCGCCGGACCGGGACGGTCAGCGTGTCCTGCCCCATCACGACGACGGGCGACCCGGCGAACCGCACGGGCGCCCGCTCCGGCGCCGACAGGCTCGCGTCGAGCCCGAGCCCCATCGCGGCGGTGAGGCCGACGCCGAGGGTGACGGCCACGAAGGCGCCGAGGAGGCTCCTCCACCGGGCCCGGAGAGAGGCAAGAAGGATCATCATCGCCCCGCCACCTCCGACACGCGGCCCCGCCCCGCCGTGCGCCCCCGCGCCGCCAGCTCCGCCATCCGCGCCGCCACCTCACGCGCGTCCGGCGCCCCCAGCTCGCTCGCCACCCGCCCGTCGACGATGAACACGACCCGGTCCGCGTACGCGGCGGCCACCGGATCATGGGTGACCATCACGACGGTCTGCCCCTCGCCGTCCACCAACTCCCGCAAAAGCAGCAGGACATGACGACTGGTCTCCGTGTCCAGCGCCCCGGTCGGCTCGTCGCCGAAGAGGACGGCGGGGCGGCTGACCAGCGCCCGCGCGAGGGCGACCCGCTGCTGCTGCCCGCCCGACAGTTCGCCGGGCCGGTGCCTGGCACGGTCGGCGAGCCCCACCCGGCCGAGTGCCTCGCGGACCTCCGTGCGCGAGACCCGGCGCCCGGCGAGCCGTTGGGGGAGCGCGACGTTCTGGGCGGCGGTCAACGAGGGCAGCAGGTTGAACGCCTGGAAGACGAACCCGATCCGGTCCCGCCGCAACAGCGTGAGCCGCCGCTCGCCCAGCTCCATCAGCTCGGTCCCGCCGACCACCACGGACCCGGACGTCGGCCGGTCGAGCCCGGCGGCACACTGCAGCAGCGTGGACTTCCCGGACCCGGAGGGGCCCATGACGGCGACGAAGGACCCGGCCCGCACGTCGAGATCCACGCCGTCGAGGGCAGCGACGTCGCGGTAGAGGCGGCGGACACCGGTGAGGCGTACGGCAGTTGACGAAGGTTCGGCTTCGGCGGTTTCGCTCATGCCCCAACCCAACCGCCGCGCCTCGACGCGCACACGACCACTGGAGGGCGTAAGGGGGTAGGGCCAGCCATACCCCCGGGGTCACCCCGGGGCCCGTCCGACAACGATCGGGCACCGCGGCCGGACGGGACCGGACGGGACCGGGCGGGGAACGGGTGGGGAACGGGCGGGACCGGACGGGGAACGGGGGCGACCGGACGGGCCCCGCACCTCGTACCCACCCGCACCTCGTACCCACCCGCACCTCGTACCCACCCGCGCCTCATACCCTTGTCCCATGGATTCGGTGATCGACAAGGCGTTCGCGGCGGCGCTGTACAGCGACGGTGACGACGGCCTGGACACCGGAGCGTCCCTGCTCGCGGCCGCCCCCGAGGCGGACGGGGACCTGCGCCTGCGCGGTGAGGAGTACCTCCGTCGCGCCTGGCGGCACGGCTGGCAGCCCGCCGACGTGATCCGTCTCGTACGCCGTGACCTGGAGGACCCGCACCTACGCCTGACCGCGTCCCTGATCCGTACGGAGACCGGCGGCTACGCCCACCTGCCGCCGCGCTGGGCGGCCCAGCTGACGGACATCGAGGCCGGGGAGGAGCCGGTGGCGGGCCAGGACCGGTTCACCCGGGCCACCGTCCACCTCCAGCTGTACCGCGTGCTCCTGCGCCTTCCCCCGATCGAACCGGTCGGCCCACCGCCCGGCGACACCGTGCCCGCCCCCGCCGAGGGCGAGCCCCGCACGCTCACCCGCATCCGCGCTCTCCTCGCCAAGGCCGAGGCGACCGGCTACCCGGAGGAGGCCGAGGCGCTCACCGCCAAGGCGCAGGAGTTGATGGCCCGCCACTCCCTGGACGAGGCGCTGCTCGCGGCCCGCACGCACGCGAAGGACGTGCCGGGCGCCTGCCGTATCGGCGTGGACGCCCCGTACGAGACGGCGAAGGCGATCCTCCTCGACGCCGTCGCCGGGGCGAACCACTGCCGCGCCGTCTGGAACGAGGCGTACGGCTTCTCGACCGTGGTCGGCTTCGAGGCGGACCTGGAGTCGGTCGAACTCCTCCACACCTCTCTCCTGGTGCAGGGCACGGCGGCGATGACCAAGGCGGAGGCGGGGCAGCGCGCGGCGGGCCGCAAGCGCACGAAGACGTTCCGGCAGTCGTTCCTGATGGCGTACGCGCACCGGATCGGCGGCCGCCTGGCCGAGGCCGGCGACCACGCGGTGGCGGAGGCGGGCCGGGAGGCGCGGGACACGGCATCCCTGCTCCCCGTCCTGGCCGCACGCGATGTCGCCGTCACGGACCGCGCCGAGCGGATGTTCCCCGAGACGACCACGACACGGGTGCGGGGCGTGACGGACGGCGAGGGCTGGGCCCACGGCACGGCGGCGGCGGACCGGGCACGGGTCGCCCCTGGGAGGCGGGGCCCGGCACTGCCCTGAGGGCACGCGGGCGGCGCATCGCGTCGACGTGAGCGCCCCAGCGCCCCCTGGGACCCCGCGGCCGCGAAACACCCAGAGCCCCGAAACCCCCGAGCCCGAAAACCCCCGGAGCCCCGGAGCCCTCTAGATCTCCAGCTCCAAGCTCCAAGCTCCAGCTTCCGCTTCCCCCGACGCCACCCCGCCCGATATGCCCCGTATCATCACAGAGTGACCTGGCTCCGCGCGCTGAAAGAGACAGCTCGCTCGGGTCTGACCGTCGAGCGCAAACGCCTGGAACCCCTGGTCGCCCTGCGCGGCGCCGCAGGCCTCGCCATCATCATCGGCGTCAGCCTCACCCTCTTCGGCCCCGCGGTGGCCGCGAGCTCGGCGTTCGGCGCGTTCCAGGCGGCCATCGCCACGTTCCAGCGCAGCTGGCGCCCCCGCCCGGAACTCGCCCTGGCCTCCGGCACGAGCCTCGCCGTCTCGACCTTCCTCGGCTACCTCACCGGCGCCCACCTGCTCCTCTTCCTCGCCCTCCTCTGCCTCTGGACCTTCCTGGCGGGACTGAGCTGGGCGGCGGGCCCGACGGTCGGCATCATCGCGTCGTCCAACGTCGCGATCATGCTGGTGACGGTCACGCTCCCCACGTCGGTCGGCGCGGCGGCGGGCCACGCGGCGATGATGATCGTCGGCGGCTGCGTCCAGGCGGCGCTGGTGATCCTCTTTCCGGTACGCAGATGGGGCGCCCACCGGGACGCCCTGGCCGACGCCCTGGCTGCCGAGGCGGACTACGCCCGCAGGCTCCGCCACGACCCGGTGGCCCCCTTCGACCCCGAACCCCTGATGGCGGCGCGCGACGCGGCGACGATCACCCCGCGCCAGGCCCGCCGCCGCCCCGCGGAACTGCACGGCGCGCGAGGGGTCGCCGAACGCATCCGCCCGGTCCTCGCCTCCCTGGCCGACCCGGCGGTGGGCGTCCCGCCGGAGGGCAAGGAGCGCGACCGCGTACGCGAACTCCTCGCGGCGGCGGGCGCGGTCCTGGACGCGGCGGCCCGGGCGATCCGGCACGGCGAACCGGTCAAGATCCCCCCGGCGGCGCTGGCCGCGCTCAAGACCCCGGACACGGGCGCGATCCTGACGGGCCCGGCGTACCGCGCGGCGACCCGCCTGGGCGCACTCCTCAGAGACGTCCTGGAGACAGCGGGCAACACGCAGAACGCACCGACGCACGACACGGCGACGCCGCTGGGGTCGGACATGCCGGGGCCCGGGGCGGCGACCCCGCCGGAGGAAGGGCCGACCACGTCCCGGCCGGGAGCCGAGCGGACCGGTGCGGAGGGGACCGGTGCGGAGCGGACCGGTGTGCCTGGGACCGAGGCCGCCGTGCCTCAGCCGGAAACCGAGGCAGCCCCACCGCTGCCCGGCGCCGAGCCGACCCCGCCCCCGCCTCCGACCGGCGCCGAGGCGGCCGTGCCCCTGGTGAGGTCTGACGCCGGGGACAGCTGGCGGGGTGCCGAAGCCGCGGACATCCGGCGGGGTACTGGAGCCGACGACGACGCCGAAGCAGCTGCCGGGCCGGGCCGTGCGGGCGCCGACGCCCTCTCGGGGACCGGACGTGCCTCTGCCCCGGCAGGAGCAGAAGCCGCCCCCACCCCATCGGGTGGAGAAGCCGGCACCGCTCCGGCGAACGCTGAAGCCGACGACGAGAGGGCGAGGCCCGGATCCACCCCCACCCGGCCGTTCGAGCCCCAGGACACCCCCATCCACCCCCGACCCAGCACCCCACCCCCGCCCCAGCCCGACACCGGACCCGAAACCCATCCCACCCCCACGCCCACGCCCACCACGCCCACGCCCACCACGCCCACGCCCACCACGCCCACGCCCACCACGCCCACGCCCACCACGCCCACGCCCACGCCCACGCCCACGCCCACCACCCCCGCCCCCATCCCTGCCCCCATCCCCCTCCTCCGCCCCACCCTCTTCGCGCTCGTGCCGGCCGCCCTCCGTGCCGTCCGCGCCGACTTCCGGCACGACTCGCCGGTCACCCGGCACGCGATCCGTGTCACCGCCGTGGCCGCCGCGGGCTATCTCCTCGGGACCCTGCTTCCACTGGGCCACGGCTACTGGGCGCCGATGGCCTCGGTCATGGTGATGCGCCCTGACTTCTCCCAGACGTACTCCCGCGCCGTCGCCCGTTTCGGCGGCACCCTCGTCGGAGTCGCGCTCGCCACGGGCCTGGTCCAGCTGGCCGACCCCGGAACAGGCCTGTCCGCCGCGCTGGCCGTGCTCTGCGCCGGGCTGATGTACCTGCTGATGCGCACCGGCCAGGTGGCGGCGCAGGCCTGCGTGGCCGCGTACGTCGTGTTCCTGCTCGGCATGGGCGGGCAACAGTGGACACAGACCGTCCCCGAGCGCGTCGTCCTGACCCTGGTGGGCGGCATCCTCGCGATGATCGCGTACGCCGTCTATCCCGCCTGGGAGACCCCGCGCCTGCGCACCCGCCTCGCCGACTGGCTGGTCGCGGACGGCCGTTACGCCGCGGCGGTCGTCGACCACTACGCCCACCCGGCGGGCAAGGCCTGCCCCGACGTGCGGGAGGCGCTGCTGGAGGCCCGCGACGCCAGGGTCGCCTGGCAGGAGGCGGCGAGCCGGGCCGAGAACGAGCCGGTGCGCCACCGCGGCGTCTCCCGCGCCGCCGCGGCCGACGCGGAGGAGGCGCTCGCCCAACTGGGCCGCGTCGCCATGCTCATGGAGGCCCACCTGCCGGAACGCGGCGCGACCCCCGTACCGGCCGCGGCCCGCCTCGCGGAGGCGCTGCGCAAGTCGACGGAGCAGGGCGCGAAGGCGGTACGCGAACGCCGCGTGCCCAAGTGGGAGGCGGTCCGCACGGCCCTGGACGAGTGGGACGGCGAGGGCGTCCCCGACCGGGTGGTCCGCAGGGGAGCGGGCCTGCTCCTGGAGACCCTCGGCGAACTGTCCGACGCCCTGGACACGACACCCCCACCGATGCTGGTGGACGGCTCAGAGGCAAAGGGCTCGACCAAGGCCCCGGACACGAAGGACGACCCGCAGAACCCAAAGGGCCCCGCACCCCGCTGAGAGCCCCGACGCAGCGAACCCGCCCAGGCCGGGGGCCATCGGCCACAGCGCATCGCCCCACCGGGCCGCACTCGCCCAGCCCCAGGGCACCCGCCACCACCGAGGCCCCACCACCGAAACCCCACCACCGAGGCCCCACCACCGAGGCCGCACCGCCGAAGTCCCACCACCGAGGCCCCAGCCCCGCTGGCCCCACCGGGCCGCACCCGCGTACGCGCCGGAGGGGGCGCGGGGGTATGTGCGCACGGAGCACTGAGCGGGCTGTGGCGTCTTTGTTCTTGAGGCGTGGCGCAGGGATAGCGAGTACGTACATACCCCCGCGACCCCGCCCCCACAGCCGAACAAAAGGCGCCCCGGCCCAAGACGACCCGCCGGACGCCCCCAAGCTCAGGACTGCGGCATCCCCGCCGTCGGCATCCCCTCGGGCAGCTTCCCGCCCTCCGTCTTCAAGAACTCGTCCTGACCGGCCCCCTCCCAGGCGACCTTCATCGACTTGCCGTCCACGGACTCGACCCGCCCCGTCGTACGGTCCGAGTTCCCCTTCGGGCACGTCAGGTCGAGCATCCGCGAGCCCGCCTTGCCGCCCGCGGTGCCGTTGCAGAGCACGTCCTCGCCGAGCAGCGTGGCCGTCGTCCCGGTGATGGCGAGAGCGAGCGGCTTCCCGTCGGCCGTAGCGACCCACGTACCTTCCAAGCTGCCGCCCTTCGCACTGGATCCTCCGTTCGAACCGCCCGAATCCGACGCGTCGGAGCCACCGGAACCGGCGACCCCACGGTCCTTCTTGCCGCCACCGCCACCGCCCCCACCCCCGCTCCCACCCCCGCTCCCACCGTCACCGTCGTCACTGCTGCACCCGGCGAGCGCGAGCACCGCCGCGAGCCCCACCACGGCGGCTCCGGCCCGCAGACGCGGAACACGACGGACACTACGGACGTGACGGATACGACGGACGTACGTACGCACTTGAAGTCCCCCTAGAAAGCCTGGCGTTGCCGGTGCCCTGCCCCGGTCAAATCGCGCGCCAAGCTACCAGGGGGACTTGCTCACGCAACTACACCCTCGACAGCCCGACCCCCCGTATCCGCGCGGACGCCCGTCGACGCCGTCCCGATTGCGTAACTCGCGTCGCGCTGGCTTCGCGCGGCCTCCAAGCCAACTCCCGCAGCAGGGCAAGCCGTTCGACGTCAGGAGTGCCGGGCCGGCGAACGGCTGCCATCAGTTCGGCCCGCCGCACGGCGTACCGGGCCCTGACCCCTTTCGCGCTGAGCCGCAACCGCACGTACCGCCCCTCGCCCGGCAGCCAGTACCGCCTGCGCCGGACGTCGGGGTCGAAGCGACGGAAACCCGCCGGTGGGCGGACAAGGTGACGCACATCTCGGTCGACGAACGGCACTCCCTATTGAACATGGGAGTCATTTCCATATACTGACCACATGGCTCGCAACGAACTCCGCCCCGTCATCAAGCTCCGGTCCACCGCCGGCACGGGCCACACGTACGTGACCCGCAAGAACCGCCGCAACGACCCCGACCGCCTCACGCTGCGCAAGTACGACCCCGCGGCCGGGCGCCACGTCGACTTCCGAGAGGAGCGCTGACCATGCGCAACGACATCCACCCGCCGTACGGTCCCGTCGTCTACCGCGACAAGGCCGCGGGCTTCGCCTTCCTCACCCGCTCCACCGCGACCAGCGGCAAGACGGTCGAGTGGGAGGACGGCCGTACGTACCCCGTCATCGACGTCGAGGTGTCGTCCGCGAGCCACCCCTTCTACACGGGGACGGCCCGCGTGATGGACACCGCAGGCCGCGTAGAGCGCTTCGAACGCCGCTTCGGCAAGCGCTGACGGCGGCGCGGCGGTCCGGCCCTCTCCCACCCCGCTGACCGAGACCTCGCCGCCCCCGAGTCGGGGCCCTCGAACCCGGCCCCCCGAACCCGCCCCCCCGAACCCGGCCTCCCGAAGCACCGCAAGGTGCCGCGGGAGGCCGGTCCCGTCGTATGGCCCGCGCACCCGCGCAACCGCGCACCCGCACCCGCGCACCCGGCGACCCCGATCCGGCCAACTTTGCCGACCGGACGATCACATGGACGAGGGAACACCTGGGGCGCGGTACGCGTCTCTTCCTGGTACACGAGGGTTTCGATCCGGACGGTCCGGCGCGGACGACGGCACGGAAGATCATGGACGGGGGTCGGTGTTCGCATGTCATACGGACTTTGGGGCAGGCGCGGGCAGGCGCCGACGGGCCTGTGGGTCGGATTCCGGCCGGACCGCCGCGCGGTCTCTGACCGGCCCACGTACGGCTCTTGGCGGCTACGGGCACGGGTGCTGACAAGCCTGTAACCAAGGGAACACCGCGCGTGCACGTGCATCTGCCCATGCATCCGCATGTGAACACAGCTATGATCCGGGACAGTTGACCACTGCATCTAAGGCCACACTTGGCACTGCACGACCGGGGAGCGACCTGTGCACCACGCGTTTAACGGCATGGCGGCCACGGAGCTTCACGGTGTGGTCTGGCAGAAGAGCAGGCACAGCAACTCGCAGGGCTCGTGCGTGGAGTTCGCGAAGCTGCCGGGCGGCGATGTCGCCGTACGCAACTCGCGGTTTCCCGAGGGCCCGGCGCTCGTCTACACGCGGGCGGAGATCGAGGCGATGCTGCTGGGGATGAAGGACGGGGAGTTCGACCACTTGGTGGGCGGATAGCCACCGCCCTCGCACACGCCGACGGCCGCCGCACCGCAGCCCGCGCGAAGACTCACCCCGGGCGAAGCTGGCCCGCGCGCAGACTCACCCCGGCAAAGCTCGCCCGCGCGCAGACTCACCCCAGGCGAAGCTGGCCCGCGCGACCCCTGACCCGGCCGCGCCACACAAACCCCGCCCCACCAGCCCGCCTCGCAAGCCCTGGCTCACAAGTCCCACCTCACAGGCCCCGGCTCACAAACCCCGCCACACAGGCCCCGCCACACAAGCCCCGCCTCACCCCAGCCGGAACAGCGCCCACACGACCTTGCCCCGCAGCGCGCCGGCGAGCGGGTGCCACCCCCAGCTGTCGCTGAAGGAGTCGACGAGGAACAGGCCTCTGCCCGACTCCGCCGAGAAGTCGTCGTCGGTTTCGCGGGTGACCGGGCTGTCGTCGCTGGGGTCGCGCACCGCGCACACCAGACGGGACGCCCAGCGCATCAGGTGCAGCCGCACCGGCGGCTCCTGGCGGTCGCGCGGCGTGTCCGCGGGCAGCGCGTGACGCAGCGCGTTGGTGACGAGTTCGGAGACGACGAGCGCGATGTCGTCGAATCTCTCCTCCATGCCCCACTGGCCGAGCGTGTTCCGGGTGAACTGCCGTGCGCTGCCCACCGCTTCGTAGCGGGCGGGGAGGGCGACGGATGCCGCGTCGGAGACTGCCGAGGGGTCGATCGGGGGTAGCCCCTGCCGTAACGGCTCGAGCATGGTCGATCCATTCGTCCCCATGCGAGGCACTCCCCGGTTTCGCGGTCATAGCGATGGAGCGGTGGCGCGGTCGGTCGCCGATGGTGCGGTCGGTGCAGCGGTGGCGCGCGGACCATGGTTCCGAATGCGTACAGCAGATGCAAGGGCAGATGCACGTGCACGCGCCGGACTTGGGCGCTCCCGTGCCGCTTCTTGCCCATTTCTTCCTACGACTTCTTGTGGGGCGCTTTCGAAGGCTTTCCGTTTCTGTAACCGGACGTGTACGGCCCGGAGCGTTTAATGGCAGACTGCTGGCTTCCAGTCGATGGGGAGGATTGAGCGAAGTGACCGCAGGCGAGTCGAGCGGCTCGGTGGTACGGCGCATCCTTTTGGGCTCGCAGCTGAGGCGGCTCAGGGAGTCCCGAGGCATCACCCGCGAAGCGGCCGGGTACTCGATCCGCGCATCCGAATCGAAGATCAGCCGCATGGAGTTGGGACGGGTGAGCTTCAAGTCCAGGGACGTCGAAGACCTCCTGACGCTCTACGGGGTCACGGATGAGACCGAGCGCGGCGCACTCCTCTCGCTGGCGAAGGAGGCCAACCTCACGGGCTGGTGGCACAGTTACTCGGACGTCCTGCCGGGCTGGTTCCAGACCTACATCGGCCTGGAGGGCGCGGCCTCGCTCATCCGCGTCTACGAAGTCCAGTTCGTCAACGGCCTGTTGCAGACCGAGGCGTACGCCCACGCCGTCGTGGCGCGCGGCATGAAGGGCGCGAGCAAGGCCGAGATCGAGCGCCGCGTCGCGCTGCGCCTGGAGCGCCAGAAGCTCCTCATCTCCGAGCACGCGCCCCGCTTCCACTGCGTCCTGGACGAGGCGGCGCTGCGACGCCCTTACGGCGACCGGGAAGTGATGAGGGGTCAGCTCCAACATCTCATCGAGATCTCCGAGCGGCCGAACGTCACCCTCCAGGTCATGCCGTTCAGCTTCGGCGGGCACGCGGGCGAGAGCGGCGCCTTCACCATGCTGAGCTTCCCGGAGTCCGACCTCTCCGACGTCGTGTACGTGGAGCAGCTCACCGGCGCGCTCTACCTCGACAAGGCCGAGGAAGTCGCCCAGTACGAGCGCGTGGTGGCCCAGTTGCACAAGGACAGCCCCGATCCGGTCGGAAGCCGGGATCTTCTGCGTGGTCTACTCCAACTCACCTGAAACATAAGTACTATGACGTGAGATCAGGTGTCTGCTTCCGTTTGCGGCCGTCTGCTGCCGCGGCAAGGGGTCCGTCTCATGTCCTTTTTCGCTGACCTGGCTCACCAGTACATCGACGGGGAGTGGAAGGCCGGGTCGGGCTCCTGGGACATCATCGACTTCAATCCGTACGACGGGGAGAAGCTGGCGTCCATCACGGTCGCGACGGCCGACGAGGTCGACCAGGCCTACCGTGCCGCCGAGCGTGCGCAGACGGACTGGGCCGCGACCAGCCCCTACGCCCGGCGCGCGGTGTTCGAGCGCGCGCTGCGGATCGTCGAGGACCGCGAGGAAGAGATAACCGAGGCGATCATCGCCGAGCTGGGCGGCACCCGGCTCAAGGCCGCCTTCGAGATCCACCTCACCAAGGAGTTCCTGCGCGAGGCGGTCCATCTCGCGCTGAGCCCGGAGGGCCGGATCCTGCCGTCGCCGGACGACGGCAAGGAGAACCGCCTGTACCGCGTCCCGGTGGGCGTGGTCGGCGTCATCAGCCCCTTCAACTTCCCCTTCCTGCTGTCGATCAAGTCGGTCGCCCCGGCGCTCGCCCTGGGCAACGGCGTGGTCCTCAAGCCCCACCAGAACGCCCCCGTCCTCGGCGGCAGCCTGGTCGCCAAGGTCTTCGAGGACGCCGGCCTGCCGGGCGGCCTTTTGAACGTCGTCATCACGGACATCGCCGAGATCGGCGACGCGCTCATCGAGCACCCGGTGCCGAGCGTCATCTCCTTCACCGGCTCGGACGCGGTCGGCCGGCACGTCGCCACGGTCTGCGCGGCGAACTTCAAGCGCTCGATCCTCGAACTGGGCGGCAACAGCGCCCTGATCGTCCTGGACGACGCCGACATCGACTACGCGGTGGACGCGGCCGTCTTCAGCCGCTTCGTGCACCAGGGCCAGGTCTGCATGGCCGCCAACCGCATCCTCGTGGACCGTTCCGTGCTGGCGGAGTTCACCGAGAAGTTCGTCGCCAAGGTCGCGACGCTGAAGGTGGGCGACCCCGCCGACCCGGCCACCCACATCGGCCCGCTCATCAACTCCTCGCAGGCGGAGGCCGTTTCGACCCTCGTGGAGCAGACGGTCGCCGCGGGGGCGACGGCGCTGCTGCACGGGCGCACGGACGGCAACCTGGTGGCCCCCTCGGTCCTGACGGACCTGCCGGCCGACTCCCCGGTGCTGCGCCAGGAGGTCTTCGGCCCGGTGGCGATCGTGCTGCCCTTCGACGGCGAGGAAGAGGCCGTACGCATCGCCAACGACACGCCCTACGGCCTGAGCGGTGCCCTGCACACCGGCGACGTCGGGCGCGGCGTACGGCTCGCCAAGCGCATCGACACCGGGATGATCCACATCAACGACGGCACGGTGCACGACGAGCCGATCGTGCCGTTCGGCGGCGAGAAGCACTCGGGCATCGGCCGGCTGAACGGCGACGCGACGGTGGACGTCTTCACCACCCAGAAGTGGATCTCCGTGCAGCACGGCAGGTCGCGCTTCCCGTTCTGATCGGTACCCCTCTCGCTGATCTCCCCGCATTCTTCGGCGGAGCCTTGCGGACAGAACCTGACCGCAAGGCTCCGTAGCGTCTGTGGTGTCGGAGAGGCCCGGCGGGGACGGCCCGCCGGACAGCCCGCGGGAGCGGGCCCAAGAGAGGCGGACACCATGGTCACCCACGTCAGCGCGGAAGCCCACGGCGACGAGCGCGGCGCCCTGATCGCCTTCGTCGAGGCCCAGCGGGGCGGCCTGCGCCGTTCGGTCATCGGCCTGAGCGACGAGCAGGCGAACGCCCGTCCGAGCGCCAGTGAGCTGACCCTGGGCGGCCTCGTCAAGCACGTCGCCGAGACGGAGCTGAACTGGCTGCGCATGGCCCAGCAGAAGCCCAACGAGAAGGCCCGCACGCAGGAGACCTGGGCCGACAGCTTCCGCCTCGTGGAGGGCGAGACGGTCGCGGGGATGCTCGCGTTCTGGGACGGGGTGGCCCGCGAGACCGAGGAGTTCGTGCGCGGCGTCCCGAGCCTCGACGACACCTTCCCGCTCCCCGATGCGCCGTGGTTCCCGAAGGAGGGCGTGGTGTCGATGCGCTGGCTGATGCTGCACCTGGTGGAGGAGATCGGCCGGCACGCGGGCCACGCCGACATCGTCCGCGAGTCCCTGGACGGCAAGACGGCCTTCGAGCTGGTGGCGCTGGAGCGGGGCGAGTCCTGGGGGTGACGGGCCCGGGGGCGGAACGGCCCGTACCCTAGTCAAAGTTGATGACCGGGGGCGACGGAAGGGCGCGGTGCATGTCAGCGATCCGGCTGCTGGTTCTGGGGGCCGTGCGCCAGCACGGCCGCGCCCACGGCTATCAGGTCCGCAACGACCTGGAGTACTGGGGCGCCCACGAGTGGTCCAACGCCAAGCCCGGCTCGATCTACCACGCCCTGAAGCAGCTGGCGAAGCAGGGATTCCTGTACGAGCACGAGATCGCCCCGTCCACCGCGGGCGGGCCGCCGCGCACGGAGTACGAGATCACGGAGAAGGGCACCGAGGAGTACTTGACGCTCCTGCGCGACGCCCTCGCCACGTACGACCAGCGGCCCGACATGCTCACGTCCGCCCTGGGCTTCATCGTCGACCTGCCGCGCGAGGAGGCGCTCTCGCTGTTGCGGGAGCGGGTGCGCGCGATGGAGGAGTGGCGCAGGTCCGTCACGGAGTACTACACGCCCGCGGAAGGCCCCGGGCAGCTCGGCCACATCGGCGAGATCATGAACTACTGGGTGCACACGGCCGACGGCGGCGTCGAGTGGGCGCGCGGCCTGATCGGGCGGATCGAGGGCGGCGCCTACACCTTCGCCGGTGAGGGCGAGCCGTTCGTCGGCATCCTCGCCGACGGCGAGGAGAACCCCTACGCGGCGGGCGAGCAGCGCACCGAGAGTCACGGCTAATCAAGTTTGACGAATCGGAAAGCCGGGGATACCTTTCCCCGCCTAGTCAAAATTGACTAGATGGGAACTCTGGGCTGGAGGGAGCCGGATGGCGGACGCGATCGTCGTCGAGGGTGCGCACAAGGCGTACGGGGAGAAGAAGGCACTGGACGGCCTCGACCTGCGGGTCGGCCGAGGCACGGTGCACGGGGTGCTCGGGCCGAACGGCGCGGGCAAGACCACGGCGGTACGGGTGCTCGCCACCCTGCTGCGGGCCGACGCGGGGCGCGTGGAGGTCGCGGGGCACGACGTGCGGCGCAGGCCCGACGAGGTGCGCAGGCGCATCGGGCTGCTCGGTCAGCACGCCGCGGTGGACGAGGAGCTGAGCGGCCGGCAGAACCTGGACATGTTCGGGCGGCTGTACCACCTGGGCGCCCGCCACGCGCGCGTGCGGGCCGACGAGCTCCTGGAGCGGTTCGGCCTCGCGGAGACCGGGCGCAAGGCGGTCGGGCGGTACAGCGGCGGCATGCGGCGCCGCCTGGACCTCGCGGCCTCCCTCATCACGGACCCCGAGGTGCTGTTCCTGGACGAGCCCACCACGGGCCTGGACCCGCGGGGCCGCGCAGAGGTGTGGGACTCGGTGCGCTCACTGGTCGGCGCCGGCACCACCGTGCTGCTGACCACGCAGTACCTGGAGGAGGCCGACCAGCTGGCCGACCGGATGTCGGTGATCGACGGGGGCCGGGTCGTCGCGGAGGGCACGGCGGACGACCTCAAGGCCCGGCTGGGCGGCGACCGGATCGACGTCGTGGTGCGGGACGCGGCCGACCTCGCACGCGCGGCCGGGCTGCTGCCTGAGGGCGCCGCGGTGGACCCGGACCGCCGGATGGCCTCCGCGCCCGTCACGGACCGCATGGAGGCCCTCACGGGCGTCGTACGGGCCCTGCGGGACGCCGGCATCGAGGCGGAGGACGTGGCCCTGCGCAGGCCCACGCTGGACGAGGTGTTCCTGACCCTGACCGGGCGCACCGACGAAGCGCCCCGGGGCCGTACGAAGGAGGCCGTGTGAGTACGCCGATGACCTGGGCCGTGACGGATTCCTGGACCATGACGCGGCGCGAACTGGCCCACTGGGCGCGCCAACCCGTGCAGGTCGTGGTCGGCCTCGCCTTCCCGGTGATGCTGCTGCTGATGTTCAACTACCTGATCGGCGGCGGCAAGGGCATCGCGGGGGACTACGCCGAGTTCCTGGTGCCCGGCATGTTCGCGCTGACCATGGCCTTCGGCCTGGACGCGACGATGGTCGCGGTCACCGAGGACCTCAACAAGGGCGTCATCGACCGGTTCCGCTCGATGCCGATGACCAACGGCGCCGTCCTGGTGGGGCGTTCGGTGGCCGACATGCTCCAGTCCTTCGTCTCGCTGCTCATCATGGTGGCCGTCGGGCTCGCCATCGGCTGGCGCTGGCACGGCTCGTTCGGCGCCGCGCTCGGCGCGCTCGGACTGCTCCTGCTGCTCCGGTTCGCGATGCTCTGGCTCGGCATCCACCTCGCGATGGTCGCGGGCAGGCCCGAGCTGGTGACGGCCGTGCAGATCCTCGTCTGGCCGGTCGGGTTCTTCTCGAACGCCTTCACCGTCCCGCAGAACATGCCGGACTGGCTGGGCACCGCCGTCGAGTGGAACCCGATGTCGGCGACGGCCACCGCGGTCCGCGACCTCTTCGGCAACGACCCGGGCGCGGTGCGCACCTCCTGGGCCGCGGAACACGCGGGGCTCCTCGCGGTGCTCTGGCCCGTGGTGCTGGTGGGGGTATTCCTGCCGTTGGCGGTGCGCAGGTTCTCGGCGCTGAGCAAGTAGGGCGCCCCGCGGCCTGCGGGCGGGCCGCGCCGAGCCGCACACGCATGCGGGCTTGCACCTCACGCGACGTGAGGACGCAGGCTGAGGCGCGTACCGAAAGAAGGAGGGCGGAAGCCATGAGCTATTCCGTGGGACAGGTCGCCGGTTTCGCCGGAGTGACGGTGCGCACGCTGCACCACTACGACGAGATCGGCCTGCTCGCGCCCGGCGGGCGCAGCCGCGCGGGACACCGGCGCTACAGCGACGCCGACCTGGACCGGCTGCAGCAGATCCTGTTCTACCGGGAGCTCGGCTTCCCCCTCGACGAGGTGGCCGCCCTGCTGGACGACCCGGACACGGACCCGCGCGCGCACCTGCGCCGCCAGCACGACCTGCTGACCGCCCGGATCGAGAGGCTCCAGAAGATGGCCGCCGCCGTCGAGACCGCCATGGAGGCGAAGAAGATGGGCATCAACCTCACGCCCGAGGAGAAGTTCGAGGTCTTCGGGGACCACGACCCCGACCAGTACGCCGAGGAGGTCGAGCGGCGCTGGGGCGACACCGAGGCCTACCGGGAGTCGCAGCGCAGGTCGGCCTCGTACACCAAGGACGACTGGAAGCGGATCAACGAGGAGTTCGCGGCGGTCCACGCGCGCGTGGGCGACCTGCTGGCCCGTGACGTCCCGGCCGGCTCCGAGCAGGCCATGGACGCGGCGGAGGAGCACCGCCGCTTCATCTGCGCGCACCACTACGAGTGCTCGCACGAGCTGCACACCTGCCTCGGTGAGATGTACGTCTCGGACGAGCGGTTCACGGCCTTCTACGAGGCCATCAGGGCCGGCCTCGCGGTGTACCTGCGGGACGCGATCCTGGCGAACGCGGCGCGCGCCCGTTCCTGAAGCGGTGGTCCCGGCCCCGTGCGCCGCCCGGCCCGACATGTGCGGGCCCAGCGGCTCATTCCGGGGCCAGGACCACCGCCGTGCCGTACGCGCACACCTCGGCCGCCCCGTCCAGCGCCTCCGTCACGTCGAAGCGGAACATCAGGACGGCGTTGGCGCCCCGCGCGCGTGCCTGCTCCATGAGGCGCTCCATGGCCTGGTTGCGGGTCTCCACGAGCGTCTTGGTGAGGCCCTTCAGCTCGCCGCCGATCATGGACTTCAGGCCCGCGCCGATCTGGCTGCCCAGGTGCCTGGAGCGCACGGTGAGGCCGAAGACCTCCCCGATGACCTGCTGCACGCGGTGGCCGGGCACGTCGTTCGTCGTCACGACCAGGACGTCCGAGCCGGGCTGGAGGCCGCCGCCGAAATCTTCGATTCCCATGCCGCACAGCTTTGTCCTGGTTGGTGAGGAGTGCACCCTGAGAAGAGCGGGGTGCCCGCCGGGAGAGCGATGGTGGAACCTGCCCGCACGGCTCCGCGTTGATAACTTTGGGCGGCTGCACCCGCGGCCGCACCGCCCCCTCACCCTCAGGAGCCCGGAACCGTGACGACGCTTGCGCTCGGACCAAGCTGGCTGGATCCGGATTACCTCCTGAACCAGTTCGGCCTCTGGGGCCTCCTGCTGATCGTCTTCGCCGAGTCGGGGCTGCTCATCGGCTTCTTCCTGCCGGGCGACTCGCTGCTGTTCACCACCGGCCTGCTGATCACCACGAACAAGCTGGACACGCCGCTCTGGCTGGCCTGCGTGCTGATCTGCCTCGCCGCGATCCTGGGCGACCAGGCGGGCTACCTCTTCGGCAAGAAGGTCGGGCCCTCGCTCTTCAACCGCCCGGACTCCAAGCTCTTCAAGCAGGAGAACGTGGTCAAGGCGCACGACTTCTTTGAGAAGTACGGCCCCAAGTCGCTGGTCCTGGCCCGCTTCGTGCCGATCGTGCGGACGTTCACGCCGATCATCGCCGGCGTCTCCGGCATGCGGTACCGCTCGTTCATCACGTTCAACATCATCGGCGGCGTCATGTGGGGCGCGGGCGTCACGCTGCTCGGCGCCTGGCTCGGCAACATCGAGTTCGTGCACAAGAACATCGAGGCGATCCTGATCCTGATCGTCCTCGTCTCGGTGGTCCCGATCGCCATCGAGTTCCTGCGGGCGCGCAGCAAGTCCAAGAAGGCCGTCGCCGTGGAGAGCGCCCCGGGCACGCCCCCGGCGCAGCAGCGCGGCCGCCACGCCAAGCGCTGACCACCCCGCCGGGACCCGCTGCCGGGACCGGGGCCGGTCCCGGTGCCTCCGGAGCTCAGTGCCTCTGGAGCCCGGTGCCTCTGGAAGCTAGAAGCCGCGCGTGCGCTTGGCCGCGCGGCGGGTCGCCGCCGAGGCCGCGCCCGGCACCTTCAGGATCAGCCGGGAGACCTCGCTCCCCAGGTTCACGCCGATCGCGATGGCCAGAGCCGTCGCGACGGCCTTGGTGAGCGAGTTGATGCCTGTGTTCAGGTCGTTCTGCGCCAGAGCGAGCAGCCCGAAGTACGTGGCGCTACCGGGCAGCAGCGGGCCGATCGCAGCTGTCACATAGGGCAGTGAGGACGCGAACCGGTAGCGCGAGAAGAGCTGCCCGAACAGCCCCACGAGCCCTGCCGCTAGGGCCGTCGCGGCGACGGGGGAGAGCGCCAGCGGCGTCTGCGCGAGAGCCCCGAACATGACCCATGCGATGCCGCCGTTGAGGGTCACGATCGCCACGGTGTGACGTTCCTGCTGGAGCAGGATCGCGAACGCCAGGCTCAGCGCCATGGACGCCAGGATCTGGATGACCGGCCGCGAGGAGGTCACGCCGAACTTCGTCTCCGGCGTCAGGTTCGTCGCGTCCAGCATCACGCCGAGCGACAGCACGAGCAGCACACCGCAGACGATGCCCACGATGAGGTACATGACCTCCAGGAGACGTGCGGCGGCGGTGATGTAGTAGCCGGTCAGGCCGTCCTGCACACCGGCCACCAGGGCCCGCCCCGGGATCAGCGCGAAGAGCCCACCGGTGATGACCGCGGAGGCCATCGAGGACTCCGTGTGGACGAAGCTGAGCGCCACACCCATCAGGGCGGGCGGCATCGCGGCGCCCACGAACTGGTAGAACTCCGGCAGCCCGCGCCCCGCGCACAGCCAGGCGAGCCGGTCGCCGAGCATCGCGCCGACCGCGGCCACCACGAAGACCAGCGCCCCACCGCCGACCAGCACGGAGGCGGAGCCCGCGAGGAGCCCGCTGGCCGCCGTGAGCGCCCAGCCGGGGTAGGGGTGACGATTACGCCGGATGCCCGCGAGACGGCGGTAGGCCTCCTCCAGGGAGACGTCGATGTCCGGGTCGCTGATGTCGTCCACCAGGTGGAAGACGGCCGCCAGACGGGTGTAGTCGGTGCCCCGGCGGCGCACCGTGCGGGAGGCCGTGACGGGGTCGTCCACCAGGGAGGGCTGGTGCGAGATCGACAGGAGCGTGAACGTGACGTTCGGCTCGCAGCGGTCCAGGCCGTAGGAGCGGCAGACGGCGAACATCGCCGCCTCGACGTCCTCGGCACCCTCACCGCCCGCGAGCAGCAGCTCGCCGATACGCAGCGTCAGGTCGAGCACGCGCGGTACGGCGGGCCCTGTCTCGTCCTCCTGCTTCTGCGCGGCCTCCGGCGCGGGCCGCTCGGCGACCGGCATGCGCAGCATCGTGCGCATCTGGTCCTGCCAGGGCACTTCCTTGGTGAGCTTCACCAGAGGGATGCCCTGCGCGGGCGTGAAGGCCTGCGGGGCGTTGCGGGAGCTGTAGGTGTGCGGCGTGGTGAACGCCGACTTCTCGGTCTCCTGGGTCGTCGAGGACGGCGTCGCGAAGCCCGTGGGGAGGGCGAACTCGGACGTCGTCTGGGACTCGTCCTCAGGAGCCGGTGGCTGCGCCACCACCCCGCTGGGCTGCACGAAGGCGCTGCGGGCCTCGTCCGACTGAGGCTTACGGTCCTCGGCCTCCTGCTCGGCCACTGATGCCCTCACATTTCATACGTCTCGTACGCACCCTCCGTATGGCCAGTATGGGCACAGATACACGAACGGGCCGCGCGACCCCCGTTGGGTCGCACGGCCCGTCCGGGGCGAGTGGCTCAGTGGCCGCCCTCGTCCTTGAAGCGCTTGTAGGAACGCTCGATCTCGGCCTCGGCGTCCGCGCGGCCGACCCAGTCGGCACCCTCGACGGACTTGCCGGGCTCCAGGTCCTTGTAGACCTCGAAGAAGTGCTGGATCTCCAGGCGGTCGAACTCGGAGACGTGGTGGATGTCCCGGAGGTGCTCCACGCGGGGGTCGGAGGCCGGCACGCAGAGCAGCTTGTCGTCGCCGCCCGCCTCGTCGGTCATCCGGAACATGCCGATGGCGCGGCACTTGATCAGGCAGCCCGGGAAGGTCGGCTCGTCCAGGATGACCAGGGCGTCCAGCGGGTCACCGTCCTCGCCGAGGGTGTTCTCGACGAAGCCGTAGTCCG
Source organism: Streptomyces sp. NPDC040622 (assembly GCF_055593965.1). Taxonomy (NCBI): domain Bacteria; kingdom Bacillati; phylum Actinomycetota; class Actinomycetes; order Kitasatosporales; family Streptomycetaceae; genus Streptomyces; species Streptomyces sp. NPDC040622. The sequence goes on along the minus strand of NZ_JBVIXD010000003.1, from coordinate 86,678 downwards.
CGGGGTAGCTGGTCGACGTGAAGAGGCGACGGTCCAGACGGATCCGGCCGGTCTCGTGGTCCACCTCGTACTTGTTCCGCGAACCCTTCGGAATCTCGATGGTGACGTCGAACTCCACGGGTGGCTCCTCCATGATCAGCACATACTTCGGGTGATTAAGTGTCCCTCACGCAGATGTGTGATCGCGAAAGGGGCTGGTCGTCGTGCCGGAGCTCAAGCCTTGGCAGCGGCCTGCACAGCTTTTGAGACAGCTGTCCAAGCCCTCCGCCGGCAAGCTCCCCGGGTTCTCCGGGAAGCTCACGACCTTGCAGCTCACGGCTGGTGCCGCCGCCTTCGGCCTGGTCATCGCGGCCGGGGCGGTGGCCGCGGCCGGCCCGTGGGACTCCTCAGGGCAGCGTACGGCGGAGCGGGACCGGGCCGCTTCCCAGGAGGCTTGGGGTGGCGCAGATCACGCTGGTCGTGCGCCGGGGAGCGTGCCCGAATCGGCACCGAGCGCCCCTTCTGTGCTCGCCGGCCTCGGCGCGCCCGCGGGCACGGCGCCCTCGCCCACGGACGGTGCCCTGGCGGAAGTACTCGATCCGCTCATGAAGGATCCGGCGCTCGGCCCGGAGCGCTCGGCCGTCGTCCTCGACGCGGCCTCCGGGAAGCGGGTCTACGGCAAGGGCGCGGGCGACGGCCTCACCCCCGCGTCGACCATCAAGATCGCCACGGCGGTCGCGGCGCTCTCCGCGGCGGGCCCGGACCACCGCATCGCCACGAAGACGGTCATCGAGCCCGACTCCGACGCGCACGACGTCGTCCTGGTCGGCGGCGGCGACCCCACGCTCACCGCCCGCAAGGACGGCCGCTACACCGACACCGCGGCCAGCCTGCGCACGCTCGCCAAGGACACGGCCCGCTCCCTGAAGAACCGTGACATCGACGAGGTGACGCTCTCGTACGACACGTCGCTGTACTCCGGACCGGCACAGCACCCCATCGGCCCCAACGAGAACATCACGCCGGTCAGCGCCCTGATGGCCGACGAGGGCCGGCTCGACGACTCCTCCAGCGGGCCCGCACCGCGCGCGGGGGACCCGGCGGGCGACGCGGCGAAGAAGTTCGCGGGCTTCCTCAAGGACCACGGCATCAAGACCAAGGCGGACCCAGGCCCCTCCAAGGCCTCGGAGCGCGCCGAATCCCTTGCCAAGGTCGAGTCGCCGCCGTTGGCCGCCCTGGTCGAGCGGATGCTGACGCACAGCGACAACGACATCGCCGAGGCGCTGGCGCGCCAGGCGGCCGTGGCCGCGAAGGAGCCGGCGAGCTTCGACGGCGCGGGCCGGGCGGTCCGCGCCCGGCTCGACAAGCTCGGCCTCCCGCTCCCGGGCACGAAGTTCGCCGACGGCAGCGGCCTGGACCGGGCCGACCGGATCTCCGCCGAACTGCTCGCCGCGCTCCTGGACCGCGCCGCCGACCCGTCCCGCCCCGAACTGCGCTCCGTGGTGACGGGCCTGCCCGTCGCGGGCTTCACCGGCACGCTCGTCGACCGCTACCCCAAGGACTCGCCCGGCACCGGAGTCGTCCGCGCCAAGACCGGCACGCTGACGGGCGTGAACAGCCTGGCGGGCACGGTGGTCGACGCGGACGGCCGCCTCCTGGTCTTCGCCTTCATGACGACGGGAACGACGGACCCCGGGGCGGCCCAGTCGACCCTGGACCACATGGCATCCACCGTGGCGAACTGCGGCTGCCGCTGACGGGACGGGCGCGGCGGGCGCACCAGGGGCACGAGGAACGCTCCCGCCCTTTGGCGGAACTCGGTGTTGGGCCGAGCCGAAGGGTCCCTGGGGGCGCGGGGGACTGCGCGCCCGGCCTCATCCGGCCCGCGGCCGAACGGGCAGCCTCCCCCTGGCGGGATTCGGCGTCGGGCCGAGCCGAAGGGTCCCCAGGGGCGCGGGGAACTGCGCGCCCAGCCCCCACCCGCCCCGCGGCCGAACGAGGAACGCTCCCGCCCTTTGGCGGAACTCGGTGTTGGTCCGAGCCGAAGGGTCCCTGGGGGCGCGGGGAACTGCGCGCCCGGCCTCATCCGGCCCGCGGCCGAACGAGGAACGCTCCCGCCTCTTGGCGGAACTCGGCGTCGGGCCGAGCCGAAGGGTCCCCAGGGGCGCGAGGAACTGCGCGCCCGGCCCCCACCCGCCCCGCGGGGAACTGCGCGCCCGGCCCCACCCGCCCCGCGGCCGAACGAGGAACGCTCCTGCCCCCTAGGGGCGACGCGGCCCGCGCACCGGGGCAAGTCAGGGGTGCAAGCCCCTCCACGAGAGGGAGCGAGCACGTACCGTTGACGCATGACGAGCATCGGTGGTGCGGAGATGGTCGACTGGAATCTCGCGGTGGCGACCGCGACCCGACTCGTACGGCCGGGTCCAGAGGTGAGCAGGGACGAGGCGCGTGCCGTCGTCTCCGAGCTCCGACGGCACGCCAAGTCCTCGGAGGAACACGTCCGTTCCTTCACGGGCATGGGGACGGCGGCGACCCACGACACCCCGGTCCTCGTGGTCGACCGGGCCGGCTGGGTCCGGGCCAACGTGGCGGGCTTCCGCGAGATCCTCAAGCCCCTCCTCGACAAGATGCAGGACCGCCGCGGCCCCGGCGGCGCCGTCCTCGGCGCGGTCGGCGGCAAGGTGACCGGCGTGGAGCTGGGCATGCTCCTGTCCTTCCTCGCCTCCCGTGTCCTCGGGCAGTACGAGACGTTCGCCCCGGCCACCCGTGAGCTCCCCGCGGGGGCGAACGGCGCGGGCAGGCTCCTCCTGGTCGCCCCGAACATCGTGCACGTCGAGCGCGAACTGGACGTGGACCCGCACGACTTCCGCCTCTGGGTCTGCCTCCACGAGGAGACGCACCGCACCCAGTTCACCGCCGTGCCCTGGCTGCGCGACCACCTCGAAGGCGAGATCCAGTCCTTCCTCGGCGAGACCGAGGTCGACCCGATGACGGTCCTGGAGCGCATCAGGGAGGCCGCCCAGTCGCTCGCGGGCGGGCGCGGCGAACCGGCGGGCGACGAGGCCGCCGACGAGGGCCGCTCCCTGGTCGAGCTGGTGCAGACCCCCGCCCAGCGCGAGATCCTCGCCCGTCTGACCGCGGTGATGTCCCTCCTGGAGGGGCACGCGGACTTCGTGATGGACGGCGTCGGCCCGGCCGTCGTGCCGTCCGTCGGCGAGATCCGCGAGAAGTTCAAGGAGCGGCGGGCGCGTGGCGCGAGCCGCCTCGACCAGGCCCTGCGCAAGCTCCTCGGCCTTGACGCGAAATTGCGCCAGTACCGGGACGGCGAGCGCTTCGTGCGCGCGGTCGTGAACGAGGTCGGTATGGACGGCTTCAACCGCGTGTGGACTTCGCCGAACACCCTGCCCACGAAGGCGGAGATCGCCAAACCGGCGGACTGGGTCGCGCGGGTGCACCGTAAGGGAGACTGAGGGACCGGATGCGGCCGATGGCAGGAGAACGCCCCCGCAATCACCCGTCCGAGGGACCGTAGGCGATGGGTAGGCGTGCAATGCTCGGGGAACGGCTCGGCTCTGTCACCATCGACACACTCTGAGTGACCGAACTCGAGGGAAAGAAGGACTCCACTGGGTCCGGATGTCCCGAGTGGGTCCTGAGTGACTGATCCGAGGCTCACCCCCCGAACTTCATGAAGGGAACCGGACATGGGTCCCCATCCTGCGGTCGCGGCGATACGCCTGGCGGTCCGCCGCGTACTCCACGACGTACTGACCGACGTACAGCGCAGCGCCGAGGTCCAGCGCAGCACCGAGAACGACCCCCCACACTCCCCCCACGAGCAGGCCCCGCCGCTCGTGCTCGTCGCATGCTCGGGCGGCGCCGACTCCATGGCGCTCGCCTCCGCCCTCGCCTTCGAAGCCCCCAAGCTGGGTATCCGCGCCGGCGGCGTCACCGTCGACCACGGCCTGCAGCCCGGGTCGGACCTGCGGGCCGCCGAGGTCGTCGTGCGGCTCACCGCGCTCGGCCTGGCTCCGGTCGAGGCGGTCGCCGTGGACGTGGGCCGCGACGGAGGCCCCGAGGCCGCCGCCCGCGACGCCCGCTACGCCGCCCTGGATGCCGCCGCCGAACGGCATTCAGCAGCGGCGGTCCTGCTCGGGCACACCCGCGACGACCAGGCCGAGACCGTCCTGCTCGGTCTCGCCCGCGGCTCCGGGATCCGCTCCCTGTCCGGAATGGCGGCGACCTCGGGGGCCGCCGGCCGTTACCGCCGTCCCTTCCTGCACATCGACCGGCAGACCGCCCGCAAGGCCTGCATGGTCCAGTCGCTGCCCGTCTGGGACGACCCGCACAACGCCGATCCCGCCTACACCCGCTCCCGGCTGCGTCACGAGGGCCTGCCCGCCCTGGAGAAGGCGCTCGGCAAAGGAGTCGTCGAGGCACTCGCCCGCACGGCCCAACTGTCCCGGGACGATGCCGACGCCCTCGACTGGTGGGCCGCGCAGGCCGAGGCGACCGTGCGCGACGGCGCGGGACTCCTGGAGTGCGCCAAGCTCTACGCCCTGCCGCCCGCCGTGCGCCGTCGCATCGTGCGCAGGGCGGCCATCGAGGCCGGGGCACCCGCCGGTTCGCTGTTCTCCCGGCACATCGAGGAGGTCGACCGCCTGATCACCGGCTGGCGCGGCCAGGGGGCCATCAATCTCCCGGGCAAAGTCGTGGCCCAGCGGCAGGGTGGCAGACTGGTGATCCGGCAAGGCTGACGAGAGGCCCGCGTTCGTCGCGGGCCCTGTCGGCCGGTGGGACGACCGAAAGTGATGCTGGTGGACGCGAAAGACATGGGCACCGACCTCAAGTCGGTGCTCATCACCAAGGAAGAGATCGACGCGAAGCTGGCTGAGCTGGCCGCGAAGGTCGACGCGGAGTACGCGGGCAAGGACCTGCTGATCGTCGGCGTCCTCAAGGGCGCGGTGATGGTCATGGCGGACCTGGCGCGTGCGCTGTCCACCCCCGTCACGATGGACTGGATGGCCGTGTCGTCGTACGGCGCGGGCACCCAGTCGTCCGGCGTCGTGCGGATCCTCAAGGACCTGGACACCGACATCAAGGGCAAGCACGTCCTGATCGTCGAGGACATCATCGACTCCGGCCTGACGCTGTCCTGGCTGCTGTCGAACCTCGGCTCGCGCGAGCCCGCCTCGCTCGAGGTGTGCACGCTGCTGCGCAAGCCGGAGGCGGCGAAGGTCGCGATCGACGTGAAGTGGATCGGCTTCGACATTCCGAACGAGTTCGTGGTGGGTTACGGCCTCGACTTCGCGGAGAAGTACCGCAACCTCCCGTTCGTCGGAACGCTCGCCCCGCATGTCTACGGTGGCTGACGTTCCGTAACACCGTGTACGGCGCCGGGGAACCCTCACCCGTTTCCCGCCGTTGAAGCATGCGAAGGCGGGATTGCCAGCAGTCCCGGGCGGCTTCGGGTGACAATGCTGGGGTACCGTCCGAAGAACAGTCTTTATCAAACTCACTATGGCAGGAGGGACGGGGCGTCATCGCTCCGTATGGATGGACGTGAAGCGATACTTCCGTGGGCCAGTCATGTGGATCGTGCTGGCCGTCCTTGCCGTGGTCGTGTTGATGCAGGTCGTCGGCTCGTCCGGCGGCTACAAGACGGTGGACACCGGCCAGGTCGTTCAGGCGATCGACAAGAACCAGGTCGAGTCGGCCAAGCTCACCACCGGTGACGAGCAGATCATCAAGGTCGAGCTCAAGGACGGCCAGAAGGTCAAGGACAGCAGCAAGATCCAGGCGAGCTACATCGGCGACCAGGGCGTCGACCTCGCCAAGTCCTTGCAGGCCAAGTACGAGAGCAAGGACATCCCGGACGGTTACACCGTCTCCCCGTCGAAGCAGAATCCCTTCGTCGGCATTCTGCTCTCCCTGCTCCCCTTCGTCCTCATCGTCGTTGTCTTCCTGTTCCTGATGAATCAGATGCAGGGCGGCGGCTCCCGGGTCATGAACTTCGGGAAGTCCAAGGCCAAGCTCATCACCAAGGACACCCCGAAGACGACCTTCTCCGATGTGGCGGGTTCCGACGAGGCCGTCGAGGAGCTCCACGAGATCAAGGAGTTCCTGCAGGAGCCGGCGAAGTTCCAGGCCGTCGGCGCCAAGATTCCCAAGGGCGTGCTCCTCTACGGTCCGCCCGGTACGGGTAAGACGCTTCTCGCGCGCGCCGTCGCCGGCGAGGCCGGGGTGCCGTTCTACTCGATCTCCGGTTCCGACTTCGTCGAGATGTTCGTCGGTGTCGGTGCCTCCCGTGTCCGTGACCTCTTCGAGCAGGCCAAGGCGAACGCCCCGGCGATCGTCTTCGTCGACGAGATCGACGCGGTGGGTCGCCACCGCGGTGCCGGTCTCGGCGGTGGCCACGATGAGCGCGAGCAGACGCTGAACCAGCTGCTCGTCGAGATGGACGGCTTCGACGTGAAGGGCGGCGTCATCCTGATCGCCGCCACGAACCGGCCCGACATCCTCGACCCGGCGCTGCTGCGCCCGGGCCGTTTCGACCGGCAGATCGCCGTCGACCGCCCGGACATGCAGGGCCGTCTGGAGATCCTCAAGGTTCACCAGAAGGGCAAGCCGGTCGCCCCGGACGTCGACCTGTCGGCCGTCGCGCGGCGCACGCCGGGCTTCACCGGCGCCGACCTGAGCAACGTGCTCAACGAGGCGGCGCTGCTCACCGCGCGCAGCGACTTGAAGCTGATCGACAACTCCATGCTGGACGAGGCGATCGACCGCGTCGTGGCGGGCCCGCAGAAGCGCACCCGGATCATGTCCGACAAGGAAAAGAAGATCACCGCGTACCACGAGGGCGGACACGCCCTGGTCGCGGCGGCCTCACCGAACTCGGACCCGGTCCACAAGATCACGATCCTCTCCAGAGGCCGGGCCCTCGGCTACACGATGGTCCTGCCCGAAGAGGACAAGTACTCGACCACGCGCAACGAGATGCTCGACCAGCTGGCGTACATGCTGGGCGGGCGCGCGGCCGAGGAGCTCGTCTTCCACGACCCGACGACGGGCGCGGCGAACGACATCGAGAAGGCCACGGGTACGGCCCGCGCGATGGTCACGCAGTACGGCATGACCGAGCGGCTCGGCGCGATCAAGTTCGGCGGTGACAACAGCGAGCCCTTCCTGGGGCGCGAGATGGGTCACCAGCGGGACTACTCGGAAGAGGTCGCGGCCCTGGTCGACGAAGAGGTCAAGAAGCTCATCGAGACCGCGCACAACGAAGCGTGGGAGATCCTCGTCGAGAATCGCGACATCCTCGACAACCTGGTTCTCCAGCTCCTCGAGAAGGAGACCCTGGGCAAGGAGCAGATCGCCGAGGTCTTCGCCGGAATCGTGAAGCGCCCGGCCCGCCCGGCGTGGACCGGTTCCTCCCGGCGCACGCCCTCCACCCGCCCGCCGGTGCTCTCCCCCAAGGAGCTGTCGCTGACGAACGGTGCGAACGGCGCCACGCCCGCGGTGACCGCGGGCACGGAGCAGCCCATCGAGGTGGCCCCCGAGGACCGCCCCGAGAGCTGACCCCGCCTGCCTCAGCAGGCCCGGAATGGATGCCGCGCCCCCCTGGTTCTAGCCTGGGGGGCGCGGCTTGTTTTGTACGCCCGCCATAGGCACGCTCACCCCCGCGGACAGGCAGACGCGGGAACGCACAGGAACGAGGCACAGATGACCGACCCCGTGACGCTCGACGGCGAGGGCTCGATCGGTGAGTTCGACGAGAAGCGGGCCGAGAACGCCGTGCGTGAGCTGCTGATCGCCGTGGGGGAGGACCCCGACCGCGAAGGTCTCAGGGAGACTCCGGGGCGCGTGGCGCGGGCGTACAAGGAGATATTCGCAGGGCTCTGGCAGAAGCCGGAGGACGTCCTGACGACGACGTTCGACCTCGGGCACGACGAGATGGTCCTGGTGAAGGACATCGAGGTCATGAGCTCGTGCGAACACCATCTGGTGCCGTTCGTGGGCGTCGCGCACGTCGGGTACATCCCGTCCTCCGACGGCAAGATCACGGGCCTGTCCAAGCTCGCCAGGCTCGTGGACGTGTACGCGCGCAGGCCCCAGGTCCAGGAGCGCCTGACGACGCAGATCGCCGACTCCCTGATGGAGATACTGGAACCGCGGGGCGTCATCGTGGTCGTGGAGTGCGAGCACATGTGCATGACGATGCGGGGCGTGCGCAAGCCCGGCGCCAAGACCATCACCTCCGCGGTGCGCGGCCAGCTCCGCGACCCGGCGACGCGCAATGAGGCGATGAGTCTGATCATGGCCCGCTGAGCCGGGTCCGTATCGGATGATCCTCCCAACTCCCGGTGGGTGATCGCGCGTTGGCCTGAACCGGTCGACGAGTGCCGGTGGTGGCCGAAAGACTGCGTGTATGACGAATAGAAGCGAGCAGTCTTCCGCGGAGCGGCGTGCGCTGCCCACCCGCACGCTGGGCGGCCTGGAGGTCTCCGCCCTCGGTTACGGCGCCATGGTGCTCTCCCCGGGGGTGTACGGCGAGGTCGACGACGAGCGCGGCGAGCGGGCGGTCCGCGCCGCGGTCGACGCGGGCGCCCGGATCATCGACACCTCCGACGGCTACGGCACCGACGGGCACAACGAACAGCTCATCGGCCGGGCCCTGAAGGGGCGCAGGGACCAGGTCGCGATAGCCACCAAGTTCGGCTTCCGGCTTCCCGACGGTGTGGAGCCGCACCCCTTCCCCATCGGGTACGCGTTCGGTGAGCTGGCGGTCAACGCCGACCCCCGGCACGTACGCGGCTACGCCGAGGCGAGCCTGCGGGGTCTGGGGACGGATTACATCGACCTGTACTACCCGCACTTCCCGGACCCGCGGATACCTCTGGAGGAGACCGTCGGCGCGGTCGCCGAGCTCGTCGAGGACGGCCTCGTGCGGTACCTGGGGCTCTCGAACGTGACGGCCGACCAGCTGCGGGCCGCGCACGCCGTGCACCCCGTGGCGGCGGTGCAGATCGAGTGGTCGATGTGGAAGCCCGCCGAGCCGGAGATGCTCGCGACGGCGCGCGAGCTGGGGGTCGGGCTCGTGCCCTGGTCGCCGCTGGGCGCCGGGTTCCTGACCGGCACGGTCGGCCGGGTCGAGGAGGGCGACTTCCGGCAGAACGCGCCGCGCTTCGACGCGGCCAACCTGAAGGCGAACAACGACCGTTTCGCGCCCGTGCGGGGCATCGCGGAGGAGCTGGACGTCACCCCGGCCCAGCTCGCGCTGGCCTGGCTGCTGCACCAGGACCCGAACGTGGTGCCGATCCCCGGCAGCCGTACGCCCCGGCACATCGAGGAGAACCTCGCGGCGGCGCACGTGAAGCTGGAGGCGGACGTCCTGGCCCGCCTGGAGCGGATCCTGGGCGAGACGCAGGTGGAGGGCGGAACGCTGCTGTAGCGGCCGCTGAGGGCCACTGAGGGGGCTGCTGAGGCCACTGGAGCGGCCGGGGCGGCTCTCCGGTGCGGGCGGGTCCCTACGCCGCCGGGGCCGTCCCGTCGTTCTCGTCGTCGTCCTCGGGGAGCTTGCAGACCCGCTCCATGAAGAAGGCGGCCGCTATCACCGCGATGCCCATCAGGACCGAGAGCCCGGCGTACACCGCCTGGTCGCGGCGGGGCGGTACGTCGAGGAACTCGAGCAGGAACGCGCCCGTGCCGCCGTACATCCCGGCGACCAGTGCCGCGACCAGGGCGCTGGCCTGGCCGAAGACGACGGCGCGGGCGGCCATCATCGGCTCGACGCCCTTCGCGCCGGGCCGCCGCTCACGCTGGGCGCGCAGGCGGGACCGGATCGAGAGAGCGGTCGCGAGGAGGACGACGGCGATGACCGCGAGCACGATGGGCGCGGCCAGCGGGACGCGCGGCAGCGTGCCCACGGAGTCCCACAGCCGGGCGCCCGACCAGGACAGCACTCCGGCCGCGAGAAAGAGGCCGGCCAGCGTCCTGATGCGCAGTTGCTTCACGGGTGACCCTTCATCGGCTTGCTTACCTCGACCGCCTTCTGTATCGACTCTTAACGACTACTCGGGCAGTCGGAGTTCCAGGTCGACGCGGGGCGCGACGCCCTCGCGGGTGACCGTGCCGAGCAGCTCCGCCACCGGACCGCGGCCGGCCAACTGGGCCTCGGGCTCCACGTCGTGCCAAGGGGCGAGGACGAAGGCACGCTCGTGCGCGCGCGGGTGGGGCAGCGTGAGCTCCGGGTCGTCGGAGACCACGTCGGCGTACGCCACGATGTCCACGTCGATGGTGCGCGGGCCCCAGTGCTCGTCGCGGACGCGGTGGAAGGCCTCCTCGACGGCCTGCGCGCGCTCCAGGAGCGAGGCGGGCGGCAGGGTCGTCTTCACCACGACGACCGCGTTGAAGTACGAGGGCTGGCTGCCGGGGTCGACGCCCCACGGCTCGGTCTCGTAGACGGGGGAGACCGCCTTGACCCGCAGGCCCGGGGTGTCCTCCAAGGCGTCGATGGCGCCCTGGAGCGTCTCCAGACGGTTGCCCAGGTTGCTGCCGAGGGAGATCACGGCACGCTTGGGGTTGGACAGGGTCGTGTCCGCGGCATCCACCTGTGCGACCACGGAGGTGGGCACCGGCTGGACGGTGGGGTCGCTCTGACCCGCTTTGAAGGGCGCAGTCATACTCGGCTCCGGGTAATGGTGACGGTCACGTCGTCGAACGGGACGGTGATCGGGGCGTCCGGCTTGTGCACGCACACCTCGACCTCCAGGACCCCGTCGTGCTTCAGGCAGGCCTGGGCGATGCGCTCGGAGAGCGTCTCGATGAGGTCGACGGGCTCGCCCTCGACGACCGCCACGACCTCCTCGGCCACGACCCCGTAGTGCACGGTCTTCGCCAGGTCGTCGTCGGCCGCGGCCGCTCGCGTGTCCAGACCAAGCACCAGGTCCACGATGAAGGTCTGGCCCTCTTCGCGCTCCCGCGGATAGACACCGTGGTGCCCGCGGGCCTTGAGGCCGCGCAGCGCGACACGATCCACGCGAATCACTCCTGCAATCGTCGGTATCGGCAGGCCTGCACCGAGTGCGGTCGGCACACCAGCCTCGGTCGAATCTACCTGCGAGCACCGACAGTGCTCGCCCGCGGGGCCCGCTGACCGCCTTGGCACAGGCCGGTCGAGCCGCGTTCCCGCAGCGGCTCCTGGCTGGTAGCCGCCCATACCCGGCGGCCTGTGATCCCAACCACTCCTTGGCCCCTACCCACTCAGGAGGGTGTCTCCTCGCCCTCTTCATCATCAGTTTCGGCAAGCACGGGTGACGCGTGGTGCGACCACAGTTTCCAGCCGTCGGGTGTGCGGCGGAACACGTTCGTGGCGACCACGAGCTGACCCACGAGCGGGCCGAGTTCGCCGCCGCCCTCCGGCGGCGGGCCCCCGCTGAGGATGTTCTCGGTGCACGTCACCAGGGCGGTGTCCCCGACCACGCCGACCTTCAGATCGGTGAGGAAGAACTGGATGTACTCCGTGTTCGCCATGATCAGCGCGTACGACCTGAGGACCTCGCCGCGGCCCCGCAGGACCGGCCAGCCGGGGTGGACGCAGGAGATCGCGTCCCCGGCGGCCTTCTCGCTGCCTCCGGCGATGCCCGAGGAGCCGACGGGACCCTCCGGGCCGTCGTCGGTGTCCTCTGTGCGGTGGGCGCCGGCCGGGGCCTCTGTGTCTTCCGTGTCTTCCGCGTTTTCCGTGTCTTCCGGGACCTCTGTGTCTTCTGTGTCCTCGTAAGGGGCCGCGTCCTCGGAGTCCAGCCACAGGTCGGAGACCTCGTCGAAGTCGCCGCGTTCCAGCGCTTCGTAGAAGGCGGTGTTGGCGAGCTCGACCTGCTCGACGTCGGTCTTGGCGGCGGTCACAGGTCGCCGCCGGCCGCGCCTGTCACGGCCTGGGCGACACGGACCGCGTCCGCCGTCGCCCGCACCTCGTGCACGCGGACCGCCCAGGCGCCCTGGTGGGCGGCGATGGCGGAGACCGCGGCGGTGGCCGCGTCGCGCTCGCGGGCGGGCGGCGGAGCGCCCTCGGGGCCCGCGAGGACCCGGCCGAGGAAACGCTTGCGGGAGGCGGCGACCAGGATCGGGTGGCCGAGCTCGCGCAGCCGGTCCAGGCGGGCCAGGAGCGCCAGGTCGTGCTCGGCCGCCTTGGAGAAGCCGAGGCCCGGGTCGATCACGATGCGCTCGGGGGCGATGCCGCCCTCGATGGCGGCCGCCACGCGTGCGTGCAGTTCGTCGACGACCTCGCCGACCACGTCCGCGTAGACCGGCTCGGCGTGCAGGTCGGTGAGGAAGCCACGCCAGTGCATGACCACGAAGGGGGCGTCCGCGGCGGCGACCGCCGGGACCATGCGCGGGTCGGCGAGACCGCCGCTGACGTCGTTGACGAGGACGGCGCCCGCGGCGAGGGCCTGCTCGGCGACGGTGGCCCGCATGGTGTCCACGGAGACCGTGACGCCCTCGGCGGCCAGGCCCCGCACCACGGGGACGACGCGCTTGAGTTCCTCGTCCTCGTCCACGCGGGAGGCGCCGGGGCGGGTGGACTCGCCGCCGACGTCGACGAGATCGGCGCCCTGGGCGACCAGATCGATGCCGCGCTTGACCGCGGCCGTCGTGTCGAACCAGCGCCCGCCGTCGGAGAAGGAGTCCGGCGTCACGTTCACCACGCCCATGACCGCACAGCGGCCCCACTCCGGCAGCCCCTGGACCGATCCCCGCCCGCGCAACGTACTCATACCTCCAGCCTAGGCCCGGACGGGGGACCGCTACGCCGCCTGCATCTCCCGTTCCGTGCTCCGGTGCGGGCAGGGGCGGCGCTGTGCGGTGCCCCTGCGCAGGAACCGGGGGAGCGCGAGGGTCACGAAGCCCTCGGCCTGCATGGCCGCGAAGCCGATGCGGGGGAGGTCCTTGCTGGAGCGGTAGACGACGAAGCGGGGCTCCCAGCGGGGGCGGAACTTCGCGTTGAACTTGTACAGGGACTCGATCTGGAACCAGCGCGACAGGAAGACCAGCAGCCCCCGCCAGGCGCGCAGGACGGGGCCCGCGCCGATCTTCTCGCCGCGGGCGAGGGCCGCGCGGAACATCGCGAAGTTGAGCGACACGCGCGCGATGCCGAGCTTCGGGGCGGCTTGCAGGGCGGCCACGATGAGCAGCTCGTTCATGCCGGGGTCGGCCGCGCGGTCGCGGCGCATGAGGTCCAGGGAGACGCCGTCCTTGCCCCACGGGACGAAGTGGAGGACCGCCTTCAGGTCGCCGTAGGGGCCCGGTTCCTCGTCCGCCTTGTGGGCGGTGGCGATCAGGCAGTCGCCGTCGTCCGGGTCGCCGATGCGGCCGAGTGCCATGGAGAAGCCGCGCTCGGTGTCGGTGCCGCGCCAGTCGTCGGCGGCGCGCTGGATCTTGGCGAGTTCCTGTTCGCCCAGGTCACGGATGCGCCGTACGCGCGTCTCGTAGCCATTGCGCTCGATCCGCTTGACCATCTGGCGTACGTTGCGCATCGCACGCCCGGACAGGGAGAAATCCGCGACGTCCACCACCGCCTCGTCGCCCAGTTCGAGGGCGTCCAGGCCGGTCTCGCGGGTCCAGACCTCGCCGCCCGTCTCGGAGCAGCCCATGACGGCGGGTGTCCAGGAGTGGGCCTTGGCCTCGTCCATGAAGCGCTCGATCGCGCCCGGCCAGGCCTCGACGTCGCCGATCGGGTCGCCGCTGGCGAGCATCACTCCGGAGACGACGCGGTAGGTGACGGCGGCCTTGCCGCTGGGGGAGAAGACGGCGCCCTTGTCGCGGCGGAGCGCGAAGTGGCCGAGGGAGTCGCGGCCACCGTGCTTGGCGAGCAGCGCGCGCAGCTTGGTCTCGTCGTCCTCGGTGAGGCGCGCGGCCGGGTGCTCGGGGCGGAAGGCCAGGTAGATGGTGGTGAGGGCGGTGAGCATGCCGAGGGCGCCGAGGGAGAAACCGACCGTCCAGGACGTGCGTCCGTAATAGTCGACGGGCCCTTCCATGCCGAAGAGGCCGTACAGGACGTGCTCCAGGCGGTCCGTGATGCTCGGGTCGCCGATGACCCTGCCCGGGTGGACGCTGACGATCACCAGGCCCAGGATGATCGAACCGGCTCCCAGGAGGACGAAGTTGGCCAGCGCCCGCCACCGGCTGCGCGGATCGGGCAGCGCGGTGAACTCACTCCGATGGCGCAACAGGAGCGCGAGGAGCGCCAGCGAGATGACGACGCCGATGATCGAGTGCCGGTACGCGAACTGCGCGACGGCACCCGCGGGCAGCAGCACCACGGCGGCCCGCCAGGCCCGCCGCTTGTGGCGGCGCAGGCCGTGCGCGAGCAGGAGCAGCAGGATGCCCGAGCTGAGCGCGAGGGCGGCGGCGAAGGGCCCTAGCGCGCCGGGCAGGACCTCGGCGATGGCGTGCATGCGGCTGTGCCGGAAGCGGGGGAAGACGCCTGCCGCGACGTTCAGCAGACCGACGACGGCGCAGGCTCTGGCGACGAGGGTCGGCACGGCCTCCGGGCGCGGGCCGCGCAGCATCCGGTGGAGCCGGCTGTCGCGGTGGCGCACCTCACTGTCCGGAACCCCGCCCGACATTTCCCCATCTATCCTGACAGACATCGCATCCCGTAGTTCTGCGAGAGACCTTGATTCCGGTGCCAAAACGGCATCCGGCAACATTGCGCCCTCTAGGACGGTCCTTCTGGGAAACGGGTTCATTCCCGACCGGAAACCGATGGAAAAGCTCTGGCAAGGCCCCCGGCACGCGCCGGCCGGGCACGGGCCCGGGTCCGGTCACGCCGCGGCAGGTGCCCGGCACAGGTAGAAAGTGCAGGCAGGAACACCCCATGGGTCTCACGAGCAACAAGGTCCTCGCCCTTGCGGTCTTGCTGGCCGTACTGCTCTTCGTCGGCACGATCTGGCTCTGGCCGCGGCTCGCCCGCCGCAGCTGGAAGGCGATCACCGGCCGCGTCGGGCTGCTCATCGCCACCCAGGTCGCGATCTTCGCCTCGGTGGGCCTGGCGACCAACCAGGCCTTCGGCTTCTACGCCACCTGGGCCGACCTCTTCGGCCAGGAGACCGCCCCCGGAGTGGTGGTCGACCACGACCCGGCCAAAGGAGAAGGGCCCGTCAAGGTCGTCGACACCCAGACCGTGAACGTGCCGGGCGGCGGCCGGCCCGCCATCGGCGGCCAGATCCAGAAGATCGAGGTCGGCGGCCGGCAGTCGGACATCGCCAGCCCCGCCTACGTCTACCTGCCGCCCGAGTACTTCCAGCCGCAGTACAAGAACCGGAAGTTCCCCGCGGCCGTGGTGCTCACCGGCTACCCGGGCACCGCGGAGGCGCTCATCAAGGGGCTGCACTACCCGCAGACCGCCCACAAGCAGGCCGCCGCGGGCAAGATGCAGCCGATGATCCTGATCATGATGCGGCCGACCGTGGCGCCGCCGCGCGACACGGAGTGCGTGGACATCCCCGGCGGCCCGCAGACCGAGACGTTCTTCGCCAAGGACCTGCCCGGGGCGATAGCGGACCACTACAGGGTCGGCGTCAAGGCGCAGAACTGGGGCGTCATCGGTGACTCCACGGGTGGTTACTGCGCCCTGAAGCTCGCCATCCACCACCCCGGCACCTACGGCGCCGCCGCGGGCCTGTCCGCGTACTACAAGGCGCCCATCGACGTCACCACCGGAGACCTCTTCCACGGCGACAAGGAGCTGGAGCGGCACTCCGACCTGATGTGGTCCCTCGACCACATGCCGCCGCCCAAGACGTCCCTCCTGGTGAGCAGCAGCAAGAAGGGCGAGGACAACTACCAGGACACCCTGAAGTTCATCGACAAGGTGAAGGCGCCCACGCGCGTCTCGTCGATCACGCTCAACAGCGGTGGGCACAACTTCAACACCTGGCGCAGGGAGATCCCGGCGACGCTCCAGTGGATGAGCGGTCGGCTGAGCGACGACTGACGTCTGCCGTTCGGGCGACGTCTGCCGTTCGGTCGACGCCAGCCGTTCGAGCGGCGGCCCGCGTCGGCCGGCCGGGAGCGGTGGCGGCCGGCCGGTCAGTCCGAGGCGATGGCCGTCACCGTCTCCAACTCGACCTCCGCGCGCGCGATGTCACGCGCCTCAGCCGCCGTCGAGCGGCGCAGCGCCTCGTGCAGCCGGGCCGGGGTGAGCACGCCGAGGAAACGGCCCTCGCTGTCCTTGTCGATGACCGCGATCCAGCCCGCGTCGTGCTGCAGCATCGTCGCGAACGCCTGCTTCAGGCTCGCGCCCACCGGGAGCCACGCCTCCATGCGGCGGGCGTGCTCGCGGACCGTGCCGCCGCCCGCGCGCGCGTGCTCCGCGGAGAGCCAGCCGTGCAGGTTGTTCTCGCCGTCCAGGACCACGGCCCAGCGGGCGTCGAGCTCCCTGGGCAGCGGGTCGTCGAGGTGGACCACGGGGGGCTGCTCCAGGTCGCCCTCCTCGATCGGCGTCACGGAGAGCCGCTTCAGGCCGCGGTCCGCGCCGACGAAGTCGGCCACGTAGTCGGTCGCGGGCGCGCCGAGGACCGTCGAGGGCGTGTCGAACTGCTCGATGCGGCCCTGTCCGTAGACGGCGATGCGGTCGCCCAGGCGCACCGCCTCCTCGATGTCGTGCGTGACGAAGAGCACGGTCTTGCGCACGGACTGCTGGAGACGGAGGAACTCGTTCTGCAGGTGCTCGCGGACGACGGGGTCCACCGCGCCGAAGGGCTCGTCCATCAGGAGCACCGGTGGGTCGGCCGCCAGGGCACGGGCCACGCCGACGCGTTGGCGCTGGCCGCCGGAGAGCTGCTCGGGGTAGCGGTCGCCGAAGACGGCGGGGTCGAGGCCGACGAGGTCGAGCAGTTCGGCGGCGCGCTCGCGGGCCTTTCCACGCTTGACGCCCAGGAGATGCGGGACGGTCGCCGTGTTGTCGAGCACCGTTTTGTGCGGGAAGAGACCGACCTGCTGGATCACATAGCCGATACGGCGCCGGAGTTGGACGGGATCGATTCCGGATATGTCTTCGCCGTCGACGAATATCCGGCCTTCGCTCGGCTCGATGAGCCGGTTCACCATTTTCATGGTCGTCGTCTTGCCGCAGCCGGACGGGCCGACGAGCGTGACCAGTTCCCCCTCGGCGACCTCGAGGGACAGATCGTCGACGGCCGTGGTGCCGTCCGCGTAGCGCTTGGTGACGTGCTCGAACCGGATCATGGTTCCCCATTGTGGAGGGCAGTGGCGGGCTTTGCGTAAAGGCCATGTTGCGGCAGTACAACGAGTCTCTGCGATTGTCAGTGCCTCGCGTTAGGGTCGCCAGACACGGGGGGACGTGTGTACGGCATACGTCCGGGGATTCGGGGGAGGTGGGGCGCGTGGCCGAGCAGAACTGTCTGGTGACGAACGACTGGATCTGCGGGGAATATCTCCGCTCCCGCAGCCAGGAGTTGATCGACGCGACCCTTCAGCACGTGGGGATCACGCTCGTCTCGGTGGCGATCGGAGTCGCGGTGTCCCTGCCGCTCGCGCTGCTCGCGCGGCGCTGGCGCTTCCTCTCCGGCCCCATCCTCGGCGTGACGACCGTGCTCTACTCGGTCCCCTCGCTGGCGATGTTCTCGCTGCTCCTGCCCTTCTTCGGGCTCTCCGTCTCGCTGGTCGTCACCGGCCTCGTGCTGTACTCCCTGACGGTCCTCGTGCGGAACATCCTGGCCGGCCTCCAAGCCGTCCCGGAGGAGGCACGCGACGCCGCCAAGGGCATGGGGTACGGCCCGGTGCGGCTGCTGTGGGAGGTGGAGCTGCCGCTCGCGCTGCCCGCGCTGCTGGCCGGCGTCCGCATCACCACGGTCTCCACGGTCGCCCTGACGACCGTCGGCGCCATCGTCGACTACGGCGGCCTCGGCACGCTCATCCTCGACGGCCTCGACACGACCTTCAAGGCACAGGTGCTCACGGCATCGGTGCTCTGCGTACTGCTCGCCGTCCTCGCCGACCTGCTGCTGCTCGCGCTCCAGCGCTGGCTGACGCCCTGGACGAGAGCCCATCGAACACGGACGGACCGGGCGTCGCGCAAGGCGGCCGTGGCCAAGGTGGCTGAGCCTGCATGAACGCGATCACGGGTGCGTACGAGTGGTTGACCACCGGCGACAACTGGCAGGGCGAGAAGGGGGTGTGGCACCGCCTCACCGAGCACCTGTACTTCAGCGGGGTCTGCCTCGCCGTCGCCTGTGTCATCGCGCTCCCCCTCGCGCTGTACCTCGGCCACATCGGCAAGGGCGGCGCCCTCGCGGTCAACATCTCCAACGTCGGCCGCGCGGTCCCCACGCTGGCCCTGCTGATCCTGCTCACGCTCACCCCGCTCGGTGAGCACGGCGACGCCCCGACGCTGATCGCGCTGGTGCTCTTCGCCGTGCCGCCGCTGCTGACCAACGCCTACCTGGGGATGCGCGAGGTGGACCGGTCGGTGGTGGAGGCCGCGCGCGGGATGGGGATGAGCGGCGGCCAGCTGTTCGCGCGGGTCGAGCTGCCGCTCGCGTACCCGCTGATCATGACCGGCGTCCGGTCCGCGGGCGTGCAGGTCGTCGCGACGGCCACGCTCGCCGCGATGGCGGGCGAGGGCGGTCTCGGCCGGATCATCACGGCCGGCTTCAACCTGCAGAACACCCCGCAAGTGGTCGCGGGCGCCGTCCTGGTGGCGCTGCTCGCACTGCTCGTCGAGGGGGTCCTGGTGGCCGCGGGGCGGCTCTTCGACCCGATGCGGCACAGGCCCTAGGGCCGCAGAGCAGTTCTGAATTCCTTCCTTTCGAAATGGTGGTTCACCGAATGAACAGCACAACGCGTCGCGCGCGACGGATGGCAGGGGCGGCCGCGGCCGTCGTGGCGCTGACCGCGGGTCTCGCCGGGTGCGGCGGCGGGGACAGCCTGGAGGACGACGGCAAGGGGTCGGACAAGGCGGGCGGTGACAAGAAGGGCTCGCTCGTGGTGGGCTCCGCGCGGTTCACCGAGCAGAAGGTGCTCGCCGAGCTCTATGTGGGTGTCCTGGCGGACGCCGGTTATGACGCGCAGGTCAAGACCGTGCAGAACCGTGAGATCTACAAGCCCGAACTCAAGAAGGGCTCGATCGACGTCGCGCCCGAATACGCGGCGACGCTCGCGGAATTCCTCAACCTCGAGAAGAACGGCCCGAAGGCGAAGACCGTCGCCTCCAGCGATCTGGACGCCACGGTGGGCGCGCTGGAGAAGCTCGCCGAGCCGCAGGGCCTGAAGGTGCTGCCGGCCGGTGAGGCGGTCGACCAGAACGCGTTCGCGGTCTCCAAGGAATACGCGGAGAAGCACAAGCTCAAGACACTCTCGGATCTCGGCAAGTCGGGTGAGAAGGTCAAGATCGCGGCGGGTGACGAATGCGAGTCCCGCCCGTTCTGCGCGCCGGGTCTGAAGAAGAAGTACGGCATCGACGTCACCGGAATCGACCCCAAGGGCGTCGGCACCACGCAGTCCAAGCAGGCCGTGAAGAACGGCACGGACCAGCTGGTGCTGACCACGACGACCGACGCGACGCTGAAGAACTACGACCTCGTGATCCTCGAGGACGACAAGAAGCTGCAGAACGCGGACAACATCCTCCCCGTGGTGAACGCGGAGGAGGCCGGCGGCAAGGAGATAGCCGGCGCGCTCGCGAAGCTGACCAAGACGCTCACGACGGATGACCTCATCGAACTCAACCGGAAGGTCGACGAGGAGCGCCAGAAGGAAGCGGATGTCGCGCAGGAGTATCTGAAGGCGAAGGGCCTGATCTGAAGTTGATCAAGAAAGCGTTCGGGAAGTTCCGTGATCGAAGCGGAAGTTGAGCGCTGAAGCAAAGCGGAGGAGGGGTGGGGAGTTGTGGCGGGAAACGGTCGTGAAACCTGCTTTTTGGCGGGCGGGGCACCAGACTTCGCCTACGCGCGGTAAGTTTCTGGCCATGCCACGTGGACGCCACCGCCATTCCCCACCCCTGCACAGGCTGCTTCCTCCCTCGACGGTCGCAGGCGTATCGATTCTCAGCGCCGGCGGCGCCTGGATGTTCGCGGAACCGATCGTGCTCCGCGGGCTCGTCGCGGCCGCGGCCGCCGCTGCCGTCGTCGGCTCGGTCGTCATGCGCCGCTGGGACCAGTCGGCCGGCAAGCGCGTCGCCGAGCTCGGCCGGGCCCGCGCGAGCGACGAGTGGCGCTACGAGGAACGCCTTGCCGAGGCCGAGTCGGACCTCGACGAGTCCCGCGAGCTGCGCGCCAGGCTGGAGACGAAGCTGCGCGCCAAGCGCTCCGAGCTGGCCGCGCTGCGCAACGAACACGCCGCGCTCCTGCGGAGGTACGCGACGGCCGAGACGGAGCGGGCCAGCGCCCTCGAAGGACGTCGGCTGCTCGCCATAGAGGCGGCCTCCCCGGCCCCCGC
The DNA here is from genome assembly GCF_055593965.1 of Streptomyces sp. NPDC040622. NCBI lineage: Bacteria > Bacillati > Actinomycetota > Actinomycetes > Kitasatosporales > Streptomycetaceae > Streptomyces > Streptomyces sp. NPDC040622. Next base: position 66,242 of record NZ_JBVIXD010000003.1, on the reverse strand, counting down.
GCTGCCGGCGGCCGGATCGGGTGCGGGGGCGGGTTCGGGCGCCGCGGACCTGGTGCCTGCGGTGCGGGCGGGGGCGCCTGTGCCGGCGCCCGCGGCGCGGACGGAGGGCCCGGTGCCCGCGGCGCGGACGGAGGGGAGTGCCGCCGTTCGTGCGGAGAGCTCCGGGGCTCGTACGAAGAGTGCTTCGGCCTCCGCGGCGCCTCGGGAGAATGCGGTCCGGCCCGGCGCCGGTCCCACTCCCTCGCTGTTCCTGCGGGCCAACGCGGCGCTCGATCGCATGACCCCCGGAGCGGCCCCCCGGACACCGGCGGAAGCGGCGCCCGGGAACGGGACGAAAGCGGAGGACGAGTCGCGGGGGAAGCCCGGGGCGGCCGATGGATACGGCGGGCACGAGCGCGCGGTCGCCGTCGCGCCGCCCGCACAGGCGCGACGTCAGGTTCCCCAGGGCGGCTTCGACTTCTTCGGCACGAAGAACGTGGCGCCCGAGGCGCTGGAGTCCGTGCAGAACGAGGACCTCGCCGACGTCGTGGGCGAGGAGGCTCTCGCAGTCCACAAGGCGGAGGCCGAGGGCGAGTTCAAGGACGCGCCCGAGGGGGACGCGGCGCGGGGTGCCGGTCAGGTCATCGACCTCACCGCTCATGATGAGACGGAGCAGATTGATGTGGCGGGGTTGAGGACTGCTCTCCGAGCGTGAGCGCTCCGCTGGGTTCGGCGGTTTTCTGGGTGCCGGGCCTGGGGCCCGGCACCCCCCTGGGTCTCGCTTCCTGTGGTCTTTCGGGTGCGGGGCCGTTGTTTTTTTGCGCCGTTCCCCGCGCCCCTGGGGATCGCTCCCGATCGGTTGTCGGGTGGGTGCGGGCTCGTTGGGGGATTTTGCGCCGTTCCCTGCGCCCCTTGGGGGGTGGGCCTCGCGCTGTTGGGTGCGCGTTTTTTGTGGCTTGGCGCGCAGTTCCCCGCGCCCCTTGAGCGCAGCCTGTGCCGCCCGTGTCCCTTGAGGGGGCTGCTGCGGCCCGTGCCGTTCCGTGGTCCCTGGGGTGACCCGTGGTGGAGCCATGGCTGGGGGTCAGGACATCCAGCGGTCTGGGCGGGCCTGCTTGCGGCCTGTGCGGGAGCGGTCCGCTTGGGCGTGGAGCAGGGATGCCGCCTCCGCGGTCGGGCGCAGGCGGGCCGTCACCGTTTTGTTGGCGCCCGTGTCCAGGCGTACGTCGGCCACGCCCTTGTAGCGCTCCCACGGGCCCTGCGAGAGGCGCACGCTCTGCACCTTGGCGTGCGGGACGAGGGAGAGGCGGCGGCGGACCAGGCCGTGGCGGGCCGCGAAGACCTCGGGGCTGATCGCCAGGCCGTACCCCTTCCACCAGAGCGGCACGCACCACGCCGCGCGCGCGGGCGGCCGTACGAGCTCCGCCGCGTCCGGCACGCGCACGCCCGGCAGGACCCGTCCGATCACCGCCTCGGCGTGCTCGCGCGGGGCGACCGGCACCAGGACGCCGTTGGCCGACCCCGCCACGTCCAGCTCGACCCGCACCCAGCCGCGCCGCCGCCACAGCAGCGGCTGCACCACGTGCACGGTCTGCACGCGCCCCGGCGGCACGGTCTCGTGGACCTTGTCGAGCAGGCCGTGGTCGATGCGGATGCCGTCCGGGGACTCGCCCACCGTCCAGTCGTACTCCTTGATGAAGCGTCCGCCGCTGCTCGCGAACGCGCCGCCCAGCATGGGCAGGGCGGTCGCGAGGACCGTCCACACGTTGTGCGTGGCGACCCAGAGGAACGCGGGCACCACGGTCGCGGCCAGGAGCATCGCCCAGGGTGCGCCCGTCAGGAGCAGGGAGAAGGCGAGCACGCGGGGCTCGACGTGCAGCAGGTTCCGCACGGGCGCCTCGCCGACCTCGCGGGCCTCCTCGGGGGCGAAACCGGCCGCCCGCGCGAGGAGTTCGGCCCGCAGCTCCGCCGCGTCCCGCTCGCCGAGGTAGGCCAGCTCGTCCTTCTTCTCCGCGCCGACGACGTCCAGCTTGAGCTTGGCGACCCCGGCGATGCGGGCCAGCAGCGGCCGCGTCACGTCGACGGCCTGGAGCCGGTCGAGCCGGATGTGGGCGGTGCGCCGGAAGAACAGTCCGGTACGGATGCGCAGCTCGGTGTCGGTGACAGAGAAGTGGGTGAACCACCAGCTCAGAAAGCCGTAGAGGGCACCGCCGACGATCACCGCGATGCTGCCGAGGAGGAGCGTGGTGGCGGTCAGTTCGGAGAGGCGCTGCTGGGTGCCGTTCGGATCGTGGACCGCCCAGCCCACCAGGATCGCGAAGGGCGCCCACGCGCGGCGCAGCGGCGTGACGGGGTGCAGCCGCCGCTCGGGCACGGCACCCGCCGCACCCGCCGCACCCGCCGCACCCGCCGCACCCGCCGGGTCCGTCGCGCCCGCGACCGCGTCGTCCGCCTTCCGTACGTCGCTCACAGCCCCGCCGATCGGGCCTCGCCGAGCTCGGTCAGGCGGTCGCGCAGCCGCTCGGCCTCCTCGGGGAGCAGCCCGGGGATGCGCGCGTCGGTGGCCGCCGCCGCGGTGTGCAGCTGGACGCTCGCCAGCCCGAAGCGCCGCTCCACGGGACCCGACGTCACCTCGACGAGCTGCATCCGGCCGTACGGCACGACGGTCTCCTCGCGCCAGAGCACGCCCCGGCTGATGAGCAGGTCGTCGGCCCGCTCCGCGTACCGCCACGAGCGCCAGTTGCGCCCGAGCATCGGCCAGCCCCAGGCCACGACGGCGAGCGGCAGCAGCGCGAAGGCGGTCCACACGGGCCCTGCCAGCAGGCCGAGCAGCACGCCGACGCCGGCCGCGAGCGGCACGAGCCAGCCCACCAGCAGGAGCCGCCGCATCTTCAGGAGCCCCCGCGGCAGCCCGGTCCACACCGGCTCGCCCTGCTCCTGCGCCGGTCCTGCGGGCCCCGCCGTCCCCGTTTCCATGCCCCAAGCCTACGTACGCCCTGTGACAGCCGCGTGAGAACGAAGGGGCGGCCACGGAGCGCGGCGCGTGCGAGAGACTGTGGCCATGAGTCCCACGACGGAGACCACCACGGAGACCACGCTCGGCATCGGCGGAGCGGCCGAGAGCACCGACATGGTGCTCAACATCGGCCCCCAGCACCCCTCCACGCACGGTGTGCTCCGCCTCCGCCTGGTCCTGGACGGCGAGCGCATCCAGCACGCGGAGCCGGTCATCGGCTACATGCACCGCGGTGCGGAGAAGCTCTTCGAAGCCCGGGACTACCGGCAGATCGTGATGCTGGCCAACCGGCACGACTGGCTGTCGGCGTTCTCGAACGAACTGGGCGTCGTACTGGGCGTGGAGCGGATGCTCGGCATGGAGGTGCCCGAGCGCGCCGTCTGGATGCGCACGCTGCTCGCCGAGCTGAACCGTGTCCTCAACCACCTGATGTTCCTCGGGTCGTACCCGCTCGAACTGGGCGGAATCACCCCGGTGTTCCACGCGTTCCGCGAGCGCGAGGAGCTCCAGAACGTGATGGAGGAGATCTCCGGCGGCCGCATGCACTACATGTTCAACCGCGTCGGCGGCCTCAAGGAGGACCTGCCCGCCGGATGGACCACCCGCGCGCGTGCGGCGGTCGCGTCGGTGCGTTCCCGCATGGACGTGTACGACCGGCTCGTGCTCGGCAACGAGATCTTCCGTGGCCGCACGCGCGGTGTCGGTGTCCTCTCGGCCGATGCGGTGCACGCCTACGGAGTGAGCGGTCCGATCGCCCGCGCCTCCGGGGTCGACTTCGACCTGCGCCGTGACGAGCCCTACCTCGCGTACGCCGAACTGCGGGACACCCTGAAGGTCGTCACGCGCGAGGAGGGCGACTGCCTGGCCCGCTTCGAGTGCCTCCTGGAGCAGGCCCACAACGCCCTCGACCTCGCGGACGCCTGCCTGGACCGGCTCGCCGAGCTCCCGCCGGGCCCCATCAACCAGCGGCTCCCGAAGGTCCTCAAGGCCCCCGAGGGCCACACGTACGCGTGGACCGAGAACCCCCTCGGCATCAACGGCTACTACCTCGTCAGCAAGGGCGAGAAGACCCCGTACCGCCTGAAGCTGCGCTCGGCCTCGTACAACAACATCCAGGCGCTGGCCGAACTGCTTCCGGGGCAGCTCGTCGCGGACATGGTGGCGATCCTCGGGTCACTGTTCTTCGTGGTCGGCGACATCGACAAGTAGGGACCCCACGCGGACGCCGACGGGCTGCAGCAGCCAGCCGAAGTCGCCGAGGCCGCCGGGCGCGGTGAGCTCCGCGGCCTCTCCCGCGCGGGAGAGGGCGTGCACGTACGCCGCCGGGTCGCTGGAGGCGAGGGCGAGCGGCGGGCGGCCACCGCGCACGCCGAGCGCGCCGAGCGCCGCCCGCTGGGTGAGGTGCCGGGCCCCCTCCAGCGCGCAGGCGTCCAGCGCCACATGGGCCGTGATGTCGCAGTCCCCGTCGGGCACGGGCGCCGTCTCACGGCCCGCCCTGAAGCCCGTCAGCGTTCCGAAGGGCGGGCGGGCCTCCCGCGTGTGGGCGTAGTCGACAGCGACCGCCAGGCCCCGGGTCAGGGTCGCCACGGCCGCCGCCCACGCCTCGTCCCGGGGGCGCCCGATCTCTGCGCGCAGACCCGGCTCGGGATCCAGCGGCCACCAGCGCGCCAGCCAGTCGGCGTCCCGGCCTTCGACGGGACCGCCCGGCGACTCGGTGCCGTCGTCGCGCACGAGCACCCGGTGCGGCGTCCCGTCGGCGGCCACCTCGGCGACGTCCACCGGGACGTTGTCGAGCCATTCGTTGGCGAAGAGCAGGCCCGTGACGCCGGCCGGCGGCGCGGTCCGCCACGCGATGCGCGTGTCGAGGCCCGCAGGGCGCTCCGCGCGTTCCACCGCGTACGCACGCACGCGTGCCGCCGTCTTCGCGGGGAGCGCGGCCAGGACGCCCGCGGTCAGTTCGCCGCGGCCCGCGCCCATGTCCACGAAGGCCACCTCGTCCGGGTGACCGAGCTCCTCGTCCAGGCGGCACAGGAGCCGCGCCACGGCGCCCGCGTAGAGGGGCGAGGCGTGCACGGAGGTGCGGAAGTGGGCGGCGGGTCCTTCGGGACGGCGGTAGAAGCCCTGGGGGCCGTACAGGGCCGTCTCCGTGGCCTCGCGCCAGCCGCGCGGAGCGCCCGGCCGCGCCCCTTCGTCGTCGTTCTTCACAGCCCGCAGGGTAAGCGGGCCTCCACCTTGGGGAGTACATGTGCTCGACAGGGATCGGACCTTCGGTTGACCCAAGGGTGCCGCGGGGCTGCCTACGCTGGGTTACGTGCAGCGCCTCTACGACTTCCTCCGCAGACACCCGACATGGGTCGACGGCTTCTGGGCCTTCGTCCTCCTCGGGATCTCCGGGATCGGTCTGGTGGCCATGGCCGAGGGAAACGGCCGCGACCCGCGCGTCGCCTCGATCCCGGTCGCCGTGGGCCTCTCCCTCGTGGTGGCGCTGCGCCGGCGCTGGCCCGAGAAGATGCTGGTGCTCGCCGCGGTCATCGGTGCCCTGCAGCTCGTCCTCGACGTGGAGACGATGCCGTCGAACTTCGCGATGCTGGTGATCATCTACACCGCGGCGGCCGTCGGGGAGCAGTGGGCCTCACGGTTCGCGCTGGTGGGCGGCCTGTGTGCGGCCCCGCTCTCGATGATGCGCTGGCCCTCGGAGAACACCAGCGTCGTCGGCAACGTGCTCTTCACGATCTTCCAGATCGTCCCCTTCGCCCTCGCCTGGGTGCTCGGCGACTCCATCCGCACCCGGCGCGCCTACCTCGCCCAGCTGGAGGAGCGCGCCGACCGCCTGGAGAGGGAGCGCGAGGCCCAGTCGAAGGTCGCGGTGGCGGCCGAGCGGGCCCGGATCGCCCGCGAGCTGCACGACGTCGTCGCGCACAACGTCTCGGTGATGGTGGTCCAGGCCGACGGCGCCGCGTACGTCATGGACACCGCCCCCGACCAGGCCAGGAAGGCACTGGAGACCATCTCGGGCACCGGCCGCCAGGCGCTGGCGGAGATGCGCAGGCTGCTCGGCGTGCTGCGCACCGGCGAGCCGGAGGAGAGCGGCGAGTACGTCCCGCAGCCCGACGTCGAACAGCTCGACGAGCTCATCGAGCAGGTGCGCACGGCCGGCCTGCCCGTCGACTACAAGGTCGAGGGCACCCCGCGTCCGCTGCCCAGCGGCGTGGAGCTCACCGCGTACCGCATCGTGCAGGAGGCGCTCACCAACACCCGCAAGCACGGCGGGGAGAACGCCGGGGCGAGCGTGCGTCTCGTCTACTTCGACGACGGCCTCGGGCTGCTCGTCGAGGACGACGGCAAGGGCGCCCCGCACGAGCTGTACGAGGACGGCGGGGCCGACGGCAGCGGGCACGGACTGATCGGCATGCGCGAGCGCGTCGGCATGGTCGGCGGCACGCTGGACGCGGGGCCGCGCCCCGGGGGCGGCTTCCGGATCAGCGCGCTGCTGCCGCTCAAGCCCGCACACTGACACCTGCCACACTGCGACACCGGCCACCGAACTTCCCCGAAGGGACTCCTTGATGTCGATCCGCGTGATGCTCGTCGACGACCAGGTACTGCTGCGCACCGGGTTCCGGATGGTGCTCGCCGCGCAGCCGGACATGGACGTCGTCGCGGAGGCGGGTGACGGCGTCGAGGCCCTGGAGGTGCTGCGCACCTCGGAGGTCGACGTGGTCCTCATGGACGTCCGGATGCCGAAGCTGGACGGGGTGGAGACGACCCGGCGCGTCTGCCAGGACGCCAACCCGCCCAAGGTGCTGATCCTCACCACCTTCGACCTCGACGAGTACGCCTTCTCGGGGCTGAAGGCGGGCGCGTCCGGCTTCATGCTCAAGGACGTGCCCCCGGCGGAGCTGCTCGCCGCGATCCGCTCGGTGCACAGCGGCGACGCGGTGGTCGCGCCGTCCACCACGCGGCGGCTCCTGGACCGCTTCGCGCCGATGCTGCCGAACACCGGCGGGAAGCCGCAGCACAAGCACCTGGAGCGGCTCACGGACCGTGAGCGCGAGGTGATGGTGCTGGTCGCCCAGGGCCTGTCGAACGGGGAGATCGCGGCGCGCCTCGTCCTCTCGGAGGCGACCGTGAAGACGCACGTCGGACGCATCCTGACCAAGCTCGACCTGCGGGACCGCGTGCAGGTCGTGGTCCTGGCCTACGAGACGGGCATCGTGCGGGCCGGGGGCGGCTCCTGAAGGGCCGGGACGGCGCGAGGTGGCTCCTGGGACGGCGCGAAGTGCCTCCTAGCGCAGTACGCCCTCGATGAAGTCGCTGCCCAGGCGGGAGACGACGCTGATGTCCAGCTGGTGCTGGACGTAGCGGCCGCGGCGGCGCGTGGTGATCAGGCCGGCCTTCTTCAGGACGGTCAGGTGCCGGGATATCTCCGGCGCCGTCATGCCGTGCGAGTCGGCCAGCTCGCTGGTCGTGTACGCGCCGCGCGCGAGGTGCCGGCACAGGCGCATCCGCACCGGGTGGGCGAGCGCGGACATGCGGCGGGTCAGCTGCTCCACGGTGGGCGGGGCGGTGAGGCCGGGGGCGCTGACGGGGTACGTGATCGAGGCCTGCCAGCCCTTGCGGTGCAGGACCCACAGGTGGGGCCAGCCGAGGCTGGTCGGGACGATCACCAGGCCCCCCGAGCCGGTGGCGGTGCGGCCCACGCTGATCTTGTCGACGGTGATGAGCTGCCCGCTCTCGTCCAGGGACACCGCCCCTGAGATGGCCTTGAGGGCCTCCGGCAGGCCCTTGCGGCGCAGCAGCTCGGTCTTGTGCCGGGCGTCCGCGGCCAGTTGGTGGCTCACCCGGGCCCACGTGTCGGCGAAGAAGGCTTCGTCGCAGTCCCGCAGGAGCGTGCGGAACCACGCGCGGACCACCGGCGGGTCGTCGAGCAGCCGCTTGGTGAAGCGCACCTGGAGCGGGCCGCGGGCGGCGGCCAGGTCCAGCGCGCGCTGCTGCACGGCGGGGTCGGACAGGAGGTTGCGGTTCGGCTCCGCGTACGTCGACTGGCAGGTGAACTCCAGGGCCGCGTCCACGAACTGCTCGTCGGTCAGCTTGTCGAGCTGGTCGAGCTCCTCGGCGAGCGTGGCCCCCGGGAGCGCGTTTCGCCCGGGGAGGCCGGCGAACGGCGTGAACACGTCCGAGAACGTCGTACGCCACAGGAAGTCGGCCTCGCACATGCGGTCCGCCAGGCACGGGTCCAGGCGTGCGGAGACGGCCGTCGCCCAGCCCTGGAGCCCCGGGTGGTGACCCGGCTCGGACAGCGCGTGCAGCGCCATGCCGAGCTCGGCGAGGGGCGAGGGCACGACGTGGATCCGCTCGGTCGGCAGCCCGGTGATGTCGATGCTCACGCTCATGACCCCATGGTGCACCGCCCCACTGACAGCGCGGCCGTCGATTGACTGCGCTCGTCAATCGACGCGACGCGGCCGGGGCGACGGGAGCAGGGTGGTGGTCATCGGGAGGCCCGGCAGCGCCGCCGTCGCCCGAAGGGACCGCCACCACGAGCGGCCCTTCTTCCCGACCGGCCGGTCACGAGGCCGGCCACCGCCCCCGCACCCGCACGTCCGACGACTTCACGCCTGACGGCTTCACGCCTGACGACCGACTCAACGGCACAACCAGCTCACCAGTGTCCGTTAAGCGGCATTTATATCGAGAGGTGATCCATCATGAGCGTCATCCAGCAGTACCTCCTCGACGCCTACCGCGCCGCGCAGCACGGCGGGCCGACGCCGCCCGCGCCCGGCGAGCACGACTGGCAGGCCGTCCGCGAGGTCCGCGAGTACGGCCGCTTCCGTGCCGTCGTGTCGGAACGACCCGCGCACGGCCGGATCCGCGCAGCCCTCGCCCGGCTCGTCCGCGGCGCCCGGGTCAGCTCGGGAGCCTCCGCACGAACTCCGCGACCGCTTCCTTGACGTCGTCGGCCGTCCACTTCAGGCCCTCGTCGGCCACCGTGACCTCGGTGGCCGAGAGGCCCGGCGGGCCGTCGGGGAACCAGCGCCCGAAGAGCAGGGTGCCGGTCTCCTCGGCCTGCGTGACACCGGCCTCGTCCAGGACGTCCGGCGCGTACGGCAGCCACACCTGGAACTGATGGGTGTGCGGGCGCCCGGGGTGCACCCGCGACCAGGGCACCCCGGCGGCCGCGAACCCCTCCCGCAGCGCGTCGGCGACCACGCGCGCGTGGGCGACGTACTCGGGCAGCCGGGGCAGCGTGTCCTTCAGGCCGAGCAGCGCGGAGACCGCGGTCGGGAACTGCTGGAACAGCAGGCCTCCGTAGCGGTGGCGCCACACCCGCGCCTCCTCGACGAGCGTGCGCGGACCGGCCAGCGCGGCACCGCTCAGCCCTCCGAGGGACTTGTAGAACGACACGTACACGGAGTCGGCGAGCCCGGCGATCTCCGCGAGACCGCGGTCGAAGTGTGACGTGCACTCCCACAGGCGGGCGCCGTCGAAGTGCACGACCGCGTCCCGTTCGCGGGCCGCCGCCACGACCTCCTCCAGCTCCGCCCAGTCCGGCAGGACGAAACCGGCGTCCCGCAGCGGCAGTTCGAGCATCAGCGCCCCGAAGGGCTCCTCGAAGCCGCGCACCTCGTCGGCCGTGGGCAGCCGCGGTTCGCTCGTCGGGTAGACCGTGCGCAACCCGCTCACCACGGAGAACGCGTCCCCTTCGTGCAGTTCGGGGTGCGCCTTGGGATGCAGCGCCACCGTCGCGTTCCCCGTACGGCCCGCCCAACAGCGCAACGCGACCTGCTGGGCCATGGTGCCGGTGGGGAAGAACGCCGCGTCCTCCTTGCCGAGCAGACGCGCGACCTCGTCCTCCAGGGTGGCGACGACGCCGTTCCCGTAGATATCGGTCGGGTCGTCAGGCCCGACGACCTCGACGGCCGAGGCCGCCAGGGCCGAAAGGCGCTCGGTGAGTGGGGTCAGCAAAGGGGAACGGTGCAGGGTCCTGGCCGCTGCCGAGGCCGCCGCGCGACGACGGGCCGCCCGGGCCTCGGCGGTGTCCGCATCCCGCGCTCCCGCGGTGTCCGCATCCCGTACTTCGTAGGTGTCCGCATCCCGCGGTGGGGACTGCTCTTGCGCTGCGTCATTGGAGGGCATCCTCCGAGCATGGCCCGCCCGCCGCCACCGGTCACATCAATAACCACAGCCTGTGGACAGCGGAAGACGCGGCGCCAACCGATCGCGTTAGCATGACGAGAAATCGTCCGGTACCCCGAGCGGACTGGAACGGAAGGCGCCGCCGCGTGAACGCATCGCATCAGCCAGACCCGCGGGACCGCCCCGCGAGACTCACCGTGGGAGTCGTGGGAGCGGGCCGTGTCGGCCCCGCGCTCGCCGCGGCCCTGCAGCTCGCCGGGCACCGCCCGGTGGCCGCGTCCGGCGTCTCCGACAGCTCCGTACGACGCGCCGCCGCCCTGCTGCCCGACGTCCCGCTCGTGCCGCCCGCCGAGGTCCTCGACCGCGCCGACCTGGTGCTCCTGACCGTCCCCGACGACGCCCTGCCCGGCCTCGTCGAGGGCCTCGCGGAGACCGGCGCCGTGCGCCCGGGCCAACTGCTCGTGCACACCTCCGGGCGGTACGGCACCAAGGTCCTCGAACCCGCCCTGCGGGCCGGCGCCCTGCCGCTCGCGCTGCACCCCGCCATGACGTTCACCGGCACCGCCGTCGACGTCCAGCGCCTGGCAGGCTGCTCCTTCGGCGTGACCGCCCCCGAGGAGCTGCGACTCGCCGCCGAGGCCCTGGTCATCGAGATGGGCGGCGAGCCCGAATGGATCGAGGAGGAGAACCGCCCGCTCTACCACGCGGCCCTCGCCCTGGGCGCGAACCACCTGGTCACCCTGGTCGCCGAGTCCATGGAGCTGCTGCGCGACGCGGGCGTGGCGGCCCCGGACCGGATGCTCGGCCCGCTGCTCGGCGCCGCCCTGGACAACGCGCTGCGCTCGGGCGACGCGGCCCTCACGGGCCCGGTCGCGCGCGGCGACGCGGGCACCGTCGCCGCCCACGTCGCCGAGTTGCGCAAGCACGCCCCGCAGACCGTCGCGGGCTACCTCGCGATGGCCCGCGCCACCGCCGACCGCGCCCTCGCCCACGGCCTGCTCAAGCCCGAGCTCGCCGAGGACCTCCTCGGCGTGCTCGCCAACGGCGGGAGCGGTACGGGCGGCACGGGCGGAGCCCAGGGGGAGAGCCGATGACCGCCGCCCTGCTGCACACCGCCGCATCGCTGCGCACGCGCGCGCGTGCGGGCCGCCGGGCCGTCGTCATGACCATGGGCGCCCTGCACGACGGGCACGCCTCGCTGATCCGCGCCGCCCGCCGCACCGCGGGACCCGAGGGCGAAGTCGTCGTGACGGTCTTCGTGAACCCCCTGCAGTTCGGCGCGGGCGAGGACCTGGACCGCTACCCCCGCACCCTCGACGCCGACATCAAGATCGCCGACCAGGCGGGCGCCGACGTCGTGTTCGCCCCCGACGCGGACGAGGTCTACCCGGGCGGCGAGCCCCAGGTCCGTATCGGCGCGGGCCCCATGGGCACCGTCCTCGAAGGCGCGACGCGCCCCGGCCACTTCGACGGCATGCTCACCGTCGTCGCCAAGCTGCTGCACCTCACGAGCCCCGACGTGGCGCTGTTCGGCCAGAAGGACGCCCAGCAGCTCGCCCTGATCCGCCGCATGGTGCGCGACCTCGACTTCCCCGTGGAGATCGTCGGCGTCCCCACCGTCCGCGAGGACGACGGCCTGGCCCTCTCCAGCCGCAACCGCTACCTCTCCCCCCACGAGCGGCGCACCGCCCTCGCCCTCTCCCAGGCCCTCTTCGCGGGCCGCGACCGGCATGCCGCGCAGGAGGCCCTGCGCGCGCGTGCCGTCAGCGCCCCCGCCACCCGCGCGCGTGCCGTCGCCCTGAGCGAGCTCGGCGAGTCCCGCGCGGCCGCCGACGCCCACGCCGTGGCGCACTCCGCCGAGCCCTCCCCGACCGGCGGCCCCGCCGCCGTCGTCGCGGCCGCCCGCCTCGTCCTCGACGACGCGGCACGCATGAGCCCCCCGCTGGAGCTGGACTACGTGGCGCTGGTGGACCCGGCCGACTTCACCCAGGTCCGCCCCGGGCACCAGGGCGATGCCGTCCTCGCCGTGGCCGCCAGGGTCGGCTCGACGCGACTGATCGACAACCTTCCGCTGACGTTCGGAGCCGCCGTATGAGCGCGCGCCGCACGCCCCCGAGCGCAGCCGTCACATGTCCGAACGGAGTCCCCGCATGAGCGCCACCGGAATACGGCTGCACGCCCCCGCCCCCGGCTGGTCCCTCGAAGCCGACCTCGTGGTCGTCGGCTCCGGCGTGGCCGGCCTCACCACGGCCCTGCGCAGCTCCGCCGCGGGCCTGAAGACGGTCGTGGTGACCAAGGCCCGCCTGGACGACGGCTCCACGCGCTGGGCCCAGGGCGGCGTCGCCGCCGCGCTCGGCGAGGGCGACACCCCCGAACAGCACCTGGACGACACACTCGTGGCGGGCGTCGGCCTGTGCGACGAGGAAGCCGTCCGCACCCTCGTCACCGAGGGCCCCGACGCGGTACGCCGCCTCATCGAGACCGGCGCCCACTTCGACACCGGACCCGAAGGCGTCATCGAGCTGACCCGCGAGGGCGGCCACCACCGCCGCCGCATCGCGCACGCGGGCGGCGACGCGACCGGCGCGGAGATCTCCCGCGCCCTCGTCGAGGCCGTCCGGGCCCAGGGCATCCCCACCGTGGAGAACGCGCTGGTCCTCGACCTCCTCACGGATGCCGAAGGCCGCACCGCCGGTGTCTCCCTGCACGTCATGGGGGAGGGCCAGCACGACGGCGTGGGCGCCGTGCACGCCCCCGCGGTGGTCCTCGCGACCGGCGGCATGGGCCAGGTCTTCTCGGCGACGACGAACCCGTCCGTCTCCACGGGCGACGGCGTCGCGCTCGCCCTGCGCGCGGGAGCCGAGGTCTCCGACCTGGAATTCGTGCAGTTCCACCCGACGGTGCTCTTCCTCGGCGCCGACGCGGAGGGCCAGCAGCCGCTGGTCTCCGAGGCGGTCAGGGGCGAGGGCGCGCACCTCGTGGACGCCGACGGCGTGCGCTTCATGGCCGGGCAGCACGAGCTGGCCGAGCTCGCGCCCCGCGACATCGTCGCCAAGGGCATCACGCGCCGCATGCAGGAGAAGGGCGCCGAGCACATGTACCTCGACGCCCGGCACTTCGGCGCCGACATGTGGGAAACCCGCTTCCCGACGATCCTCGCCGCCTGCCGCGCCCACGGCATCGACCCGGTGACCGAGCCGATCCCGGTCGCCCCGGCCGCGCACTACGCCTCCGGAGGCGTCCGCACCGACCTCCACGGCCGCACCACCGTCCCGGGCCTGTACGCGTGCGGGGAGGTCGCCTGCACCGGCGTCCACGGCGCCAACCGGCTGGCCTCGAACTCCCTGCTCGAAGGCCTGGTCTACGCCGAGCGCATCGCCGCCGACATCACGGCACGGCACGCGGAGAACACCCTCGACGCGCGCGTGCCCGCGCCCGTCACCCGGTCCGCGACGCCGACGCACCCCCTGCTGCCGCCCGAGGCCCGCTTCGCCATCCAGCGCGTCATGACCGAGGGCGCCGGAGTCCTGCGCTCCGCCGCGTCCCTGGCCGAGGCCGCCGCCCGGCTCGCCCGCATCCACGCCGAGGCGGCGGGCGCGCTCGCCGAGCACGGCAAGACGGCCGAGCCCGGCGTCGACACCTGGGAGACCACCAACCTCCTGTGCGTCGCCCGGGTCCTGGTCGCCGCCGCGCAGCGCCGCGAGGAGACCCGCGGCTGCCACTGGCGCGAGGACCACGCCGACCGCGACGACGCGGCCTGGCGGCGCCACATCGTCGTACGCCTGAATCCGGACAGGACGCTGGCGGCGCACACCACAGACACCCCCGACTTCTCTCCGACCCGTCCCAGTCCCCAGGAGCAGTGACCGTGAGCACCCCCGACGACCTCCCCCTCGCCGCCCCCACAGCCGCAGGCGGTGGCTGCGGTGACGCCTGCGGCTGCGGGGACACCGCGTTCGACCCCCTGGAGTGCGGCCTCGACCCCTCGCTCGCACTGCTCCTGACCGAGGCAGGCCTCGATCCGATGCAGATCGAGGACATCGCGCACATGGCCATCGAGGAGGACCTGGCGGGCGGCGTGGACGTCACCACGACCGCCACCATCCCCGAGGACGCCGTCGCCACCGCCGACTTCGCCGCGCGCGAGGCCGGCACCGTCGCGGGGCTGCGCGTCGCCGAAGCGGTCCTCTCCGTGGTGTGCGAGGACGAGTTCGAGGTCGAGCGGCACGTCGAGGACGGCGACCGGGTCGAGGCGGGCGAGGTTCTCCTGAGCGTCACCACCCGCACCCGCGACCTGCTCACCGCCGAGCGCAGCGCGCTGAACATCCTGTGCCGCCTCTCCGGCATCGCGAGCGCCACGCGCGCGTGGGCGGACGCTCTCGACGGCACGAAGACCAAGGTCCGCGACACCCGCAAGACGACGCCGGGCTACCGCGCCCTGGAGAAGTACGCGGTCCGCATGGGCGGCGGCGTCAACCACCGCATGTCGCTCGCCGACGCGGCCCTGGTCAAGGACAACCACGTGGTCGCGGCGGGCGGCGTCGCGCAGGCCTTCAAGGCCGTACGGGAGCAGTTCCCCGACGTGGCGATCGAGGTCGAGGTCGACACGCTCCACCAGCTGCGCGAAGTCGTCGAGGCGGGCGCCGACCTGATCCTCCTGGACAACTTCACGCCGGGCGAGACCGCGGAGGCGGTCGCCGTCGTGGCGGGCCGCGCGTTCCTCGAATCCTCCGGACGCCTCACCCTGGAGAACGCCCGCGCGTACGCCGATACGGGCGTCGACTACCTCGCGGTCGGCGCGCTGACGCACTCCTCCCCGATCCTCGACATCGGCCTCGACCTGCGGGAAGCGGTGCGCGACTGATGCTGCTGACGATCGACGTAGGAAACACCCACACCGTCCTCGGCCTCTTCGACGGTGAGGACATCGTCGAGCACTGGCGCATCTCCACCGACGCCCGCCGCACGGCCGACGAACTCGCCGTCCTGCTCAACGGCCTGATGGGCATGCACCCGCTGCTCGGCGACGAACTGGGCGACGGCATCGACGGCATCGCGATCTGCTCCACGGTCCCCTCGGTCCTGCACGAGCTGCGCGAGGTCACCCGCCGCTACTACGGCGACGTGCCCGCCGTCCTGGTCGAGCCCGGCATCAAGACCGGCGTCCCGATCCTCATGGACAACCCCAAGGAGGTCGGCGCCGACCGCATCATCAACGCGGTCGCGGCCGTCGAGCTTTATGGCGGACCCGCGATCGTCGTCGACTTCGGGACGGCCACGACCTTCGACGCGGTCTCCGCGCGCGGGGAGTACGCCGGCGGCGTCATCGCCCCCGGCATCGAGATCTCCGTCGAGGCCCTCGGCGTACGCGGCGCACAGCTGCGCAAGATCGAGCTGGCCCGCCCGCGCAGCGTCATCGGCAAGAACACCGTGGAGGCCATGCAGGCGGGCATCCTGTACGGCTTCGCGGGCCAGGTCGACGGTGTCGTGAACCGCATGGCGCGCGAGCTGGCGGGCGCGGGCGGCGACCCCGACGACGTGACGGTGATCGCCACGGGGGGCCTCGCGCCCATGGTGCTCGGCGAGGCCTCGGTCATCGACGAGCACGAACCGTGGCTGACGCTGATCGGGCTCCGCCTGGTCTACGAGCGGAACATCTCCCGCAGCTGACCGATAGCCGACGGCCGCGGGTGCGTAACCCTCCGCCTTCTGCGAGAGTCTGCGCAGGGACGGGGATCTGAGTGGGTGTGGGGCGGGCCGGGGCGATGAGGCACACGAGACGACTGAGCTGTGCCGTTGTGGCGGCGGCGCTGATGACGGTGGGTGCGGGGCCGGTTGCCCGTGCCGACACGGGCCGGGCGTCCGGCCCGGCGATGGCCGGGGCGAGCGCGGGGATCCTTCCCTGGCTCGCGGTCGCGGCGGTCGCCGCGCTGGGCATAGGAGCGGTGGCCTACGCCTTGGCCCGCCGCCGTGCCGACTGAGGCCGGCCCCTGGGCGCCGGACGGTTCTGAGGCACTCGCCCCTGCGGGGCACCGGACGCCGCGCCCTAAAAGTTGGCGTTAAGCAGATTTTGTCCGTATAGGGCGTATCTTCGGCCCATGCCCACGCCATACGGATCCCGGGGCGGCATGGCCTTCGGCGCGGAGGAGCTGCGTGTGCTCCGTCGTGCCCTGGCGCTCGCCCTGCACCCCAGCCCCGTCTGCGACGAAGACGTCCAGGACTGTCTCCGTCTCGCCGAATCGGTCGACGAAGCGGCGCGCGAGGGCGCCCGGCTGCGCGCCTTCCTGGTGGCCGACCTGGCCCGGTACCGCGCCGCCCTGCCCGGCACCGCGTCCGGCTACCTCGCCCTCCTCGGCGACGTCCTCGCCACCGGCTACCAGCCCGGCGCCGACGACCTCGCCGCCCTGCGCGCCCTGCGCGGCAACCCCACGGCCGCCGCCCTCCTCGACCGCTGCCGCACCCTCGCGGAACGCGCCGTACGCGCCCGCCTGGCAGGCCGGGCGGCCCCCGCCCCCGGCGCCACGCCCACCGTGCCCGCCTCCCGCACCCGCACCCGCCTGCTCGCCCTCCCCGGTGGCCTCGACGCCACCGCGGAAAGCGACCGGAGCGCGCCCAGGCCCAAGACGCCCGCCGAGCGGGAGCGCCCCGCCGTGCCGGAGCCCCCGCGCCCGGTCCCGACCCCGGCCGAGGTCTTCCCGCCGAAGCGCCGGCCCGAGACACCGGCGGACCCGCCGCACCAGCTCGTCGCGGGCTAGCTACTCTGGGGGGCATGGACTACGTTTCCGCGCTCGTGCCCCCCGTAGTGATGGCCGTGTTCTTCACGTGGCTCATCGTGACGATCGTGAAGTCCCAGGGCGGCGCCAACAAGACCAAGGAAGACGCGGCGGTCGACGCCGCGATCTCCCGGGCCGAGGCCGTCCAGCAGACCCCGAAGGCCGGCGCCGCCTGACCACGGGCCCGCACCCGCACCACGCGGGCCACCCGCACCACCCGCGCCCCCCCCGGCGTACGACTCACGCGTCCCCACGCGTCATTCGAGTCGTACGCCCTTTTTGTTGCA
The DNA here is from genome assembly GCF_055593965.1 of Streptomyces sp. NPDC040622. Taxonomy (NCBI): domain Bacteria; kingdom Bacillati; phylum Actinomycetota; class Actinomycetes; order Kitasatosporales; family Streptomycetaceae; genus Streptomyces; species Streptomyces sp. NPDC040622. The sequence goes on along the minus strand of NZ_JBVIXD010000003.1, from coordinate 49,050 downwards.
GAAATTAGGGGTACGCCACGTCCCTCACGCATCACGCCAATAGTGACGTCTCCCACTATTGTTCAGTTGTGCCTCGTCCATTGGGAGAACTCGAAGACTCAGTCATGACGCGGGTGTGGAAGTGGAACCGCCCCGTGACCGTTCGAGAAGTCCTGGAAGACCTTCAGCAGGAACGGTCCATCGCGTACACGACCGTGATGACCGTTTTGGACAATCTTCATCAGAAGGGCTGGGTGCGCCGCGAAGCGGAAGGCCGCGCCTATCGATATGAGGCGGTCTCCACTCGTGCCGCCTACGCAGCCGCACTGATGAACGAAGCCTGGTCGCAGAGCGACAACCCCGCCGCGGCTCTCGTCGCCTTCTTCGGCATGATGTCGGCGGAACAGCGGGAAGCGCTCAGCGACGCGATGCGTATCGTCCAAGGCCCGGAGAACCCCGCCTCGGCGGAGCGCGGCGCAGAGCGATAGCGTCCGCTTCATGCCAGCAGAGGTCCCCGAACGCAGCGAACTCAGCGAACTCAGCGCAAAAGCGGTCTCCGTCCGCAGGGCGCGAACCTCCGATGTGCCGGCCGTTCGCCGGCTCCTGGACTCCTACGTCCGCGAGCGCATCCTCCTGGACAAAGCCACCGTGACGCTTTACGAGGACATCCAGGAGTTCTGGGTGGCGGAACGCGACGACAACGCCGAGTTGGTCGGCTGCGGCGCTCTGCACGTGATGTGGGAAGACCTCGCGGAAGTCCGCACCCTCGCGGTGAACCCTGAGGTCAAGGGCGCCGGAGTGGGGCACCAGCTGTTGGGCAAGTTGCTGCAGACCGCCGGGTGGCTCGGCGTCCGCAAGGTTTTCTGTCTGACCTTCGAAGTCCACTTCTTCGCGAAGCACGGCTTCGTGGAGATCGGCGAGACTCCGGTCGACGGAGATGTCTACAGCGAGCTCCTGCGTTCCTATGACGAGGGCGTCGCCGAGTTCCTCGGCCTCGAACGAGTGAAACCGAACACCTTGGGCAACAGCCGGATGCTTCTGCATCTGTGATCGTCACGGCGGTATTCCTGGCCGTACCCTGCCCCGGTCGTCTATGTCCGAAACGCGCACGTTTCCAGGCTTCTAGGGGGCACCGGTCTCTCCCAGGGGTTTGTGTTTTTCCGGCAAAAGCGGTTTGCTTTCCGACGTACTGCAGTACTGCATATAACAGGGGCCGGTGAATCGGCGGTTGCGTCGTGCGGGCAGGCCTCACAGTTATCGATGAAAGGAAATCCGGTGGCACAGAAGGTTCAGGTCCTTCTTGTCGATGACCTCGACGGTGGCGAGGCTGACGAGACCGTGACGTTTGCGCTGGACGGCAAGTCCTACGAGATCGACCTCACCACGGGCAACGCGGACAAGCTCCGTGGCGCGCTGGAGGACTTCGTCAAGGCTGGTCGGCGCACCGGAGGCCGTGGTTCGAGCGGCCGTGGCAAGGCGCGCGCCGCGGCGTCGAGCGGCGGCCAGGACACCGCCGCCATCCGTGCCTGGGCAAAGGAGAACGGTTTCGAGGTCAATGACCGCGGCCGTGTTCCCGCGTCCATTCGCGAGGCCTACGAGAAGGCCAACGGCTGACGGCTGCGCCGCCCCAGCCGGACCCGGTGGCAGTGTGTCGCCGCCGTGTCCACGAGTCGTACGAGACCGGAGCCCACGGCGGGGTCGCTGTGGGGCGCAGTCCCGTCCCCTCCCATCGCGGGCAGGGACGGCAGCGCGGGCAGCGTCGGCTCCACCTCACAGCCGGGCTCCGGGGGCCGCAGCCAGACGGCGGCCCCCCGCGAGCCGGACCACCCCGGGGGCGTGGGCGCGTCGATACGCCCGCCCGCCCCGACCGCGGTGAGGCCGAGGGGAATGTCCCCCCACTCCAGCCAGTCGAGCAGCCCCGGCAGCTCGTCCGCGCTTCCCGCGCTCACCAGAAGCCGCATCGTCTCCCCGCACAGGGCCACCGGAGCCTTCGGCCCGAGATGGCGCAGCGCCGCGAAGCCCGCCTCCGCGGGCAGTTCGAGCACGTCGAAGCGCAGCCCCGTCAGGAGCCGCACCGGACCTGGCTCGGGGGCGGTCGCCCAGCCGAGCTCGTTCTCGTACCAGTGCCGCACCGGATCACTGTGCTCGGCCGGCCTGCGGGGCTGAGGAACTGTGGGGGCCATGTCCGAGCAACAGCCGGAAGGCCGTCCGGGTTACGCAGCGTCGCGGGTCGAATGCGTTACGTGCCCGAAAAGGGGGCGTAGGAGAGCGTTCGGCGGCGCAAGGCTGTTCGCCCGTAGCGGAGGGAACCGGGGCGCGCCGCATGGAGTGTCCGTCCTTGCGGGTAAGACATCCCTAGTGGGGAGGGGCGACACGCGGTCTTCGGCGTCGTGCGTTCGCCATCGGCGTAGTGATGGTGAGGGTAACTGCCTGGCCTGCGGGAACATCGTCTCGCACCATCGGGTTGGAGCAGTTGTCGGCGTTCGGGGTCAGGAGTTCCTCCGAGAGGGGGCCGGGTGTCGGCAGTTGGAATGAGCGGTCCCCGCTTGCGGGACTAAGCTGCGGAAGGACAGGGAGGGGACCGACCCCTTACTGCCTGACCGCTCTGAGGAGCGATTAACGATGTTCGAGAGGTTCACCGACCGCGCGCGGCGGGTTGTCGTCCTGGCTCAGGAAGAAGCCCGGATGCTCAACCACAACTACATCGGCACCGAGCACATCCTCCTGGGCTTGATCCACGAGGGCGAGGGTGTCGCCGCTAAGGCCCTGGAGAGCCTCGGGATTTCGCTCGAGGCGGTCCGCCAGCAGGTGGAGGAGATCATCGGACAGGGCCAGCAGGCTCCGTCCGGGCACATTCCCTTCACCCCCCGTGCCAAGAAGGTCCTGGAGCTTTCGCTCCGCGAGGCCCTTCAGCTGGGCCACAACTACATCGGCACGGAGCACATCCTGCTCGGCCTGATCCGCGAGGGCGAGGGCGTCGCCGCCCAGGTCCTGGTCAAGCTGGGCGCCGATCTCAACCGGGTGCGGCAGCAGGTCATCCAGCTGCTCTCCGGCTACCAGGGCAAGGAGACCGCCACCGCCGGCGGTCCTGCCGAGGGCACGCCCTCCACGTCCCTGGTCCTCGACCAGTTCGGCCGGAACCTCACCCAGGCCGCTCGTGAGTCCAAGCTCGACCCGGTCATCGGGCGCGAGAAGGAGATCGAGCGGGTCATGCAGGTGCTGTCCCGCCGTACGAAGAACAACCCGGTCCTCATCGGTGAGCCCGGCGTCGGCAAGACCGCCGTCGTCGAGGGTCTCGCCCAGGCCATCGTCAAGGGCGAGGTGCCCGAGACCCTCAAGGACAAGCACCTCTACACCCTGGACCTCGGCGCGCTGGTCGCGGGATCCCGCTACCGCGGTGACTTCGAGGAGCGCCTGAAGAAGGTCCTCAAGGAGATCCGCACCCGCGGCGACATCATCCTGTTCATCGACGAGCTCCACACCCTGGTGGGTGCGGGTGCCGCCGAGGGCGCGATCGACGCGGCTTCCATCCTGAAGCCGATGCTGGCCCGCGGTGAGCTGCAGACCATCGGTGCGACCACGCTCGACGAGTACCGCAAGCACCTGGAGAAGGACGCCGCGCTCGAGCGCCGCTTCCAGCCCATCCAGGTCGCGGAGCCGTCGCTGCCGCACACCATCGAGATCCTCAAGGGCCTGCGCGACCGGTACGAGGCGCACCACCGTGTGTCGATCACCGACGAGGCGCTGGTCCAGGCCGCGACGCTGGCCGACCGGTACATCTCGGACCGCTTCCTGCCGGACAAGGCGATCGACCTGATCGACGAGGCCGGTTCCCGGATGCGCATCCGCCGGATGACCGCGCCGCCGGACCTCCGCGAGTTCGACGAGAAGATCGCGGGCGTCCGTCGCGACAAGGAGTCGGCCATCGACTCCCAGGACTTCGAGAAGGCGGCCTCTCTCCGCGACAAGGAGAAGCAGCTGCTGGCGGCGAAGGCCAAGCGCGAGAAGGAGTGGAAGGCCGGCGACATGGACGTCGTCGCCGAGGTCGACGGCGAGCTGATCGCCGAGGTCCTCGCGACCGCCACCGGCATCCCGGTCTTCAAGCTGACCGAGGAGGAGTCGAGCCGCCTGCTGCGCATGGAGGACGAGCTCCACAAGCGCGTCATCGGCCAGAAGGACGCCGTCAAGGCGCTCTCGAAGGCGATCCGGCGTACGCGTGCGGGTCTGAAGGACCCGAAGCGTCCCGGTGGCTCGTTCATCTTCGCGGGCCCGTCCGGTGTCGGTAAGACCGAGCTGTCCAAGGCGCTCGCCGAGTTCCTCTTCGGCGACGAGGACGCGCTGATCTCCCTCGACATGTCGGAGTTCAGCGAGAAGCACACGGTTTCGCGTCTCTTCGGTTCGCCCCCCGGTTACGTGGGCTACGAAGAGGGCGGCCAGCTGACCGAGAAGGTCCGTCGCAAGCCGTTCTCCGTCGTCCTTTTCGACGAGGTGGAGAAGGCCCACCCGGACATCTTCAACTCGCTCCTGCAGATCCTGGAGGACGGTCGTCTGACCGACTCCCAGGGCCGGGTCGTCGACTTCAAGAACACGGTCATCATCATGACGACCAACCTCGGCACCCGTGACATCTCGAAGGGCTTCAACCTGGGCTTCGCGGCCCAGGGCGACACGAAGTCCAATTACGAGCGGATGAAGAACAAGGTCAGCGACGAGCTGAAGCAGCACTTCCGCCCGGAGTTCCTGAACCGCGTGGACGACGTCGTCGTCTTCCCGCAGCTCAGCCAGGACGACATCCTCCAGATCGTCGACCTGATGATCACCAAGGTGGACGAGCGCCTGAAGGACCGGGACATGGGCATCGAGCTCTCCCAGTCCGCGAAGGAGCTCCTCTCGAAGAAGGGCTACGACCCGGTGCTCGGCGCGCGTCCGCTGCGGCGCACGATCCAGCGCGAGGTCGAGGACACCCTCTCCGAGAAGATCCTCTTCGGCGAGCTGCGTCCCGGCCACATCGTGGTCGTCGACACGGAGGGCGAGGGCGACACCGCCACGTTCACCTTCCGCGGCGAGGAGAAGGCGGCGCTGCCCGACGTGCCGCCGATCGAGTCGGCCGCCGGTGGCGGCGCGGGCCCGAACCTGAGCAAGGAGGCGTGACGCTCCCCGTGAGCTGACCGCTTGAAGGGGCTGCCCCGGACCGTTCCGTACGGTTCCGGGGCAGCCCCTTTTCCGTATGCGGCTGCATGAGCCGGTCGGCTGCGTGAGCCGGTCGGCTGCGTGAGCCGGTCGGCTGCGTGAGCCGGTCGGCTGCGTGAGCCGGTCGGCTGCGTGAGCCGGTCCTACGAGGGGGTCCGCGGTCAGGCCGTGATCGTGACGCCCTCCGGCACGTTCCGCACGCGCGGCAGGCGCGGGTTGACGCGCAGCACCCGCAGGCCGGGGAAGCGGGCCAGCCACGCCATGTCGGGGTCGGGCAGCTCGGCGTTGACCCAGAGGTGCGTGAGCGGGCCGGGGACCAGGCCGGCGAGGAGCTCGTCGGTGCGCATCACGCCCGCCACCTGGATGCGGGGCCGCCCGCCGAGGTCGCGCAGCGCCGCGAGCTCGGCCGCGTCCGAGACGGGGAAGTACAGGCCCGCCGGATCGAGGTGGGCGATGATCTCGCGGCCGTACCGCTCGGTGTCGAAGTACCGCCAGGGGCGGGCCAGCTCGGTGCGGATGGCGAGCGAGGACCGGGTGCGCAGGCGGGCGAGGTAGTCGATGGCCGCGTCGTCCTGGACGCGGGTCGCGGTGATGGCGAGGAGCAGCGCGCGCTGGTCGTCGTCGACCTGCTCGGGGTAGGGCAGCTGCTCCAGGACGATGGGGCCGACCCAGCCGAGGCTGCGGGCGCCCTGCTCGGTGGTGGGCCGGATGAGGTTCTTCGTGCGGCGGTGCACGAGCTCCTGCATGGCGGGGTCCAGCTCGCTGACGTGTTCCAGGCAGGCCGCGGCCATCAGGCGCCGGTGGTTGACGTGCGGCCTGCGCAGGCCGGGCGCGGCGGCCAGCAGGTGCTCGAGGAAGCGGGCGCACTCGTCGGGCCGGGCGTGCGCGGCGGACATGCGGATGACCTCCTCCCACTCCGGCTGGTGGGCGTGGTCGACGAGGGTGTGCAGGTCGCCGCGGGCCACGATCTCCTTGGCCGCCAGGTAGTCCTGGAAGGTCCGGTGGATGAAGTCGACCGAGACGCCCGCCTGCTCGCGCAGCAGCCCGGTGCGGTGCAGGAGGTGGCGGAAGATCTTCTCGCCGTCGCCCGCGGCACGGGCCGAGGGGATGGCGGGCAGCGCGCGGTCCAGGACGGCGACGACCCGCTCGCGCGGCAGCTCCGAGAGGCCCTCCTCCAGCATGGCGTGGGCGAGCTTGCGAAGGAGCAGCTCGCGGGCGCCCTGCTGCAGGTGCACGTCGTCCGCGTACAGCACGTCGCGTTCGGGGTCGCGGCGCTGCAGGAGCATCTCCAGGGCGGCGTCGTAGAGCTCCTTGCGGCCCTTGGGCAGGGAGCCCGCGCGGTCCCGGTTGAGGGCGCATATCAGGCCGCACATCAGGGGGTTGGTGGCGAGCTGGCGCAGCTCGCGGTAGATGCGTACGGAGTGCAGCAGGCGCTGCTCGTACTCCTTGAGGGTGTCGTGGTCGCGCTGTTCCCCGCACTGTTCGTCGCCCATCGCCGCGGTGTGCCAGTCGTGGATGAAACGGGTGACCTGGTCGCGGGACATCGGGGCGAGCGACAGCTCCGAGAAGCCCTCCTCGGCGAGGCGTTCGTGGGCGAGCCAGCCGTCCTCGACGGCGGAGGGGCGCGAGGTGACGAGGCAGGCGGTGCCGGAGAAGATGCGCAGGAGCCTGCGGAGGTGGTCACGCAGGGCGCCGCGGGTCTCCTCGGGGGCCTCGTCGATGCCGTCGACCAGGAGCAGGGCGCGGCCGGCGAGGAGGGTGCGCACGATCCAGCCCTCGGGCGCCCGGTCGGCCAGCGGGTGGCGCACCGCGTGCAGGAAGTCGTCCGGGGCGGGGAAGCCCTCGCGGGCGAAGCGGCGTACGGGCAGGACGAAGGGCACGCGGGCGCCGTCGCGGGCCGCGGCCACCGCGAGCCACTGCACGAGGGTCGTCTTGCCGGAGCCCGCGACGCCGCGCAGCAGGACCCGCTCGTGGCCTTCCAGGGCCCGGTCGGCGAGGAGCACCGTGCGCTGGTGTCCCGCCGTCCCGGCGGGCGGCCCGCCGGTGTTCTCCTCGGCCTGGAGGCTGAGGTAGGTGTCCTCCAGGGGCCAGCGGTCGGGCGCGTTGGCGAAGTCGACGCCGACGATGGTCAGCCAGCCGTGCTGGCGCACCACCTCCTGGGCGTACGCGGCCTCGAACTCGGCGTCCTCCACGGAGGGTTCGGGCTTGCGGGCGGACGCCTCGGCGTCGTTCAGGTCGACGAGCTGGCGGATGCGGCTGGCGCGTTCGGGCATGTGGCGCTGGATGTAGGGGGAGCGGCGTACGAAGTGGTGCAGGACGTGCAGGCAGACGGCGACGAGCAGCTCGTCGTGGAACCAGGCGGCGCCGGGGGTCAGGCCCCGGTCGGCGCCCTGGACGGCGCCGCGCAGCCGCCGCGCGTAGTCCTGCGGGCCAAGTCGCACCGCGTCGGCGTCGGTGAGGTCGAGTTCGCCGATGGCGAGCAGGGTGCGGGTCAGCACGTCGGCGACCGCGGGGAGTTCGGCGGTCGGGGTGGTGTGCGTCTCGGCGGCGAGCTGGATGAATTCGCCCGCGGTGCGGTGGACCTCGTCCGGGTCGGCCGGGGCGTCGGGGCCGCGCCAGGTGGCGAGGGCGGCGATCAGGTCCGGGGTGTTGGGAGGGCGGGGCGGGACGCGGAAGAACCGTTGCACGAGGGGTGCTGCGAGGGCCGAGGGGGTGCGTACGACGGGCTCCATGGCATCGGGGTCCCTGGGGGTCGCGAAGGCTGGCGTCGGGTCAACCGTAGGTCAATTGCCGGGGGACAGAGGCCTGTTGAGGCGAACGTGGGGCGGCAGCTGCTGGGCTTCGGTCTCGCTCACGTCCGCGTGGACGACGAGTTCGGCCAGGCACGGGAAGGCCGAGAGCCAGGCGAGCCCCTCGACCGGGTGGGGAGCGTCCAGCGTGAGACGGGTGAGCCGCTCGGGCACGATGAGTTCGGTGAGGTCCTCGACGCGGTAGGCGCCGGTGACATGAAGGTCCGGCCAGCCTCCGACGGAGCGCAGCGCGCGGAGGTCCGCGGGGGTGTGGACGGGAACGGTGGGCCGCGAGGACAGGTGCGCGAGGACTTCCCGTACGTAGAGCTCCCGGTCGAAGAACCCCCACTGCTGTGCCAGGGTCAGCTGGACCCAGCGGCCGGGGTGGTCGCGAAAGCGCGTCAGGAAGTGCAGTGCCTGAGGGCTGCCGACCCTGGCGGCGGCGAGGACCACCAGGCGGGCGTGCTCGTCGTCGACCTCGTCCGGGCCGGGCAGCAGGGGGAGCAGCAGGTCGCGGCCCGCCTCCGCCAGGTTGGCGGCCTGGTGGTCCGTCTGCGGCGGGATCAGCGTCCGTACCCCTTCCTGGACCAGCTGACGCACGGCCGGCGCCAGCTCGGCCGCGTACGAGGCCGCCGCCGCGGCGAGCAGTTTCCCCCGCGCCGTGCCGCCCGCCACCAGCCGTCGCAGCATCTGTTCCGCCTCCTTGGGCCGCGCGTGCGCGGCGGCCAGCAGGATGACGTCCTCCCACTCGGCCCGGTCCGCGTGGTTCAGGATCAGGTCGAAGTCCAGCTCCTGAACGGCGAGGCGGGCGCCGAGGTAGTCCTGGAAGGTGCGGTGGAGGAAGTCCACGCGCCCGTGGGCCGGCTCCCGCAGCAGGCCCGACCTCAGGAGGAGCCAGCTGTACACGTCCTCGCCGCTGCCGTCGAGGTTCATCGAGGGCGCGGCTTCCCCGAGAAGGTGCACGGCGTCCGAACGGTCCATCTCCGAGCGGCTGTTGCGGATGAGCCACCAGGCGAGCTTCTGCAGGAGCTGCACCTGGATGGCGAACGAGAGCCGCCCGCCGGAGGAGAGCGGGGGAGCGACCTCCCGCTCGACGTCCCTGCGTTCGAGCAGCATCGTCAGAGCGGCCTCGTACAGGGACTTCCTGTCCTGCGGCAGGAAGCCGTGCCGCTCCCGGTGCAGGGCGCAGAGCATCCCGCACATCAGCGGGTTGGTGGCGAGCCGGTTCAGCTCGGACGCGGCCCGCACGGACTGCAGGAGGGTGGTGCCGAGGGCTTCGTCGGCCGCCGCGGCCCGGTGCCAGCGGTGGACGAACGTGGCGACGTCGTCGCGCGCCATCGGCGAGAGCGTGAGCTCGGTGAAGCCGGTGGCGTCCAGCCAGCGGCTCGGGACGGCCGATGGCCGGGTGGTGATGAGCCACAGGTTGCCGGGGAAGGTGCGCGTCAGATCGCGCAGCCACCGCTTGGCGGACTCGCGCCGGCCTTCGGCGATCTCGTCGAGACCGTCCACGAGGAGCACGCCGCGCCCCGCCCGCAGCACGCGCTCCACCCAGCCCGCGGGCTGCTCCCCGGCGACGAGGCAGCCGACGGATGTCAGGAACTCGCCCGGGACGGGCAGGTCGGAGCCGGGCCGGACGATCCGCCGCATCGGCAGCACGAACGGCACGCGCCCGATGAGGTGGGTGAGCCCGTGCTCGTACGTCCGGTCGGCCGCCGTCACGGCGAGCCACTGGACCAGGGTCGTCTTGCCGGATCCCGCGACGCCGCGCAGCAGCACGTGGTCGTGCTGGGCGAGGACCTGCTCGGCGGCGACCCGGGTGGCGCCCTCCCCCAGGCGGTCCCTGGTCGCCTCCAGGCTGAGGTAGGCCGTGTCCAGCGGCCACTCGCTGGTCCCGGCGTAGACGTCGAGCCCGTAGATGGTGAGGGTGCCGTGCCGTGCCGTGATGTACGACGCGTACCGCGCCTCGAACGCGGCGTCCTCGGCCGACTGCGAGGGCAGCCGCTCCAGCAGTACGTCGACGGCTCCGACCAGCTGCGCGAGCTGTTGGCTCTGCCGGGTCTGCTGCCGCGCGATGTAGGTGGAGCGCTGGGTGAAGAAGGTCAGGATGTGCAGGCAGGCGGTGTGCAGCAGCCGTTCGTGGAACAGCTCGGCGTCGCGGCTGAGCGCGAAGGACGCGACGGTCACGGCCGAGTGCGAGCGGAGGGTGCGCGCGAACTCCTCGGGCCCGAGCGCGACGGCCTCGTAGTCGTCGATGGTGAGGGTGCCGAGCGCGGCGAGCGAGCGCGCCAGGGCGTTCCTGACGGCGAGGGCCTCGGCGGCGTCGACGGGGGACTCGCCGGGGCCCGCGGCCCGCAAGGCCCGGCGGACGAGCTCGTCGGCGATCTTCTCGACGTCCTTCGGGGTGACGGAGTGCTTCTCGCCCCTGAACGACACGAGCCCGGATATCCGCACCGGTCTGCCGACGAGCCCGGCACCCGGCTGGTCCTTCACGAAGAGCTTCTTCACGAGGGGCGCGACGGCACTGGAGGCCAGGCGGGCTCCCAGAGCGGCGGGGTCGACCATGGGTCGAGGGTAGGCCACGGGTAGGCAACTGGGCGCTGTGGACGCGGAGTTGGTGCGGATGCCGGTGGCGTCAGGGCCTTGGGGACGGGCGCCCGTCGACGGACAGCTTGATGGTGTCGGGGAGTTGGGCGGGGTCCGGGGTTTCGGAGGACTGCAGCACAGTGACGCGTTGCAGTCCCGCATGCTCCCGCAGCGGCGTGAGGTCGACCGCCTCCGGGGCGCACACCTGGAGGACCGTCATCGAGGGGAAGGCCGCGACGGCCTGTCGCAGGTCGCACCTGGTGCCGCGGGCCATGATGGAGATGTGGCCCGACGCGGGCAGCCGGACTCCGCTGGCCGCGAGGCCGGACAGCTCCTCGGGGCTCAGGCTCAGGTGCTTCAGCTCCTTCAGGCCGGCCAGAGTCCGCCAGTCCTCTTCGGTGAGTGGAGCATCCAGCTCAAGGCCGACCTGGATCAGGTCGACGAACGTGGCGAGCCCGGTGAGGCCGACCGTGTTGGTGGGCAGGAAAACGCACTTCAGCGGCGCGTCGTCCGGCAGGAGCTCAAGGAGGGGCCGCTCGGATTCCACGCTGACCATGCCCAGCCGGTGGAGCGTCCGCAGCGGCCGCAGGTCGTGAAGTCGTGGCAGGTCCCGGAGGATCAGGTCGGTGACAGGGAGCCCGGTCACCGACCTGAGCGAGTCGATGGCGGGGCACGAGATCAGGCTGAGGCGCCTCAGGTCCCGGAACCGGCTGATGAACCCCAGGTCGTCGAGGACGGAGTTGTGGGTGAGCGAGAGGCGGACCAACTGCCGGTCGCCCAAGGCCTCGACGATCTGCTCCGCCGTGAAGTCGCCGGAGAAGTCGATGGAGCGGTGGCCGTCCATACGGCCCAGCGCCGCGAGTTCGGCCGCCGAGCGGACCACGACGGTCGTGCCGGACTTGTCGCGCAACTGTCCGATGATCTCCCGCGCATAGGTCTCCGTGTCGAACCGGTCCCAGTGGGAGCCGAGTTGCTGATCGACGACGGGGCTCGCGCGATCCCGGTACTTCACCAGGCACGGCAGCGCCGCGTCCCCGCCGACGAGGGCCGCCGTGGTCGCGACGTAGGCCGCCTCCATGTCGCTCGCCACGGCGTCGGGATCCGGCAGCAGCTCCAGGACGATGGGGCCGAGCTCCGCGAGCTTGCGGGCCTCCGGGTAGCTCTGGGGCGGGATGAGCTCGGCAGCCCGCCGCCCCACCTTGGCCCGTACTTCAGGGTCCAGCTTCGCCGCGTGCTCCAGGCAGGCCGTCGCCAGCAGGTGCAGCCGCACGCGGAGCTCCGCGTGCCGGTCGCCCCGCTTCATCAGGCCCCGCAGCAGCCGCACCCGCTCGTCGGGGCGCGCGTGCGCGACGGCCATCCGGACGACGTCCTCCCACTGGTCCAGGTGCGCGTGCCGGATCAGCAGGTCGAAGTCGCGTTCCTCCACCGCGGCCCGCGCGCCCAGGTAGTCCTGGAAGGTGCGGTGCACGAAGTCGACGGCTCCCGCGCCCGGTTCGCGCAGCAGGCCGGAGCGGACCAGGAGGTGGCGCAGGATGTCCTCGGCCGAGCCCTGCTCGGCGACGTAGGGCATGGACGGCAGCAGCCGCTCCAGCTGGTTCACGGCGTCCGCGCGGTCCATCTCGGAGCGGCCGTTGCGGATCAGCCAGTACGCGAGCCGCTGCAGCAGCTCGATCTGGGACTCCTCGTCCAGTTCCACCGCCATGTCGCGTTCGCGGTCGCGGCGCTCCAGGAGCATCGAGAGCGCGGCGTCGTACAGGCCTTTCCTGCCGCGCGGCAGGAAGCCGCGCCGCTCGCGGTGGAGGGCGCAGATCAGCGCGCACATCAGCGGATTGGTGGCGAGTCTGCCGAGGTCCTGCTTGGTGCGTACGGCATTCAGCAGAGCGTCGCCCAGGGCGGCGTCCGCTCCGGCGGCCTCGTGCCAGCGGTGGATGAACACCCGGATGTTCTCCCGGCTCATACGGGAGAGCGCGAGGTCGGTGAAGTCCTCGCCGCCGAGCCAGTCCTCGCGTACGGCCGAGGGGCGCGAGGTGACGAGCCACAGGTTGCCCGGATAGGCGGCGAGGAGGTCGCAGAGCCAGCGCCGGGTGCGTTCGCGCTCCTCCTCGGGCACCTCGTCGATGCCGTCGATCAGCAGGAGCCCGCGGCCGGCGGACAGGACGCGGTCGGCCCAGCCCGCGGGCTGCGCACTGGCGAGCGGGTTGCCCGCCGAGCCCAGGAAGTCGCCGGGGGAGGGCAGGCAGGCGCCGCCGCGCGTGAGGGTGCGCAGCGGCAGGACGAACGGCACGCGCCCGATGAGGTGGGCCAGCTCGCCCGTGAGGCGGTCCTGGCGGGCGGTGGTGACCGCGAGCCACTGCACGAGCGTGGTCTTCCCGGAGCCCGCGGCGCCGCGCAGCAGGACCCGCTCGTTGCCCGCGAACACCCCTTCCACGGGCTGGGAGAGCGGCGGGATCCAGTGTTCGGCCGGCGGAGCCCCCGCGCGGCTGCCGGCCGCGAAGGCGGCGTCGGCGACGGGCTGGTGGTCGGCGTTGCGGGACGCGTGCAGGCTCAGATAGGCGGTGTCCAGGGGCCAGTCGCGGGACTCGTTGAGGTCGATGCCGTAGATCGTGAGACGGCTGTGCTTCTTGGCGACGTATGCCTCGTAGCGCTGCTCGAATCCGGCGTCCTCCGCGGCCCGGGACGCCAGGCGTCCGATGAGGATGTCGGTGCGGGTGATCAGCTCGTCGAGCTGCCGGCTCTGCTCGACGAGCGAGCGGGCGACGAAGGTGGAGCGCTGGGTGAGGAAGTGCAGGATGTGCAGGCAGGCGCTGTCCAGGAGCCGGGAGTAGAGGGAGACGGTGTCCTGACCGAGGAAGCGCACGAGCTGGGGGCCGCCCGCCCGCTCGTACAGCTTGGCGGCGAGCCCGGTGGGGCCGAGGCGCACGGCGGCCACGTCGTCGAGGTCCAGGTCCGCGAGCGCGTAGAGCGTCAGCTCCAGGGCGTCCGTGAGGGCTTCGGTCTCGATGTCGCCCGCCGGATCGCCGGGGGGCGCGGGAGTCGGGCGGTTCGCGCGCTCGACCAGCTCCCGGGTGAGCCCGCGCAGGTCTGCTGGGGACAGGGCGCGCTTCTCACCCTTGAACGACACCAGCGAAGAGAGCCGCACGGGCTTCTCCACCAGCCCCGCTCCCGGACCCTCCCGCACGAACAGCTTCTTGATCAGCGGGGCGACGGCGCTCGATGCCAGGCGGGTGCCTATGACCGCGGGATCCATGCCCGCGAGCGTAGCGGCCGTCACATTCCGGGTGGGGTGGATCTCGGGGGTCGGTGACATGGCGCACAGGTCTTTTGTCCGTTACTAGGCGGAATAGTGGAAAGAGGAAGATCCGCGCTCGGGACCTTCGGCCCGCAACCTCCGGGACCTTCGTCGCGTCCGGCCGCCGCGAGCGGTGGCCCGGCGCGGGCGGGCGTCGAGGGGGCGTCCGACGTGGGGTTAAACCCCCGCGGTGGGAGGAAATCCGCGTACCGGACCTCGGGTGAATTGTCCGGATTTGAGGGTGTCAAGCGGACCAAATGGCGGGCTTCGCCTACGGCTTTGGGTAGTAGATGGGCGTTTTGGGCGCCGAGTGGGGTGGGGGTTACCAAGGGATGGCCGACCCGGCGACCACGTGACTCACGTGAGGCCGCCGGGTCGCGTCGTGCCCCGCATGCCCCCCTCAGTCGTCACACTCCGGAGGACATCCTCATGTCGAAGCGAACCAAGTCCCGCCGCCCCGTCCCGTCCCTGTTCCGTACGCGTGCGGCCGTCGTCGCCATGGGTGTCGGAGCGTCGGCGGTCCTCGGGGCCGGGGTCTCGGTCGCCGCGGCGGACGCCAAGGGCGGCGGCGCGCTGCCCGGCGTCGCGGTGAACTCCGTCCAGGCGCAGGCCACGGCCCAGGCGAAGAAGGCCGCGGACGTCCAGCGCGCGGCCGCCGCGAAGGCCGCCGCCTGGGTCCACCCGGTCAACAACTACACGCTCTCCGCGACCTTCGGGCTCGGCGGCAACATGTGGGCCCACAAGCACTCCGGCCAGGACTTCGCCGTGCCGATCGGCACGGGGGTCGAGTCCGTGCACGGCGGCACCGTCGTCAAGGCCGGCCCCAACGGCGCCGGTGACGGTCCCGCGTACGGCAACGCCGTCGTGGTGAAGCACAGCAACGGCACGTTCTCCCAGTACGCGCACCTCTCGCGGATCGATGTGCGGGTGGGTCAGACCGTCGGCACCGGCCAGCACATCGCGCTCTCCGGCAACACCGGCAACTCCAGCGGCCCGCACCTGCACTTCGAGATCCGCACGACCCCGAACTACGGCTCGGCCGTCGACCCGGTCGGCTTCCTGCGCACGGTCGGCGTGAAGGTCTGATCCGACCCGGCGTTCACCGGGTGCCCGTGTGCGCCCGCGTCACCAGATCGATGGCGACCTCGAGGATGGCCTTGCGCTTCTCCTCGGGGTCGCCTTCGACGTCCTTGAGGACGAACATCCCGCCGTGCATGGTGAACAGCGCGCTGAAGCAGCGCACCTGGTCGGGCATCGGCGCGTCCGGGTCCTTGAGGATGTCGTAGAGCCCGAGCATGCGGTCCTTGAAGCTCTCTCCCGTCTTCAGGTCCCGCATCGTCGCCTGGTTCTCCTGCATGAAGCGGAAGAGCGGCGCCGCGTCGACGAGGATCTCGCTGTAGCGGGTGAGCGCCTTCTGCTTGACCTCCAGCGAGATCGGCCGGGGCTGCTCGTGCCCCCAGGCGATCAGCTCGTCGATGGGCCTGGTGAGGTCGTCGAAGATGCTGGTCAGGATGTCTTCCTTGGTCTTGAAGTGGTAGTACAGCGCCGCCTTCGTGACCTCCAGGCGCTCCGAGATCTCACGGAGCGACGTCTTCTCGTACCCCTGCTCGGCGAAGAGCTCCAGGGCCACGTCCTGGATGCGCTGACGAGTGTTCCCGCGGCGCTGTTGCCTGCTCGTGCTGCCCGTGCCCATCGGGATGCTCCTCGCCTCCACTGACCTTCAACTGAACTTACTTGACGCCCGGCTAGTTAGGGGTCTACCTTCCCTCAGTGTAATCAACTAGCCGGGCGGCAAGTAAGTGCCGGGGAGTCCTGGGGAAGCCAGGGCGGTGCGGAAGGTACGGGGAGTGGGGAACATGTCAGAGATATCCATGGACAAAGCCGGGGGAGCGGCCGCGCAGCCGGTCGACGCCGCACCCGGCAAGAGCGAGCCACAGCCGCGCAGCGTGCGCGTCGTCCTGATGGCCCTGATGATCACGATGCTGCTCGCGATGCTCGACAACATGATCGTCGGCCCCGCGATGCCGACCATCGTCGGCGACCTCGGCGGCATGGAACACCTGTCGTGGGTCGTGACCGCCTACACCCTGGCCACCGCCGCCTCCACCCCCATCTGGGGCAAGCTCGGCGACATGTACGGCCGCAAGGGCGCCTTCCTCACCGCGATCGTCATCTTCCTCGCCGGATCCGCGCTCAGCGGCATGGCGCAGGACATGGGACAGCTCATCGGCTTCCGCGCGATCCAGGGACTGGGCGCGGGCGGACTGATGGTCGGCGTCATGGCGATCATCGGTGACCTGGTGCCGCCGCGGGACCGCGGCAAGTACATGGGCATGATGACCGGCGTCATGGCGGTCGCGATGATCGGCGGCCCCCTCGTCGGCGGCTCCATCACCGACCACCTCGGCTGGCGCTGGGCCTTCTACATCAACCTGCCGCTCGGCGCCGTCGCCCTCGCCATGGTGACCAGCGTCCTGCACCTGCCCAAGAAGAAGGCGCAGGGCCGCATCGACTACCTCGGCGCCGCGCTGCTCACCATCGGCATCAGCTCGCTCGTGCTCGTGACCACCTGGGGCGGTACGGAGTACGCCTGGGACTCGGCCGTGATCATGGAGCTCATCGGCATCGGCGTCGCCTCGCTCATCGGCTTCCTCTTCGTACAGAAGAAGGCCGCCGAACCGATCCTGCCGCTGCACATCTTCAAGAACCTCAACTTCTCGCTGATGGCCGTGATCGGCTTCATCACCGGCTTCGTGATGTTCGGCGCGATGCTCTTCCTGCCGCTCTACCAGCAGTCGGTGCAGGGTGCGTCCGCCACCAACTCCGGTCTGCTGCTGCTCCCGATGCTGCTGTCGATGATGGCCGTCTCGATGGTCGCGGGCCGCGTCACCACCTCCACCGGCAAGTACCGGATGTTCCCGATCATCGGCACCATCCTGATGGTCACCGGCTTCTTCCTGCTGGCGCAGATGGACACCGGCACCTCGCGCCTGACCTCCGGCCTCTACATGGCCGTGCTCGGCGCGGGCATGGGCTTCCTGATGCAGATCACGATGCTGGTCGCGCAGAACAGCGTCGAGATGAAGGACATGGGCGTCGCCTCGTCCTCGGCCACGCTCTTCCGCACGCTCGGCTCCTCCTTCGGCGTCGCGATCATGGGCGCGCTCTTCAACAACCGCGTCCACGACGTGATGAACGAGCGCGCGGGCGCCCTCGGCGGCAAGATCACCGAGACGTCGGCGCAGCTGGACGCGGACAGCCTCGAGAAGCTGGCGGCGCCCGTACGGGACGCCTACCAGCACGCGGTGTCGGCCGGTACGCACTCGGCCTTCCTGCTCGGCGCCGCCATCAGCGTCGTGGCCCTGCTCGCGGCCTTCTTCGTCAAGGAGATCCCGCTGCGCGGCTCGGGCCCCGCGGACAAGCCGGCCGGCGGCGAGCCCGCCGCGAGCGCCGAAGGCACCGTGCCGGGCGACCAGAGCGCCGGGAACGGCGACAGGACCGCCGGGAACGCGGAAGGGGACTCCGCGCGGGCGGCAGGCAAGACGGTGGCGGAACACGTCTGACCCCACCGCCCCGCCTCGGCGGACGACGGCCCCCGGTGCGCGCGCACCGGGGGCCGTCGTCCTGTCGTACGTGCGTGCGTGCCGTAGCTGCCTGTCGTACGTGCCTGCCACGTACCTGTCGCACGTGGCGGAGTCAGAGGTTGTCCGGCAGCTTGAGCACCGGATAGCTGCCGGTGTTCGTCGGCGCGTGCTCCGGCAGCCACAGCACGGCGACCGCGCCCTCGGCGGGCTCGTCGGGCGCCGCCCCCGGCGGACGCACGTTGCGGAAGGTGAGCCGGGCGCCGAGCACCCGCGCCTGGCCCGCCGCGATCGTCAGGCCGAGGCCGTGCCCGTGCCCCGCCCGGTCCGCGCTGCCCGTACGGAAACGGCTCGGACCCTCGTCGAGCAGCGCCTCGGGGAAGCCGGGGCCGTGGTCGCGCACCCGGACCACCCGGCCCTCGACGCTGACCTCGATGGGCGGCTTGCCGTGCTTGGTGGCGTTGGCGACGAGGTTGCCGAGGATGCGCTCCAGACGGCGCGGGTCGGTGGTGACCTCCGACTCGTGCACGACCGTCACCGTCACGTCCGTGGTGAGGATCGCCATCCGCCGGGAGACGAACTCGCCGAGCGTGATGTCCTGCAGCTCGGCCCGCTCGGCGGCGGAGTCCAGACGCGCCACTTCGAGCACGTCCTCGACGAGCGTACGCATCGCCTGCGCACGGTCCCTGACCAGCTCGGTCGGGCGGCCGGGCGGCAGCAGCTCGGCCGCCGTGAGCAGCCCCGTCACCGGCGTGCGCAGCTCGTGCGCGATGTCCGCGGTCACCCGGCGCTCGGCCTCCAGGCGCTGCTTGAGGGCGTCGGCCATGGCGTCCACGGCGCTCGCCACGTCGTCGGTCTCGTCCCGCACGACACCGCCGATCGCCTCGCGGACGCTCACGTCCGTCTGGCCCTGGGCGACCTCGCCCGCCGCCGTCGCCGCCTTGCGCAGGCGCCGCGACAGCTGCCCGCCGATCAGCACGCCCAGCGCGCAGCCCCCGAAGACGACCGTGATGGAGCCGATGACCAGGGCCTGGTCCAGGTCCTTCATGACGGTGGCGCTGCGGTCGGTGAAACGGGAGTGCAGCGACAGGACGTGCCCGTCCGCGAGCGGCACGGCGGCCCAGATGTCGGGCACGCCGTCGGGCTTCTCCTCGACGAAGGTGGCGCGGCGGCCCTTGAGGACCTTCTGCCGCAGCTCCTGCGGCAGCTCCGGATCGTCGACCTTCGTGCCGAACTGCAGGGTCTGGCGCTGGGACGCGGCGGAGTACAGGCGCAGGGCGAACTGGATGCGCTCGTCCTGCACGTCGCGCGCGTTGTCGAGCATCGAGACCCGTGCGGCGTTGTGCACGACCAGGCTCAGGGCGATCGCGACCAGCGCGCCGACCAGCGCGATCGCCGCGGCGATCTTCCAGCGCACGCCCGTGCGCAGGTGCCGGCCGGACCGGAACACCTCGCGGACGCGCTCGATCGCCCTGCGCCCCCCGTTCATATGCGTCGTCCCCTGCGTGACTTGGTGAGTGGTGTGCGTGGCTTGCCGGGCTTGCCGGGCTTGCTGGGCTTGCGTGGTTCGGGCGGCTCGGGTGCGGTGGCCGGTTCCGTGTCCGGCGTGCGGCTCACGTGAACCGCTCACGCCTTGAGCTTGTAACCGAAACCGCGGACCGTCTCGATGCGGTCCTGCCCGACCTTCGTGCGCAGCCGCTGCACATGGACGTCGACGACGCGGGTGTCACCGCCCCAGCCGTAGTCCCAGACCCGCTCCAGGAGCTTGTCGCGGGAGAGGACCGTGCCGGGCGCGGACGAGAACTCCAGGAGCAGCCGCATCTCGGTGGGCGTCAGCGCCACCGGCGCGCCGTCCCTGTGCACCTCCATGCCGACCGTGTCGATCTCCAGGTCGCCGAAGTTCAGCACGCCGCCGTCCGCGTCGTCGCCGTCCTGGTCGCCGGAGCCCGCCGCGTTCGGCCCGCCGGCGTGCCCGAAGCGGCGCAGCACGGCGCGGATGCGGGCGACCAGGACGGCACCGTCGAACGGCTTGGTCACGTAGTCGTCGGCGCCCGCCTCCAGGCCGAGCACGACGTCGATGGAGTCGGCACGCGCCGACAGCATGATCACCGGGACCGTCGACTCGTCGCGGATGCGGCGGCAGAGCGAGACGCCGTCCAGGCCCGGCACCATCACGTCGAGGAGTGCGATGTCCGGCCGGTCGGCGCGGAAGGCCTCCAGGCCGGCGAGGCCGTCCGGCATGGCGGTCACGGCGAAGCCGTCGCGCTCCAGGGCGAGCTGGGTGGCCTCGCGGATGACGTCGTCGTCCTCGACGAACAGGACGTGGGTCTGTTCTGCCATCGGATGCTCTCAGTCCTTCTTCGGTACGTCGGTGCGTCTGTACGTCGGTGCGTCTGTACTGCGGTGCGTCTGTACTGCGGTGTGCCGGTGCTGCGGTGCGTCTGTACCGCGACGTGCCGGTGAGGCGTGCCGGTCAGTCCGCCGACGGGCCGGTCGGCTCGTCGCCCACCGCGTTGCCGAAGTCGTTGCGCGTACGCCCCGACTCGGTGAAGCGGTTCGATGACCAGCGGTAGGTGATCACTTCCTCACCGGACGGGTAGGCCACCGAGTCGCCCTTCTCGTACAACTGCTTCGTCACGACCAGGCCGCCCCGGTCGATCTCGGCGTAGACGGAGGCGGGCTCCTCGGCCTTGAAGACATTCTCGTACTTATCGCCCTGGGCGCGATAGACGTAGCTTCCGATGCCCACCGCGTCACCGCAGGTCAGAACATTCACCACGACATCGGACGTGGATCCTCCGGTCAGGTTCCCGTACGACACGTCGACGGGGTACGCCTTCCCCACGCACGGCTTCAGATCACGCTTGATCGTCGGGCTGACCTGCGGGTCCTCCTGGACGAGCCGCACCGCGTCGACCTTCTTCACCGGCGCGGGGGACGAGGCAGGGGGGGAGGGGGCCGTGGACACCACGGGCTCGCTGCTCGCCGGTCCCTCGTCGCGCGCGCCGGAGCCGCCCGTCGCACAGGCGGAGAGCAAAAGGCCGAGGGCGGCGAACCCGGCCATCGCCGCGGTCGCCGCCTGCACGTTTCGTCTGACCCGAGGGCCTAGGCCGCGCAACTCTCCCGCTCCTCACGTTCGAGCGCGCGGGCGTCCAGGTCGCGGCTCTCCAGCTCCTGCCGGAGCCGTGCCAGCGCCCGGTGCAGCGTGCTCTTGACCGTTCCGGCCGACATACCGAGCGCGGCGGCCGTCTCCTCTGTGGACATCTGCTCCCAGTGTCGCAGCACGACGACACTGCGCTGCTTGGGTGCGAGCACCTTCATGATGTCCATCAGCAGCGCGCGGTCCGCGTGCTGCTCGGTGGAGTCTTCCACGCTCGCGTCCGGCAGCTGTTCGGTGGGCACCTCTTCGAGCTTGCGGGCCCGCCACCACTCCGTACGCGTGTTGATCATGACGCGGCGCAGATAGGCGTCCGCGAGCCGCTTGTCGGCTATGCCGTCCCAGCGGCCGTACGTCCGTACGAGTGCCGTCTGCAGCAGGTCCTGTGCGTCCACGGGGTCCGGGACCAGGCGCCGGGCACTGCGCAGCAGGGCATCCTGCCGAGTGCGGACGTACTCTTCGAACTCGAGCACCTCGCCGTGCGCCATACCAAACCGCCTCCGTTCCGTCCCCATTGCCGACCGCCGTCCCTGCTGTGCGGTACAGGTATGAAGCTACGGAGGCCTTGTCACGAGGTTGTGCGGAGCAGCCAGCGGCGGACGCACGGCTGTACGTAGGTTGTGTAACAGAAGTAGGACTCGAGTAAACGCCTGCGTTCGGCAGGGGCTCCGGCGCCCCTGCCGTCGGGTCGAAGGCGCCGGAGCCACTGTCCCAAGATGTCCGGGGGTGGTGGAGTTGTCCGGGGTCTGGGTCTGGGGCCCGGGGTTCGGGGGTCCAGACCCCGGGGTCCCGGAGTCGCGGGGACAGGTCAGGGGCAGGTCAGGTCAGGTCAGGGGCAGCCGGTACAGGCCGTCCGGCAGCGGCTCGACGAGGCCGTCCGACACCAGACCGTCCAGAGCGCGGGCCCGCTGCACGGGCTCCTCCCACACCCGGTCGAGCACGGCCTGCGGCACGGGCGCCACGGCCTCCCGCAACACGGCGAGCAGCTTGCCCCGCACCTGCCGGTCCGTCCCCGCGTACGTCTGCCCGCGGCGGGCGGGACCCTCGTGCGCGGGCTTCCCCGCCGAACGCCAGGCGCACTGCGCGGCGATCGGGCACTGGGCGCAGTTCTCGTTCCTGGCCGTGCAGATCAGGGCGCCGAGCTCCATGGAGGCGGCGGCCCAGCGCGACGCGGTGCGCTCGTCCTCGGGCAGCAGGGCGCGGGCGAGCTTGCGCTCGGCGGCGGTCGTCGCGTTCGGCGGGTACTGCACGCCGGTCACGGCCCGCGCGAAGACGCGGCGCACGTTCGTGTCGAGCACGGCATGCCGTTGCCCGTACGCGAAAGAGGCCACGGCCGCCGCCGTGTACTCCCCGATGCCGGGCAGCGCGAGCAGTTGCGCGTGCTGAGTCGGTACGTCGCCGCCGTGCCGCTCCGTTATGGCGACGGCGGCGCCGTGCAGCCGCAGGGCGCGGCGCGGATAACCGAGCCGCCCCCAGGCGCGGACGGCCTCGCCCGGCGCCTCCTTGGCGAGGTCGGCCGGGCGGGGCCAGCGGGCCAGCCACTGCTCGTACACGGGCAGGACGCGGCTGACGGGCGTCTGCTGGAGCATGAACTCACTGACCATCACGCCCCATGGCCCGGCGTCCTCACGACGCCACGGCAGGTCACGGGCATGAGTGTCGAACCAGGCGATGACGGGGCTGTGCAGGGCCTCGCCGGCGGGCTCGGGGACGTCCCCGGGGACGGGGCTGTTCGGCATGGGCTTCGTGGGCGCAGTCATGGCACCTCCGATCCTGCCACGGGGGCGGCGGGGTGCGGGCCAGCCTCGCGGTTCGCCTCGGCGGTTTCGTGGGGTGGGTGGGGCGCCGGCTGGGCCTGCGCCGGGCTATCTGCTGGGCTTTCGGTCGTTGCGGTTCTCCTCTTCCCCGCGGGCCGGTGGGTGGTTTTTCCCGCGCTCCGCGCGGGTTGCTCCCACCCGCCCACCCGTTTGCCCCGCGCCGTCGGGGGCGGGTAGGGGCCCGGTGGCCGCGGGTCTCCCCTCTTCCCCGCGGGCCGGTGGGTGGTTCTTTCCGCGCTCCGCGCGGGTTGCCCCCACCCGCCCACCCGTTTGCCCCGCAGCGAAGGGTGGGGGTAGGGGCTTCCTCCCCGGGGGGGGGCTCGGTGGCTCGGTTGCTCTGGGGTGATCAGGGGGCGCTTGGGGCGTGGCGTGGGTCCCTTCCCGCCCGCTCCCTCGGGCGGGCGGCGGGCGGCGGGGCGTTGCCGGTGGGTCCCTACGGTGGGGATGCGGTGCGGGGCAAACGGGTGGGCGGGTGGGAAGTCCGCCGCGGAGCGGCGGGAAACCGAGGCCCGGTGCCGGGCGCCGGGACGGACGGTCACCTGTCGCAGAGCACGCGAGTACCCCCGCCCCGGCACCGGGCACCGGGCGCCGCGCACGCGGGCGTGACACGTGACAGAGGCCACCCGGTGCGGAGCGCACCCCATCCCGACCCGGAAGGGGAAGGGCGGACCCGGAAGGGGAAGGGCGGACCCGGAAGGGGAAGGGCGGACCCGGAAGGGGAAGGGCGGACCCGGAAGGGGAAGGGCGGACCCGGAAAAGGAAGGGCGGACCCGGAAAAGGAAGGGCGGACCCTGACGATCGGCAGGGGCGGCGGGAGGCGTGGGGGAAGTAGCGTCGGGAGAGTGGGGAGACTACGTACGCGGGACGCGCTGCTGTGGGGCGCCCTGTCCACCCCCGCCCTCACCGTGACCCACCTCGGCCTGAACGAACCCCGTTCCGCCGCCCAGCAGTTCATCGGCCTCGCCGTCCTCGCCGCCGCCGTCCTCGCAGGACGCTCCCGCCCCCTTCTCTCCTTCCTCCTCCCCGCCGCCCTCGGCCTCGCCACCGGCGCCTCTCTCCTCACCCTCGCGTACGGGCCCTCCCTCGCCGTCTTCGCGCTGCTCCTCGGCCGCCGCGCGGACCGCGCCCGCCCCGCCCTCCTCGCCTTCGGCGCCGTCGCCGCCGTCGGCAGCGCCAAGATCGCCGTGCGGGACGTCGACCCGGTCGTCGAGTGGCTCGTCCTCATGGGGACGCTGCTGTTCGGCGCGGTCTTCCCCTGGCTCGCGGGCCGCTACTGGCGCCAGGGCCGGGAACTCGCCGCCGCGGGCTGGGCCCGCGCCGACCAGCTGGAGCGCGAGCAGCGCATCGTCGCCGACCGCGCCCGCCTGCGCGAACGGGCCCGTATCGCACAGGACATGCACGACTCCCTGGGACACGAGCTGAGCCTGATCGCCGTACGGGCGGGCGCCCTCCAGGTCTCCCCCGATCTGCCGGACCCGCACCGCGAGGCCGCCGCCGATCTGCGCGCGGCCGCCTCGCAGGCCACGGACCGGCTGCACGCGATCATCGGCCTGCTCCGCGAGGAGGGCGACGAGCAGGCCCCGCTGGCCCCGGCGGGCGAGAGCGTCGCCGCGCTCGTCGCGCGCGCCACGGAGTCGGGCCTGCACATCACGTACGCCGACGACGAAAGCCGTCACGCACCGCAGGGTGACGCGGGGCGCCGCGCGTTGACCGAGGGAACCGTCCACCGCGTGGCCCAGGAGGCCCTCACCAACGCCGCCAAGCACGCGCCGGGCGCCCCCGTCACCGTCACGGTGACCCGCGAGGCCTCCGCGACGACGGTCACCGTCACCAACGACCGCCCGGCACAGCCGGGTTCCGAGCCGCCCACGCAGCCGTCCTCGTCCACGCAGCCGTCCTCGTCCACGCGGCCGAGCCCGTCCGATCAGCCGTTCCCGTCCGGCAGCGGCTCGGGCCTGCGCACCCTGCGCGCCCGGGTCACGGACCTGGGCGGCACCCTCGACGCGGGACCCCACGGCCACGGCTTCCGCGTCACCGCCCGCCTCCCGGCCGCCGGTCCCGGTCCCGTACGGCCACCGCCCGCCGGCGACCGCCTCGCGTACGCCCGACGCCGCACCGTCCTGGCCCTGGGCGCCGCCGTCACCACGGGCGTGCTGCTCGTCGGCGGGACCTTCGCCTGGTACGCGTACTCACGCGTCCACGCCGCCCTCGACCCCGCCGACTTCGCGCGCCTGCGCCTCGGCGACACCCGCGCCGATGCCGGGCGCGTGCTGCCGGACCGGACCGTCGCCGACCCGCCGCTGGAGCGCGCGCCGACCCCGCCGCCCGTGGACGCCGAGTGCGCGTACTACCGCGCGAGCACTGAACTCTTCGTCGCCGTGGCGCACTTCAGGATCTGTTTCGGCACGGAAGGCACCCGGCGCGACCGCCTCGTGGACAAGACCGTCATCCCCACGGCGAGGGAGACCGAGACCCGCGACCGGGACGGAAGGGAAACCCCAGATGGCTAGCGGAGGGCTGGCAGAGGGCTGGGGGAGAGGGCCAGGAGAGAGGGCCAGGACGTGGACCGGAAGACGGAACGGATCGGGAGCCAAGGCGTGGACGTATCAGTGGACGTATCAAGGGGAGATGCGGACGTATCAAGGGGAGGCGCGGACGTATCAAGGGGACCGGAGAAGCACGGGAAGAACCCGGCCATGCCGGTCGGCCCAGCCGTACCAGCTGCCCCCGTCGCCCCCACCGCCCCCGGCATCCCCGTCGACGCCCCCGCGGCCAAGGCCATCCGCGTCCTGCTGGCCGACGACGAGGCCATGATCCGTGCGGGCGTGCGCGCCATCCTCGCCGCGGGCCGCGGCATCGAGGTCGTCGCGGAGGCCGGTGACGGCCGCGAGGCGGTGTCCATGGCGCGCGCCCACCGTCCCGACGTGGCGCTGCTCGACATCCGCATGCCGCTCGTGGACGGCCTCGCGGCGGGCGAGGAGATCGTCCGTACGCTGCCGGGCACGGCCGTCGCGATGCTGACGACGTTCTCCGAGGACGCGTACGTAGCACGGGCCCTGAGCGGCGGAGCCACCGGCTTCCTGCTGAAGTCCGGCGATCCGTACGAACTCATCGCGGGTGTACGGGCGGTGGCGGGCGGCGCCGCCTTCCTCTCGCCGAAGGTCGCCCGGCACGTCATCGACGGCTTCGGCGCCCGGCGCCTGGGCCGCGGCGCGGAGGCCCGGTCCCGCGTCGAGGCCCTCACCCCGCGCGAGCGCGAAGTGCTCGGCCTGGTCGGCGCGGGCCTGTCCAACCCGGAGATCGCGGCGCGGCTGCGTCTCGTGGAGGGCACGGTCAAGGCGTACGTGAGCGCGGTCCTCGACCGGCTTGCGGTCAAGAACCGCGTCCAGGCGGCGATCGTCGCGTACGAGGCGGGACTGGTCCCCGACATGGGCTGACCCCGGCGCCGAGGGGGAGCCGGGGTGGGAGCCGGGGCGGGCGTCAGTACCGCTGCGTGTCGTCGCGCCGGATGGACATGGTCGGCGAGTCGTACGCGGCGGGGTCGTAGGCCGCGGGGGCCGTGGCGTTGTACGCGCCTTGGTCGTAGGCAGCGGGGTCGTACTCCGCGGGGGCGTGGGCCGCGGGATCGTACGTGCCCTGGGCGTACGCCGACCGCTCGTGCGGCGGTGCCGGTGCCGGGAAAGCAGGGGCGGTCGCGGCGGGGGCGGCCGCGCGGGAGGGGCCGGGACCCGCGAACCACTTCACGACCCCGGTCGACGATCCCCGCATCGCCAGCGTGATCCGTGCCACCGGACGCGTGGCGAGCCGTACGAGCACGAACACGACCACCGCGCCGAAGACGAGACCGACCGCCACGTCGTGCGGGTAGTGCACGCCGACGAAGACCCGCGAGAAGGCCATGAGCACGGCCATCGGCACCGTCAGCGCCGCGATGCGCGGCCACGCGAGCGCGAGGCCGACGGCGGCGGCGCCCGCGATCGTGGAGTGGTTGCTCGGGAAGGACCAGTCGCCGTGCGGGGGACACTCGACGAGCGGCGTCAGCGCGCCCGACACCGCCCGGCAGGGGCGCTCCTCGTCGATCAGGGACTTGAACAACTCGCTGCCCACGTACGCCACCGCGGTGGCGAGGGGAGCGAGCACCGCGATCGCCAGGGCGCGGGGTTCCCCGCGCCTGGCC
This sequence comes from Streptomyces sp. NPDC040622, assembly GCF_055593965.1. NCBI lineage: Bacteria > Bacillati > Actinomycetota > Actinomycetes > Kitasatosporales > Streptomycetaceae > Streptomyces > Streptomyces sp. NPDC040622. Next base: position 22,488 of record NZ_JBVIXD010000003.1, on the reverse strand, counting down.
CGCCACCAGGCGACGATGAAGAGCACGCCGAAGAGCAGCAGTCCGAGCTCCGTCCACACCTCGGCGAGGTGCTGGAACCACGACGGCGTGTCGTGGGCGAAGTCGGTGATGTCGCGGTAGAGGTCGTCGGTCATGGTGTCCATGATTGCGGACACTATGGAGTGCGGCCGAATCGTCACATCCGGCGATCGTCCCGTCACTCCCCCTGACGGTCGGCAGGGGTCGGCGGACGGGCCGGGGGGCCTTGAACCCTCTTCCGAGATGATGATCCGGAAACTTTGTCGCCCAAGGCGGCGGGTGGGGCGGGAGAAGCACCGGATCTCTCGTAAGGTTTGGGCGTGGGATCTCTGCGCAATCCGGTCGGGCCGCTTCCCTCCACCATCTACTGGCGTCGGAGGGCCGTTCTGCTGTCCGTACTCGGCCTGCTGGTGCTGCTCGTCGTCTGGATCGTCACCATGGGTGGCGGAGGCGGCGGCAACAACGCCGACGGGCCCGGCGGCAACGGACCCGCCACGTCCATCACCCCCGGGCCCTCCGGCTCCGGGCCCGCGATCAGCCAACACCCGGGCGGGCGGGACGAGTCGGACGACGGCTCGGGATCCGGCTCGGGCGGCTCCGGCGGCTCGGGCGGTTCGGGCGGATCGGGCTCCGGTGGGTCGGGCGGTTCCGGCGGCTCGGAGGGCTCCGGTGGCGGCGGTTCCGACGATGGCGCCAAGGGCGGCGGCGGTGGGGGCGACCGGCTGCCCGCCGGTACGCGGCTGCCCAACTGCACCAGTGGCGACGTGAAGTTGAAGGTGCGCAGCATCCGGAACACGTACGCGATCGACGAGAAGCCGAAGTTCGAGCTGATCGCCGAGAACGGCGGCGGCAAGGCCTGCAAGGTCGATCTCGGTGGCAAGGGAACCGTGCTGACGATCACTCAGGCCGAGGGTGACGACGAGTTCTGGTCCTCGGACGACTGCCCGGGCGGCGGCGGCAGCCTGCTGCTGCGCGTGCCGGCCGAGGGCCGGGTCACGCACGCGGTGCAGTGGGACCGGCGGGCCAGCGCGCCGCAGTGCGCCACGCCTTCGGCGGGATCGGCGGCGCCGGGTACGTACCTCGTCGAGGCGAAGGCTCCCGGCCTGGGCACGGCCCGCGCGTCCTTCGTCCTCGAAAAGGACTGATACTGGGCGGGGCGCCCGACCTCGGCCCCCTGCGGGCGTCGACGTGCCCCGCACCGAAGCCTGCGGGCAGGAGCTGATTCGCCGCGCAGCGGCGGGCCCCTACGGTGCGATCGCGGTGCGGGGCAGACAGGTGGGCGGGACACACTCGCCCCCCCCCGGAGCCGCGCAGCGCCAAGCCAGAAGGCAGCGCCCCGCCGTACCCCGCCCCACCCCGACGCCGCGCATGGCTCAGCCGGTACACCGCTCACCGGCCCCGGGCAGGACGTACACGACGCCCATCCCGCCCCCGCTCGCCGAAGGCTAGACGTAGCGCTCGAGGATCGAGGATTCCGCGAGCCGCGAAAGACCCTCGCGCACGCTCCGCGCCCGCGCCTCGCCGACCCCGTCCACCGTCTGGAGGTCGTCCACGCTGGCGGCGAGCAGTTTCTGCAGGCCGCCGAAGTGTTCGACGAGCCGGTCGATGATCGCGCCGGGGAGCCGGGGGACCTTGGCGAGGAGGCGGAAGCCCCGCGGGGACACCGCGGAGTCCAGCGCCTCGGGTGACCCGGTGTACCCCAGGGCCCGCGCCACGGTGGGAAGTTCGAGGAGCTCCGCGTGCGTCAGGGAGTCCAGCTCGGCGAGGGCCTCGTCGACCGTGCGGGACCGCTTGGCCGTGGGCTCGGGGACGTAGTCGCGTACGACCAGTTCCCGCTCGGGCTCGACGCCGGCGATCAACTCGTCCAGCTGGAGGGCGAGGAGGCGCCCGTCCGTGCCGAGCTCCACCACGTACTCGGCGATCTCCGTGGCGATGCGGCGCACCATCTCCAGGCGCTGGGCGACCGCGGTGACGTCCCGGACGGTCACCAGGTCCTCGATCTCCAGGGCGGAGAGCGTGCCGGCGACCTCGTCGAGACGGAGCTTGTACCGCTCCAGGGTCGCGAGCGCCTGGTTCGCGCGGGAGAGGATCGCGGCGGAGTCCTCCAGGACCCGGCGCTGCCCGTCCACGTACAGCGCGATCAGCCGCATCGACTGGGACACCGAGACGACGGGGAAGCCGACCTGCTTGCTCACCCGGTCCGCCGTGCGGTGCCGCGTGCCCGTCTCCTCCGTGGGGATCGTCGGGTCGGGCACCAGCTGCACGCCCGCGCGCAGGATCTTGGTGATGTCCTTGTCGAGGACGATGCCGCCGTCGAGCTTGCACAGCTCACGCAGCCGCGTCGCCGTGAACTCGACGTCCAGGATGAAGCCGCCCGTGCACATCGACTCGACGGTCTTGTCCCAGCCGAGGACGATCAGGCCTCCGGTGTTGCCGCGGAGGATGCGTTCGAGGCCGTCGCGCAGTGCCTGGCCGGGCGCGACGGCGCTCAGGGAGGCGCGCATCAGCCCATCGGCACCGGAGCTTCCGCCGGGCTTGCCGGGGTTCGCTGCCCGGTCGTTGGCTGCCACTGCACTCCCTCGGTCGCAGGTTGTCCAAGCCTTCGCCGGCACCGGTTTCGTACGGATGGGCGAGACCAGGGCAAAGTCTACCGGCGCTCTTCGTCCTCCCGTGGGGCCTCTCGGCGACGGGACCTCGGAAGGACACGCAGGGCGTCCCCCATGTCGGCGACTTCGATGACCTTCATACCGGCGGGGATCCTGCCCGGATCGGCCGGTACGAGGGCGTGCGTGAAGCCGAGACGGTGGGCCTCGGCCAGTCTGCGCTGGACGCCCGTGACCCGTCTGACCTCGCCCGCGAGGCCCACCTCGCCGATCGCGACGAGGTTCTTCGGCAACGGGGTGTCGCTGGCGGCGCTGGCCAGGGCGAGGGCGACGGCGAGGTCCGCGGCGGGCTCGGAGAGCTTCACGCCGCCGACCGTGGCGCTGTAGATGTCCCGCTTGCCGAGGGCGGTGATCCGGCCGCGCTGCTCCAGGACGGCCAGCATCATCGAGACGCGGGAGGTCTCCAGGCCCGAGGTGGTCCTGCGCGGGCTGGGGATCTGAGAGTCGACGGTGAGCGCCTGGACCTCGGCCACCAGGGGGCGGCGGCCCTCCAGGGTGACGGTCAGGCAGGTGCCGGGGACCGGCTCGGCGCGGCGGGTGAGGAAGAGGCCGCTCGGGTCGGCGAGTCCGGTGATGCCCTCGTCGTGCAGTTCGAAGCAGCCGACCTCGTCCGTCGTGCCGTACCGGTTCTTGACGCCCCGGACCAGGCGCAGGCGCGCGTGCCGGTCGCCCTCGAACTGCAGGACCACGTCGACGAGATGCTCCAGGAGACGCGGGCCCGCGATGGCGCCGTCCTTGGTGACGTGGCCGACCAGGAGCGTGGACATGCCGCGCTCCTTGGAGGCGCGGATCAGCGCGCCCGCGACCTCGCGGACCTGCGCCATGCCGCCCGGCGCGCCGTCGATCTCGGGCGAGGCGACCGTCTGGACGGAGTCGAGGATCAGGAGCGAGGGCTTGACCGCGTCCAAGTGGCCGAGGACGGCGGCGAGATCGGTCTCGGCCGCCAGATACAGCTGGTCGTCGATCGCGCCGATGCGGTCGGCGCGCAGCCGGACCTGGCTCGCCGACTCCTCGCCGGTCACGTAGAGCGTGCGGTGCTCCTCGGTCGCCGCCTTCGCCGCGACGTCCAGGAGCAGCGTGGACTTGCCGACGCCGGGCTCCCCGGCGAGCAGCACCACGGCGCCGGGGACCAGGCCGCCGCCGAGCACGCGGTCAAGCTCCGGCACGCCGGTGGTGCGCGCGGTGGCCTGGCGGCCGTCGACCTGGCCGATCGGGACGGCGGACGAGGTGACCCGGCCGGGGGCGGTGGTGCGGACCGCGGGCGCGCCGTACTCCTCGACCGTCCCCCAGGCCTGGCACTCGGGGCAGCGGCCGAGCCACTTGGCCGTCTGCCAGCCGCACTCGGTGCAGCGGTAGGACGGCCGGTCCTTGGCGGTTTTCGTACGGGCAGCCATGCTCGAACCGTAGCCGAGCCCACTGACAACGCGGCCCCGGCCACCCGCCGGCCGTCCGGGAGCCGTCCGGGAGAGGTCCGGGAGCGGTCCGGGAGAGGTCCGTGACCCCTCCGGCGCTCGCCCCGCGTGAGAGTCAAGGCCACGGAATCGGGCGTTCCTGTCCCCTTTTGAGGGATCTGTTCACCCGTAAGGATTAAATCTGCTCAAGGGGGAGGAAGGGCCCCGCATCATCCGCCTAACTTCGCACGGGTGATGAGCAGCAGGCCGGAAACTCCCACGAACGCAACGGGCGCGCACCGGGCGCACCGGGACGCGCGCAAGCGCGTGGTGACCCGCCCGGCGCCCCGGACCACTCTGCCCGCGCGCTACGAACCGTGTCTGGACGGCCTGTTCACGTACTGCCTGTCCGTGCTCTGCGATCACGACGCGGCGACGGCGGCGCTGGGGGACGTGCTCCACCTCGCCGAGCGCCGCGGCGCCCGCGGCCCGGAGACCGACGCCGCGTTCAAGCCCTGGCTCTACGCGCTCGCCCGCTGGGTCTGTCTGCGCCGGCTGGCCGAGGCCAAGCGCAGCCGCGAGGGGAGGCACGCGCACGCCTCCGGCAAACCGGGCGCCGCCGACCGCGCCCAGGAGTCCCGGAAACCTCAGGCGTCCCAGAAGTCCCAGGCGTCCGCTCAGGAACAGAAGCCCCCGCAGCCCGCCGCGCCCGCCGCGCCCGCCGCGCCCGAACAGGCAGAGGACACCGACCGGCAGCGCCGCCGCGAGCTGGCCCAGCTGGCCTGGCCGGAGGCCGCAGGCACGACCCCCGAGCAGCGCGAGGCCCTCGAACTGGCCGTGCGCCACCAGCTCGCCCCCGCCGACGTCGCCGCCGTCCTGGGCCTCGACCTCACCAAGACCCGCGGCCTGCTCGCCTCCGCCGCCTGCGAGGTGGAGCGCACCCGCGCCGCGCTCGCCGTCGTGGAGACCGGCAACTGCCCGAGCGTGGCCCGCCTCACCGGCGACAACCAGCTCTTCCTCGGCACCGCCCTGCGCACCGAACTGGTCCGGCACGTCGACGACTGCCCGCGCTGCCGCCGTACCGCAGAGCGGGCCGGCGCGAGCGCCTGGCCCGGGACGGCCGTCAGCCCCGCCGCGCTCCCCGTCGTCGAGGCCCCCCGCGCCGCCCTCCACGTGGCGATGGCGCACGCCCCGCGCGCGCGGGGCGGCGGCCCCCGCTACGACGGGCGCGGCTTCCCGATGGACCCCAAGGACCACGCCGCCCGCCGCGACCGCCTGCGCGCGCGTGCCGTCACGACGACGGTCGTCGCCACCGTGGTGGCCGCCCCGGTGCTCGCGCTCTGGGCCGCCTACCGGGGCGCCCCGCTCACCGGCGAGGGCCACGACGGGCGTTCGGTCAGCGCGAGCGAGGACGGCGGGCCGGGCGCGGGCGACCGCCGCGACGACTACGAGAACGCGGGCAACGCGCGCAAGGGCCCCGAGCCCCGCTTCACCGCGGGCAGCCGCTCCCCCGACGTCTCCGTGGAGGTCATCAGCGGCGGCGGACCCCCGTCCCGCTCGACCACCGGTCCCGGCCGCCTCACCGTGGAGGCCAGGCCTAGCGGCGACACGACGCTCATCACGCTGACGGCGTCCGGCGGTTCACCGGTCCACTGGTCGGCGAGCGAGGGCGCGTCCTGGCTCTACCTCAGCCGTTCCTCCGGGACGCTCGCGCCGGGGCAGTCGATCACCCTCCAGGTCTTCGTCGACCACCGCCGCGAGCCGTCGGGGCACTGGCGTGCGCGGGTCTCCATCGCGCCCTCGGGCGCGGTCATCCTGATCGACGGGTACGGGGACGGGCGGCCGCCGACCTCACCGGGTCCGGGCCCGCGGCCCACGGATCCCGGCCCCTCGGACCCCGGACCCTCCGACCCGGGCCCTTCTGATCCCGGTCCTTCCGACCCGGGCCCCTCGGACCCCGGCCCGTCCGATCCCGGGCCGACCGACCCCACGCCCACACCGACGGATCCGACGCCCACGCCGTCGGACCCCGGCCCGGGCGACTCGTCGCCGCCACCGGACGACGGCAGCGGGAGCCCGAGCCCGAGTTGAGCCCCACGCGCCGGGACCGGCCGGGCGCCCGGTCCCGGCACGCCCGGTCCCGGCACGCCCGCACCCGGCACTCCCGGACCAGCGGGGCCCGCCGGGGCGGCGTTCCCGGACCGGCTGGGATCAGCTGGGATCCGCCGGATGCGGCGCGAGCAGCGGCAGTTGGGAGGCCAGGCGCTCCTCGCACAGCTCCACGAGCCGGTCGTACCCCTCCTTGCCCATCAGCTCGATCAGCTCCGGGCGGTAGGAGACGTACACCGGGTCGCCCGCGCCGTGCGCCGACGTCGCCGACGTGCACCACCAGTGCAGGTCGTGGCCGCCGGGGCCCCAGCCCCGCCGGTCGTACTCACCGATCGACACCTGCAGGACGCGGGTGTCGTCGGGCCGCTCGATCCAGTCGTACGTCCTGCGCACCGGCAGCTGCCAGCAGACGTCCGGCTTGGTCTCCAGCGGCTCGCGGCCCTCCTTGAGCGCCAGGATGTGCAGCGAGCAGCCGGCGCCGCCCGCGAATCCGGGGCGGTTCTGGAAGATGCACGAACCCTTGTACGGGCGGGTCTGGCGGTCGCCGTCCTCGTCCGTGGCGGTCCAGCCGGTCTCCCGGCCCACGTCGTGGTGCTGCCAGATGTCGGGCGTCAGCCGCTCGACGGACTCCGCGACCCGCTTCTCGTCGTCCTCGTCCGAGAAGTGGGCGCCCAGCGTGCAGCAGCCGTCGTCCGCGCGGCCCGCCTGGATGCCCTGGCAGCCGCTTCCGAAGATGCAGTTCCAGCGAGAGGTCAGCCATGTCAGATCGCAGCGGAAGATCTGCTCGTCGTCCGCGGGATCCGGGAACTCCACCCAGGCGCGGGCGAAGTCGAGACCCTTCTCGTCCGGCGCCGGCTTGCCGGACTTACCCGGCTTGCCCGGCTTTCCCGTCTTCTGCGGTGTTTCCTGCTTCGTCGGCTGCTCCGACGCGGCCTGCTTGGTCGACGGCTTCCCCGACTTCGATTTGTCGGTCTTCGCCTTTTTCGTCTTTGGCACGACTCCAGGGTATGCGTGCGGCCGACCGCCCGAAGACAGACAACCGCCCCATGCGGCGTAGCGTTCCTTATATGAGACTCGGTGTCCTCGACGTGGGGTCGAACACGGTGCATCTGCTCGTGGTCGACGCCCACCCCGGTGCGCGCCCGCTGCCCGCACACTCGCACAAGGCCGACCTGCGCCTGGCCCAACTCCTCGACCCCGCCGGGGCGATCGGCCCCGAGGGCGTCGACCGCCTCGTCACGGTCGTGCGCGAGGCGGTGGAGGCCGCCGAGGACAAGGGCGTGGAGGAAGTGCTGCCGTTCGCCACCTCCGCGGTGCGCGAGGCGAGCAACGCCGACGAGGTGCTCGCCCGCGTCAAGGAGGAGACCGGCGTCGACCTGCAGGTCCTCTCCGGCGAGGAGGAGGCCAGGCTGACCTTCCTGGCCGCCCGGCGCTGGTTCGGCTGGTCCGCGGGCAAGCTGCTCGTCCTCGACATCGGCGGCGGCTCGCTGGAGATCGCCTACGGCCTGGACGAGGAGCCGGACGCCGCGGCCAGCCTGCCGCTCGGCGCGGGCCGCCTCACCGCGGGCTGGCTGCCCACGGACCCGCCGGACCCCGCCGACGTGAAGGCGCTGCGGCGGCACGTGCGCGCGCAGATCGCCCGCACGGTGGGGGAGTTCAGCCGTCTCGGCGCCCCCGACCACATCGTGGCGACGTCGAAGACGTTCAAGCAGCTGGCCCGTCTCGCGGGGGCCGCGCGCTCGGCGGACGGCCTCTACGTACAGCGGGAGCTGAAGCGCAGGTCCCTGGAGGACTGGGTGCCGCAGCTCGCCGCGATGACCACGCAGGAGCGCTCCGAGCTGCCCGGCGTCTCCGAGGGCCGGGCCGGCCAGCTGCTCGCGGGGGCGCTCGTCGCGGAGGGCGCGATGGACCTCTTCGGCGTCGAGACCGTGGAGATCTGCCCGTGGGCGCTGCGCGAGGGCGTGATCCTGCGCCGCCTCGACCACCTCCCGGCGCCGTGAGGGGGCGGTACCGGCATGGCTCCTGAGCCCGGCCACGACCACCCCGGGCGCCGCCCCGCGACCCCTGACCAGGGCGGCACGAGGCCACCTCCCCGGCGCCCGGACCGGGCCCGTACGCTGTCCCTCGTGGCAGAACCAGTGGTGCGCATCCCGGATGCGAAGGTCGCCCTGTCGACGGCCTCGGTCTATCCGGAGTCGACGGCGACGGCCTTCGAGATCGCCGCGCGCCTCGGCTACGACGGCGTCGAGGTCATGGTCTGGACGGATCCCGTCAGTCAGGACATCGAGGCGCTGCGCAGACTGAGCGACTACCACCAGATCCCGATCCTGGCCGTTCACGCGCCTTGTCTCCTGATCACGCAGCGGGTCTGGTCCACCGACCCGTGGGTCAAGCTGCAGCGCGCGAAGGCCGCCGCGGAGAAGCTCGGCGCGTCCACCGTGGTGGTCCACCCGCCCTTCCGCTGGCAGCGGCAGTACGCCCGTGACTTCGTCGACGGCATCTGGCGGATGGCCGACGAGACGGATGTGCGGTTCGCCGTCGAGAACATGTACCCGTGGCGCTACCGCGACCGCGAGATGCTCGCGTACGCCCCCGACTGGGACGTCACCAAGGACGACTACCGCCACTTCACCGTCGACCTCTCGCACACCGCGACCGCCCGCGCGGACGCGATGGAGATGATCGACCGCATGGGCGACCGGCTCGGGCACGTCCACCTCGCCGACGGCAAGGGCTCCGCCAAGGACGAGCACCTCGTGCCCGGCCGCGGCACCCAGCCGTGCGCCGAGCTCCTGGAACGCCTGGCGGTCTCCGGCTTCGACGGACACGTGGTCATCGAGGTCAACACCCGCCGCGCGATGTCCAGCGCCGAACGGGAGGCCGACCTCGCAGAGGCGCTCGCCTTCACGCGGCTGCACCTCGCCTCCGCCGTGCGGGTCCCCCGCTCATGACCCGCGCCGCCGCACAGGCCGCCGCCCCGCGCCGCCGGGGCCGCCCCTCCCGTACGCAGACGGAGAACGGGCCCGCCGCCCGCGACCGGATCCTGACGGCGGCCCGCGAGGAGTTCTCCGAACGGGGCTACGAGAAGGCCTCCGTGCGCGGCATCGCCAAGGCCGCGGGCGTCGACCCGGCCCTCGTGCACCACTACTTCGGCACGAAGGAACAGGTCTTCGAGGCGGCCGTCACCCTCACCTTCGCGCCCGCCCTGGAGGCGCCCGCCGCGATCGAGGAGGGCCCGCTCGACGGGGTCGGCGAGCGCCTGACGCGGTTCATCCTCGGCATCTGGGAGAACCCCGCGACGCGCGCCCCGCTGCTCGCCATCGTGCGCTCCGCGATGAACAACGAGACCGCCGCCGCCGTCTTCCGCCGCCTCATCGCCACCCAGGTCCTCGGCCGCATCGCGGGCCGCCTGGAACTGCCGGACGCGGAGCTGCGGGCCGAACTCGCCGCCGCACAGCTGGTCGGCGTCGCCATGCTGCGTTACGTGATCAAGGTCGAGCCGCTGGCGTCCGCGGACGTGGAGCAGATCGTGGCGCGGGTGGCGCCGGTGGTGCAGGGGCATCTGACCGGGCCCTGACCGTCGTACGCCCGTCCCGGTACCGCCTCGATGCCCCTCTCGGCCAGACGGGCACGTGGTCGCTCACCGAGACGCCCGTCCCGGCATCCGGACAGCCTGTCCAGATCGTGGAGCGGCGGCGTACGCTCGGCAGCAAGTCATACCCTGCCTCGAAGGTCCCGACCGGGGCCCCTGAAGGAGCGAGCGACGATGCCCGAGCTGAGGTCCCGTACCGTCACCCACGGCCGCAACATGGCGGGCGCCCGCGCCCTTATGCGCGCCTCCGGTGTACCCGGGGCCGACATCGGGCGGAAGCCGATCATCGCCGTGGCCAACTCCTTCACGGAGTTCGTGCCCGGCCACACCCACCTGCAGCCGGTCGGCCGCATCGTCTCCGAGGCGATCCGCGAGGCCGGCGGCATCCCCCGCGAGTTCAACACCATCGCGGTGGACGACGGCATCGCGATGGGCCACGGCGGCATGCTGTACTCCCTGCCGTCCCGCGACCTGATCGCCGACTCGGTCGAGTACATGGTCGAGGCCCACTGCGCCGACGCCCTGATCTGCATCTCGAACTGCGACAAGATCACCCCCGGCATGCTGATGGCCGCCCTGCGCCTCAACATCCCGACGGTCTTCGTCTCCGGCGGCCCGATGGAGGCCGGCAAGGCCACCCTGGTCGACGGCACGGTCCGCAAGCTCGACCTGGTCAACGCGATCAGCGACGCGGTCGACGAGAGCATCTCGGACGAGGACATCCTCCGTATCGAGGAGAACGCCTGCCCGACCTGCGGCTCCTGTTCCGGCATGTTCACCGCCAACTCGATGAACTGCCTGACCGAGGCCATCGGTCTCTCCCTGCCGGGCAACGGCTCGGTCCTCGCCACGCACACCGCCCGCAAGGCGCTGTACGAGAAGGCGGGCCAGACGGTCGTCGACATCACCCGGCGGTACTACGACGGCGACGACGCCTCGGTCCTGCCGCGCAACGTCGCCACCCACGCCGCCTTCGAGAACGCCATGGCCCTCGACATCGCCATGGGCGGCTCCACCAACACGATCCTGCACCTGCTCGCCGCGGCCAGGGAGGCCGAGGTCGACTACGACCTCGCCGACATCGACGCCGTCTCGCGCCGTGTCCCCTGCCTGGCCAAGGTCGCCCCGAACGCGGCGCCCACCACCACGTACTACATGGAGGACGTGCACCGCGCCGGCGGCATCCCCGCACTCCTCGGCGAGCTCTACCGGGGCGGCCTCCTCAACGAGGACGTGCACACCGTCCACTCGCCCTCCATCAAGGAGTGGCTGGACACCTGGGACATCCGTTCGGGATCCGCCTCCGAGGAAGCCCTCGACCTGTGGCACGCGGCCCCCGGCTGCCGCCGCTCCGCCGAGGCCTTCTCGCAGTCCGAGCGCTGGGCCACCCTCGACACGGACGCCGCCAACGGCTGCATCCGCGACGTCGCCCACGCCTACTCCAAGGACGGCGGTCTCGGCGTCCTCAAGGGCAACATCGCCGTGGACGGCTGCGTGGTGAAGACCGCGGGCGTGGACGAGTCGATCTGGACCTTCGAGGGCCCCGCGGTCGTCTGCGACTCGCAGGAAGAGGCCGTCGAGAAGATCCTCAACAAGGGTGTGAAGGCCGGCGACGTGGTCGTCATCCGCTACGAGGGCCCCAAGGGCGGCCCCGGCATGCAGGAGATGCTCTACCCGACCTCGTTCCTCAAGGGCCGGGGCCTGGGCAAGACCTGCGCCCTGGTCACCGACGGCCGCTTCTCCGGCGGCACGTCGGGCCTGTCCATCGGCCACGCCTCGCCCGAGGCGGCGTCCGGCGGCACGATCGCGCTCGTCGAGGACGGCGACCGCATCCGCATCGACATCCCCGGCCGCTCGATCGAACTCCTCGTGCCCGAGGCCGAGCTGGCCGCCCGCCGCGAGGCGCTGGGCGGCGTCTACGAGCCGAAGGCGCGCGAGCGCAAGGTCTCCCAGGCCCTGCGCGCCTACGCGGCGATGGCGACGAGCGCCGACAAGGGCGCGGTCCGGGACGTCTCGAAGCTCGGCTGAGCGTCTCCCGGCCCCGGGAACCTATGTGCGGCGCGGGCGCGTCCCTGGTGTGAGAAACACGCCGAGGGCGGCCCGCGCCGCCCGTTACGGGGGGAGAGCACAGTGAGCGAGAACGTCCTGGTGCCGGAGGCCACCGACGAGCCCGGCGAAGCAGTCGAGGCGGCGGCCGCCGCGTCCTACCCGATCGTCGCGGACGTCAACGTCCGCTCGGGCCCCGGCACGTCGTACGGCACGGTCGGGCGCCTCCGCGCCGGAACCCGCGTCACCATTTCCTGCCAGAGGCCCGGCGAGCGGGTCACGGGACCGACGGGCACCTCGAAGATATGGGACCGGATCGGCAGCGGCCGGTACGTCTCGGACACGTACGTCCGCACGGGCAGCAACGGGTACGTGGCACCGCGCTGCTGACGCCTTCCGCTCAGGGGGAGGGGAGCCCCCGGCGAAAGCTGTCGAGGCAAGCCGTCGAGGCAAGCCGTCAAGGGAAGCCGTCGGAGCCGGGGAGGTCAGCCCGACTCCGGCGGCGTCAGCTCCGCTTCGGGGGCGTCGGTCCGACTTCGGGGGCGTCAGTCCGACTTCGGGGGCGTCAGTCCGACTCCGGCGGTGTCAGCCCGACTTCGGGGGCTTCGTCGCGTCGAAGGCGAACACCGTGTTCTTGGCGGCCGCCACGGCCACCACGCTCCCCGCGACCGTCACGCGCGAGCTGGCGTTCGTCTCGCCCGCCAGGCCGTCGGCCCGTGGATCCGTCGTCCACAGCGGCTTGCCCCCGCGCGCGTCGAGCGCGACGACCCGGCCGCTTGCCGAGCTGAAGTACAGCACCCCGTCCCCGCCCGCCGGGCCGGAGACGCCCTCCACGCCCGTCTGCCGGGACCACTTCCGTCGGCCGGTGGCCGGGTCGAAGGCCGTGACCAGACCGGTCTGCCCGCTGATGGAGACGGCGCCGGCCGCCATCCCCGGCGTCCCCGCGTACGTCTTGTCGAGCCGCGCGTACGAGACCTTGTCCGAGTCCCGGTCCACCCGCGTCACCCCGTCGTAGCCGACGGACGCCAGCCGGTTCTCGTTCCGGTGCAGGAGGACGAGGTGGTCGTCGGCGGTACCGACCGGCTGGGCGGGGCCCCTGAGGGCGATGGCCTTGCCGAGCGTCCCGGAGCCGAGGTCGACGACGTGCAGCGTGGAGTGGCGCACCTCGCTCGCCGCCACCTCGGCGGTCGGCGCGCACATCGCGTACAGCCGGGTGCCCGAGGGGACGGGGGAGCACTGCGTGCCCGAGGGGAACGGCCGCTTCCATGCCACGTCCCCGCTGTGCGCCCGCCGGGCCTCCAAGCGCGTGTTCGACGCGTCGACCGTCACGACCGTCGAACCGACCACCACGGCGTCCTGCGTACGGCCGGTCACAGCCGTCGACTGGGCGCCCGAGGGCACCGACCACAGTTCCTTGCCCTTGTCCGCGTCGACGGCGACGACCTCGCTCGCCGGGCCGCCCGGCGCGTCCTCGGCCGCGAACCGGTAGCCGAGCACCGTGTCGCCGGTGACGCCCACCAGGTGCATGCCCTGCACCGGTACGCCAGGGCTCTTCTCCGTCCAGACCCGGGAGCCGTCGGAGAGCCGCAGCCGCGTCGCGACGACCCCGCCGCCCCCGCAGAACAGCGCGTCGCCGCGCGCCAGACAGCGCAGCTCGTCCGGGATGTCCTCGCGGCCGCCCGGCGCGGTCTTTCGCCACGGCTGGAAACCGCCCGGCAGTCGCGCCCCGGCCGCCGCGATGTCACGGCTGTCGTCCGCGCCGCCGTGACCGCCCGAGTCGCCGGCCCGCAGCACGGCGACCCCGCCGCCGATCGCCGCCACGGCCACGGCGGCCGCGAGCACCGGACGCCAGCGGCGCCGCAGACCGCGCCCGATGAACGTCCTCGTGTCCGGTCCGGCACCGGACGGTGCGCCCTGATGCGCGGGCGCACCGGACTTCGCGTCCGGGCCGGTGGGCGAGGGGGACGGCGCGACCGGCGCCGGGGTGTCGTCGTCCCGGGAGAGGTGGTGCTGCGTGTCCGTCTCGCGCGTGCTGCGCGGACCGTCCGCGGGGCCCGCCGCGCCGCCCAGGTCGCAGGGCAGATCCCGCAGCCGTACGAGAAGTTCGTCGGCGGAGGGCCGGTCCTCGGGGTCCTTCGCCAGGCAGGGCTCGACCACCTGCCGCAGCTCGCCGGGCACCTCGCCCAACGAAGGGGGCTCGTGCACCACTTGATACGCCGTCATGTACGGGCTGTCCGCGTCGAAGGGCCCCTGCCCCGTCGCCGCGTACACCAGCAGCGTGGCCAGCGAGAAGACGTCCGAGCGCGGCCCGACGCCGCGCGGCGCCTGCAACTGCTCCGGCGACATGAACGGGGGCGTGCCGATCACCCGTCCCGTCATCGTCAGCGTCTGCTGGTCCGTCGCGCGCGAGATGCCGAAGTCGATGACGCGCGGGCCCTCGGGGGAGAGGACCACGTTCGACGGCTTGAGGTCCCGGTGCACGACGCCCGCGCGGTGGATGTCGCGCAGCGCCTCCGTCAGACCGATGGCCAGGGTGCGCAGCTCGGTGCCGCCGATGGGCCCCGTCTTCGCGATGCGCTGTGCGAGCGTGTGCCCCTCGATGAACGTCGTCGCCATCCAGGGATGCCCGGCCTCGGGGTCGGCGTCGATCACCGCCGCGGTGAAGGCGCCGCTGACCCGGCGGGCCGCGGCCACCTCCTGCCGGAAGCGGATCCGGAACTCCTCGTCGTCCGCGAACTGCTGGTGGATCAGTTTGATCGCGACGGGGCGCCCCGACGCCGTACGCGCCAGGAAGACCGTGCCCATGCCGCCCGAACCGAGGCGCGCCTCCAGCGGATAACCGCCGATCTCCTCCGGGTCTCCTCCACGGAGCGACATTCCCACCGACCTCCCCCGCGCTTCCCGACTGCCCGTGCTTCCTGGTGTGCCGCACCGGTCGATTCACTGCTGCGACGTATGCCGCCCAAACTAGCTGCCGGACCGTGCGGCCTGGCAAGGCGGGGGACGAATAGGGCGTGGCTGCCCTCGACGACCGGCACGCCCGCCCCTGCCGACCGGCGGGCCGCCCGCGGCGGCAGGCGATAATCAAACGGTGAGCGAAGAATCCGGCACCCAAGAGCCCACCGGCACCCAAGAGCCCACCGGTACGGCCCCCGGCCCGCAGCCCGAGCCCCTCCGCTTCTTCGGGACGACCTGGGTCGCCCACGACGGCGGGTACGGCGCGCGCCGCGCGGGTGTCGCCGTCGGCTCGCTGGCCGCGGCGGCGGCCGGCTGCTTCGTGCTGCGCTTCGCCTACGAGGGCCTGGCCATCGCGGACGTCGGGAAGTTCGTGAACCTCCTGGTCGTCGTCATGTTCGCGATCTGCAGCGCCATCGCCTTCCGTCGCTCGTGGGAAGGGTTCGGCCGCCGCCACGACGCGGCGTCGCAGTCCTCGACGCGCGGCCTGATGACGATCGGCTTCGTCGGCAGCCTCCTCGCCTACTTCTTCCGTGCCCTGAAGGAGGCCCCGGGCGAGGGGCTGCGCCGCAAGGAGTACGAGACGGCGCTCGAACAGTACGAGAAGCGCACGTCGCGCCGGACGGGCAACCCGTCGAGGAAGAAGCGCAAGCGCTGAGAGGCGCGGCTGCGCGCACGGAGGTGCAGTGGCGCAGCCGCGCGGAGGCGTAGAGGCGCAGCTGCGCGGAGGCGTAGAGGAGTGGCGGCTGGTGGCGCAGTGGCATGCAGGGGGCGCAGGCGCAGGGCCGGGCCGCGGGTCTGGATCGCGCGCCCCACGCGAGCGACCATGCCCCCATGACTTCAGCCCCCTCGCGCGCCCACTCCTTCAACGCGGCCGCCGCCCGGTACGCGGCCTACCGCCCCTCCTACCCGCCCGCCCTCCTCGACGCCGTCGAGCACCTGGCGGGCCGCCCCCTCGACGGCGCACGCGTCGTGGACGTCGGCGCGGGCACCGGCATCGCCACCGCCCTGCTCGTCGAGCGGGGCGCGCGGGTCCTCGCGGTCGAGCCGGGGGACGGCATGGCGGACCAGTTCCGCCGCACGCTGCCGGACGTCCCTCTCGTACGCGGCGACGGCAACGCCCTGCCGGTCGCCGACGGCTCCGCCGACCTCATCACGTACGCCCAGGCCTGGCACTGGACGGACCAGGAACGCTCCGTGCCCGAGGTGCTGCGCGTGCTGCGGCCCGGCGGCGCCCTCGCCCTGTGGTGGAACGTCCAGGACCACGAGGACCCGTGGTTCGACGAGCAGTCCGCGCGCGTCGCCCGCTTCCTCGGCCGGGACGACGAGACCCGCAGCGCGTCCGCCCGCACCGACGACCTGACGACCGACCTCGACTTCCGCCACGACCGCCTGCGCTGGAGCCGCCGGGTCCCGCTCGACACGCACCTCGCCAACCTCGGCACACACTCCGCGTTCCTGGTCCTCGGCGAGGAACGCGCGGCGGCCTTCCTCGCCGAGGAGCGCACGGAGCTCCTGAAGGCCTTCCCCGACGGGATCGTGGAGGAGAGCTACTTCGTCGAGCTACTGGTCGCGATCCGGCCGTCGTCCGCAGGCCCGGACTCCACCGGCTGATCCCCGCCGGACGGCCCCGGGCGCCGCCGCTCCGCCCACCCCTCCAGGGCCGCGGCGCACGCGTGGTCGACGTGCCGCAGCCTCGCGAGGTCGAGCCGCACCGGCCGGTCCACCGGCAGCGCCTCCAGCGCGTCGAGCAGCTTCGGCAGCCGCAGGAACGTGGCGTTTCCGAGGACGTGGACGACCACACCCCCGGCGCCCAGATCCGTCGTCTCCACATGGACGTGGCTGATGTCCCACGCGGTCTTGCCGACGGCCAGCGCGAGCCCGACGAGCACCCCCTCGAAGAGGTTCGTCGCCACGATCGCCACGGCCGTCACCCCGAGCACCACCACCTCGCCGCGATGCTCGCGCCACAACGGCAGCACCTCCCGTACGGGCACGAGCCCGCACCCCGCGTACACGAGCAGCCCGGCCAGCGCCGCCACCGGAATCAGCCCGAGCACGGCCGGCAGCGCGGCCGCGAAGAGCAGCAGCCACACCCCGTGCAGGACCCGGGAGGCCTTGGTCCGGGCCCCGGCCCGCACGTTCGCGGCGCTGCGCACGATCACCGCGGTCATCGGCAGCGCGCCGAGGGCTCCGCAGACGGCGTTGCCCGCGCCCTGCGCGATGAGCTCCTTGTCGTAGTCCGTAGGCCGTCCCCGGTGCAGCCGGTCCACCGCCGCGGCGCTGAACAGCGACTCGGCGGACGCGATCAGCGCGAACGCGACCACCGTGCCGAGCACGCCCACTTCCGTGAGGCGCGCGAACTCACCGGCGCCCGGCGGCCGTACGGCGTCCAGCAGGCCCCGCACCTCGATCCTGCGCACGGGCAGCCGCAGCAGCGCCGTCGCGGCGGTGGCCAGCCCGACCGCGACCAGCGGCGCGGGCACGATCCGCGCGGCACCGCGCAGGCGGGGCCACACCACGAGGACCAGGACCGTGCCCCCGCCGACGGCGAGCGCGGCGGGCTCGGCGGCACCCACGAACCCCACGAAGCCGGTGAGCTTCCCCGCGGCGTCGGCCGGTGCGGTGACATCGCCCATCGCGTACAGCTGCCCGGCGATCAGGACGAGCCCGATGCCCGCGAGCATGCCGTGCACCACGGAGACGGAGACCGCCCGGAACCAGCGCCCGAGCCGCAGCACCCCCACCACGATCTGCACCAGCCCCGCGGCGAGCACGAGTACGCCGAGCGCGGCGGGCCCGTACGCCCGCACCGCCTCGAACACGAGCACGGTCAGACCGGCGGCGGGCCCGCTGACCTGCAGGCTGCTCCCCGGCAGCACACCGACGACCAGCCCGCCGACGATGCCGGTCACGAGACCGAGCTCGGCCGGCACGCCGGACGCGACGGCGACACCGAGACAGAGGGGGAGGGCGACGAGGAACACGACGAGGGAGGCGACGAGGTCGGCGCGGGAGGGGAGACGGACGAGGCGGGTACGGCGGGTACGGGTGGCGCGGATGTCGTGGTCTTTACGGCTCGTGCGGCTCTTGCGGCTCTTGCGGGACAGGGCCGGTGAGGGGGACAAGGAGGCACCTCCGACGGTGATGACGTGCGGGAGATGCGCGGGTGCGCGTCGGGGTGGGGGAGGCCCGTGACGCTGAATTCCATTGTCACTTAAGGGGGTTGGCCGCGCGACGGTCCCGTGTTACCGCCGCGTGAACCCGGAAGCGCGGGGGCGTGCGGCCCTGCCCGCCCCCGCTTCCGCGCTCCCCTCGGTCGCGCGTCGTTGCGCGGTCTCTGCGTGGTCGTCGCGCCGCGCCTTGACGGGGCCCGGTGGCGGAAGGATTATTCATCGCATGATGAATAAAAGGAGCCCGACGCACCCGATGCACCAGGCACAGCCGATGCACTCGACACATCCGACGCACCCGACACATCCGACACAAGGGCCGTCTTCTCCCGGCGCGAGCCCGGCCGTCCTGGCCGACGGGCTGACCGTCGTCCGAGGCCCCCGCACCGTCCTGCGCGGCATCGGCTTCACCGTCCCCCGAGGTCAGATCACCGGTCTCCTCGGCCCTTCCGGCTGCGGCAAGTCCACGCTCATGCGGTCGATCGTCGGCACCCAGGCCAAGGTCACCGGCACCCTCACGGTCCTCGACCACCCGGCGGGCGCCCCCGCACTCCGCTCCCGCATCGGCTACGTCACCCAGAGCCCTTCCGTCTACGACGACCTCACCGTCCGCCAGAACCTCGACTACTTCGCGGCCGTCCTCGACCCGGGCCGCGGCCCCGCCGCCGAACGCCGTCGGCACGACGTCACCCGCGCCCTCGACGACGTCGCCCTCACCTCGCACGCCGACTCCCTCGCCGGCAACCTCTCCGGCGGCCAGCGCAGCCGCGTCTCCCTCGGCGTCGCGCTCCTCGGCGCCCCCGAACTCCTCGTGCTCGACGAGCCGACCGTCGGCCTCGACCCCGTACTCCGCCGCGACCTGTGGAACCTCTTCCACGCCATCGCCGCCGAACGCGGCGCCACGATCCTCGTCTCCTCCCACGTCATGGACGAGGCCGAACGCTGCCACCGTCTGCTCCTCATGCGCGAGGGCGAACTCCTCGCCGACGACACCCCCGACGCCCTGCGCGTCCGCACCGGCTCCGACACGGTCGAAGCGGCGTTCCTCCACCTCGTGGACGAGGCGGACGCGGGCTCCCGCACCGGAGCCGACACCCCCCACACAACTGCCCCCGCCCTTGCCCCTTCCCCTGCCCACCACACCGCCCCGACCAGGACCCGCCGATGAACACCTTCCGTACCTTCGCCGGCGCCGCCCGCGTCCTGCGCCAGCTCCGTCACGACGTGCGCTCCATCGCGCTGATGATCCTGGTCCCCTGCGTGATGCTGCTCCTCCTGCGCTACGTCTTCGACGGCAGCCCGCAGACCTTCGACTCCATCGGCGCCTCGCTCCTCGGGATCTTCCCGCTCATCACGATGTTCCTGGTGACGTCGATCGCCACCCTGCGCGAACGCACCTCGGGAACCCTCGAACGCCTCCTCGCCATGCCCCTCGGCAAGGGCGACCTCATCGCCGGTTACGCCCTCGCCTTCGGCGCCCTGGCCGTCGTCCAGTCGACCCTCGCCACGGGACTCGCCCTCTGGGCCCTCGGCCTGGACGTCACCGGATCCGCCTGGCTGCTGCTCCTGATCGCCCTGCTGGACGCGCTCCTCGGCACCGCGCTCGGCCTCTTCGTCTCGGCCTTCGCGGCCTCCGAGTTCCAGGCCGTCCAGTTCATGCCGGTGGTGATCTTCCCCCAGCTGCTGCTCTGCGGTCTGTTCGCGCCGCGCTCCGGCATGCAGCCGGTCCTGGAGCGGATCTCCGACGTACTCCCCATGTCGTACGCCGTCGACGGCATGAACCAAGTCCTCCACCACCCCGAAGTCACCGGCGACTTCGTACGCGACGTCGTCATCGTCGCGGGCTGCGCGCTGCTCGTCCTCGGCCTGGGCACGGCGACGCTGCGCCGCCGCACGGCCTGACCCGCGCCCCCGCACGGCCCGACCCGCGCCGATGCGAGGATGGTCCCCGGACGACGCAACCCCGGAGGCCACCGTTCATGAGCAGCAACACGCGCCAGAAAGTCGCAGTCCTCGGCACCGGAAAGATCGGTGAAGCGCTGCTCAGCGGCATGATCCGCGGTGGCTGGGCGCCGGCCGACCTGCTGGTCACCACCCGCCGCCAGGACCGCGCGGACGAACTCCGCACCCGCTACGGCGTCGCCCCCGTCAGCAACGCCGACGCCGCCGAGCAGGCCGACACCCTGATCCTCGCCTGCAAGCCGCAGGACATGGCCAAGCTGCTCGACGAACTCGCCCCGCACGTCACGCCCGACCGCCTGGTCATCAGCGCCGCCGCGGGCATCACGACGGCCTACATCGAGGAACGCCTCGCGGAGAGAACTCCCGTCGTCCGCGTCATGCCGAACACCCCCGTCCTCGTGGACGAGGGCATGTCCGTCATCTCGGCCGGCAGCCACGCCTCGGCCGACGCGCTCGCCCACGCGGAGGCGATCTTCGGCGCGGTCGGCAAGACGCTGCGCGTCCCCGAGACGCAGCAGGACGCCTGCACGGCGCTGTCCGGCTCGGGCCCCGCGTACTTCTACTTCCTCGTCGAGGCCATGACCGACGCGGGCATCCTGCTCGGCCTGCCGCGCGACAAGGCCCACGACCTGATCGTCCAGGCGGCGATCGGGGCGTCGGTGATGCTCAGGGACAGCGGCGAGCACCCGGTGAAACTCCGCGAGAACGTCACGTCCCCCGCGGGCACGACGATCAACGCGATCCGCGAACTGGAGAACCACGGAGTGCGCGCGGCCCTGATCGCGGCCCTGGAAGCGGCCCGCGACCGCAGCCGCGAACTGGCCTCCGGCAACAACACCTGACACCCCGCCTCGGGTCCGTCTTGTGGGGCGGGCCCGGCTGCCACTTCCAGGCGCGCGGGGAACTGCGCGACAAGCCGCAGCGGGCCCGCACCCGCAATCTGTCCGGGCCCCCAGCGGCGGGTGGTTCTTCAGGGGCGCGGGGAACTGCGCGAACGGCCACAGCAGGCCCGCACCCACCCACGCAGCGCGCCCCCGCGCCTATCGCACCGCGTTCACCGGCGGCAGCAGCCCGATCGCCCGATACGCACCGTCCACCGTCGGTTTGGCCATGCCCCGCGCCTGCTCCGCACCCCGCCGCAACACCTCCTCCAGATAGGTGGGGTCCGCCACCAACTCCTTGTGCCGTGCTTGTACGGGCCTGAGCAGTTCCACCACGGCCTCGGCGGTGTCCTTCTTCAGTGCGCCGTACGACTCGTATACACCGCTCAAGGCTTCTGGGTTCCCACCTTGGCAAGCCGCGAGGATCTCCAGCAGGTTCGAGACCCCCGGCTTGGACTCCCGGTCGAAGGTGACCTCGTCCGCGCTGTCCGTGACGGCACGCATGATCTTCTTGCGCACCACGTCGGGCTCGTCGAGCAGATAGATGATCCCGGCCCCGGCCTCGTGGGACTTGCCCATCTTGGAGGTCGGGTCCTGCAGGTCCATGACCCGCGCCGCCACCTTGGGCGGGGTGGCCCGCGGCACCACGAACGTCTGGCCGTAGCGCTGGTTGAACCGCACTGCCAGGTCCCGCGTCAGCTCGACGTGCTGGGTCTGGTCCTCGCCCACCGGCACCTCGTCGGCGTCGTACGCCAGGATGTCCGCCGCCATCAGCACGGGATAGGTGAGGAGCGAGAGCCGCACGCTCCCGCCCCGCGCCCGCTCCAGCACGGACTTCTCCTTGTACTGGATCATCCGCCGCATCTCGCCGTCCGTCGCGAGGCACTCGAGGAGGTACGAGAGCCGGGCGTGCTCGTCCACATGACTCTGGACGAAGACGGTGGCCCGCTCGGGATCGATCCCGGAGGCGAGCAGCAGCGTCGCCGCCTGCCGACTGAGCCTGCGCACCCGCCCGGGATCGTGCTCCACGGTCAGGGCGTGCAGGTCGACGATGCTGAACAGGGCGTCGGCGCGGTACTGGTCGACCTCGGCCCACTGCCGGACGGCCCCCAGGTAGTTGCCCAGGGTCAGATGCCCCGTCGGCTTGACCCCGCTGAAGATCCTCGTCATCTCTCCGCCTTCTGGTCAGGACCGCCGGCCCGGCGTCCGGGCTCCAGGTCCTCCAGGGGGAGAAACAAGAACGGCCGCCGAGGCGGCGGCCATTGAGTACATGCGTATGTACGGCCGCCGTCAGGCGGCCCACCACAGCTGGGCGTACGCACGTGTAGTCACGTCCTCCAGAGTAGCCCCGACAGGGCCTCGTCGTCTGGAGTTGACACGCCTGGACCCGCTCCGTAGTGTTCTCCGAGTTGCCCGACGTGAGCGCCGACCACGGTCGGTCCCCGGGCAGCCATTCCGCAACAACCATTCAAACGATCGACGTCGTGCGCCCTCAGGCACTCGCCTTCGGTTTGTTTTCATGCGTATTTGCGAAATGAGGAATCCGCGTTCGAAAGGACGCCCCCGATTAGGTCGGGAGCCAGGATTCCGCTAAAGTCTCACTCGTCGGAACGGCCCAACAGCCGCGAAGACAACGCCCGCTGACTGGGAGTCAGGCCCGAAAGGATCTGATAGAGTCGGACTCGCCGGAAAGGGAAA
>NZ_JBVIXD010000002.1:805985-879652 GCF_055593965.1 Streptomyces sp. NPDC040622 | reverse complement strand
AACACCACACCACCAGAGCCACCAGCCCCAGCACGCCCGGCCACCACACCAGAAACCTCACGACCCGCAGCCAACTCACCCAAACCCACAGCAAGCTCACCCAGATCACCACCCAGAACCACCGCACGGTGCTCCAACACCGCACGCCCCCGGGCCAACGTGAAGCCCACATCCCGCAGACCAAGCACACCGGACTCACCAGGCGCCTCGCCCTCGTCCAGCCGCGCCAGCAACCGCTCCGCCTGCTCCGCCAGAGCCGCCTCACTCCGCGCCGACAGCACCCACGGCACCACGGAACCCATCACGGCACCCTCGGCGGGACGCACCAACTCGCCGCCCTGCAAGGTCTCTTCCGCCTCGGGAGCGGCTTCCAGAATCACGTGCGCGTTCGTCCCGCTGATGCCGAAGGACGACACCGCCGAGCGGCGCGGCCGCTCCAGCTCCGGCCACTCCTGCTCCGACGCCAGCACGCTGACGGCACCGGACTCCCAGTCGACGTGCCGGGACGGTGTGGAGACGTTGAGGGAGCGGGGCATCAGGCCGTTGCGCATCGCCTGGACCATCTTGATGACACCGGCGATACCGGCGGCGGCCTGCGTGTGGCCGATGTTCGACTTGATGGAGCCGAGCCACAACGGCCGCTCCGCGTCCCGCCCTTGACCGTACGTGGCGAGCAGCGCCTGCGCCTCGATCGGGTCGCCCAACGACGTACCCGTGCCGTGCGCCTCGACCACGTCCACGTCCGCGGACGTCAGCCGCGCACTGGCCAGCGCATCCTGGATGACGCGCTGCTGCGACGGCCCGTTCGGCGCCGTCAGGCCGTTGCTCCCGCCGTCCTGGTTCACCGCGGAACCCCGTACGACCGCCAGGACCTCATGGCCGTGGCGGCGCGCCTGCGAGAGGCGCTCGACGACCAGGAGGCCGACGCCCTCGGCCCAGCCGGTGCCGTCGGCGTCATCGGAGAACGGCTTGCAGCGGCCGTCGGCGGCGAGCCCGCGCTGACGGGAGAACTCGACGAACATGCCGGGCGTGGACAGCACCGTGGCGCCGCCCGCCAGGGCCAGCGAGCACTCGCCGTTGCGCACCGCCTGCACCGCCAGGTGCAGGGCCACCAGCGAGGACGAGCAGGCCGTGTCGACCGTCAGGGCCGGCCCTTCCAGGCCCAGTTGGTAGGAGATGCGACCGGACGCCACGCTGGTGGTGTTGCCGGTGAGGCGGAAGCCCTCGGTGCCGTCGGTCGGGGCGTCCAGATGCGGGCCGTACTCCATGTTCGTGGCGCCGACGAAGACGCCGGTCCTGCTGCGGCGCAGGGAGTCGGGGTCGATGCCCGTCCGCTCCAGGGCCTCCCACGCGGTCTCCAGGAGGAGCCGCTGCTGCGGGTCCATCGCCGCCGCCTCACGCGGACTGATCCCGAAGAACTCGGCGTCGAAGTCGCCCGCCGCGGCGATGAATCCGCCGCGGCGCGTGTACGTGGTGCCGGGGTGGGCCGGGTCGGGGTCGTAGAGGTTCGCCAGGTCCCAGCCGCGGTCGTCGGGGAAGTCGGACGTGGCGTCCACGCCGTCGACGAGCGCCTGCCAGAGGCGCTGCGGGGAGTCGATGCCGCCGGGCAGCCTGCAGGCCATGCCGACGATCGCGACGGGGTCGTCGTCGGCCGCGGTCGGGACGGCGGCGGCGACCGGTTGGGCGGCCGGGGGCTCCAGGGCTCCGACGACGCGTTCGTGCAGGTGGTCGGCGAGGTCGTGGAGCGTCGGGTAGTCGAAGAGGATGCTCGCGGGCAGCCGCAGGCCGGTCGCGGAGACGAGCCGGTTGCGCAGCTCCACGGAGAGGACGGAGTCCAGGCCCAGGTCGCGGAAGGTCGCGTCGGGGTCGACGGCCGCGGTGCCGGTGAGGTGCGCGAGGTGGTCGGCGAGCCAGCGGACCAGGAAGCCGTCGGGCTCGCTCCGGACGCGGTCGCGCAGGGCGAGCGTCGCGGAGCTGAGGTGCTGTTCGGTCTCCTCGGCCGCGGGGCGCTCGTCGAGCCAGTGGCGGCGGCGCCGGAAGGCGTAGGTGGGCAGGTCGACGGTGCGTGCCGGGCCGACGGCCGCGGACCAGTCGACGGGGGTGCCCGCGGTCCAGGCCGCGGCGAGGCCCGTCAGCAGGGCCTGCGGTTCGGGGTGGTCGCGGTGCTGCAGCGCCACCGCGAGCTCGGTCTCGGAGGTCGCGACGAGCGGGGTGAGGACGCTGCCGGGGCCGAGTTCGACGAACCGGGTGACGCCCTGTTCGCGGCAGGCGGTGAGCGCGTCGTGGAAGCGGACGGTGGCGCTCAGGTGCTCGGTCCAGTACTCCTCCGTGAGCGCCGCGCCGGTCTGCCCGGTGACGGTGGAGACGATGGGTACGGCGGGCTCGGAGACGGCGAGGCCGTGGATCCGGCGGGCGAACTCGCCCAGCATGGGGGCCATCAGCGGTGAGTGGGCGGCGTTCTTGACGCGCAGGCGGCTGGTGCGGTGGCCGCGGGCGGCGAGCGCGTCGGCGATCCGGGTGACCGACGCGTCGGCGCCGGAGAGGACGACGGCGCGCGGCCCGTTGATGACGCCGACCGCGACGTCCTCGGCGCCTTCGAGGGCGGCGAGCAGTTCCTCCTCGCTCGCCTCGACCGCGATCATGGCTCCGCCGGGCGGCAGTTGTTCCATGAGGTCACCGCGGGCGGCGACGAGGGCGGCGGCGTGGGCGAGCGGCAGGGCGCCGGAGACGTGGGCGGCGACGATCTCGCCGAAGGAGTGGCCGACGAGCAGGTCCGGGGTGACGCCCCAGGACGTGACGAGGCGGTACAGGGCGACCTGGAAGGCGAACAGGGCGGGCTGCATGTGGCGCATGCCGTCGAGTGCCTCCGCGGCCGCCTCGTCGTCGCCGCCGAGCAGGACCGCGCGCAGGTCGAGGCCGGGGAGGAAGTGGTCGAGCACCTCGTCGAGGGCGGCCGCGAACACCGGGTACGCCGCGTAGAGTTCGCGCCCCATGCCGACGCGGTGGGAGCCGACGCCGGAGAACAGGAACGCCGTGCGGCCGGGCTCGGCGACGCCGGTCACGGCCTGTTCGTGCAGGTGCGCCAGGCCCGCCGTGAGGTCGTCGCGGTGCTTTCCGACGATGACGGCCCGGTGCTCGAACGTGGACCGTCCCGCGGCCAGGGACTTGGCGATGTCGGCCACGTCGGCCACGTCGGCCACGTCGACGACATCGCCGGCTTCCACGGCACCGCCCGCGTCCGCGCCGTCGGCGGCCTCGGTCGCGGGCCGTCCCTCGACGTGGCCGAGCAGGCGCGCGGCCTGGGCGTCGAGCGCTTCGCCGGAGCGGGCCGACAGGACCCAGGGCAGGGTGCGGTCGTGCGCGGGACGGTGGGCCGGGGCGGCACCGCGCCGCGCGGCCTCGGGCGCCTCGGTCAGGACGACGTGGCAGTTGGTGCCGCCGATGCCGAACGAGCTGACCCCCGCGACCAGTTGACGGTCGGGGGCGGGCCAGTCCGCGAGCGCGGTCTGCACCCTGAGGTTCAGCTCGGTCAGGGGGATCGCCGGGTTGGGGGCGGTGAAGTGCAGGGTGGGCGGCAGTTGGCGGTGGCGCAGGGACAGCGCGGCCTTCAGCAGGCCGACGATGCCGGCGGCGGCCTCCAGGTGCCCGACGTTGGTCTTGACCGAGCCGACCCGCAGCGGGTCACGGTCCGTTGTGCCGCGCGCGATGACGTCGGCGACGGCGGCTGCCTCGACCGGGTCGCCGACCGGGGTGCCGGTGCCGTGGAGTTCGACGTACTGGACGGTGTCGGGGCTGACCCCGGCGGTGGCGTAGGCGCGGCGCAGGACGTCTCGCTGGCCGTCGGCGTCGGGGTCGGTGAGGCGCTCGCCGCCGCCGTCGTTGTTGACGGCGCTGCCCTCGATGACGCAGTAGATGCGGTCGCCGTCGGCGAGGGCCGCCTCCAGCGGCTTGAGCAGGACGACGCCGCCGCCCTCACCGCGTACGAACCCGTCGGCCTCCTCGTCGAAGGTGGCGCAGCGGCCCTTGGCGGACAGCGCGCCGAGCCCGGCGGTGGCCCGCATGCTGTCCGGCGAGAGGATCAGGTTCACGCCGGCCGCGAAGGCGAGGTCGGCGTCCCCGCTGCGGATGCTCTCGCAGGCCAGGTGGACGGCGACCAGCGACGAGGCCTGCGCGGCGTCGACGGCGAGGCTGGGGCCGCGCAGGCCGAGGTGCCAGGAGACGCGGTTGGCGATGACGGCGCGGTGCCGGCCGGTGAAGTCGTGTGCGCCGCCGGGGCCCGGCGTCTCGCCGCGGGCGGCGAGGCCCGCGTAGTCGTCGGAGGAGACGCCGACGAAGACGCCGGTGCGGGAGCCGCGCAGCCGGTCGTCGCGGACACCGGCGTCCTCCATCGCCTCCCACACCAGTTCCAGCGCAAGGCGCTGCTGGGGGTCCATGGCGGCGGCCTCGTCGGGGGTGATGCCGAAGAAGGCGGCGTCGAAGGCGGCGACGTCGTCGAGGAAGCCGCCGCGCCAGGACCGGCTGCCCTCGCCGCGCTCCTGCGGCCAGGCCGAGACGGCGTCGGTGCCCTGGGCGAGCAGGTTCCAGAGCTCCGCCGGAGTCGACGCCGAGGGCACTCGACAGGAGGCTCCGATCACTGCGATGGCGGTGTCGCGGGCCCCGCCCGTCCCCTGCTCGTCTGCCGTGGATGCCGTCATACGGCGAGTATCTGTTCGGGACCCG
Organism: Streptomyces sp. NPDC040622; assembly: GCF_055593965.1. Lineage (NCBI taxonomy): Bacteria > Bacillati > Actinomycetota > Actinomycetes > Kitasatosporales > Streptomycetaceae > Streptomyces > Streptomyces sp. NPDC040622. The sequence goes on along the minus strand of NZ_JBVIXD010000002.1, from coordinate 874,933 downwards.
GGTAGGGGCTTCGGCCAGAGGACGGTGCTCCGGGTCCGGCTTAGGTGCAGGTAGTCGCCGCCGAACCTGGACTTTCGGCCAGGTTCGCACCCCGTACGACGACGGGGGTGCTCGCACGGCCGAACCGTGCGGGCACCCCCGTTCGCGCTGCGCTGCCGCGCCGTTCTCACACAGCCGGCGCCAGGGCGATCAGCTGGGCCCGGGAGGCCACGTGGGCCTTCGCGAGCACGTTGGAGACATGGAATTTGATCGTCTTCTCACTCAGGCCGAGACGCCTGGCGATCTCCTTGTTCGCGAGTCCCCTGCGCACCAGTTGCAGCACCTCGGACTCGCGGGAGGTGAGCGGCGCGTGCGTGGGCACCGCCGACAGGTGACGCGGGGCCATGGCGCGGGTGAGCTTGAGGAGCACGCCGCTGAGGCCGGGCGAGACGTAGCCGGTGCCGTCGACCGCCTTGCGGACCGCCGCGGCGAGGTCCTCCACGGGGTCGTACGAGTGCACCAGCGCACCCACGTTCACCTGGGTGAGGCCGATCCAGCGGGTGGCCGAGTCGGTGTCGCCCACGACGACGAGTGCGGCATCGAGGCCCGCGAGTTCCCGGGCGTGGCCGAGGTGCAGTTGTCCGTCGAGGACCACGGCATCCGGATCATACGATTCCGCCGCCGAGAGGAGGGCCGCGAGGTCGGCGACCTCGGCGACCACGGAAAGGGTGGAATCCTTCTCCAGCGATCTTCGAATACCAAGACGCGCATACGGATGTGGATCGCAAATGATGACTCGTGCCTGAATTCCCCGGTTCAACTGGAAGACCCCCCGCTGATCGGCCCCTCTTCTCCTTGTGCATTCTTCGCACAGCGGAATAGAAGGCACCAACCTATTTAGATTTCTCACACATGAGCGAGCACCCCGCGTCCGCCGGGCGGAACCCGGCGGACGCGGGTCTTCACTGCGCGGCTACGCGCTCCTCGATCTCGATCGCACCCACCGGACACATCTGCGCGGCCGCCTCGACGAGGTCGTGCAGGTCCTGGGACGGCTCGGCGATCTGCAGCAGCACCAGGCCCTCCTTCTCGTCCTGGTCGAACACCTCGGAGACCGTCGCCACGCAGTTGCCCGCGCCGGCGCACAGCTCCCGGTCCACCGTGACCCGCATGGCCCTCACCACGTCACCGGCAGCTCGGCCACGCCGAACGTCACCGCCATGGGGCGCTGCGGGACGTCGGCGAGGGAGAGTTCGGAGCGCAGTTCCGGGAAGCGGCGGGCCAGTTCGACCAGCGCCACCCGCAGCTCCGCGCGGGCCAGCGGCTGGCCGATGCACTGGTGCAGGCCGAAGCCGAACGCCATGTGGCGGTGCGCCTCGCGACGCTTCGGGTCGAACAGCTCCGGGTCGTTGAAGACCGACTGGTCGCGGTTGGACATCGCGAGCATCGCGACGACGCCCTCGCCCTCGCGGATCTGCTGCCCGCCGATCTCCGCGTCCTCCATGGCAAGGCGCGGCAGCCCGGTGCGCACCACGGTGAGGTAGCGCAGCAGCTCCTCGACCATGCCCGGCGCCAGGTCCGGGTCCTCGCGCAGGGCCGCGAGGTGCTCGGGGTGCTGCAGGAGCACCAGGGCGGAGAGGCCGATCATGTTCGCGGTGGTCTCGTGGCCGGCCACGAGCAGGAGCATGGCCAGGCTGACGAGCTCGTCCTTGCGCAGCTCACCGGTGTCCACCCGCTCGACGGTGAGCCGGCTCAGGAGGTCCTCGCCGGGGTCCTTCCGCTTGGCGTCGACGAGGTCGCCGAGGAGGCCGGCCAGTGCGCCGAGCGCCGCCTCGACCTCCGCGGGCCCGGAGTTCCTGTCCATGATCACGCCGCTGTGGTGCTGGAAGAAGTCGTGATCGGCGTACGGGACCCCGAGCAGGTGACAGATCGTCATCGACGGTACGGGGAGCGCGAACTCGGCCATGAGGTCGACGGGCGCCCCGAGCCCGCGCATGCGCTCCAGCGTCTCGACGACCGTTTCCTCGATGAGCGGCTCGATCCGCCGAATGTTCTTGATCATGAATTCGGCGGTCAGCATCCGGCGGAACCGGCTGTGCGCCTCGCCGTCCATGAAGATGAACAGGCCCGACGCGTCGTCCTGCTTCGGCGGGATCGGGTTCAGCACCGGGAACCCGGGCTTGTACTGATCGGAGCTGAAGCCCGGGTGCCGCAGCAGCTGCCGCACGTCCTCGTGCCGCGTGACGAGCCACGCCCACCCCCCGAAGGGGAGCCTTACTTTCCCCACGGGCCCTTCGAGCCGTTCCTGGTCCGACCCGGTGACCGGAATGAACGGATCGTCCTCCGGCCCGATGAACGGGTATGCCGGCAGGCCGGCAATGTCTATCTCGGCCACGTCCCCCATGTTTTCCCACACCTCGCACGACTCGCATCCGAAAGAGGAATTCAGCCTAACAAGGTGATTGGCTCAAACAAGGTGGTTTACCGGAACACTTTCCGCCGTGACGCAGATCACGCAGGGAAATGCAATTCCGCAATATCGGCGGTGGATTACCGCATAAGTGTCACTAGAATCTTCCTGGAGACGGTATCCACGACCCTTGACATCTGCTCCGTCAGGTAGAAATGCCCGCCGGGCAGGGAATCCATCGCGAAGCCGCCCGCGGTGTGGTCGGCCCAGGCGCGCGCCTCCTCGGGCGTGACCCGGGAGTCGTCGGCGCCGACGATCACGTGGACGGGCGACGCGAGCGGGGGACCCGGGGTGGGCCGGTAGGTCTCGGCCGCCTTGTAGTCGCTGCGGATCGCGGGCAGCGCCCTGCGCAGCAGCTCCTCGTCCTCGAAGACCCGGGCGTCCGTGCCGCTGAGCGCCCGCAGTTCGGCGATCAGTCCGGGGTCGTCGCGCAGGTGGATGGGCGAGGGGTTGTCGCGCAGCCGGGATGGCGCGCGCCTGCCGGAGGCGAAGAACGCCAGCGGCGTTGAGCCCGCCCGCTCCAGGCGCCTGGCCAGCTCGTAACCGACCATGGCGCCCATGCTGTGCCCGAAGAGCGCCAGCGGGCGGTCGGCCCACGGCAGCACCTCCTCGGCCAGCGCGTCGGCCAGGCCGGTGACGGAGTCCACGCACGGCTCGTGCCACCGGTCCTGGCGCCCCGGGTACTGCGCGGTCAGGACGTCGATCTCGGGCCCGAACGCGCGGGCGAACGGCAGGTAGAACGAGGCGGATCCGCCGGCGTGCGGCAGACACAGCAGCCTCGCGCGCGCCTGCTCCGCCGGGGCGTACCGGCGGATCCAGGGGCTGCTCGCGACGGTCTTCGCGGTCACTTTCGCTTCTCCCCCGCCGGTCAGGCGGTGGCGGAGAACGCGAAGCGCACGGAGGTGAGTTCCTCCGACAGGTCCCACAGCTTGCGGCCGGTCTCCGCGTCGGCGGCCCGCGGCGCGAGCTCCACCGTCTTCGGCGCACCGCGCAGCTCGCCCATGCCGTCGGGGCCGATGAACTGCCCGCCCGTCACGCTCGGGTGGGTCGCCGCGTAGAGCGTGGGCAGCGCGCCCTGGTCCGGGGTCTGGGCCAGCGGCAGCAGCAGGCGGCCGAACAGGAACTTCACCATGCCGGTCGGCGAGCTCGTCTGCAGGTTGGTCGACGTGTAGCCGGGGTGGGCGAGCAGGCTGCGCACCGGGCTTCCCGCCTCGGTCAGCTTCTGGTGGAGCTGCCAGCCGAAGACGGCGTTCGCCAGCTTGGACTGGTTGTAGTACCCCATCGGCGAGTACTTGCGCTCACCGGTCAGATCCTCGAAGAAGAGGCTGGCCGAGCGGTGGTTGGGCGAGCTCACCGTGACCACGCGGGGGTCGTCGCCGGCCTCCAGGAGGTCGAGCAGCAGGCCGGTGAGCGCGAAGTGCCCGAGGTGGTTGGCCGCGAACTGCACCTCCTGGCCCTGCGGGCTGAGGATGCGGCTCGGCGGCGCCATCAGGCCGGCGTTGTTGATGAGTCCGTCCAGCCGCGCGTGGTCCGCGTGCAGCTTCTCGGAGAAGGCCCGGACGGAGTCCAGGTCGGCCAGGTCGACCCGGCGCACCTCCAGGGCGGCGCCCGGGACCGCGGCGGTGATCTGGTCGACCGCCGCCCGTCCCTTGGTCTCGTCGCGCACGGCGAGGATCACGTGCGCGCCCTTGCGGGCCAGGGCCCGGGTGGTCGCCAGACCGAGGCCGCTGTTGGCCCCGGTGACGACGAACACGCGCTTGTTCAGGTCGGGGATCTGCTCGGCGGTCCAGCCACTCTGATTACTCATACGGCACAAGCTGCCTGATGTGACACTCGGTGTCAAGCAGTTCCCTTGATGCCTCATAGGGCACTGAATGTAGACTGAGGCAGTGAGTATCCACCCGGAAGTGAGCCTGGCCCAACGCAAGCGTCAACTCGTCTCGGACGAGCTGACGTCGGCCGCGATGCGGCTGCTGACCCGGAAGGGGTTCGACGCGGTCACGACCGACGAGATCGCAGCCGACGCGGGGGTGTCCAAGCGGACGTTCTTCCGGTACTTCGCGTCCAAGGAGGACGTGGTGATCCAGTTCCTGGCCGACGTGGGCACCGGCATGCGCGCGGAGCTCGCGGCCCGCCCGCCCCAGGAACCGCCCTCGGTGGCGCTGCGCCACACCGTGTGGGTCTCCGTGAGCGCCTGCGCGGGCCCCTCCGAACAGGCCCTTCGCGTCGCGCAGTTGATCCTGGAGAGCCCCGCGCTGCACGCCCGCTTCCTGGAGCGTCAGGCGCAGTGGGGCGACGAGCTCGCCGAGGAACTCGCCGAGCGCCTCGGCCTGGATCCGCGCACGGACCTCTATCCGCAGCTGGCGACCCGGATCGCGCTGTCCGCCTTCGGGGCCGTGCTGCAGAGGTGGAGCACCAGCGACGGGGCCGAGGACCCGGCCACCCTGACGGACCGGGCCTTCACCGTCATCGCGCCGGCGCTGGACGCCGTCGGCTGAGCGCCGCGGCGTCGTCGGCCGGGCCCTGCCCGGTGGTGGGAGACAGCGGTCAGGACGCCTCGGCCACCCGGGCGGACCGGCCGGCCAGCCGGCACCCGAGACAGCCCCGGTGACCCGCACGCGCGGAGAGGTCACGCGCCGAGAGCCGCCGCTGGTCGACACTGCGCGGCGTCGGCGGCTTGCCCCAGCCGGCCAGGTGCAGGATCCAGGTGACCAGCACCGCCGCCACCAGGACGCCGATTCCCAGCCAGATACCGGGGCGCCAGCCGACGACCCCCGCACCCACGGCCACGGTTCCGATCATCGCGACGACGGATCCGGTCCACCCCGCGACGGTGTGCCCTTCGTCGTGGTGTCCACTCACGTTGCTGCCTCCATGTCTGCTTCGCGTACGTCCTGGAGGCCGCGACCCCCGTCACCGGCACCCTCGACCGCCTGGAGCGCGCCGGCTTCGGACGGGCTCGCGGCCATCACCGACTGGCCGATCGGCGCAGCGGCGATGGCCTGAACCTATCCGGACGGATCCCGCTGAGGTACCGCACTCCTGCGGTTCTCCAGTGGGCCTCTGGTTCCCGAGGGCCCGTGGCGCGGCGCGAACGCCGGAGGGGCCCGTCAAGGGTGGTCGCATCGGCCGCGGACGACACCGGCGCCGAGGCATCCGTCTCAGCGCAGCGGCCCCAACACCGCCCGCAGGTCGGCCGGTTCGCGGTAGAGCAGGCCCGTCATCCCGAGCGCGGCCGCCGCGTCCACGTTCTCCTCGCGGTCGTCCACGAAGAGGCAGCGGCCGGGGGCGACCCCGGCCCGCTCTGCCGCCGTCTCGTAGATGCGCCGGTCCGGCTTGACGACACCGAGGTCCGCGCTGCTGATCACGTCGTCGAGGAACCCCTCGGGCCCGGTGAGGCCGAGCAGGGCCAGGTCGTCGGCGAGCCACGGCGTCGCGTTCGTGACGAGCAGGACGGGCACTCCCGCCGCGCGGACCCGCCGCAGCAGCCCCACCACGACCTCGTCGGCCCGGAACTTCGCCTCGGCGAGCGCCGTCCCTAGCGCGTGCCCGCGCTCCCACGGCACCCGGTCGGCGAGACCGTCGGCGATCGACTCGATCCACCGCTCCCGGGTGATCTCGCCGCGCATCAGCGGCAGATCGGTCTCCGGCCGGAAGGCGATCCCCGCGGTACTGCCCGGCGGCAGCCCGGCCGCGTGCTCCAGCTGCTCCAGTTCCGCCATGTCGTAGAAGCGGATCACACCGTCGAGGTCACTCAGTACGGCGTCGAACGCGCGGCCGGTCGTCATCTCATGTGTCTATCACGCGTCACCGGAGCCGCCGCCCGGCGCCTGCCGGGTCCGCCGTCAGGGCTTGCCCTCGTCCGTGACCGCCAGGCTGTAGCGCAGCTTGTCCTTCGCCCGGGCGCCAAGACGGTCGTAGAACCGCACGGCCCCCTCGTTCCACGCGGGCGTCTGCCACTGCACCTGGGTCAGGCCGCGCCCGAGCCAGCCATCGGGCCCCGCCCGCCGGTCATCGGACGTCGCCTTCCACGACATCGGCGCCCCACGCCGTCAGCCGCTCCGCCACCGTCCCGGAACCATCGAGCACCCGCCGCGCGAAGGCGTCCCGCTCGTGCGCGAGCACCGCGGCCTCCCAGACGCACGGCGCGAGCCCGACGCGGCCCGGGCGCAACTGCGCCGGCTTGCCCGCGGGGCCGACGAAGACCGCGAGGTCCGACATGTGTCCCTCGATCCAGGTCTGTACGAGGACGTAATCGCCGTCGCCGCCCGCGTGCACGATCAGCACGGCGAGACCGAGCGAGCCCCGGACGTGCCCCAGCTCCAGATGCGGCCCGGTGACGGCGAGCGCCGCGGCCTCCTCCAGCTCCGTCACCACCCGCCCCGGCGCCTCGACGGCGTACACCTTCACGAGATGCCCGCCGGCCTCGCGGGAACCCAACGCCCGGACGGTGCGCGCGTGATGCCCCTCGGAGAGGGCCGTCAGCCGGCCGGCGTCGACGGCCCCGGGCAGTCCTTGTTCGTCGATGTCGCTCATGCGCCCATCATGCGAGGCCGGCGGGCGCCCCGGGCCCGCGCCGCTCCGCGCCGTCCGCTCACTTCTCGCCGAGCGCCGCACGGACGTTGGCCCGCACCCGGTCCAGTTCCTTGCGCACCGCCTCGTACCGGGACGCGTCGCGCCGCAGTTCCGCGCGCTGCTTCTCGTCGCTGACCGCCCACCACACGCCGGTCGTGTTCAGCTTCCGGTTGCACTCGACGTCGGCGACCGCGGTGCCCAGCTCCCTCTTCGTACGCGCGGTGTTGCCGTCGCTGTTCCGGCGGCCCCTGCCCCACGCCTTGTCCCCGAAGGCCTCCGTCGGGTTCTTGTACTTCTTGAAGCCCTTGTCCTGGACACAGCGCGACCAGTCGCCGAAGGCCCTGCGCACCCGCTTGTCCTTGGCGACGGCCTTGTCGACCTGCTGCGTACGTCGGCCGACGTACCCGCGAAGGCGCGCCAGCTCGGCCGCCTCCGCGGTGTCCCCCAGCGTCTGCCGCGTGCCCTGCGCGCTGCAGCCGCCCTCGGGGATCTCGCGGCCGTTCACCTCGCCCCGGCTGCCGCGCGCCGCGCCGCGGCCGTAGTACACCTCGTCCTCCCGTTCCGTCAGGGCTCGCCCCTTCCCCTCGGTCCGGAAGTCCTCGAGGCTGTCGGGGTCGAAGCCATACCCCCAGCGGCGGACGTGGTCGAGGTCGAGCATCCCGTACGGCGACACCGAGGAAGCCGTCATGGTGGCCGACATCGCCGCCTTCGGCCAGGCGGGACTGAGCGGGACGTCGTCGAACCCGTAGGACCTCATGCACTTCTGCGCCATGAGCCGCTCCGCCTTGTCCAGGCGCTTGTAGTCACGGCTGCCGAACTCGTAGCGGTCCAGCGGGAGTCCGGGGATGTCGTCGGCGCTCCGCACGCGCGGCACGCCGGACTCCCGCGCGTATCCGGGCACGGCCCCGTCCGGCCCCGCACCGGATCCGCACCCCGTCACCACCGCGCCCACCAGCGCGAACACACCCCACCGCAGCCTCATCGAGCCCCCTCCCCCGGCAGCCGTACCGACAACCGTCGGACCCTATCGCCAGGGGGTGTCAGCCCTAGGAGTGGCATGCGCCGCGTCAGCCGTGCCGATCACTCCCGCCCATGGAGTCGCTCACTCGCCGCCGCCGGACGCGCCAGGCCTCCTGCCGCGCCGCGACCGGGAACGCCTGGCCCTCGTACGCCCGCTCGCACGGCCGCCTGCCCGGCCTTCCGCACCCTCGTCCGTCGCCACGACGCACGCCTCGCACTCCTCGTTGCGGCACGGGCCGGGGCCCCACACCGGGACGAACACCCCGAGCACCTTGCGTCGCCGGATCGTCGTACCCACCGGCCGGCCGCAGGCCCCGCAGACGGGCTCGTCCTGCGGGGCGGGGCCGGGCGGTGGCCCTTCACTGCCCATACCGCCAGGCTATTCCGGTCCGGCCCGGCTGGGCAGCCCCGCGGCCCGCGCTCGTGCGCGGCCGGCGTCGCCCCCGCGGTCACCCGCGCCCCGCGGCCCGCGCCTTCTCCCGGTGGGTCACCGCTGTCCCATGTCGGACGTGTCGAACTCCCCCGCCACCACCTGCCGCGCGAAGTCGCCGAGCCGCACCCGGCGTTGTCGCGCGTGCTTGCGCAGCGCCACGAACGCCTCGTCGACCGAGCACTGCCACCTCTCGGCGAGCACGCCCTTCGCCTGCTCGATGGAGATCCGGCTGGTGAGCGCCGCCTGCAGCTGTCCGCACTCGACGAGGCTGTGCTCCAGGGACCGCTGGCGTGCGACCGCGACCGCCGCGAGATCCGCGAGCGTCTGGGCGAACGCCACGCCGTCCTCGCCCAGCGGCTCCGCACCCCCGGTCCGGAACAGGCCGAGCGCCCCGGCCACCTTCGTGCCGACCGCCCACTCCGACCCGACCGCCTGGTCGTCGCCCCGCGGCTCCTTGCGCAGCGAGACCACCCGGACGTCGGCGAACCCCGCCGTCCGCGCCTCCGCCACGAACCACGGCCAGCGCGCGGCCGCCTCCGGCCCGTCGAGATCGACGTCCGGCGGGGCGGCGCCCGAGAGGCAGGTGTCCAGCAAAGGCCCCTCGCCCCGGCGGAAGGCGGCCAGTTCGAGCTCCCGCGTCCGCTCGTCCGACGCCTCGACGATCCCCGGATCACCGAGCACGTTCGTCTCCACCGACTCGCCCGGTCCCCCCGGACCGCTCCGCCCGGCACCCCGGCCGCCCGCGCGGACGCCCCCGCGATCGCCCACGAGCAGCACCGACACGGCGGAGACCCCGAGCAGGTCCACGCAGCGAGCGGTCAGGTCCTGCAGAAATCCCACAGTGCTCTCCGCTCCCGCGGCGCCCGACCGCGCACGCGCGTCCGCCTCCGGCCCGTCGCCCGGCTCCGGCCGCGCGTCGGTACGCCAGTCCGCAGGCGCCCCCGCCGCCTCCGTGTCCACAGCCCTGCTCACCCCCCTGTCCACGCCGCCGGTCAGCGGCCCGTGCCGGCCGCCCGCGGCTCGCGCCACATCGGCCACATCCGCGGGCCGTCCGGCAGATCGAGCGTCGTCCCCATGAAGTCGAAGCCCAGGCGCGCGTACAGGTCGCGGCTGCGTGCGTTGCTCGCCTCCAGATAGGCGTGCAGGCCCTCGCGGTCGCAGCGTTCGAGCACGGCGGCGACGAGCTCCGTGCCGAGGCCCTGGCCCTGCCGGTCGGGGTGCACGGCGATGAGGTGCAGGTACTCGTGCGGCCTGTCGGTCGGATGGATCGCGTCCGTCAACCGGCCGATCAGCTCGACGCGTTCGTTGTCGGGATCGACCGCGCGGCGCAGCATCACCGGGCCGTCCTCCGCGTCCTGCCCGGGGCCCGCGTCGAGGGCCACGGAGGCACCCGCGGGAACGGACCACCACATGGCCACGGCCGAACCGTCCTCGGCGAGATCCACGTACCCCTCGGCGAGCGCCAGGTCGAAGAAGGCGTTCATCAGCGCGCTGTGCGTGCGCACCCGGTGCTCCTCGGCGGGGAAGACCCACCTGCTCACCGGGTCCTGCTGGAACGCCGCGTCGAGCAGCCCGATCACGTCCGCCCGGTCGCCCTCCCCGGCTCTCCGGATCGCCACACCCACTGCCCGCCCCTTACCGTTCGCCCGCTCCTGGGGCGCGCCCACCCGTCAACTCTCGCCCTCGACGCACCGGTTGCAGGGTAAGTGATCGCCCCCCTCACACACGGAAGGGCCCCGCAGCCTGGCCGGATCACGGGGGCATGCGGGACCTGCGGATGGTGGGAGGCCCGGCCGGCGGGCAGGCTCCGGCCGGGTTCGTCTCTGCGGGTCACGGGCCGCTCGGGCGCCTCGAACGGGCTCCCGACACGGACACCGGCCCGCCCCGCCCTCTGGCTGGTTCGCCTCCCTCCCGAACGCTCCCCCGTCAGGCCCGTCGGCCGCTCCCCCGCCGCTCCCCGGTCGGTCGCTCCCCCGTCAGTGACTCCCCTCGGCAGCCCTGCTTCAGCGGCTCTGCTTCAGTGACTCTGCTTCAGCGGCTCTCCTTCAGTGCGTACGCCGTGTCACGAACTCGGCGAGTGCCAGCAGCCCGCCCGCCGATTCCGGGTCCGGGACCGCCCTCGCGAGCTGCCCTATCGCCCGGGACATCCGATCGGCCGCGTGCACCTGCGCCCAGTCACGGCCGCCCGCGCTCTCCACGGCACGGGCCGTGCGCTGCGCGAGCGCGGTGTCCGGCACGTCCCCCTTCACCGTGCCCGGCGCCCTGCCGTACAGCTCGGCCAGTTCGGCCGCGGCCGGTGTGCCCGAGGTCAGGGCTGCGACGACCGGCAGCGACTTCTTGCGGGCGGCGAGGTCGGCGCCCGCGGGCTTGCCGGTGTGGCCGGGGTCGCCCCAGATGCCGATGACGTCGTCGATGAGCTGGAAGGCGAGGCCCGCCTCGCGGCCGAAGCCGTCCAGCGCGTCGGCCGCCTCCGGCCCCGCGCCCGCGTACACCGCTCCGATCGCACAGGCGCAGCCGATCAGTGCCCCGGTCTTGGCCTCGGCCATGGCGAGACATTCGTCCAGCGTGACCTCGTCCGGGCCGCGCCGCTCCAGCGCGCAGTCCACCTGCTGGCCCTCGCAGAGCTCCACGACGCAGGCGGCCAGACGGGCGGCGGCCGCCGAGGCCCCCGGGTGGGGGTCCTCGGCGAGCAGCCGCTGCCCGAGTGCCTGCATGGCGTCACCGGCGAGGATCGCGCCGGCGTCGCCGAACACGGTCCAGGCGGTGGGCCGGTGCCTGCGCGTGGTGTCGCGGTCCATCACGTCGTCGTGCAGGAGCGTGAAGTTGTGGATCAACTCCACGGCGGCCGCGGCCCGCACGGCCGTGGCGGGGTCCCCGCCCAGCGCGCGGGCCGCGGTGAGCACCAGCGCGGGCCTGATGGCCTTGCCCGCGTTGCCCGCGGCCGGCGTGCCGTCCGCGTGCTCCCACCCGAAGTGGTAGAGCGCGATCCGGCGCAGTGACCCGGGCAGCGAGTCGATGGCCCTGCGCAGCTCCGGATCGACGCGGGTCCGCGCCGACGCCAGGATCTCCGCGGCCTCCTGCCCGTCGCCGGGTCCGGGTCCGGGTCCAGGTCCGGGTCCGGGTCCGGGTCGCTGGGGGCGCTGATTCGCGTCCGCGGTGACTGCCGTGTCCGTCGTCGTGTCCGTCATGGACTCACCCCGGGAAGGATGCGGACGGTGGCGGTTCCTCGGCCTGCGGGCGCGTACGGGGGTGATGTACCCCGTGCCGCGTCCGAGGACACGGGCGGGCCGTCAACTCCAGCGACCGATCTCGACGTTCTCCAGGACGCCGAGCGCATCGGGCACGAGCACCGCCGCGGAGTAGTAGGTCGACACCAGGTACGAGATGATCGCCTGCTCGCTGATGCCCATGAACCGCACCGACAGGCTCGGCTCGATCTCGTCCGGGATGCCGCTCTGGCGCAGGCCGACGACGCCCTGCTCCTCCTCGCCCGTACGCATGCAGATGATGGACGTCGTCAGGGCCTCGGTGACCGGGATCTTGTTGCACGGGTAGATCGGCACACCGCGCCAGGTGGGGATCCTGTGGCCCCCCACGTCGATGGTCTCGGGGACGAGTCCGCGCTTGTTGAGCTCGCGGCCGAACGCGGCGATCGCGTGCGGGTGGGCGAGGAAGAGCTTGGAGCCGCGCCTGCGGCTGAGCAGCTCGTCCATGTCGTCCGGGCCGGGCACGCCCGCGTGCGGCTGGATCCGCTGTTCGTACTCGCAGTTGTTCAGGAGACCGAACTCGCGGTGGTTGACCAGTTCGTGCTCCTGGCGCTCCTTGAGCGCCTCGACGGTCAGCCGCAACTGGTGCTCGGTCTGGTTCATCGGCTGGTTGTAGAGGTCGGCCACGCGCGTGTGGATGCGCAGCACGGTCTGGGCGACGCTCAGCTCGTACTCGCGCGGTGCCGCTTCGTAGTCCACGAAGGTGTGGGGCAGCACGGCCTCGCCGACGTGTCCTGCCGACAGGTCGATGGGCGCCTCGCCGAGATCGTTGGTGCGCTGGGCCGGGAGGGACCGCAGCCTCGTGAGGTGGTCGCGCAGTGCCTCGCTGCGCTCCGCGACCTGTTCGAGGTCCTGGCGGGGCAGGGTGAGGACGGTGCAGGCGGTCACCGCGCGGGCGGTGTACTCCCAGATGGTCTCCGGGTCGAGCAGCGCCTGCTCCCCGAAGTAGGAGCCGTCGGCGAGCGTCTCGAGCACCGCGTCGTCGCCGTAGGGTCCTGTGCCGACCTTCTCGACGCGGCCGTGCGCGAGCAGGAACACCTCCTCGGCAGGGCTGCCGAACGAGGTCAGGACCTCCCCCGCGGCGAACTCCCGCTGGTGGCAGCGCCGTGCCAGTTCGCCGAGCACGTCCTCGTCCTCGAAGTCGCGCAGGACGGGCAACTCGCCGAGCTCCGTCGGGACGACCTGGACGCGGTCCCCCGTCTTCACGAAGTGGACCCGGCCGTCCCCGACCGCGAAGCTCAGCCTCCGGTTCACCCGGTACGTGCCGCCCTGGACATCGACCCATGGCAGCGTCCGCAGCAGCCAGCGGGAGCTGATCTCCTGCATCTGCGGCGCGGATTTGGTGGTGGTGGCCAGGTTCCGTGCTGCGGATGTGCCGAGGCTCTGCTGCGGCTTCTCCGATTCACTACGGACCTCTTCGCCTACCGACATTGGCTATGCCCTCCCGATATGCCTGCGGTGCTCTGCGCGCCTCACCCTTCCAGCACGGAGCGTGGCCACGCCATTACACAAACGAGCGGGAATGGATCACGCTCCGGCGGGGCAGGAGGGGCGTTTCCACCCGTTCGGACCAACTCGGGAGGTGCCGGGCACAGCGGACTGGTGGGCTCGGGAGATGACCACCTCCGAGGCCTCCGCCGGCGCCGGCGCGCGGGAACCGGCCCCGGCGGCACCGCTCGCGCCGCCGGGCGAGCGCGGCCCGGTGCGCTGGCTGCGCCCCGTCGGCCGGGCGTTCGAGCCCGTGCGCCGCGCGCCGGTCACCGTGTTCGTCGTCGTGGCGCTGTGGGCCGTGGGCGCCTTCACGGGAAGCCTCGGCTCCGGCCCGTCCGGCACGCTCCTGAACGACATCGGCGTGGGGGTTCCCGCGCTCGCCGACGGCCGCTGGTGGACCCCGCTCACCTCGATGCTGTGGTGTCCGGGGATCGGCAACTACATCGGCTCCACCCTGCTGTTGCTGCTCCTCGGTTCGGCGGCCGAGCAGCGCATGGGCTCGGTGCGCACCGGCGTCGTCCTGGTCCTCGGTCAGGTCCTCGGCTCGCTCCTGGGCACCGGGGTCGTCAGGCTGGGCGAGCTGGCCGGCGAGGACTGGCTCGACGATCTGGCGCGCGACCTGACGGCGACGCCCGGCATCGGGGCCTGCGCCGTCGGCGCCTTCCTCAGCTTCCGGCTCAACGCCCTGTGGCGGCGCAGGCTCCAGCTGTGCCTGATCGTCTTCCCGCTGATGCTCGCGCTGTACGTCGGTCATCTCCAGGGAGTGCTGCGGCTGGCCGGCACGGTCGTGGGGCTGGGACTCGGCGCGCTGGCGCACCGGAACACGCACCGGCTGCGGATGCCGCACGCCTCGCACTCCGAGGGCCGCGTCCTGGTGGCCCTCGTGGTCGCCGCCTCCGCCGTCGGCCCGCTCGTCGCCACGCTCTACAAGGACTCGCTCGGCCCCTTCAACGTCCTGGACCTGTACGTCTCCGGGGGCCCCGGCGCCCAGGACATCGCCGACGCCTGCGTCCGGGCCGACAGCGCGGACTGCGCCCGCATCCACGCCCAGGACCACTTCTACGGCTCTCCCGCGATGCTCATGGGCATCGCGATCCCGCTGCTGCTGCTCGTACTCGCCGAGGGCCTGCGACGCGGTCTGCGTTTGTCCTGGCGGATCACCGTGGCCGCGCAGCTGGTGTGGCTCGGACTCATGGCGTACCTCCTGGGCGACATCGCCTCGCACCCGGACCGGTACGTCCTGGAGGGCAGCGACCTGTCCGACCAGAAGGCCGCGATGATCCAGGCGGTTCTGGAACAGATGCTGCTGCCGCTGCTCGTCCTGGTGCTGCTGTTCCTCACGAGGAGACTCTTCGACCAGCGCCTCTCGCGCACCACCGTGACGTGGCTCGCGGGGACCGTGGGCGGCTCGCTGCTGCTGGCCTGTGTCGCCTACGTGGGCATCGGGTACGCGGTGCGCGACCAGTTCACGCCCGACGCGACGTTCTCGAAGCTGGTCTCGGGCCTTCCCACGCAGTTCCTGCCGCCCAGTTACGAACCGTTCTTCTTCCAGGGGCAGGCCCCGGTACCGGTCGGCGGCACCGCCCTGTCGCTGTACGAGTACTGCGGGATGCTGTTCTGGGTGGTCACCCTGATCGCTCTGTTCGTGGCGTTCCGGCGGCCCCTGATGCACGCCGACCCGGACGCGGCCACCCGCGCGCGTGCCTTGCTCGCCGCGCACGGCGGCTCCACGCTCTCGTATCTGACGACCTGGCCGGGCAACCACTACTGGTTCTCCGCGGACGGCCGGGCCGCGGTCGCCTACCGGGTGCGCTCGACGGTCGCGCTCACCACGGGCGACCCCTTCGGGGAGCTGTCCGCGCGCGCGGACGCGATCGACGGTTTCGCCGAGTACTGCGACGAACGCGGCTGGACGCCCTGCTTCTACAGCGTGACGGCCGAGGCCAAGGCCCGCACGGACGCGCTGGGCTGGAGCTCGGTGCAGGTCGCCGAGGACACCGTCGTGCCCCTTGCGGAGCTGGCCTTCACCGGCAAGAAGTGGCAGGACGTCCGCACGGCCCTGAACAAGGCCAAGAAGGAGGGCATCACCGCCGAGTGGCACACCTTCCCCGAGGCACCCATCGCGCTCACGGACCAGATCCGCTCGATCTCCGAGGAGTGGGTCGCGGACAAGGGGCTGCCGGAGATGGGCTTCACCCTCGGCGGGCTCGACGAACTCGACGACCCCCATGTGCGCTGCCTCCTCGCGGTCGACGGGGACCGCACGGTGCACGGCATCACGAGCTGGATGCCGGTGTACGCGGACAGCGGGGAGGCGGACAGCGGCGAGGCGGGCAGCGGGGAGGCGGGCACGAACGGCGAGGCACCCCGGCCGGCGGGCTGGACCCTGGACTTCATGCGGCGCCGCTCCGACGGGTTCCGCGGCTCGATGGAGTTCCTGATCGCGTCCGCCGCGCTCGGCTTCAAGGAGGAGGGCGCCCGGTTCCTGAGCCTCTCCGGGGCGCCGCTCGCCCGCTCGGACACCGGGGAGCCGCCCGCCGCGCTGCAGCGCCTGCTCGACTACGCCGGCCGCACCCTGGAGCCGGTCTACGGCTTCCGTTCGCTGCTCAACTTCAAGGCCAAGTTCCAGCCCCAGTACCGGCCCATGTACATGTGCTACCCGGACCCGGCGGCCCTGCCCAGCATCACCCGGGCCATCGGCAAGGCCTACCTGCCGCACATGAAGCCGTCACAGGGGGTGCGCCTGATGCGCAAGCTGACCGGCTAGCCGGGGCATCCCTCGCGGGGCAGTCCGCACCCCCTCGGGCCGGGCCTCCCGCGGGAACTCCGAGTTCCGTGTGACCGTTGATCCCATCGCGGGCACGAGCACCGCCCGCACCCTTCGCACCAACCGGCAGGAGACAGCAATGGCAGGCTTCCTGGATCGCGCCAAGGAGCAGGCGCAGCGGGGCATCAACCAGGGCAAGCAGAAGCTCGACGAGGTCCAGGACAAGCGCGCGGGCGACGCCCTCCTGAAGAAGCTCGGCGCCGCGTACTACGCGGAGCGCCGGGGCACCGGCTCCGCGCAGGACACCCAGCAGGCGTTGCAGGCCCTGGAGTCCCACATCGCGACGAACGGCGACGGCTTCCTGCACGGGAACTGACCGGATCGGCTCGCACGGTGCCCGAACAGGCCTCGCATTGTTTGCGAACAGCTGGTTCGGGCATCGCAGTTCCGGTACAAGCAGGGCGTACGAGACGGTCGCGACCGGCGGCCGTCGCGCCTTGTTTAAGGAGGCGGCCATGTCCCCACCCATGTCCGCGGGCAGGTTCCTGGAAGCCCTGCGGGACGAAGGCGTGACCGTCGTCGAGGTAGGCGACTGGGAGCATCACAACCGCAACCACAAGGGCCCCTGGGGGCCCGTGCACGGCGTGGTGATCCACCACACCGTGACCTCCGGCAGCGAGCGCACGGTGGAGATCTGCCGCGACGGTTTCGCCTCGCTGCCGGGTCCGCTCTGCCACGGCGTCATCACCAAGGACGGCCGCGTCCACCTCGTGGGCTACGGCCGTGCCAACCACGCGGGCCTGGGCGACGACGAAGTGCTCCGCGCCGTCATCGCGGAGAAGCGCCTGCCGCCGGACAACGAGGCGAACACCGACGGCAACCGCCACTTCTACGGCTTCGAGTGCGAGAACCTCGGCGACGGCGAGGACCCGTGGCCCGAGGAGCAGCTGGACGCCATCGAGAGGGTCTCGGCGGCCATCTGCCGCGTCCACGACTGGACGGAACGCTCGGTGATCGGCCACCTGGAGTGGCAGCCGGGCAAGGTGGACCCCCGCGGCTTCACGATGGACTCGATGCGCGCGCGCATCGAGGAGCGCCTGAAGTAGCCGCACGGAACACCCGGGGAGCCCCGGCACAGGGCTCCCCTGCCGGACCGCGCACCGCGGGCGACAATGGCGGGGTGTGCCCCACCCCGCCCGACGGCCTCCGCCCCCGGCTCCCGTCCCCGCTGCAGCGCGTGCCGGACGACCGCTTCGTCCGCCGCGGCGTGCGGCTGTCCCTCAAGCGGGACGACCTGATCCACCCGGACCTGCCCGGCAACAAGTTCCGCAAGCTCGTCCTGAACCTGCGGGCCGCGGCCGACGCGGGCCACTCCACCCTCCTGACCTTCGGCGGCGCCTACTCCAACCACCTGCGCGCCACCGCGGCGGCGGGCCGTCTCCTCGGCTTCGCCACGATCGGTGTCGTGCGCGGCGACGAGCTCGCCGGGCGCCCCCTGAACCCCTCCCTGACGCGCTGCGCCGCCGACGGCATGCGGCTGCGCTTCGTCGACCGGGCGACGTACCGCCGCAAGGGCGAGCCGGAGACCCTGGGGGCACTCCTGCGCGCGGCGGACGCCGAAGACGCGTACGTGATCCCCGAGGGCGGCAGCAACGCCCTTGCCGTGCGGGGCTGCACGGCCCTCGGCGAGGAACTGCGCGAGCACACCGACGTGGCGGCCGTGGCGTGCGGGACCGGCGGCACGCTCGCGGGCCTGGCCGCGGGTCTCGGCCCGGACCGGCGGGCCCTCGGCATACCCGTGCTCAAGGGCGGCTTCCTGGGCGGGGACATCGTGTCCCTGCAGCGCAGAACGTTCGGCGAGCCGACCGCCAACTGGTCCTTGGAGGACCGCTTCCACTGCGGCGGCTACGCCCGAACCCCGCCCGAACTCGTCGCCTTCGCGGAGGACTTCGAGGCGCGCCACGGCCGCGCTCTCGACCTCCGCGTGGAACGCCTCTACGTGGCCAAACTCCTGTACGCCCTGACCACGCTCTGCGAAGAGGGTGCCTTCCCGCCCGGCACCCGCCTCACCGCGGTGATCACCGGCACGCGCGAGGACCCGTCCGGGTCCTCCTTCGCCGGCTAGAGGACCGGACCCGCCGGCCGGAGGACCGGACCGCCTCAGTCCTCGATCTCCCGGTGGGCGGCCGCCTCCTCCAAGTCCAGTTTGCGCAGCAGCGTCCGCATCATCTCGTCGTCGATGCGCCGCTCGTCCCGCATCTTCACGAACACCTCGCGCTCCGCGGCGATCGCCTCGCGCGCGAGGCGGCGGTAGGTGTCGTCCGCCGACTCCCCCGTCACGGGGTTGGATTGGCCAAGGCGCTCCCACACGGAGTTGCGCCGCCGCTCCAAAACGGTGCGCAGACGGTCCTGGAGGGGCTGTGGCAGACGATTGCGCTCGTCCTGCATGAGTTCCTCCACCCGCGCCTCCGCGGCCTGTGAGGCGGCGTTCTGCGCCTGCGCCTCGGCGAGCGTCTGCGCCTGCGCGTCACGTCCTGGCACTTTCAGGACACGGATCAGCCACGGCAGCGAGAGCCCCTGCACGACGAGCGTGCCGATCACCGTGGTGAAGGTCAGAAACAGGACAAGATTGCGGGCCGGGAACGGCTCCCCGTCGTCCATGACGAGCGGGATGGAGAAGGCGATGGCCAGCGAGACGACGCCCCGCATCCCGGCCCAGCTGACGATGAGCGGCCGCCGCCAGTCCATGTCGCCCTCGCGCTCCCTGATCCCGGCCGACATCCGGCGCGGCAGATAGGTCGCCGGGTACGACCACACGAAGCGCGCCAGCACAACGCAGACGAAGACCCCGACCGCGTACCAGACCGCCTGCGCCACGCTGTACTCGCCGAGCCCCTTGAGGACGACGGGCAGCTGCAGTCCGATGAGCGCGAAGACCGCCGACTCCAGGATGAACGCGACGACCTTCCACACGGCGGCCTCCTGCAGCCGCGTCTCGAAGTCGACCTGCCAGGAGCGGTGCCCCAGGTAGAGGGCGACGACGACCACGGCGAGCACTCCGGAGGCGCCCACCTGTTCGGCGGCGGCGTAGGCGACGAACGGGATGAGCAGGGAGAGCGTGTTCTGCAGCATCGCCTCCTTCAGGTGGGTGCGCAGCCAGTGGATCGGCACCATGAGCAGCAGCCCGACGCCGACCCCGCCGACGGCGGCGAGGAGGAACTCCCGGATGCCGCCCGACCAGCTCGCGCCCTCGCCGACGGCCGCCGCGAGGGCCACCTTGTAGGCGGTGATCGCGGTCGCGTCGTTCACGAGGGACTCGCCCTGCAGGATCGTGGTGATCCGCGAGGGGAGCCCCACCCTGCGCGCCACGGCGGTCGCCGCGACCGCGTCCGGCGGCGCGATGACGGCCCCGAGGACGAGCGCGGCGGTCAGCGGCAGGTCCGGGATGAGCACGTACGCGAGCCAGCCGACGGCGACCGTGGCGAACAGGACGTAGCCGACGGAGAGCAGCGCGACGGGTCTGATGTTGGCCCGCAGGTCCAGGTAGGAGCTCTCCAGGGCGGCCGTGTGCAGCAGCGGGGGCAGGATCAGCGGCAGCACGATGTGCGGGTCGAGGTGGTAGTCGGGCACTCCGGGGAGGTAGGCGGCGACGAGTCCGACGGCGACCAGGAGCAGCGGCGCGGGCACCGGGGTCCTGCGCGCCGCCCCCGCCACCGCGGCGCTCGCCGCGATCAGTGCCACCAGCGGCAATACATCCATCGGCAGACCCCTCCGCCCTCCGTGTTCCCGTCGTAACCTGGCAATCATGAACGAGTGCCCGCATGTCGCAGCGCTGCCGCACCCCGAGGTGTCCCCCCTGAGCGAAACGTGCCTGGAGTGTCTGGCGGCCGGCAGTCACCCCGTGCAGTTGCGGCTGTGCCTGACGTGCGGGCACGTGGGCTGCTGCGACTCCTCGCCGTTCCAGCACGCGACGGAGCACTTCAAGGACACGGGGCACCCCGTGATGAGGACCTTCGAACCGGGCGAGAGCTGGCGCTGGTGCTTCGTGGACGGTTCGATCGTCTGACGCCTGGGTACGTCAACCCGGCACCCGTACTTTGCAATTGGGCCCGCAGACCCCTAGCCACTGTCCGTACCCGTAGGCTTACTATGAGTGACAGCATCGGGCGGGGTCCCCGGGACACGGAGCTGGGGAGCGCGGTAGCGTCACCGCAGAAAGACGTGGTGCGTTACCCGTGTGACGCAGTCCGGACCACCGCTGGCCGGCGGTCCGAAGCCCCGAAATGCTTGTACCACCTTGGAGGTGAGGGTGTCCCAGATCGCAGGCGAGCCCGGGAATCAGGACTTCGTGGAGGTCCGCCTTCCGGCTGCGGGTGCCTACCTGTCGGTGCTGCGGACGGCGACGGCCGGCCTCGCGGCGCGTTTGGACTTCACTCTCGACGAGATCGAGGACCTCCGCATCGCGGTGGACGAGGCCTGCGCGATCCTGCTCCAGCAGGCCGTGCCCGGGTCCGTGCTCAGCTGCGTCTTCCGCCTCGTCGACGACTCGTTGGAGGTGACGGTCTCGGCGCCCACGACCGACGGCCGGGCCCCGGAGCGGGACACCTTCGCCTGGACAGTGCTGTCGGCCCTCGCGGGTCAGGTCGACTCCACCGTCGCCGAGGACAACACCGTCTCGATCAGCCTCTACAAGAAGCGCGGCGCGGGACCCGGGCCGGCGTGAGGAACGGGGACGGGCCGGTGCGGGACGAAGAGCGCGGCACACAAAAGCTGCCCGCCGGCGGCAGGGAGGGGATGCGCCGTATGACCACCGGAATCCCCGAGCAGCAGGCCAAACCGCACCCCGAGGAACCGGACCGGTTGGGTTCCCTGCGGGTGGCCGATGTGTCGGAGCAGGCAGAGCCGACCGCCAAGGAAGGGCTCGAGCAGCTCTCCGGCCGGGGCGGCGGGCGACGGGTGGGAAACATGAGCGAGCACGAGCACGGCCGGCACAATCCCCAGGACCGCAGCGGCGCACGCGCGATGTTCGTCGAGCTGCGTTCTCTGGGGAATGACAGTCCGGAGTACGCGCAGCTGCGCAACCAGCTGGTCCGCATGCACCTTCCGCTCGTCGAGCACCTGGCCCGCCGCTTCCGCAACCGCGGTGAGCCGCTCGACGACCTCACCCAGGTCGCCACCATCGGCCTGATCAAGTCCGTGGACCGCTTCGACCCGGAGCGCGGCGTGGAGTTCTCCACGTACGCCACCCCGACGGTCGTCGGCGAGATCAAGCGGCACTTCCGCGACAAGGGGTGGGCCGTCCGTGTCCCGCGGCGCCTTCAGGAGCTGCGCCTGGCCCTGACGACGGCGACGGCCGAGCTCTCCCAGCTCCACGGCCGCTCCCCCACGGTGCACGAGCTGGCCGAGAAGCTGGCCATCTCCGAGGAGGAGGTCCTGGAGGGCCTGGAGTCGGCCAACGCCTACTCCACGCTGTCCCTGGACGTCCCCGACACCGACGACGAGTCGCCGGCCGTCGCGGACACCCTGGGCGCCGAGGACGAGGCCCTGGAGGGCGTCGAGTACCGCGAGTCCCTCAAGCCCCTCCTGGAAGACCTGCCCCCGCGCGAGAAGCGCATCCTGCTCCTGCGCTTCTTCGGCAACATGACCCAGTCCCAGATCGCGCAGGAAGTCGGCATCTCCCAGATGCACGTCTCCCGCCTGCTGGCACGCACCCTCGCGCAGCTGCGGGAGAAGCTCCTCGTCGAGGAGTAGTCACGCTCCGTAGCCGACTCTCCGGGGCGCGCTCTCCGTAGTCGCTACTTCTGATCCTGGACGTTGCCGGGGCCCTGGATGCCGAGGGCCTCGGTCGTCGCCGGGTTGATCACGAGGATGAGCGAGACGACCGCCACGATCCCGAGGACGATGCCGGCCGGGATCGCCGCACTGTCGGCCTGCAGCATCTGCCAGGCCACGGGAAGCGCCATGATCTGCGTGATGATCGCGGGACCGCGGCTCCAGCGGCGCAGCTTCAGCAGTCCGCGCGCGGCCAGCAGCGGGAGCAGCGCGAGGACGATCAGCGTGATGCCGCCGGTCTCGGCCTGCCGCGGGTCGTCGGGGGACCCGGCGAGGCCCATCGCGAGCATGTAGATGCCCCCGGCGACAAGGGCGAGGCCCTCCAGGGCGACCAGGGCAGCGGCGGCGGTCACCCGCGCGGGACGCGGGCCCGGCGCGGCCGGTTCCGGGGCTTCGGGGGTGGATTTCCGCTCAGTACTCACCCCTGCAGGGTAGCCGCGGGGGTGCCCGCCCCGGCACCTCGGTCTAGGCCGGGTAAAGACCGCTAGGTAGTCTGCTGCGCATGCGTGCACTTCTCGTGGTCAACCCGGCGGCAACCACCACCAGTGCGCGTACGCGTGATGTGCTGGTCCACGCACTGGCGAGCGAGATGAAGCTCGACGCGGTCACCACGGAGTACCGCGGGCACGCCAGAGACCTCGGCCGGCAGGCCGCGGAGAGCAAGGACGTCGAGCTGGTCGTCGCCCTCGGCGGCGACGGCACCGTCAACGAGGTCGTCAACGGTCTGCTGCACCACGGCCCCGATCCGGACCGCCTCCCGCGCCTGGCCGTCGTGCCCGGCGGCTCCACCAATGTCTTCGCGCGCGCCCTCGGGCTGCCGAACGACGCCGTGGAGGCCACCGGCGCCCTGCTGGACGCCCTGCGCGAGGGCAGCGAGCGCACGGTCGGGCTCGGCATCGCGGGCGGCACACCGGGCACCGAGGACGAGGCCGTGCCCTCGCGCTGGTTCACGTTCTGCGCCGGCCTCGGCTTCGACGGCGGCGTGGTGGGCAGGGTCGAACAGCAACGCGAGCTGGGCAGGCGTTCGACGCACTCGCTCTATGTGCGTCAGGTGCTCCGCCAGTTCCTCGACGAGCCCCACCGCAGGCACGGAATGATCACGCTGGAGCGGCCCGGCGAGGACCCGGTGACCGACCTGGTGCTGTCGATAATCTGCAACACCTCTCCGTACTCCTACCTGGGCAATCGCCCGTTGTACGCGTCCCCGCAGGCCTCCTTCGACACGGGCCTGGACGTGCTGGGGTTGAAGAAGCTCTCCACCACCGCGGTGGCCCGTTACGGCACCCAGCTCCTGACGTCGACGCCGGAACGCGGACCGCACGGTAAGCACGCGGTCACGCTCCACGACCTCACGGACTTCACCTTGCATTCGAAGGTGCCCCTGCCCCTCCAGATGGACGGTGACCACTTGGGGCTGCGGACGAGCGTGACGTTCACAGGCGTACGCCGTGCACTGCGTGTGATTGTGTGAGTGGAAGGGCCTAAAGTCCTTTCACTCGAACGTTTAGGCCAGGGTCCACCCCATAGAAGTACGGCTGTGACCCAGTCGACACTGAGGAATCAAAAAAAACTTGCCGGAAGGGGTTGTATCCGCCGCCGAGGTTTGCGAATCTCTACATGGCGATCGGGACGGCCCGCACCATCGGCCCCACAGATAGCCAGAACCCCTCCTCCATCACAGGTCCACACCAGGCAACTGGGCGTCGACCCTTCCCGTGTGGGGGGATTCGTGAAAGCGTTCACATTCACAAGCAACCTGCATGTAATACCAAGGAGAGGTAGCAGCCATGGACTGGCGTCACAACGCCGTTTGCCGCGAGGAAGACCCCGAGCTCTTCTTCCCCATCGGCAACACCGGTCCTGCGCTGCTGCAGATCGAGGAAGCCAAGGCCGTCTGCCGCCGCTGCCCCGTCATGGAGCAGTGCCTGCAGTGGGCGCTCGAGTCCGGCCAGGACTCCGGCGTCTGGGGTGGCCTCAGCGAGGACGAGCGCCGCGCAATGAAGCGCCGCGCCGCTCGCAACCGTGCACGCCAGGCCAGCGCCTGACGGTCACGCCCCCCACGAGCCTGAGCTTGGCGGCGCGTACAGCGAGTACGCAACTCCCGCCCCCGAGCCGCAGCCGCGCAGTACCCCCGATGCGCAACGCAACGTGAGCAGTGAGCCCCGGACTTCGGTCCGGGGCTCACTGCTTTTCCCTGCGCCCCTTCGCGGCGCCCGGCGGCTGTTCGCCGCCGCTACGTGTCACCGCTACTTGTCGCCTCGGACCGGAATGTCGAGGATCACCTGCGTGCCGCGCTCGGGCGCGCGGACCATGTCGAAGGTGCCGCCCAACTCCCCCTCGACCAGGGTGCGGACGATCTGCAGGCCGAGATTGCCGGAGCGGTGCGGGTCGAAGTCGTCGGGCAGACCCACGCCGTCGTCCTGGACGGTGATCAGCAGGCGGGCGTCCTTGGTGGTGCCGCCGCGCACGGCGGACACCTCGACGGCGCCGGTGTCCCCCTCGCGGAAGCCGTGCTCCAGCGCGTTCTGCAGGACTTCGGTCAGCACCATCGACAGCGGGGTCGCGACCTCGGCGTCCAGGATCCCGAAGCGGCCGGTGCGCCGCCCCGTGACCTTGCCGGGCGAGATCTCGGCGACCATCGCGAGCACCCGGTCGGCGATCTCGTCGAACTCCACGCGCTCGTCGAGGTTCTGGGAGAGCGTCTCGTGGACGATGGCGATGGAACCCACCCGGCGCACGGCCTCCTCCAGGGCTTCGCGGCCCTTGGCGGAGTCGATGCGGCGGGCCTGGAGACGCAGCAGGGCGGCGACCGTCTGCAGGTTGTTCTTCACCCGGTGGTGGATCTCCCGGATGGTCGCGTCCTTGGTGATCAACTCCCGCTCGCGACGGCGGAGTTCGGTGACGTCGCGCAGGAGTACGAGCGAACCGATGCGCGGGCCCTTGGGCTTGAGCGGGATCGCACGCAGCTGGATCACACCGTCGCCGCCCTCGATCTCGAACTCGCGCGGCGCCCAGCCGCTCGCGACCTTGGCGAGCGCCTCGTCCACCGGACCGCGGGACGGGGCGAGTTCGGCGGTGGCCCGGCCCAGGTGGTGCCCCACGAGGTCGGAGGCGAGGCCGAGCCGGTGGTACGCGGACAGCGCGTTCGGCGACGCGTACTGCACGACACCGTCGGCGTCGAGCCGCAGCAGTCCGTCCCCCACGCGCGGGGAGGCATCCATGTCGACCTGCTGCCCCGGGAACGGGAACGAACCGGCGGCGATCATCTGCGCGAGGTCGGACGCCGACTGCAGGTAGGTCAGCTCGAGCCGCGAGGGAGTGCGCACGGTCAGCAGATTGGTGTTGCGGGCGATGACGCCGAGGACACGCCCTTCCCTGCGTACGGGGATGGACTCGACCCGCACCGGCACCTCTTCACGCCACTCCGGGTCGCCCTCGCGCACGATGCGGCCCTCGTCCAGGGCGGCGTCGAGGAGGGGGCGCCGGCCGCGCGGGACGAGGTGGCCGACCATGTCGTCCTGGTAGGAGGTGGGGCCGGTGTTGGGCCGCATCTGCGCCACGGAGACATAGCGGGTTCCGTCGCGCGTGGGGACCCAGAGCACCAGGTCGGCGAAGGAGAGGTCGGAGAGCAGCTGCCACTCCGAGACCAGCAGATGCAGCCACTCGAGATCGGAGTCACCGAGAGCGGTGTGCTGGCGTACGAGGTCGTTCATGGAGGGCACGAGTGGAGCGTACCTTTCGGGTCCGGCGGGTCCGCTCCCCTGGATCCCCTGCCCGAGCGCCCGAGTGCCCGAGGGGGTCGACCGGGATCCGGGGCGAGGTTATGCGGTGCCCCCGCGAAGCCGGATTCGTTCCCGACGAGCCGCGGCGCCAGGGCGGGACCCTCAGCCCGCCCACGGCACCGCAGCCCTTCAGGTGCATCGGCCGCCAGAATGTGCGGTACTGAAGGCCGATCGGGAGGATCCGACGCGGTCAGGGCAGAGAGCGCCGGGTCCTCGGTCCACTCTCCTGTGCGGGGAGAGCGGATGCTTTACCCACGCATTGTGGACTAGACCATTCTCCCATGTCTATGCGTCGACAGATGTTTGTTGTCGTCTCTTTCTCCAACACCGGGGCCACCCCCTCACACCGCACGCTCCGCGGACCGCCCCTGCGGCCACGCCCGCATGGCGAGCTCCGCCACCGCTTCGAGATCGTCCCTGGTGGCGCCGTCCCTGGCCTGCTGCGACATGCCCTGGAAGACCGCCGCCGTGTAATGGGCGAGGGCGGCGGGGTCGGCGTCGGCGGGCAGCTCCCCCGCCGCGACGGCCGCGCGGATACGGGACTCGATGGCCGTCACGTTCGCGTTCCGCCGCTCACGCAGGTCCTCCTCCACCTCCGGCGTCGTGCAGTTGGTGGCGGCGGAGATGACGAGACAGCCCCGGGGACGGGCCGGGTCGGTGAACTCGGCGGCGGCCTCGCGCAGCATCCGTGACACGGCGGCGCGCACCGTCGGCTCCTCGTCGAGGGCACGGCCGCTGAAGGCGCCGTGGGTGAGGCCGTACCGCACGACGACCTCGTCGAAGAGCGTGCGCTTGTCGCCGAACGCCGCGTAGAGACTCGGGGCGCCGATGCCCATGACACGGGTGAGGTCGGAGACGGACGTCGCCTCGTACCCGTTCTCCCAGAAGGTGCGGATCGCCTGCTCCAGGGCCGTCTCGCGGTCGAAGGAGCGGGGCCGGCCGCGCTGTTTCGTCGCCATGGAGTGAATTGTATAGCGGGCGCTAGTAAATGGTGCGAACCTCGGGTACGGTCTTTTCTATAACGACCGCTAGAGAACAACCGCCAGAGAACCGCACGGATCTGCGGAGAACGAGGGGGCGTCCGTCATGGGTGCACAGGACGGGAACACGTCGGGGAACACGCCGGGTCAGGGTCCGGGCAAGCTCGCCGGGAAGACCGCGCTGGTCACAGGCGGCAGCCGGGGCATCGGCCGAGGCATCGCCGAGCGGCTCGGGCGGGACGGCGCGAGGGTCGCCGTGCACTACGGCAGCAATGAGGCCGCGGCGAAGGAGACGGTGGCGGCGATCGAGGCGGCGGGCGGAGCGGCCTTCGCGATCGGCGCGGAGCTGAGCGCCCCGGGGGCCGCCCAGGCGCTGTGGACCGCGTTCGACGCGCACGCGGAGGGAGTGGACATCCTCGTGAACAACGCGGGGATCGGCACGTCGAGCCCCTTCTCCGGCACGAGCGAGGCGGAGTTCGACCAGCTGTTCACGGTCAACGCCAAGGCGCCGTTCTTCATCACCCAGCTCGGCGCGGAGCGGCTGCGGGACGGCGGCCGGATCGTCAACATTTCCTCCGGCCTCTCCCGCGCCGCGGCGATGCCGGAGCTCATGGCGTACGCGATGACCAAGGGGGCCCTGGACGTGTTCACCCAGAACCTCTCCAAAGTCCTCGGCCCGCGCGGGATCACGGTCAACTCGGTGGCCCCGGGCATCGTGGACACCGACACCAACGCGCCCTGGCTGCGGGACGAGAAGAACGAGAAGAACAAGGACGCGTGGGAGAGGGCGGCCGGGTTCTCGGCGCTCGGCCGGATCGGCGAGGCGTCCGACATAGCCGACGTCGTGGCCTTCCTCGCCTCGGACGACGGCCGCTGGGTCACCGGGCACTGGCTGGACGCGACGGGGGGCTCACTGATGTAGCCCGGCGTGAGTGTGGCGGCGGGAGGCGCGCGTCAGCGGGTCTCGGTGACCTTGGCGAGGGCCCGGGGCGCGTCCGGGTCCTGGCCGCGGGCGATCGCCACCTCGTGGGCGAGCAGATGGAGGGGGATGATCTCCAGGATCGGCTGCAGCGCCTCGGGCACCCCGTCGGTGGGCAGGACGAACCCGGCCGAGGCCTGTTCGACCTGGGCCTTCGGGCCGAGGACGACCAGGTCCGCGCCCCGGCCGCGCAGCCGGTCGAGGACCGGCTGCAGCATCTCGCCGCCCCGGCCGTCCGTCACGACGGCGATGACCGGGGAGGTGTTGTCGACCATCGCGAGCGGGCCGTGCAGGAGGTCGGCGCCGGAGTAGGCGAGCGTCGGGATGTAGCTGGTCTCCATCAGCTTCAGGGCCGCTTCCATGGCGGTCGGGTAGCCGTAGCCGCGGGAGGTGATCACCATGTGTTCCGCGAAGCGGTAGCGGGCGGCGAGGACCTCGATCTCGTCCTGCCGGGCGAGGAGCTCGGCGGCGAGGCCGGGCAGCCGGGCGACGTCCGCGTCCGTCACGGCTCCCCCGCCGCCTGCCGTATCCGCCTCGGCCCCCAGCCGCTCGATGAAGAGGTACAGGGCGAGCAGTGCCGCGGTGTACGTCTTCGTCGCGGGGAGGGCCCTCTCCGGTCCGGCGAGGATGTCGATGTGGTGCTCGGTGACGGCTGCCAGGGGCGAGTCCGGGTTGTTGGTCACCGCGACGGTGATCGCGCCTGCCTCGCGGGCGGCCCGGGTGGAGGCCACCAGGTCGGGCGAGCCACCGGACTGGCTCACGGTGACGGCGAGGACGTCCCTCAGGTCGGGCTTGGCGCCGTAGGCCGTGATGGTGGACATCGAGGTCAGGCCGCAGGGCATGCCGAGGCGGACTTCCAGGAGGTACTTCGCGTAGAGCGCGGCGTGGTCGGAGGTGCCGCGGCCGGTGAGCAGGACGAAGCGGGGCTTTCGCTCGGCGACCCGGGCCGCGGTCTCGTGGATCGCCGGGGCGCCCTCGTCGAGGAGGCGGCGCAGGCACTCGGGCTGCTCGGCCATCTCCCGGCGCATGATCCGGCCGGGCCGCTCGCTGTGCCGGTCCTGCGCCTCCGGCGGAGTCAAGGCGGTCATGCCTCCCACTCTCCCCGTTCCGCCCTCTCCCCGCTTCCCGGGCGGGGTCTCGCGGCGGGGCCGAGGGGGCGGGTGCGGGCGGGGGCGGCCCGGCGGGGAGGTGGGGTCGCTCGACGGGCGGAGGAGGTGGGGAGAGCTGAGCATGGACCCGAGGAATCGACTGTTCTGACGGCCCAGCTCTGCTAGATTGGTCTATACCACCAGTCCTCTTGAGCACCCTCTCCAGATCGGCAGGCCCAGCGTGGAAGTTGTCATCGTCCCGGACGCCAAGGCAGGCGGCGAGCTCATCGCGGAGGCCATGGCCGCCCTGGTGCGCCGCAAGCCTGACGCCCTGCTCGGTGTCGCCACCGGCTCCACCCCGCTGCCCATCTACGAAGCGCTGGCCGCCAAGGTCGCGGCCGGTGCCGTGGATGCCTCGCGTGCGCGCATCTGCCAGCTCGACGAGTACGTGGGGCTGCCGGCCGGGCACCCCGAGTCGTACCGCTCCGTGGTCCTTCGTGAGGTCGTCGAGCCGCTCGGGCTGAGCGAGGCGTCCTTCATGGGGCCCGACGGCAGCGCCGACGACGTGCTGGCGGCGTGCGAGGAGTACGACAAGGCGCTCGCCGGCGCCGGGGGCGTGGACCTCCAGCTGCTCGGGATCGGGACCGACGGGCACATCGGGTTCAACGAGCCCTGCTCGTCGCTCGCTTCGCGCACCCGCATCAAGACGCTGACGGAGCAGACGCGGGTGGACAACGCGCGCTTCTTCGACGGGGACATCGAGCAGGTCCCCCACCACGTCATCACCCAGGGCATCGGCACGATCCTGGAGGCGCGGCACCTGGTGCTGCTCGCCACGGGTGAGGGCAAGGCGGACGCCGTGGCCGCGACGGTGGAGGGTCCCGTCGCCTCGGTCGTGCCCGCCTCCGCGCTGCAGCTGCACCCGCACGCCACGGTCGTCGTGGACGAGGCCGCCGCGTCCAAGCTGAAGCTCGCGGACTACTTCCGGCACACCTACGTCAACAAGCCCGACTGGCAGGGCCTGTAAGGGAGTTCGGCGCTGCGGAGCCGCCGGGCCAGGCGCGGCCGGGTACCGAGGTGCGCGGAAGGGGCGCCCCCACCAGGGGGCGCCCCTTCCGGCGTTCAGGACCTCCAGGGCCTCAGCCGCCCGTGACGATCTCCGCCGCGGCCGTGCCGCACACCCGTGCCGCGCCGCGCGTGGCGATGTGCAGGGCGCCGGCCGGGGCGGACTGGGGGACGCCCATCTCCACCACGACCGTGTCCGCGCGGGCCGACACGAGGGTCTGCACGGCGTCGGCCATCCATCCGTGCCGGTGCGCGTCGCGGACCACGGCCACGATGCGGCGCCCGCCCGCCGCCGCGAGGGCCGCCTCGCCCGAGCCTTCGCCGTCGAAGGTGCCCGACTCCGTGCCGGGCAGCCTGCGCTCCAGCTCCTCGGTCACGCCCCAGGGGGTCTCGTCGCCGACCGCGATGTTCGGCAGCGGCGAGAAGGTGGCGACGTAGGGGGCCTCGGTGACCGGGGCCGCGTACGTCTCGCCGCGGGTGACCGTCAGCGCGCGGCGGGCCGCGACCAGGCCGATGCCGGTGTCGGGCACCTTCCCCGAACGGTCGGCCGCACCCGCCGACGCCACGGTCCAGCCCGCCAGGGCCCGCACGCGGTCGGCGGCGTCGGCGAGCCGCTCCTCGGACAGTTCGCCGGAGCGCACCGCCGCGACGAAGGCGTCCCGCAGTCGCAGCACGGTCCCCTCGTCCGAGGGACCGCCGCCCGTGCAGATCGCGTCGGCGCCGGCGGCGATGGCGAGGACACAGCCCCGCTCGAAGCCGTACGTCCCGGCGATCGCCTGCATGTCCATGCCGTCGGTGACGATGAGGCCCTCGTAGCCGAACTCCTCGCGGAGCAGCCCGGTGAGGATGCGGCGCGAGAGCGTGCCGGGGTTCTCCGGGTCCAGGGCGGGGGCCAGCACGTGACCGCTCATCACGGCGCGGGTGCCCGCGGCGAGCGCCGCGCGGAACGGCGCCAGGTCACGGGAGTTCAGCACGTCCCGGTCGACGTCGATGACCGGCACGGAGTGGTGCGAGTCGATCGCCGTGTCGCCGTGGCCGGGGAAGTGCTTGGCGGAGGTGGCGACGCCGGCCGACTGCATGCCCTCGATGTAGGCGGCGGTGTGCCGGGCCACCAGGAGCGGGTCGGCGCCGAAGGAGCGTACGCCGATGACCGGGTTGTCGGGGTTGGAGTTGACGTCGGCCGACGGCGCCCAGTTGAAGCTGATGCCGCAGGCGGCCAGGCGCCGGCCGAGGTCGGCGGCGACCTCGCGGGTCAGGTCCGGGTCGTCGACGGCGCCGAGCGCGTGGTTGCCCGGGTAGGACGATCCGGTGCGCACCTCCAGACGGGTGACGTCGCCGCTCTCCTCGTCGATGGCGATCAGCAGGTCGTCGCGCTCGGCGCGCAGCTGCGCGGTGAGCGCGGCCACCTGTTCGGCGGTCCGCACGTTGCGGCCGAACAGGCTGACCGAGGCGAGGCCTTCGCCGATGTGGCGGCGCACCCAGTCCGGTGCGGTGGTGGTGCCGTCGAAGCCGGGCTGCAGGACGGCGAGGGCGTTGCGGGTGAGCGTGTCACCGGCGTGCGTGAGTGTCGTCATGAGTGCGCTATCCCTTCACTGCGCCGTCGGTCAGGCCGCTCACGGCCCTGCGCTGCAGGAAGACGAAGAGGATGAGGATCGGGATGGCGAAGAGCGAGGCGGCCGCCATGGTGGCGCCCCAGTCGTCGCCGAAGGCGGTCTGGAAGCTGGACAGCCAGATCGGCAAGGTCTTGGCTTCCGCTTCCTTGTTGAGCACGAGGGCCAGCGGGAACTCGTTCCAGGCGGTGATG
This sequence comes from Streptomyces sp. NPDC040622, assembly GCF_055593965.1. NCBI lineage: Bacteria > Bacillati > Actinomycetota > Actinomycetes > Kitasatosporales > Streptomycetaceae > Streptomyces > Streptomyces sp. NPDC040622. The sequence goes on along the minus strand of NZ_JBVIXD010000002.1, from coordinate 843,402 downwards.
AAGCCGAAGAGCGAGGTCGACATCAGGCCCGGCGCGAGCAGCGGCAGGATCACCTTGCGGAAGGCCTGCATCCGCGAGCAGCCGTCGACCATGGCGGACTCCTCCAGCTCCCTGGGCACGGCGGCGACGAAGCCGCGGAGCGTGAGGAGGGTGAAGGGCAGGATCATCACCATGTAGAAGAGGGTCAGCGGGATCAGGCTGTTCAGCATGTCCGCGTCGCGCACGATGATGTAGATCGCGATGACCATGACTTCCCACGGCGCCATCTGCGCCAGCATGAAGCCGATGATGAAGCCGCGGCGGCCCTTGAAGCGCATGCGGGCGAGGGCGAACGCGGCGGTCACGCCGATGATGAGCGAGAAGACGACGGCGAGGGCGGTGACGGTGACGGAGTTGCCGACCATCGTCCAGAAGTGGTCGGCGTCCATCGCCGTCCTGAAGTGCTCCAGCGTGGCGTTGGTCGGGAACCAGACCGGGTCCTCGCTGATGATGTCGCCGGACGGCTTGAAGGCCGTGGCGAACATCCAGTACACGGGGAAGACGAAGAAGACGAAGAGAACGACGGCGGTCAGGTTGGGCCACAGGCGGCCCAGCGGCGAGCGCTTCACAGCTCGTCCTCCTCTTGCTTGAGCACGATCCGCAGGTAGTACGAGGTGATGGCCAGCAGGATGATGATGGTGAGCAGCGCGATCGCCGCGCCCATGCCGAAGTGCTGGTTGCCCATGCCCTCGATGTAGGCGTAGACGGGCAGGATCTCGGTGAGGCGGTCGGGGCCGCCCTCGTTGATGGTGAAGACCTGCACGAACGCCTTGAAGACCCAGATGATCTCCAGGAACGTCGTGGCGTAGAGGAAGGGGCGCAGGTACGGCAGCGTCACCGAGGTGAACTGCTTCCAGGCGCCGGCACCGTCCAACGAGGCGGCCTCGTACAGCTCCTTGGGGATGGTCGTCGTGGCCGCGTAGAGGTTGATCGCCACGAAGGGGATCGAACCCCAGACGATGAGCAGCAGGACCACGAAGAACGTCGAGTACTGGGTGGCCAGCCAGTCGTGGTCGGCCATCGACTCGAAGCCGATCTTGGCGAGCACCCAGTTGACGACGCCGAAGCGCTGCGCGAAGAGCCACTGGTAGACGGTGGACGACGCGACGATCGGCATGGCCCAGGTGAGGACGAGCCCGAACAGGAGGAACGTGCGCATCTTCCGGCCGAGCCGGGCGAGCAGCAGGCCCACCAGGGTGCCGAGGATCATGATCAGTACGACGTTGGCCGCGGTGAAGGCGATCGAGCGCCCCGCGACCCGCCAGAAGTCCTCACCGGTGAGGACTTCCTTGTAGTTGTCGAACCCGTTCCACTCGGTCAAGTGCAGAATGAACTGCCGCATGTTGAGGTTCTGGAACGACAGAACCCCGTTGTTGACCAACGGCCAGCCGAGCAGCAGCAGGGTGGCGATGATCGCGGGGGCAAGGAGCAGATAGGGCGTCAGGCCGGCGAGACGTCCTGATGATGGGCGCGGGCCTTCTGGTCGTGGTCCGCCACCCAGCGTCTCCACCTCCGTCGGGCCGGAGGGCGGCCGTTCGGTCTTCTGCACGGTCATGCTCGCCATCTCTTTCGTGGGCAACGCGAAACGCTGTGGTCAGCGTGGAGAACGCCGGAGGTCAGCGCGGAGAGCGCATGGTTGCGCCGGGGGCAGCGGGGTCGTGGCACCCGCCGCCCCCGGCAGGGCACGCGTTCTTGCTTACTGCTTCTGCGCCAGGCGCTTGTTGAGCTCGCCCTCGACCTGCTTGGCGGCCTCGGCGGACGACTTACCGTTCAGCACCGCGCTCATGTAGTTCTTGATCGGGTTCGGCGGGTTCTCCACCGCGCCCCACTCCGGGACCAGCGGGGTGGTGCCGCCGCCGGGCGTGGCCGGGGACATGGCCTTGGCGGCCGGGTTGCCCGCGAGGGCGGACTTGAGGGAGTCCTTGTTCGGGATCACGCCGCCTTCCTTGGCGAACTGGCTCTCGAACTTGTCGGACAGCGCGATCTTGAGGAACTCCTTGGCGAGCTCCTGCTTCTTGCTGGTCGCGGCGATCGCGAGGTTGGAGCCGCCGAGGAAGACACCCTCGGGCTTGTCCGCCGTGGCACCCGGGATCGTGAAGTAGCCGATGTCCTTGGCGATCTTCTTGTCCGTCTTGATGGCCAGGTCGGCCTCCCACGGCATGGCGATCATCGTGCCGGTCTTGCCCTTGCCGAAGACCTCGCCCTGCTGCGGGGTGGCCTCGTCCTTGTTCTTGGGGGCCTTGGAGAGCTTCGCGAACTCCTGGTACGTCTTCATGGCCTTGGCGACCTTGGGGTCACCCAGGTTGGAGACGTACTTGTCGCCGTCCTTCTTGACCAGCTGCGCGCCCTCACCGATGGTCAGGCCGACGAAGTGGTACCAGAACTGGCCGGGCATGTAGATCGGCTCGGCGTCCGTCTTGGCACCGATCTGCTTGAGGTCCTTGAGGAACTCGTCGCGCGTCTTGGGGGTGTCCTTGATGCCGGCGTCGGCCCAGATCTTCTTGTTGTAGATCACGACGCGGTTGAGGACGAACCACGGGGCGGCGTACTGCTTGCCGTCGACGACCGAGGCCTTGTTCATCGACTCGGTCCAGTCGGCGCCGAGCGTCTCCTTGAGGTCGCCGAGCTCGGCGAGACCGCCGGTCTTGGCGTACGCCGGGGTCTGGGTGTTGCCGATCTCGAAGACGTCCGGGGGGTTCTCCTCGGAGAGGGCGGTGGTCAGCTTCTGCTGGATGCCGTTCCACTGCTGGACTTCGAACTTCAGCTTCGCGCCGGTCTTCTTCTCGAAGGCGGCCGTGACGTCCTTCTGCCACTTGTCCGGCGTCGAACCGTCCATCGCCCAGAGCGTCAGCGTCTCGCCCTTGAAGCTGTCGGCCCCCCCGGCCTTCTTGTCGTCGTCGTCACTGCCGCACGCCGCGACCGAGACCAACATGCTCGCGACACCGATGGCCGTTATGAGCTTGCGATTCACGTCACCCTCCTCAAGGGATGCCAGTCAACCCCCCACCCGCAGCGACCAAATGGACCGAGATCTGCCCGTGGGACTGGAACCTGGTCTTTAATGGTGTAGACCAGTACGGGGAGCTTGGCCTAGACCTTTAGGGGTGTCAAGGGTGTATAAGAAGGGCTGTCGCCTCCGTTATCGGACCGACACCTGAGCAGGCAGAGTCTGCTCGGCCCGTACCGTGCCACGATGTGAGCCGCGACAGACGGAGGAGCCGGTGACGGCAGCAGCACAGGAGCCGGGAAGGTCGATGATGGGCAGCGAGGCGGGCAGTACCGGGACCGAGGTGGGCGCACCCTCGGAGGCTCCGAGCGTAGGCCGCACCGCGCGCGTGCCGAAGTACTACCGCCTCAAGCGGCACCTCCTGGACATGACGGAGACCCTGCCGCCCGGCACCCCCGTCCCCCCGGAGCGCACGCTCGCCGCCGAGTTCGACACCTCGCGCACGACGGTGCGCCAGGCCCTGCAGGAGCTGGTCGTCGAGGGCCGCCTGGAGCGCATCCAGGGCAAGGGCACCTTCGTCGCCAAGCCGAAGGTCTCCCAGGCCCTCCAACTCACCTCGTACACCGAGGACATGCGGGCCCAGGGCCTGGAGCCGACCTCCCAGCTCCTCGACATCGGCTACATCACCGCCGACGACACCCTCGCCGGCCTGCTCGACATCACCGCGGGCGGCCGGGTGCTCAGGATCGAGCGGCTGCGCCTGGCCAACGGCGAGGCGATGGCCATCGAGACCACGCACCTGTCGGCCAAGCGCTTCCCCGCCCTGCGCCGCTCCCTGGTCAAGTACACCTCGCTCTACACCGCGCTCGCCGAGGTCTACGACGTGCACCTCGCGGAGGCCGAGGAGACCATCGAGACCTCGCTGGCCACCCCGCGCGAGGCGGGCCTGCTCGGCACCGACGTCGGCCTGCCGATGCTGCTCCTGTCCCGGCACTCGCTGGACGGGGACGGCCAGCCCGTGGAGTGGGTGCGCTCGGTCTACCGCGGCGACCGGTACAAGTTCGTCGCCCGCCTCAAGCGGCCCACGGACTGACACCTTCCCGGCCCGCACCGCCGGGATCCGTCCGCCGGAGGTCTGGCGCGGATCACGACACTGCTCTAGGTTCCTCCCGTCATCGCACGATGAACGGGAGGACGACCCGGTGCGCAGAGCGAAACCTCGATCCATCGTCATCTGGTCCCTCGTCGCGCTGGTCGGCGCCGCGGGCTGGACCGTCCTGGCGCTCGCCCGCGACGAGGAGGTGTCGGCCGCCTGGATGGTGGCGGCGGCCCTCGGCTCGTACGCCGTCGCCTACCGCTTCTACTCCAAGTTCATCGCCTACAGGGTCCTCAAGGTCGACAAGAACCGGGCGACCCCGGCCGAGCGGCTCGACAACGGCATCGACTTCCACCCGACCGACCGCCGGGTGCTCCTCGGCCACCACTTCGCGGCGATCGCCGGCGCGGGGCCCCTGGTGGGCCCGGTCCTCGCCGCCCAGATGGGGTATCTGCCGGGCACCATCTGGATCATCGTCGGCGTGATCCTCGCGGGTGCCGTGCAGGACATGGTCGTGCTGTTCTTCTCGACGCGGCGCGACGGCAAGTCGCTCGGGCAGATGGCGCGCGAGGAGATCGGCCCGTTCGGCGGGGCCGCAGCGCTGCTCGCCACCTTCGCCATCATGATCATCCTGCTCGGGGTGCTCGCGCTGGTCATCGTCAACGCGCTCGCCGAGTCACCGTGGGGCACCTTCTCCATCGCGATGACCATCCCGATCGCCCTGCTCATGGGTTTCTACCTGCGGGTCCTGCGTCCCGGCCGGGTCAGCGAGGTCTCGCTGATCGGCATCGCGCTGCTGTTGCTCGCGCTCGTCGGCGGGCGCTGGGTCGCCGAGTCGTCTCTCGCGGACACATTCACGCTGGCGCCGTCGACGCTGGTGATCTGGCTGGTGGCGTACGGCTTCGTCGCCTCGATCCTGCCGGTGTGGATGCTCCTCGCGCCGCGCGACTACCTCTCCACGTTCATGAAGATCGGCACCATCGTGCTGCTCGCGCTCGGCGTCGTCGTCACCCTGCCGACGCTGAAGATGGACCCGGTGACCGACTTCGCCTCACGCGGCGACGGCCCGGTCTTCGCGGGCTCGCTCTTCCCCTTCGTCTTCATCACCATCGCGTGCGGCGCGCTGTCCGGCTTCCACGCGCTGATCTCCTCGGGCACGACGCCGAAGATGATCCAGAAGGAGACGCAGGTCCGCATGATCGGCTACGGCTCCATGCTGATGGAGTCGTCCGTCGCGATCATGGCGCTCGTCGCGGCATCGATCATCGACCCGGGCCTGTACTTCGCGATGAACGCGCCGGCGGGCGTCGTCGGCGACACCGTCCAGGAGGCGTCGAAGGCCGTCGCGAGCTTCGGGTACACCATCTCGCCCGCCGACCTGGCGCGGGCCGCCAAGGACGTCGAGGAGTCCTCGCTGCTCTCGCGGACCGGCGGCGCGCCCACGCTCGCGGTCGGCGTCTCGGAGATCTTCTCGAAGGTCACCGGCGGCTCGATGCGGGCCTTCTGGTATCACTTCGCGATCATGTTCGAGGCGCTGTTCATCCTGACCGCTCTCGACGCGGGAACCCGCGTGGGCCGCTTCATGCTGCAGGACATGCTCGGGAACGTCTACAAGCCCTTCCGCCGCATGAGCTGGAAGCCGGGTCTGGTGCTGACCAGCGCCGCCGTCACCGGCCTGTGGGGCTACTTCCTGTGGGTGGGCGTGCACGAGCCGCTCGGCGGGATCAACCAGCTCTTCCCGATCTTCGGCATCGCCAACCAGCTCCTCGCGGCCGTCGCCCTCGCCGTCTGCACCACGCTGCTCGTGAAGTCCGGGCGGCTCAAGTGGGCCTGGATCACGGGCGTCCCGCTCGCCTGGGACGCGACGGTGACGCTCACCGCGAGCTGGCAGAAGGTGTTCTCCGACGACCCGCGCGTCGGGTTCTTCCAACAGCGCTCGAACTACCAGGACGCCATCGACGCGGGCAAGGTCCTGCCGCCCGCCAAGTCCATGGACGACATGCACACCGTCGTCACCAACTCCACGGTGGACGGCGTCCTTTCGGCGGTCCTCGCCCTGCTCATCGTCATCGTGATCCTGGACGCGGCACGCGTGTGCATCCGGCACATCCGCAACCCCGAGGCCTCACGGCTGAGCGAAGCCCCGTACGTCCCGTCGCGGTTGACCGCGCCGGCCGGCCTCTTCGCGACCCCCGAGGAGAAGCGGGAGGCCCTGGAGAAGCGGGAGGCGCCGGCCGGGACCGGAGCGGGCACATGACGGCGCTGGTGCTGCGCGGTCTGCGCTGGATGCGCTGGTACGTCAGGGAGTTGACCGACGAATCGGCGTACGAGCGGTATGTGGCTCATTTACGCAAGGACCATCCGGCTGCAACCGTCCCCAGCCGGCGCGCATTTGAGCGCATGCGGACAGACCAGCAGGACTCGGACCCCCGGCAGGGCTTCCGCTGCTGCTGAGCAGGCACGTTGACCCGTCCGTTATCCGGACAGGGGTTCCATACCGCGAGACTGTGGCTTAGATTTCCCGCACGTTAAGCATGGGATAAGTGAGGGAACGGAGCCGCGATATGTCAGATGCGCCTGAAGTGAACAGACCGGTGGTCACGCCGGTCCGCGTGGTCATCGCCGTCTGCCTCGTCGCGCCGTTCGTGGCGATGCTCTGGGTGGGCTCCTACGCCAAGGTCGACCCGACCCTCATCGGCATCCCGTTCTTCTACTGGTACCAGATGCTGTGGGTGCTCATCTCCACGGCGCTGACGATGATCGCGTACAAGCTGTGGCAGCGTGACCAGCGCTCCCGCAAGGCCGAGCGGGCCCACGGGGGTGCCGGACAGTGACCACACTCGCATCGGGGACCGGCGGCGTGAACGGCGTCGCCCTCGCGGTCTTCATCTTCTTCTTCCTCGCGGTCACCGTCATGGGCTTCCTCGCGGCCCGCTGGCGCAAGGCCGAGAACGACAGCCTCGACGAATGGGGCCTGGGCGGCCGCTCGTTCGGCACCTGGGTCACCTGGTTCCTGCTCGGCGGCGACCTCTACACCGCGTACACCTTCGTGGCCGTCCCGGCGGCGATCTACGCGGCGGGCGCGGCCGGCTTCTTCGCGGTGCCGTACACGATCCTGGTCTACCCGCTGATCTTCACCTTCCTGCCCCGCCTCTGGTCGGTCTCGCACAAGCACGGCTACGTGACCACATCGGACTTCGTGCGCGGGCGCTTCGGCTCCAAGGGGCTCTCCCTGGCGGTCGCGGTCACCGGCATCCTCGCCACGATGCCCTACATCGCGCTCCAGCTGGTCGGCATCCAGGCCGTCCTCGACGTCATGGGCATCGGCGGCGGCCCCGACACCAACTGGTTCGTCAAGGACCTGCCGCTGCTGATCGCGTTCGCGGTGCTCGCCGCGTACACGTACTCCTCGGGTCTGCGCGCGCCCGCACTGATCGCGTTCGTGAAGGACGGCCTGATCTACCTCGTCATCGCCGTCGCGATCATCTACATCCCGATCAAGCTCGGCGGTTTCGACGAGATCTTCCAGGCGGCGAACGACAAGTTCTCCGCGGCGAACGAGGCCGCGGGCAAGCCCGTGGCGGGCCTCGCGCCGGGCCATGCGGGGCAGTGGACCTACGCCACGCTCGCGCTCGGCTCCGCGCTCGCCCTCTTCATGTACCCGCACTCCATCACCGCGACGCTCTCCTCCAAGAGCCGCAACGTGATCCGCCGCAACACCACCATCCTGCCGCTGTACTCGCTGATGCTGGGCCTGCTCGCACTGCTCGGCTTCATGGCGATCGCGGCCGGGGTCAAGGTGGAGAACGGGCAGCTGGCGATCCCGCAGCTGTTCGAGAACATGTTCCCCGACTGGTTCACCGGCGTCGCCTTCGCCGCCATCGGCATCGGCGCGCTCGTGCCCGCGGCGATCATGTCGATCGCGGCCGCGAATCTCTTCACCAGGAACATCTACAAGGACTTCATCAAGCCGGACGCCACACCCGAGCAGGAGACCAAGATCTCCAAGCTGGTCTCGCTCCTGGTGAAGGTCGGCGCGCTCGCCTTCGTCCTGACCATGGACAAGACGGTCGCGATCAACTTCCAGCTGCTGGGCGGCATCTGGATCCTGCAGACGATGCCCGCGCTCGTCGGCGGCCTGTTCACCCGGTGGTTCCACCGCTGGGCGCTGCTCGCAGGCTGGGCGGTCGGCATGGTCTACGGCACGCTGGCCGCGTACGGCGTGGCCTCGCCGACGCAGAAGCACTTCGGCGGCTCCTCCGACACCATCCCGGGCATCGGCGAGATCGGCTACATCGGCCTCACCGCGTTCGTCCTGAACGTCGTCGTCACCGTGGTCCTCACCTTCGTCCTGAAGGCCCTGAAGGCTCCCGAGGGCATCGACGAGACGTCCCCGGAGGACTACACGGCCGACGCGGGCGACCCCGGCGTCATCGAGGAACTGCCGAAGGCGACGGCGGGCGCCGGGCACTGACCCGCTCCCCCGCCGGGCGATCCGCGACCGCGTGATCCGCCTTCCCCGCACACGACGAGGGCCGCCGGAGAAATCCGGCGGCCCTCGTCGCGCCCGTATTGCACACTGCGCGGCATGGACATCACGATCAGGCGGGCGCGGCCCGCGGAGTACGCGGCGCTCGGCGACCTCACCGCGCAGGCCTATCTCGACGACGGACACCTCGACTTCGGGGCGGAGGACCACTACCTGCCCGTGCTGCGGGACGTGGCGGGGCGCGCGGCGCACGCCGAGATCCTGGTGGCCGTGGCGGACGGCGCGGACCCCGGCACGCTGCTCGGCGGCGTGACCTTCGTGCCGTCCAGCGGGCCCATGGCCGACATCGCGCGCGAGGGCGAGTCGGAGATCCGCATGCTGGCGGTGGGGCACGCGGCGCGCGGCCGGGGCGTCGGCGAGCTCCTGGTGCGCGGCTGCGTCCAGCGGTCCAGGGAGGCGGGCCGGGAGCGGCTGGTGCTGTCCTCGTCGCCCTCGATGCGGACGGCCCACCGGTTGTACGAACGCCTGGGCTTCGTGCGGACTCCGGAGCGCGACTGGTACCCGTTGCCCGACCTGCCGCTGCTCACCTACGCGTTGACATTCTAGGGCCCGCCTCCCGCCCCGCCCCCTCCAGGCCGACACAAGATGTGGGCCTGCTTCAGAAACCCGGCACAAGATGTATGCTCGTGCTCGCTGTCGCCGCAGGGGAATCCGGTGCAAGTCCGGAACTGTCCCGCAACGGTGCACGTGTACGCATTTGTCGTACGCGAAGTCCGAAGACCTGCCGGCAGCGCACCCGTGCCGTCCGGCCCGGGTGCCGACCGTCCGGGCCTCGTGGAATGGGCCGGTGGACGCGGTACGCCGCCCTGTCCGGGTGCGCCCGTGTGTGCCGATCCCCTCCCCTGGCCCAGAGCCGAGCGAGGGAGAGCTCCACGTGACCATCGCGCCTGCCGAACCTGCGTCAGCGCTGTCGCCGACCGCCGAGGGTACCGACGGGCCAGGGACCGCGCTGCTGCGCACCCTGACCGACCTCACCGCCGACCTCCCCGACGCCGACCCCGGCCGGGTCGCGGCCGCCGCGCTGCGCGGCCGTTCGGCCAGGGCCGACGAGGCCGAGCTGCGGGAGCTGGCGACCGAGGCGGCCGCGGGGCTCATCTCCGAGGACCCGGCGTACTCCAAGCTCGCCGCCCGGCTGCTCAGCCTCTCCATCGCCGCCGAGGCCGCCTCGCAGGGCGTGCGCTCCTTCACCGAGTCGGTCGCCGTCGGCCACCGCGAGGGCCTGATCGCCGACCGCACCGCCGACTTCGTGACCGCCCACGCGGCCCGGCTCGACGCGCTGGTGGACGGCGCGCTCGCGGACGGCGCCGACTTCCGCTTCGGCTACTTCGGCCTGCGCACGCTGTACAGCCGCTACCTGCTGCGCCACCCGATCACCCGGCACGTCATCGAGACCCCGCAGCACTTCATGCTGCGCGTGGCGAGCGGCCTCGCGGAGGACGGCAGCACCCGCGCCCTGGACGAAGTCGCCGCGCTGTACGGCCTGATGAGCCGCCTGGACTACCTGCCGTCCTCGCCGACGCTCTTCAACTCCGGCACCCGCCACCCGCAGATGTCGTCCTGCTACCTCCTCGACTCCCCGCTGGACGAGCTCGACTCCATCTACGACCGCTACCACCAGGTCGCGCGGCTCTCGAAGCACGCGGGCGGCATCGGCCTCTCCTACTCCCGCATCCGTTCCCGGGGCTCGCTGATCCGCGGCACGAACGGGCACTCCAACGGCATCGTGCCGTTCCTCAAGACGCTGGACGCCTCGGTGGCCGCCGTGAACCAGGGCGGACGGCGCAAGGGCGCCGCCGCGGTCTACCTGGAGACCTGGCACTCCGACATCGAGGAGTTCCTGGAGCTGCGCGACAACACCGGTGAGGACGCGCGCCGCACGCACAACCTGAACCTCGCGCACTGGATCCCCGACGAGTTCATGCGCCGGGTCGCCGCCGACCAGCAGTGGTCGCTGTTCTCGCCGTCCGACGTGCCCGACTTCGTCGACCTGTGGGGTGATGAGTTCGACGCCGCCTACCGCAAGGCCGAGGCGGCCGGGCTCGCCAAGAAGACCATGCCGGCCCGTGAGCTGTACGGCCGCATGATGCGCACCCTCGCGCAGACCGGCAACGGCTGGCTGACCTTCAAGGATGCCGCCAACCGCACCGCCAACCAGACGGCCGAGCCCGGTCACACCGTGCACTCGTCCAACCTCTGCACCGAGATCCTGGAGGTGACGGACGACGGGGAGACGGCCGTCTGCAACCTCGGCTCGGTGAACCTCGGCGCGTTCGTCGACCAGGCCACCCGCGACATCGACTGGGAGCGGCTGGATGCGACCGTCCGCACGGCCGTCACCTTCCTCGACCGGGTCGTCGACATCAACTTCTACCCGACCGAGCAGGCCGGGCGCTCCAACGCCAAGTGGCGCCCGGTGGGCCTCGGCGCGATGGGGCTGCAGGACGTCTTCTTCCAGCTGAAGCTGCCGTTCGACTCCCCCGAGGCGCGCGCCCTCTCGACCCGCATCGCGGAGCGGATCATGCTCGCCTCCTACGAGGCGTCCGCCGACCTCGCCGAGCGCCCCCAAGCGCCTTCGGCAGGCTCCGGTGCGGAAGGGACCCCCGTCGGCCCGCTCCCGGCCTGGGAGAAGACCCGCACCGCGCGCGGCGTGCTGCACCCCGACCACTACGACGCCGAGCTGACCTGGCCGGAGCGCTGGGCGGCGCTGCGGGAACGTATCGCCACGACCGGCATGCGCAACTCGCTGCTGCTCGCCATCGCACCGACCGCGACCATCGCGTCCATCGCGGGCGTCTACGAGTGCATCGAGCCGCAGGTCTCCAACCTCTTCAAGCGCGAGACGCTGTCCGGCGAGTTCCTCCAGGTCAACGGCTACCTGGTGCAGGAGCTGAAGCGGCTGGGCGTCTGGGACGCGCAGACCCGTGAGGCGCTGCGCGAGGCCAACGGCTCGGTGCAGGGCTTCAGCTGGATCCCCGAGGACGTCCGCGCGCTGTACCGCACGGCCTGGGAGATCCCGCAGCGCGGCCTGATCGACATGGCCGCCGCGCGCACCCCGTTCCTCGACCAGGCGCAGTCGCTGAACCTCTTCCTGGAGACGCCGACCATCGGCAAGCTCTCCTCGATGTACGCGTACGCCTGGCAGCAGGGCCTGAAGACCACGTACTACCTGCGCTCGCGCCCCGCGACGCGCATCGCCCGCGCGGCCGGCGGCTCCCGGGCCACCGCCGCGGCCCCCGTCCCCCAGCAGGTGACCGACCCCGACGCCGTCGCCTGCTCCCTGGAAAACCCCGAGTCCTGCGAGGCCTGCCAGTAATGTCCAGCACCACCAACGCCGAGAAGAACCTGCTCGACCCGGGCTTCGAACTGACCCTGCGCCCCATGCGCTACCCCGACTTCTACGAGCGCTACCGGGACGCGATCAAGAACACCTGGACCGTCGAGGAGGTCGACCTCCACTCCGACGTCGCCGACCTCGCGAAGCTCTCGCCGGGCGAGCAGCACATGATCGGCCGTCTGGTCGCGTTCTTCGCGACGGGTGACTCGATCGTCTCCAACAACCTGGTGCTCACGCTCTACAAGCACATCAACTCCCCCGAGGCGCGGCTGTACCTGAGCCGCCAGCTCTTCGAGGAGGCCGTGCACGTCCAGTTCTATCTGACGCTGCTCGACACCTACCTGCCCGACCCGGAGGACCGCGCGGCCGCCTTCGACGCGGTCGAGGAGATCCCCTCGATCCGGGAGAAGGCCGAGTTCTGCTTCAAGTGGATCAACGAGGTCGAGAAGCTGGACCGGCTGGAGACGCAGGCCGACCGCCGCCGCTTCCTGCTGAACCTGATCTGCTTCGCCGCGTGCATCGAGGGGCTCTTCTTCTACGGCGCATTCGCCTACGTCTACTGGTTCCGCAGCCGCGGTCTGCTGCACGGCCTCGCGACCGGCACCAACTGGGTCTTCCGTGACGAGACGATGCACATGAGCTTCGCCTTCGACGTGGTCGACACCGTCCGCAAGGAGGAGCCCGAGCTCTTCGACGACGCACTCCAGCAGCAGGTCACGGACATGCTCAAGGAGGCCGTCGAGGCCGAGCTGCAGTTCGCGCGGGACCTGTGCGGCGAGGGCCTGCCGGGCATGAACACCGACTCGATGCGCGAGTACCTGCAGTGCGTCGCCGACCAGCGGCTGCAGCGCCTCGGCTTCGCGCCGGTCTACGGCTCCGAGAACCCCTTCTCGTTCATGGAGCTGCAGGGCGTGCAGGAGCTGACCAACTTCTTCGAGCGGCGGCCCTCCGCGTACCAGGTCGCGGTCGAGGGTTCGGTCTCCTTCGACGACGAGTTCTAGCCCTGGCGCGAACCGCCCCCGGTGTGCCCGCATCGTCCCCGTCGGACGGTGCGGGCACATCCGTGTTCAGCGCGCCCTGGCCCGCAGGACGAGCCGCTTGGGGTGCAGTGTGATGCCGATCCGCGTCCCCGTGTCGGTCTCCGGGAGCCGCTCCAGGTGCCACTTCGGGGCCACCGTCCCGAGGATCAGGGCGAGTTCGGCCAGGCTGAAGTGGTCGCCGGGGCACTTTCGGTTGCCGACACTGAACGGCATCATCGCGAACTCCGGTACGTCACCCGCGCGTTCCGGATTCCAGCGGTCCGGGTCGAACTCCAGGTGCCGCTCGAAGGAACGCGGGTCGCGCTGCATCGCGTAGACGCTGTAGACGATGTCGGCGTCGGCCGGAATGCGATAGCCACCCAGTTCGGTTTCGGCCACGGCCCTGCGTGTGAATATCCAGGCCGCCGGCCGTATACGCATCGCCTCGGTGACGACATTGCGGAGGTGCGGCAGCTCCTTCAGATCGGCGAATGTGATCTCCCGATCCGGCGCCACGGAATTTACCTCTTCAACCAACCGCCTTTCCTGGTCCGGGTGTTCGGTCAGCAGATGGAAGGCCCACGCCAGCGTCGACGCCACATTCTCCGCGCCCGCCACGACGAGGGAAACCACGTGGTCGTGGATCTCCTGGTCGGCTATGCGATCCCCGGATTCGTCCCTGGCCCGCAGCAATTCCGCGAGCAGGTCGTCCGGACCGCCGGGTCCGGCCGCGCGGCGCTCCGCGACGATCTCGTCGACGAGGGAGTGCAGATCGGCGAGGGCCCTCTCGAAGCGCCGGTTGGCGGGTGTCGGCACGCGGTAGAGCGGCCCGACCGAGAGCACCATCCGGCGGTAGAGCCCCTGGAACACCGTGTGCAGCGAGTCGGCGATGCGGTCCGCCTTCTCGCCGATCGAGTCGACCTCGAGGAGCGAGCGCGAGACGATGCGCACCGCGGTGCGGAACATCTCCGCGCTCACGTCGACCGTGCCGTCCGGCTGCCAGCGGGCGGCCGTGGCCCGCGCCTCCTCCTCCATCACCTTGGCGTAGTCGGCGATCCGCTCGGGCCTGAACGCGGGCTGCATCATGCGCCGCTGGCGCCGGTGCAGCTTGCCGTTGCTGGTCGCCACGCCCTTGCCGAGGAGCACCTCAAGGGTGTCCCAGAGCGGGCCCCCGACGATGTACTCGGGGTTCTTCAGCATCGCGCCGACCAGCTCCGGGTCACAGACCGCGTAGGCGGTCCTCGGCCCCAGCCTGATCCGTACGAGATCCCCGTGGTCGCGCAGCGCGGCGAGGAAGCCGAGCGGGTCACGCACCAGGTTCCAGGCGTGGCCGATCAAGGGCGCCCCGCCCTTCACGAGCGGCGGAGTGCGCAGCGGACCGGTTCCTGACGCGGCCGGCGCGGGTATTGCGGATTCGACGCTCATTCCTCACCAACCAGTTCGTTTTCCGCCATTGCTTCTTCCGTCACATACGGGGGCACGGCCCTGTCGTCCCAGCTGTCCACCCGATAGCGACCGGATTCGTGATGGAACCAGTACACGGAAGAGAACCAGTTCCGCATATTGAAGACGCACGATTTCACGGCGTCCGAGAGTTCCTCGCCCCCGACCGTTCCGTCCGCCAATTCATCGGCGAGCACAAGAACGTCACGCTCCGCCTCCAAGAATTGTGTGACACATCGGCTGACGCGCCTGTGCACTTCCCGCACCGCCTCTTCGAGCGTCATTCCTTCGTGGTGGATGAGGCTGATACCGAGATTGTGGAGTTCGTCGCCCGCGAGTTCTTTCGGCAGCGAGCAGAGGTCGTTGTACCAGGCCGAGAAATCCTGGGTCGCCAGCGCCGCCCGCCGGTACGCGGGGTGTTTCCGTACGGCGCCCGGCAGTTCGTACCGGGCGGTGGGCTCCAGGAGGTCGATCCACGCCCAGTGCGCGAACGTGAGGCGGCGCAGCTCCACGTACGCCTCGACCGTGGGCACCTCGCCGCCGCGCCGGTTGCGGTACTCCTGGTCGTACGCGTCGATCACCGGGTGGAAGTGCCGGGCGAACCGGGCGTTCCAGCTGGGGCCGAGGAAGGAGTACAGGCGCAGGACGCAGTCCGCGAACCCCGCGACCAACGGGTCCTTGTGGTGCAGGTACTGCCGGGGTTCGTTGAGGGTGGCGTGCAGGCCCCGGCAGAGCCGCCGCCACTGTGCCGCTCTGCCGTGCACCGAGTCCCGGTCGTGGCGGTCGTCCCACGCGAAGAACCAGCTGCTGAGGTCGGCTATCGCGGTGAGCAACGCGTCGGGGGCGCCAATGTAGTAGCCCGCGACCAGGTCGGTGTAGCAGAGGCTGTCCGCGTACCGCTCGACCTTGTCCGGGGGCATGAGGCGCATTTCGCGCAGCCAGGTCCTGGACTTCTCCTGAAGCTTTGGCCAATACGGATGCAGACGGCGAGGGAACGTGGCTTCGATCACCGGGACGGCCAGTGCCGGCGGCACCGATACCGCCGATCCACCCCGCCGCGTGTGTGCTTGTGTCTGTGAAGTGCTCCCGGAATATGCAGGCACGAACTAACCCCTTTCAGCCGCCTGAGGACACGCGCCCCTCCCGCCGTACCGGGCGCGCGCCGTTGCGTATCCCCGCGCTTTCCATTCAGCACCACAACTGACCGTTCAGGGAACAGATTTGCGCCATTCACTACCCCTCGACGCCGAGAACCTCCCCTTACGTGACTGAATATGGGCCACTCGGAGCCTGTTTTGCTCGCACAGGCGATCGGCTCACGCCAACGGCCCCTGGTCAGGGGGTACTTCCCCGACCAGGGGCCGCTCGTGTCACGCGGTTCCCACGCCTCTCAGGCGTCGCGTGGGTCAGTCATTGGCCACCACGGGGTAGCGCGGAGTGCCTTCTTCCATCTGCCGCAGTGCGTCCTTGCGCTCCCTCTTGGAGAGGCGGTCGATGTAGAGGTACCCGTACAGGTGGTCCGTCTCGTGCTGCAGGCAGCGCGCGAAGTAGCCGGAGCCGCGCACCTTGATGGGGTTGCCCTTCTCGTCCTGCCCGGTGACCTCGGCGTAGTCGGGGCGGGCCAGGCCGGCGTAGGCGGTCGGGACGGAGAGGCAGCCCTCGCCCGAGTCGTCCAGGCGGCGCTTGTCGGCGGGCAGGTCCTGGAGCACGGGGTTGCAGACCACGCCGACGTGGCGCACGCCCTCGTCGTCCATGCAGTCGTAGACGAAGACCTTCAGGTCGACGCCGACCTGGTTGGCGGCCACGCCCACGCCGCTCGCACCGCGCTGGCTCGCGAACATGTCGTCGATGAGCGCCGCGAGCTCGTCGTCGAAGGCGGTGACGTCCTTGCACTCCTTGTGCAGGACCGGGTTCCCGACGACCGTGATCGGCCGGTACGTGCCGCGCTCGCGGTAGGCCGTCTCCCGCTCCTCACAGTTCTCGGTGTCGATGACGAAGCCTTCGTCGTCGACGGGGAGCACCCCGCCCGAGTACTGCTGCTCAGTGTCCTGCGCCATGTCCGCCGTACGCCTTCCTTGAAACCCTCAAGAGTTTGTGCTCGTACAGCCTACGGCGAAGTGTCAGCAGACCTCTTCGAGATCCCGCCAGTCACGGGAATCCGGGCTGTCCGCCACCCAGCCGTCCAGGAGCCCGCGCACCAGGGCGGCGGGGGCCGCGATGCCGCACTCGCGCTCCGGCACCCAGAGCGCGCCCGGACTGCGGTGGCCGAGCGGGCCCGGGTGGCCCGGCTCGCTGTGGTCGTGCGGGTCCAGGTGCTCGCCGTCGCCCTCGTCGCTCGGCATCCGGGACTCGGAGCACATCCGGCAGAGCAGCCGCACGGAGGACGACCAGTCCTCGGCGGCGAAGCCGGCGTCGGCCGCGAGCCGCTCCAGGGCGTCCCTGTCCTCCTCGGTGGCGGCCTCCAGGAGGACCACCCAGGTCGGCACGGGCGAGGGTGCCCACAGCTCGATCTCGTCGAAGACGGGGTAGGAGTGCCCGGCCCCCGTCGTCCGCTCGCCGTGCGGGACGCCGTCGTGCAGCACGACCTCGCCCCAGCGACGCCCGGAGGAGGGCAGCGGGATGGACAGGACCTCCATGCGGGCCGGATCGAGCCTGCGGCCCCACACGACCTCGGCCTCGCCCTCCGGGGAGAGCCGCACGGCCGCACTGCCGAGCTCCATGCCCGTCGGCTCGCCGGACGCGGCCACCCCGCCGGGCACCTTCAGGCCGTACGCCTGCCAGGCACGGCGGGCCAGCGGCCAGTCCTGCAGGGCGGTCGCCGCGATGCCGACGTTCCACCAGTCGGGGGCGCCCGCGGACCGGTCGAGGAGCGCGACGGCGCGCAGCCCCGCGGCCCGCGCCTGCTCCCAGTCGTGCCGGAACTTGTGCAGCAGGGCCAGGTTGAACCAGGACTCGGACAGCCAGGGTTCGAGATCCGCCGCGCGCGTGAGCAGTGCCCCCGCGTCCTCGTACCGGCCGTCGCCGATCAGCGTGAACGCGCGGTCGGTCGCCTGCCGCCATGAGGCGGAGGGCCGGTGCCGTCCCTTGCCGAAGATCCTCACGATTCCCGCCTGATTCCCGCCTGCCACGTGTTCGTCGGTCTCGTCTCGTCGGGGCGCGACGTGGGGCCGTACCCCCGTGCACCCTCTTCTTCGCATCCAACCACGTACGGTCGGACGGCCGCTCATTACCCATGGGTTACCCAGCGGCGGCCGAGGTAAGGCCCGCCTGTTCCGCACTCCCACCCTTGCCCGAGACCCTACGGTCCGCCTCTTCTGTCCCTGGCCAGCACCCTCGCCAGGGACTCCACGACCTCCGGCTGGTACTCATGGCCCGTGGCCAGGCGCAGCCTCTCCAGGGCGTGCAGGGGCCCGCCGAGGGCCCCCGAGGGTCCTTCTCCCCGCGCCATCTCGTCGTACGCGTTCGCCGTCCGCACAATACGAGCGGTGAGGGGCTGTTCGCGGTACGGATCCGCCTGCCGCTCCACCACCACGGCGACGGCGGAGTCCACCCCGGTCTGGCGCACCACGGCGCCGCCCAGCAGGGCTATCCGGCGCTGTTCCGCCGCCGAGAGCGCGGCCGTGGCGCCCTCGGGGACCGGGTCCAGCAGGGACAGCTGGCCGATGTCGTGCATCAGCGCGGCGTGCTCAAGGACGGTGAGGTCCGTCTGCGAGAGACCGAGGTCACGCCCCACGGCCCGGCTGAGCCCCGCCACGCGGTGGGCGTGGCCCTGCGGGGTGTAGCCGGCGATCTCGGTGGCCCTGGCCAGGGAGGCGATGGTCTGCCGGTAGGTCGCCCGCACGGCCGCGTACCGCCGGAAGGAGAGCTGGGTGAGCAGCAGCGGCAGGCTGAAGACGGGCAGCGCCCACAGGCCCGCCACGGCCACCGCGAGCGCCATGACGGCACCGGTCGCGCAGACGGCGGAGCCGATGCCGAGGATGGCCCGCAGCTCCTCGCGCAGCAGCCGGCCGAACGGCCACCGGGTGCGGGCGTGCACCGTCACGGCGGCGAGCACGGCGTCGCAGAGCGCGGTGAGGACGAGCAGCGCGACGATGACGAACGCGAAGTAGGGTCCGTGCCCCACCCACTGGGCCAACTTGCCTGAGTTGTACAGGGGTTGGAAGCAGGCGGCGGCGAACGCGACGGTCAGCACGCGCCGCGCCATGTGGTCCGGCGTGGGCCCGCGGCCGAGCGCCACGTTGGGCACCGCGCCCACCAGGGCCGCCGCGACGACCACCGCGATCACCTGCAGCACCCCGTGGTGGGTGGCCCGCCCGGAGTTCTCGCCCAGCAGGGCGTACGCGAGGGCCCCCGCGGCGCCGAGCGGCGCGGGCTCACGGTCCCGGCCGCTCCCCCACCGGGCCAGTTCCCCGACGGCGATGAGCACCCCGAAGGCGAGGGCGGCGCGGCTCTCGGTGATGCCGTGCCAGAGGGTCCAGGCGAGTGAGACGAGGGCGAGCAGCCCGGCCGGCCAGGTGACCGTGGGAGGCAGGCGCGACGGGGCGCTCACCGGCGGGCCGCCGGACCGGGCACCGCGGAGCCGGGCAGGGCGGGTGCGGGTGCGGGCAGGGCGGGCCCGGGAGGCACGTTTCCGCTCTGCTCCGGCACGCCTGTGGTGTCTGTGGCGTTTGCGCTGTCCGTGGCGTCTGTCATGTCCGCCGTGTCCGCGGTCACCTCGGGGTGCCAGCCGTACCGGTCCAGTGCGCGGGACAGCGCCCCCACCATGTCGGGGTCGAACTGTTCCCCCGCGCAGCGGGAGAGTTCGGCCACGGCCGCCTCGACGGGCCGGGCCCGCCGGTAGGACCGGGTGGAGGTCATCGCGTCGAAGGCGTCGGCCACGGCGACCACCCGCGCGCACTCGGGGATCTGCGCGCCCGCGAGCCCGTACGGGTAGCCGCTGCCGTCGATCCGCTCGTGGTGGTGGAGGATCGCCGCCCGCGCCTCCCCGAGGAAGCCGATGCCGCGCACCATCTCGTGCCCGTACTCCGGGTGCAGCTCGATGACGCGCCGCTCCTCGGGCGTCAGCGGGCCGTCCTTCCTCAACAGCCGTGTGGGGACGCCGAGTTTGCCGACGTCGTGCAGGATTCCGGCGAACCGGAGGACCTCCACACGCTCGTCGTCCAGGCCCAGCTCTCGGGCGATCATCACGGAGGCGCGGCCGACCCGCTCGCTGTGCCCGCGGGTGTACTTGTCCTTGATGTCGACGGCCTGGACGAGCGCCCGGATGGTGGCCTGGTGGGCGGCCCGCTCGCGGTGGTACTGCGCGAAGACCCAGCAGGAGACACCCATCGGGAGCAGCACGAGCAGCGCGGCCACGGGGCCGTACGGGCTGGTCCAGAGCACCGCCATCATCAGACCTGCCAGACCGTGCACGGCGACGGGCGCGAGCGAGCGCGCGAAGAGGCCCCGCCAGGCGGTGCGCACGGGAACGCGCTCGGCGGTCACGAGGACGCCCCCGTCCAGCACGGTGAGTACGGCGGAGAAGGTGAGGACGGCGGCTCCGGCGGGACCGAGGACGTAGGGGAAGTCGGGCGCGGCGGTGGCGGCGGGCCCGCCGAGCTCGGCGTACACCCGGGCCGACAGCCATGCGGCCAGGGCGAGTTGGGCGGCACGCCACAGGCGGCGCAGCGTGCGGGGGTGCCGGTCCACGCGGGTGAGGAGGGCGCCGGGGACGGCGACGAGCGCGGCGGCCGACGGCGGCAGCAGGAACACCCCGGCGAGCAGTACGGGGAAGAAGGTGCCGAGGCCGCGCGGGGCCCGCTGCGCCGCGCCACTGGTGTGGGTGGCGCCCGCGCTCTTGAGGCAGCGGGGCAGGGTGATCCGCTCGCAGCCCGCGTAGAGCACGGCGAGCAGGGCGACGGCCGGCCAGGACGGGCGCGCGGCGGCCGCGGGCGCGGCGCAGAGGGCGCCTGCCAGGGCGACGCACAGGATGTAGACGCGGGCCCGCACCGGCACCGACCGCATGGAGTTCTCCTCCCCGTTCCGGTCCGGAGACTAGAACGGCACTCCCGCCGCGAGCGCCTGACAGCCGCTATTTAGCACGTTCGAGTGACAGGAGGGGAGAAGGAGGGAAAAGAAGAGGAGCAGGTCGCGCACAATGCGTCGTCCTGCTCCCGCTCCCACACTCAACGACCGGGCGTCACCCGGGTGTTCAGGCCTGTCCCCGCGCCTCCGACGCCGTCACGTCCTGCGTGACGTCCTGCTCCGGCACGGCCTGCCCGGAGCGGATGAGGTCGATGCGCCCCATGACCTTGGCCCGCAGGTCGACGGGCACGTCGTCCTGGCCGCAGCAGCGCTTCACCAGCTTCTTGACCGCCTGCTCGAGACCGTACTTCTCCAGGCACGGAGAGCACTCCTCGAAGTGCGTCTCGAACTTGGTGCAGTCGCTGTCCGGCATCTCGTGGTCCAGGAACTCATAGAGATGGTCCAGGACCTCACTGCAGTCAGTCTCGTGCGGCTCTCCGCAGCTCATGAGCCCGAGCCTTTCGTTCCGTTCGACTCCCCGGCACCCGCCGGGACGAGCCCGCGCTCACGGGCGTAGTCCTCCAGCATGCCGCGCAGCTGGCGGCGGCCCCGGTGCAGTCGGGACATCACCGTACCGATGGGTGTCCCCATAATGTCCGCGATCTCCTTGTACGCAAAGCCCTCGACGTCCGCCAGATAGACGGCGATGCGGAATTCCTCGGGGATCGCCTGCAGCGCCCGCTTCACGTCCGTGTCGGGCAGGTGGTCCAGCGCCTGCGACTCGGCGGAGCGCAGACCGGTGGACATGTGCGACTCGGCGCGCGCCAGCTGCCAGTCCTCGATCTCCTCGGCGGCACTGCGCTGGGGCTCGCGCTGCTTCTTGCGGTACGAGTTGATGAACGTGTTGGTGAGGATGCGGTACAGCCACGCCTTGAGGTTGGTGCCCTCGCGGAACTGGTGGAACGACGCGTACGCCTTCGCGTAGGTCTCCTGCACCAGGTCCTCCGCGTCCGCCGGGTTGCGCGTCATGCGCAGCGCCGCCGAGTACATCTGGTCGAGGAACGTCAGCGCGTCCCGCTCGAAGCGGGCCGTGCGCTCCGCGGGCGTCTCGGACTTCTCCGAACCTTCTCGGGGCTGCTCCGCCTGGCCGTGCTCGGCCCCTGCGTCGGTCCCAGTGACCGGACCCACCTCCTCCAACGACGTGGCGAGGCCGAAAGCAGCCCCACTCGAATCGGAGGATAGACGACGACCCGGTCCCCGCGCCGCCCGAATAGATGCGGTTTTGGGTGCGCTCAGCACCGACCACTCCAGGTCAGAGGCGCTGGAGCGGTTCGGGCAGATGGTCGAACCCATGCGGCGGACTCCCTCTCGTACGAACAGCTACCGACGGCGTTCACCGTCTGTCCGCCACAACAGAGGTCACCCGTCCAACATTCCCGCCCAGCGCGTGACGCCGTCCGTGATGAGGTTCACCGCCTCGTCCTGCCCGATGTCCGCGCGCTTGGGCACGGCGAACCCGTGATCGCCGTACGGGATCTCCACGAGCTCGTACGCCCCTTCGGGGAACTCGGCGGGCTTTCCGAACGGGTCGTTGCCGCCCTGCACGACGAGGGTGGGCACCCCGGCGCCGAGCAGTTCGTCCGCGCGGGACTTCTCCGGCCTGCCCGGCGGGTGCAGCGGGAAGCTGAGGGCGAGCACGGCCGCGGCGCCCAGCTCACCCGCCGTGCGGCAGGCCACGCGCGCGCCCGCGCTGCGGCCGCCGGAGATCACCGGGAGGCCCTTCTTCTCCAGCGCGGGCCAGATGCCGCGCCAACCGGTGTCCAGCGTCTTCGGCGCGGGCGCCACCTTCTTGCCCGCGACCCGCCAGGGCTGCTCGACGAGGGCGACGCTCACGCCGTGCGCCGGCAGCGCGGCGGCCAGGGCGCGGAGGTCGCGGGCCTCGATGCCGCCGCCCGCGCCGTGGCTGACGGCGAGCAGGATCCTGGCCTGCTGCGCCGGGTGCCAGGTGATGCGTGCCTCACCGGCGTCGGTCGGGATGATCTCGCTCTTGGGCGCGTCCTTGGTCACGTCAGAAGAGTGTGCCCTCTTCGGGGCCTTCGAGCTCCTTCAGCAGCTCCGCGCCGTTGTTGCGCACGTTGCTGACGGCGGTGGAGACCGGGTAGGCCCGCATGAGCCCGTGCGGCGGCGGTTCCAGGAGGGTGCGCAGCTCCCCGACGTCCGTGCGGGAGGGGTCGAGCCAGGCGTCCCAGCGGTCCGGGGTGAGCATCAGGGGCATGCGCGGGTGGATGTCGGAGAGCGAGCGCGGGCCCTCCTCGGGGCCGGCCGCGAGCGGGGCGGTCTCCGCCTCCGTGGTGATCACGGTGCACGTCACCCACCAGGCCAGGGGGTGCTCGTCGGGCAGGGTCTTGTCCCGCCAGAACTCGTAGAGACCCGCCATGGCGAAGACCGAGCCGTCGGCGGGCGTCACGAAGTAGGGCTGCTTGCGGGGCCGCTTCTTCTTGCCCTCGACCTCCAGCTGCCGCTCCTCGGGTGCGGTCACCCACTCGTAATAGCCGTCGGCGGGCAGGACGCAGCGCCGGGCGGCGAAGGCACGGCGGTAGGACGGCTTCTCGTGGACGGTCTCCGCGCGCGCGTTGATCATCCGGGCGCCGCCCTCGGGCGTCTTGGACCAGGAGGGCACGAGGCCCCACTTGAGCGTGCGCAGCTGGCGAACCGGACGGGGATCCTCGGCGTCTTTCAGGGGACGGTCCAGGATCGCGTAGACCTCCTTGGTGGGGGCCACGTTGAAATCGGGGGCCAGGGCCTCCTCCGGGTCCGCCTCCCACTTCTCGATCTCAAAGATCCCTGCGAGATCCTCGGGCCTACGACTCGATGCATACCGTCCGCACATACGTGCCAGACTGCCAGACCCGCCACCCCCAGAGGAGCCAGTCCCCGCAATGGAAAGCACCGCCAACGCCAGCCTGGCCGGCCTCTGGGACCGGGTGTTCGGCACCCAGGCCGCGCCCGAGCAGTGGCTGGTCATCGCCACCGGGGTCGTCGCCCTCGCCGTCATCGTCCCGCACAACGTCTGGCGCCTCGCCCGCAACGCCATCACCATCGCGCACGAGGGCGGCCACGGCCTGGTGGCCCTGCTCACAGGCCGCCGCCTGGACGGCATCCGGCTGCACTCCGACACCTCGGGCCTGACCGTCTCGCGCGGCAGGCCCACCGGCCTCGGCATGATCCTGACCGCCGCCGCCGGCTACACCGCGCCACCGCTGCTCGGCCTCGGCGGCGCGGCGCTGCTCGCCTCGGGGCGCATCACGGCGTTCCTGTGGATCGCGACCTCGCTGCTCCTGGTCATGCTGGTGATGATCCGCAACGCCTACGGCGCCCTGACCGTGATCCTCACCGGTGGCACCTTCCTGCTCGTCTCCTGGCTGGCGGACACCGACGTCCAGGCGGCGTTCGCGTACGCGGTGGTGTGGTTCCTGCTCCTGGGAGGCGTACGTCCTGCCTTCGAGCTGCAGTCCAAGCGGCGGCGCGGGGGCGCGGGCGACTCGGACGCGGACCAGCTGGCGCGGCTCACGCACGTCCCCGCGGGGCTGTGGCTCTTCTTCTTCCACGCCGTCTCGCTCTGCTCCCTGATGGGCGGCGGACGCTGGCTGCTCGACGTGTGAGCGGCTCCCGGACCGACGGGTGAGCGGTCACCGCCACCAGTTCTCTGTTTCGCCTGGATTGCGCCACATTTGATCAAGATTCCTGGTTACCGGCAGCCACTAAAGTGAGGGCATGACCGAAACCCCGGCGCACACCGCCCTCTGGCCCGCCCCGCACGCAAGCGGAGCCGTCACCGCGACGGTCCACGTCCCCGGTTCGAAGTCGGTCACCAACCGCGCGTTGGTCCTGGCCTCGCTGGCCGCCGAGCCCGGCTGGCTGCGCCGACCGCTGCGCTCCCGCGACACCCTCCTGATGGCCGGGGCCCTGCGCGCCATGGGCGTCGGCATCGAGGAGGGCGTGGGCCCCGACGGCTCCGGCGAGGCGTGGCGCGTGATCCCCTCGCGGCTGAACGGCCCGGCCACGGTCGACGTCGGCAACGCGGGCACAGTCATGCGCTTTTTGCCCCCGGTCGCCGCCCTCGCCGACGGCCCGATCCGCTTCGACGGCGACCCTCGTTCGTACGAGCGCCCCCTGCATGGCGTCATCGACGCCCTGCGCGTGCTCGGCGCCCGCATCGACGACTCCACCCTGGGCAGCGCCGGCGCGCTGCCGCTGACCGTGCACGGCGGCGGGGCCCTGGACGGCGGGCCGGTCGAGATCGACGCCTCGTCCTCCTCGCAGTTCGTCAGCGCCCTGCTGCTCTCGGGCGCGCGCTTCAACCAGGGCGTGGAGGTCCGGCACGTCGGCGGCCCGCTGCCGTCCATGCCGCACATCCGGATGACCGTCGACATGCTCCGCGCGGTCGGCGCCCAGGTGGACACCCCGGAGGCGGGCGGCGAGCCGAACGTGTGGCGGGTCACCCCCGGCGCCCTGCTCGGCCGCGACCTGACCGTCGAGCCCGACCTGTCGAACGCGCAGCCGTTCCTCGCCGCGGCCCTGGTCACCGGCGGCACGGTCACGATCCCCGACTGGCCCGCGCGCACCACGCAGCCCGGCGACGCGCTGCGCGAGATCTTCACCGAGATGGGCGGCTCCTGCGAGCTGACCGAGCAGGGCCTGGTCCTCACCGGGTCCGGCGCGGTGCACGGCATCGACGTGGACCTGAGCGAGGTCGGCGAGCTCACCCCCGGCATCGCGGCGGTCGCGGCCCTCGCGGACTCCCCCTCGACGCTGAGCGGCGTCGCGCACCTGCGCCTGCACGAGACGGACCGCCTGGCCGCGCTCACCAAGGAGATCAACGAGCTGGGCGGCGACGTCACCGAGACCGCCGACGGGCTGCACATCCGCCCGCGCCGTCTGCACGGCGGCATCTTCCACACCTACGACGACCACCGCATGGCGACCGCGGGTGCGATCATCGGCCTCGCGGTGGACGGTGTGGAGATCGAGAACGTCGCGACGACGGCGAAGACGCTCCCGGACTTCCCCGATCTCTGGACCGGGATGCTCGGGAACTGACGGGCGGATCGAGAAGCATGCGCCGCTACGGCAAGAACCCCGACGAGGACGACATCCGCGTCCGCCCCAACCGCAAGGGCAACCGCCCCCGCACCCACATCAGGCCCAAGCACGAGGACGCGGCCGAGGGCATGGTCCTCACCGTCGACCGGGGCCGCCTGACCGTCCTGGTCGACGACCGGATCGTGCTGGCCATGAAGGCCCGCGAGCTGGGCCGCAAGGCCGCCGTGGTGGGTGACAGGGTGGCGGTCGTCGGGGATCTGTCCGGCAAGAAGGACACGCTCGCGCGGATCGTGCGGATCGCGGAGCGCTCCTCCGTCCTGCGGCGCACGGCCGACGACGACGACCCCTACGAGCGGGTGGTCGTCGCCAACGCCGACCAGCTCGCCATCGTCACGGCCCTGGCCGACCCCGAGCCGCGCCCGCGCCTGATCGACCGGTGCGTCGTGGCGGCGTACGACGGCGGTCTGGAACCGATCCTCGTCCTGACCAAGTCGGACCTGGCCTCCGCCGACAAGATCCTGGAGACCTACGCCGCCCTCGACATCCCCTACGTGGTCACCAGCCGCGAGGAGTTCACCGACGGCGCGGAGCTCGCGCGGGTCCACGAGCTGCTCGACGGCAAGGTCACCGCGTTCGTCGGGCACTCCGGGGTGGGCAAGACGACGCTCGTCAATGCCCTCGTCCCCGAGGAGCGGCGGCGCACGACCGGGCACGTCAACGCGGTCACCGGCCGCGGCAGGCACACCACCACCTCCGCCCTGGCGCTCCCCCTGGAGGGTGCGGGCGGCTGGGTGATCGACACCCCGGGCGTGCGGTCGTTCGGCCTCCACCACGTCGACCCGTCCCGCGTCATCCTCGCCTTCCCCGACCTGGAGCCGGGGACGGTGGACTGCCCGCGCGGCTGCAGCCACGACGAGAAGGACTGCGCCCTGGACGCCTGGGTGACCGCGGGGCACGCCGACCCGGCCCGCCTGTACTCACTGCGCAGGCTGCTCGCGACGCGGGAGCGACGCGACGGCGACTGACCTCCCCGTTGTTTGCGCGGCGAGGGCAAAGGTAAATGCATAATCGCACCAAGCCGGATTCAAGCCAGACGAAGCGGCCGCGGTCCGTGAACGAGTACGGCGAGTACGGGAGGCAAGGACATGGCGTGGCTGCTGGTCATCGTGGCCGGGGTTCTGGAGACCGGCTTCGCCGTCTGTCTCAAGCTCTCGCACGGCTTCACCCGGCTCTGGCCCACGATCGCGTTCGCCTGTTTCGCGCTCGGCAGCTTCGGTCTGCTGACCCTCGCCCTGAAGAAGCTGGACGTGGGTCCCGCCTACGCCGTCTGGACGGGCATCGGCGCGGCGGGCACCGCGATCTACGGCATGATCTTCCTGGGTGACCTGGTCTCCACCCTCAAGATCGTCTCGATCTCCTTCGTGATCATGGGTGTGATCGGGCTCCAGCTGTCCGGCTCGGCGCACTGAGCCGTTCCCGTCGGACACCCCGGGCGCACGTGCCTCAGACGACCTCCCTGACCGCGGGGAAGTGGCAGGCCGCCGTATGGCCCGCGCCCTCCTCGGCCACCGGCACCTCCGTCGCGCAGCGTGCCTTCTCCGCGTCCGTGCCGAGCGCCGCGTGGACGGGGCAGCGGGCCCGGAACCGGCACCCTTCGTAGCGTCGCGTCGGGCTCGGCGGGTCGCCCGCCAGCAGGATCCGGGTGCGCGCCCGTTCGCGTACGGGGTCCGGCACCGGCACGGCGGAGAGCAGGGCCTGGGTGTACGGGTGGCGGGGCCGCTCGAAGACGTCGGCGACCGCCCCCGTCTCGACCGTGCGCCCCAGGTACATCACGCTCACGCGGTCGGCGATGTGGCGGACCACCGACAGGTCGTGCGAGACGAAGAGGAACGCGAGACCCAGCTCGGCCTTCAGGCGCTGCAGCAGATTGAGCACACCGGCCTGCACGGAGACGTCAAGGGCCGACACCGGCTCGTCGAGGACCAGCAGGTCCGGCTCGACGGAGAGCGCCCGCGCGATCCCGATGCGCTGGCGCTGCCCGCCGGAGAACTCGTGCGGGAAGGCGCTCGCGCGGGCGGGGTCGAGGCCGACCTGGGCCAGGAGCCCGGGGATCTTCCCGGCGATGTCCCGCTTGGCCGCCCCTTGGGCCCGCAGGGGCTCGGCGACGATCTCACCGACCGGCATCCGCGGGTCGAGGCTGGCCAGCGGGTCCTGGAAGACGATCTGCACCCCGCCCCGCGCCGCCTTGCGCGCCGCCCTGTCCAGCTCCGCGACGGGCCGCCCGAAGAGCTCGACGTCGCCGCCCTCGGGCGCCGTAAGGCTCAGGAGTTCGAAGAGCGTGGTCGACTTGCCGGACCCCGACTCCCCCACCAGGGCGAGGGTCTCGCCGCGCCGGATGTCGAGGTCGACTCCGTCGACGGCGTACACGCTGCCGACCCGGCGCTTGAACGCGGCGCCCTTGAGGACCGGGAAGGTCTTGGTGAGGCCGCGCACGCGCAGCACGGGCGTGCGCTCGCCGTCCCCGGGTGCCCGGGCCGGTGCCGGGTCCGGCAGCTCGGGCACCGGGAAGACATCCAGGGGGCCGAGCCCGCGCTCG
Organism: Streptomyces sp. NPDC040622; assembly: GCF_055593965.1. NCBI lineage: Bacteria > Bacillati > Actinomycetota > Actinomycetes > Kitasatosporales > Streptomycetaceae > Streptomyces > Streptomyces sp. NPDC040622. The sequence continues at coordinate 815,273 of NZ_JBVIXD010000002.1, read as the reverse complement.
GCGACCTCTGCGGAGCGGACGCAGGCCACCTGGTGGTCCTCGGCCGCCCGGGTGAGCGCGGGCGGCCCGTCCTTTCGGCACCGGTCCTCCGCCAGCGGGCAGCGGGGCGCGAAGGCGCAGCCCTCGGGATGGTCGGCCGGGGCGGGCGGCGTGCCGGGCACCGGCACCAGGACCGCGGGTCCCGCGCCGTCCACGCGGGGGACGGCGCCGAGCAGGCCGAGCGTGTACGGCATGCGGGGGCGCGCGAAGAGCTCGTCGACGGGCGCGGTCTCCACGATCCGGCCCGCGTACATCACCGCGACCCGGTCCGCCGCGCCCGCGATCACCCCGAGGTCGTGGCTGACCAGGAGCAGCGCGGCGCCCGTCTCGCGCCGTGCGGTGCGCAGCACGTCCAGGACCTGGGCCTGGATGGTGACGTCGAGGGCGGTGGTCGGCTCGTCGGCGAGGATCACGTCGGGGTCGTTGGCGACGGCCATCGCGATCATCGCGCGCTGGCGCATGCCGCCGGAGAACTCGTGCGGGAACGACCGGGCGCGGGCCCGGGGTTCGGGGATCCCGACCAGGTCGAGCAGGTCGACGGCCCGTTCGCGCGCCGTCTGCTTCGACACGTCCTGGTGGGCGCGGACCGCCTCGGCTATCTGGTCGCCGATGCGGTGGACGGGCGTGAACGCGGACAGCGGGTCCTGGAAGACCATCCCGACGCGTCCCCCGCGCACCCGCGACAGCTCGCGGTCGCCCGCGCCGAGCAGTTCCGTGCCGTCCAGGCACACGGAGCCGCCCACCGCCGCATGGTCGGGCAGCAGCCCGAGGACGGCGAGCGCGGACGCGGACTTGCCGGAGCCCGACTCTCCGACGAGGCCGAGGACCTCACCGCGGCGCAGGTCGAAGCTGACGCCCCGGACGGCGGGGGCGTCCCCGAAGTCGACGGTCAGGTCACGCACTTGGAGCACGGGCGCGCTCGTCATCGGTCATCCTTCCGGCGCGTGGGGCGCTTCTTGCGGGAGGTCGGGTCCAGCGCGTCCCGCAGTCCGTCGCCCACGAGGTTCACGGCGAGCACGAAGAGCACCAGCAGGCCCGCGGCGAAGAAGAACATCCAGGGGTAACTCAGCGCCGCCGCCGTGTTGTTGGCGATCAGCGTGCCGAGCGAGATGTCCGGCGGCTGCACGCCGAAGCCGAAGTAGGAGAGCGCCGTCTCGCTCATCACGGCGCCGCCGACCGCGATGGTCGCGTCGATGATGAGGAAGGAGGCGATGTTGGGCAGGACGTGCCGCCAGATGATCCGGAACGGGCCGACGCCCATGTAGACGGCCGCGCGCACGAATTCGCGCTCCTTGAGCGAGAGCGTCATCGACCGCACCACCCGTGCCGTGATCATCCAGCCGAAGACGGCGAGCAGCGCGACGAACGCGAGCCAGCCGCCGCTCTTCAGGCGCGGCGAGACGATCGCGATGATCAGGAAGGCGGGGAAGACGAGGAGCAGGTCGACGAGGAACATCAGGGTCCGGTCGGCCCAGCCCCCGAAGTACCCGGCGCAGGCGCCCACGAGCGCGGCCACCCCGGTCGCGAAGAACGCCACCAGCAGGCCGATGACCAGGGACTTCTGCAGGCCGCGCACGGTCTGCGCGAAGACGTCCTGGCCGATGCGGTTGGTGCCCCACCAGTGGTCGGCCGAGGGCCCGGACCGCAGGGCGGTGTAGTCGATCTCGCTGTACGTCCAGCCGCAGACGTAGGGGCCGACGAAGGCCAGCAGGAAGAGCAGCAGCAGCGCGCAGGCCCCGGCGAGCACTCCGGGGTTGCGCAGGAAGCGGCGCGTGCGGACAGCGGTCATCGGACCGTTCCCATCAGGTCGTTCCCCCACTCACGCGTGGCGCACGCGCGGGTCGAGCGCGGCGTGCAGCAGGTCGGCGAGGAAGCCGGAGAGCAGCACCACCACGGCGGCGAAGATGTTGACGGCGACGACGGAGTTGACGTCGTTCTTGTTGATCGAGCCGATGAACCACTCGCCCATGCCGTGCCATCCGAAGATCGTCTCCGTGAAGGTGGCGCCGGTGAACAGCGCGAGGAAGCCGTAGGAGAAGAACGCGGACATCGGGATGAGCGCGGTGCGCAGGCCGTGCTTGAGGAGCGCGGTGCGCCTCGTCAGGCCCTTGGCGCGCGCGGTGCGCAGATAGTCGGAGCCGAGCACGTCGAGCATGGCGCTGCGCTGGTAGCGGCTGTAGCCGGCGATGGCGCCGAGCGCCACGGAGACCGTCGGCAGGAGCAGGTGGACCGAGCGGTCCTTCAGGACGGCGAGGAAGCCGCTGTCGACGCCGGGGCTCTTCTCGCCGGTGAACTGGATGACGTCCGTGCCGGTCGTCTGGTTGAACCAGATGGCCCCGGTCTTGAGCAGCACGGCCAGCAGGAACACGGGCGTGGACAGCAGCGCGAAGGAGGCGAGCGTGACGGCCCGGTCGGACAGCTTGTACTGCCGCACGGCCGTCCACGCGCCGACCAGCACGCCGAGGACGGTGCCGCCGACCGTACCGACGATCAGCAGTCGCAGGCTCACGCCGAGCCGCCGCCCGAACTCCTCGCCCACCGACTGGCCGTCGATGGTCCGGCCCAGGTCGCCGCGGAGCACGTGGCCGGCCCAGGTCGTGAACCGGCCGAGCAACGGCTCCTTGTCGTTGACGCCGATCGCGGTGAGGTGGTGGTCGACCGCGGTCGGCGACAGGGGCGGCTGCCTGCCCTCGTAGTACGCGCGCGGGTCGAGCGCGTACGACGCGAGCAGGTAGGACAGGCAGACGGCGGCCAGGAGCAGGACCACGTAGTAGCCAAGGCGCCTGGCCAGATAGGCCGACACGGTACTCGCCCTCCAGTCAGGGTCTCTGGGGCCGGGCCAAGCACCGGAACGTGCAGGTCATCGGCGTACGCAACGAGATCATCGGCGCACCCGACCCAGCATGATCACCCACTGTTGCCGCAGCATGAAGAGCACATGGCAGTCATGTCGACTCCCGTCCGATCGTGATCACGCGGGCTTACGGTCGGGCCCTGAACTCGTCGGTCCCGTACAGAAGCCCGAAGGAAGACCCATGCGCAGATCCACCGTCACCGCGATAGCCGCCGCCCTCTCGGCCACCCTGGTGGTGGCCGGCTGCGGTGGGTCGGACGACGACGAGGCGCCGAAGAAGCGGGCCGCTCCGGCGGCGGACGGGCAGGACATCAACGCCCACCCGCTGAGCGACATCAAGCAGGGCGGCTCGCTGCGCATCAGCATCGAGCAGTGGATCACGCAGTACAACATCAACCAGGTCGACGGGCAGCAGGGCGACGCCCAGTCGATCATCTCGCTGGCCCTGCCGGACCTCTTCACCTCGGACGCCAAGGGCGCCCACCACATCAACAAGGACTTCCTCACCTCGGCGAAGGTGGTGTCCACCAGCCCGCAGGTCGTCGAGTACCAGCTGAACCCGAAGGCGAAGTGGTCGGACGGAAAGCCGCTGTCCTGGCGGGACTTCGAGGCCCAGTGGAAGGCCATGAACGGCTCGGACAAGGCCTACGAGGCGGTCGACACCTCCGGCTACGACCAGATCTCCGAGGTCGGGAAGGGCAAGGGCGCCCAGGGCGTCAGGGTCACCTTCGACAAGCCGTACGCGGACTGGCAGCGCCTCTTCGACCCGCTGTACCCGGCCGCGTACATCGACAGCCCGAAGAAGTTCAACAGCGGCTGGGCGGAGAAGGCGCCGGTCACCGGCAACGCCTTCAAGATCGGCAAGTACGACAAGACCGCGCAGACGATCACGGCCGTCGCCGACCCCAAGTGGTGGGGGCCGAAGCCCAAGCTGGACTCGATCGTCTACCGCGCCATGGACGGCCGGGCGAAGACCGACGCGTACCTGAACAACGAGATCGACTACACCAACGCGATCCTGCCCGAGGACTACAAGCGGCTGTCCAAGGCCAAGAACACCGACATCCGCCGGGGCGCCCGCTGGGACGAGGTGCACATCACCTTCAACGGCGCGCACGGCGCCCTGAAGGACGTGAAGGTGCGCAACGCCCTGCAGGCCGCGATCGACCGCAAGGGCATCAACACCTCCTTCTCCAAGGACCTGGGCTTCGAGCTGAAGACCCTGGACAGCCACTTCTTCATGCCCAACCAGGAGGGCTACGAGAAGAATTCGGGTACGTACGCGACGTACGACCCCGAGAAGGCGAAGAAGCTCCTCGACGAGGCCGGCTGGAAGGGCGCGGAGGGCGCCACCCGCACCCGCGGCGGCAAGAAGCTCACGCTCGACTACGTGATCGACGCCGACGCGGTCTCCTCCGCCGTCGACCAGGCCCAGATCGTGCAGCAGCAGCTGGGCGCGGTCGGCGTCAAGGTCGACATCAAGAAGGTCCCGTCGAACGACTTCTTCAACAAGTACGTCAACACGGGCAACTTCGACCTCGTCAGCTTCCGCAACGTCGACCAGGTCTACCTGTCGATGGCGTACGGGACCTACCGGCAGCCCCGGGGCAAGAACCTCTTCCAGAACTTCGGCTCGGTCGGCTCGCCGAAGGTCGACGCGCTGCTGACCAAGGCCGCACAGACCACCGACCGCGCCGAGTCCGTCAAGCTCTACAACGAGGCCGACCGCGAGATCTGGAAGCTCGGCCACTCCTTCATGCTCTACCAGCGCCCGCAGATCTACGCCGTCCGCTCGGGCCTCGCGAACTTCGGCGCTGAAGGCCTCGCGGACCGGGACCACCTGAAGGTGGGCTGGCTCAAGTAGCCGCGGCCCCGCCGCGGCAGCTCACTTCCTCACCGGCTCACTTCCTCACCGGCCCATTTCCTCACCGGCTCACTTGGCGGACACCCACCGCCCGATGGCCCCGCGGACCAGCTCCGCGGGGTCGTCGTCGTTCCCGGCGGGCGCCACGACGTACGACAGGGCGAGGCGGACCGCGCTCTCGCAGGCGCGGGCGAGCTCGGGGTCCCTGCCCCGGCCCCGGCCGCCGAGCGCGAGCACCGACCGGTCCCTGACGAGCGCGAGCAGCTCGGCCGCCGTGGGCACCCCCGCGTCCGCGCGACGCTGCGCCGGCACCGAGGAGGTGGAGCCCGCGGCCCGGCTCGGCGCGGGCAGCCGCTCGCTCCAGCAGCCGGTGAGCGCGGCCCGCACCAGCGCGTTGCCCCGGGCGGCGCCCACGGTCCAGGCGGCCACGGCGGCGAGCCGGTCGGCGGGCTCGCGCTCCTCGGCGAGGGCCCGCTCGACCCCGTGCAGGTAGCCGTCCGTCTCGCGGCGCAGCAGGGCGCGGGCGAGGCCGTCCTTGCTGCCGAACTCGTTGTAGAGGGTCTGGCGGGACACTCCGGCGGTGACGGCGACGTCGACCATGCGGACGCCGGGCCACGGCCGCCGCGCGAGCGCCGTGTACGCCGCGTCCAGTAAGGATTCCCGTGCTGCAGGCATCGTCGCCTCCCCGGGCCGAAGCGGCTCCGGTGCCAGAGTTGACGCGCTCGGCAGCACTGTCAATAGCTCCGGCGAGAGCCGGGACAAGCACCCGCGACACGGTGCTGTGGATCGCGCCGAACGGGATCGATACTGTTCACCCATGTCCGACTACCACGATGATCTGCGTCTCGCCCACGTCCTCGCGGACGCCGCCGACGCCGCGACCATGGACCGGTTCAAGGCCCTCGACCTGAAGGTCGAGACCAAGCCGGACATGACGCCGGTGAGCGAGGCCGACAAGGCCGCCGAGGAGCTGATCCGTGGCAACCTCCAGCGGGCGAGGCCGCGCGACGCGATCCTCGGCGAGGAGTACGGCGTGGAGGGCACGGGCCCGCGCCGCTGGGTGATCGACCCGATCGACGGCACCAAGAACTACGTGCGCGGCGTCCCGGTCTGGGCCACCCTGATCTCCCTCACGGAGGCCGGCGAGGGCGGCTACCAGCCGGTGGTCGGTGTCGTCTCGGCGCCCGCGCTCGGCCGCCGCTGGTGGGCGGCGAAGGGCGGCGGCGCCTACACGGGGCGCAGCCTGACCTCGGCGACCCGGCTGCACGCCTCCAAGGTCTCGCGGCTCCAGGACGCCTCGTTCGCGTACTCCTCGCTGTCCGGCTGGGAGGAGCAGGGCCGCCTCGACGGGTTCATGGACCTGACGCGCGCGGTCTGGCGCACGCGCGGGTACGGCGACTTCTGGCCGTACATGATGGTCGCCGAGGGGTCGGTCGACCTCTGCGCGGAGCCGGAGCTCTCGCTCTGGGACATGGCGGCGACCGCGATCGTGGTGACGGAGGCGGGCGGCACCTTCACCGGCCTCGACGGCAGGCCGGGCCCGCACAGCGGCAACGCGGCGGCCTCGAACGGCCTGCTCCACGACGAGCTGCTCGGTTACCTCAACCAGCGCTACTGAGGCCCCGCGCGGCGCTCCCCGGGCGCACGCGTCCCACACGGCGCGCGTCCGCCGCACGGCGCGCGGTCCGCGCCGCACACGCCCTGAACTGACCGCGTGCGCCCCCTTGCTGGCCCCCGGCCGGGCTGCGACTCTGAGAGTCCCCCCACTTGTGAACTTGTGAATCCGTTCTCCAGCGGGTAGCGGAGGCAATCCTTCGCCCACCGGGGGGCCGCGGTTTCACCAAGGAGGTGGCTCACGCCCATGTTCGTCCGCGACGCCATGAGCTCGATGGTCCTCACCATCGGCCCCGCACACACCCTCCGCCAGGCGGCCCGGCTGATGTCGGCCCGCCGCGTCGGCGCCGCCGTCGTCCTGGACCCCGACACCTGTGGCCTCGGCATCCTCACCGAGCGCGACATCCTCAACTCCCTGGCCACCGGCCAGAACCCGGACCTGGAGATCGCGGGAACCCACACCACCACGGAGATCGTCTTCGCCACCCCGGCCTGGACGCTCGAGGACGCCGCGGACGCCATGTCGCACGGCGGCTTCCGGCACCTGATCGTCATGGACCACAACGAACCGACCGGCATCGTCTCCGTGCGCGACATCATCCGCTGCTGGGCGCCCGACCGGCGCGCGGCGGCCACCGCCACCCTGGCGGGCTGAACACGGCGGCGGGCCGGCCCCCGTGGGAACCGGCCCGCCGCTCTTCCACGACAAGAGGTACTGGTCAGCCGCGCAGGGCCTGGACCGCGGCTGCCAGCCGCTTGCCGAAGTCGCCGTCCGCCTGACGGAAGTTGTCGATCGCGCGCTCGGCGATGTCGTCCCGGGAGACGCCCGCGATGTTGCCCGCGAGGTTCTCGATCAGACGCGCCTTCTCGTCCTCGGACATCAGGCGGTAGAGGTTGCCGGCCTGCACGAAGTCGTTGTCCTCGGCGTGCGAGGGCGTCTCGTGGTTGCCGGTGCCGCCGGAGACGGCGGTGGTCGCCCAGAGCGGCCGGTCCGTCTGGAACGGGCCGCCGAACGAGTTGGGCTCGTAGTTCTTCGCGCCCTTGTGGCGGCCGTCGTAGAGGAAGCCGTCACGCGAGTTGGTGCGCGCCTCGGTGGCGTGCGGGCGGTTCACCGGCAGGTGGTCGGCGTTGATGCCGACGCGGTAGCGGTGGGCGTCGCCGTACGCGAAGAGGCGGCCCTGGAGCATCTTGTCGGGCGAGGGGCCGATGCCCGGCACGAAGTGCGCGGGCGAGAAGATCGCCTGCTCCACCTCGGCGAAGATGTTCTCCGGGTTGCGGTTGAGCTCCAGCTTGCCGATCTCGATCGGCGGGTAGTCCGCGTGCGGCCACACCTTGGTGAGGTCGAACGGGTTGAAGCGGTACTGCGCCGCGTCGGCCGCCGGCATGATCTGCACCTGCACGGTCCAGGACGGGAACTCGCCGCGCTCGATGGCCTCGCGCAGGTCACGCTGGTGGGAGTCGGGGTCCTTGCCCGCCAGGACCTCGGCGTCGGCGGCCGTGAGGGTCTCGATGCCCTGGTCGGTCTTGAAGTGGTACTTGACCCAGAAGACCTCGCCGGCCTCGTTGTTCCACTGGAAGGTGTGCGAGCCGAAGCCGTCCATGTGGCGGTAGGAGGCGGGGATGCCCCGGTCGCCGAAGAGCCAGGTCACCTGGTGGGTGGACTCGGGGCTCAGGCCCCAGAAGTCCCACACGTTGTCGGCTTCCTGCGAGCCCGTGTACGGGTCGCGCTTCTGCGTGTGGATGAAGTCGGGGAACTTGATGGCGTCGCGGATGAAGAAGACCGGGGTGTTGTTCCCGACGAGGTCGTAGTTCCCCTCTTCCGTGTAGAACTTCAGCGAGAACCCGCGGGGGTCGCGCACCGCGTCGGCCGCACCGAGGTTGCCCGCCACGGTGGAGAAGCGCAGGAACGTCTCGGTCTGCTTGCCGACCTCGGAGAGGAACTTCGCGCGCGTCCACTGCGACACGTCGCGGGTGAGCGTGAAGGTGCCGTACGCGCCCGCGCCCCGGGCGTGCACGATGCGCTCCGGTATCCGCTCGCGGTTGAAGTGGGCGAGCTTCTCCAGGAGCAGCTGGTCCTGGATGAGCATCGGCCCGCCGACGCCCGCGGTCTCGCTGTTCTGGTTGTCGGCGACCGGCGCTCCGGCCTCCGTGGTGAGCGGTCCCTGCGTCACGTGCGCCTCCTGCGTCATTCCTGCAAGTCCTGTCCCTTTGCGTTTTCCGTACTCGATCCTACGATGGACTCTGTCTAAGTCAAGTAAGGATCCAAAGTCACATCCGTTCGGGACTAAGGTCCCCTGGCTGTTAGGCTGGTTCTATGAGTGACCTGTTGGAACGACTGCGCGGACGCGGCTGGCGCATGACCGCGCAGCGGCGCGTCGTGGCCGAGGTCCTCGACGGGGACCACGTCCACCTCACGGCGGACGAGGTGCACGCGCGCGCCGCGGGCAAGCTGCCCGAGATCTCCCGGGCGACGGTGTACAACACCCTGGGCGAGCTGGTGAGCCTCGGCGAGATCCTCGAAGTCTCGACGGACCGCCGCGCCAAGCGGTACGACCCGAACGCGCACCGCCCCCACCAGCACCTGGTCTGCGCCCGCTGCGGCGCGATCCGTGACGTGCACCCCACGGGCAATCCGCTGGCGAGCCTCCCCGACTCCGAGCGCTTCGGCTTCACGGTCGAGGACGTCGAGGTCACGTACCGGGGCGTCTGCCCGAACTGCGCGGCGGCGTAGAAGCCCTTCCGCAGCCCCTGAAGATCCTGCCGCTTCCGCGGCGGCGGGGGGGGGGGGGGGGGGGAGGGGGGGGGGGGGGGGGGGGGTGGGGGGAGGGGGGGGGGGGGGGGGGGGGGAGGGGGGGGGGGGGGGGGGGGGGGGGGGGGGGGGGGGGGGGGGGGGGGGGGGGGGGGGGGGGGAGGGGAG
>NZ_JBVIXD010000002.1:495894-805976 GCF_055593965.1 Streptomyces sp. NPDC040622 | reverse complement strand
ACACTCATCACTCTCGTTCTCCTTTCGTCCCGCGCCTCCACCCCCCCCCCCCTTCCCCCCCCCCCCCCCCCCCCCCGCTGCGCGGACCACCGGCGACGGCGCATCCCGGCCACGGCGGACCCCTTCCAAGATCTGACGGGGCGTCATATTCTCTGCGGCGCCCGACACCGCCCCGCCCTCCGCGAGGAGTAGCCGTGGAAGATCCGCACCCCAAACTCCTAGCCCGCGCAGTGACCAGAACCTTCGGCCGCGCCGCCAAGGCGGTGCACGCCCTCGGCCCCGTCGACCTGGAGATCGCCCCCGGCGAGTTCACCTGCGTCGTCGGCCCCTCCGGCTGCGGGAAGTCGACGCTCCTGCGCATCGCCGCGGGCCTGCTGCGCCCGAGCGCCGGCGAGCTGAGCATCCGTACCGCCGCACAGCGCCCCGTCGCGATGATCTTCCAGGACTACGGCATCTACGACTGGAAGACCGTCCTGGCCAACGTCAGGTTCGGTCTGGACATCCAGCGCGTCCCCCGGAAGGAGGCCGACGCCCGCGCCCGGGACTGGCTGGCCCGCATGGGGCTCGCCGACTTCGCCGACGCCTACCCCGCCGCCCTCTCCGGCGGCATGCGCCAGCGCGTCGCGATCGCCCGCGCGCTGGCCGTGGAGCCCGAGATCCTGCTGATGGACGAGCCCTTCGCGGCCCTCGACGCCCAGCTCCGCACCATCCTGCAGGACGAACTCCTCGCGCTGACCCAGACCACCCGCACCACGACCCTGTTCATCACGCACAGCCTCGAAGAGGCGATCGTCCTCGGCGACCGCGTCCTGGTGATGTCGGCCCGACCCGGCCGCGTCATCGCCGAGCGCCGCCCGCCGTTCCCGCGCCCGCGCAGCGGCGAGGTCCGCGGCACGCCCGAATTCACCGCGCTGAAGAGCGAGTTGTGGGACCTGCTGCGCGTCGAGGTGGGCACGGAGGCCGCGGCATGACCATCACCGCGAAAAAGAGCCCCGCCAACCCGGCCGACCCGGCCCCGCCCGAGGACGTCCTGGTCAGAAGGCCGGGCCCGCAGGAACTGCACCCCGTCCGCACCCACCGACGCCGCCGCGCCCTGGAACTCTCGCTCGCCGTCGGCGTGCCGGTCGCCCTGGTCCTCCTCTGGCAACTGGCCGCCGTCCAGGGCTGGATCGACGACCGGGTCTACCCCGCGCCGCAGACCATCCTGGAGGACGGCTGGCACCGCGCCGCCGACGGCGAGCTGTGGCCCGACGTGTGGGCCACCCTGAAGCGGGTGCTCGCCGGGTACGCGATCGGCACGGTCGCCGGGTACGCGCTCGGCCTGCTCATGGGCTCCCTCTCCGTCGTACGCGCCGCGCTGGAACCCACCCTCGACGCGCTCTACGTCGTCCCCAAGCTGGCGCTGCTGCCGGTCTTCCTCAACATGTTCGGCCTCGGCGAGGGCCCGCAGATCGCGCTTGTCGCCGCCACCGTCTTCTTCTTCGTCTGGATCTCCACGATGGCGGCGGTCCTCGCCGTCCCGTCCGGACACCGCGACGCCGGCCAGGTCTTCGGCGCCTCGCCCTGGCAGATGTTCCGCCACGTCCTGCTGCCCGCCTCACTGCCCGCCGTCCTGGTCGGCGCGCGGATCGCCGCGGGCGTCGCGGTCCTGGTGATCGTCGCGTCGGAGCAGATCGCGGCGGCGGACGGCCTCGGTCATCTCATCTTCGACTCGCGCGCCCTCTTCCAGAACGACGTGATGTTCGTCGGCATCGTCTGTGTCGCCGTGCTCGGCGTCGTCTTCTCCGAACTGGTGCGGATCGCGGGCCGGTTGCTCACTCCGTGGGCCCCGCGCGACCGCGGCCGAAGCCAGTCATGACCACACCTTCCGTACGCGGCTCACTGTCCGGAGGCACCATGCGCATCCGCACCACCGCACTCTCGCTGCTCGTGGCGGGCTCCCTGCTCGCCGCCGCGGGCTGCGCGAAGAACGACGACGACCAGGACGGGGCCGCGCCCGCGAAACCGCGCACCGTCACCCCGGTCTCCGGCTGCGGCAAAGGCAGTTGGACCGACCCCGCCGACCTGGACCCCGACCGCGCCCCGGCCCGCTGCGCCCCGCGCACCCCCGCCCCCGATCCGCTGCCGAAGGAGCGCAGGCTGACCATCGCGACCGGCACCCTGAGCGCCGAGTACGTCGCTCCGCTCCACATGGCCGTGGAGAAGGGCGAGTTCAAGAAGGAGGGCCTCAACGTCGACCTGAAGGTACTGCCCACCCCCGACGCGCTCCCCCTGCTCGCCCAGGGCGACATCGACGCCCAGTGGGCGGCGCCGGAAGCCGCCGTGATGAACGGCATCGCCGGCGGGTTCGACATCCGGTGGACGGCCGGCAACTTCTCCCCGGGGCCCGGCTCCAAGAGCGGCCTGTGGGTGCGGCTGAAGAAGGGCGAGAGCGCGGCGCACGTCCCGATGGCGGGCCGCAAGCTCGGCACGATGATCGGCAAGGGGTCCGTCATCGCGTACCCCATGAACAAGGCCCTGAAGAAGCACGGCGGCGGCCTCGACGAGATCCGGTTCCAGCAGCTGGGCTCGGCGGACGTCCTCACCGCGCTCCAGAACGGCGGCACCGACTCGGCCTGGCTGCTCGATCCGGTCTGGCGCAAGGTCGACGGCGACGAGCGGTACGCGTTCCTGGGCGGCCAGCCCTCGGCGGAGCCCCTGGGCGGCCTCCTGTTCGGCCCGAACCTGCTCAAGAAGGACCCGGACGCGGGCGTCGCGCTGCTGCGCGCGTACATCCGGACGGTGAACACGTACTTCGCGGGCGACTACAAGGCCGACAAGGCCTTCGCGGCGGACCTCGCCAAGCTGCTCAAGACGGACGAGAAGGTCCTGCTCTCCACGCCGTCGCTCCGCATGGACTGGGAGATCCGCGCGGGCACGACGGACCGGCTGCAGGCGGCGTACCGCGCGGCGGGCGTCTCGGAGGGCGACAAGATCCCGGAGGCGAAGGCGGTGGACCGCGCGCTGTACGAGGAGGCCGTGGGGCACAAGCCGACGGGGCGCCAGTAGCCAGGCGCCGGCGCACCGTGGGCACATGCCGAAGGCCCGGATCCCATGAGGATCCGGGCCTTCGGTTTCAGTAGCGGGGACAGGATTTGAACCTGCGACCTCTGGGTTATGAGCCCAGCGAGCTACCGAGCTGCTCCACCCCGCGTCGGTAAACACGACTCTACGTCAACGCTACGACCAGCGCAAATCCGTTCCGCGGGGCTCTACGGCGGGCAGTTTCGCGGACTGTCGGCGAGGCGGTTCCGCGGGGCCGGGCGCCCGCCCGTGCGCCCGCGCGGTGGAACCTCTCCTGCGCGGGGGCGGACCTTCCCCTTGCCCGCCCCCGCGCGTCATGCGGAGAGTTCCTGCCGCAGGGCCTCGCGCAGGCGCCCGGCCCGCTCGGAGACCTCCGCGGGGCCGAGGTCGACCGCCCGCGAGGCCCACCGCTGGCCCTGCGCCAGCTGCCCGTGCCGGGCGTAGAGCAGGGCGAGCCGCAGCGCCGCCCGCCCGTGCCCCGCGTCGGCGGCCCGCGTCCACCACAGCGCGGCCTCCGGCTCGCTGCCCTCGCGGGCCAGGAGCAGCCCGAGGTTGAACGCGCCGTTGCGGCTGCCGGCCTCCGCGGCCTTGCGGTACCACCGTGCGGCCTCGACGACGTCGCCCCGGCCCGCGGCCAGCATGCCGACGCGGACCTGGGCCCTGCGGTGGCCCAGCTCGGCGGCGCGCTCGTACCACTCCTCGCACTCGGTCTTCTCGGCGGCGGACTCCCCGAGCGCCGGCGAGCCGGCCGGGGGGCGGCGCGCGTCGAGCACCGTGCCGAGCCGGTAGGCGGCCTCGGCGCTGCCGCCGCCCGCGGCACACCGCAGGTGCCGCTCGGCGTCCTGGTCGTCGCCCTGGCGCAGCCGCGCGGTGCCGACCTGGAGCGCGGCGTCGGTGTGGCCCGCGGCGGCCGCGCGCTCGTACCACCGCAGCGCGGAGGTGTCGTCGTCCCGGCTCGCGTAGAGGATCCCGAGGTTGAACGCGGCGTCGACGCTGCCCGCCTCCGCCGCCTTGGAGAACCACGGCTCGGCCCCCGCCGCGTCACCGCCCTGGAGCAGCAGCACGGCGAGCGCGTTGGCCGCCTCGCGGTGTCCGGCGTACGCGGCACGGCGGTACCACTGGTCGGCCTGCGCGGTGCGGCCCTGCTCGGCGCAGAGCAGGCCGAGGTTGTACGCGCCGTTCACGTCGCCCGCGTCCATGGCGGCGCGGTACCAGCGCTCCGCGGTCTGCGTCTCGCCCCGCTCGGCGTGGAGCGCGCCCAGCGCGTTCGCGGCGTTCCCGTCGCCGTCCTGGGCGGCCTTGAGCCACCAGACGGCGGCGCTCTCCTCGTCGCCCGCGTCCCGGAGCAGGAACCCCAGGGCGCAGGCCGCACGGGACTCGCCGTCCTTGGCGGAGTTGAGGTACCAGCGGCCGGCCTCTTTCAGCTCGCCGCGGCGCTCCAGGATCGCGCCGAGGTGCAGCGCGGCACGGCGGTGCCCGCGGGCGGCCGCCTGGCGGTACCACTGCTCGGCCTCGTCGGCGGGCGTGCGCGCGTCGTCGTCCGCCCGCTCGGCCCGCTCCCCGCGCGCGGAGCGCTCGGGGTACTCGTCGTCGGCCCGTCGGTCGAGCGCGCGGGCCAGGCGGTACGCGGCCTCGCGGTGGCCCCGCTCGGCGGCGGTCCGCATCCAGCGTTCGGCGCCGACGTCGCCGCGGTGCTCCAGGAGGTCGGCGAGCGCGTACGCCCCGAGGGTGTGGCCCTGCTCGGCGGCCTGGCGCAGCCAGTACTCGGCGGCGGGCTCGTCGCCGCGCTCGCGGTGGTGCCGGCCGAGCGCGTGCGCGGCCGGCGCGGAACCGGCCACGGCGGCGACCCGCCACCAGCCGGCCGCCTCGTCGGCGTATCCGCGCTGGTGGAGCAGGACACCGAGGTTGTTGGCGGCGGCGCGGTCGCCCTCGGCGGTCGCCGCGCGCAGCAGAGATTCGGCACCGTCGAGATCACCGCGGCGCAGCAGGAGACTTCCCAGAACACTCATCGCGTCCACGTCGCCGGCCTCGGCGGCCAGTCGATGACGCATCTCCTCGGCGGCCGCCCCGGGATCCTCCCGGTCGGCCGGCTGCACAAACCGCCCTGTCTCCAACAGAGTTGCCTTGTCCCCCATAACGTCCATCGTCGCACCACCTGCAACCTGGGTACACCTGGTATACCGCAGCCAGTGAGGTCACTTCAGCGTTTTGTCGACATGCCCACAGAGAGATAAGTCAAACACAGTTTTCCCAACTCTCCCCCGACCGAGCACCGTTCGCATTTCTTGGCATAGGACACCCGCACACGACAGGCACCGGCACACACGACGAAGGCCCGGATCCGTAAGGATCCGGGCCTTCACCTTGCAGTAGCGGGGACAGGATTTGAACCTGCGACCTCTGGGTTATGAGCCCAGCGAGCTACCGAGCTGCTCCACCCCGCGCCGTTGTGATCAAACCGTACCACGGCGCGGAGGTGGTGCTCGACCACCCGCTAGCCGGTGCTCCCCGCTCCGGCGTCGCCTTCCTTGTCCGCTTCCTTGTCCGTGGACTCCTTCTTGTCCGCGGCCTTGTCAGCGCTCTTGTCGGCGTTCTTGTCGGTGCCCTTGCTGCTCTTCTCGGCCGCCTTCGCCGAGGCCTCCTCGGCCCGCTCCAGAGCCGTCTGGAGGCGGTCCTGGGCCTCGCCGTACGCCTTCCAGTCGCCGTCCTTCATGGCCTTCTCGCCGTCCTCGAACGCCTCCTGGGCGTCGTCGAGCGCGGCCTGGACCGTCGGGTCGTTCGTCTTGGGCGGCTTGGTCGGCTCGTCCCCGTCACCCGGTGGCTTGGTGGTGCCCTCGGCGTTGAAGACCTGGTTGAGGCCGTCACTGAGGGAGTCCGCGAAGGCGGTCTCCGTGCCGTACGACACCGCGACCTTCTTCAGGAGGGGATACGCCGACTTGCGTCCCTGTACGTAGACGGGTTCGACGTACAGGAAGCCGTCGTCCAGTGGCACGGTCAGCAGATTGCCGTAGAGGACGTCGGAGTCGGCGCCCTTCATGTCCCGGACGAAGTTGCCGACCTCCGTCATGGAGTTCAGCTTGTTCTGCACCTGTTCGGGTCCGTCGACGTCGCCCTGGACTCTGAGCAGCTGCATCTGGCCGTAGTTCTTGCTTCTGGCGTCGGCGTCGACCGTCATGAACGCCCGTAGGTTGGGTCGCTCGCTGGGGGTGAACGTCGTCGTCAGGGAGAACTGCTGCTGCGTCTGGCCCGGCGACTTCATGGACAGGTAGTACGGCGGGACCGCGCTGTCGTCCTTCTTCGTCGGGTCGTTCGGCACCTGCCAGGCGTCACTCGCGTTGTAGAACTGGCCCGGGTCGGTGACGTGGTACTTGGTGAGCAGTTCGCGCTGGACCTTGAACATGTCCTGCGGATAGCGCAGGTGGTCCATCAGCTTCGGCGGGATCTCGCTCTTGTCCTTGACGGTGCCCGGGAACGCCTTCTTCCAGGTCTTCAGGACCGGGTCCTTCTCGTCCCAGGTGTAGAGCTTGACGTCACCGGTGTACGCGTCGACGGTCGCCTTCACCGAGTTCCGGATGTAGTTGACCTGGTTCTGCTGGGCGATCACCGTGCGCTGGCTGTCGGCCTGCGACAGCGAGTCGGCGGTGGTGTCGCCGAGCGTGGTCCGCGAGGCGTACGGATAGCCGTTGCTCGTCGTGTAGGCGTCGACGACCCACTGGATGCGGCCGTCGACCACCGTCGGATAGACGTCTCCGTCGATGGTCAGCCAGGGGGCCACCGCTTCGACGCGCTCCTTGGGCGTGCGGTTGTACAGGATCCGCGACCCGTCGCCGATGGCGCCGGAGTAGAGGATCTGCGGCTCTCCGAAGGACACCGCGTACGCGGCGCGGTTGATCGGGTTGGAGAGGTTGACGCCGCTGTCGCCCTTGTAGCTGTACGTCTTCTGTCCGCCGCCGTTCTCCTCGTAGTCGAGCTCCTTCTGGGGCCCGCCCACGATCGAGTACTGCGAGGTCTTCTCGCCGTAGTAGATCCGCTGCTCGTACTCACCGAACTCGCCGCTGGTGGGCAGGCCGGACTCGGTGAACGCCGGGGCGCCCTTGGAGCCGGGCTTCGTCTCCGTGCCCTTGGCGGCGACCATGCCGTACCCGTGGGTGTAGGCGAAGTGGTCGTTGATCCAGTTCCGCTTGTCGAGCTTGTTCACGTTCAGCTCGCGCAGGCCGACGATGGTGTCCTGGCCGTTGTAGCGGTCCACGTCCAGCGTCCTGGGGAACTGGTAGTAGCTGCGCTCCTGCTCCAGCTGCTGGAAGGTCGGCGAGACGATGTTCGGATCGTTCAGGCGGTAGTTGGCCGCCGTGTCCGCGTCCTCGCGCTTCTTCTTGGGGTCCTCCTCGACCTTGCCCGCGCCCTTGTACTCCTCGGGCTTCACGCCGTTGATGCCGTAGGCGTCGCGGGTGGCCTCGATGTTCTTCTCGATGTACGGCGCTTCCTTGGCCTGCTCGTTCGGCTGGACCTGGAACTTCTGGACGATCGCGGGGTAGAGCCCGCCGATGAGGATCGCCGAGAGCACCATCAGGCCGAAGCCGATCACGGGCAGCTGCCAGGTGCGCCGCCAGAGCGTCGCGAAGAAGAGGATCGCGCAGATGACGGCGATGCAGAACAGGATCGTCTTCGCCGGCAGGTACGCGTTCGCGTCGACGTACTTCAGGCCGGTCCAGTTGTCCGTCGCCTTGAAGTCACTGGACTTCACCGCCAGGCCGTACCGGTCGAGCCAGTACGCGATGGCCTTGAGCGACACGAAGACGCCGAGCAGCACCGAGAGGTGGCCGGTGGCCGCGGCGGTCGCGCGCGCGCCCGGGCTGGTGATCCGCAGCCCGCCGTACAGGTAGTGCGTCAGGGCGGCGGCGACCAGGGAGAGCACCGTCGCCGCGAAGCCGAAGCCGAGCAGGAAGCGGTACCAGGGCAGGTCGAACGCGAAGAAGGACACGTCCATGTGGAACTGGGGGTCCTTCTGGCCGAAGGACACGCCGTTGACCCACAGGAGCCAGGTGCGCCACTGCCCCGCGGCGGACGCTCCGGCGATCAGCCCCACCAGGGCGGTGATCCCGATGAGCAGCCACTTCTTGTACGGGGCGATGCCCATGCGGTACCGGTCGAGGCTCTGCTGCTCCATCGACATGGCGCTCAGCGGCGGGCGCAGCCGGTGCGCCAGCCAGATGTTCACGCCGACGGCGACGGCCATGAGCAGGCCGAAGACGAAGAACAGGCCGATCTTGGTCCACAGGGTGGTCGTGAAGACCGATGAGTACTTGACAGAGCGGTACCACAACCAGTCCGTCCAGAACCCGGAGAACATGACGAAGGCCATGGCCAGTACGGCGAGGACCCCCAGTGTCATGAGCAGGGTCCGGACGCGCCGGGAGGGTCGGCCCACTCTGATCCGTGGCCCCGTCGGGCCTCCGCCGCGGTCCGGCATCTGGAAAGCCAAGGTGCGCACCTCGAAGTTCGCTGTTGATTCTCTGTTGGTCCGTCAGGCCCCCGAGATCGCGGACCCACACCTATGCAACTTACCTACGCTTTACTCGGTTCCCGTTTCTCGGGACTAACGAGGCAGGATTGTGACCATGTCCAACACTCCCATGGCAGCGAGCCCCCTCACTCGGGCGGTGCTCGAGATCGACGAGTACGTCTCCGGCCTCGGCTGGGACCGGCCCGCCCGCCTCTTCGCGCTGGTCGACACGGCGCGACTGCGTACCCAAGAACCCGGCCTCGCCTCCCAGCTCGGCCTCGACGACGGCGTGGAGCACGCCGGCCTGACCCCCATCGAGCAGGAGGAGATTCCCGCCGACAAGCCGCTGGACGAGTTCCTCGGCACCATCGCCTGGCCGGACGCGGTGGCGGGCTGCGCCCTCACGGTGGAGCGCCTGATGCTGCCGCCGTCCGCGGAGACGTCCGTCCCGGAGGGGCTCGGCGAGGCGCAGCTGGCGAAGTGGGTGGCCGAGCACCCGGACCGCCAGGAGGTCCGCATGACGGTGGCGGTGCTCCGTGACGGCGCCCGCGACTCCGCGCTGCGGCTGCGCGAGAAGGACTCGCCGACCGAGGTCCTCACCGGCTCGGACCTGGTGCCGGGTCTGGCGGAGGCGCTGGCGGCGACGTTCGCGTAGCGGTACGTCCGTGTTCGTTCTGTGCGCGGGTGGGGCTCCCCCACCCGCGCACAGCTGTCTCGCGGGTGGGGCCGTCAGCCCGTGGTGCACTTCGGCAGGTCGGCGGTGTCGCCCTTGCGGAGCTTCTTCAGGGACTTCACGGCGTCGGCGATGGTGTCCACCTTGACCAGGGTGAGGCCGTCGGGGATGTCGCGGGCGGCGGCCGCGCAGTTGTCCTTCGGCGTGAGGAAGTACTCGGCGCCCTTGTCGCGCGCGCCGACCGTCTTCATCTCGATGCCGCCGATCGGGCCGACCTTGCCGTTGTCCTTGATGGTGCCGGTGCCGGCCACGAACTTGCCGCCGGTGAGGTCGTCCGGGGTCAGCTTGTCGACGATGCCGAGGGCGAACATCAGGCCGGCGCTGGGGCCGCCCACGTCGGCCAGCTTGATGTCGATCGTGAACGGGAAGGTGTGGTCGGTGCCCGCCTCGATGCCGACGACCGCGCGGCCCGGGTACTTCTCCGACTCCTTCGTCGTCATCTTGATGTCCTCGGTCTCGGTCGCTTCCTTGCCCGCCTTCTCGGCGGCGGCCGCGGCCTTGACCGGGACGATCGTGAACGTGACGGGATCGCCGGGCTTGCGCTCGGTGACGAGCTTGGAGACGTCGGCCATCTCCTTGACGGGCTTGCCGTCCACCTTGCGGATGACGTCGCCCGCGTGCAGCTTGCCCTCGGCCGGGTCGCCCTTGGAGACGGTCGAGACGATGACCTGGGACTCCACCGGGAGCTTCAGCTGCCGCAGCGCCGCGACCTTGGCGCTCTCCTGGGACTCGCTGAACTCCTCGGCGTTCTCCTGGGAGGACTGCTGCTCGGTCTTGCCGTCCGGGTAGAGCGTGTCGTGCGGCACCACGATGTTGTCGTGCGCCAGCCACCCGTAGACAGCCTCCGCGATGTTCATGTTGTAGTCCGCGCTGGTGACCCTGACCGTCGTCATGTTGAGGTTGCCGGTCGTCGGGTACGTCTTGTGCCCGGAGATCTGCAGCACCGGTTCGCCGTCGTGGTCGCCGAGGGTGTTCACCGTGGGGCCGGGGGACATCTCGGAGTACGGCACTTTGATGAGCACTCCGGCGCAGAGCAGCGCGATCAGCATCAGGGTGGAGGCGAGCATCGTCGCGGTGCGGCGTGGCATGGAACGACAGTACGGGACCTGCCTGTGAGAGCACCCCTGGGGCCGGTCCGTACGGGGAACTCCCGAGGTGCGGCCCGCACGGCGGGTGCGGGCGGGGGCTACGTCCTGGTGGGCGACTTCTCCATCGCGCCGGCCGTCGCGGGTGGCTCCGCGACCACTGCTGCCTCTGCCGAGCCGGCCGGCTCGGCGGTCGCGGGGTCCACGATCGTCGAGGATGCCGGGACGTAGGACTTCTCCATCGCCTCGCGGAAGGCGGCGTAGCCGTTGAGCTCGGTGACGTCACCCGTCCGCCCGGACTTGCGGTTGCGGGCGGCCCAGCTGCCCCACAACCCCGCACCGACGGCTGCCAGGACCGGAATCAGCAACCAGGCAAGTGATGCCATGTCGACCTCCCGACCCCATGAGCCACCGCAACTGACTGATCAGCAGATTAACCATCCGCATGGTCAACGCTCACGGCAGGGGTCGGGTTACGCAACCCGAGCCACACGGGCCAATCGCATCTCGGAGGCCCCCCGCGTCGCGGGGGTCACTCCCCCGCCCCGTTCAACAGGCGCCGACCCACTCTTCCTTGCCGTCGGAGAAGCGCTGGTGCTTCCAGATCGGCACCTCGTGCTTGAGGTCGTCGATCAGCTTGCGGCAGGCGTCGAAGGCCTCGGCACGGTGCGGGCAGGAGACGGCCACGACCACCGCGAGGTCGCCGACGGCGAGGTCCCCGACGCGGTGCACCGCGGCCAGGGCACGCACCGGGTACTCGGCGACGACCTTCTCGGCCACCCGGCGCATCTCGGCCTCGGCGGTGGGGTGCGTCGAGTACCCCAGCTCGTCGACGTCCGCACCGCCGTCGTGGTTGCGCACGGTCCCCACGAAGAGCGCCGTGCCGCCCGCCGCGTCGTCGCCGACCGCACGGAACACCTCGTCCAGGGAGAGCGGGGTGTCGCGGATCGCCAGGAGGCGGATCGGGTCGGGCGCGGCCTGCTCGCCGGGGTGGTCCATCGTGGTGCGTGCCATGCCGCCATGGTGCCGTACGGCACGGGCGTCACGGAATAGACCTTTCGACCTGCACGCGCGCGTGTCGCCTTGGAGCTCCCTACAGGAGGGGCTGCCCGCGGGGCGACGGCTCGGGACGACGGCGTGCGGGCCTCTCAGATCCTGCGCCGCGCCTTCCGCGCCCTGCGCACCACCGCAGCCGCGCCCAGCAGGGCGACCGTCGCACCCGCCGCGCCCGCGGCCGTGGCGTCCTTGCGGCCGAGCCGGCGACCGGCCACGGTGCGCCGTCCCGCGACCTCCTCCAGCAGCTCCGCGAGGACCTCCTCGTTGGTCCACTGCGGGCGCCACCCGGCGTCGTGCAGCCCGCTGACGCTGACCACCCAGGGGTACATCGTGTACGCGAGGTCACCGGCAGGGGACGGGGTGAGGCCGATGCGGTGCAGGCGCGCGGCGGCGCCGAGCGCGACCGCCGAGGGCAGCTCCATGCGCCGGATCCCGCTGAGCTCCTCGACCTCCTCCTGCTCCAGCCAGCCGTCGCAGCCGACGGCGAGCTCGCCGTCGACCTTCTCCAGGGCCGCGTACTCCAGCGCGCTGCACAGGTCCTCGACGTGACAGAACTGCCAGGCGGGCCGGGAGCCGGCCACGACCAGGAGGCGGGGCGACTCGAAGTAGCGGGTGAGGGCCGTGTCCGTGCCGCCGACCAGGGTCGCGGGGCGTACGACGGTGACGTTGAGGCCGGGGTGCGCGCGGGGCGCCCTGCGGGCGAGCCGCTCGACCTCCAGGAGGTCGCCGACGCCGGTGGCCTCGGCGGTGGCACGCAGCTCGGCGTCCTCGGAGAGGGGCAGCTCGTTGTCGGCCAGCGCTCCGTAGACCATCGCCGAGGTGCACAGGACGACGCGGTGGACGCCTGCCGCCGCCGCGGCGGTCAGGACGGTCTGGGTTCCGCGTACGTTGTACGCGGTACGGGCCGCGCCGTCGGTCTCCAGGTCGAGATCGAGCGCCAGGTGCACCACGACGTCCGCGCCGCGCAGCTTCTCCGCGATGGCCGGATCCCGTACGTCCAGGATGTGCCACTGGGCCTGGGTGCAGTCGCCCCGGCGCTCGTCGATGGCGATGACCTGCTTGATCTCCTCCGACGCGGCAAGGCGCTCGGTCAGCAGCGCGCCCACTCCGGAGGCGGCGCCGGTGACGGCGACCACCGGCCCGCGGACGGGGGCCTGGGTTGAGGGGTTTCGCGCTGCGCGAACCTGTGGATCTGGGGAACTCACCGGGCGTCTCCAGCGGTTGTCTTCAGTACGTACGCGAATGACGCGTACCTACCAGGTGGCATCCATCCTGCCGCAGGCCATGAGTCGGCGAAGCACCGAGGCCCGATCCCGTCACGGTGTCTACGCTGGGTGGTGTTGTAGCGCCGCCGCCGGAACGATACCGGCGGCCTGACGAGCCGAGGAATCCCGTGAGTGACACCCCATTCGGATTCGGCCTTCCGCCGGAGGAGCCGGACGACGGCGACGAGGGCAAGAAGAAGGACACCCCCGGAGGGGGCCAGGGAGCCGGTGGCCCCGCGAACCCGTTCGGTTTCGGAGCCCTGCCCGGAGCGGGCGGCGCCGGAGCCGGCGACAACCCGTTCGCAGCGATGTTCGGTTCGATGAACCCGAACGACCTGGGTGCGGCGTTCCAGCAGCTCGGCCAGATGCTCTCGTACGAGGGCGGCCCGGTGAACTGGGACATGGCCAAGGACATCGCCCGGCAGACCGTGTCCCAGGGCACGGCGGACGGCACCAAGGACGCGAGCGTCGGCCCCGCCGAGCGCTCCGCCGTCGAGGAGGCCGTGCGCCTGGCCGACCTGTGGCTGGACGACGCGACGTCGCTGCCCTCCGGGTCCGGCACGGCCGTGGCGTGGAGCCGCGCCGAGTGGGTCGAGGCGACCCTGCCGGTCTGGAAGGAGCTCGTCGACCCGGTCGCCGAGCGTGTCGGCCTGGCCATGGGCGATGTGCTGCCCGAGGAGATGCAGGCCATGGCGGGCCCGCTGATCGGCATGATGCGCTCCATGGGCGGCGCCATGTTCGGCCAGCAGATCGGGCAGGCCGTGGGCGTGCTCGCGGGCGAGGTCGTCGGCTCGACCGACATCGGCCTGCCGCTCGGCCCGTCCGGCAAGGCCGCGCTGCTCCCGGTGAACATCGAGGCCTTCGGCAAGGACCTGGGCATCGACAAGAACGAGGTGCGGCTCTACCTGGCGCTGCGCGAGGCCGCCCACCAGCGGCTCTTCGCCCACGTCCCGTGGCTGCGCTCGCACCTGTTCGGCGCCGTCGAGGGCTACGCCCGCGGGATCAAGGTCGACACGGCCAAGCTGGAGGACGTGGTCGGCCAGCTCGACCCGCAGAATCCGGAGCAGCTGCAGGAGGCGCTCCAGCAGGGCATGTTCCAGCCGGAGGACACCCCGGCCCAGAAGGCCGCTCTGGCCCGTCTGGAGACGGCTCTCGCGCTCGTCGAAGGCTGGGTGGACGCGGTGGTGCACGCCGCCGCCAAGCCGCGCCTGGCGTCCGCTGACGCCCTTCGGGAGACGCTGCGCCGCCGCCGCGCGACGGGCGGTCCCGCGGAGCAGACGTTCGCCACGCTGATCGGGCTCGAGCTGCGCCCGCGCCGGCTGCGGGACGCCTCGCGTCTGTGGGCCTCGCTCACGGACGCGCGTGGTGTCGACGGCCGTGACGGCCTGTGGGAGCACCCCGACATGCTGCCGACCGCCTCCGACCTGGACGACCCGGACGGCTTCGTCCACCACGAGCAGCTGGACTTCTCCGAGCTGGACAAGATGCTCGGCGAGGCGGCCGGTGGCTCCGCGAAGCCCGACCTCACCAAGGACGAGGGCGCCGAGAGCGACAGGACCAACCAGAACGACAAGGGCGACACGGGCGACAAGGACGAAGACGGCAAGTGAGTCTGTACGACGACACGGTCCTCGTGCTCAAGGGGTACGAGGACCAGCCCGAGCTGCGCCAGGTCTATCTGGACCACCTGTCCACGCACGGCGACGACGGCATGTGGAAGTCCTGCACGGACGGCCATGTGACGGCCAGCGCCCTGGTGATCGACCCCTCGCGCGGGCGCGTGCTGCTGACCCTGCACAAGAAGCTGCGGATGTGGCTCCAGATGGGCGGGCACTGCGAGCCGGGCGACGCGACACTGGCCGCGGCGGCGCTGCGTGAGGCCGCGGAGGAGTCCGGAGTGCCGGGCCTGACGCTCCTCGCGGGCGGTCCGGTCCGCCTCGACCGGCACCCGATCCCCGGCCCGTGCACACAGCACCTGGACGTGCAGTACGCGGCGCTGGCCCCCTCCGACGCGGTCGAGGCGATCAGCGACGAGTCACTGGATCTGCGCTGGTTCGCCTACGACGAGGTGGCGGGGGTGGCGGATGACTCCGTCGTGCGTCTCGTCGAGGCGACAAGAGCACGCCTGTAGCGGAGCGCGCTCATGAAAGGGGCGCGGGGACGGCGCGACCAGCCACATACGGCCCGCGGGTCCCCACGCCCCTTCCTCATACCGTGCGACTAGCTCCAGACGTTGCCCTGGTTCTGCCCCCGGGCGCCCTGCTGGCCCATCCCGAACTGCGCCCGGGCGCCCTGCCCGATGTTCGCGTTCTGCGGCGGCAGCATCTCGCTGGGCTGCACGAGCGCGTAGCCCTGGCCCATGAAGCTGAGCTCCCAGCCCTCACCGGTGTTGCCGCGGCGCCGCCAGACGCCCGAGGAGTGGGTCTGGGCCTGCATCTGGACGCGCAGGCCGTTGGACCACGCGACGATCGCGTCGGCGTCGGCGTTGACGTAGCGGTCCGGGGTGACCTGCAGCATCAGGGGCTGGCCCGACGTCATCAGGGCGACCTTGCCGCGTCCGGTGATGTTGAGTTGGTACTTGCCGGATCCCGAGATGCCGTACTGGCTGTCCACGGCGATGACCTGGTGGGTCAGCGACGAGTCCATCGCGAGGACGTAGCTGCTGTCCACGGTCAGGCCGTCCTGGTCGATGTCGACCACGTGGATGTACTGGGCGAGGTTGGCGAGGTAGAGCGTGCCCTGCCCGTGGCAGCGCATCAGGTCCAGGCCCTCGCCCGTGTGTGCCCGGGCCCGCTGGTTGCCCTGGCTCTGGTACTCGGCGTCGAACTCCATCAGTCCCTGGTAGGCGACCATGGCGCCCTTGCGGGCCAGGATGTCGTCGTGGCCCTCCAGGGAGACCCGCAGCAGCTGCGGGTTCTGTACGGAGTAGCGCTCCTGCGTCTGCTGCTCGGCATGCGCGAAAAGTGGGCTCTGCATGGTGTCCTGCTCCCCCTCAGCCCCGTGCTCGGAGACGGTCGGTGCTGTCCTCGCTGGGCTGTACGACGACGATGCCCTCTCCGGAGAAGCCCATCTGGTAGGCCTCACCGCTGCCGCGCCCGATCAGGGAGCCGGCCTTGAAGCTGCGCTTGCCCTTCACCTTCAGGTTCGGGGACCAGGCGATCAGGGCGTCCGGGTCGACGTACGTCTCGTCCTCGCCGCGGCCGCAGTCGACGACGATCGGGGTGCCGCGGGAGGTCAGTGCGACCCAGCCCTGGCCGGAGATCTTGACGTTCCACAGGCCCTGGCCGGCGAACTTGGCCATGCCCTTGACCCGCTCGACGCCCCACTGGAGGGACGCGTCGAAGGCGAGCAGGTTGGTGCCGTTCACCGAGAGGGCGTCGCCCGCCAGATTGATGACGACGACGTCCGCCCCGTAGTCGGCGAGGTAGAGAAGGCCGTCTCCGGAGCACTTCATCAGGGGCGCGCCCTCACCGGTCATCCACTCGCGCGCGACCTGACGGACGGCGGGCGGATTCGGCTCGTACTGCACGAACCCTTCGTAGGCGACCATCGATCCCACGCGCGCGAGGAGGTCGTTGCCCGTCTGCATGGCCACCTTGAGCATGTGGTGGCCGTGGTTCTCCATGCGGGCGGCGACGGGTGCGGGAGCAAAGCCCGCGAGCTGCTGATTCATGACGGGCTCCCTCAGACCTCGAACGGCTGGACGACGATGAAATTGCCGGGCGCGCCACGGAACTGGAGATTCACGCTCTCCCCCGTGGAGCCCGCGTACGCGTTGCTGCGCAGCCGTACCTGGCTGGAAACGATCGCCTGTGCGGCGGCCGACCAGGCGACGACCGCGTGGCAGTCGGCGAACGTCGTCGGCGTGACGGGCAGGACGACGGGCACGCCGTGGGTCTTGAGGATGACCGTGCCGGTGCCCTGGAACTGCATGACGAACAGCGCGCCGCCGGGGATCCCGTGGCCCTCGATCCTGCGCACCTCGTGCTGCAGCGACTCGTCGAAGGCGAGGACGTTCTCCGCGGAGACACAGATCGCGTCGCCCTGGAGCTCGATGGGGTGCAGGTGGGTGCCCTCCTCGGCGAGGAAGACCTGGCCGCGGCCGGAGCAGCGCATCAGCTGCATCTCCTGGCCGGTGGCGTTGCCCACGATGCGGCCCGCGAAGCCCGCGCCCTTGTAGCTGAACTCGACCTTGCCCTGGTAGAGCACCATGCTGCCCTGGCGGGCGAGGATCGGCTGGTCGGCGACGCCCAGGTCGACGCGGACCAGCTTCTCGTTCTGCTGCGTCCAGCGCTGGCCGGTGGGGGCCTCCCGGTACTTCTGGAGGGCCGCGGCGACACCGGCGGCCTGCGGGGCACCACCCTGCTGGCCGGGGAGCCGGCCGCTCTGGGGCTGCTGGCCGTAGCCGGGCGGCATCGGGGCGGCGGGCGGCTGGCCGTAGCCCGCGGGCGTGGGGGCCTGCGGCGGCTGGCCGTAGCCGGGGGGCAGCGGCGCGCTCTGGCCCGGCGCCTGCTGCTGGCCGGGCACCTGGCCGAACTGCGGCTGCTGCTGCGGGGGCTGCTGGCCGGGCTGGCCGTACGGAGCGGGCGGCGGCGGGGGCGGCACCGCTCCCCCGGGCGGCTGGTTCAGCGGCGCCACGACGGTCTGCGCGGCGTGCACCGACGGGTCGGCGGGGGCCGGGGGCGGGGTGGTGCCCTGCGGCGGCGCGACGTTCTGCGCGGGGGACGGGGCGGGTGCCTGAGCCGGCGCGGCTCCCGCGGGGGCGCCGAACGCGGGCGGCGTCGCGGCCTGCGCGGGCGGCGCGAAGGAGGGGGCCCCGGCCTGCGGCTGCGCGGCGGCGGGCGCCTCCTCGGCGACCTCGCCGCCGAAGTTCTTCAGGAGGGCGTCGAGCCCGCCGTCGAAGCCCTGGCCGATCGCGGCGAACCGCCAGACGTCCTTCAGGTAGAAGTCGCCCAGCATGACGGCGCGCTCCGTGGAGAACTCCGTACCGCTGAAGGCGTAGCGGGCCACTTCCTCGCCGCCCGCGACGATCCGGACGTACCCGGAGGCGACCTGCGACATCTGCCCGGCACCGTCGATCGTCGCCGTGAACGACAGCCGTTGGATCTGCTGCGGTATGCGGTCGAGCGTGACGCGGAAGGACTCGGAGTCGCCGGCCTGCGCGCCCAGGAGCTGGATCGACTCCTCGGGCGACTTCGGCTGGTTGAAGAAGATGAAGTAACGGTCGTCCGAGAGCCGTTCGCTCGCGTCCAGGCCGAAGCAGCTGATGTCGAAGGTCAGCCCGGGTGCCGAGATCTGTACGCCCACGTACAGATCGGTGCCCGCTGTGAGGTCACTGATCTTGGCCTTGTGGCCGCGTTGGAATTCCCTGGCCATACGTAACGACCGTCCCCCATCCCGAATGTGAATGCGTCGCGTCAGGCTAACCGCAAAGTCCGACGGCGAGCCAAGCCGGTACAGACCCGCTACACAACCGCGGGACCCGGCGGACGTTCACTCCTCGCGGGCGGCGGGCAAATGGGGCAGACGGTCGGCCGCGACCACACCTTCTAGGTATCCCCTGGCCCGCTCGGTACGGGGGTAGGCCTCCAACAGATGCCAGAAGCGCGGGCCGTGGCCGGGGACGAGCAGATGGGCGAGCTCATGGACGAGGACGTAGTCCACGACGTACTCGGGCATCCCCTGAAGCCGGTGCGAAAGACGGATGCTGCCCTCGGCGGGGGTGCACGAGCCCCAGCGGGTGTTCTGGTTCGTGACCCAGCGAACCGACGCGGGCCTCGCCCGACCGTCGAAGTACTGCGCGGACAGCTGCTGGGCACGCTCGGCGAGCTCCGAGTCGCCGAGGAGGCGCTTGCTCTCCTGCGCGGCGAGCTTGTCGAGCATCACGTTGACCCAGCGCTGCTCCTCCGCCTCGGACATGCGGGCGGGGATGAGGACGACGGTGCGATCGCCCTCCCGGTACGCGGAGACCGTTCTGCGACGGCGTGCGCTCCGTCTGACCTCGACCGCGCTCGCTCCCGCGCCGGACGGCGAGGGGCTGGTCGTGCTGCGCTGCGGAGTTCCGGCACGGCGCGCCGAGGTCTCCCCAGCGACGCGTGAGGACGAGTCGGCGGGCACGCCCCGACGTTACCCGCTGGGCATGGGGGAAGTCCCGCCTCCGGGGCGGTTCGGCGCTGTTCCGCTCCCCATGCGCTGGATTAGTACGACGAATATCCACCGCCTGTGGACAACGCGACGCAGGCGTCCGCTGAGGCGCGCATTCTGGCATTCGATCGACGCGACGGACGGGTTCGCGCCGACCGGCCGACGGGGGACGACATGCATCCGATCGTGAAGCCGGCGCTGCGGCGCGGCTGGCGGGATCTCCGCACCGTGCAGTTCGGCGTGGCGCCCGCGCACGCCCTGGTTCTGGGACCGATGGACACGGCGACGGGCAGCTTTCTGACCTTGCTGGACGGCACTCGCGGGCTGGATCTGCTGCGCGAGGAGGCGCGGCGGATGGGACTGCCGGACGGGCATGTCGACCGGCTGCTCGGCGAGCTCGCGCGGGCCGGCCTCCTCGACGACGCGACCGGCGGCGGACCCGCGGCCGAGTCCCTGCGCAGGCGCGGCGAGGTCATGGACCGGCTGCGGGCGGACCTGGCCTCGCTGTCGCTGCTGTCCCCGGAGCCGGGCAGTGCGATCGCGAAGATCGCGGCGCGCCGGACGATGCGTGTGCGGGTCCGGGGCGCCGGACGGGTGGGCAGCGTCGTGGCCTCGGTCCTGTCGGGCGCGGGGGTGGGCCGGGTCGACGTGCTGGACGGCGGACACGTGCAGCCGTGGGACGTCGCGCCGGGCGGCCTGCCCGCCGAGTCCGTCGGGGAGCGCAGGGACACGACCGCGCGCCGGATCGTGCGACAGTCCGCACCCGGTCGACCACCCCGGCAGACCGTCGAGCCGGAGCAGGCGGAGGGACTCTCCCTCGTGATCATCACCCCGCGCGACGGCCTGGACGCCTACGCTCCGCAGCCCGCCGCCGCCGAGGACCTGCTCGCGTCCGGTACGCCCCATCTGTACGCGGGAGTGATCGAGGGGACGGGCGTGGTGGGTCCCCTGGTCCTGCCGGGGGCGACCGCGTGCGCGGAGTGTCTGCTGCGGCAGCGCTCCGACCTCGATCCCACCTGGCCTCGGATGCTGGCCCAGTGGCGCTCGGGGCCCGCGCACCAGGTGCCCGCCTGCGACCTGGCCCTGTCGACCTCGGTCGCCGGACTGGTGGCGGGGCACGCCCTCGCCTTTCTGGACGGGGAGTCCTCCACGTGTGCGGGGGCGCGCTGGACGGCCTCCGTCCCTGGATTCGAGTGGCGCTCGAGCCCGATTTGGCCGCATCCATCATGCTCTTGTGGGGCGGGCTTGTCCGTTAAGGGGGATCGGCTCACCGACGGGGCGAAGCCGCACGCAACAATGGCCGGGTAACCGCCTGACAAGGCGCGGCTGTCTGGGACTTGGAGGGGCGCATGTCTGATCTTCCCCGGAAGGCGGTCACCCGTACCGCCAAACTGGCCGCGCTGCCACTCGGCTTCGCGGGGCGCGCGACCTGGGGGCTCGGCAAGCGGATCGGGGGCAAGTCCGCAGAGATCGTCGGGCGTGAGCTGCAACAGCGCACGGCCGATCAGCTGTTCAAGGTGCTCGGCGAGCTCAAGGGCGGCGCCATGAAGTTCGGGCAGGCGCTGTCCGTCTTCGAGTCGGCGCTGCCGGAGGAGGTCGCCGGGCCGTACCGCATGGCGCTGACGAAGCTGCAGGAAGCGGCGCCGCCGATGCCCACCCGCACCGTGCACGCCGTGCTCCGGGAGCGTCTGGGCGAGGACTGGCGCGAGCTGTTCCTGGAGTTCGAGGACAAGCCGTCGGCCGCCGCGTCCATCGGGCAGGTGCACCGGGCCGTCTGGGCGGACGGTCGCGAGGTCGCGGTCAAGGTCCAGTACCCGGGAGCGGGCGAGGCGCTGCTCTCCGACCTCACCCAGCTCAGCCGGTTCGCCCGGCTCCTCGGCCCGCTGATCCCGGGGATGGACATCAAGCCGCTCATCGCGGAGCTGCGCGACCGGGTCTCGGAGGAGCTCGACTACGACTTGGAGGCACAGGCCCAGCGCGCCCACGCCGAGGAGTTCGCGGACGACCCCGATGTGGTGGTGCCCCAGGTGGTGCACCAGAGCGATCAGGTCCTGGTGACCGAGTGGATGGACGGGACTCCCCTGTCGGAAGTGATCGCGGACGGCACGCAGGAGCAGCGCGACCGGGCGGGCCAGCTGCTGGCCCGCTTCCTCTTCTCCGGCCCGACGCGGACGGGGCTGCTGCACGCCGACCCGCACCCCGGCAACTTCCGGCTGCTGCCCGACGAGAAGGACGGCTACCGCCTCGGGGTCCTCGACTTCGGCACGGTGGACCGGCTGCCCGGCGGCCTGCCCCCGACCATCGGGAAATCCCTGCGGATGACGCAGGACAGCGAGGCCGAAGCGGTCTACGACATGCTGCGCGCGGAGGGCTTCATCAAGGAGTCCATCGAGCTGGACCCGGACGCGGTGCTCGACTACCTGCTGCCGATGATCGAGCCCATGCTGGTGGAGGAGTTCACGTTCACCCGCGGCTGGATGCGCACGCAGGCGGCCCGGGTCGCCGACCTGCGCTCCCCGGCCTACCAGCTGGGCAAGCACCTGAACCTGCCCCCGTCGTATCTGCTGATACACCGCGTGACGCTGAGCACGATCGGTGTGCTGTGCCAGCTGAACGCGACGGTGCGGATGCGGGACGAGCTGGAGGAGTGGCTGCCCGGCTTCGTCGACGACCTCGACGACACCACGGACGGCGCGGAGGAAGAGGGGCTCGAAGAAGCCGAGACCCGGGAGAGTGACGCGGCAGCGGGGGCCTGAGCCGCGGCGGGCTCACCACCAGGCGGAGTCGAGGCGCCCTTCGATGGCTCTGATGTTGTCCCGCGCGCAGGCGTCGCAGAAGTAGTGGCGTGTGCCGTTCTCGACGGAGCAGGTCCAGGTCGGTGGCGTGCCGTCGGCGACCGTGCCGCAGCGGGAGCACACGAGGTCCTCTGTCTTGGCCGGCCGGGGATTCTGCTGGTCCACCGGGCGACCTTATCGCCGTGCCGGGAGGATCGGTGCGTACAACGCACCGCGGGGGGCGGTCCGTTCGGACCGCCCCCCGCGGTGTGTCTTTCGTCGTGCCGAGCCGCCTCCGCGGCTCTTACTGCATGACCGCTATGGCGATCGCGCGCCGGGCACGCAGCGAGGCGCGCTCCGCGCGACGCTGCATGCGGCGAGCCGCGATCAGGCGCTCGGCCGGGCGCTGGGCCTCGGCCTCACGCAGGCGTTCGTGCATATGCGCACGAGCCATGGCTTCTGGGATGAGTTGCATCTCACGGGTCCTGTTCTGGCGCACGGTGTGCGCGCCGGTGGTGGTGAAGTCTGGGGTGGCGGAGCCGGCGGGCTCGCTGGTGGCTGCCTTCATCGGGG
The DNA here is from genome assembly GCF_055593965.1 of Streptomyces sp. NPDC040622. Taxonomy (NCBI): domain Bacteria; kingdom Bacillati; phylum Actinomycetota; class Actinomycetes; order Kitasatosporales; family Streptomycetaceae; genus Streptomyces; species Streptomyces sp. NPDC040622. The sequence continues at coordinate 783,780 of NZ_JBVIXD010000002.1, read as the reverse complement.
CCTGCTTCTTGGGGTCGTGCGTCAGGGGGCGGTCGATGGTTCCGGTGATACTCATGCGACGACCGGGTTCTTGCGCGGGCGGCCACGCGGCCGCTTGCGGGCAACGACGACCCCCTGGACGAACAGCTCGCCGCCCCAGACGCCCCAGGGCTCACGCCGCTCCTTGGCGCCGGCGAGGCAGGCCTCCATCAGCGGGCAGGTACGGCAGAGGGACTTGGCGTACTCGACATCGGCCGGCGACTCCGCGAAGAAGACCTCCGGGTCGTAGGCACGGCAGGGAACGGGTACGCCGAGGTTCTCGATGGCGTCGTCGAGCGCGGTGAGCGCGGTGAGGGGAGTCAAGGTCGGGTCCTCCGTGGGTGCGGGCGGGGGGAGCGTCTGTGAAGGCGGTACGGACGGGGCGTGCGTTTCGAGTTGCACGGTGGTGTTTTCCTCGTCTGGGTCGTGCCGGCCTGGGTCGGCCGGTTGGCGGCTGGTACCGGGTCTTGCTGTCGGCCCCTTCGCTCTGTCTCCCTGTTTTGGGGAAAACAGAAGGGCCGCGGATCCCGGGTGGGGTTCCGCGGCCCTGAAGGCGCCTGTCTGATCGAGATCAGACTGGATCACTCCAGGGTTCGAGCCCACGGAAGGCCCACATCGTGTGGTGCTGCGTCGTCTGCTTCCGGAATCCGGCACCGGCTGCCGCAAAGGCATAGGCCTGGGCCTGCGCCTCCGCTACTGCTGCTTCCGGTGCCTTGGTCGGTCGCTCATTGCCCCCATTGGCCTCACGGACGGGAAGACCGGCGAGAGGCAGGGAGGCGGGCATCGAACGGCCGGCGAGGATGCCGCCGGACAGACCGGTGCCCTGGTTCGAGAAGCCGAGCAGGCAGGAAGCGACGACCGAGCGATCGGTCATTTTCGCGGTGCTGATGAAGCTCTCGTTGATGCTGATCACTGGAATTCGCCTCCTCTCGGCGTCTAGGGGATCGGCCGGAACCGATCCGCGGACTGTCAAGTACAGCACGGAACCGGGGCTTCGGAGAAGCCGCCGTTTCCGTGTTAAGAACCTATGGGTCTTCCTTGCGCATGCGCAAACTATTTTTTCGACGAGTTTGAATCATTCTTCCTCGGCGCCCCTTACACACTCCTGACCTGCGCAGATGGCGAGCACGTCGGCGCCGAAGCGGTGAAACTTGCGGACGCCGACCCCGGGGATCCGGGCGAGCTCGCCCTCGTCCTCGGGCACGGCCTCCGCGATGGCGATCAAGGTTTTGTCCGTGAAGACGCAGTACGCGGGCTGTCCCAGCTGCCTCGCCTGGCCGGATCGCCACTCCCGCAACCGCTCGTAGAGTCCTTCGTCCATGTCGGACGGGCACTCCTCGCACCGCATGAGCTTCATCTCGCCCGCGTCGGTCAGGGTCCTGCCGCAGACCCGGCACCTGGCCGGCGTGCGGGTCTTGCGCTGGCGGCGGGTCGCCGCCGTGCCGGTCCCGCCGCCGCTGCCGCGCTCGACACCACCGGGACCGCCCCCCGCGGCACGGGCCGCCGAGCCCGCTCCGGAGCCCGGCCGCAGCCCGTCCAGGAAGCGGCTGGGGCGACGGCCCGCCCGCCCGCCCGGTGAGCGCGAGAGGGCCCAGGAGAGGGAGAGGTGGACGCGGGCACGCGTCACTCCCACGTAGAGGAGGCGGCGCTCCTCCTCGATCTGCTCGTCCGTCTTGGCGTAGGTGATCGGCATCATGCCTTCGGCGAGGCCCACCAGGAACACCGCGTCCCACTCCAGGCCCTTGGCCGCGTGCAGCGAGGCCAGCGTGACGCCCTCGACGGTGGGGGCGTGCTGGGCGTTCGCCCGCTCGTCGAGCTCGGTCACGAGGTCGGCGAGGGTCGCCTCCGGCTTGGCCCGCGCAAAGTCCTCCGCAAGCCGCACGAGCGCGGCCAGCGACTCCCAGCGGTCACGGACCGCTCCGGAGCCTGCGGGCGGCTCGGTCGTCCAGCCCTTCGTGGAGAGCACGGCTCGCACCTGGGACGGCAGGTCGACCACGTCGTCCAGGAGGGAGTCGTTGCCTCCGAAGCGGGCCGCGCCGCGCAGGGCTGCGCCCGCTTCGCGTACCTCGGTGCGCTCGAAGAACCGCTCGGCGCCGCGGAGCTGGTAGGGCACGCCCGCGTCGGCGAGCGCCTGCTCGTAGATCTCCGACTGGGAGTTCGTACGGAAGAGGACCGCGATCTCGCTGGCGGGGACACCGTCGGCGAGGAGCGCGCGGATGCGGCGGGCGGCGCCCTCGGCCTCGGCCGGCTCGTCCGCGTACTCGGTGTAGATCGGTTCGGTGCCGGGGTCGCGCTGGGAGATCAGCTCCAGGCGGTGGTCGGCGGCGCGGCCGCGGGCCTGGGAGAGCAGGCCGTTGGCGAGGTGGACGACCTGGGGGGTGGAGCGGTAGTCGCGGACCAGCTTGACCACCGTCGCGCCCGGGTGGCGGGTGCGGAAGTTCAGCAGGTGGTCGGGGGTCGCGCCGGTGAAGGAGTAGATCGTCTGGCTGGCGTCGCCGACGACACAGAGACTGTCCCGGTCCCCGAGCCACAGCTCCAGGAGGCGCTGCTGGAGCGGGCTCACGTCCTGGTACTCGTCGACCACGAAGTGCTGGTACTGCGAGCGGACCTGCTCGGCGATGTCGTGCCGGTCCTGGAGGATGCCGACGGCGAGCAGCAGCACGTCCTCGAAGTCGATGACCGCGCGGTCGCGCTTGAGGTCCTCGTACGCGGCGTAGAGCTGGGCGATCTCGGCGGGGTCGCGCGGTACGTCGCGGCCCGACTTGGCCGCGGCGGCCAGGTAGTCCGCGGGGACGGTCTGGGTGACCTTGGCCCACTCGATCTCACTGGTGAGGTCGCGGAGCTCGTTGCGGTCCAGGCGGATGCGGCAGGCGGCGGCCGCGTCCGCGACGAGCTTGATCTTGCGGTCGACGATCCGGGGCAGGGGGCCGCCGACCGCCTTGGGCCAGAAGAACTGGAGCTGGCGCAGGGCTGCGGAGTGGAAGGTACGGGCCTGGACGCCGGAGGCGCCGAGCTGGCGCAGGCGGCCGCGCATCTCGCCCGCGGCACGGTTGGTGAAGGTGACGGCGAGCACGCTCGCGGGCTGGAGCATCCCCGCGCGCACCCCGTAGGCGATCCGGTGGGTGATCGCCCGGGTCTTGCCGGTGCCTGCCCCGGCGAGGACGCACACCGGCCCGTGCAGGGCGGTGGCCACCTCGCGCTGCTCCGGGTCGAGCCCGTCGAGCACCGCGTCGGGAGAGTCCGGAACCTGCGGGAAGAGGGTGGAGTGCGTTGCTGATGTCACCCCGCCATGCTGCCAGGTCGCACGGGACGGGTGAGCCGGGTTGTCCACAGGCAGACGGAGGCGGTCGTACTAATGCGGGAATGGTGGCCGTCTCGCGTACGTTCGATCCATTGCGATGACGCACCCCGAGCAACGAAGGAGCACAAGAGACATGCCGGGCACTGTGACGATGTACAGCACCACGTGGTGCGGCTACTGCCGCCGCCTCAAGGGCCAGATGGACCGCGAGGGCATCGGGTACACCGAGATCAACATCGAGCAGGACCCGGACTCGGCGGCCTTCGTCGAGAAGGCGAACGGCGGCAACCAGACGGTTCCCACGGTCCTCGTCGTGTCCGACGCCGGCACGGAGTCCGTGATGACGAACCCTTCGTTGGCCCAGGTCAAGCAGGCGCTGGCCGTCTGAGCCGCCCCCCTGCACGCGGGCAGGTGTACGCGGAGAGGCCCCCGCCCACTTGATGGGTACGGGGGCCTTCTGCTGTCCGCGTTCGGCGCGGCGCGACTCGGCAAGGGCTCAGCCCACCGTCCCCGGCTTCGGGAGGGGCTTGCCGTACCAGAGTTCGATCAGGCGGGCCGCGATCGAGATCCCGTAGGGCGGCAGGACCTCGCCGGACTCGAACGCGGCTCGCAGGTCCTCCCGGGAGAACCAGCGGGCCTCCTGGATCTCCTCGCCGTCGACGTTGATCTCCGAGGAGGTCGCGTCGGCCATGAAGCCCAGCATCAGGCTGGAGGGGAACGGCCAGGGCTGGCTCGCGACGTACTCGACGTCGCCGACCGTGACGCCCGCCTCTTCGAAGACCTCGCGCCGCACCGACTGCTCGATGGACTCCCCCGGCTCGACGAAGCCGGCGAGCGTGGAGAAGCGTCCCTCGGGCCAGTGCACCTGGCGGCCGAGCAGGATGCGGTCCTCGCTGTCCCTGACCGCCATGATCACGGCGGGATCGGTGCGCGGGTAGTGCTCGGCTCCGCAGGCCTGGCAGCGGCGGATGTGGCCGGCCGCCGCGATGACGGTGCGCTCGCCGCAGCGCGAGCAGAAGCGGTGCAGCCGCTGCCAGTTCTCCAGGGCGACGGCGTGCACCATCAGGCCCGCGTCCCGGGGCGGGAGCAGGAGCCCCGCCTCGCGCAGGCCGGCCGGGCGTGCCGACTGGTCCATGCGACCGGGCAGGGAGTCCTTCTGGAGCGCGAAATAGCTGACGCCGTCGTCGTCCGTGCCCAGGAAGTAGCGGTGCTCCTCGGTGAGCGGTGCTTCGAAGGCCGGCGTCATCACCAGTTCGGTGCGGCCATCGGGCGTCTCGTCGATGAGCACCTGGCCACCGGAGACCACGAAGACCCGGGTCGTGGGGTGGCTCCAGGCGGCGGCCAGCCACGCCTCGTCCATGCGGTGGTGCGCGGCGCGGTCGATGCCGCTCGGCACGGTCAGCGAGACGGGCCGTTCTGCGGTGCGGTCGGTCCAGGTGGTCACAGGTGCTTCCAACTCCCCCGATGGAATGGGCGGTTCAGCAGGGCGTGCGGCGGGGCGTGCGGCAGGACACGCTCGGCGGTCAGGGGGCTCTCAGGGGGCATCGCGCCAGTTCTCCGCGAGGTCGCCCCACAGGTAGGCCGTCGTTTCGACGCCCTTGAGCAGCAGGTCGATCTCGACCTTCTCGTTCGGCGCGTGCCAGCCGTCGGAGGGGACGGATATGCCCAGGAAGAGCACGGGGGCGCCGAGGACGTCCTGGAGGTCGGCGGCCGGACCCGAGCCGCCCTCGCGCGTGAAGCGGATCTTCTGCTCGAAGGCGCGGCCCATCGCGCGTACGACCGACTGCAGGGCGGGGTGTTCGAGCGGGGTCAGGCACGGGCGCGTGGCGGCGCCGAACCTGACCGTGTGGCGGATGCCGGCGGGAACGCGCTCGTCGGCCCAGGCGCGCACCGCCTCTTCGATGCGGTCCCTGTCCTGGCCCGCGACGAGCCGGAAGGAGAGCTTCACTACGGCGGACGACGGGATGATCGTCTTGCTGCCCGCGCCCTGGTAGCCGCCGCCTATGCCGTTGACCTCGGCGGTGGGGCGGGCCCAGATGCGCTCCAGGGTGGTGTGCCCGGCCTCGCCGTGGGTGCCGTGCGACTTGGCGGTGCGCAGCCAGCTCTCCTCGTCGAAGGGCAGCTCGGCGAAGAGTTCCCGCTCGCGGTCGGTGAGCTCCGTGATGCCGTCGTAGAAGCCGGGGATCGCCACGCGCGCGTGCTCGTCGTGCAGGGCCGCAACGAGGCGGGCGGCCTCGGTGGCGGGGTTCGGCACGGCGCCGCCGAAGGAGCCGGAGTGGATGTCCTGGTCGGGGCCGTGCAGTTCGATCTCGCACTCGGCGAGGCCGCGCATGCCCGTGCAGACGGTCGGGGTGTCCTCCGACCACATGCCGGTGTCCGAGACGATCACCGCGTCGGCGGCGATGCGGTCCTTGCGGGCCTCGATGAGCGCGCGGAAGTGCGGGGAGCCGGACTCCTCCTCGCCCTCGACGAGCAGCTTCAGGTTGACCGCGGGTGAGGTGCGGCCGGTGGTGGCGAGGTGGGCGCGGACGCCGAGGGTGTGGAAGAAGACCTGGCCCTTGTCGTCGGCCGCCCCGCGCGCGTGGAGGCGGTTGCCGCGGACGACGGGCTCGAAGGGGTCGGTGTCCCAGCCGTCCTCCAGGGCGGCGGGCTGGACGTCGTGGTGGCCGTAGACGAGGACGGTCGGGGCCTCGGGGTCGTCGGAGGGCCACTCCGCGAACACGGCGGGTGCCCCGGGCGTCTCCCAGATCTCGGTGACCGGGAAGCCGGTCTCCTTGAGCCGGGCGGCGAGCCACTCGGCGCTGCGGCGCACGTCCCGCGCGTGGTCGGGCTGGGCCGACACGGACGGGATGCGCAGCCACTCGGCGAGGTCGTCGAGGAAGGCGGCACGGTGGTTGTCGATGTATGTGCGGACGGCGCTGTCCGGTGTCTCGCTCATGGTCACGAGCCTATCCGCCATCCGGGGTGGGCTCTCCCGGTGGCTCGTCCCCCGGGACGGCGGCCGGTTCCTCCAGGAGGAGGCGTTCCAGCCCGGCGCGGCCCGGGAGGTTCCTCGGGCGGGCCGTCTCGCCGCTGCGTACGTAGAGGAAGGCGGCCTTCACCGACTCCAGGGGGATGCCCTGCTGCTCGGCCCAGGCGAGGCGGTAGACGGCGAGCTGGAGGGGATCGGCGGTGCGGGTGCGGCTGGTCTTCCAGTCGACGATCTCGTACGTCGCGTCGTCCCCGTCGCCGTCCTTGTAGACGGCGTCGATGCGGCCCCGGATGACGCGGCCCGCGATCACGAACTGGAAGGGGACCTCCACGCGGTAGGGCGCGCGGTGGGCGTACTCGGTGCGTTCGAAGGCTTCCTTGAGGGCTTCCAGGTCGCGCTCGTCGGCGATCTCCGCCTCGTCGGGGCCGCCGCCCGGCAGGTCGTCCGGGGAGAGCATCGGCAGGGTGAGCTCTTCGAAGCGGGTCTCGATCCAGGCGTGGAAGCGGGTGCCGCGGCGGGCAGCGGGCTGTGGCGGGCGCGGCATGGGGCGGGCGAGGTCCCGCGCGAAGCCGTCGGGGTCGGCGGCCAGGCGCATCAGCTCGGACGCGGTGAGCGAGGGCGGCACGGGGATGTCCCTGACGGCTTCGCGGGCGCGCAGGAGCTCTCCGGTGAGGGCGTCCAGGTCGCGGTCCCAGGAGGCGAGGGTGCGGGCCTCCTCCGGGGTGAGCGGGGGAAGCCGGGTGCCGTCCTCGTCCGGGGCCGGAGCGGGCCGGCCGGGCGGGGTCGGGCGGCCGGGCGGGGCGTGGTCGGCGGGATGGGGGCGGGTGTCGGGCGGTGCCGCGGGGGGCGGCACGTGCGCGTGGCTGTCGTGCGGGGCGGGCTCGCCCTCGGCGGGGGGCGCGGCACGGGTCGGCTCGGGGGCGTCGGCCGGGTGCGGGACCGTCGGGCGTTCCGTCGTCAGGGCGTCCCAGTCCGCCGGGCCGGCGTCGGGGAAGCCGGCCTCTTCGTAGAGGGGCTCGTCGTGGGGAGGTTCTTCGTAGGGAGGCTCGTCGTCCTCCGGAGGGGGTGGCCATTCGGGGTCGTCGGCCGGGGGCGGGGCGTCGTGCGTCCAGGGGCGGGCCCCGTCGTGCGGGAGCGGTGCCGCTTCGGGGGAGCCGTCGGGGCGGGCGTGTTCCGGCAGGTCCTGTCCCGTGAGGCGGTCCAGGTGGGCGAGCACCGTCTGCGCGGCGGCACGGCGGCGGGCCAGGGACTCGTCGTCCAGCGGGAGGGGCCAGGCCTGGTCGGCGGTCGCCTCGTGCAGGGCCGGGTTCTCCTCGTCCTCGGCCGGCTCGTCCGCCCAGGCCTCGATCTCGCCGTGGCCCGCCGCACAGTGGTCGTGCAGGGCGTGGAGGAAGGCGGAGGGGCCGCGCGGCTTCTTCTGGGAGGGGCCCCACCAGTGGCCGGAGCCCAGGAGCAGGGAGCGGGGGCGGGTGAAGGTCACGTATCCGAGGCGGAGCTCCTCGGTGCGCTGGTGGTCCTTCATGGCTTCGTGGAAGGCCTTCATGCCCTTGGCGTCCCACGCGTCGACGTCGGGCAGCGTAGCGGTGTCGCCGCGCAGCTCGTGCGGGATCACCTTGGCCTGGGCGGTCCACTTCTCGCGGCCCTGTGCGCTCGGGAAGGTGCCCTCGACCAGGCCGGGGACGGCGACGACGTCCCACTCCAGGCCCTTGGACTTGTGAGCGGTGAGCACCTTGACGGTGTTCTCGCCGCCCGGCAGGGCGTTGTCCAGGCCCTTCTCGTACTGGGCGGCGGTGCGCAGGAAGCCGAGGAAGGCGAGGAGCGTCGCGGTGTTGTCGTGCGCGGCGAAGGAGGCGGCGACGTCCAGGAAGTTGGAGAGGGTCTCGCGGCGGCGGGCGGCCAGGGCGCCCGGTGACGCGGAGAGCTCCACCTCCAGGCCGGTCACGGCGAGCACACGGTGCAGCACGTCCATGAGCGGGTCGGCCAGGGAGCGGCGCAGCTCGCGCAGCTCGGCGGCGAGCCGGGCGAAGCGCACCCTGGCCTCCGCGGAGAAGGGCAGCCCGTCGTCGGCTCCGGAGGCGTCGTCCGGGTCGAGGGGGGACTCCAGGAAGGTGTCCAGGGCGTCCGCGAGCGATATCACCTCGGCCGGGTCGACCCCCTCGACGGCTTCGGCGAGGCGCCGGTCCGGGTCGTCGGGGGCGGTGTGCCCGGGGCGCACGAGGAGGCGGGCGCGGCGGCCCAGGAGGGTGAGGTCGCGGGGGCCGACGCGCCAGCGCGGGCCGGTCAACAGGCGCACCAGGGAGGCGTTCGCCCCGGGGTCCTGGAGGACTTCGCAGACGGCGACGAGATCGGCGACCTCGGGCAGGTGCAGGAGTCCGGAGAGGCCGACGACCTCCACGGGGATGTCGCGGGCGACGAGCGCGGCCTGGATCTCGGCGAAGTCCGTGGCCGTGCGGCACAGGACGGCGATCTCGCCCGGTGCCTTGCCGGTGCGCACGAGGTGGGCGATCGAGTCGCCGAGCCAGCCGATCTCCTCGGCGTGCGTGCGCAGCAGGGCGCAGCGCACCACGCCGTCCCGCTCGGCGCCCGGTGCGGGCCGCAGGGCCTCCACGCCCGCGTGCAGGGCGCGCAGGGGCTCTGCGAGGCCGTTGGCGAGGTCCAGGAGGCGGCCGCCGCTGCGGCGGTTCTCGCTGAGCGCGTGGCGTGTGGCGGGGCGGCCGTCCGCGTGCGCGAAGTGCTCGGGGAAGTCGTCGAGGTTGGCCACGGAGGCGCCGCGCCAGCCGTAGATCGCCTGGCAGGGGTCGCCGACCGCGGTCACCGGGTGGCCGGTGCCGCCGCCGAAGAGGCCGGACAGGAGGATGCGCTGGGCGACCGACGTGTCCTGGTACTCGTCGAGGAGGACGACGCGGAACTCGTCGCGGAGGATCTCGCCGACCTCCGCGCGGGTGCGGGCCAGCGTCGCCGAGAGGGCGATCTGGTCGCCGAAGTCGAGGAGGTCGCGGGAGCGCTTCGCCGCGCGGTACTGCCCGACGAGGTCGGCCAGTTCGAGCCGGGCCGCGGCCGTCTCGGGGACCTTGCGCAGGTCGGCGTTGGTGAGCTTGGCGCCTTCGAGGGCCCGCAGCAGTTCGGTGTCGTACGCGCGCAGCCGCTCGGGCCGTACGAGGTGCTCGGCGAGCTCGGCGTCGAGGGCGAGGAGGTCGCTGACGAGGTCAGGGAAGGACCGGGTCAGCGCGGGGTAGGGGCCGGGGGCCTCGCGCAGCACGCGCGCGGCGAGCTGGAAGCGGGTGGCGTCGGCGAGGAGGCGGGAGGTCGGCTCCAGGCCGATGCGCAGGCCGTGGTCGGCCAGGAGGCGGCCCGCGAAGGCGTGGTACGTGGAGATGACGGGCTCGCCGGGCGGGTTGTCCGGGTCGGCCGCGTCGGGGTCGGTGACGCCCGCCTTGATCAGGGCCTGGCGCACGCGCTCGGCGAGCTCCCCCGCCGCCTTGTTCGTGAACGTCAGGCCGAGGACCTGCTCGGGGGCGACCTGGCCGGTGCCGACCAGCCACACCACGCGGGCCGCCATCACCGTCGTCTTGCCCGAACCGGCGCCGGCCACGATCACCTGCGGGGCGGGCGGCGCGGTGATGCAGGCCGTCTGCTCCGGGGTGAACGGGATGCCGAGGAGCTCTTTGAGCTGCTCGGGGTCGGTGAGGCGAGGTGACACGTCAGAGAGGCTAGCGGTGGCCACTGACAACCGGGGTGAAACCGGACGTCGGCGGCCACCGCACGCTCATGGGGTGCGGGGAGGTCAGGAGCCGGCGGCGATCTTCGCCGCGTCCACGACTTCCTTGGCCGGCGGGGCCTTGACGTCGACGGGCTTGCCGTAGTCGCTGAAGGTCACCGTGCCCGGGCCCTCGCTGCTCTTGTTCACGACCTTGAGGAAGTAGGGCTTGCCCTCCATGGCGACGTAGAAGGTGGTCGTCTCGTCACCCTTCTTGCGGGTGAGGACGGCGGCCTTCTTGCCGGCGACCTCGGCGTCGTCTCCCCGCTTCAGCTTCTTGAGCTTGTCCGCCTTGAACATGTCGTCCGGGTTGCAGACGCTCCCGCCCTTGTCGGCGGACTTCACCCAACGCCCCTTGAGGAGCTCGGCCGTGGCGCCGCCGCCCTTGGCGTCCCAGAACTTGTCGTCGGCCTTGACGTACGAGTCCTTCCCGATGGCGAGGAAGTCGGCGGTGCCGCTCTTCGGGGAGCCCATCGTGCCCTTGCAGTCGCCGGACTCGGCCACGGCGAACTCGACGTTGCTCGTCTCGCCGCCCTGCTTCGTCTGACCCTTCATCGAGAAGGACCCGGCGTCCTTGGACGCCTTGGATGCCTTCTCGGCGATCTTGTCGGCGCTCATGCCGTCAAAGGGGTCCTTGTCGCCGTCGCTGCTGCAGCCGGTGACGCCGATGACGGCGGCGGCGCAGGCCACGGCCACTGCCAGGAGCTTCCGATTGGCTGCCATATCCGCACTTCTCCTCAAAAAGGTGCACCCTCAGCCGGTGCACAGCATGTCTTTACTGGGACTTTAATTCGCGCACGGCGGTGCTATGCGCGGGAAGGAGGCGACGTGACAATCGCCACGGCCGGTTCCTGCCGGGTCACTCCACGACATGGCGGCCCTCCGGACGCGCGCTGCACGAGGCCCGGAAGGCGCAGTGGGTGCAGTGCTGACCCGTGGTGGGCGTGAAGCGTTCGTCGAGGACCTTGCCCGCGGCCGTCGCCAGGAGGTCTCCGATCCACTCCCCGGAGAGGGGCTCCTGGGCCTGGACCTTGGGCAGGGCCTCACCGCCGTTCTTCTTGGCGGCACCCTGGCGCAGCTGCACCAGTTCGGCGCCGCCCGGCGGGGGCCGTACGCCTTCGAAGAGCTCGTCCGCGGCGCCCTCGCGGACCGCCAGCTGGTAGACGGCGAGCTGCGGATGGCGGGCCACCTCGGCGGAGCTCGGGGACTGTTTGCCGGTCTTGAAGTCCACTACGTAGGCACGGCCTTCCGCGTCCTGCTCGACGCGGTCCATGGAGCCGCGCACCCGCACTTCGTAGGAACCGGCTTCCAGGGTCACGTCGAAGCCGTGCTCGCTGGCGACGGGGGTGCGGCTCGCCCGGTCCATCACGTGCCACTGGAGGAAGCGCTCCAGCGCCACGCGCGCGTTCTCCTTCTCCTGCGCCGACTTCCAGGGGGCGTCGAACGCGAGCGCGTCCCACACCGAGTCCAGGCGCTCCATCAGGACGGCGAGGTCGGCGGGGGTACGTCCGGAGGCGACCTCGTCGGCCAGGACGTGCACCACGTTGCCGAAGCCCTGGGCGGTCGTCGCGGGGGCGTCCGCCTTCACCTCGCGGCCCAGGAACCACTGCAGGGAGCAGGTGTTGGCGAGCTGGTCGAGGGCGCTGCCGGAGAGCACGACGGGCTGGTCGCGGTCCCGCAGGGGCACCTCGCTCGCGGTGGGTTCGTACATGCCCCACCAGCGGTAGGGATGCGCGGTGGGGACGAGGGGGCGGCCGTCGGTGTCGCTGAGCGCGGCGAGGCGGGCCAGGCGCTGGGCGGCCGCCTCGCGCAGGGTGTCGGAGACGCGCGGGTCGACCGTGGTGGCGCGCAGCTCGGCGACGAGCGCGGCGACGGACAGCGGGCGGCGCGGGCGTCCCGTTATGTCCTTGGGTTCGACACCGAGTTCGCCGAGGAAGCGGGACGGCTGGTCGCCGTCGTCCGCCGGAGCCTTCACCGCGGTCACGACGAGGCGCTCTCGCGCGCGCGTCGCGGCCACGTAGAACAGGCGGCGTTCTTCGGAGAGGAGCGCTCCGGGAGTGAGCGGTTCGGCGAGGCCGTCGCGGCCGATGCGGTCGGCCTCCAGGAGGGAGCCGCGGCGGCGCAGGTCCGGCCAGAGACCTTCCTGGACGCCCGCGACCACGACGAGCCGCCACTCCAGCCCCTTGGAGCGGTGCGCCGTCATCAGGCGCACAGCGTCGGGGCGAGCCGCCCGGCGCGTGAGCGTGTCCGCGGCGATGTCCTGCGCCTCGGTCTCCTCAAGGAAGTTGAGGGCGCCTCGGCCGCCGGTGCGCTCTTCCGCGCGGGCCGCGGCGGCGAACAGCGCGCACACCGCGTCGAGGTCGCGGTCGGCGTTGCGGCCTGCCGCGCCGCCGCGCCGCGCGGTGCGTTCCAGACGCCTGGGCCAGGGCGTGCCGTCCCACAGCTCCCACAGCGCCTCCTCGGCGGTGCCGCCGCCCGCGAGGCGCTCACGGGCCTTGCGGAGCAGCGCGCCGAGCCGCTGGGCGCCACGGGCGTACGTCGGGTCGTGCGCGACGAGCCGCTCCGGTTCGGCGAGGGCGCGGGCCAGCAGCGCGTCGGAGGGCGGCGGCAGGTGGTTGCCCGCCGCGCGCTCCTCCTCGCGCAGGGCTCGGCCCAGCCGGCGCAGGTCGGCGGCGTCCATCCCGGCCAGCGGGGAGGTGAGGAGGGTCAGGGCCGTCTCGGTGTCGAGCCAGGAGGGGGCCGTGGTGTCCGCGCGGGGGGTGAGGTGGGGGGTGGACCGGCGCTGGGCGGCTACTTCGGGGACGTCGCCCCCGCTGTCACCGGCTTCCGATCCGTCACTCCCGGAGACGCCCTCCTCGGTGACGCGGGCTTCGGAGACGCCCTCCTCAGTGACGCGGGCTTCGGAGACGCGGGCTTCGGAGACCCTGGCTTCGGAGACGCCGCTCTCGGAGGCATCCCCTCCAGAGGTGCCGCCCTCGGACACGCCCACTTCGGAGGCACCCGCTTCGGAGGCGCCCCTTTCGGAGACGCCCGCTTCGGAGACATCCTTTGCAGGGGCGTCCGCTCCCGAGACGTCCCCCTCAGAGAGGCCCCCCTCCGAAGCCGTCTCGCCCGCCCCCTCCGCGTCGACCGCCGTCGCCACCACCCGCAGCGCCGTCAGCAGTGGTGTCACCGCCGGCTCGTGGCGCAGGGCGATGTCGTCGCCGTCGATGTCCAGGGGGACCCCCGCCGCGCTGAGGCTGCGGCGCACCGCGGGGATCGTGCGGGCGCCCGCACGGACCAGGACCGCCATGTCGCCCCAGGGAACGCCGTCCTCCAAGTGCGCGCGGCGCAGGATGTCCGCGATGTTGTCGAGCTCCGTACCGGCCGTCGGGTACGTGTACACCTCGACGCCGCCACCATCCCTGACGGGCGTCAGCTCCCGGTGGGCCCGCACCTTCTCCGCGGGCAGCCGGGTCAGCGGCATGCGCCGGGTCAGCAGCCGGGTGGCCCCGAGGAGCTCCGCGCCCGACCTGCGGGACGTCCTCAGGACCTCGACCGGCGCCGGCGTGCCGTCCACGCGCGGGAAGTCGTGGGGGAACTCCAGGATGCCGTTCACGTCGGCACCACGGAACGTGTAGATCGACTGGTCGGGGTCGCCGAACGCGACGAGCGTGCGGCCTCCCCCGGCGAGCGCGTGCAGCAGCCGCACCTGCGCCGGGTCGGTGTCCTGGTACTCGTCGACGAAGACGGCGTCGTACTGCGCGCCGAGCGCCCGTGTCACCTCGGGGCGGCGCGCGAGCAGCACCGCGCGGTGCACCAGTTCCGCGTAGTCGAGCACTCCTTGGAGGTCGAGCACGTCCAGGTACTCGGCGAGGAAGGCCGCCGCCGCGCTCCAGTCGGGCCGACCGCTGCTGCGGGCGAAGGCGGCCAGGGCGTCGGGGCCGAGGCCCAGCTCACGGCTGCGGGCGAGCACCGCGCGCACCTCGTCGGCGAAGCCGCGGGTGGTCAGGCAGGCGCGCAGGTCGTCCGGCCAGCGGATGTGCCCGCGCCCCTCCTGCGCGAGGTCGATCTGGCCGGCGAGGAGTTCGCGTACCGCCACGTCCTGTTCGGGACCGGAGAGCAGCCGCAGCGGCTCCACGAACAGGTCGGCGTCCTGATGGGCGCGGACCAGGGCGTAGCAGAAGGAGTGGAACGTGGTGGCCTGCGGGGCGCGCGCCTCCCCCAGGCGCAGCGCCATGCGGTCGCGCAGCTCCACCGCGGCCTTGCGGCTGAAGGTGAGCACCAGGGTCCGTGCGGGGTCCCCGCCCTGGGCGACGCGCGCGGCGACGGCTTCCACGAGGGTGGTGGTCTTGCCGGTTCCGGGTCCCGCGAGGACCAGCAGGGGCCCTTCCTTGTGGTCAACCACACGGCGCTGACCCGCGTCCAAGCGAGGGGGGTCCCCCGCGGTCGGCGGCGTACGCACCAGTCGGTAGCCATCGTGGGCCCCCTGTCGTACCTGGTGGTGCGACGGGTGCCGGATGTGCCGAGTGGAAGAGGGGGAACTCACGTGGGTCGCCGGTCCTGGTGGAAGTGCTGGTCAAAGAGCGGCCGCTGGGGGTGCTGGTCGAAGAGCGGCCGCGCGGTGGGCGCGAGGTGACGGGGATGCGTGCTGTCGACGCTACGCCAGTGGGCGCGCGGGACGCGTGGCTTCCCCCGTACGGGCCACCGGTCGCCCGTCGCGCCGCCGGATGCCGGAAGCTGTCAGGTGTGAGCCCCCGGAGCCTGCGGTCGAGCGTCGCCCGCGGCGTCGCCTTCCGCGCCGTCGCCCACCGGTCCATCGTCCGCGCCGTTCACGCCGCCCACCGATCACCCGAACATCTGTTCACTCTCGGCCGTCCGGCCACCCCCGGCCGCCCGGCCGCTCCCGTCCGCCGCCCCGGCCCCGTCCCACCGCGCCCGGCGCATGTCGACCTTCGGCACGTGCCCCTGGGCGGCGCGCGAGGCCTGCCGCAGCGGGGTGCCCTCCTCCCGGTACCGCTCCAGGGCGCGCAGTTCGTGGCCCGGCAGCAGTACGCCGTCCGAGCGCACGACACGCCACCACGGAACGCCTCCTCCGTAGAGGGCCATGACGCGTCCTACCTGGCGCGGGCCGCCCTCCTCCAGCCACTCGGCGACGTCTCCGTAGGTCATCACCTTCCCCGGAGGGATCTGTTCCGCGACGTCGAGGACCCGTTCCGCGTACTCCGGCAGCGCCGGTGCCACGTCGTCGGGCCGTGGCTTTCCCGTTCGGCTCTCCTCGCTCATCCGGACCATCCTGCCGCACGCCACCGACACGGTGACGGGTTCGGCACGGAGCGTGCCCCGGGCCGCCCGCCAGGGCGCAAAGTGTCGTTTCGTGACCACTTCGCATCCTTGCGTTGCCCCCTGCTGCCCCCCTCCCCGGGCTGGACATGCCACCATCGTGCGGGCGATGACTGGTGATACGAGATCAAGAAGAGACGACGGAGCAGCAGGGCGTGCATCCCGATGAGAAGGCGGGCACCTCTGCGTCCGAGTCGCACCTGGACACCGGTGAGCGCCCCCTGAAGCCCCAGAAGAACGAGACGGACCGGACGAACGAGACGGACGGCCGGGAGCACGAGGCGCACGAGCAGGAGGGTGCCGCCCCCGACGTCGAGCACGACTCCGGCTGCGCCGACGGCGACGAGGCGCACACCGACCGCGTCGCCCGCGACGAACCGCTCCTCTCCGCGCGCGTGCACCGCCCGTCCGACCTCATGCGGCTCCTCGTCGGCGTCCTCGCCATCGTGGTGCTCCTGTCCATCGCCGCGTTCGCGCACGGCACGACGTCCGGGCTCGAACAGGACATCGACAAGGGCACGGAGCAGGCGCCGGATCTGCTGATCAAGGTCGCGGGTCTGGTCGCCAGCATCGGGGTGCTGCTCGTTCCGGTGGCATTCGCGATCGAGCGGCTGATCAAACGGGACGGGCTGCGCATCGCCGACGGCGTCCTGGCCGCCGTCCTCGCGCACGGCGTGACGCTGGCCACCGACCTGTGGGTCGCGAAGGCCGCGCCGGGTTCCATCCAGGACGCGCTGACCAAGCCGTCCCCGGCCGACCTGCACGCGTTCACCGATCCGGTGCACGGCTATCTCGCGCCCGTCATCGCGTACATGACGGCCGTCGGCATGTCCCGCAGACCGCGCTGGCGCCTCGTGCTGTTCGTGGTGCTGCTGCTCGACGCGTTCACGATGCTGGTCACCGGCTACACGACACCGTTCTCGATCATCCTCACGGTGCTCATCGGCTGGGCGGTGGCCTACGGGACGCTCTACGCGGTCGGCTCGCCGAACGTACGGCCCACGGGGCAGACGCTCCTGGCGGGCCTGCGGCACGTCGGCTTCCACCCCGTGAGCGCCGCCCGCGAGGAGTCCCCGGACAGCGAGCACGGCGACCGCGGCCGTCGCTACTTCGTCACCCTGGAGGACGGGCCGCCCCTCGACGTCACGGTCATCGACCGCGAGCAGCAGGCGCAGGGCTTCTTCTACCGCGTCTGGCGCCGGCTCACCCTGCGCGGCATCACCCAGCGGCGCAGTCTGCAGTCGCTGCGGCAGGCCTTGGAGCAGGAGGCCCTGCTCGCGTACGCGGCCATCGCCGCCGGGGCCAACGCGCCCAAGCTGATCGCCACCTCCGAGCTCGGCCCGGACGCCGTGATGCTCGTTTACGAGCACACGGGCGGCCACTCCCTGGACTCGCTGCCCGACGACGCCATCAACGACGAGCTGCTGTGCGACACCTGGCGGCAGGTGCAGGCGCTGCAGTCCCGGCGGATCGCGCACCGCAGGCTCGCGGGCGACGCGGTTCTGGTGGATCGTTCCGGCACCGTGATCCTCACGGATCTGCGCGGCGGTGAGATCGCCGCGGGCGACCTGGTCCTGCGCATGGACATCGCCCAGCTCCTGACCGCCCTGGGCCTGCGCGTGGGCGCCGAGCGCGCGGTCGCCACCGCCGTCGAGATCCTCGGCCCGGACGCGGTGGCCGACTGCCTGCCGTTGCTGCAGCCCATCGCCCTGACCCGCTCCACCCGGTCCACCCTGCGCAAGCTGGCCCGGGAACGCTCCCAGCGCGAGCGCGAGGCGGTCCTCGATGCCTCCCGCAAGTCCCGCCAGAGCGTGCGCGGGGAGGTGTCCGAGGACGGCACGGACGGCTCGGCAGGCCGGGACGGGCCGGCGGACCAGCAGTCCCCGAAGCTGGGCAAGCAGGCCCAGAAGCAGGAGAAGCAAGCCGCCAAGCAGGAGCGGCAGGCCGAGAAGCAGGCCATAGACGACGCCCTGGAGCAGGCCCGCGAGGAGGATCTGCTCACACAGATCCGCCACCAGGTGCTGCTCATCCGCCCGACGGCGCCGGTCGAACCGGCGCAGCTCGAACGGATCAGGCCGCGCACGCTGATCAGCTTCATCGCCGGTGCCATCGGCGCGTACTTCCTGCTCTCCCAGCTCACACACGTCGAGTTCGGCACGCTCTTCCAGGAGGCGGAGTGGGGCTGGGTGGCCGCGGCGGTGGGCTTCTCCGCGCTGAGCTACTTCGCCGCCGCGATGAGCCTGCTCGGCTTCGTGCCGGAGCGGGTGCCGTTCCTGCGGGCGGTGGCGGCGCAGGTCGCCGGGTCGTTCGTGAAGATCGTGGCGCCCGCGGCGGTCGGCGGTGTCGCGCTGAACACCCGGTTCCTGCAGCGGTCCGGGGTGCGGTCGGGACTCGCGGTGGCGAGCGTCGGAGCCTCCCAGCTCTTCGGGCTCGGCTCGCACATCCTGCTGCTGCTGATCTTCGGCTATCTGACGGGAACGGAGAAGACGCCGTCGTTCACGCCGTCCCGCACCGTCATCGCCGGTCTGCTCTCCGTCGCGGTCCTGGTCCTCGTGGTGACCGCGATCCCCTTCCTGCGGAAATTCGTCGTCACGCGCGTGCGGTCGCTCTTCGCGGGTGTCGTGCCGCGCATGCTGGACGTGCTGCAGCGGCCGCAGAAGCTGCTCACCGGCATCGGCGGGATGCTGCTCCTGACCCTGATGTTCGTGCTCTGTCTGGACGCTTCGGTCCGGGCGTTCGGCAATGAACAGATGACGACGCTGAGCCTCGCGAGCGTCGCGGTGGTCTTTCTCGCGGGCAACGCGCTGGGCTCCGCGGCACCGACACCGGGCGGTGTGGGCGCGGTCGAGGCGACGCTGACCTTCGGTCTGATCGCGGTGGGCGTCCCCAAGGATGTGGCGGCGCCCGCGGTGCTGCTCTACCGGCTCCTGACGCTGTGGCTCCCGGTGCTGCCGGGGTGGCTGTTCTTCAACCACCTGACGCGGAAGGGGCTGCTCTGACCCCTCTGAGCGGTCAGCAGGGGCGCCCGGAGGCCCGGAGGCACCAGGAAGCCCCTGCGAAGACCAGAGGGCGAAGACCACAGGGCGCTCAGAACAGCAGCAGGAGCCCCGCCAGGAGCAGCACGGCGCCCATGACCTCCACCGCGCCGACCACCGCCACCTTCACGCCTCTGCCCGGCAGCAACGCCGCGCGGGCCAGGTACGCCGCGAACGGGACGGCGAGCCAGGGGCTCAGCGCGTACGCGGCGGGCAGCGCGAGCGCGTGGTACGTCACCGACGCCCGGTAGTACGCGCGTGAGTCGCGCTCGCGGATCATCGTCTTCACGTACGGCACCGTGCCCGCGAAGAACAGCAGGCAGGCGAGCGCGGGGCGCCAGCCGTCGGCGAGGGTCCCGCCGCCCATCCGCAGCGTGACGAGAAGCATGCCGCAGGCGGGGACCACGGCCACCAGGCCGTTCACCAGGGCGCGCTCCTTGTTCCGCCACGCGTACCAGGTGTTGACGGCGACGAAGGGCACGGCGCAGGCGGCCGCGAGCAGCAGCCAGGGGTGGGCGCACAGGAGCGGCACCCCGCAGACCGCGCTCACCGCCGCCGCGGCGAGGGCGGGGCGGACGTGGCGGCGCGGGGCCTTCGGGTTGCGGGAGAGGCGGCGCAGCCGGATCCACTGCTGGACGTGGAAGGCGGTGACGTATCCCGCCAACCAGGCGACGAACAGCGGCAGATGGGCCCACCGGGGGCCGGTCCCGGGTCCGTCGGCGAGGAACACGCCCGCCACGAAGGGCACCGCGAGCATCGCCCACGCGCCGTGCTGGTTCGGCAGCCACGCGCGGAGCGCGCCCCGCTTCTTCCTTCCCATGCGTGCACCTTCTCCGCGTCGGCGTACGAGGCCTGCCCGTGCCTCCAGCTTCTCAGCACAGGGCCCGAATAATTCCGGCAGGAGGTCACCGCCTCAGGGGACCTAAGTCCCCGTAATCCCAACCTCCGCCGGGCTTAGGGTCGTTGCAGGCAGCACGTGCCGTGCGGCCTTTTCTTCGGGACGGCCAGGAGATGTGACGTTGCAGCAGAGGAAAGAATTCGCTGAGACGCTCGTGAAGGCCGGGAGTTTCTTCACCCGGACCGCCGAGACATCCGAGGATCTGCACCGGGTGCGGCACGTCGGGGGCCGTGACGGAGAGGCCTTCTACCGCGACCGGTGGAGCCACGACAAAGTCGTGTATTCGACGCACGGCGTGAACTGCACCGGCTCGTGCCGCTGGAAGGTGTACGTCAAGGACGGCATCATCACGTGGGAGACGCAGGCCACGGACTATCCGAGCGTCGGCCCGGACCGACCCGAATACGAACCCCGCGGCTGTCCCCGGGGGGCCTCCTTCTCCTGGTACACGTATTCGCCCACGCGCGTCCGGTATCCGCATGTGCGCGGCACGCTTCTGGAGATGTACCGCGAGGCGAAGTCCCGGCTGAAGGACCCCGTCCTCGCCTGGGCCGACATCCAGAACGACCCCGAGCGGCGGCGCCGCTACCAGCAGGCCCGCGGCAAGGGCGGCCTGGTGCGGGCAAGCTGGGAGGAGGCCGTGGAGATCGTGGCGGCCGCGCACGTCCACACGATCAAGGAGCACGGACCCGACCGCGTCGCGGGCTTCTCCCCCATTCCCGCCATGTCGATGGCGTCGCACGCGGCGGGCGCCCGTTTCCATTCCCTCATCGGCGCCCCGATGCTCTCCTTCTACGACTGGTACGCGGATCTCCCTGTCGCCTCGCCGCAGGTCTTCGGCGACCAGACCGACGTGCCGGAGTCGGGCGACTGGTGGGACGCGGCATATTTGATGATGTGGGGTTCCAATGTGCCGGTGACGCGGACGCCGGACGCGCACTGGATGACAGAGGCGCGTTACCGCGGACAGAAAGTCGTCACCGTATCGCCGGATTTCGCGGACAACACCAAGTTCGCCGACGAGTGGATGCACCCGCATCCCGGCACGGACGGCGCGCTGGCCCTCGCGATGGGGCACGTCATTCTCCGCGAATTCTTCGTCGAACGGCAGACTCCGTTCTTCCAGGACTACGTGCGCCGCTACACCGATCTGCCTTTCCTGGTCACCCTCGACGAGACCGAAAAGGGCCTCGTACCGCACAAGTTCCTCACCGCGGCCGATCTCGGCGCAGAGGCGGGCGACACCGAGAACGCCCGGTGGAAGACCGTCCTGATCGACGACGCGACGGGCGAGCCGACCGTCCCGAACGGCACGCTCGGCCACCGCTGGGGCACGTCCGGGACCCCCGACTGGAACCTCGACCTCGGCGACACCGTGCCCCGCCTCACGCTCTACGGCGAGGACACCGCGGAGATCGTGCTGCCTCGCTTCGAAGACACCGCGGGCGGCGAGGCCAGTGAGGGCCCGGACGGCGGAGACGGTGACACCGGTGTCGTACGCCGTGGCGTCCCGGTCCGGCGCATGGGCGGCCGGCTCGTCACCACCGTCTACGACCTGATGCTGGCCCAGTACGGCGTCCCGCGCGCGGGGCTGCCCGGCGAGTGGCCCACTTCTTATGAAGACGCCTCCCAGCCCGGCACCCCCGCCTGGCAGGAGACCCTCACCTCCGTGCCGGCCGCGCAGGCCACGCGCGTGGCGAAGGAGTTCGGCGAGACGGCCGAGGCCTCACAAGGGCGCTGCATGATCCTCATGGGCGCGGGGACGAACCACTGGTTCCACGCGGAGACCACCTACCGCGCGTTCCTGGCGCTCCTCACCCTCACGGGCTGCCAGGGGCGCAACGGCGGCGGATGGGGTCACTACGTAGGGCAGGAGAAGTGCCGCCCGGTGACCGGCTGGGCGACGCTGGCGAGCGCGTCCGACTGGGGGCGGCCGCCCCGGCACATGATCGGCGCGGGCTGGTTCTATCTCCACACCGACCAGTGGCGTTACGACACCCTGCCCGCCGAGTCCCTCGCATCGCCGCTGGGAGAGGGCCGCTTCGAGGGGATGACGGGCGCCGACTGCCTGGCCGCGTCGGCGCGCATGGGCTGGATGCCGTCGTACCCCACCTTCGACCGCAACCCCCTGGAGCTGGGCGAGGCCGACGACCCGGTGGCGAGCACCGTGCGCGAGCTGAAGGAGGGCACGCTCGGCTTCGCGGGCGAGGATCCCGACGCGCCCGGCAACTGGCCGCGCGTGCTCAACGTCTGGCGCGCCAACCTCCTCGGCTCGTCCTCCAAGGGCAACGAGTACTTCCTGAAGCACCTGCTCGGCACGCACTCCAACCTGCCCGACGACGGGCCGCGTTGCGCTCCGCGCGACGTGAAGTGGCATGCCGAGGACGTCGAGGGGAAGCTCGACCTGCTGCTCTGCATGGACTTCCGGATGACGTCCACGACGCTGCTCTCCGACGTCGTCCTGCCGGCCGCGACCTGGTACGAGAAGCACGACCTGTCCTCCACGGACATGCATCCCTTCCTGCACGCCTTCACGCCGGCCGTGGACCCGCCCTGGCAGGCGCGCAGCGACTACGACGCGTTCCTGGCCGTCGCACGCCGGTTCGGCGAGCTGGCGGGCGAGCACCTGGGCGTGCGCCGCGACCTGGTGGCCACGGCGCTGCAGCACGACACCCCGGGCGGCGAGATGGCCCAGCCCGGCGGCGTCGCGCTCGACTGGTCCAAGGGCGAGTGCGAGCCCGTACCGGGGCGCACGATGTACAACCTGGCCGTCGTGGAGCGCGACTACGGAGCGGTCGGGGAGAAGTTCGCGGCGCTCGGCCCGCTGGTGGACCGGCTCGGGGTCACCACGAAGGCGGTCACGTTCGACGTCGCCGAGGAGATCGCGTACCTGAAGGAGAAGAACGGCACGGTCCGCGGCGGTGCCGCCGACGGCAGGCCCCGCCTGGACACCGCCCAACGGGCCTGCGAGGCGATCCTGTCGCTCTCCGGGACCTCCAACGGGCGCCTTGCCACCCAGGGCTTCAGGACGCTGGAGAAGCGCGTCGGCACGGAGCTCGCGCACCTGGCTGCGGAGGCCGAGGGAAAGCGGATCACGTTCGCGGACACCCAGGCCCGCCCGGTGCCGGTCATCACGTCTCCGGAGTGGTCGGGCAGCGAGTCCGGCGGGCGCCGCTACACCGCGTTCACGGTCAACACCGAGCACCTCAAGCCCTGGCACACGCTCACCGGGCGCCAGCACTTCTTCCTCGACCACGACTGGATCCACGAGGTCGGCGAGGCACTGCCCGTCTACAAGCCGCCGCTGAACATGCACCGCCTCTACGGAGAGCCCGAGTTGGGTTCCGTGAGGGACGGCAAGGAAGTGGCCGTGCGCTTCTTGACCCCGCACAACAAGTGGGCGATCCACTCCCAGTACCAGGACAACCTCTACATGATGACGCTCGGCCGCGGCGGGCAGACGGTGTGGATGTCCCCGCAGGACGCCGAGGCCATCGGCGTGCGCGACAACGAGTGGATCGAGGCCGTGAACCGCAACGGCGTCGTCACGGCCCGCGCGATCGTCTCCCACAAGATGCCCCCGGGGACGGTCTACATGAACCACGCCCAGGAGCGGACCGTCGGCGTCCCGAAGACGGAGAAGACCGGGCGGCGCGGCGGCATCCACAACTCCCTGACCCGGATCATGCTCAAGCCCACCCATCTGGTCGGCGGTTACGCCCAGTTGACCTGGGCCTTCAACTACCTGGGTCCCACCGGGAACCAGCGCGACGAGGTGACGGTCATCCGCCGCCGCTCGCAGGATGTGGAGTACTGATCATGCGCGTCATGGCCCAGATAGCCATGGTCATGAACCTCGACAAGTGCATCGGCTGCCACACCTGTTCGGTCACCTGCAAGCAGGCGTGGACGAACCGCAAGGGCACCGAGTACGTCTGGTTCAACAACGTCGAGACGCTCCCCGGACAGGGCTATCCGCGCCGCTGGGAGGACCAGGAGCGGTGGAAGGGCGGCTGGGAGCGGACCAGGTCCGGCCGGCTGCGGCTGCGGGCCGGAGGGCGCCTCAAGCGGCTCGGGCAGATCTTCGCCAACCCCGGGCTGCCGGAGCTCTCGGACTACTACCAGCCCTGGACGTACGAGTACAGGAACCTCACCGACGCCCCGGCGGGCGACGACATGCCGGTCGCCAAGCCGGTCTCGCAGGTCACCGGCGAGCCCATCGGCACCATCGAGTGGGGCCCGAACTGGGACGACAACCTCGGCGGCGCCCCGGAGCACGCGCCCAAGGACCCCCTGGTGGAGAAGATCCGCGACGAGGTCGGCGAGAAGATCCGCTTCGAGTTCGAGCAGAGCTTCATGTTCTACCTGCCGCGCATCTGCGAGCACTGCCTCAACCCCGCGTGCGTCTCCTCGTGCCCCTCCGGAGCGATGTACAAGCGCGAGGAGGACGGCATCGTCCTCGTCGACCAGGACCAGTGCCGCGGCTGGCGGATGTGCGTCACCGGCTGCCCCTACAAGAAGGTCTACTTCAACCACGCCACCGGCAAGGCGGAGAAGTGCACGTTCTGCTTCCCGCGCGTGGAGGCCGGGATGCCGACGATCTGCTCGGAGACCTGCGTCGGGCGCATGCGCTACCTGGGCGTGATGCTCTACGACGCCGACAAGGTCGCCGAGGCCGCCTCCGTGGAGGACGAACAGGACCTCTACCCCGCGCAGTTGGAGTGCTTCCTCGACCCGCACGACCCGGCGGTCGCGGCCGCCGCACGCGCGTCCGGCATCACCGAGGAGTGGCTCGACGCGGCCCGCCGCTCCCCCGTGTACGACCTGATCAGGACGTACCAGGTCGCCCTTCCGCTGCACCCGGAGTACCGCACCATGCCGATGGTCTGGTACGTGCCTCCGCTGTCCCCGGTGGTCGAGGCGGTCGCCGCCGCGGGCCGGGACGGGGAGGACGCGGGCAACCTCTTCGGAGCGATCGACTCCCTTCGGATCCCCGTCGAGTACCTGGCCGAACTGCTCACCGCGGGCGACGCGTTCGCGGTCGACGCGGTGCTGCGGCGGATGGCCGCGATGCGCTCCTACATGCGGGGCATCAACCTCGGCCAGGGCCCGGACGAGTCGGTCGCCCGGACGGTCGGACTGACCGGCGAGGAGCTCCACGACATGTTCCGGCTCCTCGCCATCGCCAAGTACGAGGACCGCTACGTGGTGCCGAGCGCCGCACGCGCGGACGCGGACGCCCTCTCCGACAGCCATCCCCTGGCGGACGCCCCCCTGACGGGCGACTGTCCGGTCGGGTACGTCACGGCCGGCTCCAAGCCCCTCCTCAACATCGGCCGGAGGAAGAGCGCATGACCCCCGAAGCTGTCGTACGCCTGGTCGCCGGGCGGCTCCTGCAGTACCCGGACGAGCGGCTGTACGCGGACCTCGACCGCCTCCACGAAGCGAGCGACCACCCGCTGCTGCGGGAGTTCATCGCCGACGCGCGCGTGCGGCGCCCCCTGGACCTCGCCGCGCACTACACGGACGTCTTCGACACCCGCAACCGCCGCTGCCTCTACCTGACGTGGTGGTCGGACGGCGACACCCGCAACCGGGGGCTCTCCCTGGTGCGCGTCAAGCGCGCGTACCGGGAGCACGGCCTGGAGTTCACCTCGCAGGAGCTGCCCGACTTCCTCCCGGTGCTGCTGGAGTTCGCCGCCCGCGAGGAGGAGGCGGGCACCGCCCTCCTTGAGGAGCACCGGGCCGGACTCGAACTGCTGCGGCTCGCCGTCACCGACGCGGACACCCCCTACGCGCGCGTGCTCGAAGCGGTCTGCGGAACGCTCCCCGGGCCTTCCCCGACGACCCGGGCCGAGGCGAAGGCGCTCGCCCGCAGCGGGCCGCCCCGCGAGACCGTCGGGCTCGAGCCCTTCGGCCCCGGCGTGGACCTGCCCTGGCCCGCCGTCCCCTCGCCCTCGGCCGCCTCGGCCACGCCCGCCGCTCAGGAAAGGACCCCCGCGTAATGGACCTCCTCCTGTGGGGCGTCATGCCCTACGTAGCCGTCACCCTCCTGATCGCGGGCCTGGTCTGGCGGGCCCGCCACGACCGGTTCGGTCTGACCACGCACTCCTCGCAGCTGAAGGAGTCCCGCCTGCTGCGCGTCGGCTCGCCGCTCTTCCACTTCGGGATGGCGTTCGTGGTGCTCGGCCACGTGGTGGGGCTGCTGATCCCGGACAGCTGGACCGACGCGGTGGGTGTCAGCGACCACACGTACCACCTGATGGCCATCTCCACGGGCGCGGTCGCGGGCCTCGCGGCGGCCGCCGGCATCGGCATCCTCGTGTACCGGCGCCTGACGGTGCCCGCCGTCCGCAAGGCCACGCTCCGCAGCGACCACCTGATGTACACCGTGCTGCTCGGCGCGCTGCTGCTCGGCCTGGTCGCGACGGTCCTCAACTCCTCCGGAGCGGTCGACTACAACTACCGCGAGGGCATCTCCGTCTGGTTCCGGAGCCTGTTCACGCTCCAGCCCGACTACCACCTGATGGCGGCCGCGCCCCTCGCCTTCAAGCTGCACATCGTCTTCGGCTTCGCGCTGTTCGCGCTGATCCCCTTCTCGCGGCTCGCGCACATCGCCAGCGCGCCCTTCAAGTACCTCTTCAGGCCCTACGTGGTCTACCGCCGCAGGGACCCGGGGCAGCTCGCGAACCGGGAGCCGAAGCGGGGCTGGGAGCGCGTGTCGTGAGCCGGATCGTGCGGCGCCCGCGGCACGACGTCGCCGAGCGCCCCTTCATCGTCATCTGGGAGGCCACACGCGCGTGCCCGCTGGCCTGTCTGCACTGCCGGGCCGAGGCACAGCCCGCGAGGGACCCGCGCGAGCTGGACGGCTCGGACGCCCGCCGCCTCATGGACCAGATCGCCGCATTCGGCAGGCCGAGCCCGCTCTTCGTCATCACCGGCGGCGACCCCTTCCAGCGGGCCGACCTCACCGACCTCGTCGCGTACGGCACGGCCCGCGGCCTGCGCGTCGCCGTCTCCCCCTCGGGCACGCCGACGCTGGACCGGGCGAACCTGACGGCGGTGCGCGACGCGGGCGCCATCGCCCTCTCGCTGAGCCTGGACGGGTCCACGGCCGAGCGGCACGACGCGTTCCGCGGCGTGGACGGCGTCTTCGAGTGGACCCTCGACGGCTGGCGCACGGCCCGTGAGCTGGGCCTGAAGGTGCAGGTCAACACCACCGTCACCCGTGACAGCCTGGAGGACCTCGCCGACATCGCGGCCCTGGTGCGGCGCGAGGGCGCCATGCTGTGGAGCGGCTTCGTGCTCGTGCCGACGGGCCGCGGCGAACAGCTCTCCGCGCTCACCGCCGACGAGGTCGAGGACGTCCTGCACTTCCTGTACGACACGGGCGCGGTCATGGCCACCAAGACCACCGAGGGCCACCACTTCCGCCGTGTCGCGCTCCAGCGGACCATCCTGGACCGGCACGGCGAGACGCCCGTGACGGGCCCCCTGTACGCGCGCCTGACGGCACGCGCGCGCGTGCTCGGGCTGCACGACGGGCAGCGGCGCGCGGTGCGCAGACCGCCCATGGACGTCGGCTCGGGGCGCGGCTTCGTCTTCGTCTCGCACACCGGAGAGGTCCACCCCAGCGGCTTCCTGCCGCTGTCGGCCGGCAATGTGAGGCACCACCCGCTGGTCGACATCTACCGGGGCTCCGCGCTCTTCACGACGCTGCGCGAACCGGCGCTGCTCGGCGGCGCGTGCGGGCGCTGCGAGTTCAACACCGTGTGCGGGGGTTCCCGTTCGCGCGCGTACGGGGCGACCGGCCGGGTCCTTGCCGCCGATCCCTGGTGCGCGTACGAGCCCGGGAGCTTCCCCCATCAGGACGAGTTGCGGGCGCTGCTCGTGGAGGCGGCAGTGCCGTCCCGCGCGGCTCGCGGAGAAGGGAGCGCGGCATGACGCGTTCAGTGATCGTCGTCGGCGGCGGCATCAGCGGCCTGACCGCCGCCTGGCGGCTGCGCGGCGACGCGGAGGTCACCGTCCTTGAGGGCGCGCCCCGCATCGGCGGCAAGCTGCGCACATCCACCCTCGCGGGCGTCCCGGTCGACGAGGGCGCCGAGTCCCTGATGGCGCTGCGCCCCGAGGCCGTCGACCTGGCACAGGAGGTCGGGCTCGGCGACGCGCTGTGCGACCCGGCGCCCGCGCCCACCACCCTGTGGTCGAACGGTGCGCTGCGCCCCCTGCCGCCCGGCCACGTCATGGGCATCCCCACGGACCCCGAAGCGCTGGCGGGCACCGGACTGCTGTCCGAGGAGGGTGCGGCCCGGCTGCGCCACGAGGAGGCCCTGCCCGCCGAGCCCCGGACCGAGGACGTGTCCGTGGCCGAGTACCTCGGCGGGCGGCTCGGTCAGGAGGCCGTGGACCGGCTCGTCGAGCCGCTGCTCGGCGGGGTCTACGCGGGCCGCCCCGACCGGCTCTCGCTGCGGGCCGCGCTGCCGCGCGTGGCGGCGGTCGCCGAGCGGGGCGAACCGCTGCTCGGGGCGCTGCGCGCGATGCGGGCGCCGCAGCGCACGCCCGGCGCGCGGACCGTCCCCGTCCAGGGCCTGCGCGGCGGCACCGGGCGCCTCCCGGTGGCCGTCGCCGAGGCGAGCGGCGCCCGGGTGCTGACCGGCACGCGCGCGCGTGAACTGCAGCGGACCGCCTCGGGCCGGTGGCGGGTCCTCGCGGTGACCAGTGACGGCCCGCTGCTCCTGGAGGCGGACGCGGTGGTCCTCGCCGTGCCCGCGTACGAGGCGGCCGAGCTGCTGCGGCCGCACGCGCCGCTCGCCGACGCGGACCTCGGGGCGATCCAGCACGCCAGCACCGCCGTGGTGACCATGGCGTTCCCGCGGACGAAGGCTCTCACCCGGGGCCAGGGGCTCGGGCACGACCACGGGGGCGAGCTGCCCACCGGCAACGGCTTCCTGGTGCCCGCCGTCGACGGGCACACCCTGAAGGCCGCGACGTTCCTCAGCAACAAGTGGCGCTGGCAGAGCGAGACCGCGCCCGACCTCTTCCTGCTGCGCACCTCGATCGGCCGTGTCGCCGAGGAGCACCGGCTCGCGGTCCCCGACCGTCATTTGGTCCGCGCCTCGGTCACCGAGCTGCACCAGGCGCTCGGCTCCATCGGCGAGCCCGTCGCGGCCCGCGTCACCCGTTGGGAGCGGGGCCTTCCGCAGTACGGCGTGGGTCACACCGACCGTGTCGCCCGCGTCCGCGAGGCCGTCGGGAAGCTGCCGGGGCTCGCACTGTGCGGTGCGGCGTACGAGGGCGTGGGCGTCGCCGCGTGTGTGGCGACCGGGACCGCCGCGGCCCGTCTGGTCGCCGAGGGATGACTCACCCACACGGACCGCGCCCCGAGCGCCCCGTCAGGACCCCCCGCAGGATGGGCACATGCCCACACAGTCCCCGCCGCGCGTCACCGCGCTGGCCGCCGCCACCCTGCTCCTGTCCGCCACGCTCACGGCGTGCGGAGGCAGCGACTCCAAGGACTCCGCGGACGCCGACCTGTCGGCTCAGAAGCTGAGCTGGGAGGAGTGCCCCGCGCCGGACGCCTCGGAGGGCGGCGGCAGCGCCCCGTCCCCGCTGCCGGGCGGCGGCGCGTGGCAGTGCGCCAGCATGAAGGCGCCCCTCGACTGGACGAAGCCGAAGGGCGACACGGTCGACATCGCGTTGATCAAGGCGGCCACGAGCGGCGACAAGGAGAAGCGCATCGGCTCCCTCGTCTTCAACTTCGGCGGCCCCGGCGGTTCGGGCGTCACCACGCTGCCCGCCTTCGGCGAGGACTACGCCACCCTGCGCACCCGCTACGACCTGGTGAGTTTCGACCCGCGCGGCGTCGGCCGGAGCGCCGGCATCACCTGCGAGGACGACGAGAAGCTCGACGAGTACTTCCAGCAGGACTCCACGCCCGACGACGACGCCGAGCAGAAGAAGCTCGTCGAGAACGTGACGTCGTTCAACAACGGCTGCGAGAAGAACGCGGGCAAGACCCTCCCGCACGTCCGCACCACCGACGCGGCCCGCGACATGGACCTGATGCGCCAGGTGCTCGGCGACGACAAGCTGCACTACTTCGGCATCTCGTACGGCACCGAACTCGGCGGCGTATACGCACACTTGTTCCCCAAGAAGGTGGGGCGGGCCGTCTTCGACGCGGTCGTCGATCCCACCGAGACCGCCGAACAGGGCTCGCTCGGCCAGGCGAAGGGCTTCCAGCTCGCCCTGGACAACTTCGCGAAGGACTGCACGTCCCAGGTGGAGGACTGCCCGGTCGGCGACACGGAGCAGGACGTCAAGGACCGGATCGCGAAGCTCCTGAAGGACCTGGACGCCAAGCCGATCCCCGGCCTCCCGCCGCGCGAGCTGACGCAGACCGCCGCCACCAACGGCATCGCGCAGTCCCTGTACTCCAAGGACTTCTGGCCGTACCTCACCCAGGGCCTGGAAGAGGCGTACGACGGCGACGGCAAGATCCTGATGTCGCTCTCCGACTCGATGAACGGGCGCAACGAGGACGGCGGGTACAGCAACATCCAGTCCGCCAACGTCTCGATCAACTGCGCCGACGACAAGGCGCGTTACACCCCCGAGTACGTCAAGGAGAAGCTGCCCGGCTTCCGCGAGGCCTCGCCGCTGTTCGGCGACTACCTCGCGTGGGGCATGGTCAGCTGCACCGACTGGGCGGTGGAGGGTCAGGCCGACCACCCGGACGTGGGCGCCGCGGGTGCGCCGCCCATCGTCGTCATCGGCAACACCGGTGACCCGGCCACCCCCTACGAGGGCGCCCGCAAGATGGCGCAGTCGCTCGGCAAGGGCGTCGGCGTCGAGCTGACCTACAAGGGCCAGGGCCACGGGGCGTACGACAGCAAGAACAAGTGCGTGCGCGAGAACGTGAACGGCTATCTGCTGGAGGGCACCGTCCCGAAGGCGGACACGGTCTGCTCCTGACCACCACGGGCGGCCCCGGCCGCTGTCAGTGGCCCCGCCTACTATGGCCTGACTGTCTTCCGAGGGGGGGAAGCGCCTCAATGCAGCGTTTTGTACGGTCCGTGGCCCTGGCCGCCGCGGGAGTGCTGGTGGCGGGCCTGGCGGCCGGCTGCGGCTCGTCCGGCGAGGGGGACGGGAGCGACGGCAAGAATCCTTCGGCGACCGGCTCCGGGCCGCGTCCGAAGCCGGACCCCTCCTCGACCCTGCCCGCCTCGCTGACCTCGCAGAAGCTGGACTGGGGCCGCTGCAAGGCCTCCGAGGGCGGCAGCACGCCGGGTGTTGAGTGGCAGTGCTCGACGCTCAAGGTCCCCCTGGACTACGCGAAACCGGACGGCGAGACGATCGGGGTCGCACTGATCCGCGCCAAGAGCACGGGCAAGGGCGACCGCATCGGCTCCCTCTTCTTCAACTTCGGCGGGCCCGGCGGCTCGGGCGTCTCCGGGCTCCCGTCCTTCGCCGACTCCTACGACACGCTCCGCGAGCGGTACGACCTGGTGAGCTTCGACCCGCGCGGGGTCGCGGCGAGCGGGGGCGTGCGCTGCCGGGACGACCGGGCGACGCAGGCCGCCGAGACGAAGGTCGACCTCACGCCGGACACCGCGGCCGAGGAGAAGGCGTACTTCAAGGACGCGGCGGAGTTCGGCGCGGGCTGCGCGCGGAACGCGAAGAAGCTCATCGGGCACATCTCGACGGTCGAGGCCGCCCGGGACATGGACGTCATGCGCCAGGTCCTCGGCGACGACAAGCTGCACTACTTCGGCGTCTCGTACGGCACCGAACTGGGCGGCACGTACGCCCACCTGTTCCCCCGGCGCGTCGGACGCCTCGTGTTCGACGCGGTCGTCGACCCGAGCGCGGACTCGATCGGCCACGCGGAGAACCAGGCGAGGGGCTTCCAGCGCGCCCTCGACAACTACTTCACGTCCCGCGGCCAGGACCCGAAGGCGGGCTCCGCGAACATAGTGAAGCTCTTCGAGCGCCTGGACTCCGCGCCGATGCGCACCTCGGGCGACCGGAAGCTGACCGAGTCCCTCGCGAGCACCGGCATCCTGGTCACCCTCTACAGCAAGCAGACCTGGCCCGCGCTGACCCGCGCCCTGCAGGCCGCGGAGAAGGGCGACGGCACGGCGCTGCTGCAGCTCGCCGACGCCTACAACGAACGCGACCCCTCCGGGCACTACAGCACGCAGAGCCACTCGCAGCGAGCCATCTCCTGCCTGGACACCACGGCGCGGACCTCTCCGGAGAGCGCGAAGAAGCGCCTGGACCGCTTCGGGGACATCTCGCCGGTCTTCGGGAAGTTCCTCGGCTGGGACACGGCGGGCTGGTGCCACCAGTGGCCGGTGCCGGGACTGCACGACTCCCCCGAGGTGAGCGCGCCCGGCGCCGCCCCGATCCTCGTCGTCGGCAACACCGGCGACCCGGCCACCCCCTACGAGGGCGCCCGCAAGATGGCGGACGAGCTCGGCAAGGACGTCGGCGTCCACCTGACCTGGAAGGGCGAGGGCCACGGCGCGTACGGCAACGGCAGCGACTGCGTGGACGGCGCCATCAACACGTACCTCCTGAAGGGCACACCCCCCAAGAACAACAAGGTCTGCGCCTCCTGAGCCACCCGGCCCGGACAAGCCGGCCTCAGCCCGTCCGGCGTTGAAGACGAGCCCTCAAGGCGAAAAGGGGGCCCGCACCGAAGAGGTGCGGGCCCCCTTTGGGACCGTTCAGGCCCTACGCCTAGTAGACCGGCTTGTCGGGCTCGATCTGGTTGACCCAGCCGATGACGCCGCCGCCCACGTGCACCGCGTCGGAGAAGCCCGCCGACTTGAGCACGGCGAGGACTTCCGCGGACCGGACACCCGTCTTGCAGTGCAGGACGATCTTCTTGTCCTGCGGGAGGTCCTGGAGGGCGTTGCCCATCAGGAACTCGTTCTTCGGGATCAGCTTGGCGCCGGGGATCGAGACGATCTCGTACTCGTTGATCTCACGGACGTCGATGATCTCGATCTTCTCGTCGGCGTCGATCCACTCCTTGAGCTGCTTGGGAGTGATCGTCGAGCCCGCCGCCGCTTCCTGGGCCTCCTCGGAGACGACGCCGCAGAAGGCCTCGTAGTCGATGAGCTCGGTGACGGTGGGGTTCTCGCCGCAGACCGCGCAGTCGGGGTCCTTGCGGACCTTGACCTGGCGGTACTGCATCTCCAGGGCGTCGTAGATCATCAGGCGGCCGACCAGCGGGTCGCCCGTGCCCGTGAGGACCTTGATCGCCTCGGTGACCTGGATGGAGCCGATCGACGCGCACAGCACGCCGAGCACGCCGCCCTCGGCGCAGGAGGGGACCATGCCGGGGGGCGGGGGCTCCGGGTAGAGGCAGCGGTAGCACGGGCCGTGCTCGCTCCAGAAGACGGATGCCTGGCCGTCGAAGCGGTAGATCGAACCCCACACGTACGGCTTGTTGAGCAGCACGCACGCGTCGTTGACCAGGTAGCGGGTCGCGAAGTTGTCCGTGCCGTCGACGATCAGGTCGTACTGGCTGAAGATGTCCATCACGTTCTCGGCCTCGAGCCGCTCTTCGTGGAGGATCACGTTCACGTACGGGTTGATGCCGAGGACCGAGTCCTTCGCGGACGCCGCCTTGGAGCGGCCGATGTCCGCCTGGCTGTGGATGATCTGGCGCTGCAGGTTGGACTCGTCGACCTCGTCGAACTCGACGATGCCGAGCGTGCCGACGCCGGCCGCGGCCAGGTACATGAGGGCCGGTGACCCGAGGCCGCCGGCGCCCACACAGAGCACCTTGGCGTTCTTCAGCCGCTTCTGCCCGTCCATCCCGACATCGGGGATGATCAGGTGGCGGGAGTACCTGCGGACCTCGTCGACGGTGAGCTCAGATGCGGGCTCGACCAGGGGTGGCAGCGACACGGGGACTCCGTTGGTCGGTTCCTACGTACGGTTGTTCTCCCCGTAACACTGCCACGCCCTTCTTCATTCCGAGACACCCGTTCCGATGCGCGAGACGATGTCGTCCCAGTAGCCGGGCAGGGCCTCCCAGGGGTCGCCGTGGCCGCCCCCGTCCACCCGGTCCGTGAAGTAGATCGTCGACGCGCCCTGCCAGCGGGCGATGCGCAGCGCCTCGTCCAGGTGCCCGCGCGGCATGCCGTGCACGAAGTGGCAGAAGCGCTCGGGCGGGTAGTCGGCGGTCCACTCGGCCACCTGCGACCAGCGGTAGTCGCTCCACGGTCCCGCGAAGGTCACCAACTGGTCGCCCGTCTCGGCGTATCCGGGGTACGGATGGGTGCCGTGACCGAGCACGATGTGGGCGTCGTCGACCAGCGCGCGCAGCGTCGTGACCGTCCTGCGGACCTCCGGGAGGGTGGCCCGCTCGGTCGGGCAGCGGTCCAGGGAGAACCCGTCGACCCGGTACCAGTCGAGGTAGCGGTGGGCGTCGGAGACCAGCTCCCCGAAGGAGCGGGCGCCGTACGTCGTGTCGAGGTGGCCGAGCACCCGGATGCCCGCGTTCCGCAGCCGGCCCGCCGCCTCCAGGCAGTGCGGGTCGGGCCGCTGCCCGGGGCCGTTCGCGACATTCAGGACAACCCAGTTCAAAGGGGTGCCCGGGCGGGTCAGTTCGGCCCATTCGACGGGGGCGACGAGGGGGTGGGCGAAGCCCGGGATGCCGAAGCCGACGCGTACCTCGGTGCTCGCGGAGCCCCTCGTGGTCCTGGTCAGATGCGGCATGCGGCCTCCATCCAGATGTCGGCGAGCGACTCTTCGAGGTTGATCCGGGGCCGCCAGCCGAGCCGGTCGCGCGCGGTGCGCACGTCGGCCTGCTGCCAGCTGCCGCATCCGTCCGGGTAGGGGTACGCGGCGGCCGGGACCCCGTGCTCGGATTCGCCGCGGGGGTGGCCGATGGATGCCCTTACGGGCACCTGGTCGAGTTCGTGCAGCGCGCCGCCGTACCCCGCGACGCGGGCCAGGACGGCGGCCGCGTCCCGCAGGCGTACGGCTCGCCCCGCACCGATGTTCACGACGCCCTGCGCCGCGGAGAGCGAGGCGGCGTGCACGGCACGCGCCACGTCGCGCACGTCGACGAAGTCCCGCTGCACACCGAGCCCGCCGAGCTTGAGCTCGCCGTCACCGGCCTGCATCGCGCGCCGCATGGCCTCCGCGAGCCGGCCGAGCGGCGACCCGGCGGGCGTGCCGGGCCCCGCGGGCGAGAAGACCCGCAGGACGACGGCGTCGAGCCCGGAGCCGAGCACCAGTTCGGTGGCGGCCAGCTTGCTGACGCCGTAGGGCCCGCCGGGGCGCGGCACCGCGTCCTCGGCCGTCGAGGAGCCGGGCTGGCTCGGCCCGTACTCGGCGCCGCAGCCCAGTTGCACCAGGCGCGCCCCGCAGCCGCTGCGGCGCAGGGCCTCGCAGATGGTGGCGACGGCGACGGTGTTGTGCCGGGTCAGCTCGCGGGCGCCGCCGCGGGTGGCGCCGGCGCAGTTGATGACGACGCCCGGGTGCACGGCGTCCAGGAAGCGGGTGAGCGCGCCGGGGCTGCCGCTCGCGAGGTCGAACCGTACGTCCGAGTCGTCGCCGCGGCCGAGCGCGGTGAGCTGCACGGCCGGGTCGGCGAGCAGCCGGTCGGCGACGAACCGGCCGAGGTATCCGTTTGCTCCGATCAGCAGCACCCTCATCGGGCGCCTCCCGGGGTGGCCGCTCGGCGGCGGAGACGGCTGCGGGTGGTCATCTGTCTTTCTCCTTCGGGAAGTTGCCGTGATTCACGGGATGAGGCCCGCGGTGTCGGCCCCGCGGGAGAGTGGTCGTGAGGGCCTTCGGACCCGCGGCTCACGGCGCATCACGGGAACCGGCGTGGGCCGAGGCCAGGGTCAGGGTCCTGGCCGCGTGGACCAGGAGGACGAGGGCGGCGGCGCCGCAGGCGGTGGCCGGCACGGCGCCGGGGCCCCAGCCGTCGACGGCGGCCGTGACGGGCGCGGCCAGTGCGTCGCAACCGGGCAGCCGGCCCGCGAACACCAGGGCCAGGGACACCGCTTGACCGGCACCGGCGACGCCGAGCACCAGGGCGGGGGCGCGGGTGAAGCCGTAGACGCCGAGCAGGCGCGCGAGCAGCAGCAGGACGCCGAGCCCGGCGGCCCCGACGAGCGTGGGCGCACCGCTGTCCGCACCGGCGGCCAGGTCACCGCCCGCCGCGCCGAGCAGCGCGTCCGATCCCACGAGCAGCGCCGCGAGCGCCGCGAGGAACAGAGCGCACACGCCGAGCAGCAACGGCCGTACCGAGGAGGCGAAGTCATCGAGTCCTCGGCTGGCGGCGAGCCGTCCACCGGCCCGTACGCCGAAGAGGCGGGCGCACCAGATCGCGGGCGCGACGGCGAGGGCGAGGCCGAGGACGGGCGCGAGGGCCGGGTCCCAGAGGTCGCCGGGCGTGTCGGGGCCGCCCGAGACGGCGCCGCTCAACAGGCCGTCGCCGAGGAGGGCGTAGGCGAGGAGCCAGCACGTCCACGCGCGTGTGGCGGGCATCGGGCGGGTGCCGGTGCGCAGCGGCCCGCGCTGCAGGGCGACGCGCAGCGCCATGCCCAGGGCGAGTACGCCGAGCGGCACGACCACGAGCCGTGCGCTGTCCGCGCCGATACCGAGACCGGCCACGGCCGCCGCGCACACGGCGCCGGGCAGCAGGGCGAGGAGGGACCAGCCTGGGGGCATGCGCGGTACGTCGGCTATGTCGCCGCCGGTGCGCCCGGCCTCGCGTATCCCGCAGGCCCCCGGAGTCCCGTCGGGCGGGACGGTGCGCCCGGTGTCGTCGCCGCCGCGCGGCACGCGCGCGTACATCTCCTCGGCCAGTGTGAACACGTCCCGGTGGCGGAAGCGTGCGGCGGTCCGGTCGGTGACGCCGTGCGCCTCCAGGCCCGCGGCGATCTCCAGGGGGTCCACGGCGCGCTCGCACAGGTCGCGGTGGCGGTGCACGAGGGCCTTCACGGGGTCCGCTGCGCCGCGGCGCGGGGGCCTGGTCCTGGCACGGGTGGCGGCGCGGGGCATCGGAGAGCGCGGGGCGGTGATCCTGTGGGCGGCCGCCCCGGCGTCCCTCTCCTTGCCGCGCGCGTCCCAGCCGCTGTCACCGTCTTCGTCGCCGCTCTCGTCCTCGGCCGGGACGTCGCCGAAGGCGGGGGCGGACCGGCCGAAAGCGGGGGCGGACTGCCCAGAGGCGGGGGCGGACTCGCCGAAGGCAGGCACGGACTCACCGCCGAGCGGTCCGGCGGCCACCCCGTTCCCCGGCAGGCCCGGCAGGCCCGGCAGACTCCGCGGACCCGGCAGCTCCGGCGGCGCGGGCGTCAGCGCCACGTCCGCGAGCAGTTCCTCGGACCGTGAGTCCCAGCCGCTCGCCGCCTGCGGAGTCTGTGGCGCGTCCACGGCACCGACTCCACCCTCGTGTCGTCTCATACGGCGGCCCCCTTCAACTGGTCCCGCACATCGCTCTCTTCGGGCGCGGAGCCCGCTGCGGGCTCCGCCCCCTCTTCCGGCACGGCCCAACTCGGCACCCCGGCGCCCTCGGCCCTCGGCTCGCCCGACGCGGGCCCCACCGCGACCGCCCACCGCCCCGGCACGGACGCCTCGGCCGGGTTCGCGAACGGCACCGGCTCGCCCGCCTCGTCCACCGCGTCCCTGCGGACGGGGCAGTGCGAGACGATCTCCAGGTAGAGGGACCGGAACGCGGCGGTGTTCTGCTCGACGGTGAAGAGTTCGAGGGCCCGCGCGCGGGCCGCCGCACCCAGGCGCGCGCAGCGCTCGGGGTCGCGCAGGAGGGCCACGCACGCCTCCGCGAGCGCCCGCGGATTGCGCGGCGGTACGACGAGCCCTGTGCCGCCGATGACCTCGACCACCGCGCCGACGTCTGTCGAGACGGTCGCGCGCCCGCAGAACATGGCCTCGACCAGACTGATCGGGAAGCCCTCGACGACGCTGGAGAGGACGACGACGCCCCCGGCCGCGTACGCGTCGGCGAGGTCGGGCACGTCGGGCCCGCCGATCTCCTCGAAGGAGACGGGGTTGTCGCCGACGGCGTGCACGCCGTCCGCCTCGTCGGGGAAGAGCTGCGCGGCCAGGGCCCGGCAGTGCGCGAGGTAGGCCAGGGCCTCGGAGCCGTCGGCCGGCGCCCCGACGATCCGCAGGCGCGCGCCCGGCACCTCCTTGCGGATCTCCGCGAAGGCGTGGAGCAGCGAGATCAGGTCCTTGGCGGGCGCGATGCGGCCCACCCACAGGAGCGTGCGCGGCCCGGCGGCGCGATCGCCGGAGCCGGCCGGGTCCGCGCCGTCGGCGAAGTGCTCATAGCCCCCCTCGCCGATCTCCGAGAAGCGGCCGGACTCCATGCCGGGGTAGACCGTGCGCAACTTGGCGCGGTCGGCTCCGCAGCGCTCCTGCCAGCGCCGTGCGTGGGTGTTGCCGGGGGTGATGAGCGCGGCCGCGCGGTAGACCTCGGCGGCGAGGAGGCCCTGGAAGGAGGCGAGCAGCGCACGCGCCGGCGCACTCAGGTCCAGGTCGCCCGCGGCGAGGTAGTGCGCCCGCAGCTGCACGCCGTACTCGGTGACGAGCAGCGGCACCCCGGCGAAGTGCTTGGCCAGCAGCCCGGGCAGTGCCGCGGGGCCGCCGGAGGTGGCGTGGCACAGGTCGACGGCGCCGAGGCCGTCGGCGCCGTACCAGTCGAGGGAGAGCGGGCGCAGGGCGCGCTCCATCAGGCCGACGACGGCGAGCAGGTCGGGCACCCGCGCGGTGCGGGCGGCGCGCAGTGCGCCGGGCGCGCGGCAGGCGCTCTCCAGTGCGCGGACGGCGGACTCGGAGCGCAGTGCGCCGACCAGCCCGCCCTCGTCGCGGGCGAGGTCGGCGAGCCCGTACAGAGCGTTGCTGAAACGGTCCGCCACCTCGGCGTGAGGCTCCGCCGGAGCTCCCTCCACACCGTCCGAGGCACCGGAACCGGCAGGACCGGCCGCACCCCCGAAGCCGGCCGCACCCCCGAAGCCGCCCGCGCCACCGGAGCCGCCCCGGCACACCGCCTCCGCCAGCTCCCCCAGGCACTCGCCGAACCGTCGCCGCGCCCGCCGCCCGCGCCCGCCGCGGGGCCCCGCGGCGCTGAGCGCCTCGTCGTCGACGGTCCACAGCGGCGCCGTGCGCACCCGGCCGACCTGGGGCGGCAGTTCGACCCAGCCCTGGGCCTCCTGCCGCTCGCTGCGGCTGAGGGCGTAGACGTCGAACTCGTGCTGCCCGAGCCCGCGCACGAGCCGGTCGCACCAGAGCCTGGCCTCACCGCTCACATACGGATAGCCACCCTCCGTAAGCAGTCCGACGCGCACGGGCGCACCCCCGATCTCCCGCTAGGGGAGCCGCCGTTGGGCCGGCGGCTCGCAGCGGGACGAACGTATGCGGTCATGCCGGTGGGGGGGGGGGGGGGGGGGGGGGGGGGGGGGGGGGGGGGGGGAGGGGGGGGGGTGGGGGGGGGGGGGGGGGGGGGGGTGTTTTCCCCCCCCCCCACCAAAAGGGGTGAACGGCAGTAACTTTCCCGCGTCGGTAGCGTTCTGTCGCGCTATAGCGCCCCGGAACCCCCGTTTCGCTACGGAGAGTCAGGCTGCGGCCAGGCGTGGGATCCTGTCGGCCTCAGGCCGCCGCCAGCTCCCGGCGGGCCTCCCTGCGCCGTCGCGCCACCTCCGGGTCGAGCGCGGGCACGGCCGCGAGCAGCCGCTTCGTGTACGGGTCCCGGGGCGCGCCGTAGACCTCGGCGACGGAGCCCTGCTCGACGATCCGCCCCTGCCGCATCACCGCGACGCGGTCGCTGACCTGGCGCACCACCGCGAGGTCGTGCGCGACGAACACGAGCGCGAGCCCCAATTCCCGCTGCAGCTCTGCGAGGAGCGCGGTCACCTGTGCCTGCGTCGTCACGTCGAGCGCCGAGACCGGTTCGTCGCACACGATGAGCCGCGGCTCGGCGGCGAGCGCCCGCGCGATGCCGACGCGCTGGCGCTGTCCGCCGCTGAACTCGTGCGGGTAGCGGTCGTAGTGCTCAGGGAGGAGGCCGACACGCTCAAGGAGTTCGTGCACACGCCCTCGTACGAAGGAGTCGCTCTCGCCCCGCGCGCGCAGCGGGTCGGCGACGGACTCGCCGACGGAGCGCCGCGGATTGAGGGAGGAGACGGGGTCCTGGAACACCATCTGCACCCCGGGGACGACCCGGCCGCCGGGCTGCTCCGCACCCCCGTGACGGAGTTGCCCGGCGGTCGGCTCCAGGAGGCCCACCAGCATGCGCCCGAGCGTCGTCTTGCCGCTGCCGCTCTCGCCCACGACGCCGAGGGTCTCCCCTCGGCGGACGGTGAGGGAGACGTCGTCGACGGCGGTGACCGCGCGCTTGCCCCGCCCGAACTCCCTGCGCAGCCCGACGGCTTCGAGCACGACCTCGCCTGCCTCGCCGTCGGCCGCCTCTCCCCCGGCCCGCGCCGGCGGCGAGTCGACGCGCGGCACGGCCCCCAGGAGTTCCTTCGTGTACGCCTCCCGGGGCGCCCCGAGGACTTCGCGCACCGGACCGCGCTCCACCGCCCGCCCGTCCCGCATGACCAGGACCTCCTCGACGCTCTCCGCGGCGACACCCACGTCGTGGGTGACCAGGAGCAGTCCCATGCCGGTCTCGGCCCGCAGCGCGTGCAGCAGGTCGAGGATCTGGGCCTGGACGGTGACGTCGAGCGCGGTGGTCGGCTCGTCGGCGACGAGGAGCGCGGGTTCGCACGCCAACGCCATGGCGATGAGGGTGCGCTGGCGCATGCCGCCGCTGAACTCGTGCGGGCGCGAGCGCGAGCGCCGTACGGCGTCGGGAATGCCGACCCGGTCCAGGACCTCCACGGCACGCGCGCGTGCCGCCCGGCGGGAGGCGCCGGTGTGCACGCGGTACACCTCGGCGATCTGGTCGCCCACCGCGTAGTAGGGGTCGAGGGAGGAGAGCGGGTCCTGGAAGACCATCGCGGCCTTCCCGCCGCGCAGCAGCCGCAGTTCGGCGTCGGACGCCTGCTGCACGTCGACGCCGTCGACCAGCACGGACCCTTCGACCCGCGCGCCGGTGCCCCGGTGGAGCCCGAGCAGCGCGGAGGCCACGGTGGACTTCCCGGACCCCGACTCGCCGACCAGGGCGAGCGCGCCGCCCGCCTCCAGCGTGAAGGAGAGCCCGTCGACGGCGTGCACCCCGGAGCCGAACTCCACCGAGAGGTCGGTGACTTGCACGAGACTCATGTGAGGACCACCCGTCGGTCGGCCACCGCGTACAGCACGTCCGCGACGGCATTGGCGAGCACCACGAAGAAGCCGGTGACCAGGACGAGGCCGACCACCACCGGCAGATCCACGACCTTCACCGCGTGCACGAGTTCCCGTCCGATGCCGGGCAGGCCGAACAGGGTCTCGCTGAGCACGGCGCCCCCGAACATCGACCCGAAGTCGTTGGCGGTGAGCGCGATGACGGGCGCGACGGCGCCCCGCAGGGCGTGCTTCCCGATGATCGACCGCTCCCCCACGCCGTACGCGCGGAAGGTCCGCACGTGGTCGTCGGCGAGCGTC
Source organism: Streptomyces sp. NPDC040622 (assembly GCF_055593965.1). Taxonomy (NCBI): domain Bacteria; kingdom Bacillati; phylum Actinomycetota; class Actinomycetes; order Kitasatosporales; family Streptomycetaceae; genus Streptomyces; species Streptomyces sp. NPDC040622. The sequence continues at coordinate 742,893 of NZ_JBVIXD010000002.1, read as the reverse complement.
TCCAGCATCGAGGAGCGGGTGAGGCGCGCGTACTTGGCGGCCTCGATCAGCGCGAGCGAGAGCCACGGCAGGAGCAGGTTCCACGCCCACTGCGTCGGGTCGTCGGCGAAGGGGACGTACTGCGGGAAGGGCAGCCACTGCAGCTGACCGCAGACGACGATCATCAGCAGCAGACCGATCACGAAGACGGGCGTGGCGGTGCCCGCGAGCGTGACGGCGGTCAGCACGCGCTCGCTGAGCCGGCCGCGCCGCCAGGCGGAGAGCACGCCGGTGCCGACGCCCAGGAGCAGCCACAGCACCATGGCGCCGAGCGCCAGCGACCCCGTGACCGGCAGCTTCGCCACGATCAGCGCGGTGACCTGCTGGTCGCTCTGGTAGGAGATCCCGAGGCAGGGCGCGTCACAGTGCTCGGTGCCCGTTCCGGTCGAGTAGTCCTGGCCGACGACGATGCCCTGCAGGAAGTCCCAGTAGCGGGCGTACAGCGGATCGTCCAGGCGCAGTTGTTCGGTGACCTGCTGGACCTGCGCGGGCGAGCAGCGCGGGCCGCAGGTGATCTGGGCGACGTTGCCCGGCGCCGCGTAGAACACCACGTAGATGATCACGGAGATGGCGAAGAGCGTCGCGAGGGCGCCGAGCAGGCGCCGCAGGAGGAAGCCGGTCATGCCCTGGCCTCCCGCTTGTGGCCGGTGCCGATCCGCAGCCGGGACGCGGCCCGCGGGTCGAGCGCGGTGCGCACCCCGTCGCCGAGGACGGTGAGCGCGAGCACGGTGACGAACAGGGCGCCCGCGGGCAGCAGTAGGTACTGCGGCGCGGCCTGGTACCAGACGTCGGCGGCGGTGAGCATCTGTCCCCAGGAGGCGGTGGGCGGCTTCACGCCCACGCCGAGGAACGACAGCGCGGCCTCCACCGTGATGTTCACGGGGACGAGCAGCGCGGCGTAGGTGATGACGGGTGCGGCGAGCGCGGGCAGCAGTTCGCGCCGGGCGATCCGCAGCGGTCCCCAGCCGCTGAGCCGGGCGGCCGCCACGTGGTCGAGCTCCTTGAGCGTGACGGTCTGCGCCCGCACGATCTTGGCCATGTTGGCCCAGGCCACGAACCCGATGACCAGGGCGACGAGTACCGGACGCGGGAAGCCGCTGGGCACGACCGCCATCAGGGCGAGCGCGAAGACCATCAGCGGCAGCGCCACGATCACGTCGGTGGCCCTGCTGAGCACCTGGTCGAGCCAGCGGTTGCCGAACCCGGCGGCGATGCCGACCGCGACCCCGATGACCAGCTGCACGAGGGTCGCGGCGAGCGCGACGCCGAGCGAGACGCGCGCGCCGTAGACGAGGCGGGCGAAGAGGTCGCGCCCGGTCTGCGGTTCGACGCCGAGCCAGTGCTCGCCGCTGATCCCGCCGAGGGAGCCGACCGGCACGCCGCCGCGCGCCGAGTCGATGAGGTCCGGGTGGTACGTGGTGGGGTCCTGCCCCTCCAGGGCGGTGAGCAGCGGAGCGGCGAGCGCCACGAGGACGAGCAGCGCGACGACGCCCGCCGCGACGAGGGCGGCGCGCTGCTCGCGCAGCCGCCGCCAGAAGATCGTCACGACTACTTCACCGCGACCTGGGAGATGTCGAGGACGCCGGTCCAGTCGCTGATGACGACGTTCTTGATGTCCTTGCCGTACAGGCGCTTGTAGACCGGGTGGAAGAGCGGCACGGTCAGCGCCTGCTCGCCGATCTTCTTGTCGAGGGCGCCCCAGCGCTTGGCGGCGGCATCGAGGTCGGTGAGCTTGTTGATCTCGTCGATCTCGTCGTTGACCGACTCGTCGTCCAGGAAGCCGGAGTTGAAGTTGGCGCCGTCCTTGACGATCTGCCGGCCGTCGAAGATCGGGGCGAGGAAGGGGCCGCCGGAGGGCCAGTCGGCACCCCAGTGCGCGAGGAAGAGGCCGGGCTCGTCCTTGGCGCTGTGCACCTTGTCCGAGTAGTCGTTCTCCTCCAGGCCCTGGAGCTTGACGGTGATGCCTGCCTTCTTGAGCGCGTCCTGGACGGCGGTCGCGATCTCGGGGCTGGTCTCGAAGTCCTTGGCGTTGGAGTGGGTGAGCGTGATGGTGAGGCCGTTCTTGTGGCCGGCCTCCTTCAGGAGCTCCTTGGCCTTCTTCGCGTTGCCGGACGCGCCCGCCGGGAAGTGGTCGTACTTCGTGTATCCGAAGGACTTCTGGTTCGGCAGGTAGGTGGTGGCGGGCTCGGCGAGCGAGGAGCCGCCCGCGGCGTTGACGACGGAGGAGCGGTCCACGGCGTAGGAGATCGCCTGGCGCACCTTCGGGTCGTCGAAGGGCTTCACCTTCGGGTTGAAGGCGAGGTAGTTCGTGTACCCGAAGTGGCCGGTGCCGACGTGCGAGGCCAGTTCCTTGTCGCCGCTGACCTTGGCGAGTTCGGCCGGACCGAGGTTGGTGTCGGTGGTGACGGCGGCGGCGTCCGCGCCCTGGCTCGCGGAGAGCCGCTGGTTGATGACGGAGGAGTCGAGGCCGGAGCGCACGTCGATGGTGTCCGGGTACGCCTTGCGTTCGGCGTCGGTCTTCGCGGACCAGTGCGGGTTGCGCGCCAGGCGCAGCCGCTCGCCGTCGTTCTCGTTCTTGACGACCTTGTAGGGGCCGGACGAGACCGGGTGCTCCTCGTACTTGGTGCCCTTGTCCTTGGCCTTGGGGACCGGCGTGAACTGCGTCTGGGTCGCCAGGTAGGGGAACTCGCCCTCGGGCTTGTTCAGATGGAAGACGATGGTCCGCTCGTCGGGCGTCCCGATGGACTCCAGGCCCTTGCCGCTCTTGTCCTTGTACGGTCCCTGGTACTTGGCGCCGCCGATCAGCCAGTCCCTCAAGTACGGCGCGCCACCGCTGAGTTCGGCGGCGAAGGACCGCTCGATGCCGTACTTCACGTCCGCCGAGGTGATCGGCGTGCCGTCCTCGAACTTGACGCCCTTCTTCAGGGTGTACGTCCACACCGTGGCGTTCTTGCTCGGCTTGCCGAGGTCCGTGGCCAGGTCCGGCACGACCTCGGCGCCCTTGGCGCCGTCCTCGCGGTTGCGGGTGGTCAGGGTGCGGAAGACGAGGCTCGGCACGTTGCCGCCGCCGGAGGTGTAGAGCCGCGCCGGGTCGAAGTCGGTCTGCGGGTCGCGGTTGAGGACGGTGAGCGTGCCGCCCTTCGCGGGCTTTCCTTCGCCGCCGCTCCCGGCGTCGTTGTCCTTCGGACCCGCGCAGGCGACGACGCCCGAGGCCAGGACCAGGCTGACGGATGCCGCTGCCACGCGGCGGGCTATGACGGACGATTGACGCATCGCAAGAAGACCTCTCGGGGGTCGCCGCGGAAAGGCGGCGGATCAGCGGGAATCGAGCAGAGCTCGGACGGAGCCCATCCCGGAGAAGGTGCGAAGACGCGGCAGAAAAGCAGCGGTGAGCAGCCATGCGCGGTCTGCGGAGTCACGAGCGGCCGAAAGCGACCACAGGAAGAGACCGGGCGTCGGCCGAAGCCGGCACAGCTGGGAAAAGCGACGCACTCGCCGGGGCGGGCGTCAGCAACAGTGAATGTCGGCCACGCAGAGCGCGGTCACGCCGAACAGCGCCAGCTCAATGGCGGCGCTCGACGGGGCGTGACGGTTCGACATGCGGAGAAATATGAACGAACTTCCGACAAATGTCAAAGCGGAAGCCCGGCCGCGCGGCCGGCCCGCATCAACTCTTCGGGTAGACCCAGGGGTTGGCCTTGCACTTGATCCCGTCGTGATCAAGGAATTTCGTCTGCTGCTGCATGACGGGCGCGAGGGCCCCGTCCTTGGTGCAGTCCACGTGGTTGTGGCCGAGCCGGTGGCCGACCTCGTGATTGATGAGCATCTGGCGGTACGGGTGAATGGCGTCGCCGTACGTCTTCGCGCCCTGCGCCCAACGATAGGCATTGATCATCACGCGTTCCGTCGCCGCGGAGTCGCACGACACATTGTCCTGGGTCGTGTCGAGACCGGATTTGGCACACCACTTTCCCGTGGTCCCGGGACTCGCGAGGGTAATGACGAAATCGGGCTTCCCCGACGATATCCGCTCGAAGGTGCGGCCCCCGTCATGGGCCCAGCTCCGGTCGTCGTTGAGGGTCTTCTGGACGGCCTGCGCGAACAGTGCGCCGTCGAGACCGAGCCCCTTCTCGACGTCGACGCGATAGCGGAACTTCTGCCCCTTGCCCGGCGCCTTCTCGAATCCGGATATCGCCTCGAAGTCGCCCTTCGCCTGCCCCTTCGGGTCCAGCGGGTATTTCTTGCCCATCTTCTGGTCGTACGTCAGCGGGGCGGCCTTCGGCCCGTCGGCCGGCGTGGGACGGCGGTCCGAGCGCGACGCGGGGTCCTCGGTGTCGCGCGCGTCGCCCGGGGCGGCCTTGGCCCGCGCGCCCGAGTCGTTCCCGCCGTCGGTGACCTGCCCCGCCACGACGATCGCGAGCACGGTGGTCACGGCGGCGGCCGCGATACCGGCGAAGGTGCGGCCGCGGCCGCCCTTCTTGCCGCCGCCGTCGGTGCCGTCCTCGGCGTCGGGGCCCTCGCGGTGGGGCTCCTCGGCGTCGCCCCAGTCGGTGACGGAGGCGTACGGGTCGTCGGGGGGCGGGGCCTGCGCGCCGGGCTTCGGCGCACTCTGGGCGGAGCGGGCTCCGTCCTCGCCGTCTCCGCCGTCCCCGCCGTCGGGGAAGGCGGCCACGTAGTCCCTGCGGGGACCCGGGTCGCCCTGCCGGGGCCCGGGGATGCGCAGCCCCTGCCCGGTCCGCGGACCGCTGCCGGCGTCCGTGGCGGTGCCACTGCCGGTGTCGGCACCACCGCCGGTGTCGGCACCACTGCCTGTGTCGGCACCACTGCCTGTGTCGGCACCACTGCCTGTGTCGGCACCACTGCCGGTGCCTGTATCGGAAAGGTCGCCCCAGCCGCCGCCGGACTCCCGCTGCTCGGGGTGCCCGCCGCGGACGCGGGGGACGCCGTGCGTGGGGGTGCCGTGCGTGGGGGTGCCGTGCGCGGAAGTGCCGTCCGCACCCCGCCCGTTCGGCGCGGAGGTCCCGCGTGTGGGAGTGCCGTGCGCGGGCGTGCCCTGCGGCGGCGTATCGTCCGCCCCCGGGGCCCTCCTGCGGCGCCCCGTGCCCGGACCGGCCTGTGGCCCCACGCCGTGCGGCGTCGGTATGCCCGTGGTGCTGGTGTTGTCAGTCGTGTCTGCCGGACCGCGTCGGCTGTGACGTCCCACGCGCCGCCTCAGCTCCCCGATCCCAGGTGCGAGCCCTCGCGGGCAGGAATGGTCAACTCGCCCGTATCGGCGAGCAGTTCACGGAATGCGGTGGCCACGCTCTCGGGGTACTCCATCATCGCGACGTGTCCCGCGTCGGGCAGCGTGAGCAGCCGCGAGTCGCGGAACGCGGCGGCCGCCTTGCGCGCCATCCGACAGGAGACGAGCAGGTCACGGCCGCCGTAGACGAGCAGGGTCGGCGCCAGCACTCGCTCGGCCTGCCGCCACAGGCCGTGCTGGCCGCCCAGGGTGTACGCGTTCACGATGCCACGCGCCGAGCGGGCCATCGCGTCCCAGAAATAAGGGAGTTGGAGCCTGCGCTCCATCTCCCTGACCGCCGCGGCGAACCCTTCCGGAGTCACCTTGCCCGGATCGCCGTAACAGAGGCCCATGACGCCGCGGACCCGCTGCTCGGGCGTCCACTCCTTGGTGAGCCGGGTGAAGAGGCCGGCGACGCCCGGGACCGCGAGCAGTCCGGTGGGCACCGCAGTGCGCTGCACGCGCAGCTCCGGCAGGGCGGGCGAGACCAGCGTCAGGGTGCGGACCAGGTCGGGGCGGACCGCCGCGACGCGCGTGGTGACGGCGCCGCCCAGCGAGTTCCCGAAGAGGTGGACGGGGCCCCGGTCGCGCGCGTCCAGGTAGCGGATGACCGCGCGGGCGTGCCCGGTGATGGAGTAGTCCCCGTCGTCCGGTGGCGGTGAGTCGCCGAATCCCGGCAGGTCCAGCGCCTCGCAGTCGACGGTGTCGACCAGCTGCGGCATCAGGGCCGACCAGTTCTGCGAGGATCCGCCGAGCCCGTGCACGTACAGCGCGAGGGGCAGTCCGGAGCGGGCCGGGGGCCGGGAGCGCACGGTCAACGACAGTCCGGGCAGCCCGACCGAGTCCAGCCGCTCCCCCTCCGCGACCGCCACGGCACCCGGCCTGGGTGCGGCGGCGGAGGCCAGCAGGTTCGGCAGCTCGGTCGAAGACATGCGGCAATGTTACGAGACGATCACGCGGTAGTTCACGTGTTCGCCGTCACAGATGACGCACAGACCGCGTAGCGCCCCGTGCGGGTCTCTCCTACGCTCGAAGAAGTTCGGGGAATCAGCCCGAAAGAGTCATGGAAAGAGGGCGCAGCGGGCACTCGCACCACTCGGTCCACCCAGCACCGCAAGGGAAGAGAGCCACACATGAGTGTCGACCCGACCGATCCCGACACCTTCGTCACGGAGGCGGCCGACCCGGCCGAGGCCGATGTCGAGGCCCCGGAGGCGGACACGGCGGAGCAGCGCACCGACCTCACGCCCGTCCAGGACGACCCCCTGTCGGTCGCCGACCAGGACTCCGCCGACGAGGCCGACCTCGCGGAACAGGCCCGTGTCGTCAGCCTCGACGAGGACGACTACCGCTGAGAAGGACGGACGACGGCCGCGGCGGGCAGCGCCCGGCTGGCCGAGTTGATCGCGTTTGCCCTGCTACGCACAGCCGGCGAGGCCTTCTGCGGTCGTCCAGTCCGTGAAATTCTGCGCTCGCACCGCGCACATCACAGTTACCGAAAAGTACGATGGCGGCGCGGCGCTCACCGCACATCGGACGATTGGGAGGCGGCGTGACAGCCATCGAGCAGACAGAGGCGGCACGCCCGCGGGGCACACGGCTGCCGCGCCGTGCCCGACGCAACCAGCTCCTGGGCGCGGCCCAGGAAGTGTTCGTGGCGCAGGGTTACCACGCCGCCGCGATGGACGACATCGCCGAGCGGGCCGGCGTCAGCAAGCCGGTGCTCTACCAGCACTTCCCCGGCAAGCTCGACCTGTACCTCGCCCTGCTCGACCAGCACTGCGAGTCACTCCTGCACTCCGTGCGCACGGCGCTGGCGTCCACTTCGGACAACAAGCTCCGCGTCGCCGCGACGATGGACGCCTACTTCGCGTACGTCGAGGACGAGGGCGGCGCGTTCCGCCTGGTCTTCGAGTCCGACCTGACGAACGAGTCGGCGGTGCGGGAGCGCGTGGACCGCGTCACCCTGCAGTGCGCCGAGGCGATCTGCGAGGTCATCGCCGAGGACACCGGCCTGCCCAGGGACGAGGCGATGCTCCTCGCCGTCGGCCTCGGCGGGTACTCACAGGTCGTCGCCCGGTACTGGCTCGCCAGCGGCAGCACGGTGCCGCGCGCGAAGGCGGTCGAGCTGATCACGTCGCTCGCCTGGCGCGGTATCGCTGGGTTCCCGCTGCACGGCACGGAAGGCCACTGAGCCTTCGCGTCTTTGTTCCCGTCCCGTGTTCGCTGACGGCGTGCACGGCCGCGGCCGTCCCTGTCCCCTCACCGGGCTAATGTGTGCTGGGTACGGCGCGGACGGCCGCGCACAGACTGACCGTCGGAGGGACAAAGCCGTGGAGGTCAAGATCGGCGTGCAGTACGCGCCCCGCGAGATCGTGCTGGAGAGCGGCCAGAGTGCCGAGGAAGTCGAGACCGCGGTGTCCGAGGCGCTGACCGGCAAGTCGCCGCTGCTGAGCCTCGTGGACGACCACGGCCGCAAGGTCCTGGTTCCGGCCGACCGCCTCGCGTACGTCGAGCTCGGCGAGCCGACCGCACGCAAGGTGGGCTTCAGCGCCCTGTAGAACCCTCCTGGGCGTCCGCACGGACGCTCTTGGTGGATCTTGAATGAACGGCCCGGTGGTTCTCAACCACCGGGCCGTTCCTGTGTGTTGTACGAGGGCGCGAGGGCGTCACCCGATCATGGAGGGTTGCGTTCCGGCGGCCTGGGGTAGACCGGCTACGACCGATTTGCACCTGGCCGCGAAGGAGGGCACACACCGTGATTCTGGAAGCGCTCGGCTCCACATTGCTCGGCCTGGCCCTGGCCTGGGCCACGGCACATCGCCTGGGGCACCGGCTGCCCGCCCGCAGCCTCGTCCTCTCCACGGGCCCCGCGGGCGCCCTCGTCGGCGCCTTCATCACACACATGGCGCTCGGCTCCGGCCACACCGCCGCGACGCTCACGGGAGCGGTGGCCGTCTCGGTGGCCCTGCTGTCCCTGCTGATCCGCCCGACGGGCACCAGAATGCACCACTCCGCAACGGCGTAGCCCGGGGCTCTCAGGGGCGCGGGGAACCGCACGCCGAGCCACAGCGCGTCCGCGGATCCCCCCGCGCCCCCACCGCCCGGCTAGGCCGCGAGGCCGAGCGCCGCCATCCGCTTCGTGTGCGCCTCGGTGATCCGCGAGAACATCCGCCCGACCTCGGCGAGGTCGAAGCCGTCCGCCACGCCCCCGACCAGCATGGTCGACAGGGCGTCGCGGTCGGCGACCACCCGCTGGGACTGCGAGAGGGCCTCGCCCATCAGGCGCCGGGCCCAGAGCGCGAGCCGCCCGCCCACGCGCGGGTCCGCATCGATCGCGGCGCGCACCTTCTCCACGGCGAAGCTGGCGTGCCCCGTGTCGTCGAGCACACCGAGCACCAGGGCGCGGGTGTCGCCGTCGAGGCGGGCCGCGACCTCACGGTAGAAGTCACTGGCGATCGAGTCGCCGACATACGCCTTGACCAGGCCCTCGAGCCAGTCGGACGGCGCGGTCTGACGGTGGAAGCCGTCGAGCGCGGCGACGAACGGCTCCATCGCGTCGGTCGGCTCCGCGCCGATCGCCGAGAGCCGGTCCCTGAGCTGCTCGAAGTGGTGGAACTCCGCCGACGCCATCTTCGCGAGCTCCGCCTTGTCGCCGAGCGTGGGCGCCAGCTTCGCGTCCTCCGCGAGGCGCTCGAACGCCGCGAGCTCCCCGTAGGCGAGCGCGCCGAGGAGGTCCACGACGGCGGCGCGGTAGTGGGGCTCGACAGAGGCTTTCGCCCAGTCCTGGGCGGCTACTCCGGTGGGTTCGGGGGCGGATTCGGCAGGGGTGTCAGGCGTCTCCATGAAGCGCACAATAGCCCGCTTGCAGGAGGGCGTAAGGGCCTGGTCAGTGACTGTGACCACGACCATGTGACGAATTCGCCGGACACACATGCGAGATTCCGGGGTACAGTGGTAATGCGCCTGCCGAATATTTGGCGGGCCGTACGAATGAGGATGCCCGGTCGGTGGCCCGATCGGCTCCGACCCGACAGCCCTCCGGGCGGTGCGCACAGGCTGCGTACGGCACGAGGAGGGAACCTCAGCGGTACGAGCGCTCGAGCGCCGGCAGTGGTCCCGCGCCCCCGGCCCACAACGCGGCCGGCGGTTACCGGCACGGTCACGACCCCCAGCGTTCGCCTCGCACCGCGTCTCACAGAAGAGGCACTGCCCTGACTACGACTTTCCGAGAGCTCGGGATCCTTTCCGAGACGGCCGAGGCCCTTGAGGCCGTCGGCATCATCAATCCCTTTCCCATCCAGGAGATGACGCTCCCCGTCGCCCTTTCCGGCTCGGACGTCATCGGCCAGGCCAAGACCGGCACCGGCAAGACGCTCGGCTTCGGACTCCCGATCCTCGAGCGCGTCACCGTCCCGGCGGACGTCGAGGCGGGCCGCGCCAAGCCCGAGCAGCTGACCGAGGCGCCGCAGGCCCTCGTCGTCGTGCCCACGCGCGAGCTGTGCCAGCAGGTGACGAACGACCTGCTGACCGCCGGCAAGGCTCGCAACGTCCGCGTCCTCGCCATATACGGCGGCCGTGCCTACGAGCCGCAGGTGGAGGCCCTGAAGAAGGGCATCGACGTCGTCGTCGGCACGCCGGGCCGCCTGCTCGACCTCGCGGGTCAGCGCAAGCTCGACCTCAAGCACGTCAAGTGCCTGGTCCTCGACGAGGCCGACGAAATGCTCGACCTGGGCTTCCTGCCCGACGTCGAGAAGATCATCAACATGCTTCCCGCGAAGCGCCAGACGATGCTGTTCTCGGCCACCATGCCGGGCGCCGTCATCGGCCTGGCCCGGCGGTACATGTCGCAGCCCACGCACATCCGTGCCACCGCGCCGGACGACGTGGGCCACACCGTCGCCAACACGAAGCAGTTCGTGTACCGCGCGCACAACATGGACAAGCCCGAGATGGTCTCGCGCATCCTGCAGGCCGACGGCCGCGGACTCGCGATGATCTTCTGCCGTACGAAGCGGACCGCCGCGGACATCGCCGAGCAGCTCGAGAAGCGCGGCTTCGCCTCGGGCGCGGTCCACGGCGACCTCGGCCAGGGCGCGCGCGAGCAGGCCCTGCGCGCGTTCCGCAACGGCAAGGTGGACGTGCTCGTCTGCACCGACGTCGCCGCGCGCGGCATCGACGTCGGCGGTGTGACGCACGTCATCAACTACCAGTCCCCCGAGGACGAGAAGACGTACCTGCACCGCATCGGCCGCACCGGCCGCGCGGGCGCTTCCGGTACGGCGATCACGCTGGTCGACTGGGACGACATCCCGCGCTGGCAGCTGATCAACAAGGCGCTCGACCTCGGGTTCAGCGACCCGGTCGAGACGTACTCCAGCTCGCCGCACCTCTTCGAGGAGCTCGGCATCCCGGCGGGCACCAAGGGTGTCCTGCCGCGCGCCGAGCGGACCCGTGCGGGTCTGCGCGCGGAGGAGCTCGAGGACCTCGGCGAGACCGGCGGCCGTGGCCGCGGTGGCCGATCCGGCGGTCGCGGGCAGGACAGGGACCGTTCCGGCGGCCGCGGCGAGGACCGGGACCGTTCCGGCGGCTCCCGCCAGGCCTCCGACACGGCCGAGCGCGAGCGTCCGGCGCGCACCCCGCGCCGTCGCCGCCGCACCCGTGGCGGCACCCCGCTCGACGCGACCGCGTCGGCTCCGACCGCCGTGGTGACCGAGAGCGCCGCTCCGGTGGCCGAGGCCGCTCCGGCCGTCGCCGAGGCGACCGAGCCGCGCACCCCGCGCCGTCGCCGGCGCACGCGTGCCGGTGGCGCGTCGGAGGCGCCGGCCACGGCCGAGGGCACGACCGTCGAGACGGTGGCCCCCGAGGTGGTGGCCCCCGAGGCGGAGGCTCCGGCCACCAAGCCGCGCCGCCGCACCCGCAAGCCCGCCGAGCAGGTCGCGGAGCAGGTCGCCGAGGCTGCCGCTCCCGAGGTCACCGTGACCGAGGCCGCTCCGGTGGCCGAGGCGGAAGCCCCGGCCGTCAAGCCGCGCCGCCGCACTCGCAAGACCGCCGCGCAGGTCGCGGAGACCTCGGTCGCCACGGCCGAGGGCACCCCCGAGGTGGCCACGGCCGACGAGGCGCCCGCCGAGAAGCCGAAGCGCCGTACGCGCAAGACGGCTGCGGAGAAGGTCGCCGAGGCCGCCGTGCCGGAGGTCGAGGCGGAAGCCCCGGCCACCAAGCCGCGCCGCCGCACCCGCAAGACCGCGGAACCGGCCACCGAGACGGCCACCGCCGAGGTCACCGCGCCCGACGCCGAGGCCGAGAAGCCCAAGCGCCGCACCCGCAAGACCGCCGCGCAGAAGGCCGCCGAGGCCGCCGACACCGTCGAGGCCGGGATCCCGGCGCAGGCGACGGAGGAGTCCAAGCCCCGTCGTCGTACGCGCAAGGCCGCTGCCGCCCCGGCGGAGGCGACCGAGGCCGAGGCGCCCGCCGCGGCGCCGCGGCGCCGCACGCGCAAGAAGGCCGAGCCCGTGAAGACCCCGGAGAGCTGATTCTCCGGCCCCCACAGGCCCACCGCACCGAAGGCCCGCCCCACTCCGGGGCGGGCCTTCGCGCGTCGCGTCCGCTTACGGGTCCGGACCTGCGCGCCGGGCCCGAAGACCGAGATGCCCCGGCACCGACGCCGAGCACCTGGTCCCCGCGCCACCCGGCCCACCGGACCACCACCGGAACGGCCGAACCGACGCCCCCGGCCCACGGCCGACCGCCCCGCGGCCCGGCACCAGGCCCGGCACCAGGCCCGGCACCACCGCCGAGCACCTCACCGCCGCATCGAACCGCCCCAGGAACGGCCGAACCAACGCCCACGGCCCACGGCCGACCGCCCCAGGGCCCGGCACCGGACCCGGCACCACCGCCGAGCACCTCACCGCCGCATCGAACCGCCCCAGGAACGGCCGAACCAACGCCCACGGCCCACGGCCGACCGCCCCGCGGCCCGGCACCAGGCCCAGCACCACCGCCGAGCACCTCACCGCCGCATCGAACCGCCCCAGGAACGGCCGAACCAACGCCCCACGCCCGCTGCCGCACCCCAGCGCCGCGCCGCCCGGCCTGAACACCGGCACCGGGGCGTGGTCCGACCCTTGGGACCGCCGCTCATCGGCGCAGCCGAACCAGCTCCCCGCACCCGCTGCCGCAGCCCACCGCCGACCGGTTAGCCTCGGCTCATGAGCAGGCCCCCTACCTTTGTCCCGCCCGCGTGTGCGAGCGCGCGCACCCTGCGTACCGCGCGCGGTGACTTCGCCGTTCTCGACGCGGTCCCGGCCGGCGGAGTCCGGCGCAGGGGCACCGTGCTCCTGCTTCCCGGCTTCACCGGCAGCAAGGAGGACTTCGTCGCCCTCCTGGAGCCGCTGGCCGCCGCGGGCTACCGTGCGGTGTCCGTGGACGGCCGGGGGCAGTACGAGACTCCGGGGCCGGACGACGAATCGGCTTACGCGCAGGCGGAGTTGGCCCGTGACGTGCTGGCCCAGGCGGCGGCCCTGACCGAGGCGTCGGACGCCGCGCCCCTTCACCTCCTGGGCCACTCCCTCGGCGGCCAGATCGCCCGCGCCGCCGTGCTCGTCGACCCCGGCGCCTTCGCCACGCTCACCCTCATGTCGTCGGGCCCCGCCGCGATCACGCCCGCCCAGCAGACCCGCGCCAAGATGCTGGGGGACGCCCTCGCCACGCTGTCCATGGACGAGGTGTGGCAGGCGATGCGGGCCATGGAGCCGCCGCCCCCTCAGGAGGCGGAGACCGGCGCCGACGGGGACGACGGCGGGGCCCTGCGCGCCCGCTGGCTGCTGCACAGCCCGGCCCAGCTCATCGCCACCGGCAGGCAGCTCTCCACGGAGCCGGACCGGGTGGCCGAGCTCGCCGCGCTCGCGCTGCCCTTCCACGTGGTCTCGGGCGAGCGTGACGACACCTGGCCCGTGCCGCTCCTGGACGACATGGCGGAGCGCCTGCGCGCCCGCCGCACGGTGGTCCGGGGTGCCGAGCACTCCCCCAACACCGACCGCCCCGAGGAGACGGCGGCGGCCTTGATCGCGTTCTGGAACGGGAACTGACCCTCAGGCACCCGCACCGAAGATGCACCCCTACCGAAGATGCACCCGTACCGAAGATGCACCCCTACCGAAGGTGCACCCGTTCTGAAGGTGCACCCGTACCGCGGGATACCAGTACCGAAGCGCCGCCCCCTCAGTACTGCGCCTGCAAGTGGTCCCAGAACCCGTCCCGCAGCGCCCTGCGCAGATCGGACTGCCCGCGCAGCGAGTACTGCAGCAGCCGCTCCGCCTCCACGAGGAGGTCCTGGTCCACGGATCCGGGCAGGTACGGGTGTCCGGGCAGCAGCCCGACCAGCGCCTCGCGCCCCCGCGCCGCGAGCCACTTCGCGGCGATCTGCGCGCCGACGAAGCGGACGTCCTCGCGGGAGGGCCGGTTCGCCGTGGCGCCCGCCTCGTAGGTGGTCACGGCACGGCGGGTGACGTACGGCTTGCAGAAGTCGAGGTCGAACGTGCGCTGGCTGTCGACCTCCCACAGCAGCGGCTCGGCCTGGTTGCGCCCGTCGGGCGCCTCGATGCCCCACAGGTGGACACGTGCGCCGTACCCCTGTGCCGCCTCGACCGCGGAGACCAGGTCCTCGTCGCCGCCGATGAGCGCCGCGTCGCTGATGGCGCGGTGCCTGGCCAGGGACTCCAGGTCGCTGCGGATCAGGGAGTCGACGCCCTTCTGCTGGTTGTTGGCGTTGAGGTTGCCGAGCCTGACCTTGACGTCGGGCAGCTCCGCGATCGACTGCTGCTCGGTCGTGTGGATGCGGCGCCTGGCGCCGTCGTACCAGTAGACGCGCAGCAGGCGGCTGTCCGCGAAGATCGTGCGGGCCTTGTCGATGAGCGCCTCGATGAGGCCCTCCGCGTCGAGGTCGAAGGCGCGCCGGTCCTCGGTCCCCGCGGCGAGCCGTCCCGCGGCGGCGTACAGGTACCCGGCGTCGACGAAGATCGCGTGGGTGGACGGGGTCTTCGCCACCTCGGCGAGCATGCGTTCGAGCAGGGCGTTGGTGCGCTCCAGCTGAGCGCTGATGTCAGCGGTACCGGGGGCGGCACCGGGGTCGACGGCGTCGGGGTCGACTGCGCTGGGGTCGGCGTCGTTCATATCGGACCCAGTCTCCCGCCCGTCACACAGCGAACACAACTGGTCTCGCTACTCACAAGTAATTAGGTTCTCGAAAATTTTCTTTAGCGTAGGGAATGTTTGCAGGGGGCAACTCGTTGTACCCATCAGAATCACCCAGCAGTTCTCCTTCAGGAGGATGACCAGACGAAGGGAGAAGCCCTATGCGCTTCGAAATCATGCGACTCGACGATGTCGACGGCTCCGCCGTGGACAGCACCGTCGTGGACGCCGCCTCCGTCAACCGGATCGTGCAGCAGGCCGCAGCGATCGGCCAGCGCATCTACATCCGCCCGGCCGACACCACGGCCTCGTAACGCAGACATCGAGGGGCCCCCGTACGGAATCCGTACGGGGGCCCTTCGTCGTGACGAGCCGGGCCGCCGCGAGCGGCACTCACCCGCCCTTGATCACCTGCGTCACACCGTTGATGATCTGCTGCACCGCGATGGCGGACAGCATCATGCCCGCGAGCCGGGTCACGAGCACCACACCGCCGTCCTTGATGACGCGGATGATCAGCAGCGAGTACCGCATCACGAGCCACAGCACCACGTGCATGGCGACGATCGCCGCCCAGACGGAGATCTGCGTGCCGACGCTGTCGGCGTCCTGGACGGCCAGGATGACCGAGACGATCGCGCCGGGTCCCGCGAGCAGCGGCATGCCGAGCGGCACCAGCGCGACGTTGACGTCCTTGGTCTGCTTCGGCTCGTCCGTCTTGCCGGTGAGCAGGTCGAGCGCGATGAGTAGCAGCAGGAGGCCGCCCGCGATCATCAGCGCGGGGACGGAGACATGCAGGTAGTTGAGGATCTGGTGGCCCACGAGGCCGAAGACCGAGATGACGCCGAAGGCGACGCACACGGCCTGGAAGGCCATCCGCTGCTGCACCTTGGCGGGGCGGCCGGCGGTCAGGCCGAGGAAGATCGGGGTGATCCCAGGGGGGTCCATAATCACGAAAAGCGTGAGAAAGAGGGATCCGAAGACGGCGACGTCGAACACAGTGATGGCCTTGCAGAGAGTCGAGAGACGTACGAAGGAGCCGCGACCGGCCGGCGCCGGGCACGGGGCACGACGGCCGCGCCGGGGCAGCGGTGAGGCGAAGGTGAGGGAGTGCGAGGGTGTCGCGAGGTGTTACGCGGCGGAGGTTCCGCCGGCACCCGGCACGGGGAACGCCCCCGTCGCCCGGCGCGTGATCTCGCCGTAGATCTCGGGGTCGGTGGTGAACTCCCCGAGCACACACGTCTTGCGGCTGCCGTGGTAGTCGCTGGACCCGGTGACCAGCAGGCCCAGGTCCGCCGCGAGTCCGCGCAGCCGCGTCCGGGTCTCGGGCGTGTGGTCCATGTGGTCGACCTCGATGCCGTCGAGGCCCGCCGCCGCCAGCTCCGCCATGGCCGCCTCGGGCA
Source organism: Streptomyces sp. NPDC040622 (assembly GCF_055593965.1). Classification (NCBI taxonomy): domain Bacteria; kingdom Bacillati; phylum Actinomycetota; class Actinomycetes; order Kitasatosporales; family Streptomycetaceae; genus Streptomyces; species Streptomyces sp. NPDC040622. The sequence continues at coordinate 726,975 of NZ_JBVIXD010000002.1, read as the reverse complement.
TGACCCTGCCGCGCTTGGCGGCGCCGGGGTGGGCGAGGACGCTGACGCCGCCGGCCGCCTTGACCAGGCGTATCGCGTCGAAGGGGTCGAGCTCGTGCTTGTCGGCGAACGCGCGTCCGCCGTCGGCGAGCCACTCGGGCGTGAAGGCGTCGGAGACGGTGGGCACGACGCCGAGCTCGACGAGCGCCTCGGCGACGTGCGGGCGGCCGACCGAGCCGTCGCCGGCGATCCGCGCGACCTGTTCCCAGGTCACCGGGACTCCCAGCGCCTGCAGCTTGCCGATCATCTCCTTGGCGCGCGGCACCCGGTCGTCGCGGACCAGCTCGCACTCGCGGGCGAGCTCGGGCTCCGTGGGGTCGAAGAGGTAGGCCAGCATGTGCAGGCCCACGCCGTCGAGGCTGAAGGAGAGCTCGGCGCCGGTGACGAGGGTCAGGTCCGTGGGCAGCTCGCGCAGGGCCGCGACGGCCTCCGCGTGGCCCCGGGTGGTGTCGTGGTCGGTCAGCGCGACGACGTCGAGACCGGCGGCGGCCGCGTTGCGGACCAGCTCGGCCGGGGTGTCCGTGCCGTCGGACGCGGTGGAGTGGGTGTGCAGATCGATGCGCACGACGCTGACTCCAGGCTCTGGCGGGCTGACGGCTCACGGCCGACCGGCGGCGGCTGACGAGGGGGACGCTCAAGGATAACGGGAATCACGCACGTCACCGCCCGCCCCGGAAGAGGCGTCGCTCACGGTGAGAGCAGCCGCGGCGACAGCGCCCCGCACGGCAGCAGGTCCACCTCGGCGCCCGCGTCCCGCAGGTCGGTGAGGACCAGCTCGTCGTACATCAGCAGGCCCGACTGCTCCGGCCACGCGATGGCCCACAGCCACAGTCCGCGTGCCTCGCCCGCGAAGACCGCGCGGTCGTCGGGCGTCCCGGAGACGTGCCACATGGGGGTCGGCCGGCCGGCGGCGAGGAGCTTGGCCTGGGGCGGCTTCTCGACGCTCATGTGCGGGCCGGGGTCGGGGCCGTCGATGCCCGCGTACCGCGCGCCGAGGCCGACGCCCAGCTCCTCGGCGACCAGCACCAGCTCGCCGACGCCACCGAGCGGCGCGGGACCCGAGCAGGCCACGGCCGTCGCCCGGCCGCCGCTGCGGTCGTCGCCCGCGCAGGCCACGCCCGTGAACAGCCAGCCGACGGGCAGGGGCCACGGCATCCACACCGGCACCTGCGTGCGGTGCACCACGACCTGGAGGGCCTCGACGCTGGGCGGGATCACGGGCTGCAGCGGATGCACGGTGCCGTGCGCGTCACACTGCCAGGAGTCGGCAAAGAGACCGGGAGCCCTGACCCGGCCACCACACTTCGGGCAACTGGGTTCGCCCCTCATAGCGCCCCACGGTCCTCCCCGGTCGCCGCTCCGTCAAGGACGATCACCCGTCCGGTGGCGCCGTCATCAGGCGAAATTACGTGTAGCTTGCATCCTTTAGTCTTCCTAACTTAACATGTGTATACATCAACGACCCAGTGGAGCAGTGAAGGAGCGGCTGTATGAACAGCAGCACAGGGGGCCCCGCCGAAGGGGACCCATTCGACGCCGGGGCCGGTGGCCTCCTGCGGCAGCCGAAGGCCGTGTGGGCCACGGCGGGCGCTTCCGTGGTGGCCTTCATGGGCATCGGCCTCGTCGACCCGATCCTGCCCTCCATCGCCAAGGGCCTGGACGCGAGCGCCAGTCAGGTCTCCCTCCTGTTCACCTCGTACTTCCTGATCACGGCCGTCGCGATGCTGGTCACCGGCTTCGTCTCCAGCCGCATCGGCGGCAAGAAGACCCTGCTGCTCGGCCTCGCGCTCGTCGTGGTCTTCGCGGCCCTGTCCGGCACGTCGGGCTCGGTCGGCGAGCTCGTCGGGTTCCGTGCGGGCTGGGGTCTTGGCAACGCGCTCTTCGTCTCGACCGCACTCGCCGTCATCGTCGGCGCCGCGGCCGGCGGCAGCGCCGCCGCGATCCTGCTGTACGAGTCGGCGCTCGGCCTCGGCATGGCGTGCGGACCCCTGGTCGGCGCGCTGCTCGGCGACGCCAGCTGGCGTTACCCCTTCTTCGGCACCGCGGCCCTGATGGCGATCGGCTTCCTCTGCATCACGGCGTTCCTCAAGGAACAGCCCAAGCCCGCGCGAAAGACGTCCTTGCTGGACCCGATCAAGGCGCTCGGGCACGGCGGTCTCGCCTCGGCGGCGGCCTCCGCGTTCTTCTACAACTACACGTTCTTCACCGTGCTGGCCTTCACGCCGTTCGTGCTGAACATGACCCCGTACAAGTCGGGTGCCGTCTTCTTCGCCTGGGGCGTGCTGCTCGCGGTCTTCTCGGTGCTGGTCGCCCCTCGGCTGCAGGCCAGGTTCGGCTCGCTGAAGGTGCTCGGCGGCTCGCTCGTGCTGCTCGCCGCGGACGTGCTGGTCCTCGGCTACGGCAGCCACACCGTCGCCATCGTCTGCACGATCCTGTCCGGTGCCTTCATCGGCGTGAACAACACCGTCTACACCGAGCTCGCCCTCGGCGTCTCCGACGCGCCGCGCCCGGTGGCCAGCGCCGGCTACAACTTCGTCCGGTGGTTCGCGGCCGCCGCCGCGCCGTTCTTCGCGCCGAAGATCGAGGAGTGGAGCAACATCCACATCCCGTTCGTGGTCGCGGCCGTCACGGCCGTGCTCGGCGCGGTCGTGGTCTGGGTGCGCAAGGACTCCCTGACCCACGAGGCCGAGGAGCTCGAGCCCCGGCACGCCACCGAGGACAGCGTCAGCGTCTTTGCCAACTGAGCGCTTCGGTCACGGAGTTCAGTCCAAGGACACGGACTTGCGCAGCGGGTCGCGCAGGTCCGTTCCGCTGCTCAGCCAGCGCTCCTGGAGGGCCGCCGCGCCGTGCACCCGCTTCCACGCCGCCTCGTTCGGCGTCATGGGGAGCAGTGGCAGAAAACGTACGGGTTCCATCGGCTCGTCGAGGTCCAGGTCCTCGACGAGACCGCCGGACTCGGCGACGAGCACCGAGGTGAACGGCGCGGACGGCCACAGCGGTTCACCCACGTCCAGCGAGGCCCCCGGCGCCACGACCAACCCCTCGACCTGCGGCGACGCGGCGAGGACGGCGAGCGGGCGCAGCACCTTGTCCGTCTCGGCGACGCCCGCGCGCACCGACAGCACCAGCTCCGCGCGCGGACCCCTGACCGGGTCGGCCAGCGCGGCGGTGGGATCGGCCATCGGCTGGACCGACATACCGAGGGTGGCGTAGCGCACCAGGTCGCCGTCCGCGAACCGCAGGACCTCGACGCGGTCGGTGCCGAGGAAGGTCACCGCGGCGCGCGCGTCAGGTTCCCCCAGGCCAGTACGGAGACGGGCCTCGACCAGCGCAAGAACATCAGCCATGACGCGAGCATAGAACTCGTCAGGGAAGCGCAAAGCGGGGGCTTGACACTTCTGTCGGCTGATAGTGTTGGCCGCTGGCTCAGGGCAGCACGCAGAAGCGTCGCTTTCAAGCCCTGCAGACAGACACTGACTTTGCGCCACTGGCGTGAAGGGCGCATGGGACTTCCCTTACGGGGGACCGGCCGGAGGAGGTGGGGCTGCAATGGACCGAAGTCGACCGTGCAGTACCACCCGCTCTTCCGCCCGGTGATTCACGCAGCTCGGTAGCTGCGCAAGCACACGCACGCACCGCGAGCACTGTTCGTGCCGTGTGCGACGGAAGAGCACTTCGTTCCCACCTGATCTGTCTGAGTTCCCTGATCTGTGTCAGTAGCGAAGCTGCCACCGCAACGGTGCGGTGCTCCCCGCTTTGTGGACGTGCCAAACATCCCGCAGTAGGACGTCCCCATTCCGGGCAGTTCCAACCGTCGCAGGCGGCCTCCGTCGAAGGAGCCTGCCCATGTCGATGATCCGCGACCTCCGTGCCGCCGTCCGCCCCTCGCTGCGCAAGGACGGCACCGGTTTCCCCTCCTCCCCGGCCTCGTACGACACCTACGACGCGACCCGCGACGCCGCGTCCGCCGTCGTCGACTGCGCCGTCTACCGGGACGGGCGCCGCCTGCAGTGCGCCGACGCCCTGAGCCCGCACGAGGCGATGCTGGAGGTGCGCCGCAGGGGCGGCTTCGCCTGGATCGGCCTGCACGAGCCGACCGAGGCCGAATTCGCCGGTATCGCCGCCGAGTTCGGGCTGCACCCGCTCGCCGTCGAGGACGCGGTCCACGCCCACCAGCGCCCCAAGCTGGAGCGCTACGACGACACGCTGTTCACCGTCTTCAAGACCATCCACTACGTCGAGCACGCCGAACTCACCGCCACCAGCGAGGTCGTGGAGACCGGCGAGGTGATGTGCTTCACCGGCCGGGACTTCTTCATCACCGTGCGGCACGGCGGGCACGGCTCGCTGCGCGCCCTGCGCCGCCGCCTCCAGGAGGACCCCGAGCTGCTCGAGAAGGGCCCCTCGGCGGTGCTGCACACCATCGCCGACCACGTCGTCGACGGGTACATCGCGGTCGCCGACGCCATGCAGGACGACATCGACGACGTGGAGAGCGAGGTCTTCTCCGCGCCGAGCAAGGGCAAGGGCACCTCGCGCGGCGTCGACGCCGGGCGGATCTACCAGCTCAAGCGCGAGGTCCTGGAGTTCAAGCGGGCCGTATCGCCGCTGCTCCGCCCGATGCTGCTGCTCAGCGAGCGGCCCATGCGCCTGATCGACCCCGACATCCAGAAGTACTTCCGGGACGTCGCCGACCACCTCACGCGCGTCCAGGAGCAGGTCATCGGCTTCGACGAGCTGCTCAACTCGATCCTGCAGGCCAATCTCGCCCAGGCCGCCGTCGCGCAGAACGAGGACATGCGCAAGATCACCTCGTGGGCGGCGATCATCGCCGTGCCGACGGCGGTCTGCGGGGTCTACGGCATGAACTTCGACCACATGCCCGAGCTGCACTGGCGGTTCGGCTACCCGATGGTGCTCGGCCTCATCGCCGGTGCCTGCTACGCGATCCACCGGACCCTGAAGCGCAACGGCTGGCTCTGACTGCCGCTCGGTACCCCCTCAGTGGGCTGCGGCCACTCGGTAGGCTGCCGCCATGACTGCTGACCCGCTGCTCGACCGCGCCCTCGTCGAGGAGGCCACCAAGAAGTCCGGCCTCATCTGGGTCCGGGGCGAGGGTTCGCCCGACCGGGCGCTGTGGCACGTCTGGCTGGACGGGGCCGCGCTGCTGGTCGGCGACGGGCCCGGCGAGCAGCCGCTGCCGGGGCTCGTCGACGGGGGGTCCGCCGAGGTGACCGTGCGCAGCAAGGACAAGGGCGGGCGGATCGTCGCCTGGACGGCGCTGGTCACCGAGCTCGCGCCGGGCTCCGAGGAGTGGGACGTGGCGGTCGCCGAGCTCAAGGGCAAGCGGTTGAACGCGCCGGACGCCGAGCGGGTCACCGTGCGGTGGGCCGAGCAGTGCCGGGTCGTACGGCTGACTCCGCGTGAGGCGGTGACGTCGATGCCGTCGGGGTCGCTCGCCGCGGTGCCGTTGGGCTCTGCGGCCACCACTCGGGAGCCGGTACCCGCGGCGCTGCCCCGAATGCTCTTCCGGCGCAAGCGCCGCTGAGGCCCGGGGCCCCTTTTTCCGGTGCGGGTGCGGCTTTCCGGTGCGGGGCCCCTTTCCCGGTGCGGGTGCGGCCTTCCGGTGCGGGTCCCTTTTCCCGGTGCGGGTGCGTCGTGGATGCTCGCGCCGTTCCCCGCGCCCCTGGGAGGGCCTTCGCCCTCCCCCCTCTGCGGGTGCGTCGTGGTTGCCCGCGCCCCTTGCGGCTACGACGTCGGTAGTTGTTTGCCGTAGTCGACCATTTCTTCCTTGGTCGGCTCCTGCAAGGTGAAGTCCTTGTTCCAGTCGGTGAGTTTGAGGGTGCCCGCGTGGCCGCCGCGCTCCAGGCGCAGGGGGTAGGGCTTGCCGTCCAGGGAGACGGAGAGCGTGCCGCCCGCGCCCTCGTCGCCGGTGATCTTTATCGTGCGCAGCGAGCCCGACTTGCCTCGGTCGCCCTTGGCGAGGCCTCCGTGCAGCGTGAGCATGCCGCCCAAGAGCTTGTCCTTGTCCGTGAAGCCGCTCAGCTGCTGATAGGCGGGGTCGCCCTGGGGGATCTTGACGTACTTGCCGTCCAGCTTGGCCGCGGCCGCCTCGTCCCCCTTCTGGGCCCCGTCGCCCGACGTACCGCTGTCGTGCGTCCAGAAGTCCGTGTCGGCCTTCAGATAGAGCTGCTCGCCGACACGCAGCAGCTGGAAGGTCTGCCCCTTGGAGGTGACCGAGCCGGTGCCGCCCTCGCCCTTGAGGCGCATGTCGAGGGTGTACGTGTGGTTCTTGCTGACCACCGTGCCGGAGAGCCGGACGGCCGACGCCGTCTGGGCCGCCGCGCCCGCCTTGCCCTGGATCTTCGACGCGGAGAGCTTCCCGACGCCGTTCGTGCCCGCGTCGGGATCATCCGCGCTGCAGGCGGTCAGTGTCGTGGCCGCCGCGACCAGGCCCGCGCACGTCGCGCTCACGATCGCGGCCCTGCGGGCACGGCTGGCCGGGGGATGTGCGGTCACAGGTGGCGCTGCCTCTCGTGCGGACGACCTCTACGGCTTCGGCAGTACGGCAGCGTACCTGTGCCGGGCGACCCGGACGGCCCCCGTCCGTCCGGACCCTCCGCCGGGGCGCATCCGACCGGGACGGGCTAGCCTGAAGCCCGTATTGACGGATCAAACGGCATGAACCCCGGGCCGGAAGGGAGCGCACGCATGGCGGCAGGCGCCCCCAGGGTCTTCGTGTCCCACCTCTCCGGTACCGCCGTCTTCGATCCGAACGGCGACCAGGTGGGCCGGGTGCGCGACCTGGTGGCCATGCTCAGGGTCGGCAAGCGGCCGCCCCGGCTGCTCGGTCTCGTCGTCGAGCTCTCCACCCGGCGGCGCATCTTCCTGCCCATGACCCGCGTCACAGGCATCGAGTCGGGCCAGGTCATCACGACCGGCGTGCTGAACGTGCGGCGCTTCGAGCAGCGGCCCACCGAGCGGCTCGTCCTCGGCGAGATGCTCGACCGGCGGGTGCGGCTCGTCGATTCGGACGAGGAGGTCACCGTCCTCGACGTGTCCGTCCAGCAGCTCCCGGCCCGCCGTGACTGGGAGATCGACCGGGTCTTCGTACGCAAGGGGAAGGGCGGGACGTTCCGGCGCAAGGGCGAGACCCTCACCGTCGACTGGTCCGCCGTCGACGGCTTCTCCCTGGAGGAGCACGGGCAGGGCGCCGAGAACCTCCTCGCCACCTTCGAACAGCTGCGCCCCGCCGACCTCGCCAACGTCCTGCACCACCTCTCCCCCAAACGGCGGGCCGAGGTGGCCGCGGCCCTCGACGACGACCGGCTCGCCGACGTCCTGGAGGAGCTCCCCGAGGACGACCAGATCGAGATCCTCGGCAAGCTCGCCGAGGAGCGCGCGGCCGACGTCCTGGAGGCCATGGACCCCGACGACGCCGCCGACCTCCTGGCCGAGCTGCCCGAGGAGGACAAGGAGCGGCTGCTCACCCTGATGCAGCCGGACGACGCGGCCGACGTGCGGCGCCTGATGGCGTACGAGGAGCGCACGGCCGGCGGCATGATGACGACCGAGCCGATCGTGCTGCGGCCCGACGCGACGGTCGCGGACGCCCTGGCCCGGGTGCGCCAGCAGGACCTCTCCCCCGCGCTCGCCGCCCAGGTGTACGTGTGCCGGCCGCCGGACGAGACGCCGACGGGCAAGTACCTGGGCACCGTGCACTTCCAGCGCCTGCTGCGCGACCCGCCCTACACGCTGGTCGGGTCGATCCTCGACGACGACCTGCAGCCGCTCGCGCCGGACGCCGGGCTGTTCGCCGTCGCCGGGTTCTTCGCGACGTACGACATGGTGGCGGCGCCCGTCGTGGACGAGGGCGGCTCACTGCTGGGGGCCGTGACCGTCGACGACGTGCTCGACCACATGCTGCCCGGCGACTGGCGCGAGACGGAGTTCCACTTGGAGGAGGAAGGTGTGGTCCATGGCGGCTGACCGTGAGCGCGAGAACCGCACCGAGGCGCGGACCTCTCGATTCCGGCTCGACCAGCCGAGGACGCCGCGCCCCCGGCTCCTGCCCGAGTACGACCCGGAGGCCTTCGGCCGGCTCTCGGAGCGCATCGCGCGGTTCCTGGGCACCGGCAGGTTCATCGTCTGGATGACGGTGTTCATCATCCTGTGGGTGGTGTGGAACATCGCCGCCCCCGAGCACCTGCACTTCGACCAGTACCCGTTCATCTTCCTGACGTTGATGCTGTCGCTGCAGGCGTCGTACGCGGCCCCGCTCATCCTCCTCGCGCAGAACCGCCAGGACGACCGCGACCGCGTCAATCTGGAACAGGACCGCAAGCAGAACGAGCGGTCCATCGCGGACACCGAGTACCTCACCCGCGAGATCGCCTCCCTGCGCATGGGCCTGGGCGAGGTGGCCACCCGCGACTGGATCCGCTCCGAGCTCCAGGACCTGGTCAAGGAGTTGGAGGAGCAGCGCGCGGTATTCCCGCAGGAGGGCCGCCGCGGGAGTGATGTAGGCGACCGCTGACATACCTTTCCGGGGCGGGGTTACCGCGCCGTACTATCGGTTGTATGGCTACGGAAGACGCGGTGCGTGAAGCACTGGCGACGGTGAACGACCCCGAGATCCATCGACCCATCACCGAACTGGGGATGGTCAAATCGGTAGACATCTCCCCTGATGGGGTGGTAGCGGTCACCGTGTACCTCACGGTCTCCGGATGCCCGATGCGCGAGACCATCACGAAGAACGTGACCGACGCGGTCGCCGCCGTCGAGGGCGTCACGCGCGTGGACGTCACCCTCGACGTGATGAGCGACGAACAGCGCAAGGAACTGGCGAACGCCCTGCGCGGCGGCACCGCCGAGCGTGAGGTCCCCTTCGCCAAGCCCGGCTCGCTGACCCGGGTCTACGCGGTCGCCTCCGGCAAGGGCGGCGTCGGCAAGTCCTCGGTGACGGTGAACCTCGCGGCCGCGATGGCCGCGGACGGCCTGAAGGTCGGCGTCGTGGACGCGGACATCTACGGCCACTCCGTGCCCCGGATGCTGGGCGCCGACGGCCGGCCCACCCAGGTCGAGGACATGATCATGCCGCCGTCGGCGAACGGCGTGAAGGTCATCTCGATCGGCATGTTCACCCCGGGCAACGCGCCGGTCGTGTGGCGCGGCCCGATGCTGCACCGCGCGCTGCAGCAGTTCCTCGCGGACGTCTTCTGGGGCGACCTGGACGTGCTGCTCCTGGACCTGCCGCCGGGCACCGGCGACATCGCGATCTCCGTGGCGCAGCTCGTGCCGAACGCCGAGATCCTGGTCGTCACCACCCCGCAGCAGGCGGCCGCCGAAGTCGCCGAGCGCGCGGGTTCCATCGCCGTGCAGACCCACCAGAAGATCGTCGGCGTCGTCGAGAACATGGCGGGCCTGCCCTGCCCGCACTGCGACGAGATGGTCGACGTGTTCGGCACGGGCGGCGGCCAGCGGGTCGCCGAGGGCCTCACGAAGACGACGGGCGCCCAGGTCCCGGTCCTCGGCTCCATCCCCATCGACGTCCGCCTGCGCGAAGGCGGCGACGAGGGCAAGCCGGTCGTCCTCACCGACCCGGACTCCCCCGCGGGCTCGGCGCTGCGCGCGATCGCGGGCAAGCTGGGCGGCCGCCAGCGCGGCCTGTCGGGCATGACGCTCGGGCTCACGCCCCGCAACAAGTTCTGACGCGCCTACGGGGAAGGGGGCGCCGTCGGTGACGGCGCCCCCTTCTTCGTATCCGTACATCCGTGCCCGCAGGCAGAGGTTGTCAGGCGTATGCCCCGACGTCCTTGACAACCGAGAAGCCCAGGCCGTACGCGCTCATGCCGCGTCCGTACGCGCCCAGGTGCACGCCCTCCTTGGTGGAGCCCGCGAGGACCCAGCCGTACTCGGACTCGCGGTAGTGGAAGGGCGTCGGCACGCCGTCCACCGGCAGCGACAGGGAGGACCAGTCGGAGCCCTCCAGGTCGTCGGCGAGGACCCAGGCGGTCTCCGTCTGCTGGTCCAGCCAGTCGTCGCGCAGGGTGTGGTCCATCTGGATCGGCCAGGTGAACGACAGCAGCCCCACTCCGGCGAGCCAGGCGGCCGAGGAGACCGAGGTGGCCTCCAGGACGCCCGTGCCGTCCGCGCTGCGCCGGACGGGGTTGGCCGCGACGGTCACCACGACCGCGAAGCGCTCCTTGTCACTGTTGCCGAGGGTGCCCTCGGCGCGGACCGACGGCTCCTCGCCGTGTCCGATCGAACCGTGCTCCACGGCACCGTCCGCCGTCGCGCCGACCTGCATCAGCCAGCGCGGCCCCGTGAAGGCCTCGTCGAGGCCGTACCAGGGGAAGGGCGCCAGCAGGTAGCCGTCGACCGTGCGCCGGGCGGAGGACACCTCTTGTGCGGTGCCGTCCGCGGTCGGCGCCTGCGCGCCTACCCGACTTGTCGTCTCCATGTACCCGGCCGCCTCCTCGATCTCGTCGGTCCGGCGCGGCCCGCCCCCCTCGGGCGTCCTCACGTCCGGACAACAAGGCAGGATAGCCACACCGATTGGCGGCGGCGGTTCAGGCGATGCCTCAGGTGGCGTCCGCGTCGAACGGCGGACGGTCCTCCGCGTCGAGCTTCGTGGGCTCCGCGGGCTTCTTCCGCATGTCGACGCGGGCCCCGCCGGACGGGGCCGCGGCGGCCTCGGAACCGGCCTCCGAAGAGTCGCTCTCGCGGCCGTGCACGGCGTCCGCGACCTCGTTCATCTCCTTCTTGAGGTCGAAGCCGTTGCGGATTTCCTTGAGGCCGAGCTCGTCGTTGTCGAGGTGCTTGCGGATGAACTTCTTGGGGTTCAGGTCGTCGAACTCGAAGTCCTTGAACTCCGGCCCCAGCTCTTCCCTTATGTCCGCCTTCGCGCTGTCCGAGAACTCGCGGATCTTGCGGATCGTGCGGGAGATGTCCTGAATGACCTTCGGCAGCTTGTCCGGTCCGAAAATGAGCACGGCGAGGACGACCAGCGCCACTATCTCGAGTGCGCCAATGTCATTGAACACCTTGAGCTCCTTGCGATGTCCTCAGTCCGCGGCAGGTCGTCGGCAACAGGTCGTCGTCCGAGGTCTGGACCGTGACCACGGTACCCGGCGCCCATGGCCGTCCGGTAGCCGCTGCACGACAACCCGGAGCAGACGTGGCCAGTCCTTTACTCAGCTCCCGCCGGCCGAGCCGAGCACCAGCGTCACCTCGCGGTCCTTCCCGGCCCGCTCGACCGTCAGCCGCAGGCGGTCCTCGGGGCGGTGCGCGCGCACCTTGACGATGAGTTCGTCGCTGGAGTGCACGGCACGGCCGTCGACCTCGGTGATGACGTCGCCCGGCTCAAGGCCCGCCTTGTCGCCCGGACCGTTCTCGTTGACCGCCGCACCGCCGTTGCTGCTCTTGTCCGCGATGCGGGCGCCGTCGCCGTTGAAATCGGTGTCGAGGGTGACGCCGATCACGGGATGGGTGGCCTTGCCGTGGTTGATGAGCTCCTCGGCGACACGCTTGCCCTGGTTGACGGGGATGGCGAAACCGAGGCCGATGGATCCCGCCTGGCCGCCGCTCTGGTCCGCGCCGTCGTCCGCGGAACGTATGGCGCTGTTGATGCCGATCACGCGCGCCCGGGAGTCGACGAGGGGCCCGCCGGAGTTGCCGGGGTTGATCGGCGCGTCGGTCTGCAGGGCGTCCACGTACGAGATGTCGCTGCCGTCGCCCTTCTCGCCCCCCGCGGTGATGGGCCGCTCCTTGGCGCTGATGATCCCGGAGGTCACGGTGTTCTCCAGGTCGAAGGGCGCGCCGATGGCGACGACGGGGTCGCCGACCTGGACGTTCTCGGAGTTGCCGAGGGTCAGGGGCTTCAGGCCGCGGACGCCGGACACCTTGACGACCGCGAGGTCGTACCCGGAGTCGCGGCCGACGACCTCGGCCTTGGCGCTCTCGCCGCCGCTGAAGGTCACCGACACCTCGCCGCCGGTGCCCGCGGGCTCGACGACGTGGTTGTTGGTGAGGATGTGCCCCTTGCCGTCCAGTACGAAGCCGGTGCCGGTGCCCTGGGCGGAGTCACCGCTGACGTGCAGCGTCACGACGCCGGGCAGGGCGGCGGAGGCGATGCCCGCGACGCTGCCCTCGGGCCGGTTCCTGGACTCGGTGCCGGGCTGCCGCAGCTCGATGTCCCCCGTGCCGTTGCGCTCCAGGTACGCGCCGGTCGCGCCGCCGACGAGCCCCGACACGAGAGCGATGAGCGCCACCCCGACGAAGAGCGCCCTGCGCCCACGCTTTTGCCGCTTCTCCTCGCTCTCCGGAGGCACCGAGCCGGTCTGCTGAAGGGGCGCGTTCCAGGGGTCGTAGGGCTGCCGTGGCGGCGCCTGGCCCGCCGGCCCCGCCTGCGGTGGCTGAGCCATGACGTGCGGCGGCTGCGGCTGCGGGTGGGGGGTGCTGTCGTACGGGGGCGGGGCGGGAGTGCCTTGCGGCGGCGTACCGCCCTGCGGGGCGGTCGGGAACGGGGTGCCGTGCCCGGAGGTGCCGTGCGGCGGCGCACCGCCGTGCAGGGGCGCGGGGCCCGGGGTGCCGTGGGCCGGCGTACCGCTGTGCGGAGGTGTGGGGAGCGTGGTGCCGTGGGCGGGGGTCGCCGCGGGGTGCTGCACCGGGGGCGCGGGTGCCCAGGGGCCGGGCTCGCCGTAGGGCGGGGTGCTGTACGGGTCGGGGTCGTGCAGGGGGCGGGGGCGGTCGGCGGGCGCGGCCCCCGGCGCGCCCGTCACGGTCCCCCGGTCCGGCGACGCTTGGGCCGGGACGGATGCACTCCCCCCGCCTGCCGAGGCTCCGCGCGGAGGGCTGTCGGCCGGTATGGGGGTGCTGGGCACGGAGTCACCGGGCACAGAGTCGTGGGGCACAGGAGCGGCGGGCACCGCACCGTAGGGAGCCGGGGCGGCCGGAGCCGGACCCTGCGCGCCCGGAGCCGCTGCCGAGTCACCGGGCACAGAGTCGTGGGGCGCCGCGGCACCCGGCGCCGAGCCCTGCGCGTCCGGAGCCACTCCGTACGGAGCCTGCGCCTCGGGCGCGGAGTCACGCTGTACCGGCGCCCCGGACTCCGCTTCCGCGGGTTCCGCGGGACGGGCCTGCGTGGGCGACCGCTCCGTGGACGGGGTGGCCGTCGTGGACTCGTCCACGACACCCGGCGCACCCGATCCTTCCGGCCGAGGTCGGCTCCACCAGTTCGCCTTCGTGGGCTTCCCCTCGTCCATGTTCTCCCCACAACTGGCCCGCGGCGGACGCCGTTTGCATGCTCTACCCCGTACACGCCGAATCCTCGGCGGGTACGGCCCACCGAGGATTCAACCAGGTTCCCGCGCGAAAGCGCAGGGCAGCGTCGCGTCAGCGAACCTGCGACGTGCCCTTCAACGGCCCCGTCGCCGACGGCGCGGCCGTGGCGCGCAACGGCTGCGTCTCCCTCGGCACCACCGCGTCCGCGGCGTGCGGCAGCCCGGTGCCGGGCGCCTCGGCGGCGCGATAGGTCGGCTCAGCCGGACGTATCAGCGGGGAGATCACCGCGGCGCCCGCCAGCATCGGCGCCGCCAGCTCGTCCACCGAGTCGCGGGAGCGCAGCGGCTGGGCGGGAGCCCCGGGCAGCAGCGGTCCTGTGACCTCGGTCGGCGCGACCGGTGCCGACAGGGCGCCGGGCCGCTGGCCCTGCGCGGAGAGCGGATTGCCGCCGCCGCGACGGCGCACGGAGTCCGGGGTCGCGGCGGTGCCCGATCCCTGGGTGCGCTGCGGGGTCACGTTGCTGTTGGTGCCGGAGCCGCCCGCGCGGGTGTCGCCCGTGTCGCCGGGGACACCCACCGTGACGCCGCCGAGCGCGATGGCGGCCATCGACACCGCGCCGGCCGCGGCGAACGCGAAGCGGCGCCCGCGCCAGAGCGAGCGGTCGCTCTCGTGCCGGGTGACGTCGTGGATGCGGAAGCCCCGCTGCTCGCTGGGGAGTACCGCGGCGTGCGCGCCCGCGGGGGCGTACTCGACGAAGGGCTCAGTGCTCGCGCCGAAGAGGCCCGTGCCGGGCAGTCCCGCGGAGTCGGTGGCCCCGGTGGCGAACCCCTCGGGACCGCCCGGTCCTCCCGACGGCCCTGAACCGCCTCCCGGAAGACCTTGGAGACGGGCGAGGAAACTCTCGGAGGGCGGCGGCGGGGCCGCCTGCGCGAAGACGTTCTTCAGGCGACGCTGGGCGTCGGCCTCGGTCTTGCACATCGGACAGGTCGCCAGATGTGCGAGGACGCGCTCGCGCGCGTCATGGCCCAACTCGCCGTCCACAAGGGCGGCGAGCCGGTCCCCCAGATGCTGCTCGGCCTCGGCTAGTTGCCGTTCGGCAGGATTCGACCGTGATCCACTCACGCGGTCGCGCCCCCTCCTCCCAGCGCCACGGCTCCGGTGACCGCGAGCGAACGGCGCTCGGCGCGGGCTTCGGGAGACCGGTGCTGGAGGGCCTTGCGCAGCTGCGAGCGGCCCCGGTGGATACGGCTGCGGACCGTACCCAGCTTGACGCCGAGCGTCGCGGCGATCTCCTCGTACGAGAGGCCCTCGATGTCGCAGAGGACCACGGCGGCACGGAACTCGGGCGCGAGGGTGTCCAGCGCCTGCTGGACGTCCGCGTCGAAGTGCGTGTCGTTGAACACCTGCTGCGGCGACGGCTCGCGGCTCGGCAGCCGCTCCGCGGCGTCGTCCCCGAGCGCGTCGAAGCGGATGCGCTGCTTGCGGCGCACCATGTCCAGGAAGAGGTTCGTGGTGATGCGGTGCAGCCAGCCCTCGAACGTGCCGGGGGTGTAGGTCGAGAGGGACCGGAAGACACGGACGAAGACCTCTTGCGTGAGGTCCTCGGCGTCGTGCTGGTTGCCGGTCAGGCGGTACGCCAGGCGGTACACGCGGCCGCTGTGCGTGCTGACGATCTCCTCCCAGGTGGGCGGAGTCCACGCCTGCGATTCCGCGTCAGCGGCAAAGGTCGCGGTCTGAGCGGAGTCGTTGGCGCGGATGCGGTCAGCGGTGTCGGTCACGGATTTCGGCTCACCCGCCAATCCGAGAAAACGCCGGAGCGCTCCTCCCCGATCCGCGGACGTAGCCGCACCTCCCCTGTCGGCTCTGGTGGTGTCCAGTGGAGCCCCTACCATAACCACCTCGCCCGTTAGCTCCGGATAAGCGTTTTTACGTGAATTTGGTACGGGCTTCTCTGCAGGTGTCCTGCTGCGTCGAGCCGCCCGCTTCCAGTCTTGATCCATCCGTTACCCCCACTGCGTTCCCACCCCCTATAAACGCGCGGCCTCATCTGCGGGTTCCCGCCCCCAACGGATACAGTCACGGCCAGGCAACCATGGGGACAGGAGAGGGCCATTACCGGCAACCGGCAGACGGGCTGGGCGTTCGCCGACGCCTTTGTCGCCGAGGACGAGGCGTTGCGCTGGGCCCGGGACCGGGCCCGGGAGGCAGGTCTGCCCTCGGTGTCGCCCGGCACCGGCGCCGCGCTGCGGATGCTCGCCGCCACGGCTGACGCGAAAGCGGTGGCCGAAATCGGCACGGGGACCGGGGTGTCGGGGATCCATCTCCTGCACGGCATGCGGCCGGACGGCGTCCTGACCACCGTCGATCCCGAGCCGGACCGCCAGCAGTTCGCCCGGCAGGCCTTCCGCGCGGCCGGCTTCGCGGGCAACCGCGCGCGGTTCATCCCGGGCCGCGCCCTGGATGTCCTGCCGCGTCTCGCCGACGGCGGCTACGACCTCGTCTTCTGCGACGGCGACCGTCTCGAGTCCCTGGAATATCTCGCTGAATCGTTGCGCCTGCTGCGGCCCGGCGGGCTCGTCTGCTTCGAGGGCGTCCTCGCCGACGGCAGGACCGTGGACTCGGGGCCGCAGCCGGTCGAGGTGCTGCACCTGCGGGAGCTGCTGCGCGCGGTGCGCGAGAGTCCGGACCTGGTGCCCTCGCTCCTCCCGGTGGGCGACGGGCTCCTCTGCGCCGTCAAGCGCTAGCCGTCCGCTCCCCGGGCGTCGGGCCCCGTGTCCCGCAGCACCTCTTCAGTGTCCTCAGCGCCCTCAGCGCCTCTCAAAGGCAATGTGGGCCGCGCCCCGACCCGGAAGACACCACTGCCCCGGCATCTTTGTACGATGCCGGGGCAGTGGAAAAGTATGGAGCGCGCTTCCGCGTCAGCCGACGACCTTCTTCAGGGCGTCGCCGAGCGCGTCGGCCTCGTCCGGAGTCAGTTCGACGACAAGTCGTCCGCCGCCTTCGAGCGGAACGCGCATGACGATGCCCCGCCCCTCCTTGGTCACCTCGAGCGGGCCGTCGCCCGTTCGCGGCTTCATGGCCGCCATGCTCGTTCCCCTTCCTGAAACCAGCTCATCGCAGCCGACAACCCAGGTGTCACCGGCATCGAACACATTGCTTCCAGGCCATTATCCCGCATGGCAGGACCCGATGACCAACATCGGTCGGCATCGCTTGCGCAACGCGCGGCCGCAAAACCACTCAATTCGGCGATGTGACTGCGATACTTCGCCGCCCCATACGCCTCACGGCCCCGGATTTCTTTGACGCAGGTCACATATCCGGGCTCATGCCGGACCTCGATGATCTCCGTCATGCTGAGTCCCTACGTACTGGACCAGCGGAGGGGGCCACCATGGCCGACAGTGTGCTCTACGAGGTGAGCGACGGACTCGCGACGATCACGATCAACCGTCCCGAGGCGATGAACGCCATGAACACCGAGGCGAAGGTCGCGCTGCGGGAGGCCGTGCGGGCGGCTTCCGCGGACGACGCGGTGCGCGCGGTGCTGCTCACCGCGTCCGGCCGCGCCTTCTGCGTGGGCCAGGACCTCAAGGAGCACATCGGCTCCCTGACCGCCGACCGCGAGGCCGGCACCGGGCAGACCATGAGCACCGTCAAGGAGCACTACAACCCCATCGTGCGGGCGCTGACGGGCATGCGGAAGCCGGTCGTGGCGGGCGTCAACGGCGTGGCGGCGGGGGCGGGCCTCGGCTTCGCGCTCGCGGCCGACTACCGCGTGGTCGCGGACACCGCGAAGTTCAACACGTCCTTCGCCGGGGTCGCGCTGACCGCCGACTCGGGCGTCTCCTGGACGCTGCCGCGGGTCATAGGCCCGGGCCGCGCCGCCGACCTGCTGCTCTTCCCTCGCAACATCAGCGCGCAGGAGGCGTACGACCTGGGCATCGCCAACCGGATCGTGCCCGCGGCCGACCTCGCCGCCGAGGCCGCACAGGTGGCCCGCGCCCTCGCCGACGGGCCCACCCTCGCCTACGCGGCACTCAAGGAGTCCCTCGCCTACGCGGCGAGCCACTCCCTGGACGAGGCGCTGGACAAGGAGGACGAACTGCAGGCGAAGGCGGGGGCGTCAGAGGACCACGCGATCGCCGTGCAGGCCTTCATCGCCAAGGAGAAGCCGAAGTACCTGGGGCGCTGACCCGCCTGCCCGGTACGCGGTCGCCGGGCAGGGCGGTACGCGGTCGCCGGAGGCCGTCGCGCGTCACGACGCCCCGCGGGCCACGCAGTCCGCGAGGTGGTCGTCGACGAGGCCGCAGGCCTGCATCAGGGCGGACGCCGTGGTGGGGCCGACGAAGCGGATGCCGCGCTTCTTGAGGGCCTTGGACAGGGCCGTGGACTCGTCGGTGATCGCGGGCACGTCGGCGAGCGTCCTCGGCGCCGCGCGGGTCACGGGGTCCGGCGCGAAGGACCAGATCAGGGAGTCCAGTTCGCCCTCGGGCCAGTCGGCGAGCACGCGCGCGTTGGCGAGGGTCGCGTCGACCTTGGCGCGGTTGCGGATGATCCCGGGGTCGGCGAGCAGCCGCTCGCGGTCCTCGTCGGTGAACTCGGCGACCGCGGAGATCTTGAAGTCGGCGAAGGCGGCACGGAACCCCTCGCGGCGGCGCAGGATCGTGATCCAGGACAGGCCGGACTGGAAGGCCTCCAGGCACAGACGCTCGTACAGCGCGTCGTCGCCGTGGACCGGGCGGCCCCACTCGTCGTCGTGGTAGGCCACGTAGTCCTCGGTGGACAGGCCCCAGGGGCAGCGCAGCCCGCCGTCCGGTCCCGGTACCGCGCCGCTCTCGGTGCTCACTGGTCGTCGCCCTTCTTGTCCTCGGCCGTGCGTGGTTCGTACCCCTCGAAGAGGGCGGGGCCCGCGACGGCGGTGGCCTGCGCGCCGGCCAGGGCCGCCTCCAGCTCGGCGATGCGGGCGTCCCGCTCGGCGAGCTCGGCGCCGAGGCGGCCGAGCACGTCGTCCACCTCGCCCATGTGGTAGCCGCGCAGCGTCATCGGGAAGCGGACCGCGTCGACGTCGGCGCGGCGCAGCGGCCGGTCCGGGGGCAGCGGGTCGGTGAGCCGCTCGGGCTCGACGTCGGGCAGGGCACCGCTCTCGCCGCCGCCGACGACGGCGAGGGTCACCGCGCCGACCACCACGAGGAGGGCGACGACCAGGAACAAGAACAAGACCATCTCTTCAGGCCCTCACGCTCGACTGCCCGTGCTCAAACTGTCAGGGTCCGATCGTGCCATGCGGCTCTGACAGTTAAGGTCACAGGCGGCCGGACGGCGACAACGACCCAGGAGGACCACAGGGGATGCTCAGGCTTGGCAGGCGCGAGTTCGACGCGCACGAGCCGGTGATCATGGCGATCGTCAACCGGACCCCGGACTCCTTCTACGACCAGGGCGCCACGTTCCGCGACGAGCCCGCGCTCGCGCGCGTGGAGCAGGCCGTGGCCGAGGGCGCGGCCGTCATCGACATCGGCGGGGTCAAGGCGGGCCCGGGCGAGGAGGTGACCGCCGAGGAGGAGGCGCGCCGCACGGTCGGCTTCGTCGCCGAGGTGCGCAGGCGCTTCCCCGACGTGGTGATCAGCGTCGACACCTGGCGGCACGACGTCGGCGAGGCGGTCTGCGAGGCCGGCGCCGACGTGCTCAACGACGCCTGGGGCGGTGTGGACCCGAAGCTCGCGGAGGTCGCCGCGCGGTACAAGGTGGGCCTGGTCTGCACGCACGCGGGCGGCGCCGAGCCCCGTACCCGGCCGCACCGCGTCACGTACGAGGACGTGATGGCCGACATCCTGCGCGTGACGGTCGGCCTGGCCGAGCGGGCGGTGGGACTCGGCGTCCCGCGCGAGTCGGTGATGATCGACCCGGGGCACGACTTCGGGAAGAACACCCGGCACAGTCTGGAGGCCACCCGCAGGCTCGGCGAGATGGTGGACACGGGCTGGTCGGTCCTGGTCTCCCTGTCCAACAAGGACTTCGTGGGCGAGACCCTCGACAAGCCGGTCAAGGAGCGCGTCCTCGGCACGCTCGCCACCACGGCGGTGTCGGCGTGGCTGGGCGCGCAGGTGTACCGCGTGCACGAGGTCGCGGAGACCAGGCAGGTCCTGGACATGGTGGCGACGATCGCGGGGCACCGGCCCCCGGCGGTCGCCCGCCGGGGACTGGCCTGAGCGGGCCGCACGGTCGGCCTGCCGCGCCGGGCTGCTACTTGCCGACTTCCTTCGTCACCAGGGTGATGGCCTCCTCCACGTCGTCCGTGACGTAGAAGAGGAGCAGGTCGGCCTCGGAGGCCTTGCCCTGGGCGATGACCGTGTTCTTCAGCCAGTCGACCAGGCCGCCCCAGTACTGCGACCCGAAGAGGACGATCGGGAAGCGCGTGACCTTGCGGGTCTGGACGAGCGTGAGCGCCTCGAAGAGCTCGTCGAGGGTGCCGAGGCCGCCGGGCAGGACCACGAAGCCCTGCGCGTACTTCACGAACATCGTCTTGCGGACGAAGAAGTAGCGGAAGTTCACGCCGATGTCGACGTAGGGGTTGAGGCCCTGCTCGAACGGCAGCTCGATGCCGAGGCCGACCGAGGTGCCCTTCGCCTCGACGGCACCCTGGTTGGCGGCCTGCATCGCGCCGGGTCCGCCGCCCGTGATCACGGCGAAGCCGGCCTCCACGAGCGCCTTGCCGATCTCGACGCCCGCCAGGTACTCCGGCGAGCCCTCGCCGGTGCGGGCCGAGCCGAAGACGCTGATCGCGGGCGGGAGTTCGGCCAGGGTGCCGAAGCCCTCGATGAACTCGGACTGGATGCGCAGGACTCTCCAGGGGTCCGTGTGCACCCACTCGGAAGGCCCGTCGGAGTCGAGGAGACGCTGATCGGTGGTTCCGGGCTGCACCTTGTCCCGCCGGCGCAGCACCGGGCCGAGCCGCTGCTCCTCGGGACGCTTCCTGGCAGCGCGGTCATCACCGTCGGTGCTGTGGTCGGGGTGGCTCATCGTCTGCTCCCTCCATGCGTACGTGGCTCACAGCGTAGGTCTACGCGGGTTACCGGCGAGGGACGTCGGGATGTCCGGCGCCGGGAGCCTCCTCCACGCGCGTCCTACGACGTCAGCCAGGCGCGCAGCTTCTCCTCGGCCACGGGGATCAGCGACGCCTTCACCCGCTCGTCGATCTTGTGGGCGAGCAGCGGGTCGCCCGGGCTGTAGTTGACCGCGGGCACGCCGAGCGCGTTGAAGCGGGAGACGTCCGTCCAGCCGAACTTGGGGCGCGCCTCGCCGCCGACGGCCGCCATGAACGCGGCGGCGGCCGGGTGCGTGAGGCCGGGGCGGGCCGCTCCCGTGTGATCGTCGACGATGAACTCGTCGACTCCGCAGTCCGCGAAGTAGTCGCGCACGAAGGCGAGGGCCTCCTCCTCGGTGCGGTCCGGGGCGTAGCGGAAGTTGACGGTGACGGTGCACGCGTCGGGGATGACGTTGGTGGCGACGCCGCCCTCGATGCGGACGGCGTTGAGGCCCTCGTGGAACTCCAGGCCCTCCACGACGGGCTTGCGGGGCTCGTACGCGGCGAGCCTCCGCAGGATCGGGGTGGCCGCGTGGATGGCGTTGGAGCCCATCCACGCGCGCGCGGAGTGCGCCCGCACGCCCTTGGTCCGCAGGAGCACCCGCAGGGTGCCCTGGCAGCCGCCCTCGACCTGGCCGTCGGTCGGTTCGAGGAGGACGGCGAAGTCGCCCGCGAGCCAGTCGGGGTGGGCCTCGGCGACGTGCCCGAGGCCGTTGAGGTGGGCGGCCACCTCCTCGTTGTCGTAGAAGACGAACGTGAGGTCGCGGTTGGGCTCGGGCACCGTCTGCGCGATGCGCAGCTGGACGGCGACGCCCGACTTCATGTCACAGGTGCCGCAGCCCCACAGGACACCGTCCTCGTCGAGCCGGGAGGGCACGTTGTCCGCGATCGGCACCGTGTCGATGTGCCCCGCGAGGATGACCCGCTCCGCGCGGCCGAGGTTCGTGCGGGCCACCACGTTGTTGCCGTGCCGGTCGACCGTGAGGTGCGGCAGGCCGCGCAGGGCCGTCTCGATGGCGTCGGCGAGCGCCTTCTCCTCGCCGCTCGGGGACGGGAAATCGACCAGCCGCGCGGTCAGCTCCGCGGCGTCGAGCGTGAGGTCAAGCGGTGTCTGAGGCATACGGACGACCCTAACGTCAGCGGCCGCACGGCCCGGTCGGCGGACTCCAGTACCTTGGACGCGTGCCAGAGCCCCCCACCCTCCCGCGGCGCGGCCGTCTCCTCCGTCTCGGGGCGGCGGCCGCGGTGCTGCTCGCGGTCGCGGGCTACGTGGCCGTGCAGTTCGTCTACGGGGGCAAGCCCGAGCCGCGGTGCACGGTCGTGTCGGGGAAGGCCGACGGCGCCTCGTACACCTTCACGGCCGAACAGGCGGCGAACGCCGCGACGGTCGCCGCCGCGGGCACCGCGCGGGGCATGCCGGAGCGCGCGGTGACCATCGCCCTGGCGACCGCGCTGCAGGAGTCCGGGCTGCGCAACATCACGCACGGCGACCGGGATTCGCTCGGCCTCTTCCAGCAGCGCCCCTCGCAGGGCTGGGGCGACGAGCGGCAGATCATGGACCCGGCGTACTCGGCGGCCCGCTTCTACGAACACCTGGCCGAGGTCCCGGGCTACTCGCGGCTGCCCCTGACCGTCGCCGCGCAGCGCGTGCAGCGCAGCGGTTATCCGCAGGCCTACGCCAAGCACGAGCCGGACGCCGTGCTGCTGGCCGCCGCACTCACCGGCCGCGCGCCCGCCACCTTCAGCTGTGAGGGCCGCCCCGGCACGGATCCCGGCGGCCCCGCGCGGGTGCGGGCCGCCCTCGCCCGGGACTTCGGCCGCGACCTGCGCCCCGAGGCCGCCCGGGGGCACACGGTGACGGTCCGCGTGCCCGCCCCGCTCGCCGACGAACGGCTGCCGCAGCGCGGCTGGGAGCTGGCGCACTGGGCCGTGGCGCACTCCTCCGCGCTGCACATCGAGCGGGTGTCCTACGGCGGCCGGGAGTGGCGCGCCGAACGTTCGGGTACGTGGCGCAAGGTGCCCTCGCACGGGGCCGCGGGTCCTGGCGGGACCGCGGACCGGGTCCGAATTGTCGCTGGGCAGTAGTACGGCGCGTCACCCGTCCGTGCTACGCCGGGCGCGGCGGCGCGGCACACCGTCCGGCTTTCCCGCGCCGCCGCCCCGAAATCCTCAAATCCCTTGAGAACAAAGGGGATTAAGGATTCAGCAGCGAATCGACGGGCGAGCCGTTTGCCCGTTTTTATCCGCAGCTGATAATGCGACGCATTGCCAACTCTTTACGTTGGCTCACCGCAACCTTCGCGGGCTTCGAGCGGTAGTCACTGCGTCCGATCACCGGAAGCCGTCCGGTGCGGAGCCGGAGCGGATCCGGCCGGACACCCCAACGTTCTTCCCCGTCTGAAGGAGCATCATGTCCCTCCCCCTGACCCGCCGGATCGCCCGTGCCGCGCTGCTCAGCGCAGCGGGTGCAGCTTCCGTGGTCGGTGCGGCCGGCTCCGCGAGCGCCGCTGACCTGCCGGCCGCCCCCGACCTGGGCGGCGTCAGCGCCCTGGACGGCGCGGGCCTCGGCAACACCGTCGACGACGCGGCTCAGAACGTCACCAACCTCGCAGGCAACACCGGCAGCAAGGCCGTGAAGAAGGCCGTCCCGACCGCGGGCAAGGCCGTCGGCCGCGCCGGCAAGACCGCCACCCCCGCCGCGCAGCGCGCCGCCGGTGACGTCGCGGGCAGCGCGGGCCAGGTGCTCGGCGAGACCGCGAGCTCGGCCACCGAGAAGGGCCTGCCCACCGACGCGGTGGGCGACGGCCTGCCCACCGACGCGCTGACCAAGGGCGGCCTGCCCACCGACCAGCTGTCGGGCACGGGCCTGCCGCTCGGCTGAGCAACCCCGTACGCACCACGAAGGGCCCGGAGCCGCTGGCTCCGGGCCCTTCGTGGTGCGCGTGCCTCAGGCCAGCCGCTCGACCGCCGCCGCGACGCGCTCGTCCGTCGCGGTCAGCGCCACGCGTACGAAGTTCTCGCCCGCCGGGCCGTAGAAGTCGCCGGGTGCCACCAGGATGCCGAGGTCCGCGAGGTGGCCGACGGTGCCCCAGCAGGACTCGTCGCGGGTCGCCCACAGGTACAGGCTCGCCTCGCTGTGCTCGATCCGGAAGCCGTGCTTCACCAGGGCGTCGCGCAGGGCGGCGCGCCGGGCCAGGTACCGCTCACGCTGCTCGGCCACGTGCTGGTCGTCGCCGAGCGCCGCCACGACGGCCGCCTGGGTGGGCGCGGAGGTCATCATGCCGCCGTGCTTGCGGATCTGCAGCAGGTCGCCGAGGACGGCCGCGTCACCGGCGAGGAACGCCGCGCGGTAGCCCGCCAGGTTGGACCGCTTGGAGAGCGAGTGGACGGCGACGATCCCCTCGTACGAGCCGCCGCACACGTCCGGGTGCAGCACGGAGACCGGCTCGGCCTCCCAGCCGAGCTCCAGGTAGCACTCGTCGCTGACCAGGAGCACGCCGTGCTCGCGCGCCCAGGCGACGGTGCGGGTGAGCTCCTCGCGGGTGAGGACCCGGCCGGTCGGGTTCGAGGGCGAGTTGAGCCAGAGGAGCTTGAGACCGGTGGGGTCGAGGTCCGTGGGCTCGTCGTAGGCGACGTACTCGGCGCGGGCCAGGCGTGCGCCCACCTCGTACGTCGGGTAGGCCAGGCGCGGGTAGGCGACCACGTCGCCCGGGCCGAGGCCCAGCTGCGTCGGGAGCCAGGCCACCAGCTCCTTGGAGCCGACGATCGGCAGGACGTTGCGGTGCGCGATGTCCCGGGCGCCCAGGCGCCGTTCGCACCAGCCGGTGATCGCGTCGCGCAGCTCGGGCGTGCCCCACACCGTCGGATAGCCCGGCGAGTCCGCGGCGCCGGTCAGGGCTTTCTGGATCAGCTCGGGCACCGGGTCCACGGGGGTGCCCACCGACAGGTCGACGATGCCGCCGGGGTGGGCGGCCGCCGTGGCCTTGTACGGCTCGAGCTTGTCCCAGGGAAAGGTGGGAAGCCGGTCGGAGACTGCGGACACGTGTTGACTCCCGTGCTGGTGCTGGTCGTGACAAATGCCGCGGTCCCGTGCGGCAGGAACGCCGTACGGGACCGGGGCAACGCTCGGGCTGCCGCTACTGGTTCTGCGGCGGCAGGGCGGCGATGAAGGCGTGGTCACGCTCGATCAGACCGAGCTTGCTCGCGCCACCGGGCGAACCGAGCTCGTCGAAGAACTCGACGTTCGCCTTGTAGTAGTCCTTCCACTCCTCAGGAGTGTCGTCCTCGTAGAAGATCGCCTCGACCGGGCAGACCGGTTCGCAGGCTCCACAGTCGACGCATTCGTCCGGGTGGATGTACAAGGACCGGGAGCCCTCGTAAATGCAGTCGACCGGGCACTCCTCGATGCACGCCTTGTCCTTGACGTCGACACAAGGCTGCGCGATGACGTAGGTCACGCTGTCGTTCCTCCTCGATACGGGCGTTGGCGGGCCGTCTTCAGGCTCCGCTCGCCTGGCGCGCGGGAGCGCGGCGTCGTCGATGCCCGCCCCTAGTATCTCCGTTCCTGGGCATGATCCGAACAGGAGGGGCTGGCAGAGCTGTGGAATTCACCTCGGGCGGACGACTTGAGGTCCGTATCACCCCTTCTGACGTGGGCAAACGAGTCTCGGTCCGCCGCTTGAGCGAGGCTGTGGCGCCCGTGGAGAAGTTCACCGACACGGTGGGTGTTCTCACATCGTGGAACGACGGTGTGGTGCTCATCACACGACGTGACGGCGAGAGCGTCCGGATTCCGGAGCGGACCCTGGTCGCGGGGAAGGTCGTGCCGGCCGCACCGGCCCGCAGGCGGGGCCCCGCCGCCTCCTACCAGGAGCTGGCCAGGGTCTCCGCGCGGGCCTGGCGGCCGGTGGAGAGCGAACGGCTCGGCGAGTGGGAGTTGCGGGCGGCCGGCGGGTTTACCCGGCGGGCCAACTCCGTGCTGCCGCTGGGCGACCCGGGGCGCCCCCTCGACGAGGCGCTTTCGTCCGTGCGCGCCTGGTACGACGCCCGCGGGCTGCCCCCGTACGTCCAGACCGCGACCGGCGCCGCGGGCACCCAGGAACTGCTCTGCGCCGAGCTCGAGGAGCGCGGCTGGGAGCGCGAGGTGAGCGCGGAGATCCACGTGGGCGCGCTGGCGCCGGTCGGGGACCTGGACGCGGACGTGGCGCGCGTGGAGCTGTCCCGGTCCTTCGACGCGTCATGGCTGCGGCGCTACGCCCGGTTCGGAATTCCCGGACCGCATGTGCTCGAGGTGCTGGCGAGCGGGCCCTCGGTATGGTTCGCTTCCGTGCCCGGGAGCGGTGCCGCCCCGGCCGCGATCGGGCGGTGCGTGGTGGACGGGCGCTGGGCGGGATTCATGGCGGTCGAGGTGGATCCGGAGTACCGGCGCCAGGGGCTCGCCACCGCGGTGATGACCGCGCTGTCCCGGCAGGCCCTGTCCGAGGGCGCCTCGGCGGCCTGGCTGCAGGTCGAGGACGACAACGACGGCGCGCGGGCGCTGTACGGCGGGATGGGTTTCGCCGCGCACCACGCCTACCACCACTACCGGTACGGCCCTGCCTGAACGGGAGCGGCAGGGCCCCCGGCGAGCACGGCGGCGCGGCGGCGCGGCAGTACGGCGGAGAACGGCACGGCACGGCAGAGCAGAGCACGGCACGGAGACAGCGCCCGGCGAGGGCAGACACGAGGCACGTATGCACGCGGAGTCCGGCGAATGGCGACGGCGGTTCGCCGAAGAGGCACGGTCGGAGCAGCCCGCTCTCGCGCCGCTGTGCCTGCTGATCGGCACCGAGGCGGACCCCGCCCTGGACGAGGCGGGGCTGGACGCCGCCGAGATCGAACTCGACCGGCTCGCGGGGCTGCTGCCCTTCCGTCCCGGCGGGCCGCGCGCGTGGGCCTCCGCGCTGGCCGAACTCCTCGGTGAACAGTGCGGGTTCGAGGGGCAGCCGGGCGACTACCAGCGTCTGGACTCATCCCTCCTGCACCAGGTCCTGCGCCGCCGCAGGGGCCTGCCCATCCTGCTCTCCGTCGTCTGGATGGAGGTGGCACGACGGGCGGGAGCGCCCGTCTACGGCGTCGCCCTGCCCGGCCACTTCGTCGTCGGCTTCGGCCCCCGCGACGACCAGGTCCTCGCCGACCCCTTCGACGGCGGACGGCTGCTCA
This sequence comes from Streptomyces sp. NPDC040622, assembly GCF_055593965.1. Lineage (NCBI taxonomy): Bacteria > Bacillati > Actinomycetota > Actinomycetes > Kitasatosporales > Streptomycetaceae > Streptomyces > Streptomyces sp. NPDC040622. Next base: position 700,361 of record NZ_JBVIXD010000002.1, on the reverse strand, counting down.
CCGGGTCCGACGCGGAGCTCCTGGTCGCCGGGACGGCGGGCACGGGCATACCACCGTCGATGCTGACCCCCGCCGACCCGCTGAACATAGTGCAGCGCATTCTCAACAACATCCGCGCCTGGGCCGCCGCCCGGCCAGAACGCTCCGAAGTAGCTCTGTGGGCCCTGGAGTTGTCGCTCCTGCTGCCCGCGCATCCGGCCCGACTGCGGTACGAGCGGGCCCAACTCCTCGTCCAGCGCGGGGACTTTCTGGGCGGCGCGGCGGAACTCGACGCGTACGCCGATGTGGTGACGACGGTGGAGCCGACCACGGCGGACCGGGTGCGCCAGCAGGCACGGGCCGCGCGCGCGATGCTGAACTGACCCCGCCCCGTCGGCACGGACCCGGACGAAGGGACGTATCGATCGGCGCGAGGGGGCACCACGGACGTATGCACCCCCCTCCCCCCGGAACCACGAAGTGGCGACGGCTGTTCGCGGCCGAGGCGGACTCCGCGCGGCCCGACCTGGCGCTGCTGTGCCTGCTGATCGGCACCGAGGCGGACCCCGCCCTGGACGAGGCGGGCCTGGACGCCGCCCGGCGCCTGCTGGACCGGCTCGCGGAACGGGCCGCGGCCGGCCACCGGTCCCGCCGGACGCGAGGACCGCACGCCTGGGCCACCGCGCTGACCGAACTCCTCGGTGGACACTGTGAGTTCAAGGGCAGGCCGGGCGACTACCAGCGCCTGGACTCATCCCTCCTGCACCAGGTCCTGCGCCGCCGCAGGGGCCTGCCCATCCTGCTCTCCGTCGTCTGGATGGAAGTGGCACGACGGGCGGGAGCGCCCGTCTACGGCGTCGCCCTGCCCGGCCACTTCGTCGTCGGCTTCGGCCCCCGCGACGACCAGGTCCTCGCCGACCCCTTCACCGGCGGACGGCTGCTCACCCGCACGGACGTGGAACTCCTCGTCACCGCGGCCACCGGGGCCCCGCCCGTCCCGTCGATGCTGAGCCCCGCGGGACCGCTGGACATCGTGGGACGCGTCCTGAACAACATCCGCGCCTGGGCCGCACCCCGCCCCGAGCGCGCCGACGTCTCCCTCTGGGCGCTCGACCTCTCCCTGCTCCTGCCCTCACCGCCTGCCCGGCTTCGCTACGAGCGAGCCCAACTCCTCGTACAGAAGGGGGAGTTCCTGACGGGCGCACGGGAGCTGGACAGCTACGCCGAAGGGGTCGCCGCCCTGGACCCCACGACGGCCGACCGGGTACGGCGGCAGGCGCTGGGGGCGCGGGCGATGCTGAACTGACGCGCGGGCGCGTCGGCGCCTCAGAGCCAGCCCTTGTCCCTGGCCGCCCTGACGGCCTCGGCGCGGTTGCGCACGGCGAGCTTCTGGATCGCCGTGGAGAGGTAGTTGCGGACCGTGCCCTGGGAGAGGTGCAGGACCGTGGCGAGCTCGGCGTTGGTGGCGCCGTCGGCCGCCGCGCGCAGCACCTCTCGCTCGCGGTCCGTCAGCGGGTTGGCGCCGCCCGCGAGGGCCGCGGCGGCCAGCGTGGGGTCGATGACCCGCTGCCCCGCGAGCACCTTGCGCACCGCCTCCGCGAGCTGGGCGGCGGGCGCGTCCTTGACCAGGAACGCGTCGGCGCCGGCCTCCATGGCACTGCGCAGATAGCCGGGGCGGCCGAAGGTGGTGAGCACGACCAGCTTCAACGCCGGGAACTCCGCGTGCACTTCGGCAGCCGCCTCGATGCCCGTCATGCCGGGCATCTCGATGTCGAGCAGCGCCACGTCGACGTCGTGCCCGCGCACGGCCGCCAGCACCTCGTCACCGCGCGCCACCTGGGCGACGACCTCGATGTCCGGTTCGAGACCGAGCAGCGCGGCGAGGGCCTCCCGGACCATGGACTGGTCCTCGGCGAGGAGGACGCGGATGGTGCCGTCTGTGCCGTTCCCGCTGTTCACGCTAGCCATGGGGGGATCCTACGGCCGCGCCGGCGAGCGGCACGCGGACGACCAGACGGAAGCCGCCACGAGCCCCCGGACCGGTCTCCAGGACGCCGTCGACAGCCTCCACGCGTTCGGCGAGGCCGGTGAGGCCGTTGCCCGCCGCGGTGCCCGCGGGACCCGATCCGTCGTCCTCCACGCAGAGCTCGACGAGCGGCCCCGCGAGGGTCTGCCGTGCGGTGAACGTCACCGTGCAGCGTCGGGCGCCGCTGTGCCGTACGACGTTGGTCACGGCCTCCCGCAGCGCCCACGCCAGCGCCGCCTCGCCCTCCTCGCCCGGGAGTTCGGCGGGTGCTTCGAGCGGCAGCCCGGCGTCGACGCCCGCGGCCGTCAGTGCGGTGCGCGCCCCCGCGAGTTCGCCCGCGAGGGTGCGCCGCCGGTAGCCGGAGACCGCCTCGCGGACGTCCACCAGGGCCTGGCGGCTGACCTGTTCGATGTCGGCGACCTGCTGGGCGGCCTTGTCGGGGTGGTCGGGGAGCATCCGCCCGGCGAGCTCGCTCTTCAGCGTGATCAGGGAGAGCGAGTGGCCGAGCAGGTCGTGCAGGTCCCTGGCGAGTCGCAGCCGCTCCTCGTTGGCGGCCAGTTGGGCGACGGTGGCGCGGGCCTGGCGCAGCTGGATCGTCGTACGGATCAACTGCCGTACGCCGGACATCGCGAAGCCCACCAGGAGCGTGATCACCCCGAGGTTGGTGATCAGGTCACCGAGGCCGTCGTCGCGCAGGCCGACCACGATCATCAGCAGGGTGACCCCGGGGATGACCCAGAGTGCGTACCGCATCGGCAGGACGGCACCGGCGGAGACCGACACGTACACGAAGAGCCCGAGCCAGGGGTCGCCGAGGCTGAAGGCGAGGAGCACGGCGAGGGCCAGCAGGAGGCCGAAGGACGCGATGACGGCGCGCCATCGGAGGATCTTGGTGGTGTAGCGGAAGACGAGGGTCAGGTAGCAGCCCACGAAGACGGCGAGGCCGAGCGAGCCGAGCGCCGTGGCGAGGGCCGTGTGCCGGCCCTCGGTCAGGTCCTCGATCGGGGCGCTCAGGAAGATCAGCCAGACCCCGATCCAGCCCGCCTTCGCCAGGAACTGGCGGCGGCCCTGGGGCGGGCGCCCGAACGTCTGCACGGGATGGAGCCCGTTGTCCTCGGCGCCGTCGTGGTCCCTGGTGCCCTTGGCGTCTGTCGCGCTCACGACTTCAGTGTGTCCTTCCGGTACAGCCATGCCGCGCCGCCCGCGAAGAGGAGGAAGTAGGCGACCAGGAGCGTGATGTCCTTCGCGTGCGGTGCTTCGCCCAGTTCGATGGCCTGCCCGAGGGCAGCGTACGCGTGCGTGGGCAGCCAGGACGCGGTCTCCCGCAGCCAGTGCGGGAACGTCGTCACCGGCATCCACAGGCCGCCGAGGATGGAGAGCCCGAAGTAGATGATCATCGTGATCGGGCGCACCGCGTCGCCGGACGCGAGATAGCCGATGGCGACGCCCAGGGCGGCGAAGCAGAGGCTGCCCGCCCAGATCGCGCCGGTCAGCGCCAGCCACTGCCAGGCCTCGAAGCGGATGCCCTTGAAGACGCCCGCGACCGCGAACACCACGACGATGGACGGCAGGCTCACCACGGCCGCGCTCGCCGTCTTGGCGAGGACGTAGCCGCGTCCGGGCAGCGAGGTCAGGCGCAGTTGGCGCACCCAGCCGCTCTCGCGCTCCTTGGCGATGCGCTCGCTGTTGCCCATGAGGACGGCGGTCAGGGCGCCGAAGGACGCCATCGAGACCATCATGAACGCGGGGACGGAAAGGCCCGTGCCGGGGATCTTGTCGGCACCGTCCTGGCTGCCCGCGATGATCACGAAGAGCACCGAGGGGTAGATGACGGAGAAGAAGAGGAACTTGCGGTTGCGCAGGGCGCGGGTGATCTCGAGCTTGATGAGGCTGTTCATGCCGTTCACGCCTTTCATGCGGTCCTGGCCTCTTCGGCCTCGGTGATCGCCACGAACGCCTGCTCCAGGCCGAGCCCGGCGACTTCGAGGTTGCGGGGGTAGAGGCCGAGCCCGTACAGGGCGTGCACGGTGGCGTCGGCGTCCGTGGACTGGAGGCGGACCGTGTGGCCCGAGACGTCCAGCGTGGTGAGGAAGGGCAGCGCGCGCAGCCGTCCGACGAGCGCCGGGTCGATGCCGCCGTCGGCGCCGCCCGCGGCGACCCTTTCGGCGTCGCCTTCCGCGTACAGGTCGAAGGCGACCTTGCGGGCGCCCGCCTTCGCCTTGATCTCGGCCGCGGTGCCGTCGGCGAGGAGGCGGCCCCGGTGCAGGACCAGGACGCGGTCGGCGATCGCGTCGGCCTCCTCCAGGTAGTGCGTGGCGAAGAGGACCGCGCGGCCCTGCTCCGCCTGCTCGCGCATGGTGGCCCAGAACGCCTGGCGGGCGGTGACGTCCATGCCGGTGGTCGGCTCGTCGAGGACGATGAGGTCGTTGGCGCCTGCCGTGGCGAGCGCGAAGCGCACCCGCTGCTCCTGGCCGCCGGAGAGCTTGTCGACCTTGCGGTCGGCGATCTGGGCGACGCCCGCCCGGGCGAGCACGTCGTGCACGGGGTGCGGCCTCGGGTGCAGGTCGCAGGCGAGCCGCACGAGCTCGCGCACGGTGACCTCGCCCATCAGGCCGCCGCTCTGCAGCATGGCGCCGACCCGGCCCGCGGTGATCGCCTCGCGCGGCTGGGCCCCGAAGACGCGCACCGTGCCGCTGTCCGGCCGCCGCAGGCCGAGGAGCAGGTCCAGGGTGGATGACTTGCCCGCGCCGTTGGGGCCAAGGAGGGCCACCGTCTCGCCGGGGCGCAGGTCGAGGGTCAGGGCGTCGACGGCGCGTACGTCGCCGTAGCTCTTGGTCACCCGCTCGAAGCTCACCGCACTGGCGGCAGGCGGTGCTGTGGTCGTCTTCATGCCGTACATCGTCACAAAAGCGCAGGTGGCAGCGGCAGTGTCGGATGTGGTGACTCCCGCATGACAGATGTCATGCCGAAGGCCGGCAGGATCACCTGCCGGCCTTCGGGAACGCAGGAGAACCTACGGACCTGCGGACTCGCGGACCTACGGGCTACGGGCCTACGGACCGCGCGGGTACGGGCCTCAGCTCGCGTTCGTCTCGATGACGCCGACGCGCTCCGCGGGCGTCTTGCCGAGCAGCGCCTTGCCCATCGCCTGGGCCACGTCGGTCGCCTGGACCGGCGTCTTGGAGCCGTTGCCGCGCTGGATCAGCACGCCGTCGAAGACGTTGCCGTACAGCTTCTTGAGCTCCGTGAGGTTGTAGTGCACCTGGAGGGTGCCGTCCTTGAGCGCCTTCGTCTGAAGGATCTTGGGCAGCGACTTCGCCGGGCCGAAGGGGATCGACTGGGCGCCCGCCTTGATCGTGACGTTCGCGGACATGGCCGGCTTGGCGAACCGGGTCATGAACTTGTCGACCTCGGCCTTGGCGATCTGCGGCTTGCGCGTGGTGACCGGCACCTGGACCGTGCCCGCGCTGCCCGTCTGCACCTGCTTCTTGTACGCCTCGGCGACGGACGTGGTCGACGCCTCGGGGTCGATGCCCTTGCCGACCTTGCCGTAGACGGGGACGGCCTTGCCGGGCACGAACTCGACCGTGCCCTCCTTGGCCGTGCCCGAGCCGCCCGCGGCGCGCTCCAGGGCGGCCGCCAGCTTCTCCTCGTCGACCGGCATGACGGGCTCCACGACGCGCTGGTTGCCGAAGAGCGAACCGACCACCGAGACGGGGTTGTAGTCGCTGCCCGCGGCCGCGCGGACGGTGGCCTGGCTGTCCAGGGTCAGGCCCGCCTGGTCCGGCTTGAGCGTGACCGGCTCGCCGTCCACCGACAGCTTCAGGTTCTTGGTGACGCGCGCGCCGAGGGCGTCGTCCAGCTTCTGGACGGCCTCGTCGCGGGTGCCGCCGCCGATGTCGACGCCGAGCACGGTGGTGCCCTTGGGGACGTCCGCGTGGTTCATCAACAGGCCCGCGCCGTACGCCCCGCAGCCCACGACGACCACGGCGACCGCGAGGAGGACCAGCTTGTTGCGGCCCTTCTTCTTCTTGGGCGCGGGGGCGGCGGGGGGCACGTCCGAGCGCACCGGCTCGGGCAGCTTCGGCGGGGTGTGCGGCACCGGGCCATCAGCCTGCGGCCCGGGCGGGAACGGGGAGTTGTCCTGCGCCGAAGGCACCACGGGGATGCCGCTGGTGAGGGTCTCGCCGGAGACGTGGGAACCGGGCGCGGGGGCGCCGGGGACCTGTCCCGCCGGGGGCCGGGGGCCGCCGCCGGGCGGCGCGAGGGGCCCGGACTTCTGGGGCGTGAGGATCGCGGTGTCGTCGCTCATCACACCGGAACGGGGCGGGCGCGTGCCGGAGTTGGCGGGGGCACCCGGGGCACTCGGGCCGCCGGGGGCACCCGGGACGCCAGGAGCGCCGGGTACGCCCGCGCCGCCCGGAGCCGCGGGCGGCGCCAGCGGGCTGTCGCCGGTGACCGGACCGCCGGTCGGGCCCGTGGGGGTCCGGGAATCCCCGGAGCCGCCCGTGCCCGCGGAGAAGTACGGCAGGTCGCCGCGCTGCGCGTCGCCGCCCTGCGGAGCGCCCGCGCCGAGGGGGCCCGCCGCCACGGCGCCCGACACGTCGAAGGAACCCGTACCGGAACCGTTCGGCCCCGAGCCGCCCGGACCGCCCCGGCCGGCCGGACCGGCCGGTCCGCCCGCTCCGTCCGTCCCGGACGCGCCCGCCCCGGCGCCGCCCTCACCACGGGAGGGCTTGCGCGGCGCGAACCAGTCGCTGGTCTTCTCCTCGGCCGCGGGAGCACCCGAGGGGCCGTCACCGGGGGCGCCGGGACCGGCGGAAGCGGAACCGGGTCCTGCCGGCGCGCCCGTGCCCGTCACGCGGCTCGTCTCGCCCGCTCCGGGAGCGGGCGGCTCGGCACTGTCGCGGCGGCCCGCGCCGTCGAGCGGCGAGGAGTCCCCGCGCGGGCCGTCGTCACCGACGGGCGTGCGCATGACGACCGGCGGGATGGGCCGCGAACCGGGGATGTTGATCCGGATGCGCGTGGTCAGCGTGGTCTGGGTCTCGGGCTCGTCCGGCCGCTCGTCGGCGGCCTGCCGCCGCGCTCCGTCCGCGCCGTCGTCGGCGCCCTGGGCCGGGGAGCCGTACGGCGGCGTCCCCGAGGGGTATGCGGCTCCACCGCGCCCCTGGGGCCCGGAGGACGAACTGTCAGTTTCACGACTCAAGGCAGGTTCTCCTGGTTGACTCCGCCGCCCGTCTCGACCTCGTCCGGGGTCCCCCCGGCCGGAGGTTGGGGAGGCTCGGCGGCCGCACCACCATACTGGCCGCCGTCGGCACTCATCCTGTGACCGGCGTCAAACCCGTGCGGGACACGGGCCGAAGTGGTACGTCACTTGCCAAGTCGGGCGGCGGGAGCGCCCGGTTGCGGTCCCTGTCCGAGGGTGGCGCACATCACAGCCACGGCCATTCCGCCGAGGAGGAAGCCGTACGAGCCGAGACCCGCGCCGAAGAGGAAGTCCCCCTCGGGTCTGGTGGCGGTGAGCAGCATGACCGCGACCAGCCAGCCCGCGGCGGGCGCGACGGCCCCCGCCCGGGTGCCGCTCGCGCGCGAGCCGCCGTAGAAGAGCCCGGCGGCGCCGACGAGTCCGAGCAGCAACCCGGCGGGGAAGAAGCCGCCTTGGACGAGCGCTCCGGCGACGCCGACGACGGCGCCGAGCACGAAGAGCCCGGCGTAGGCGGCAAGTCGCCCCGCCCGCAGGGGCTGCGCGAGGAAGCTGCCCGCCGGGGCGGCGCTCGCACCGGTCCCCGGCGTGGCGGTGGCCGGGGTCTTGGGGCCGCCGGAGCCGCCCCCGGACGACGCACGGGATCGCGTACTCACAGTGCGGTCACCTCAGCCACATCCGTCACCCTTTCGAGTCCCGCGAAGAGATCTGTCTCACGGGAGTCTCCCTCCGCCGACGCTTCTCCCCGCACCAGCTCGTAGTACTCCACGTCGAAAATGGGCTGTGCGAGCAGGTTGGAGAGGACGAAGAGCGGCCCGCTCACGGTGACCTGGGTGGCGTGCGCGCCCATGGCCGCCGCCTTGGCCCCCTTGAACGCGCTGCCGTCGATCTCGGTCGTGACCCGGTCGTCGTCCGTGACGCCCGGCACGTCCGCGACGACGGCCGCCGCGGCGAACGGGGAGTGCCCGAGCGCCCCCGCCAGCCACCGGAAGCGCTCCTCGACCACGGAGCGCGGGGCGCGGTTCCAGTAGATCTTGTCGATGGTGTGGGGGTCGCCGAGGTCGGCGCGGAAGGCCGGCTCGGACGCGAGCTCGGCGGCGCGCATGGCGACGCGGTGCGCCTGGATGTGGTCGGGGTGGCCGTAGCCGCCCTCGGGGTCGTAGGTCACGAGGACCTGCGGGCGCACCTCACGGATCACCTCGACGAGGTACGCGGCCGCCTCGTCCAGGTCGGCCGACCAGAACGCGCCGGGGCGGTGGTTCTGCTCGGTGCCCATCATCCCGGAGTCGCGGTAGCGCCCGGCGCCGCCGAGGAAGCGGTGGTCGGCGACCCCCAGCTCCTTCATGGCGGCGGCGAGCTCCCCGATGCGCTGGGCGCCCAGGGAGTCCTCGCGGTCGGCGGCGAGGTGGGCGAGCTCGGGCGGGATGACCTCGCCCTCCTCGCCCAGCGTGCAGGTGACCAACGTGACCCGGGCGCCCTCGGCCGCGTACTTGGCCATGGTCGCGCCGTTGTTGATCGACTCGTCGTCGGGGTGCGCGTGCACGAGCAGCAGGCGCCGGGCGGGCAGTTCCGTCATGGCACCACCCTACGAGCACGGCGGGTCCCGCCAGGAACACGGAACACGCCGGGCGCCTCGCGGCCGGGTCAGAACTTGATGTCGCCGATCATCCCCGCGACGTTCGTCGTCAACTCGTTGATGGTCGGCGCGACGGACGAGCTCGCGAGGTAGAAGCCGAGCAGCGTGCACACGACCGCGTGCCCCGCTTTCAGCCCTGACTTCTTGACCAACAGGAAGACGATGATCGCCAGCAGCACCACCGCCGAAATCGAGAGTGCCACGGCGGTCACCTCCAAGTCGTTGCCGTAACCCAGTGCGGACGCCAGCAGGTTCATACCCACCAAGCGCTACGGATCATAACTATCCGTGTGGACGCATGAGTCGGAGCACAGCAGCACAGGGGGGCGCATGCCGCCTAGGCTCGGGGGATGACCACCGAGAACCCCGGAAATCCCAGGCCCGACGAGAGTCCGGCGCAGCGGCTCTCCTTCCCTCGTCAGCACGCCCGCACCCAGCGTTTCACCCTCGGGGCGCCGCGCGCGTTCACGGTGGCGCCGGACGGGGAGCGCGTCGCGTTCCTCCGCTCGTCCTCGAGCACCGATCGAGCGGGCGCGCTCTGGGTCCTGGACGTGTCGGACGGCGGCACCGAGCGTGTGGCGGCCGATCCGGGCGTGCTTCTGGGGGGCGCGTCCGAGCGTTTGTCCGCCGAGGAGCGTGCGCGGCGCGAGCGCAGCCGGGAGGGCGGCGCGGGCATCGTGGGCTACGCGACGGACGCGGCGGTCGAACTGGCGGCGTTCGCGCTGTCGGGCCGCCTCTTCACGACGGAGCTGCGCACGGGCGCGTCGCGCGAACTGCCCGCGCCGGGACCGGTGATCGACCCGCGCCCCTCGCCGGACGGCCGGCACATCGCGTACGTCGCCCGGGGCGCGCTGCGCGTGACGGGGGCCGACGGCGAGGACGACCGGGCGCTCGCGGAGCCGGAGCAGGGCCGGGAGACGGGTCAGGAGGCGGGCAGGGAGGCAGGTCGGGAGGCGACCGTCACCTACGGCCTGGCGGAATTCATCGCGGCCGAGGAGATGGCCCGTTCACGGGGCTTCTGGTGGTCTCCCGAGTCGGACCGGCTGCTCGTGGCCCGGGTGGACGACGCCCCGGTGCGGCGGTGGTGGATCGCGGACCCCGCGCACCCCGACCGCGCGCCCCGGCAGGTCGCGTACCCGGCGGCGGGCACGCCCAACGCGGACGTGCGCCTCTTCGTGCTCGGCCTGGACGGGTCGCGCACCGAGGTGGTCTGGGACCGCGTGCGGTTCCCCTACCTCGCGCGGGTGCACTGGTCGTCCGACGGCGCGCCGCTGCTGCTCGTGCAGTCCCGCGACCAGAACGGCCAGCTGTACCTCGCGGTGGACCCGGACGACGGATCCACCCGGATGGTGCACGCGGAGGAGGATCCGGACTGGCTCGAACTGTTCCCCGGTGTCCCGTGCTGGTCGCCGAGCGGCAAGATGGTGCGGATCGTGGACGAGGCCGGGGCGCGCGTCCTGGCCTGGGGCGAACGGCCCTTGACCGGGCCGCAGTTGCATGTGCGCGCGGTCCTGGACGTCACCGAGGAAGATGTCCTGATCTCGGCGTCGGCGGGCCGGGCCGCGGCCGCCCCGGAGACCGGCGAGATCCATGTGTACCGCGTCAACGAACTGGGCGTGGAGCGCGTCTCGCAGGAGCCGGGAGTGCACTCGGCGGTCCGCGCGGGCGGCCTCACCGTCCTGGTGTCGGCCACCCTGGACCGTCCCGGTGCTTCGGTGCGGGTGCTGCGCGGGGGCAAGCAGGTGGCGACCGTCGCCTCACACGCCCGGCGCCCGGGGCTCACTCCGCGCGTGACGCTGACCGAAGGGGGCACGCGGAAGATTCCGTGCGCCGTCCTGCTCCCCACGGATTACAAGGAGACGGATGGGCCCCTTCCGGTGCTCCTCGATCCGTACGGCGGTCCGCACGGCCAGCGCGTCCAGCGTGCGCACAACATCTTCCTGACCTCGCAGTGGTTCGCGGACCAGGGTTTCGCGGTGCTCGTCGCGGACGGCCGCGGCACCCCCGGCCACTCCCCCGGCTGGGAGAAGTCGGTCAAGAACGACCTCACCCTGACGCTGGAGGACCAGGTCGACGCGCTGCACGCGCTCGCCGACCGCTTCCCCTTCGACCTGGACCGGGTGGCGATCCGCGGCTGGTCCTTCGGCGGCTACCTGGCCGGCATGGCCGCGCTGCGCCGCCCCGACGTGTTCCACGCGGCGGTGGTCGGCGCGCCGGTGACGGACCTGCGGCTCTACGACACCCACTACCAGGAGCGGTACCTGGGCGACCCGGACAAGGCCGCGGAGACGTACCGGCACAACTCCCTGATCTGGGACGACGGCATCGTGGATGCGGCCGGACCGCACCGCCCGATGCTGATCGTGCACGGCCTGGCCGACGACAACGTGGTGGTGGCGCACTCGCTGCGGCTGTCCTCCGCGCTGCTCTCCGCGGGCCGCCCGCACGAGGTCCTGCCGCTCTCCGGCGTCACGCACATGACCCCGCAGGAGCAGGTCGCGGAGAACCTCCTGCTGCTGCAGGTGGACTTCCTGAAGCGGTCGCTGGGCCTGCCCCGCCCGTAGCACCGGGCCCGCGGGACCCGTGGACGCGGCGACCGGCCGGGGTGACATGGCGTAACCCCGGCCGGTCCACGGCACCCGCACGGCCGTACGTCGTACAGCGTGCCGCGCGCGCGTATCGGGACCGCGACGGCGCCATTACCCGCGCGTTAAGCCGCCGGGGCCTACGGCACGACCTGCTTCTCCTCGGCGAAGTGGCAGGCCGAGTCGTGCGCGGCGGGGCTGTCCTCGTGCCGGAACTCGGCCGGTACGGCGAGCGCGGGGACCTCCAGCGCGCACCGCTCCTGGGCCTTCCAGCAGCGGGTGCGGAAGCGGCAGCCCGAGGGCGGGTTGGCGGGCGAGGGCACGTCCCCGGAGAGGATGATCCGCTCCCGGTGCTCGCGCGCCTCGGGGTCGGGGACGGGCACGGCGGAGAGCAGTGCCTGGGTGTAGGGGTGCGTCGGGTGTTCGTAGATCTGTTCGTCGGAGCCGATCTCGACGATCCGCCCGAGGTACATCACGCCGACCCGGTCGGAGATGTGCCGCACGATCGACAGGTCGTGCGCGATGAAGACGTAGCTGAGGTCGAACTCGTTCTGCAGCTTCTCCAGGAGGTTGATGACCTGGGCCTGGACGGAGACGTCGAGCGCGGAGACCGGTTCGTCCGCCACGATGATCTCGGGGCGCAGGGCGAGGCCGCGCGCGATGCCGATGCGCTGGCGCTGGCCGCCCGAGAACTGGTGCGGGTAGCGGTTGATGTACTCCGGGTTCAGGCCCACCACGTCCAGGAGTTCCTGGACCTTCTGGCGGCGCGAGCCCTTGGGAGCCACCTCGGGGTGGATCTCGTACGGCTCCCCGATGATGTCCCCGACGGTCATCCGGGGGTTCAGGGACGTGTAGGGGTCCTGGAACACCATCTGGATGTTGCGGCGCACCGCCTTCAGGGCGCGGCCGGAGAGCCGGGTGATGTCCTCGCCCTTGTAGCGGATCTCGCCGGCGGTCGGCCGCTCCAGGTTGACCAGCATCTTGGCGACCGTGGACTTGCCGCAGCCGGACTCCCCCACGATGCCGAGCGTCTCGCCCTGCGCCAGCGCGAAGTCGACGCCGTCCACCGCCTTGACCGCGCCGACCTGCTTGCGGATGACGATGCCCTGGGTGAGCGGGTAGTGCTTGACCAGACCGCGGACCTCGAGGATCGGCTCGCGCCCGGACTCCGAGCCGTGCGCGGCGAAGTCCATCTCGCCCCGCGCCTTGTCCATCAGCTGGCGCGCGGTGGCGCCCTCCTCCTCGAGGTGCCTCTTGCTGACGTGCGCGCCGCCCTCACCGGGTCGCATCGATCGTCTCCTTCCAGAAGTGGCAGGCACTCCTGCGGTCGGCGGTCAGTCCCTCGTACGTCACCCGCGCGAGCGGCGGCTCGTCGGTGCGGCAGATGTCCTGGGCCATGGGGCAGCGGGGGTTGAAGGCGCAGCCGGGCGGGATGTTCATGAGGTTCGGCGGCAGGCCCTTGATCGCGTAGAGGTCCTGGCCCTTCTGGTCCAGGCGCGGGATCGACTCGAGGAGGCCGCGGGTGTACGGGTGCGCGGGTGCCCGGTAGATCTCGTGGACGGGGGCGCGCTCGACGATGCGGCCCGCGTACATGACGGCGATGGTGTCGGCGACGTCCGCGACGACGCCGAGGTCGTGCGTGATGAGGATCAGGCCCATGTTCATCTCGCGCTGGAGCTCCGCGAGCAGGTCCATGACCTGGGCCTGGACCGTCACGTCGAGGGCGGTGGTCGGCTCGTCCGCGATGATCAGCGAGGGTTCGAGCGCCATCGCCATGGCGATCATGATGCGCTGGCGCATGCCGCCGCTGAACTGGTGCGGGTACTGCCCGACGCGTTCCTTGGCGGCCGGGATGCGCACCCGGTCCATCAGCTCGACGGCCTTGGCCTTCGCGTCCTTCCTCGACATCCCCTTGTGCACGACGTACATCTCGCCGAGCTGTTCGCCGACGCTGAGCACCGGGTTCAGGGAGGACAGCGCGTCCTGGAAGATCATCGCCATGTCCGCGCCGCGGATCTTGCGCCGCTCCTCCTCCTTGACCTTGAGGAGGTCCTGGCCGCGGAAGAGGATCTCGCCCGAGGTGATCCTGCCGGGCGGCATGTCGAGGATGCCCATGACGGCCTGGGCGGTCACGGACTTGCCGGACCCCGACTCGCCGAGGACGGCCAGGGTCTCGCCCGCGTCGACGCTGTAGTCGACGCCGTTGACGGCCTTGGCGACCCCGTCCCGGGTCCGGAACTCCACGTGCAGGTCGCGCACTTCGAGCAGCTTGGACGTGTGCGGCGCACCGGCCGCGGACGCCTCGGATGCCACGGTTGCCATGGGCGCCTACCTCAGCTTCGGGTCGAGGGCGTCGCGCACCGCGTCGCCGAGCATGATGAACGCGAGCACCGTGATCGCCAGCGCGCCGGCCGGCCAGAGCAGCATGTGCGGGGCGTTGCGGATGTACTGGGAGGCGGCCGAGATGTCGATGCCCCAGCTGACGGTCGGCGGCTTCAGGCCGACGCCGAGGTAGGAGAGCGTGGCCTCCAGGGCGATGTACGTGCCGAGCGCGATGGTCGCCACGACGATCACCGGGGCGACGGCGTTGGGGGTGATGTGGCGCAGCAGCATCCGTGAGTTGGAGGCGCCGAGGGCCCGAGCCGCCTGGACGTAGTCGTTCTGTTTGGCGGTGATGACGGAGCCGCGCGCGATGCGGGAGATCTGCGGCCAGCCGAGCAGCACCATGAAGCCGACCACCGGCCAGACCGTGGAGCTGGTGACCACCGAAAGGAGCACCAGACCGCCGAGGACGACGGGGATGGCGAAGAAGATGTCGGTGATGCGGGAGAGGATCGCGTCCCACGCCCCGCCGAAGAACCCGGCGAGCCCGCCGAGCACGCTGCCGATGAGCGCGACGCCGAGGGTGGCGCAGACGCCGACGGTGACCGAGACCCGGGTGCCGTACACGACGCGGGTGTAGACGTCGCAGCCCTGCTCGTTGAAGCCGAAGGGGTGGCCGGGCGCCGAACCCTTCTGGGCGTTGGCGAGGTCGCAGTCCAGCGGGTTGCCGGAGGCGATGAGCGAGGGCCAGACGGAGATGACGACGAGGAAGAGGATGATCAGGCCCGACACGATGAAGATCGGGTTGCGTCGCAGGTCGCGCCAGGCGTCGGACCACAGGCTGCGCGCCGGGGCCGTGGGGCCGCCGCCGTCGGGCCCGCCGGGGGCCAGGGACGTCGCCTCGCTCGTGGCCAGGTCCATCGCGCCGCCCGCGCCGGTCGCGGCGATGGCGCCCTGCGGCTCCTTGGGTTCAGGCATAGCGGATCCTCGGGTCGAGTACGGCGTACAGGAGGTCGACGATCAGGTTGGCCACCAGGAAGACCAGCACGAGGACGGTCACGAAGCCGACGACGGTCTGGGTGCTCTGGCGGAGGATCCCCTGGTAGAGCTGGAAGCCGACGCCGTGGATGTTGAAGATCCGCTCGGTGACGATCGCACCGCCCATCAGCGCGCCCACATCGGTGCCGATGAAGGTGACCACGGGGATCAGTGAGTTGCGCAGCAGATGCCGGGTGATGACGCGGCGCCGGGGCAGGCCCTTGGCGACGGCGGTGCGGACGTAGTCGGCGCGCCGGTTCTCCGCGATGGAGGTGCGGGTCAGGCGGGTCACGTACGCGAGGGAGACCGAGGCGAGCACGAGCCCCGGGATCAGCAGTTCGTTGAACGGCGCCTCGCTCGACACGGAGGGTTTGATGACCCCCCACTGGACGCCGAGCAGCAGCTGCAGCACGAGGCCGGTGACGAAGGTGGGGATGGAGATCACGACGAGCGTGAGCAGCAGCACCACGGTGTCGACGGGGCGCCCGCGCCGCAGGCCCGTCAGGACGCCCAGCGAGATGCCGATGACGATCTCGAAGACGATGGCGACGAGGGTCAGGCGGATGGTGACGGGGAAGGCGGCCGACATCAGCTCGGTGACCTTCTGGCCGTTGAAGGCGGTGCCGAAGTCGCCGGTGAAGACGTTGCCCATGTACGTCAGGTATTGCTGCCACACCGGCTTGTCGAGGCCGAACTCCTTCTTCAGCTGCATGGCCGTGGCGGGGTCGCACTTGCGGTCGCCGCAGAGGCCCGCGACGGGGTCGCCCATCACGTTCACCATCAGGAAGATCAGCAGGGTGGCGCCGAAGAAGACCGGGATCATCTGCAGCAGACGCCGGATCACATAACGTCCCATGGGGGGCTCCGGAAATCGGGGGAGCGGCCGCCGGTGCCCTCACGGGGGTCCGGCGACCGCTCCCGGCGTCTCAGTTGACCTTGATCTCGTTGTAGACCGGCACGCTGAACTGGTTCAGCGAGACGTCGGAGACCTTGTCCGAGTAGCCGGCGCTGCCGTTCTGGTACCAGAGCGGGATGGCGGGCATGTCCTTGGCGAGGATCTTCTCGGCGTCCTGGAACTTGGTGATCGCCTTGGTGGTGTCCGTCTCCGCGTTGGCCTCGTTGACGAGCTTGTCGAACTCCTTGTCGGTGTACTTGCCGTCGTTGGACGGGGCGTCCGTGAAGTAGACCGGCTCCAGGAAGTTCTGGATCAGCGGGTAGTCCATCTGCCAGCCCGCGCGCCAGGCGCCGTCCAGCTCCTGCTTGGAGGCCTTGCTGCGGAAGTCCGCGAAGGTGCCGACGGGGCTCGCGACACAGGCCTTGTCGTTGCCGAGGGCCTTGTTGATGGAGTTGCAGACGGCGTCCACCCACTCCTTGTGGGAGCCGGTGTCCGCGTTGTACGTGACCTTCAGGGTGCCGCCGGGGATGCCGCCGCCGTCCTTGACCAGCTGCTTGGCCTTCGCGGCGTCGTACGTGCAGGCGTCGCCGCACAGCCCCTTCTTGAAGCCGCCCTTGTCGCCGAGGACCGGCGAGGTCCAGTCGGACGCGGGCGTCCTGGTCTTCTGGAAGATGGTGTCGGTGATCTGCTCGCGGTTGATCGCCATGGACAGGCCCTGGCGGACCTTCTCCAGGCCCGGCTTGTTCCACTTGCTGTCGTAGAAGGGGAAGGCCAGGGTCTGGATGATGCCGGCGGGGGTGTTGATGTAGCGGTCGCCGAGGTCGCTCTTGGCGTTCTTGAGCTGCGAGGCCGGGACGTCGTCGACGAGGTCGAGGTTGCCCGCCATCAGGTCGGTGTAGGCCGTGTTGTTGTCGGTGTAGACCTTCATGTCCACACCGCCGTTGGCGGCCTTGTCGTCACCGGGGTAGGCGTCCCACTTGCGCAGGGACATCTTCGAGCCCTTGGTGTACGAGTCCACGGTGTACGGACCGTTGCCGACGGGCTTGGAGAGCCACTTCTGGTGGTCGTCGTGGAACGCCTTGGGCAGCGGCGCGAAGGCCGGGTAGCCGAGGGTGTCGGGCCAGGTGGAGAACTTCTGGCTGAGCTTGACGGTGAAGGTCCTGTCGTCGACGACCTTCAGCCCGGAGAGGGTCTGGGCGCTCGGGTCGCCCTTCTCCGGGTGGACCTTGTCGTACCCCTCGATGTAGCCGAAGAAGTAGGCGTTCTTCTGGTTGTTCTTGAGGTTCGCGCCGTAGTTCCAGGCGTCCACGAAGGACTTGGCGGTGATCTTCTCGCCGTTGCTGAACTTCCAGTTGTCCTTGATCTTGACCGTGAAGTTCTGCGCGTCGTCGCTGTCGATCGACTCGGCGATCATGTCCTTGGCCTCGCCGGTCTTCGGGTCGTACCGCTTCAGACCCCGGAAGACCATGTCGAGGATCTTGCCGCCCTGGACCTCGTTGGTGTTCGCCGGTTCGAGCGGGTTCTGGGGGTCGCCCCAGGAGGAGCTCACGATGCCGGAGCCGTCGCCACCACCGCCGCCGCTCCCCCCGCCGCCGCCACAGGCCGTCGCCGCGAGGGCGACCGTCACCGCGCATGCGGCCCACTTGGCGTGCGTGGCTCCACGCATGGAGTCCTCCTGTCCTGGTGCTTTCCGTCGCTGATCCGGCCACCCGCGAGGGGTGAAGTGAGTCACTTACCGCCAAATATCGCCTCAAGAGGTATGAAGCGCACATTTACCCCACCCGTATGAGTCCGAGCCCATCCGGATGTACGCATTCCGAGACATCCACGCCCGCATATCGGACTCATTGCCCGGCTCGCCCGAGATCGCCCGATCTTGTCCATCACGCATGATTACGCCAAGGCAATGTCATGACCATGATTTGGCAAAGACATGATCAAGGATCTCAAGACAGCCTCAAAGCGCATGACGATTCATTGACCGCGTGGGAAACGCCTTGCGAAAGTCACGCCTAGCCCGTAGGTGCTGGTTGTCCTGCGGATTCCGTGATGACCCCTCCGGGCCTGGAGCGCCATGACCTCGCCAACTCCCGCCGCTGCCGCCACGCTTGAAGTGACGGACAAAACAGACGGCACGCCTTCTTCGCCCAAGGACCAGGGCGGCAAGGGCCGTTCGCCGGGGCGGCTTGCCTGGATCCGGTTCAAGCGGGACAAGACGGGCGTGATCTCCGGCTGCATCGTCGTCCTCTTCTTCGTCGTCGCGCTGTGCGCACCGCTCATCGCGCAGCTGTACGGCAAGGACCCGTACACGACGTACGGGCAGGAGGATTCGAGCCTGCTCAACGAGTTCGGCTACCCGGTAAAGCCCAACGGCGGCATGGACGGCGAATACTGGTTCGGTGTCGAACCGAGCCTGGGACGCGACGTCTTCACCTTCCTGATCTACGGCATGCGCAACTCGCTGCTGATCGCGGCGGCGACGACGCTCCTGGTCACGTTCTTCGGCATCGTCATCGGCATCACGGCCGGCTACATCGGCGGCAAGACGGACTACTTCATCGGGCGGGTCATCGACATCCTGCTCGCGTTCCCCTCGACGCTCTTCTTCATCGCGTTCTGGCCGGTCATGCTCTCGATCCTGGTCGCCCCCGACGAGAACACACCGATCTGGCTCATCGTCGTCAGCCTCATCACGGTGATGACGGCCTTCGGCTGGGCATCCATCGCCCGCCTGCTGCGCGGTGAGGTACTGGCCCTGCGTGAACGCGAGTTCGTCGAGGCCGCCAAGGTCACCGGCGCCTCTCCCGCCCGGATCATCTTCAAGGAACTGCTCCCGAACCTGTGGACGCCGATCCTCATCCAGTCGACCCTCGCGCTCCCCGCGTTCGTCACCGCCGAGGCCGGTCTCGCCTTCCTCGGCGTCGGTCTCTCCGACCCCACGCCGGACTGGGGCGTGATGATCCAGCGCGGTTCGGAGATCTACCAGGAAGACATCACCTTCATGCTCTTCCCCGGCCTCTCCATGGTGATCTTCGTCGTCGCCTTCAACCTTCTCGGCGACTCCGTGCGCGACGCGCTGGACCCCAAGACCAAGCGCTGACACTTCCCCTTCATTCCGGCACGGGCGACGGGGCCCACCGCCGGATCCATCCGCTGTCTCCAACGAACCCAGGGCAGGAAGCCATGTCCCTCTCTCGCAGAAACTTCATCGTCGCCACGTCTGTCGCGGCCGGCGGCTCCATGGTCCTGTCCGCGTGCAGCAGCGGCGGGGGAGGCGGCGAGGGCAAGGGCCCCGCCGGCGCCAAGGACTACACCAACGCCTCCGTCACGGTCGGCACCGCCGAGGACTCCCAGGGTCCGGCCGCCGAGGTCAAGGGCGCCCGCAAGGGCGGCACGATCTACGGCGTCTCCCCCGACGACCTCTCGCACCTCGACCCGCAGCGCATCTACTACGCGCTGAACTCCACCGGCGCCATGCTCTACGCGCGCTGCCTCACCGGCTACCAGACCGCCGAGAACGGCACCCAGAAGCTCGTCGGCGACCTCGCCACGGACACCGGCACGATGTCGGACGGCGGCAAGACCTGGACCTTCACGCTGAAGGACGGTCTGAAGTGGGAGGACGGCAGTGAGCTGACCGTCGAGGACGTGCGCCACGGCTTCGAGCGCTCCTGGGCCAAGTTCATCACCGAGGGCGCCACGTACGCGCAGATCGCACTGACCGGCAAGGACGACTGGCGCAAGGAGTACGAGGGCCCGTACGGCGGCAAGCACCTCGACGCCATCAAGACCGACAAGGCCAAGAAGACCATCACGTTCCACCTGGCCCAGCCCCGCTCCGACTTCAACTTCACGCTGGCGATGCACTCCTACGCGGCCACCCCGGTGAAGATGGACACCAAGGAGAAGTACGACAAGAAGCCGGTCTCCTGCGGCCCGTACCGGCTCAAGAACCGTTCGATCGACAAGTCGATGACCTGGGTGCGCAACAAGCACTGGGACGCGAAGACCGACTCGATCCGCAACGCCTACCCCGACACCCACGAGTTCGAGTTCGGCACCGAGGGCCTGGACCTCGCGGACCGCCTCATCGCGGACCAGGGCAAGGACCAGTACACGATCACCATCTACAACAACGTGCCCGCCGAGCGCATGCAGAAGGTGCTCACCGACCCGGACCTGAAGAAGCGCAGCTTCAACGGCCTGCTCACCGGCATCTACTACTACGCCATCAACTGCAAGCGCATCACGGATCTCGACGTGCGCAAGGCGCTCAACCACGCCTGGCCGCTGGAGCAGATCCGCAAGATCTACGGCGGTCAGAACTCCGGCGACTACGCGACCACGCTCCTCAGCCCCGACATCCAGGGCCGCGAGAAGTACGACCTCTTCGGCAAGCTGAAGAAGCCCCAGGGCGACCCCGAGGCCTCGAAGAAGCTGCTCAAGAAGGCCGGCAAGCTCGGCATGAAGATCGTCTACGCCTTCCCGAAGAGCCCGACCTACGACAAGACCAAGGTCGTCATCGAGGCCGCGCTGAAGAAGGCGGGCTTCGACCCGGTCATCAAGGCCATCGACTCCACCACGTACTACGACCAGGCCCAGCAGGTCGACAACAACTTCGACGTGATGTGGTTCGGCTGGTCCCCGGACTGGCCGACCGGCTACACGCTGCTCCAGCCGCTCTTCGACGGCACCACCGTCGGCAACGGCTCGAACAACGTCTCGCAGCTGAACGTCGACTGGGTCACCGCGGCCATCAAGAAGAACGTGAAGCTCGCCGACCCCAAGGCGGCCAACAAGGCCTGGGCGGAGCTGGACCGGCAGATCATGGAGAAGGAGGCGCCGATCATCCCCGAGATGTACCAGCGCCGCTTCTACCTGCACGGCTCCAAGGTCGGCGGCGCGCAGTTCGACCCGCAGTTCTCCGCGACCCTGATCACCAAGGTGTACGCCAAGGCCTGACGCCCGGCCTCAGTGGCGGGGCGGCCGCACCCGGTCGTCCCGCCTCCGCTCCCCCGTCGGCATCCGTCAGGAAACTTCCGCCATGTTCCGCTTCCTCATCCGTCGTATCTTCGGCGGCGCGGTGATTCTGCTGATCATCAGCGCCATCGTCTTCGTTCTCTTCTACGCCGCCCCGCGTGACCCCGCACGTCTCGCCTGCGGCAAGGTCTGCACGCCCGAGACCCTGGAACTGGTGCGGAACAACCTGGGGATCTCCGACCCTCTCCCGGTGCAGTACTGGCACTGGTTCGAAGGACTCTTCGTGGGACGCGACTACGCGACCTACGGAAACTGCCCGGCGCCCTGCCTCGGTTTCTCCTTCCGCAACAGCGAGCCGGTGCTCGGCACCATCCTGGACCGCTTCCCGACCACCGTGTCGCTCTCGCTGGGCAGCGCGGCCGTCTTCGTCGTCTTCGGCGTCGGCACAGGAATGCTCGCCGCGGTCAAGCAGGGCAAGGCGCTCGACAAGATCGCGTCGTCCGCCTCACTGATCGGCTCCTCGCTGCAGATCTACATCGTCGGCGTGTTCGCCATCTACCTCTTCACCGACCAGCTCGGCTGGCTGGAACGCCCGTCGTACACACCGTTCACGGACGATCCCGGGGCCTGGTTCGCCGGCCTGCTGCTGCCGTGGATCGTGCTGTCGGTCATCTTCACCGCGAACTACACCCGTATGACGCGCTCCCAGCTGGTCGAGACGCTCAGCGAGGACTACGTCCGCACCGCCAAGGCCAAGGGGCTCTCGGCCCGCACGGTCTTCTTCCGCTTCGCCTGGCGCGGCGCCATGGGCCCGATCGTGACGATCTTCGGCCTCGACCTCGGCGTGCTCTTCGGCGGCGCGATCATCACCGAGAAGACGTTCAACCTGCACGGCATCGGCGAGCTCTCGGTCAAGGCGGTGAGCACCAGCGACCTGCCCATGCTCCTCGGTGTGGTCCTGGTGGCCGCCGCGGCGATCATCCTCTTCAACATCATCGTCGACGCGGTGTACGCCCTCATCGACCCGCGCGTGCGCCTCGCCTAGGAGCCGGACCCCATGAGTACCCCCTTCCTCTCCGTACGCGACCTGCGCGTCCACTTCTCCACCGAGGACGGCATGGTCAAGGCCGTGGACGGCCTCGACTTCGAGCTGGAGAAGGGCCAGACCCTCGGCATCGTGGGCGAGTCCGGATCCGGCAAGTCGGTCACGAACCTCGCCATCCTCGGTCTGCACCACAAGGACAGCACCGCCATCGACGGCGAGATCCTGCTCGACGGGCAGGAGCTCCTCACCGCCACCGAGCGGGAGCTGGAGCGGCTGCGCGGCAACAAGATGGCGATGATCTTCCAGGACGCCCTCGCCTCCCTGTCGCCGTACCACACCATCGGCCGGCAGATCGGCGAGACGTTCCGCAAGCACACCGGCGCCTCCAAGAAGGAGGCCCGTGACCGGTCGATCGAGATGCTGACGAAGGTCGGCATCCCCCAGCCCGACCTGCGGGTGGACGACTATCCGCACCAGTTCTCCGGCGGTATGCGCCAGCGCGCCATGATCGCGATGTCGCTGGTCTGCAACCCGTCGCTGCTGATCGCGGACGAGCCGACCACGGCGCTCGACGTGACGGTCCAGGCCCAGATCATGGACCTCCTCAAGGACCTCCAGCAGGAGTTCGGCACGGCGATCATCTTCATCACGCACGACCTGGGCGTGATCGCCGACATCGCCGACGACGTCCTGGTGATGTACGGCGGACGGTGTGTGGAGCGGGGCACCAAGAAGGAGGTGCTGCGCGCGCCGCAGCACCCCTACACCTGGGGCCTGCTGGGCTCGATGCCCTCGCTGGAGGGGCCGGTGGACGTGCCGCTCTCGCCCATTCCGGGCACGCCTCCCAGCCTGTTGAACCCGCCCTCCGGGTGCCGCTTCCACCCTCGGTGCGCGTTCACCGAGCAGGTCGGGGGCGGGCGCTGCTCGGGCGAGCAGCCGCCCCTCGAACTGACCGGCGGCCGGGGCGCGGCCTGCCACCTCACGGCCGAGCAGCGCACGGAGTTCTTCGCGGACTTCGCGGGCACGCGCACCGACTGACGTACAAGAGACGGGACTTCACGACGATGAGCAGCACCACTCCCACTCCTCTCCTGGATGTCAGCGGGCTGACCAAACACTTCCCGGTCATGGGCGGGTTCCCGTTCAAGCGGAAGGTCGGCGCGGTGCAGGCCGTGGACGGCCTGGACTTCACGGTCGCCGAGGGCGAGAGTCTGGGCCTGGTCGGCGAGTCCGGCTGCGGCAAGTCGACGACGGGGCGCCTGGTCACCCGGCTCCTGGAGCCGACGGGCGGGCAGATCTCCTACCGCGGCCAGGACATCACGCACGCCTCGCGCAAGCAGCTGGCGCCGGTCCGCTCCGAGATCCAGATGATCTTCCAGGACCCGTACGCGTCGCTGAATCCGCGCCAGACGGTCGGAAAGATCATCGCTGGCCCGATGGAGGTCAACGACATCAACCCGGCGGGCGGGCGGGAAGCGCGCGTGCGCGAGCTCCTGGAGACGGTGGGCCTCAACCCCGAGCACTTCAACCGCTTCCCGCACGAGTTCTCCGGCGGTCAGCGCCAGCGCATCGGGGTGGCCCGCGCGCTGGCCCTCGAACCCAAGCTGATCGTGGCGGACGAGCCGGTCTCCGCGCTGGACGTCTCGATCCAGGCGCAGGTGGTGAACCTGCTCCAGAAGCTCCAGAAGGACCTGGGCATCGCGTTCCTCTTCATCGCCCACGACCTGGCCGTCGTACGCCACTTCTCGCAGCGGGTCGCGGTGATGTACCTGGGCAGGATCGTGGAGATCGCCGATCGCGAGAGCCTGTACGGGAACCCGCGCCACCCCTACACCAGGGCGCTCCTCTCGGCGGTCCCCGAGGCCACCGCGGACGACGTGCCACGCCGCGAGCGCATCCTGCTGACGGGCGACGTGCCGTCCCCCGTCAACCCGCCCTCCGGCTGCCGCTTCCGCACCCGCTGCTGGAAGGCGACGGACAAGTGCGCCACGGACACGCCTCCGCTGGTCCAGATCGACGGCAACCGCGAAGGCCACCTGACGGCCTGCCACTACCCGGAGGACGCGGCGGCACTGGCAGTCCCCTCGGCGCGCACGTCGCTCTGAGCGCACCTTCGACGGCCTCCCCGACCAGGCCCCGGCCACCCCTCCGTGCCGGGGCCTGACGCCCGGAACCGGTCCGCCCTCCCCCTTGACCCGAGCGGGGCGCGGCCGGTTCCGGTGCGTAGGGGCGGGGGTTCCGTCAGGCCGGTACGGCCACCGCCCGTCTGCGGGCCAGCAGCCCCACGGCGACCGTGATGAACGTGCAGCACAGGGCGAGCCCGAACCAGACGGCCGACGCGCTGCCGGTGACGGCCAGCGCCACTCCGATCGAGGGGCCCGCGAAGTTGCCGACGCCCATCATCGAGTTGGCCAGCGCATTGGCCCGGGTCAGCTCCCGGTCGGGGACCAGGGAGATCAGCCAGGGGTGGAACGAGCAGGAGTAGGCGCACTCGCCGAGCGCGAAGAGGATGGCGTAGAGCAGCAGTCCCGTCAGACGGAATCCGTAGGGCAGGAAGGCCAGCACGCCCGCCGCCGCGTAGCCGGCCGTCCACAGGACGACGGCGATCCGCAGTCCGTCGATCTCCGGGCGCCCCTCCAGGAGTCGGGTCACCCAGCGCTGGGTGGAGACGATCACCACCACGTTGACGGAGAGCAGGATGGAGACCACGAACAGGCCCATGTCCATCAGGCGCTCGGAGACCAGCGGCGCGGTGGCCTCGAACTGGCTGAACCCGAAGAGGAACACGGCGAGCTGGATGGCCGCGGCCGGCATCGCCAGCTTCACCAGACCGGCCATGGGCAGCAGCGGCCCGTCCTCGCCGGCCTCCTTGTCCTTCTCCTCGTCGGCGGCCCTGGCGTGCCGCCCGGCGACCAGCATGGCGAGGGTGAGCGGCAGGATGCCCACCGCGTTGGCGACGAAGAAGTACGGGATGACGCCGCGCGGCAGGACCAGCGTCAGCGCGCCCGCGACCAGCGATCCCGCGGCCAGGGTGGCGTTGAGGACCGCGTAGCGGCGGGCGAAGACCTTGCGGCGCTCGTCGGCGGTCACCAGGGCGTTGACCAGCGGCACGATCGCCGCGAGGAAACCGCCCTGGCCGGTGCCGATGGCCACGCCCGCGAGCAGCGCGAGCGCGTGCGAGCCGACGAACGGCATGGTCATGTAGCCGCAGAACCACAGCACGGTGCCGAGCACCCCGAGCGTGACCCGGGGCAGCTTCAGGACACCGCCGGTGAGCAGCAGCGCGACGACGAGGTTGGCGACGCCGGCCGCCCCGTAGAAGAGGGCGACACCGCCGGTGCCGACGCCCGGCTCGTCGGCCAGGTAGATCGCGGTGTACGGGAAGACGAGGCCCAGGCAGAACGAGGACAGGCCGTGGGTGACGATCAGCCGGTCGACGGGGCGGAACCGGCTGAGCCCGCTCATCGGCCGGGCTCCCCTGCCGAGGGGACGACCTCACTGGTGACCTCGGCGAGCGCCCGCTCCAGGATCCGCGCGCAGCCCGCCTCGTCGTCGGCCCGCACGATGAGCACGGCGAGCCGGGGTATCGCCTGGCGCGGCGGGAGCAGCAGGGTGTCGCCCGGGGCGACGAGCGTGGCGGCATGCACCACGCCGGGCAGTTCGGCGGCCCGGCCGACGGAGACGGCCGCGACCCGCCCGTCGTGCGGCGGGTACACGAACCGCACCTCGGTGGTCTGCGAGCGGGTCGGCGTGAGGTCGGGGCGCTCGCGCCGGGCGACGGCGGCGGCGGCCCGCACCAGGTCGACGCCGGTGGCGAGCTGTCCCGCGTACGGGATGAGGTCGCCGCCGAGCCGCCCGTTGAGCTCGACCAGGCGAGGGCCTGAGCGGGTGAGGCGGACCTCGGCGTGGGTGACGCCGGCCTCCACGCCGAGGGTCACGTGGGCGGCGGTGACCAGTTCGCGGACCTCATCGGCCCACGGCTCGCTGCCGTCCCAGCCCTTGACGAGGTGGCCGGTCTCCTCGAAGTGCGGGGCGTAGCCGAGGCGTTTGGCGGCCACCTGGACGCAGGTCACCTCGCCGTCCAGGACGGCGCTGTCGACGCTGATCTCCGGCCCGTCGAGGAACTCCTCGACGAGGATGCCGTGCCCGGTCGGCAGGGTGGAGTAGCCGGCGCCGCCCGCCAGGTCGTAGGCGGCGGCGACCGCGCCGGCGCCCTCGACCCGTACGACGCCGACGCTCCCGGCGAGCGCGCGGGGCTTGACGACGACGGGGAAGCCGATGCGTTCGGCGATCTCCTGGGCCTCGGCAGCCGTGTGGGCCAGGCCGTGGCGGACGGCGGGCAGGCCCGTCTCCGCCAGGAGGCGCCGGGTGAGGTGCTTGTCCCTGCAGTGCCGGGCGGAGCGGGCGCTCATGTGGTGCAGGCCGAGCGCCTCGGCCGCCTCGGCGGTGGCCTCCAGGACCGTCTCGTCCCAGGTGAGCACCGCCGAGTCGACGAGGGCCAGTTCCTTGAGGGCGCCCGCGACGGCGGCCGGATCGGCCAGGTCGGCGGTCCGCCAGTCCTGGAGGTAGTCCTGCTGCCAGGTGGGCTCCGCCGGGAGCAGGGCCGAGAGGCGGTACCGCTCCGCCAGCGTCCGGAAGGCGTAGTCGCGGTAGGGCTGTCCACCACTTCCGACCAGGATGATGTGGTCTTGCTGCACGGCGTTCGCCTCCAGGTTGCGGGCGTTGTGAGGTCGGTCGGGTCAGGCGGAGGGCTCGCGCAGCGGGCGCAGCGCGTCGGCGAACCGGGCGATCTCGTCCAGCATCCCGCCGGCCGCCTCGGCCATCGGCTCGGTGCCCTGGAAGGTGCCGTCGTCGGCGATGTGGGTGCCGACGAAGTGGATCGCCACGGACTCGGTGACGGGCACCATCTTCAGCGTGGTGACGACCTGCTTGGTCATCTGCGCGGCCCGCAGGCCCGCGGAGGTGTTGCCGTAGCTGACGATGCCGACCGGCTTGTACTGCCACTCGAAGTAGAGGTAGTCGAGGGCGTTCTTGAGGGCCGCGTTGATGCCGTAGTTGTACTCGGGGGCGACGAAGACGAAGGCGTCCGCGGCGTCGACGGAGGCGCTCCAGTCCTTGGTGTGCTGCTGGGTGTAGGTGCGCTCCGACGGGTGGTGCGGCTCGTCGAGCAGCGGCAGGCCGACCTCGGCGAGGTCGACGACGTGGACGTCGAAGCCGCCGTGCTTCTCCGCGATCCTGGTGAACCAGTCGGCGACGGCGGGGCCGGTGCGGCCGGGGCGGGTGGAGGCGATGACGACGTGCAGGCGGGGCATGGCGGGCTCCTCGGTCAGGGGGGGGCGGGCGGGGCGGTGGGCGCCCCGCCGCGTGCGGGCGTACGGGTCAGGCGCCGGGCACCCAGCCGTAGCTGTGGTCGATGCTGAAGCGGACCACCAGGCGCCGGTCGTCGACCATGGCCGCGCGGTACTCGTCCCAGTCGGGGTGCTCGCCCTGGACGGCGCGGAAGACGTCGATGAGCTCCTCGACCGCCTCGTCGTCGGGGGCGGCGGCCACCGCGGAGAGGGTGGCGGTGCCCTCGTACACCGCGTAGGCGCCGCCCTGGGGGGTGGTGACGTGGAGGCTGACGCGCGGGTCGCGGCGCAGGTTGCGGACCTTGGCGCGGTCGTCGGTGGTGGAGAAGCGGATGACGCCCGTCGCGGGGTCGTAGGTGAAGTCGACGTTGGACAGCTGGGGGCGGCCGTCCTTCTTCAGCGTGACCACCACGCCGCGGCTGTGGTCGTCCAGGAGCGAGAGGGTGCGGCTGCGGGCGTCGTCGTTGTGAGGCACGTGCGGTCCTTCGGTCGGTACGTGGTGGTGACTGACTCGTCGATTGTGGGGGGCGTCACGCCCGGGTGAGCTCCCACATCTGAAACTCGATCACCACGGTGTCCAGATCCCGCCCTTGACTGCGGATCAGGTCGAGTCGCTGTCCCGACTCGGCGGCGAGGCGCTGCAGGAGCTCCACGTTGCCGATGCTGCTGAAGCCGAGCAGCACCCGGCCGCCGGGAGTGAGCCGGTCCGGCGCCTCGCGCAGAAAGCGTCGGTGGGCGTCGTACCCCGGGTCGAAGAACGCGTGGTGCAGGTCGGTCTCGTTGACGAAACCGGCGGGCGGCTCGGCGAAGTTCGAGTTCCAGTAGATCAAGTCGAAGCGCTCGTCGGGGCCGAGCGCCGAGAACAGGTCACTGTGCAGCACCCGGACCCGGTCCTCGACGCCGTGCCGCACCACGTTGCGGCGGGTGTTCTCCACCGCGGCCTCGCTGAGGTCCAGGGCGGTGACCGACGCGCAGCCCTCCTGGGCCGCGACCACGGCGGTGACGCCGGTGCCCGAGCCGATCTCCAGGAAGGAGCCCTTGTCGGGGAAGGGCAGCCAGCTGGTGAACAGGCCCGTCACCGGGGTGTACGTGGGGCTGAACACGCCGTCGAGTAGGTCCCATTGGCGGTCGAGCAGGGTGAACTCCGCGGGGCGCGCGGTGTCCTCGGTGTGCCGGTGCAGCAGATCGCTGCCGCGCTCGAAGCCGATCTCGTCGACCATCGTCAGGCTCCTTCGGAGGTGTGCTCGATGAGGGCGAGGACCCGGCTGGGACTGCCGGAACCGCCGACGATGGGCAGCGGCCCGGCGATGAGCACCGCGCCGGTGGGCGGCAGCAGCGCCAGGTTCCGCAGCTGCGTCAGGCCGTACTTGCCCGCGCCGTGGAAGTACCAGTGGCAGGGGAACGCCTGGTCGGGGAAGTCGCCCGCGAGCCCGGCGTCGGTGCCCACCGTCTCCACG
Source organism: Streptomyces sp. NPDC040622 (assembly GCF_055593965.1). Classification (NCBI taxonomy): domain Bacteria; kingdom Bacillati; phylum Actinomycetota; class Actinomycetes; order Kitasatosporales; family Streptomycetaceae; genus Streptomyces; species Streptomyces sp. NPDC040622. The sequence goes on along the minus strand of NZ_JBVIXD010000002.1, from coordinate 671,847 downwards.
CCGATGCCGGCCAGCGGAGTCTCCTCGGCGAGCCAGCGGGCGCACTCCGGTGCGACGCCCGGTGTGTGCCGGCCGTTGTGGAAGGCGGCGGGGTCGCCCTGCCGCTCGGCCCAGCCGGTGCGGTAGAGCAGCCAGCCGTCCTCGGGCAGGGCACCGTGCCGCTCCTGCCACGCCTCCACGTGCTCCCGGCGCATCAGGAAGTCGGGGTCGTCGGCGGCCTCTCGCGTGAGGTCGATGACGGCGGCGGGCCCCACCAGGCGCTCGGCGGGCACCTGGGAGACGTCGTGCCCGTCCTTGCCGGAGAGCCAGTGCACAGGGGCGTCGAAGTGGGTGCCGGTGTGCTCGGAGAGCCGGATGTTGTTCCAGTAGACGGTCGGTCCCGCCGCGTCGTAGTGGCTGATCACCTCGCGGCCGAAGGCCCACGGCTGGCCCCGCTCGGGCGGCAGGTCGATGATCGGGGTGTCCTCGCTGAGCGGCGAGGTCAGGTCGACGACCCGGACGCCGCCCGACCGTACCGCCGCCACCAGATCCGTCAGCACGCTCATGCCGCACCGCCTGTCCTCGCCGGGACCGGGATGCACCACTCGGGGTGCTTGCCGAGCCCGCGGACCGCGTCGTCGTAGTGGCCCTGCAGGAGCCGGGTCAGCGGCCCCGGGGTGCCGTCCCCGACCTCCAGACGGTCGACGCTGGTGACCGGCAGCAGCTCGGACATGGTGCCGCAGAGGAAGATCTCGTCGGCCACGTAGAGCTCGGTGCGGTCGACCTCGCGGTGCGTCATCCGCAGGCCGAGGTGCTCGTCGGCGAGGCGGGCCACCGTGTCGACGGTGATGCCCTCCAGGACGCCGCTGGTGCCGGGCGGGGTGATCAGCTCGCCGTCGCGGACGATCACCACGCAGGATCCGGGCGCCTCGGCGACCGTGCCGCGCTGGTTGAGCAGCAGCGTCGTGTCGTAGCCGTTGCGCAGCGCCTCGTGCTGGGCGAGGCGGCTGTTGTGGTAGTTCGCGCCGGTCTTGATGCGCGGCGGCATCGTGTCGTCGCTGATGCGGCGCCAGGAGGAGACCGCGGCGGCCACCCCGCTGCTGTGGGCGGCGGAGCGCGGGACCGCGGTGGAGGTGATGTGGACGCCGGTCTCGGCGGTCCGTGCCATCGGGTCGAAGGTCGACCCGAGGCCGAAGTAGGCGACCACGCAGACGTGGGCGTCGGCGTCGAAGTCGTTGGCGAGGACGAGGTCCATGCAGGCGCGGGTCAGGTCCGCGTCGGAGTACTCGATCTCCATGTGCAGGCTCTTCATCGAGCGGCGCAGCCGGTCCAGGTGGTCCTGGACCCGGAAGACCTGGCGCGCGCCGTCCGGGTCACGGTAGACGCGCAGCCCCTCGAAGACGTTGGCTCCCCAGAACGCCCCCTGGCTGCGGGCGTGCAGGACGCACTGGTCCCAGGGCACCACACTGCCGTTGAGCCATGCGAAGGGGGGCGGTTGCGCGGTCATGCCTGGGTTCCTTTCAGCAGCGGAGCGGCGGCGATGCCGTCGTCCTCGGTACGGGCGCCCGCGGCGGCCGGGCCTGCCGCGGGGGCTCCCGCGGCGGTGGCGAGCGCGGCGGCGAAGGCGCCGCCGCGGGTGGAGCGGGCGGCGAGGTGGCCGTCGGGCCGGACCAGCCACCACACGGGGGTGCCGTCGAAGTACCCCTCGGGCAGGCCGTCGGGCCCGGTGTGCACGGCCCGCACGTCGTCGGGCAGCGCGTCGGCGGCGGCGCCGGCCGGCAGCACGGCCACGAGGTCGGCGTCGACGGCCCACGGACGGGAGCGCGTCTCGGCGGCGAGCCGGGCGGCGCTCTCCGCGTCGGACGCGACGATCAGCCCGGTGAAGGTGTGCCCGAACAGGCGGCGCAGCCGGTCGGGGGCGCCGTCGCCGGTCAGGGCCGCGTCCGGGGCGAAGTGCCCGAGCAGCGGGTGTCCGGACGCCCCGGGGATGAGGGGCGAGTCGCGGTAGACGTACGGCTCGGCCATGCGGCCGCTGTTGACCCGCCGCTCGGCCGAGGGCAGGACCTTCGACAGGCGCAGCAGGGCGGCGCGGGCCCAGCGGCGCAGGGGGTGCGGGGGCACCATGAAGCGGATGGTGGCCTCGGTGACCCGCAGGTTCTCGCGGGCCGCGGCGTAGCGCTCCGTGTGGTAGCTCTCCAGCAGCTCCTCGCCGCCGAGGCCCCGCTCGATCTGGGCGAGCTTCCAGGCGAGGTTGTCGGCGTCCTGGATGCCGCTGTTCATGCCGCGCGAGCCGTAGGGCGGCAGGGCGTGCGCCGCGTCGCCCGCGAACAGCACCCGGCCGACCCGCAGCCGGGCGACGACCCGTTGGTGGAAGCGGTAGGTGCTGACCCAGTCGATCTCGTAGGGGATGTCGCCGATGACGGCACGCACCCGCGCGTCGAACCGGCCGTCGGCGCGCTCGGCTTCGATGTCCGCGTCCGGCGGCAGCTGCCAGTCGATGCGCCAGATGTCGTGCGGCTGCGGGTGCATCACCAGCTGGCGGCCGGGGTTGAACGACGGGTTGTAGTGGAAGTGCCGCTCCTTGGCGAGCGGCAGCTTCGCCTTGATGTCGGTGATGAGGAACCGGTCCTTGTGGGTGTAGCCGGTCCACTCCACGCCGAGGAGTTCGCGCAGGGTGCTGCGCACGCCGTCGCAGGCCACCAAGTGGCGTACGCGCAGGACCTGTTCGGTGTCGCCGGTCTTCGCGGTGAGGGTGACTCCCTCGCCGTCCTGGGCGACGTCCTCGACCTGGTGGTCCCAGCGCAGGTCGATGAGGGGTTCGGCCTCGGCGCGCTCGGCGAGGACCTGCTCGATGTAGAACTGCGAGACGTTGACGAACGGGCCGTAGCCGAGCGGCTTGGGGTGGGTGACCTCGCGGATCTGCTCGTCGGCGACGTAGGTGCGGGCGGTCCGCCAGGTCACGCCCTCGGCGTCGACCGGGTCGGCGCAGCCCGCCTTGTCGAGGATCTCCAGGACGTCACCCTGGATGAGGCAGGCCTTGGAACCCTGCTTGACCAGGGAGGGTTTGGCGTCCAGCACGACGCTGGCCACGCCGAGCCCGGCGAGCCGCAGGGCGGCCACCAGGCCGACCGGTCCCGCGCCGACTATCCCCACAGGTGCGACCACTGCTGTCATCGTGCCCTCACGGTCTGATCGCCCACGGGGGCGACATGGCGGAATACGGGTATGTCGCGCACCGCCGCGAGGTACGGGGTGCCCTCGGTGTAGCCGGTGCCGGTGGCTTCGCCGAGCATGCGTACAGCGAGCCGGTAGTGCGTGCCGCGCCAGCGGTGCAGGGCCTGGGCGAAGCCGGTCATGGCCGTCTGGACGGCCTCGGTGTCGCCCGGTGAGAGGTCGCCGGAGTCGCAGGCCTCGCGGTAGGCGTCGTCCAGGTTCGGATGGCCGTCGGCGAGCCGGGCGTGGATGTCCGGCACGGAGTGGAAGGCGGGCGACTCGGCCCGCTCCGTGTCGGGGGTGCGGCAGAGCGCCTCGACGAGTTTGTAGCCGCGGGACTGGATGGCGCTGGCGCCCTCGGTGAACTCGCGGAAGGTGCGGAACGAGCCGATCTGCATGGTGGCGAGCATGGAGAAGAGCGGCGCGGACTCCCGCAGCGCCTCCTCGGCGCCGCCGATGAAGTGCACGGCCTCGTCGGCCCGCCGCCCGCCCAGCGCCTCGATGGCGGCGCGCAGGTGCATGGCGAGCAGGACGAACGTCGTCTCGAAGGTCTGGAGCACGCGCAGGAACATGTACTCGTCGTGGGAGACGTACACGGGCAGCAGGCTGAGGTCGATGGCGCGCCGCTCGGCGAGCGACATGTCGGAGCGCACCACGCGCCGGACCTGCCGGGCCCGGTCGACGTGACCGGTGGCGGTGACGCCCTGGTCGAGCGCCATCCGGCCGAGGGCCGGCAGGACCGCCCGCAGCGCGTGCTTGCACCGCTTGAGGACGAGGTCCTCACCGGGCCGCAGTTCCGGCAGCCGTACGCTCACACCGTCCAGCGCGGCCAGCTCGAAGTCGATGGCGTCGGCGACGAGTTGCACGATGAGCCGGTCGCACCGGGAGCGGGCGAAGGGCGCGGTGGCCACCGGGTCGTCCGCGTTCGGCAGTTCGAGCACCGGCAGGGCCAGGTAGGTCGGGTAGTCGTAGCGGCCGTCGGGCTTGTCCAGCGCGGTGTCGAGGAACGTCGCGAGGGCGCGCACTTCGGGCCACGGACCGCGCATGGTCGGCAGCGTGTCGCGTACCCGCGTGAGCTCTTGGAGGAGTTCGGCGGGGACGAAGTGCTTGCCGACGCGCTGGTACTCGCGCACGACGGCGTCGTAGGGGAAACTCCCGGGATCCGGTTCGCGGGCCCAGGAGGCCAGTTCGGCTGTGAACATGATTCCTGCCACTCGTTGTGGGAGCGTGCTCGGCGGTGGTGCTAACGGGACCTGTGCTCACTCAGCGCCTCGCACAGCGAGGCGATGTCGTCGGCGTTGTTGTAGTAGTGGAAGGCGGCGCGCACGACGTCGCCGCGGGCACTGACCGCGACCCCCCTGCGCCCCAACTCCTCCGCGAGACGGGCGGGTTGCGCGTCGAGGATGCCGATGTGGGCACCGCGCCGGTCGGCGGGCACCTCGCGGACGCGCTCGCCCTGGGCGCGCAGCGCCTCGGCGGCGGCCGCGGTGAGGGCCTGGACGTGTGCGCGGACCTCGGCGGGGTCGGTCCTGGCGAGCAGGCCGAGTCCGGCGTCGGCGGCGTAGCAGGCGGGCACCGGCGGGGTGCCGGTCTCGTAGCGGCGCGCCGTGTCGGGGAAGTCGAGGGTGCGGGGGTCGAACGCGAACGGGTCGCGCCGGCCGAACCAGCCGGTCAGCGTGGGCGGCAGGGCCCCCCGCGAGGCACCACGCGCGTAGAGGAAGGCGAGCCCCGGCAGGCCCAGCAAGTACTTCGACGTGCCGGCCACCAGGTAGTCGCAGCCGAGCCGGTCGACGTCGACGGGTTCGACACCGGCCGACTGGTAGGCGTCGACGAAGAGTTCGGCGCCGTGCGCGTGGGCGATGTCGGCGATGTCGGCGACCGGCATCCGCAGCGCGTCCTGGTAGCCCGTCATGGGGACCGACACCAGCCGGGTGGTCCCGTCGACGGCGTCCGTGTACGCGTCGGCGTCCTCGGCGAAGACGACCTCGGCGCCACGGGGCCGCTGCGCGAGCCAGACGTGGGCCAGCGAGGGGAACTCCAGCGGCGTGGTGACCAGGCGGGGCCGCGCGGCCCAGTCGGCGGTGGACGCGACCTGGTAGGCGCCGATCGACGCGTTCGGGACGACGGCGATCTGCTCGGGCTCGGCGCCCACCAGGGCGGCGAACCGCTCCCTGGCCCGCGCCGTGCGCTCCTCGAAGAGGTGCCAGGGCGCGCCGTGGGCGGTCATCGCCTCCAGCATCTCCGCCAGCGACTCGTCCATCGCGGTGGAGCGGGGGGCGAGACCGCAGCCGGCGAGGTGGGTGAGGCGTCCGAGCACCGGGAAGGCGGCGCGGAACTCCTCGGGGCGCAGCGTCGGCGACGCCTGAGGCGGTGCTTGGCGCGGTACCTGCCGCGGTGCGGCGGGGGCGCTCACAGCTCCTCCCGTATCGGCTGGTCGCCCATCGGTCCGGTCGCGGTGAGTTCGGTGCGCAGGTGCCACAGCTCGGGGAAGAGCTTGTGCGAGATCAGTTTGGCGAGCACGTCGACCGGGGTGCCCTGGGTGCCCACGGACTGGTGCCCGATGATGCGGGTGATGACCTTGAAGTGCTGGACGCGCCAGAGGGAGATCCGGTCGTCCCACTCGATCATCGCCTCGGCCAGCCGGTACTCGGGCGTGTCCTCGCCCGTGCGGTAGACCTCGACGAGGTCGATGCCCCGGTCGGCGACGAGCTTGTCGAAGGCGGCGCCGACCGTCCGGCTGTGGCTGCGGACCGCGCGCCAGCCCGGCGAGTCGGCTCCGGAGCCGTGGCCGAGGATGGTGCGGATGGTCTGGAAGTCCCACGGGGAGAGCTGGCGCATCATCTCCAGCTGCTGCGTGACGAGTTGGCCGCCCAGCGCGGCGCGACCCATCAGCCGGGTGGCGGTCTCCAGTTCGCCGGCCTCGATGTGCCGGGTCGCCTCGGCCACCTCGGCGCAGGCCAGTTTGAGCCAGAGCTCGGTGGACTGGTGGACGATCTGGAAGAGCATCTCGTCGCGGTGGACCCACTCCTCCGGGCGGCGCTGGAGGGAGAGCAGGGCGTCGGTGCGCATGTAGCGCGTGTAGTCGTTCTCGCCCTCGCCGTCGAGGATCTGTTCGGAGTAGTCCTTCATCCGGTCACTTCCACGGGTGCGGGGTGCGCGGCGTGTACCGGTTCGCGGTCGCCGGGCACAGGGCTCTGTCGGGCGGTGCGCAGGACGGGTTCGGCGCTGACCCGGAAGCGGGTCGCCGTGTGGGTCAGCGCCTCCGTCACCTCGGTGCTGGTACGGCCCCGGAAGCGGAACCGCCCGCCGACGTGCTCGTAGTAGGCGTCGGCCTCCGGCAGGATGCCGCCGGGGCTGAGCACGACTTCGGCGTACGGGCCCGGGGTCAGGCCGGTCATCGAGGTGACGTCGGTGATCAGGCAGGGCCGGGCGGCCGGGGCGGGGATCAGCAGCCAGCCGCCGACCTCGCCGGTGGGCGGGGTGCCCGCGTCGGCCGGGGTGCGGCCGAGCTGGATGTCGAAGGCGGCCCGCATCAGGTCGTAGCCGTGCAGATCGCGCCAGATGAACGGGATCTCAGCGCCGCCCACCCGGGCGCCGACCTCGAGGAAGGCGCAGCGGGGGCCTTCGGGGCCGGGGCCCACGAACAGTTCCAGGTGGAAGGGGGTGGGGGCGTCGGTGAGCGCCGCGAGGTACGCGGTCGCCGCGGCCTCCACCGCCCGCACCACCGCCGCGTCGTCCACCTCGACGGAGCCGAGGAACGTGCCCTCGTCACGGAAGCCCAGGCAGGTGTTGAGGTAGCGGGAGACGCGAAGCCGTGTGGTGCGGGTGCCGTCGAAGATCCCGTCGACGTGGTGGATGGGGCGCGCGTCGAAGCTCTGCGCGAGCATCGGCTCGGCGAACTCGCCCTCCCCGTCCAGGTCCTGGGGCCTGTCGAGGACCCGGACGCCGGCGCTGGAGCTGCCGACGCGGGGCTTGAGCACGACCGGCCAGCCCTCGCGGCGGGCGAAGGCACGCACGTCGTCGGGGCCGTCGGCCGCGGCGAAGGCGGGCACCGGCAGTCCGGCCGCGGCGACCGCGCGGCACATCAGGTACTTGTCGCGAAACCTCAGCAGGTCCTCGGGGCGCGGTCCCGGCAGATTCCAGTCGACGCGCAGGTGGGCGCCGACCAGCAGGTCGTCCTCCTTGAGCGCGACGAGGGTGCGCGGGGCGCCGTGCCGCTCGGCGAGCCGGGCGACGGCGGCCCGGACGGCCGGCAGGTCGTCGGTCGCCTCGACCAGTTCGACCCCGGCCGCCTCGGCCGGTACCGAACCGAGGCCCACGTCGGTCGAGACGTAGGTGACGCGGTGGGTGGTGTGGTCGAGGTAGGCGGCGTAGTCGGCGTAGTGCTCCCGCCATCGGTTGATGACGACGGTGTGGGGTCGATCGTCCCCGGGGTCGGTGTCGGTGTGGGGGCGGTCTTCCCCTATGTGGGGGCGGTCTTCCCCGTCGGCGGCGTACTCGGGCATCAGCGGTCCCTTCACGGCGGCCCGCCCGCGCCTGCGGGGGCGCGGACCGGGCGGCTGGGTGCGTGAGGAAGCAGGGCGTTGCCGCCCTGGGGTGCGAATGAACAGGAAGTGAGCAGGCAGAGCGAACGGAAGAACGGGCGGGCTGAGCTGGCGTCAGGAGCGGGCGGAGTGGGTGGCGGGAGTCTTTGCCCGGGTCAGCCTGCGGTGAAGACGCAGCTGCTGCGCGTCCCCGGGTTGGAGAAGGAGATGACCGCGCCCTGGGCCGGCCGCAGTGCGCGGACGAAGCCACCGGCGTAGCCGTCACCGTCGACGAAGACGCCCCAGTTGGCGGCCCAGTCCTCGGTGCGCCCGGTGGCGGCGTCCACCACCGGCTCGGGGGCGGGGCGGACCCGCCGCTGCACGACGGTGTCCTGTCCTGCCGCCTCCAGCGCCTCGGCCCAGGCCGCGTCGTCCGCCTCGTGGCCGACCACGGTGCCGACGCCGCCGTAGCCGACGCCCGGCTTGACGACCAGTTCCTCTCGTTCCTCACGACAGCGCTCCAGGAGGTCGGCGCGGTCCCCCGCGTACTGCCGGCCTCGGTCGAGGAGCCTGGTCCAGGGCACGGCCCGGTCGACGGCGGCGCGCTCCGCCTCGGTCAACTCGGCCCGCACTGCGGGGTCGTGGAGCAGGGCGAGGCTGCCCTTGCTGGCGTAGATGCCGCTGTCCAGCGGCAGGAAGAGCGCGGTCCGCCGTTCGCGGTCGGCGCGGATGAGCGTGTCCAGGACGTCCTGGCCCGCGGGGTCCTCGAGCAGTTCGCCGGCGACGAAGTAGCGGAGGATGACGTCCAGCGGGGTGCCCCGGAGGGTGATCTTGCCGTTGCGGTCGGCGAGTTCGTGGATCTCGCCGAGGAGCAGGTTGATGCCCTGGTCGGCCATCGCCTCGCGGACCGCGGTGAACACGTGCTCGTGGGCGGCGAGTCCGCCGGTGCTCTCGATGAGTGCGACGACCGGTTCGCCGTCCGTGACGGGCTCGGCGGCGCGGCGCAGCGCGGCGGCCACCCGGGGCACGGTGTCGAGGTGCCGCAGGCCCTGCTCCTCGGCGAAGGCCGCGAACTCGGGCACGCGGAGCCAGGCGCGGTTCTGCTGGGCGGTGTCGGTGCCGCCCAGTTCGCTGCCGACGTTGAGTTCGAGGAGCTGGAAGCGGGTGCCGTCGTGGTAGGCGTCGGCCCGGGCGTGCAGTACGGGGCGCGGTGCGGCGCCCCGGCACATGAGCTCGGCGAGCCGGTCGTCCATGCCGATGGCGGTGCAGTAGGCGCGCAGGTCACCGCCGTACAGGCGCTCGGGGAGCGAGGTCATGATGCCGAAGAGGGACCGGAGGTCGTCGGCGAATCCCTCGATCTCGACCCGGTCGGCGATGAGCGGTCGGTCCAGGAGCACCTGGCCGAACGACTGGGCGTACACGGCGGGGAGTTCGAGTTTTCGCGCGGCATTCCGCAGCGGCGAATCCGCTTCGGCGCATCTGTCGGCATACAGCCTGGTGACGGTGTTGATCACGAGCATCCCCCTGAGCACGCTGCGACTTGCCGCCCACGGGGGTTCCCCGAGTGGCGTGCAGGTCCTTTGCACAAATCACCGTTCCGGAGCGGGTGTCTTTAGCAGGCCGCCCTGAACCACCCGGAAGCTATAGCGCACCTCAGCCAAGCGTCAACTCCGCATATGCCCGGTGAAACAACCCGAGCAAGGGCGGGGTGCACCACATCCACGCAGGTCAGAGGCTTGCCGTCGACAGAAGGCGGAGTGGCGTGAATGTATTCCGGCTATGGCCGTTTTCGAGTTCGGCACAGTTTTCAGCCGTCCCGGCCGTGACGGTCTGCGATCCTTCACGGCCCGGCGAATGATCGATACGGAGCGAAGATTCCGCATTTGCCGAGGTCAGTGCGCGCACACGAATGGAATGGATCATTCCCTTAACGTCACTCCCGGGAGTGTCAACGCTCGTCAACCGGTCAGTCTGAGCGGGTTCGGTTGCGCAACCGGTCAAGCAAGGGTCTACACCCGCTCTTTGATCATCAAAGTACGCAATGTCGGCATGCGGCGGGGAGCCTCGAAACGGCCGCAAGAATGGCGTGTTGTCGACGCTGCGGTCCGGCATCCTGCCAGCAGGCGGGGCTGTCCGCACGGCACGGGACGGGATGTTCCGGACAGACCGGAGGCACCGGGAACCGGGCGGACGCTGCCGGCTGCCTCACCCTGTCGGTGGATCCGCCCCTCGACGAGAGGTCCGGTCGCCCTCCGTGAGCGTCCAGCGGTCCTCGTGGAACGGGCAGACCTGGCGCATCATGCGGGGATGAGCACACACATCACGGCCGGCCCGCCGAGCGCGGTCCGCCTCACCACGTACACGCAGGACGACGTGCGGGAGATCCTGGGCGACGGCGACGACCCCTTCGGCGTCGCGGACACGCGTCTGTCCTGGCTGCCCAAGGAAGAGCACTTCGGCATACGGCTCGACGGCCGTCTCGTCGCCCACGCCGGGCTCCGCCGCCTGCCCGTGTCGACGGACGGGTCCGGCACCGGATCCGACGACGGGTCCGCCGAGGTCTCCCCCACGGACGTCGTCGGAGTCGGCGGCGTGGCGGTCGCCCCTGACGTACGCGGGCAGGGCCTGGCCCGCCGCGTCCTGGCCGCCGCCCTGGACCACGCCCGCACGCTGGGCCCGCGCCACGCGCTCCTGTTCTGCCGCCCGCCCCTTCTGCCCCTGTACGAGCGGCTCGGCTGGCACGCGCTCGCCCCCGACACCCCGGTCCTGGTCGAACAGCCCGGCGACCGCGTGGTCACCATGCCGCTGCGGACGATGGTGACGCCGCTGCGCGAGGGCGCCCCGTGGCCTCCCGGAGCGGTACGGGTGCGGTCGCTTCCCATGTGAGGTGCGACGGCTGAGGCGTGACGGCCGCACGGGTGTCACACGGCGTCGGTCGCCAGCCGGGCGTGGAGTTCGACGTCGTGGCGGACCCTGTCGTACGACAGCTTCTGCCGCTGCAGCCCCTCCACCGCGAAGCCGGCCGCGCGGGCCACCCGGCACGAGGCGGGGTTGTTGGTGCGGTGGCCCAACTCCAGGCGGAAGAGGCCCAGTTCGCCGAAGGCCCAGCGGGCCAGGGCCGCGCACGCGTACGAGGCGACGCCCTTGCCGCGCGCGCCGGGCGTCGTCCAGTACGACACCCAGCCGGTGCGGTGGACGTGGTTCACCGCACCCACCGAGGCGTTGCCGAGCGGCACGCCGTCCCCGTCCACCACGGCGAACGCGTACGCGGAACCGGCCGCGCGCTCCGCCGCGCGCCGGGTGACCCACCGGACGGCACCCGCCCCGTCGGTGACCTCCTGGTCCGCCTGGCGGCCCATCTCCGGCGCGGCGAAGGCGGCGAGGACCGCGGAGGCGTCCGTCTCGCGCCAGGGGCGCAGGGACAGTCCAGCGCCGTTCTCGTCGACCGTGCCGCCGTCCCGCAGGGACACTCCGCACCACACCCTTCCGACAGAACCCCGCTCGCACGCCCTCCTCAGGTCCGGCATGCCTGTGCCCCGCCGTACGACGCGTACGGCGGGGCACAGGCACACTCAGGAGGTCACGCGACGCCGACGACGTCCTTCTCCTCGGCGAAGTGGCACGCCGACTCGTGCGCGGCCGGGGTGTCCTGGCCCTTGAAGCGCTCGGGGATCGCGAGCAGCGGGATCTCCTTGGAGCACTTCTCCTCCGCCTTCCAGCACCGGGTGCGGAAGCGGCAGCCCGAGGGCGGGTTGGCGGGCGAGGGCACGTCACCGGTGAGGATGATGCGCTCGCGGCCCTCGCGGGCCTCCGGGTCGGGCACCGGCACCGCGGAGAGCAGTGCCTGCGTGTACGGGTGCGTCGGGTGCTCGTAGATCTGCTCGTCCGAGCCGATCTCCGCCATCTTCCCGAGGTACATGACGCCCACGCGGTCCGAGATGTGCCGGACGATCGACAGGTCGTGCGCGATGAAGAGGTAGGAGAGGTTGAACTCGTCCTGCAGCTTCTCCATCAGGTTGATGACCTGGGCCTGGACGGAGACGTCCAGGGCCGAGACCGGCTCGTCGCAGATGATGATCTCGGGGTTGAGGGCCAGACCGCGCGCGATGCCGATGCGCTGACGCTGGCCGCCCGAGAACTGGTGCGGGTAGCGGTTGATGTACTCCGGGTTCAGGCCCACCACGTCCAGGAGCTCCTGGACCTTCTGCCGGCGCGAGCCCTTGGGAGCCACCTCGGGGTGGATCTCGAAGGGCTCCCCGATGATGTCGCCCACCGTCATACGGGGGTTGAGCGACGTGTACGGGTCCTGGAACACCATCTGGATGTTGCGGCGCACCGCCTTCAGCGCGCGGCCGGTCAGCTTGGTGATGTCCTGGCCCTTGTAGAAGACCTCGCCCGCGGTGGCGCGCTCCAGGGTCATCAGGAGCTTGGCGACCGTGGACTTGCCGCAGCCGGACTCCCCCACGATGCCCAGGGTCTCGCCCTGGTAGAGGTCGAAGGAGATGCCGTCGACCGCCTTGACCGCACCGATCTGCTTCTTGATCAGGATTCCCTGGGTGAGAGGGAAGTGCTTGACCAGGTTGCGGACCTGGAGGATCGGCTCGCCGCGCTCGGCCGGCGCCTCGATCGCCGCGACGGCCTCCTCGGGCGTCGCCACGTCCACGGTCTCCACCTCGGAGACGTTCGGCGTCGCGTCCTGCGGCTCGTCGGCCTTCGAAGCCTTCGTCGGCTCAGCCATGGATCGTCTCCTTCCAGAAGTGGCACGCGCTGCCGCGGCCCGGCAGCTCCGCGCCGTCCTGCTCGGTGACCTGCACCAGCGGCGGGACCTCCGTGCGGCAGATGTCCTGCGCCTTGGGGCAGCGCGGGTTGAACGCACAACCGCTGGGGATCTTGAGCAGGTTGGGCGGCAGACCCTTGATCGCGTAGAGCTCCTGGCCCTTCTGGTCCAGGCGCGGGATCGAGTCCAGCAGGCCGCGGGTGTACGGGTGGGCCGGGCGCTTGTACAGCTCGTGCACCGGCGCGGTCTCCACGATCCGGCCCGCGTACATGACCGCGATCTTGTCCGCGACGTCGGCGACGACGCCGAGGTCGTGGGTGATCAGGATCAGGCCCATGTTGTACTCGCGCTGCAGCTCCGCGAGGAGATCCATGACCTGGGCCTGGACCGTCACGTCGAGCGCCGTGGTGGGCTCGTCCGCGATGATCAGGTCCGGCTCCAGGGCGAGCGCCATCGCGATCATGATGCGCTGGCGCATACCGCCGGAGAACTGGTGCGGGTAGTCGTTCACCCGCTCCCTGGCGGCCGGGATCTTGACCTTCTCCATCAGTTCGATGGCCTTGGCCTTGGCTTCCTTGCGGCTCACGCCGTCGTGCACCCGGAACATCTCGCCGAGCTGGTAGCCCACCGAGAGAACGGGGTTGAGCGAGGACAGCGCGTCCTGGAAGATCATCGCGATCTTGCGGCCGCGGATCTTCCTGCGCTCCTCGTTGGACATCTTGAGCATGTCCTGGCCGCGGAAGACGATCTCGCCCTGCGGGATCTTTCCCGGCGGCATGTCGAGGATGCCCATGATGGCCTGCGCCGTGACGGACTTGCCGGAGCCCGACTCACCGAGCACGGCGAGCGTCTCGCCCGCGTCCACGCTGTAGTTGACGCCGTTGACGGCCTTGACCACGCCGTCCCGGGTGTGGAACTCGACGTGCAGGTCCTTCACGTCCAGGAGCCTGCCGCCCGTTTCCCCGCCCGAGCGGGGTGCGGGGAAGGTGTCTGACTTGATGTCGATGCTCATGTACGCCTCCCTCAGCGCAGCTTCGGGTCGAGGGCTTCGCGTACGGCGTCACCCATCATGATGAACGCCAGCACCGTGAGACTCAGCATGCCTGCCGGGAAGATCAGCGTGTGCGGGTTGTTCCGGATGTCGCTCAGGGCGTCGGAGATGTCGCCGCCCCAGGAGAGCGTGTCCCCGCCGAAGCCCAGGCCCAGGAAGGACAGCGTCGACTCGGCGACGATGTACGTGCCCAGGGAGATGGACGCGATGACGATGACCGGAGCGATGGCGTTCGGCAGGATGTGCCGGAACAGGATCCGCTTGGTGCCCGCGCCCAGTGCCTTCGCCGCCACGACGTAGTCCGCGTGCCGGGTGGTGATCACCGCGCCGCGCATGACACGGGCGATCTGCGTCCAGCCCAGGAAGGCGAGGGCGCCGGTGATGACCCAGACGTTCTTCTCGGAGAAGGCGTTCAGGACGACCATCGCACCGAGCAGGAACGGGATGCCGAAGAACACGTCGGTGAGGCGCGACAGCAGGCTGTCCCAGAAGCCACCGAAGTAGCCCGCCAGCATGCCGACCAGGCTGCCGAAGACGGTGACGAGGATCGTCACGCCGAAGCCGACCATGATCGAGTTGCGGGCGCCGAACACGACACGCGCGTAGATGCTGCGGCCCTGCCGGTCGTACCCGAACCAGTCGGCCTGGAAGAAGTGACCGAGGTTCGGCTTCTCCAGGAAGTGGTTGGTCAGGTCGCCGGTCTGCGGGTCGGCGTTCGTGAACATGCCCGGGAAGGCCGCGACGAGCAGCACCACGAGGATGAGCAGCGCGGAGATCACGAACAGCGGCCGGCGGCGCAGGTCGCGCCAGGCGTCGCCCCACAGGCTGCGCGGCTTGCCCGTGGCCTCGACGGCGTCCACGGCATGGGCGTCGGCGTCGGCGATCGCCACGGCGTGCGCCTCGTCGGTGGCCGGGGTCTTGGTGAGGTCAGGCATAACGGATCCTCGGGTCCAGAACGGCGTAGAGGAGGTCGACGACCAGGCTCGCGAGGAGATACACGAGCACCAGGACCGTGACGATGCCGACGATGACGGCGCCCTCTCGGTTGCTCAGCGCGTCGAACAGCAGGTTGCCGACACCGGTCACGTTGAAGATGCCCTCGGTGATGACGGCGCCGCCCATGAGGGTGCCGATGTCCGTTCCGAGGTAGGTGACCACCGGGATCAGGGAGTTGCGCAGCAGGTGCCGGGTGATGATCCGGTGCCGCGGCAGGCCCTTGGCGACGGCGGTGCGCATGTAGTCCGCCTGCCGGTTCTCCGCGATGGAGGTCCGGCTCAGACGGGCCACGTAGGCGAGGCCGACGAGGCCGAGGACGAGGGCCGGCAGGATCAGCTGCTGGAAGTTCTCCGAGTCCTGGACCGTGGGTGTCACCCAGCCGAGTTCGTTGCCGAAGATCAGCTGGAGGAACAGGCCGAACACGAAGATCGGGACGGAGATCACGAGGAGCGTGAAGAGCGTCACGGTGTTGTCGACGATCCGGCTGCGCTTCACGCCCGCCAGGACGCCCAGGGCGATTCCGACGACGAGCTCGAAGGACCACGCCATGGCGGCGAGTCTCATCGAAACCGGGAAAGCCTGCTTGATCTCGTCAAGAATGGGCCTGTTGCCTGCGATGGTCTTGCCGAAGTCGCCCTGCAGCAGTCCGCCCATGTAGTGCAGGTACTGCTGCCAGAGCGGCAGGTCGAGCCCTCGGTCGTGCCTGATCTGCGCGACCTGTGCCGGGTCCGGCGGCTTGTCTCCCCAGAGCGCCCGTACGGGGTCGCCGGGGAGCACATTGACCATCAGGAAGATCAGCAGGGTTGTCCCGATGAAGACCGGGATCATCTGGAGCAGTCGCCTCGCGACGTAGCGCCCCATTGGTGCCTCCGTCCATTGCGGAGCCGCCCGAAAGCGACGCCCGGGATCACCGGGCGTCGCTGCACGGGAGCGGTACTCCGACGACTACTACTTCTCGAAGACCTCGACCTCGGAGAGGATCGGGTCACCGGCCTGGTCGAACACGACGTTCTTCACGTTGTTCGAGTACGCGGAGAGCGTCTTGTTGTACCAGAGCGGGATGCCCGGGAAGCTGTTCTGCAGTTCCTTCTCGGCCTGCTGGTACAGCTTCGCCGACTCCTCGATGGTCTTCGCCTCGTCGGCCTTCTTGGTCAGCCCGTCGAACTTCTTGTCCGAGAAGCCGCCCTTGTTGCCGTCGACGCCGGTGCCGTAGAGGTCGGCGAGGAAGTTGCCGTTGAACGGGTAGTCGAGCACCCAGCCGGAGCGGTACATCGACTTGACCTTCTTCTGGTCACGGATCTCCGTGTCGGCCGCGAAGTCGGTCACCGGGTCGCCGACGCACTTGACGCCGGTCGCCTTGGTGATGCTGTTGCAGACCGCGACGACCCAGTCCTTGTGCGGCTGGTCGGCGTTGTACTGGATGGAGATCTTGTTGCCGGGAACGCCGCCGCCGTCCGTGATGGACTGCTTGGCCTTCTTCGGGTCGAACTTGCAGTACTCGCCGCAGGCGTCCTTCTGGTAGCCCTTGACGCCCTTGGCGACCCAGCCGGTGGCGGACTCACGCGTGCCGTGGAACACGGTCTTGGCGATGGTGTCGCGGTCGATCGCCATCGACAGGCCCTGGAGGACCTTGACGTCGATGTCCTTCCACTGCTTGGTGTAGAAGGCGAAGTTGACCGTGTTGATCGCCGAGAAGTCCATGTCGATCGCGCGGTCGCCGAAGTCCTGCTTGAAGTTGGCGATCTCACTGTTCGGCACGAGCGGCATCGTGTCGACGTTGTCCGACTTCAGGTCGGCGTAGGCGGCCGTGTCCTTGGAGTAGGCCTTGAAGTTGATGCCGCCGTTCTTGGGCTTGTCCTCGCCCTTGTAGCCGGACCAGGCGGTGACCTGGATCGACTTCTTGTGGTCCCAGCTCTTGAACTTGTAGGGACCGTTGCCGACCGGGGCCTCGCCGTACTTCTTCGGGTCCTTCAGCGCGGCCGAGGGCAGCGGGAAGAAGGGCTTGTAGACCAGCTTGTACTGGTAGTACGGGACGCCACCCTTGAGCGTGATGGTGAAGGTGTTGTCGTCGACGACCTTCAGACCGGACATGGCCTTCTTCTTGGCCTTGCCCTTGGCCGGGTGCACGTCGTCGTAGCCGACGATGTCGCGGTACCAGGCGCTGTTCTGCTGACCGTTGGCCGGGTCGGCCGCCCAGTTCCAGGCGTCGACGTACGACTTCGCGGTGACGGCCTCGCCGTTGTGGAACTTCCAGCCCGGCTTCAGCTTGACCGTCCACACCTTGGAGTCCTTGTCGGGCGTGACCGACTCGGCGTTCTCGTAGGTGATGTTGCCCTGCTTGTCGTAGTGGACAAGCCCGGTGAAGAGCGCGTCGATGACGACGCTGCCGTACGCCTCCATGGTGTTGGACGGCTGCAGGGCGTTCTGCGGCTCACCGTTGGCGTAGCTGACGATCCCCTTGGGGTCGACCTTGCCGCTGCCCTTGCTGTCACTGTCGCCGCCGCCACAAGCGGTGGCCGTCAGCGCCACAACACCGGCTATCGCGACCCACTTGGCGCTCTTGGCACCACGCATGGGGTTCCTCCTCATGAGTCCACTTGTTCACTACAAGAGGGGGTACGTGCAACCGCGCCGACACCCCTGACGGCGAAGATCGAGTACCCCAGTGTGCTCGTGAGTCGGCGCTCCCCACAGCGCGTGACCCATTGACCCGAGCTATACGCGGTCAACTATTAGCCATGAGGTACCGGTCGACCACACCCTTTTGGTCTCGGTTCAATCACACCTGCCCCGTACAACTTCCAAAATCCGGACAAACCGATCCGAGATAGATGGTTGCGAAACGGACGTGTTACACATCTAACGGTCAGTGACGTCCGAATACCGGACAGTCTGTGGTCGAAAACCACTTGCCGGGAGCCCCGCGCGCGACAGTGGCCACACCGTACTCGCCTGGGGAAACACAAGAGGCCGACTTCCGTCCAACTCCCTCGGGAGCGACGGAAATCGGCCTCATGAGCGGCTGTGTGCCGCCCATCGCCTACGTCAGCGGGTCAGCTGTGCTTGGCGCGGGACGCGGAGCGGCCGCGCTCCTTCTGGTCCAGGACGACCTTGCGGATGCGCACGGCCTCCGGGGTCACCTCGACGCACTCGTCGTCGCGGCAGAACTCCAGGGACTGCTCCAGGGACAGCTTGCGCGGCGGGACGATCGCCTCGAAGGAGTCGGCGGAGGCGGAGCGCATGTTGGTGAGCTTCTTCTCCTTGGTGATGTTCACGTCCATGTCGTCGGCGCGCGAGTTCTCGCCGACGATCATGCCCTCGTACACCTCGGTGCCGGGGTCGGTGAACAGCACGCCGCGCTCCTGCAGGTTCGTCATCGCGAACCCGGTGACGGCGCCGGCGCGGTCCGCGACGAGCGAGCCGTTGTTCCGGGTCGTCAGCGTGCCGAACCAGGGCTCGTGGCCCTCGTGGATGGAGTGGGCGATGCCCGTGCCGCGGGTGTTCGTCAGGAACTCCGTACGGAAGCCGATCAGGCCGCGGGAGGGCACCACGAACTCCATGCGGACCCAGCCGGAGCCGTGGTTCGACATGTTGTCCATGCGGCCCTTGCGGATGCCCATGAGCTGCGTGACCGCGCCCATGTGCTCCTCGGGGACGTCGACCGTGAGGCGCTCGACCGGCTCGTGGGTCTTGCCGTCGACCTGCTTGGTGACCACCTGCGGCTTGCCGATGGTCAGCTCGAAGCCCTCGCGGCGCATCTGCTCGACCAGGATCGCCAGCGCCAGCTCACCGCGGCCCTGCACCTCCCAGGCGTCGGGGCGCTCGGTGTCCAGGACGCGGAGCGAGACGTTGCCGACGAGCTCCTTGTCGAGACGGTCCTTGACCTGGCGGGCGGTGACCTTGCGGTCCTTGACGGCGGACTTCGCGGCCGCGCCCTTGCCCGTGCCACCGCGGCCGACGAGCGGCGAGGTGTTCGTGCCGATGGTCATGGAGATCGCCGGCTGGTCGACCGTGATCAGCGGCAGCGCGATCGGGTTCTCCGGGTCGGCGAGGGTCTCGCCGATCATGATGTCGGGGATACCGGCGACCGCGCAGATGTCGCCCGGGCCCGCCTTCTCGGCGGGCTTGCGGGTGAGCGCCTCGGTCATCATCAGCTCGGTGATGCGGACGTTCGCGATGGTGCCGTCACGCTTGATCCACGCGACGGTCTGGCCCTTGGCCAGCTCGCCCTGCTCGACGCGGAGCAGCGCGATGCGGCCGAGGAAGTTGTCCGCGTCGAGGTTGGTGACGTGGGCCTGGAGCGGGGCCGACTCGTCGTACGTCGGGGCCGGGACGCTCTCCAGGATGGTGGAGAAGAACGGCTCCAGGTTGGTGGAGTCCGCGGGGACCGTGCCGTCGGCCGGCTTGGTCAGCGAGGCGATGCCGTCACGGCCGCACGCGTAGACGATCGGGAACTCGATCTGGTCCTCGTCGGCGTCCAGGTCGAGGAAGAGGTCGTACGTCTCGTTGACGACCTCGTCGATCCGCGAGTCGGGGCGGTCCGTCTTGTTGATGCACAGGATGACGGGCAGCCGCTGCTGGAGCGCCTTGCGCAGCACGAAGCGGGTCTGCGGGAGCGGGCCCTCGGAGGCGTCGACCAGCAGCACGACCGCGTCCACCATCGACAGACCGCGCTCGACCTCGCCACCGAAGTCGGCGTGGCCGGGGGTGTCGATGATGTTGATCGTGATCGGATCCCCGCCGTCCTTGGGGTGATACTTCACCGCCGTGTTCTTGGCGAGGATCGTGATGCCCTTCTCACGCTCCAGGTCGTTCGAGTCCATCATGCGGTCGTCGAGGGACTCGGCGGCGTGCGCGGCGAAGGAACCGGCCTGCTTGAGCATGGCATCGACGATGGTCGTCTTGCCGTGGTCGACGTGAGCGACGATGGCGACGTTACGGATGTCGTGGCGCGTGGCCATAGTGCGGCGTACTCCTGGAGTGAGTGGATGGTCGCACGCACCTCTGAAGTACGCGAACCCTGCCGGGCTGGACACGCCACGGCCTCACCCCAGTCTACGGGCCTTCTACGGAGGCAGCCTCCGCGGGGGCTTCACAGGGGTGCGCAAAGCCTCGGGAACTTTGGGGAAACAGCAGGTCAATGGGTGGATACGAGCTTGCCCGCCGGGGTGGCCGACGGGCAAGAGAGTTGAGCGGAATCTGAGCCGGGCCGCTACTTGGCCGACGGCTCGCCCGCGGGCTTGGCGCCCGGCTTCAGGAAGCCGATGTCCTCGTAGTCCGGGGCCTGGAAACCGAACGCCCCGGCGTTCGCCAGGTTCGGGCGGGACGCCATCAGCTGGGGGCGCTGGTAGAGGGGGATGGAGCCCGCCTCGGCCCAGATGCGGGCGTCCGCCTTCCTGACCAGGGCGCGCGACGCCTCCTCGTCCAGCTCGCCGACCGCCTGCTCGAAGAGCTGGTCGATGTGGTCCGTGCCGACGCGCGTGTAGTTCTGCTCGACGTTGAGCGACCCGTCGGCGGCCGGCACCGGCTTGGCGAAGATCGGGCGGGCGTCGGTGGCGGGGAAGGCGGAGGCGGGCCAGGAGTACAGGGCCAGGTCGTACTGGCCGGACGCGATGTGGTCCTTGAAGTAGCTGTCGTCGGCGACCTTCGCCGTCTCCGTGCGGACGCCGATCTTCTCCAGCATCCGCGAGATCCGGTCGGCCACCGCGCGCAGCGACTCCGAGCCCTCCCCCGAGGGCAGCACGAAGCGCAGGGTGAGGGGCTTGCCGTCCTTGGCGAGCGGGCCCGCCGCGGGCGCGGCCGCTCCCTTGGGCGCGGCGGTCCCCTTCGGGGCGTACGCGCCGGGCGCGCCGCCCTTGGCCTGGTCCCGGGCGCCCGCGTGGGCCTTGGACGGGCGCTCGGCGTGGTTCCTCGCGTGGTCGCCGGGCTCCTTCTTCTTCTCCTTGTCCGCCTCGCGGAGCAGCCCCAGGGCGTCGGCCTGGCGGTTCAGGGCGGCCCGCTGGTAGGCGGCGGCCGGCGCGGGGGCGAGCACCGAGGTGCCGCTGTCGCCGGGCTTGCCGTCGTCCTCACCGACGATGTAGGTGCCGTCGTCCGAGGAGTCCTCCCCGGACCCGGAGTCCGCCTTGGCCTCCTTCGCGTCGGACTCGCCGCCGGCCGACTTCTCCTTCTCCGCGGCGTCCCTTCCCTTCTCCCTCAGCGGGGAGCCGGGCGTCCAGCCCGCGTCCGCGAGCAGCGCCCGCGCCTCGGCGGTGTCCTGCTCGCCGAGGGCCCCGCTGTTGTCCGCGTACGCCTGCTGCCCGGCGAGGGCGAGGTGGCTGCCGACCGGCTCGGCGGGCAGGCCGAGCGGCTTGAGCACGGTCTTCGCGAGTTCCGCGCGGTTCAGGGCGCGGGCCACGGCCCGGCGCACCCGGTCGTCGGCGAGCGGGCCCTCGGAGCCGTTCAGGGCGAGCTGGGTGTAGGCGGGCTCCAGGGACTTGCGCACCACGTAGCCGCGCAGGCCCGCCTGTTCGGTCGCGTACTTCCTGACCGCCTTGCGGGTCTTGGCGCGGGCCGCGAGCTCCGTGTCGGCCGCCTCCTCGTCGGAACCGTGGGCGATCGCCCAGGAGCGCAGCGCCCTGCCGGGGGTGAGCCCGGCGCCGGGGCCGTGGGCCAGCGGGCCCTGGGCGCCCTTGTCCCGGGCGGCCAGGGCGATCCGGTCCGCCTGTGCCGAGTCGATCGCGGCGAGGTCGACCGAGCCCTTGGCGATGGCCCCGGCCCGCTCGGCCGGCGCCACCTCGCGCAGCACGAGCTTGTCGAGCTTGGCGGGACGGCCCCACCAGCGCGGGTTGCGCACCAGCGTGACGTCACCGGCCTTGCGATCGACGCCCGAGAGCGCGAAGGGGCCCGCGGACACCTTCAGCTTGCGGCGCGCGCCGTCGTTGAAGGAGTCGGGGGCGCCCATGACCTGCTTGGGGTACAGCGGGGAGAAGAGGGAACGCCAGTCCGCGTACGGCTTGGCGAAGGTGACCCGCACCTCCAGGTTGTTCGCGCCGCGCTCGATCTTCTGGATGCGGTCGTAGCCGGCGTTCCGTGCCGTCCAGTACGCGGTGTCCTTCCCGGACAGGGCGCGCCACTGGGCGGCGAAGTCGTCGGCGCCGATCTCCCGGCCGTCGCTCCAGACCGCCTGCTGGTTGAGCTTGTAGAGGACGACCTGCTGGGGCTCGTTCTCGACGACCTTCGCGGACTCCAGGAAGTCGGCGTTGCGCTGTGCCCTGCCCTGCGCGTCGAGGCGGAACAGGGACGGCAGCACGGCGCCCGCGACGCGTGCGGTGCCCTCGTCGGCGTCCGACTGGAAGGAGTTGAACGTCTGGGGCAGCGCGTCGACCGCCCAGTTCATGGTCCCCCCGTCGGCGACCATGCCCCGGGCGGCGGGAGCGACGTCCTGGCCCGCGGTCGGCCGGCCGGCCTCGTCGTTCGAGCTGCATCCGGCGAGGGCGGGCAGAGCCAGCACCCCCGTCGCGAGGAACACGACAGATCTGACTCTGGCGCGGTCGTGGGACATGGCTGGTACCTCCGGGGTCCGGGGCTCGCCCGGCCGCCCGCTACCAGGACCGGGCCGGGTTTGATCACGTATGGCGGTATATGGAGCTGATCACATCTATCGCTCCACTGAAGGCGACGGATCCCGCCCCGCGAGGGAGGCACGACGCGGCGGCGCCCATATCCCACTCGTGCGGCCCAATACGGGGCCTGCGGCCCCGTGTGGGGCGCGCGGCCTCAGGCGGAGGGGCGCGGGGCCTCATCCGGCGGGCTGCGGGCTGTTGCGGGCTGCGGTGGGCTGCGGTGGGCTGCGGGACCGGATCGGCCGACGAACCGTCACCGTCGGTCGAGGTCGGCGCGATCAGCGCGTGATCCGGCGCATTCACCGCTCCTGATCCGGCAATCGGCGCAGATCTCTTCACAAGCCGGGATGTGACGCGCGACACTCGCAGGCGCATGAGCGTTGCCACCGCACCCCCTAAGTGAGGGCAAGTCATGGCTCTGCACGACGAATTGACGGCCGTACAGCGATGCGTGGACGACCTGGTCCGCACCGTCGGCAGGCTGGAGCAGCAGGCCGGCGACGAACTGACCGGCGTCGACGTACGCCGGGTCCGCACCGACACCGACCACCTGCGCGAGAGCGTGGCCCTGCTGCGCGCCGCGGCCCCGCCGACGGCGGTCCGCCCCGAACCGCGCAGGCCCGACCTCGTGACCATCCCCGACACGCCGTACGACAGCTCGCTGTGGACGAACAGCGGCGACCTCGACGACGAGGGCCTGGGCGGCAGCGACCGCCGCGCCCCCTGACCGGCCCGCACCACCACCCCCGCACCGCCCGCACTGCCCGCACCGCAGAGCCTCTCCCCGATCCCAGGACGAAGGAGTGGAGCCTCGTTGGCCACCGGCACGGAACCCCAACCGAAGAGCGGACCGGCCCCGGGCGGCGGCGTGCGCGACGGCACGCGCGCCGCCATCACGGCTGCCCATCTGCGTACGGACCGCTGGTGGCTGGCGCCGGCGGCGACCACCGCAGGGCTGCTCGCCTTCATCGTCTACTCGACGTGGCGGGCCTTCGCGAACGCGGACTACTACGCGGCGCCCTACGTCTCGCCGTTCTACTCGCCGTGCGTGGCCGAGAACTGCGAGCCCATGCGCTCGGGCCCCAACTGGGAGATCTTCGGCAGCTGGTGGGGCCTGTCCCCCTCCATTCTCATCCTGATCTTCCCGCTCGGCTTCCGGCTGACCTGCTACTACTACCGCAAGGCCTACTACCGCGGGTTCTGGGCGTCACCGCCCGCCTGCGCGGTCGCCGAGCCGCACAAGAAGTACACGGGCGAGACCCGCTTCCCGCTGATCCTGCAGAACATCCACCGCTACTTCTTCTACGCGGCCGTGCCGGTGGCGGGCATCCTCACCTACGACGCCGTCCTCGGCTTCCGCGACGAGCACTACGAGTGGGGCCACATGGGGCTCGGCACGCTCGTGCTCCTGGTCAACGTCGTTCTGATCTGGATCTACACGCTCTCCTGCCACTCCTGCCGGCACGTCATCGGCGGCAAGCTCAAACACTTCTCCCGGCACCCGGTGCGCTACCGCATGTGGCAGTGGACCGGGAAACTGACCGCACGTCACATGCTGCTCGCCTGGACGTCGTTGGCGAGCGTGGCGCTCGCCGACCTCTACGTCTACCTGGTCGCGAGCGGCGCCTTCGACGATCCGCGCTTCTTCTAGTGGACAGGACCTTCTGATGTCTCAAGTGGAGCGACAGCAGTGGGACGTCGTCGTGGTGGGGGCCGGGGGCGCGGGCCTGCGGGCCGCGATCGAGGCGCGCGAGCAGGGCGCCCGTACCGCCGTGATCTGCAAGTCACTGTTCGGCAAGGCCCACACGGTGATGGCCGAGGGCGGCATCGCCGCCTCCATGGGCAACGTGAACTCCGGCGACAACTGGCAGGTCCACTTCCGTGACACCCTGCGCGGCGGGAAGTTCCTCAACCAGTGGCGGATGGCCGAGCTGCACGCCCGCGAGGCCCCGGACCGGGTGTGGGAGCTGGAGACCTGGGGCGCCCTGTTCGACCGCACCCCGGACGGACGGATCTCGCAGCGCAACTTCGGCGGCCACGAGTACCCGCGCCTCGCGCACGTCGGCGACCGCACCGGCCTGGAACTGATCCGCACCCTCCAGCAGAAGATCGTCTCGCTGCAGCAGGAGGACCACAAGGAGTTCGGGGACTACGAAGCACGCCTGAAGGTCTTTCAGGAATGCACCGTCACACGGGTGTTGAAGGAGGAGGACGACAGCTTCGGCGAGGGCGGCCGGGTCAGCGGGACCTTCTGCTACGACCGGGAGTCGGGCCGCTTCTTCGTGCTGGAGGCGCCCAGCGTGGTCCTGGCCACCGGCGGCATCGGCAAGTCCTTCAAGGTGACGTCGAACTCGTGGGAGTACACCGGCGACGGGCACGCGCTCGCGCTGCTCGCCGGGGCCCCGCTCCTCAACATGGAGTTCGTGCAGTTCCACCCGACGGGCATGGTCTGGCCGCCGTCGGTGAAGGGCATCCTCGTCACCGAGTCGGTGCGCGGCGACGGCGGGGTGCTCAGGAACTCCGAGGGCAAGCGGTTCATGTTCGACTACGTCCCCGACGTCTTCAAGGAGAAGTACGCGCAGTCGGAGGAGGAGGGCGACCGCTGGTACGAGGACCCGGACCACAACCGCCGCCCGCCCGAGCTGCTGCCCCGCGACGAGGTCGCGCGCGCCATCAACGCCGAGGTCAAGGCGGGCCGCGGCTCACCGCACGGCGGGGTCTTCCTCGACGTGTCGACGCGCATGCCCGCCGAGGTCATCAAGCGCCGGCTCCCTTCCATGTACCACCAGTTCAAGGAGCTCGCCGACGTCGACATCACCGCGGAGGCGATGGAGGTCGGGCCGACCTGCCACTACGTGATGGGCGGCATCGCCGTCGAATCGGACTCCGCGGCCGCCCGCCGCGTGACGGGGCTCTACGCCGCCGGTGAGGTCGCGGGCGGCATGCACGGCTCCAACCGGCTCGGCGGCAACTCGCTCTCCGACCTGCTGGTCTTCGGGCGGCGCGCGGGCCTGCACGCGGCCCGGTACGCGGCGGGTCTCGCCGCCCGCCCCCCGGTGGACGAGGCACAGGTCGACGCGGCGTCCGCCGAGGCGCTGCGGCCGTTCAGCGCCGAGGGCCCTGAGGACGGGGCGACGCCGGAGAATCCGTACACCCTGCACCAGGAACTGCAGCAGACCATGAACGACCTGGTCGGCATCATCCGCCGCGAGGCGGAGATGGAGCAGGCCCTGGAGAAGCTCGCCGAGCTGCGGGTACGGGCACGGCGGGCGGGCGTCGAGGGCCACCGCCAGTTCAACCCGGGCTGGCACCTCGCCCTCGACCTGCGGAACATGCTCCTGGTCAGCGAGTGCATCGCGCGGGCCGCCCTGGAGCGCACGGAGAGCCGCGGCGGCCACACCCGCGAGGACCACCCGGCAATGAACCGCGAGTGGCGCCGCGCCAATCTGCTCTGCCAACTCGCCGACCCCAGCGAAGGGTTGGCCGCCACCGATCCCGTACGCGGCCAGATCGACCTCGTCCGGGTGCCGACCGAACCCATCCGCTCGGACCTGCTCGCCCTCTTCGAGAAAGAGGAGCTGGTCAAGTACCTGGCTGAAGAGGAGCTGTACGAGTGAGTTCGTACGACGCGCAATTCAAGGTCTGGCGCGGGGATGTCGGCGGCGGTGACCTGGCGGACTTCGAGGTCGAGGTCAACGAGGGCGAAGTCGTGCTCGACATCATCCACCGGCTCCAGGCCACCCAGGCCCCCGACCTCGCCGTGCGCTGGAACTGCAAGGCGGGCAAGTGCGGTTCGTGCTCCGCGGAGATCAACGGCAGGCCGCGGCTGATGTGCATGACGCGCATGTCGGTCTTCGAGCCGGAGGAGGTCATCACGGTCACGCCGCTGCGCGCCTTCCCCGTCGTGCGCGACCTCGTGACGGACGTCGGCTTCAACTACACCAAGGCGCGCGAGGTCCCGGCGTTCGTGCCGCCCGCGGACCTCGGCCCCGGCGAATACCGCATGCAGCAGGAGGACGTGGACCGCCCGCAGGAGTTCCGCAAGTGCATCGAGTGCTTCCTGTGCCAGGACACCTGCCATGTGGTGCGCGACCACGAGGAGAACAAGAACGCCTTCGCCGGACCGCGGTTCCTGATGCGGGTCGCCGAGCTGGACATGCACCCGCTGGACGCGGCGGCGGACTCCGGCCTCGACCGCAAACGCACCGCGCAGGAGGAGCACGGACTCGGCTACTGCAACATCACCAAGTGCTGCACCGAGGTGTGCCCCGAGGGCATCAAGATCACGGACAACGCCCTGATTCCCCTCAAGGAACGGGCCGTGGACCGGAAATACGACCCGCTGGTGTGGCTGGGCAACAAGATCCGGCGGCGGACGGAGTAGCGGCGGGGTGGCGGGGCGGGACTGCTGCGGCCGAGCTGGGCTGCTGAGGCTGGGCTGGGCTGCTGCGGCTGGGGGGGGCTGCTGAGGCTGGGGGGGCTGCTGAGGCTGGGCGGGCACATGAGCTGGGGGGGCAGGCACGCTGTGGCGAGCACGGTGTGGCGGGCACGGGATGACATTCGCACTCCCCGGCTGCGCGGCGGGCCCGCTGTGCCACACTGCCGCGCATGCGCATACCCCGCCGCTCCCGCGTCCTGCCGGCCCTGTTGCTCACGGTCGCCCTGACGGTGGGCGCGGGTGGCTGCTCCCTGCCCGGCGGCAGCGACGACGAGGGCGACGGCACCGGGCTCGAGCGAGCGCTGGACGCGGTGCCGGCCTCGGCGGCCGACCAGGCGGTGACGTTCCGGGACGTGCGGACCGCGCGGCGGCTCGTCGCCGAGAACCCCTCGCTCTACCGAGGACTCGACGGCTTCGGGATCCTCGAAGTCGCCCAGCACGGCTACACGGGCGGGAGCGTCCGCAAGGACTGGGGGTTCGACGCGAAGGACGTGCGGACCTCCGTCCAGGTCGGCGAAAGCTCGCTCCTCACCGGGGAGTTCGACACGGAAGCGGTCGAGCGCGCGATGAAGAAGCAGGGCTACCGGGCGACCCGCACCGACGAGGGCACCCGGTACAGGAAGGACGGTGAGTCGGGGACGTACGAGGTCTCCGGCTCGGCCCGCGCCGCCAAGCGGTCGGACGTGGCGCTCGGCCTCTCCGCACCCGGCACGTCCCTGCGCGACGACGCGGTGTACGAGGCGGTCGCCGACTGCCTGGGCGACGTGTACGAGGCGACGTACTACGCGAAGCGCGAGGACGCGGACGCCGTGCTCTTCGCGATCGGCGGACGGCTCGGCAAGGACGGCACGTCGTCCTCGGAGACGCTCTGCGTGCGGACCGCGTCGAAGAAGGCGGCCGACGCCACCGCCGCCAAGCTCCGCGGCAAGACCGCCCCCGGCGAGCGCTACGCGGGCTCGAAGGTGACCGTCGACGAGAGCGCCACCCCGATCGTGTCGATGACCTGGAAGAACAGCGCCAAGTCCGGCCTGCGCCCCGGCGACAACGACCGGACGGCGGAACTGCCGGGGCTGTTGGTGTGGGGGCGCGAGTGAGCCGTGGCCCGGGGCGGGGCGGCCCGGTGAGACGGCTCGCCGGTTGACGGCCCCGAGGGACCTCACCGGCTAAGGATGTCTCTTCCCGGCGGCCGGGGAGCTCTCCGGCTCCCGCCACGCCACTCGTTCCGCGTGGTCAAGCCAGTGGGTGTACCACTGGGCGAACGTGACCCGCTCCGTGCTGCCGAGGAACTCGAACGGGACCACGCCTTCGGCCGCCGCACGGACGTCCTGCCACATCGTGCCGCGTTCGGGTCCGGTCAGGGCCAGCAGCGTGTAGTAGGCGCAGCCCTGCTCGCTCACGTGGAGCGCGCCTTCGGTCAGCGTCTCCAGGAGCTCGTCGTCGCGCCGGTCCCAGGCCGCCCAGTCGTCGCGGTACCGCTCCCCTGCCTCCGCCGTGTCTTCGTACGCCGACCGCCGCGGCTCCGCGGACTGGTGCTCCTCCCACTCGGCGGTGCGCTCGGGACGGAACACGCCCGGGGTGGCGTCCGGTTGCGGGGCCACGCGTTCAGGGGTGGGACCCCTCGTGTCCGGGGCGTCCGCCGCGTTCTCGGGGGCGACCGGCTCCACCGGGAACAGGCCGTAGTCCGGGCCCGCCCCGCCCGCCCCCACCTCCAGCAGGAAGCTACGGTACTCCGCAGGGAACGTGACTCCTTGCCGCTGCTCGACCGCCGCGAGCTGGGCCTCGGTCAGGACCGGGCGCAGCTCGAACCGGTGGCCGTGCACAAGGGACCCCGCACCGAACACCGCCGTGCGGTTCGGCGCCCCGCGGAGCGCGAGCACGCGCTCCCTGACACCCGACCAGACCCCGCCCACCTGCGTTCCTCCCCGTTCCGGCCGACCCGTCCAGAAGAGCCGGCCTTGCTCACGGTCACGGTACGCGCCTACTGTGAATGCGCTTTCAGAACGGGACGGCCGGGACGAGAGACCGGAGCCGGAACCGGAACCGGAAAGAGAAACAGGCGGGCGGTCGGGTGAGCACAACTCCCACGGTGTACGACGTCGCCGAGCGGTCGGGCGTCTCCATCGCGACGGTGTCACGGGTCTACCGCAACCCGGACTCGGTCCGGGCGACGACCCGCGAGCGGGTCCTCGCCGCGGCCCGCGAGCTCGGCTACGTGCCCAGCGGCAACGCCCGCGGGCTCGCAAGCCGCTCCACCGGAGTCCTCGGACTCTGCTTCCCCGACCTCTCGGACCCGGACACCGAGACCGAGGCCGCCGCGGCCGACGCCGACGACGACCACGCCTTCATGCTCTACTCCGACCAGATCATCCGCGGCATGGAGCGGGCGGCCCGCCGGCACGGGTACGCCCTGCTGATCGCCGCCTCGCTCAAGGGCGGCCCGGAGAGTCTGGTCGCCAAGGTCGCCGGACGCGTCGACGGGTTCGCCGTGCTCGCCAGGACCGTGCCGACCGAGGACCTCGACGTCATCTCGCGGCGGCTGCCGGTCGTGATGCTCGCCGGGCCCCGCGAGAACGACGAGCTGGACCACCTCGACCACATCGAGGTCGCCAACGCCGACGGCCAGCGCGAGCTGACCCGGCATCTCATCGAGGACCACGGGCTGCGGCGGCTCGCCTTCGTCGGCGGCGAGGAGCGTTCGCCGGACGCGCAGGCGCGGTTCCGCGGGTACCAGGAGGCGTGCCGGGACGCGGGGCTTCCCGTACGCGAAGAGCCCGATCTGCGGACCGGGATGATGACGCAGGCGGAGGGGGCGCGGGCCGCCGACGCGCTGCTCGACCGGGCGGGGACGGGTGGAGACACGGGTCTCGACGCAGGTGAGGGCGGCGGGACGTCCGGCCGTGGTCACGCGCCGCCCGAGGCCATGCTCTTCGCCAACGACCAGATGGCCATCGGCGCGCTGCACGCGCTGGAGCGGCGCGGGGTGCGGGTGCCGGACGACGTGGCCGTCACCGGCTTCGACGGGATCCCCCTCAGCCGCCTGGTGCGGCCCGCGCTGACCACCGTGCGGCAGCCGATGCGACAGCTGGGCGAGGAGGCGGTCGAACTGCTCGTGCGCCGGCTCGGCGAGGAGCGGGACCGCGAACCCGTCGATCTGATGCTTCCGGTGCGTGTGGTGCGGCGGGCCAGTTGCGGGTGCGGGGCGCCCGTGGGGCAGGGGCAGGGCGTGGGGCAGGAGCAGGGCGTGGGGCAGGGGCAGGGGCAGGGGCAAGGCGTGGGGCAGGGGCAGGGGCAGGGGCAAGGCGTGGGGCAGGGGCAGGGGCAGGGGCAAGGCGTGGGGCAGGGGCAGGGGCAGGGGCAGGGGCAAGGCGTGGGGCAGGGGCAGGGGCAGGGGCAAGGCGTGGGGCAGGCTTAGAGCGTTGCTCTGAAGAAGGTGCGGCGAGCCCTCGCCAGGGCTTCCGTCTGTGCCTGCGTGCCCTCGTGCTCGAAGTGCCCCGCCTCCAGGACGTGGAGTTCGCGCGGGCCCGCGAGCGCGTTGTGCACCGCGAACTGGCCCGGCGGCGGGACCGCCGGGTCGAAGAGCGCGGGGGCGGTCAGGGTCGGGATGCGCAGGTACGTCGCCGCCGTCGCCGCGTCGAAGTAGCGCAGGACGTCGGTGACTTCGGGGTGCTCCCGGTGGTACGCGCGCACCGACTCGCCGCTGCCGGTGCAGGGGAGCGTCAGGCGCAGGGGATGGTTGCCGAAGGTGGGGACGGTGAGGTGCGCCGCGGCGAAGCGGTTGTCCCAGGGGAGGGCGAGGGCGCCGAGTCCGCCGCCGAAGCTCTCGCCCAGGTAGCCGAGGCGGGGCGCGCCTTGGTCCTGGGGTCCGTTCTCGCCGTCGCCCAGCTCCGGGACCAGTTCGAGGAGCGCTGAGGCCGCGCACCAGAGGTCGGCCGCGCAGTCCGCGATCACGTAGGTGTCGCGGGAGGCGATGCCGTGCAGGACGTGGGCGGCGGCGTTCGCGGGGATGCGGGGGTCGGGGATGCGGGGGTCGGGGCTGCGGAGGTGGCGGCCTCGGGTGCGCATGCCGCGTACACAGGGGAGCAGGGCGGCGGAGCGGGGCAGCGGGAGGGGGAGGTCGGGGCCGGGGGCGTCGCGGCCGCCGTAGCCGTGGGCCACGACGAAGCCGTGCTCCGCGGGGCCCTCGGCGGGCAGCGCCAGCCAGCCGCCGAGGCGGACGCCGCCGACGGAGGTGTACGTGACGCCGTACACGCGGAGCCCGTCGCGCTCTTCCTCCAGGGGGCCGAGGACGGGGGCGGTCGCGGTGGCGCGGGCGGCGCGGTGCCGGGCCTGCCAGAAGCAGGCGAAGTCGTCCGGGGCGGGGGGTGCGGGCACCGCCAGGAGGTCGTCGAGGGTGTAGCCGTGGGCCGGATCGAACGGGAAGTCGTGCGCGAACGCGGGCATGCGGTGACCCTAGGACGGTGCGTCTTGGGTCCGGCTGTGGGGGGTCTGGCGGGGGCGCCTGGGGCTCGTGCCGCCTTGGGTCCGTCTTGTGGGGCGGGGTCGCGGGGGTATGTACGTACTCGCTATCCCTGCGCCACGCTGCACGGACAAAGACGGCACAGTGTGCTCGGTGCTCCGTGCGCACATACCCCCGCGCCCCCTCCGGCGCGTACGCGGGTGCGACCCGGTGGGGCTTCTTCGGGCAAGCCCCGCAGGGCCGGTGCCTCCCGGGGGGGGTCTCGGGTGTGGCCTCGGGTGGGGCGGTGCCTCAGGCGGGTCTCGGGCGGGTCGGCGCCTCGGGGGCGCGGCGGCCTGCTGCTTTTAGGGGTACGGGCGCGGCGGGCTGCTGCTTTCAGGGATACGGGGGCGGCGAGCTGTTGCTTTTAGGGGCGCGGGGAACTGCGCGACCAGCCACAACGAACCCGCACCCGCCCACGCAGCACGGCCCCCAACGGCGGGTGGGCTTTTAAGGGGCGCGGGGAACTGCGCGAACGGCCACGACGCACCCGCAGTCGCACACGCAGAGCGCCAGCAACGGCGAGTGGTCCTTTAGGGGCGCGAGGAACGGCGCGATCAGCCACAACACACCCGCACCCGCCCGCGCAGGGAGGAACCCACC
Organism: Streptomyces sp. NPDC040622; assembly: GCF_055593965.1. Lineage (NCBI taxonomy): Bacteria > Bacillati > Actinomycetota > Actinomycetes > Kitasatosporales > Streptomycetaceae > Streptomyces > Streptomyces sp. NPDC040622. The sequence continues at coordinate 640,171 of NZ_JBVIXD010000002.1, read as the reverse complement.
CACCCCGCACCGTCCAAGGCCCAGGGGCCAGCCCACGCGGGGAACTGCGCGAACGGCCACGACGCACCCGCAGCCGCACACGCAGAGCGCCAGCAACGGCGAGCGGTCCTTTAGGGGCGCGAGGAACTGCGCGACCAGCCACAACACACCCGCACCCGCCCACGCAGGGAGGAACCCACCCACCCCGCACCGTCCAAGGCCCAGGGGCCAGCCCACGCGGGGAACTGCGCGAACGGCCACAGCGGACCCGCACCCGTCCGCGCAGGGCGACCCCCACCCAGAACCGCCCAAGGCCCAGGGGCCAGGGACCAGCCAACATGGGGGAACGCGCGATGAGGACCCCGACACATTCCCTTCCCGGAATCAAGCATTCCGCTTACTTTGCTCACAACGGGCACTCCACGCACGCCTCCCCATGTCACCCCCGTTACGGGAGTGTGACCAAGACCCCCTTGCGGTCATCCGGGGCGCTGCAACAGAGTGATGTATGCGCTTACAGGCAGCGCATACATCCGGTGCCGCAAGGCGCCGGAACCCCGGGAGCTCAAGGAGGAGCCGTCCATGCACCGCGCCGCCAGAACCGCTTCGGCCGCCATCGCACTCGCGACGGCGTTCGCCGTCACCGCGTGCGGCAGCTCCGCCGGTGACGAGGTCGCCGCCGACAAGAAGCAGACGCTCACCGTCTGGGCCATGGGTGCCGAGGGCGAGAAGCTCGCGGAGGTCGCCGAGGAGTACCGGAAGGCGAACCCGAACATCACCGTCAAGGTCACCCCCGTCGGCTGGGACGTCGCCCACCAGAAGCTGGTCTCCGCGGCCGCCGCGGGCAAGCTGCCCGACGTGGCGCAGATGGGCGGCAGCTACATGGGCGAGTTCGCCGAACTGGGTGTCCTCGAACCGGTCGACACCAAGACCTTCGACCAGAAGGACTTCTTCCCGGCCGGCTGGCAGCAGGGCGAGGTGGACGGCACCGCGTACGGCGTGCCCTGGTACGTGGACACCCGCGTCCTCTACTACCGCACCGACCTCGCGAAGAAGGCAGGCGTCAGCAAGGCGCCGGCCGACTGGAAGGGGCTGCGCGCCATGGCCTCCGCGCTGAAGGAGAAGGCGGGGAGCAAGTGGGGCATCTATCTGCAGCCGCGCGGGCTCGACACCGTCCAGTCCTTCTACCCCTTCCTGTACTCGGCCGGCGGCGAGGTCGTCGACAAGGACGGCAAGGCCGTCATCGACAGCCCCGCCGCGGTGAAGGCCTTCAAGGAGTACGGCGCGTACGTCAAGGACGGGCTCAGCACCAAGAGCGCCCAGCCCGGCTACGACCCGTTGAAGGACTTCAACACCGGTGACGTGCCGATGTTCTTCTCCGGCCCCTGGATCGCCACGCTGATCAAGGACCAGTACCCGGACCTGAAGGGCAAGTGGGGCGTCGCGCCCGTGCCCGCCGACACGACCTCCACCTCGATGGCGGGCGGGTCCAGCCTCGCGATCTCCAAGGACAGCTCGCACAAGGCGGCCGCCAAGAAGTTCATCTCGTACCTGACGGGCGCCGAGGGGCAGGCCGACTGGTACGAGCGGACCAGCGACCTGCCTGCCAACACCAAGGCGTGGGAGAGCGGCGAGCTGGCCGAGAACGCCGGTCTTCAGGTCTTCAAGAAGCAGATGGAGACCGCCAAGACCTCGCCCGCGCTGGCCAACTGGACCGAAGTGACCTCCAAGGTCGACGCGGCCATCGAGTCGGTGACCCAGGGCAAGGCCTCCGCCGAGGACGCCGCCGGCAAGGCGCAGTCCGAGATCGAGAACCTCGTGAAGTAGGCAGCCATCATGAGCACCACCACCGGAAAGGCCGAAGGGGCGCCGATCGAAGGGGCGTTGCCGCCCGGCAAGGAGGCCGGCGGCGCGGCCGTGAAAGGGCGCCGTCGGGGTTCCCTGGGCGTGCAGAATGCCGCCGGGTGGCTCTTCTCCACCCCCTTCCTCGTTCTGTTCACCGTCTTCATGGCGTTCCCGATCGTCGCCACGCTGGCGATGAGCTTCACCGACTTCGGGCTGCGCAACGTCACCCGGCCCTGGGAAGCGAACTTCATCGGCTTCGAGAACTACTCGAACCTGTTCGGGGACGAGAAGTTCCTCAAGTCGCTGTTCAATACCGGGTACTTCGTGGTGGTCGGGGTTCCGCTCACCATCTTTCTCGGGCTTGTCGTGGCCGTGCTTCTGAACAACGGGATCGATCGGGCGCGGACCTTCTTCCGGGTCGGGTTCTACGCTCCCGTCGTCACCTCCATCGTCGCCGTGGCCGTCGTGTGGCGGTTCGTGCTCGATCCGAGCGACGGCCTGATCGCCGGCCTCTGTTCCGAACTCGGGCTCACCGCACCGGACTTCCTGGGCAGCGAGACGCTTGCCATGCCGTCCCTCATCGCGATGGCGGTGTGGCGGAATCTCGGGACCGTGATGGTGTTGTTCATCGCCGGGCTGCAGGCCATTCCCACCGAGGTGCGGGAGGCCGCCAAGCTCGACGGTGCCGGCGGGTGGCAGGAGTTCCGCCGCATCACGGTTCCCCTGCTGAGGCCCACGCTGCTGTACGCCACGGTGATCACCACGATCGGCTATCTCAATGTGTTCGAGGAGCCTTTCGTGATGACGCAGGGAGGTCCTTCCGACTCCACGCTCACCGTGTCGCTGAACATGTACCGCGAGGGCTTCAACTTCTTCCACATGGGCTATGCCAGTGCCATGGCGTACGTCCTCTTCGTGGTGATCATGGGCATCACGGTGCTCCAGCTCCGACTGCTGAAGGACAACACCAAATGAGCGCCAAGTCCGCGGTGATGCGGAAGCCGCTTGTCTATGTGCTGCTTTCCGTCGCGTTGTTCGTCATGGCCGCGCCCTTTCTGTGGATGGCGCTCTCCGCCTTCAAGACCTCGACGGACCTGACCGCCAGTCCGCCCGTGTGGATTCCCTCCGAGTGGACCCTCGACAGCTTCCACCGGCTGCTCGACAAGCTCGATCTGCCGCTGTACTTCATGAATTCGGTGATCGTGGCGGTGCTGGTCACCGTCGCGAACCTCGTCTTCTGCTCGATGCTCGGCTACGCCCTGGCCAAGCTGAACTTCGTCGGCCGGAACAAGGTCTTCGGCCTGGTGCTCGGTGCGCTGATGGTGCCCGGCAACCTGATGCTGCTCCCGCTCTTCGTGCTGATGAGCAAGTTGCAGCTGATCGACTCCTACGCCGCGCTCGTCCTGCCGTTCGCCGCCGGGGCCTTCGGGGTCTTCCTCATGCGGCAGTTCATGCAGTCGATCCCCGACGAACTGCTCGAGGCGGCGCGGATGGACGGCGCCAGTGAGTGGTACATCTTCTGGCGCATCGTGATGCCGCTGGTCAAACCCGCCCTCGCGACGCTGTCGATCTTCACGTTCCTGGGCTCGTGGAACAACTTCGTGTGGCCGCTGATCGCCACCAACGATCCCGACAAGTACACCCTCCCGGTCGCGCTGGCCACCTTCGCGACCGACCCCAACAAGTCGTCCGGCTCCAACGGGATGCTGATGGCCGGGGCGTTCCTGATCGTGCTGCCGGTACTGATCGTCTTCGCCGTGCTGCAGCGGTACTTCACCCAGGGCATCGCCACCGCCGGCATGAAGTAGCCCCGCCGGCCACTCCCCCACTCTGTAAGAGAAAGACATCTTGCGATGACGCACACCCCGATCCCGTTCCCCGAAGGCTTTCTGTGGGGGGCCTCCACCGCCGCCCACCAGATCGAGGGCAACAACACCGCCAGCGACTGGTGGGTGAAGGAGCACACCGCGGGCACCCACATCCAGGAGCCCAGCCTGGACGCCTGCGACAGCTACCACCGCTGGCCCGAGGACATGGACCTGCTGGCCGAACTCGGCTTCACCGACTACCGGTTCAGCATCGAGTGGGCGCGCATCGAGCCGGTCGAGGGGCAGTTCTCCCGGGCGGAGCTCGCGCACTACCGGCGGATGGTCGAGGGCGCTATCGCGCGCGGTCTGCGGCCGATGGTGACCCTGCACCACTTCACCGTGCCCCAGTGGTTCGAGGCGCGGGGCGGGTGGACGGCCGACGGCGCCGTCGAGCTCTTCGCGCGGTACGTCGCGGCCTGTGCGCCCGTCATCGCCGAGGGGGTGCCGTACGTATGCACCATCAACGAGCCGAACATGATCGCCGTCATGGCCGGTCAGGCCAAGCGCGGCGACATCGGGTTCCCGCCCGCCGGTCTGCCGACGCCGGACGACGAGACCACGCACGCCGTGATCGCCGCCCACCACGCCGCCGTCAAGGAGGTCCGGGCGGTCAACCCCGCGATCCGTGCGGGCTGGACCATCGCCAACCAAGTCTACCAGGCACTGCCCGGCGCCGAGGACGTCACCGCCGCCTACCGTCATCCGCGCGAGGACATCTTCATCGAGGCCGCGCGCGGTGACGACTGGATCGGCGTGCAGTCCTACACCCGCACCAAGATCGGACCCGAGGGCCCGGTCCCCGCACCCGAGGACGCCGAGCGCACGCTGACGCAGTGGGAGTACTACCCGGCGGCCGTCGGGCACGCGCTGCGGCACACCGCCGAGGTTCTCGGCGACGCGGACATCCCGCTGATCGTCACCGAGAACGGCATCGCCACCGACCACGACGAGCGACGCGTCGACTACTACAAAGGCGCACTGCACGAGGTCGCCGCCTGCATCGAGGACGGTCTCACCATCGGCGGCTACCTCGCCTGGAGCGCCCTGGACAACTACGAATGGGGCTCCTACAAGCCGACGTTCGGCCTGATCGCCTGGGACCGCGAGACGTTCGCCCGCACGCCCAAGCCCTCCGCCCACTGGCTGGGTGCGCTCGGCCGCACCCGCGAACTGCCGCGGACGGCCGGGCAGTCGAGCCTCGCCGGATAGTCCGGCACCACCTCCAGAGCCCGGGGGCCGGCCGCACCTGACAGCGGTCGGCCCTCGCACATCCGCACTGCCGTCAAGGGGAGTTGGACCGTCATGGATCGTCGTACCTTCCTGGCCTCCGCCGGAGCCGGGGCCGCCGCCCTGTCCCTCGGGGCCGCCCCTGCCATCGCCGCTCCGCATGCCCATCCGCTTCGTCCTCATACCTTTGATACACCGCTGCTGCGGAAGTGGTTCCGTGCCACCCATCACTCGATCGAGTCAATGACGACCGAGCTCGGACTCACCGCCGACAAGATCGACGTCAGCGGGCCCGGTTCGCCCGTTCCCTCGCGCCAGACCTCGCCGACCAACATCGGCTGCGGACTCTGGTCCACCGTGGCCGCCCGCGGCCTCGGCGTGCTCGGCGACGACGCCATGCGCCACCGCCTGGCCCGCACCGTCGCCGCCGTCGAGAAGCTGGAGCGGCACCATGGCTTCTGGCTCAACTGGTACGACGCGCACGACGGTTCGGTCCTGACGAGCTGGCCGGGCACCGGCGACCCGGTGCGCCCGTTCCTCTCGTCCGTCGACAACGCCTGGCTGGTCACCGGCCTGCGCATCGCCGCCCACGCCGACCCGGCCCTGCGCCCCCGCGTCGCACGGCTGCTGGCCGCCGCCGACTGGTCGTACTTCTACACGCCCTACGACCCGGCCGACCCGGCCGCCCGCCCCGGCCAGCTGCGCGGCGGCTTCTGGACCGACACGGGCGAGCCCACCGCGCACCACTACGGCGCCCTCAACACCGAGCCCCGCATGGCCAGTTACCTGGGCATCGCAGACGGCACGATCCCCTCCGACCACTACTGGCACCTGCTGCGCACCATGCTCCCCGAGCACGAGCAGGAGCAGCGGCCGCACGGGTCGTACGCCACCGTCGACGGCGTCCGCGTGTGGCGGGGGCACTACACCTACCGGGGCCGCAAGCTCGTGCCCACGTGGGGCGGCTCGATGTTCGAGGCGCTGATGGTGCCGCTCTTCGTGCCGGAGTCCGAGTGGTCCCCGCGCGCGTGGGGCACCACGCACGACCGCTATGTGCGCAGCCAGATCGAGCACGGGCTGGTGGAGGAGAAGTACGGCTACTGGGGGTTCTCGCCCGCCGGCATCCCCGAGGGCGGGTACCGCGAGTACGGCGTCGACGCGATCGGCATGCAGGCCGACGGCTACCACTCCCTCGGCGTCGTGACACCGCACGCCTCCTTCCTGGCACTGCCCCACGCGCGCGGAGCCGCCATCGACAACCTGAAGGCCCTGGAGCGCGACTTCGGGGCCTACGACGAGACGTACGGATTCCGGGACTCGGTGGACGTGCGCAGCGGACGGGTCAGCGACTTCGTGCTCGCGCTCGACCAGGGCATGATCGCGGCGGCGCTCGCGCAGGAGCTGCGGCCGGGACTGTTGCAAGCACCGTTCCGCACGGGTGGCTTCGCCTCGCGCGTGCGGCCGCTGCTCACCAAGGAGCGCTTCGGCATCTGACGGGTGGCGGGCCCAAAAGGGGTACCGGGGCGCCCACCTGGCCCCCGGGACGCCCGACGGCCCCGGGGCACCGCCCGCTTTCCCGGGTCGCGGCACCCCGGATACCGCCATACGCTCCCACATGTGACGCCGCCCCCGCGCATGGCCACCGTGCGGGCAGCAGCGGCCGCGGTGGCCGTGCTGCTCGTCTGGTTCTCGCTGCTGAGTCCGCCCGCGGCCGCCGACGACCCGGTCACGCTCTCCCGCACCGGCCAGATCACCGACAGGCCGGACGCGCTCGGGGACCGCGAGGGCGAGGTCGCCAAGGCCCTGGACCGGCTCTACGACGACCGTGGCGTGCAGCTCTTCGTCGTCTACGTACGCGACTTCTCCGGCCGCTCAGCGCAGAGCTGGGCCGACGCCACCGCCGAGCGCAACAGCCTCGGGCTCGACGACGTGCTCCTGGCCGTGGCCACCCACGACCGCCAGTTCGCCTACTCCGTGGACGACGGTTCTCGCCTCACCGACGCCCAGCTGCAGGACGTGGCCACCACCGCGATCAGGCCCGCCCTGCGCGAGAACGACTGGGCCGGGGCGGCCGTCGGCGCCGCGGACGGCTACCGCGCGGTACTCGCCGGGCGGCCCGTCCCCACCCCGTCGATCACGCCGGGCCCCGCCGACCCCGGCGGTGGCGACGACTCCGCGGCCGGTGACCTGGTGCTCCCCGTGGCGGCCGCGTGTGCGGCCGGTCTCGCCGCGACGGTCGCGTACAAGCGGCGCAGGAAGCGCGCCACCACCCGTACGACACCCGGCGGCGGCTGGGGACAGGGGGCGGCGGGCAAGGCCCTCACACCGCTCCCCGAGCTCGACGAGAAGGCGCGGCTCCTCCTGGTGGAGACCGACGACGCGGTCCGCACCAGCACGGAGGAGCTCGGCTTCGCCACCGCCCAGTTCGGCGAGGACGCGGTCAAGCCCTTCGGGGACGCCCTCGCGTACGCGCAGGCCGAGCTGACGGCGGCGTTCCGGCTGCGCCAGCAGCTCGACGACGCCTTCCCCGAGGACGACCCGACCCGACGCCGCATGCTGGACGAGATCGTCGCGCGCTGCACGGAGGCGGGCCGCCGGCTCGACGCGGAGACCGCGGGCTTCGACGAGCTCCGCGCCCTGGAGAAGAACGCCGCGCAGGCCCTGGAGCACGCCGAGACGGTGTTCCGGCAGGTCGCGGGGCGTACCGGAGCCGCCGACGACACCCTGTCCGGCCTCCGTACGACGTACGCCCCGACCGCTTCCGCCGCGGTGCTCGGCCATGTCGAGCAGGCCAAGGACCGGCTGGTCTTCGCCACCACCCACCTCAACCAGGCCCGGCAGAACATCGACACGGGCGAGAGCGGCAAGGCCGCCGTCCACCTGCGCGCCGCCGAGGGCGCCGTCGACCAGGCAGGCACGTTCGTGGACGCCGTCGACCGCCTGGCCGACGAGCTCGCGCGAGCCGCCGGGAAGCTGCCCGGCGCGCTCACCGAGGCCGAGACCGACCTCGCCGACGCGCGCGGGCTCCTCGAAGGCACCGCGCAAGGGGTCTCCACGGCCGATCTGCGGGGCCGTGTGGCCCGCGCGGAGTCGGTCGTCGCCGAGGTGCGCGGCCAGGCGTCCGCGGGCCCCTACGACCCCCTCGACGCCCTGCGCCGCGTCGAGGAGGCCGACGCCGCGCTCGACGAGGCGCTCGCGGGGGCCCGCGAGCGCGAGGTCACCGACCGCCGCTCCCGGACCCTGCTCTCCCAGGCGCTGCTCACCGCGCGCAGCGCCGTCGGGGCGGCCTCGGACTACGTCACCACGCACCGCGGGGCCGTCGGCAGCGAGGCGAGGACCCGCCTGGCGGAGGCCCAGCGCCACCTGGCGCAGGCCGAGGGCGCCCAGGACGACGACGCCACCGCCGCGCTCGCCGAGGCCCAGCAGGCGGACTCCCTGGCCCGGCAGGCGCAGCAGCTCGCCGAGCGCGATGTGCGGGGCTTCGGCAATCCCCACGGAGGTCTCGGCGGAGGTGGCGGCCGGGGCGGCGGCACGGGCGGCGCGGTCCTCGGCGGAATCATCCTGGGCGAGCTCTTCGGAGGCGGCGGTCGCCGAGGCGGTGGCTACGGAGGGGGCGGTTTCGGAGGTGGTGGCTACGGAGGAGGCGGTTTCGGAGGCGGCGGACCCGGCAGCTTCGGCGGCGGGGGCACGCGGGGGCGCCGGGGCGGAGGCGGCAGGTTCTGAGTCCCGCACCTCCAGGGCGTACTCCACGGACCCTCTGGGCGTACCCCACCGGCCCTCTCGGACATACCCCCTGGACTCGCGTACGCCCCCTACGAAGACGACGTCCCTGACGCACGTCCCCTATGCAGACGAACCTCGTACAAGGAGATCCAGGCCATGACGAAGCAGACCATCCTCGGCCGCGTCGCCCAGCTCGCCAAGGCGAACATCAACGCGCTCATCGATCAGGCCGAGGATCCTCAGAAGATGCTCGACCAGCTGATCCGTGACTACTCCGACAACATCCGCGAGGCCGAGGAGGCGGTGGCGACCACCATCGGCAATCTGCGGATGCTGGAGGACGACCACCAGCAGGACCAGCACGCGGCCGCCGAGTGGGGCGGCAAGGCGCTCGCGTCGAGCAAGAAGGCGGACGAGCTGCGCGCGGACGGGAACGACACGGAGGCCGACAAGTTCGACCGGCTCGCCAAGGTCGCGCTCGGCCGCCAGCTGCAGTCCGAGAAGGAGGCCAAGGACGCCGAGCCGACGATCGCCTCGCAGACCGAGGTCGTGGACAAACTCAAGTCCGGACTCGACCGGATGAAGACGAAGCTGACCGAGCTGCAGTCGAGACGTGATCAGTTGGTGGCCCGTGCCAAGACGGCCGAGGCGCAGAACCGGATGATGGACGCGGCCCAGAACATCGACGTCCTGGACCCCACGAGCGAGTTGAGCCGCTTCGAGGAGAAGGTGCGGCGCGAGGAGGCACGGGCGCTGGGCAAGCAGGAGCTTGCCGCGTCCTCGCTCGACGCGCAGTTCGAGGAGCTGGACCAGCTGGGCGACGAGGCGGAGATCACCGCCCGCCTCGCCGCCCTCAAGGCGACCACCTAGACCGCCTGGACCACCTGGACCGCCTGGACCGCCTGGCCCCCCCGGACTCTCCGGAGCGCCCGGACCGACCGGACCGACCGGACCGCCCCAACCGACCGTGGGGCCGAGGCGGCCGGCGCCGTCAGAACAGGCTGAGCAGCGCCTCCGCCGGATCCATCGGCTCCGTCTCACCGTCCGGCAACGCCAGTTCGAACCACACCGTCTTGCCGTGCGGTGTCCTGCGCGAGCCCCACCCGGCGCTCAGCAGCCCGACCAGCTGGAGCCCGCGGCCGCCCTCGTCGGTGTCCCGTGCCCGGCGGCGGCGCGGCTGGACGAAGCCCGCGTCCCACACCTCGCACACCAGCGTGCGGTCGAGCAGCAGGCGCAGTCTGATGTCGCCCTCGCCGTACCGCAGGGCGTTGGTGACGAGCTCGCTGACCAGGAGTTCGGCCGTGTCGCAGAGCCGTTCCAGGTCCCAGGAGCGCAGCTGCGCGCAGGCCAGTTCGCGGGCACGGCCGACCGACTTGGGGTCGCGCGGCAGCGTCCAGTCACCGACGTGTTCGGCGGGCAGGCCCTCGACGCGCGCCATCAGGAGCGCGATGTCGTCCTCGCCGTGGTGGGTGTCCAAGGTGGTCAGGACGTGGTCGCAGACGTCCTCCAGGGCCGGCGGCGCGTCGTTGAGGGCGCTCACGAACGCGTTGAGGCCCTCGTCCAGCGAGTGGTCACGGGATTCCACGAGACCGTCGGTGTAGAGCGCGAGCAGGGCGCCCTCGGGAAGTTCGACCTGGACGTCCTCGAAGGGTTCGCCGCCGACGCCGAGCGGCAGGCCCGGCGGTACGTCGAGCATGAGCGCGGACTCGCCGGGCTCCACGAGCACGGGCGGCAGGTGCCCGGCGTTGGCGAAGGTGCAGCGGCGCGTGACGGCGTCGTAGACCGCGTACACGCAGGTGGCGAGGTAGACCTCGCTGAGGTCCGCGTCCCGCGACTTGCGTGCCGCGCGGGTGGATTGCTGGGGTCCCGCGGGGTTGCCGAGGCCGCGGGCGATCTCGTCGAGGGCGGAGAGCACCTCGGCGGGTTCCAGGTCCAGGAGCGCCAGGGTCCGCACGGCGGTGCGCAGCTCGCCCATGGCGACGGCGGCCCGCAGCCCGCGGCCCATGACGTCGCCGACGACCAGGGCGGTGCGGTGGCCGGGCAGTTCGATGACGTCGAACCAGTCGCCGCCGACCTCCGTCGCCGCGTTGCCCGGCAGGTAACGGCAGGCGATGTCGAGTCCGGACGCCTCGGGGTCGCCGGGCGGCAGCAGGGAGCGTTGCAGTATCAGCGCGCGCTCGTGCTCGCGGCGGTAGAGGCGGGCGTTGTCGATACAGACCGCGGCGCGCGCGGCCAGTTCGACGGCGAGCGCCCGGTCTCGTTCGCCGAACGGTTCGCTGCCCTTGGTACGGGAGAACTGGGCGAGGCCGACCACGGTGTCGTGGGCGACCATCGGCACGGCGAGCGTCGACTGCACGAGGCCGCCGGTGCGCCGGCTCGCGGAGTCGTCGTCGTCCGCGGTGACCAGCCGGGGGCGGGCGCCGCGCAGGGCGTCGGCGCAGGGCGAGGTGAACGCGAAACGGTGCACGGAGCCGACGTCGATGGGTGCGGTGCCGTCAGGAAACGGAGCGTCGGCGACGGCGCTCGCGAAGGCCACGCGGCGCAGTTCGGCGCTGCCGTCGGCGAGCCCCGGCGGTGTCTCGTCGCCGGCGAGGAGCCCTTGGTACAGGTCGACCGAGGCGAGGTCGCAGAAGCCCGGCACGGCGACGTCGAGCAGCTCTCTGGCGGTGGTCTCCAGGTCGAGGGAGTTGCCGATGCGGGCTCCCGCCTCGTTCAGGAGGGCCAGATTGCGCCGTGCGTGGGCGGCCTCGCGGGCGGCGGCGTGCCGTCGGGTGACGTCGGTGCCGAGGCCCGCGACGCCGATGGGCAGGCCCGAACCGTTGTGCACGCGGTAGAGGTTGATCGACCAGTGCCTGCGGTCGCTGTTGCCCGGCGAGGGTCCCACTATCTGCATGTCCGTCACGGAATCGCCGGTTTCCAGGACTCGCTTCAGGGCGGCGGCCATGCGGTCCGCCTCGTGGCGCGGCAGATAGTCGTGGACGGTGCGGCCGCGGTGGTCGTCGACGCCGCCGCCGAAGACGTCGGCGAACCGGCGGTTGGCGCGCTGCACCTTCAGATCCTTGTCGAACAGCAGGAAGCCGAAGGGAGATTGGCCGAAAATGGCCTGCGACGCGGCGAGGTCCGTCTCGATCTGCCGGAGCACGCGGACGTCGACGACGATGCAGACCGCGGCCCGCTCGCCGTCCTCCGTCTCGGTCGGCATGACATAGACCTCGGCGAGGCCTTCCAGGCCGCCGGCGCCGCGCCCGCCGCCCTGACCGCCGCCGCTGGCACCGGGCACCGGGGCGTCCTCGGGGAGGCGGAAGGGGACGACGCCCGTCCACTCCCGTCCGTCGAGGATCTCCGCCATCTTGCGGTACCCGCCCGCGCGCAGCTCCGGCGGCACGAAGGCCTCGATGGGATCCTTGCCCACGGCGTCCCGCGCGGCCACGCCGAACAGCCGCTCGGCGCGCACGCTCCACTGGTCGACCAGGCCGTCGGCCCCGATCGAGAACGAGGCGACCTTGATGTAGTCGTAGATCGAACCGGGTGGGTTCCGCTGCCACGTCTCGTCGACGGGCACGTCGCCGAACCCGCCACCGGCCCCGCCCGCCCCGTCGGCCGGGCCGTCGCCGGCCCCTCCGTCGCTCTTCGCGTCGCCAGGGGCCGCGTCGCCCGTCGCGTCGTTCGCGGCCCCGTGGGCCATCGCGTCGCCCGACGGACCGTCGAACTCCGTCGCCTTCGCCGGTATCTCGCTCACGCGAACCGTCCCCTCCAGCTCACCGCGTCCGGCATCGGTCACCGCATACGGCTGCCCGCAGTATCCAGCACTACGGTGCAGCGCCACACGGCGTTCACGATCACGGCACGCACTCGACGCTTTTTGGCCCGCGCCGCCCTTGTGCCGGACGCCTCTCGCACACTGCCAGTCTTCTAACCCGGCAACGCCAGCTCGAACCACACCGTCTTCCCCGTCCTGCCCGTTCGACCCGGCCGTGTGCCCCAGCGCCTCGATGAGCGGGACACCAGCTGGAGGCCGCGCCCGCCCTCGTCATCAGGTGCGGCGGCGCGCTCCAGGGGCGGGTCGGGGAGCGGATCGGACACCTCCACGAGCAGGGTGCCCGCGGGGTCCGCGGGGCGTACGAGACGTACGCCGATGGGCCCGGAGGCATGCCGCAGAGAGTTGGTCACCAACTCGCTCACGAGCAACACGGTGACGTCGCCGAGGGCCGCGAGGCCCCAGTCGGCGAGCTGCTTGCGGACGACGGTGCGAGCGGTGCGGACCGCGCCGGGGTCCGCGGGGAACGTCCACTCGGCGCAGTCGCCTTCGGTGTCGATCACGCCGATCACTTCCAGACCAGTAGCTGAACCTGTCCGGTTTCATGGGGTTAATGGGCACATACCCGATATCCAGGTGGGTTTACCGCGTAACGGGGCGCACTGTGGCACGAACGGCGTAGGCGGGGTCAGTGCGTGGCGTGCGGCAGGCCGGGCGCCGCCGTCTCCGTGACGGCCGTGACGGCCGGGACGTCCGCCGTCAGCCAGTCGACCGACCAGATCCGTTCGGGGGCGAGCCAGCGCAGCTCGTCGTGGTCCTCCAGGGGCTCGGGGGCACCCGAGACGAGGCGGGCCGTCCACACCCGCAGGACGTACCCCTTGGCGAGCGGCCACTCCCCCGGCACACGGCCGGTCAGTTCGGCCTCCACGCCCAGTTCCTCGCGGAGCTCGCGCACCAGCGCGTCCTCGCACCGCTCACCGGGCTCGACCTTGCCGCCGGGCAGCTCCCAGCCGCCCGCGAGTTCGGGGGGTGCGCTGCGCCGCGCGGCGAGCAGGCGTCCGGCGTCGTACAGGGCAGCGCCCACCACGATGCGTTCGGCCGCCACGGTGTGTTCGTTCATGCCGGGAGCCTAGGCGTTACGCCGGGCGGGCTCCCGGGGGGCGGTCAGTGGCCGCCGCCGTTCGGGCTCATCCGCTCGACGCAGTAGAGCTGCCGGTGTCCGCGGTCGTCGAGGCTGTCCGCGATCTTCTGGGCCTCTGCCTTCGTCGCGTACCTGCCCACGCGATAGCGGTTGCCGTTGTCGTCCTGGCGTATGACGAACCAGGGAAGCACGACCGTGCTGTCATTCATTGCGCCCCTCCGTTCGCCACCCCCGGCGCGCCCCACGCCTCGATCAGTAAGGAAACCGCAATCCGCATATGCCCGAGCCTACGCCCGACCTTTACGCAGCGGATACGAGTTTGCACAAAGAGGTACGCGGGAGGGTCCCTATCGGCCAACGCCCGGGAAAGGGCAGGGGGCGCATCCGTAGGGATGCGCCCCCTCGCCGTACGCCCCCGACCGGGCGCCCCCTCGCCGGTCAGTCGGCGCGCACCGTGGGCATCGGCATCAGGACCGGCTCGCCCGACGGCGACGTACGGCAGACGTCCCCGCACTCGGCGTCCAGCGAGCAGCACAGTGAGCAGATCGGGCCCGCGAGGACGGGGCAGTCCGCGATGTCGGGCAGTTCGTAGGCCGTCGCGCAGACGCCGCAGGTGTGGGTGGCGGTGATGTCGGCGGCCGCCGGGCCCTGCGCGTGCGGGCCGTTGACCGTGTTGGGGCGCGCCAGGTAGTACTTGCCCCGGGTCGCCCAGGCGATCAACGGGCAGAGGGTGAGGGCGAGTCCGGCCGCGATGAAGGTCGAGAAGGCCTCCGCGTACCGGCCGAACAGGCCCGCGAACGCGAGGATGGAGACCGTCGAGGCGATCACCATCGCGCCGAATCCGGCGGGGTTCACCGCGTACAGGTACGCCCGCTTGAACTCGATGTACGGAGGGCTCCAGCCGGCCCGCTTGTTGATGACCAGGTCGGCGGCGACCGCCGTGATCCAGGCGATGCCCACGTTCGAGTAGAAGCCGAGGAGGGTGTTCAGGGCCGCGAACATGTTCATCTCCATCAGCGTCAGCGCGATGGCGAGGTTGAGGAAGATGTACCAGACGCGGCCCGGGTGCCGGTGCGTGACGCGGGAGAAGAAGTTCGACCAGGAGAGCGAGCCGCTGTAGGCGTTGGTCACGTTGATCTTGACCTGCGAGACGATCACGAACAGGGCGGCGGCCGGCAGCGCGACGGAACCGAGCCAGGGCCTCAGCGCCTCGATCTGCGGGGCGATGGGCTCCAGGGCGTGCGTCGTGCCGACGGCCTCCAGGGCGACGAACGCCAGGAAGGCGCCGCCCAGTTGTTTGGCCGCGCCGATGACGACCCAGCCGGGTCCGGCCGCGAGGACGGCGAGGTTCCAGCGCCGCTTGTTCCGCTCGGTCCTGGCGGGCATGAAGCGCAGGTAGTCCGCCTGCTCGCCGATCTGCGCGATGAGGGAGAGGGCGACGCCTGTGCCGAGGCCGAAGCCGATCCAGGAGAAGCCGCTGCCCGCGCCCTCCGTGCCGCCGAAGGAGGAGAACGCGCCCCACGCGTCGGGCGCCTCGAAGGCGAGCACCACGAACGGAAGGATCATGCCGATGATCCAGACCGGCTGCGTCCAGGCCTGCACCTTGGCCAGGGCCCCCATGCCGCGGAAGACGATCGGGATGACGATCAGCGTCGTCGCCAGGTAGCCGATCTCCACGGGGAGCCCGACGGCCTGGTGCATGGCCTGCGCCATGATCGAGCCTTCGAGGGCGAAGAAGATGAAGGTGAACGAGGCGTAGATGAGGGACGTGAGGGTCGACCCGAAATAGCCGAAACCCGCCCCCCGCGTCACCAGGTCCATGTCCAGGCCGTAGGTGGCACAGGCCCGCGCGATCGGGATGCCGGTCACGAAGATGACCGTGGCCGCGCACAGGATCGAGGCGAGCCCGCTGGTGAAGCCGTACGTGAAGACGATGGACGCGCCGATCGCGAAGTCCGCGAGGTAGGCGATGCCGCCGAGCGCGGTGGAGGCCACCATCGTCGGCGACCACCGCCGGAAGGAGTGCGGGGCGTACCGCAGCGAGTAGTCCTCGCGGCTCTCGTCGGCCGCCATCCTGGCGTAACTGCGCCGGGGCGGTCCTTCGTCGCGGCTGCCCGGCTCGCGGGTGACCGTCGTCTCCATCATGTGGCTTCCTGTCGTCCGGCCGGATTGCGGGTAGGACGGGGAAGGTAGGAGCCGCGCGTGACGGGGTGGGTCGGCAGGCCGTTGCCCCGGGGTTACGGAACCGGGCGGGGCGTTAACTCGTGATCACGAGGGGCGGACGGGCCCCTCCGGAATCCGGGCAGCCACCTGCCGGGAGGCGGCCCGCAGGCCTCACTTCACGGGCAGGTGGTACGCGATCCGGTAGCGGTCGGCCGGCACCACGACGTCGGCCGTCTCGACCGCGCGGCCCGAGGCGTAGTACGTCCGGTGGACGACGAGGACGACGTGGCCGGGGACGCCGCCGAGCGCGGTCAGCTCCTCGGCCAGGCCGGGGCGGGCGCCGACCTCCTCCGCGACGTTGTCCACGACGACGTCGATGGCGGCCATCCGCTCGACCACCCCGCAGCCGCCCAGCGGGCCCTCCTCCGGGAGCATCACGGGGGTGCGCCCGGTGATGGCCAGGGGCTCCCAGGAGGTGGAGAGCATCATGGCCTCCCCCGCGTCCCGGAAGACGTACTTGGTGCACATCACGCGCTCGCCCGGCTTGATGTCGAGCCGCTCGGCGACCGCCGCGCTCGCCTCGGTCTGCTCGCTGCGCGACTCCCAGGTGCCGCGCACGCCGTCGGCGGCCTGCTCCTGGCGGAACGGGGTCGAACCGCCGTTCACCGCGCGGTAGCCGGTGCGGGCGATCTTGCGCGGGACGGGGAGCTCGCGCACATACGTGCCGGATCCCGAACGGCCCTCGACCAGGCCCTCGGCCATCAGGACCTTGCGCGCCTCCAGGGCGACCGTGTCCGACACCCCGTACTCCTCGCGGATTCTCGCCTGCGAGGGAAGTCGGGTGTGCGGCGGCAGCGAACCGTCGACGATCTTCTTGCGGAGATCACCCGCTACGCGCAGATACGCCGGCTGTTCACCGAAAGTCACTGGCCACTCCCATCAGGTTGACAGACAGCAACAGCCTGGCAACCGTGGGTTGTTGGCCGCAACCCAAGGCCAAGGAATCACCCGAAGTGATGATTTCTCCCGGGTCAGGTCTTTACGCAGGGCCTTTCCCCGGATATAGCGAACGCTCAAGCCTGGTGAGGAAACGTTCAGTCGCGGCCCGTGCGATCTGACTACCCCAACTTCCCCAGTTCACGTCGAAACAGTGATCGGCCCACGGCAGTTCGACGTACTTCGCCGGGGCGCCGACCCCCTTCAGCCGCCGGGCCAGCTCACGCGCCTGCGCCACCGGCACGGCCCGGTCCGCGCTCCCGTGCAGCAGCAGCGTGGGCGGTACGTCGCCCCGGACGAGACGGGCGGGCGACCCGAGGCGGTAGCGGGCGGGGGCGGTGGCCGCCGAACCGCCCATCAGGCGCGGGATCATGGGGTCGCGGCGCAGCGCGGTCCCTGCGATGAGGCGCCCCATGTCGGTGGGCCCGTAGAGCGAGACGACGCCGGCGACGGAACTGTCCCGCACGGAACAGGACGCGGGAACGCGGCCGTCGTCCTCCGTGTACGCGGCGGCGAGCGCGAGGTTGCCGCCCGCCGAACTGCCCGCAAGGAGAAGGCGGTCGGGATCGATGCCGTACACGCGCGCGTGCCGCCGCACCCAGCCGACCGCACACTTCACGTCGCCGATCTGGTCGAGCTGGGTGGCCAGCGGCGCGAGGCGGTAGTCGATGTCGAAGACCGACCACCCGCGCGCGTTGAACCAGCGGTTCCATTCGGGGGTCTGACTGCGGTGCCCCTTGTTCCAGCCCCCGCCGTGCACCCAGACCACGGCGGGCCGCCGCACCGCGGCCCGCTTGGGCAGCGCCCACAGGTCGAGGCGCAGCTTCTGCGCCTTCTTGCGGTACGCCCCGTGCCCGCCGGGACTCGCGCCCACGCGCGCGTACGTGAGGGTGCGTGCGCCGTCGGGCACCTTGGCGTAGTTGATGCCTTCGAAGTACCGGGAGGGCGCGAGCCGTTGCCCCTGGCGCTCCGCGGTGCCGTAGGCGGCCGCGTACGGCATCACTCCGTAGACGAGGGCGGCGAAGGAGGCGAGGGCGGCGAGCCCCGCGCACCAGGGGTGGCGTCCGCCCGCGGACACGGCTGCCACGAGCCCGAGCAGCCCCGGCAGCAGCAGCACGAGCCCCCAGGAGGTGATCGCGGCCGCGACGAGCACCAAGAGCGGGACGCGGGGCAGCGGGGCGGCGACGAGGACGGCGAGGCCCGCGTTCAGGAGGCCGGTGGTGAGGAGCAGGACCCGGGCCACGGCGGGCGGCGGCACGACGGACGTCACACCGAAGAACTATCACAGAAGCGGACAAAAACCCCTCAGGGTGTTCTTAGGATGCCTCAGGGTGCCTGCGTGACGGGACCGGACGCCCGCGCCCCTCACACCGCCGCGTCGCCCCCGTGCTCCTCGTCGAGCCCCGACTCCGGGCCGTCCCCCGGTGTCGCGTCGCGCGGCGAAGTCGTCGCCAGGCCGAGGGACTTGCGGGCCACCGCGGCCTTCTTGTCGCCGATCCCCCGCAGGCCCGCCACCTGGTGGTCGTAGTACCTGTCGGCGTCGGTGGCCCCGGCCGCCTTCGCCCACTCCTTGCGCCCCTCGTCGATCTCGGCGGCCAGCGCCTCGACGTGCCTCCGCGACGCCGCGGGCCAGTCGTGCGCGCGCAGCAGCCGCGCCTGCTCGGCGAGGCCCTTGTCGACGCGAGCCGCCCACTTCTTGTGCCCTTCGAGGTCGTCCTCGATCAGCTCCTGGGCGGGCGCCGTCCCGTACGCCTTCTCAAAAGCCCGGTCCGCCTTCACGTAGGCGAGCTGGTGGGCGTCGAGCGTCGTGGCGTCGCGGCGCAGGGGGCCCTTCAGCGGGTGGGCCGGGTCCGAGGCGCCGAAGAGGCAGGTGACGTGGCGGTCGCCCTGGCGCCAGGTGGTCCGGTCGGGCATGAAGTAGTAGATCTCGGCGTCGCCCGGGTCCACCCAGCTGTCCATGACGTACGCGAACTGGAGGTCCGCGCACCTGCTCTCGGCGAGCTCGACGAGCTCGTCGTCCCCCGGATAACGGGCGTGGTCCACGCGGAACGACGCGAAGACCTCGCCGTCGTGACGCCCGGCGCACGGCACCTCGTCGACCTGGAAGGCGTACGTCATGGAGTCGAGCTTCCCGTCGGGCGCGTCGAAGCAGCCGCCCTTGTCGACGGGGAAGGCGCCTGCGTTCTGCCGGGAGTCGCGCGCCGCGTCCCGGAACCCCTCGGCGAAGTCGCGGGCGCCGCCCGTCACGACGGCGAGGACGAGCAGCAGGAGGCCGACGACGGAGACGACGCTTCCCGCGACCGCCAGGCCCTTGCCGCGCTCCCCCTTCCTCTTGATCTGCGCGAGCGCGACGAGGCCGAGGATCAGGCCGACGGCGGGCAGGAAGCAGAGGATCCCGAGGACGAGAGAGGCGATCGCGAAGCCGTTCACCGGCGGCCGGGAGTACGGGGAGTACGGGCCGGGCCACGTTTGGTACGGGGGGTGTCCGGGCGGCGGGTGTCCGGGCGGGGGCCACGGCGCACCCGGCTGCCCCTGTTGTCCCTGGTTCTCCTGCTGGCCCTGGTTCCCCTGCTGGCCCTGCTGCTCCTGTCGCCCCGGAGGAGGCGCGTACGGACCCTGCGGCGGCGGTATGTCCACGGGTAGCGTGCTCCTGGATTCTGGGCGGGCGGTGCGGAGGGCTTGACGCATCGTAATCGGGGGCAGGAGCGAAAAGGCAATGCCGCAGCAAACCTCTACAAGACGGGCAGTCGTCCAGGCCGTCAACGGCCTGACCTCGCGATGGGCGGCGACCGCCTCCGCCGACCGCGGCACGGTCTTCTCGGCACCCGGCGTCTGGCCCCTGCTCGCCTTCCTCGCGGACGGTGCGGACGGCGCCGCCCGCTCCGAACTCGCGGACGCGCTGGGCCTGCCGGCGAACGAGGCGGCGGGCGCGGCACGCGAGTTGCTCGCCGCGCTGGACGCGGTGCGGGGCGTGGACGCGGCGGTGGGCCTGTGGACGAAGCGGACCCTGACGTTGCGGGACGCCTGGCTGGCGGGCCTCCCCGCCGAGGCCGTCGGGGTGCTCACCGGGGACCTCGCGGCGGACGCGGCGACGCTGGACGCGTGGGCGTCCGCGCGGACGGACGGCCGGATCGAACGGATGCCCGCATCGCTCACGCCGGACACCGCGCTGGTCCTGGCGAGCGCACTCGCCCTGCGCACGGACTGGGAGGTGCCCTTCGAGCGGGGCCTGACGGAGCCGGACGCCGGCCCGTGGCGGGGGCGTCGGCTCACGGGGATCCGACGGTCGGCGCCTGGCCCGGACAGCGTACGGATCGGCCGGTGCGCGTCCGGTCCCGTCACCGAGGTGACCGTGCGCGGCACCGCTGACCTGGATGTACTCCTGCTGCTCGGCGGCACGGACACAAACCCCGGCGAGGTGCTCGCGACGGGCGTCGGGATGCTCACCGGCGACATCCCCGCGACACCGGGCAGCGAGCTGGCCGAGCGGGGTGAGCTGGGGGAGCTGTCCCGGGGGGTCGCGGGACCGGGCGTGCTCGTGCGCGAGACCCGCACCGACGAGCGGGACGCTCCCCCGTGCGTATCGCTGGACATGGTGGAGTTCGCGCTCACCGCGGATCACGACCTCATGGAGCCGCCCGGCCTCTTCGGCCTGGAGACCGCGAGCGACTCGGCCGCCGGCTCCTTCCCCGGCATCACCGACGGGCCTCTCGGCGTGGAGTCGGCGCGGCAGGCGGCGACCGCGACGTTCGGCGCGACGGGCTTCCGTGCCGCCGCGGTCACGGCGGTGGCCATGGACTGGATGGGCCTGCCCCGGCACAAGGCCACGGAGCTGTCGGTCACGCTGGACCGCCCCTTCGGCTTCCTCGCCGTCCACCGCACCTCGCGCCTCGTCCTCGCGGCGGGCTGGGTCACCGACCCGGAGCCCTTCCGCGAGGACGAGGACGCGCACGTACCGGAGTAGCCCCGCTCAGGCCTACGGCCCGGGGCCTGGAACCGGACTACGGCCCGGCCGGACTACGGCCCAGAGCCGGTCGGAGGCCCCGAACCGGTCGGCGACCTAGAACTGGAGACCCCACGAGTCGATCTTCCCGGTGTCCTGCGCCGCGTTGTCGCTGACCCGGAGCTTCCACGTGCCGTCGGCCGTCTCCGAGGAGGCGTTCACGGTGTACGTGGTGTTGATGTTGTCCGTGCTGCCGCCCGTGCCGTAGCCCTTGAGCGTGTACGCCGTACCGTCCGGCGCGATCAGCTGGACCTGGAGGTCGCCGATGTACGTGTGCTGGATGACGACGGGGACGGACAGGGACGCGGGCGCGTTGCCCGTGACGCCGGTGACGGCGATCGGCGACTCGGCCGTGGCGTTGTCGTTGATCGCGTAGTCGGTGGTGTTGCTGAACGACTTGCCGGGCGGGTTGGTCGTGCCGCCGGTGACGTTCAGGAGGCGGTTGGGCGAGCCCGTGCCGGGACTGCCGACGACGCCGGTGGAGGAGGCGCTGACCAGGGCCGCGGACACCTGTGCCGGGGTCGACGCGGGGTTCTGGCCCAGGTAGATCGCGGCCGCGCCCGCCACGTGCGGGGAGGCCATCGACGTACCGGAGATGGTGTTGGTCGCGCTGTCGCTGGTGTTCCACGTCGAGGTGATCGAGGAGCCCGGGGCGAAGATGTCCAGGATGCTGCCGTAGTTCGAGTAGGTGGCCCGCGCGTCGGTGTTGGTCGTGGCACCGACGGTGATGGCCTCCGCCACGCGCGCGGGCGACTTGGTCGACGCGTCGGTCGACTCGTTGCCCGCCGCCACGGCGTAGGTGATGCCGGCCGCGACGGAGTTGCGGACGGCCGTGTCGAGCGCGCTGTCGGCGCCGCCGCCGAGCGACATGTTGGCGACCGCGGGCTTGACCGCGTTCTTGGTCACCCAGTCGATGCCGGCGACGACCTGCGCGGTGGTGCCCGAGCCCTGGTTGTTCAGGACGCGGACGCCGACGATCTTGGCCTTCTTGGCGACGCCGTGCAGCGTGCCCGCGACGGTGCCGGCGACGTGCGTGCCGTGGCCGTGGCCGTCCTGCGCGGTGTTGTCGTTGTCGATGGCGTCGTAGCCGTAGGAGGCACGGCCGCCGAAGTCGCTGTGGGTGATGCGGACGCCGGTGTCGATGACGTACGCGGTGACGCCCTCGCCCGCGGAGTCCGGGTAGGTGTACTTCTGGTCGAGCGGCAGGTTCTTCTGGTCGATGCGGTCCAGGCCCCAGGACGGCGGGTTGTTCTGGGTGGCGGTGGCGGTGAACGTCCGGTTCTGGACGACCGCGTCGACCGCCGGGTCGGCGGCGAACTTCTTCGCCTCGGCCTCGGAGAGCGCGACCGCGTAGCCGTTGAGCGCCTTGTCGTAGGTCCGCTCGATCTTCGCGCCGTACTCCTTGGCGAGGGCCTTGCCCGCGGCGGAACGGGCCTTGGGGCCGTCCTTGTCGAGGCTCACGATGTAGCTGTTCTTGATCACGCCGGGGGCGCCGGCGTTCTCGATCGCGCCTGCCGCGCGGTCCGGCTGGGCGGTGGCCGGGAGGGCGGAGACGACGCCGAGGGCGAGGGCCGCGACCGCTGTCGCGCTGATCCCGGCCAGTCTTCGGCGGTTCTGACGCATCACTGCCATCTGAGGGGTCCTCCTCAATAGGTGGTGCGCTGGTGGGGGAATGGTGCCGTGGTGCCCACACTCACGGGGACATAAGACAGGGTCATGTCAAGCGAACATGCCCACTCTTGCCTCCGTCGGGACGAAAGATTGGCGGATCCATAGGAATCCCACAAGGGTCAGGACCGGACGTAACACGACCGCCACGGACCCGTCATGACGCACCATCACCAAACGCCACAGATCTCTCACGTC
This sequence comes from Streptomyces sp. NPDC040622, assembly GCF_055593965.1. Taxonomy (NCBI): domain Bacteria; kingdom Bacillati; phylum Actinomycetota; class Actinomycetes; order Kitasatosporales; family Streptomycetaceae; genus Streptomyces; species Streptomyces sp. NPDC040622. The sequence goes on along the minus strand of NZ_JBVIXD010000002.1, from coordinate 617,603 downwards.
CCCCCTTCAACAACCGCCCCAACTAGCCTGCGCGCATGACCTCTGCGACCGGCACGACCGCCCTGCCCGACCGCTTCTGCCCGATCGACGGGACGCGCGTGGCCGCGCACTCCCTCGCCTGGTCGTGCCCGGCCTGCCGCGGCCCCCTCGACCTGGACTTCTCCCCCACCCCGGCGCCCCGCGACAAGCTGTCGGGGCGGGTCAATTCCCTGTGGCGGTACGCGGAGTGCCTGCCCCTGCCGGCCCCCGCGATCTCGCTCGGCGAGGGCCGCACACCGCTCGTGGAGCTGGAGGGGCGGATCTCGGCCAAGCTGGACTTCCTGATGCCGACGCTCTCCTTCAAGGACCGGGGCGCGGTCATGCTCGCCGCGCTCGCGCAGCGCCTCGGCCCCGACCGGGTGATCGCCGACAGCAGCGGCAACGCGGGCACCGCGGTCGCCGCGTACTGCGCGCGGGCCGGGCTCCCCTGCACGGTGTACGTCCCCGCCGGGACGTCGCCGAAGAAGCTGGAGCAGATCGGCGCGCACGGGGCGCACCTCGAAGTCGTCGACGGCGACCGCGAGTCGACGGCCCGCGCGGCCCGCGCCGCCGCCGACGAACCGGGCACGTTCTACGCCTCGCACGTCCACAACCCCTACTTCCTGCACGGCACGAAGACGTACGTCCACGAGCTCTGGGAGGACCTCGGCGGCCGACTGCCCGACGTCCTGGTCGTGCCCGTCGGCAACGGCACGCTGCTGCTCGGCGCGGCGCTCGCGGTCCGTGAGCTGCACGCGGCCGGTCTCATCGCACGGCAGCCCGCGCTGTACGCGGTGCAGTCGGCGACGGTCGCCCCGCTGGCCGGGGCGTGGCGGGCCGGGGCGGACGACCTGGTCGGCGAGACCCCGATGGCGCCCACGTTCGCGGAGGGCATCGCCATCCCCCGCCCACTGCGTGCGCGGCAGGTCCTGCGGGCGGTACGGGCTTCCGGCGGCGCCTTCTTTACGGTGACGGAGGATCAGATCACGTCAGCACAGGGGGACTTGGCGACACGCGGTCTCTACGTGGAGTCGACGGGCGTGGCCTGCTGGGCGGCGGTGCGCGACGGCGCACTCGGCGAACGGACAGCGGTGGTCCCGCTGTGCGGCGCGGGGGCGAAGACGGGGCTTGCGGGCGGCGCGTGAAAGTGCGGGGGCAGTCCCGCGGGACGGTTGGGCCCCCGCTCCCCCCTCCCCCCCTGAACCTCAGGTCGCCCCCGGCTTGGTGTGGAGGATCTCGCGGGCCTGGTCCGCGGCGCGGGCGATGCTCTCGGAGACGAAGTCGAGGAAGCGGGCGACGTTCTCCAGACGGGCCGCCGCCGGGGTCCCGGGGCCGAGGACGCCGACGCCCTCCCTTGCGGTGTCTACGAGTTGGGCGGTGGACCGTGCGCTCGCCATCATCGACTGGTACCAGATGTCGTCGTCGACGACGTACCGCTCGCGGCGCCGCTCGTCGCGTTCGCGGCGGACCAGGCCCTGACCGTCGAGGAACGCGATCGCCTTGGAGACGGACGCCGGGCTGACCTGGAGGCGCTGGACCAGTTCGGCCGCGGTGAGGCTGCCGCTGTCGGTGAGGGTCAGGCAGGCCATCACCCGGGACATCATCTTGGGCATGCCCGACTGCATGAGGACGAGCGTGAACGTCTCCTCGTACGCACGTACCGCTTCGGTGACACGCCCGTGGGCCTGCGCGGGCGCCGCCCGTCGCCCCGGAGCCGGGGCCGGGGACCGCCGCCGGTGGGCGCGGTGTTCGGTGGCACGGTGGGCGAGGTCGGCACGGTAGGCGGTGGGGCCGCCGTTGCGCAGGACCTCGCGCGTGACCGTCGATGTGGGTCGGTCCAGGCGCCTGGCGATCTCCGCGTAGGCGAGGCCGTCGGCCAGCCCCAGTGAGATCTGCTGGCGCTCCTGCTGGGTGAGCCTGCCTCCCGGCATCGCGGTCCTCTCCGGTTCCTCTTCGTGGCGCGTGGCGCGTGGCGCGTGCCACGCGACGTGTGACGTGTGACGTGTGACGTGTGACGGTCAACGTAGCGTTCGCTTCCATCTCATTGCAATGAGACGAGCGCGTGTTGTTGCGTTAGCCGATAGGCCATTGCAACGATATTAGCCCTATGACCTGCAATACCTCGACTACGACGCAACATATTCATTGCCGGATCCATGAACGCAACGTAGCGTTTCTGTCATAAGAAACAGCGGGCCGACGGAGCGCACGCTGCAGACGAAGGAGCACACGATGCAGAAGTTCGACACTCCCGCCCCCGTCTCGGCCGTCCTCGACATCCCCGCGGGCCGCATCCAGTTCATCGCCGCCGACCGGGCCGACACCACCGTCGAGGTCCGGCCCGCGGACGCCTCCAAGGGCAGCGACGTGAAGGCCGCCGAGCAGGTCGAGGTCGCCTACGCGGACGGCGTCCTGCGGGTCGCGGCGCCGGCGGCGAAGAGCCGGATCCTCGGCACCGGCGGATCCGTCGAGATCACCGTGCAGCTGCCCGCGGGATCCGGCGTCCGGGCCAAGGCCGCCATGGCCGAACTCCGCGGCGTCGGACGCCTCGGCGACGTCACCTTCGAGGGCGCGCAGGCCACGGTCAAGCTCGACGAGACCGCCGAGACCCGTCTCACCCTCCAGGCCGGCGACGTCACCCTCGGCCGGGTGGGCGGGTCCGCGGAGATCAGCACCCAGAAGGGTGATCTCCGCATCGCCGAGGCCGTGCGCGGCACGGTCACCCTGCGCACCCAGCACGGCGAGATCGAGGTCGGCGCGGCCCGCGGTGTCTCCGCGTCCCTGGACGCGGGCACCACCTACGGCCGTATCAGCAACTCGCTCCGGAACACCGGGGACGACGCCGCCGAACTCGCCATCAGCGCGACCACCGCGTACGGCGACATCACCGCTCGCAGCCTGTGACGCGGGCGCGTGACGTGCGGTGTGTGACGTTCGGTGTATGACGTGCGATGCGTGATCGGCGGCTCGGCCGGATCCGGTCCGGGGCGGCCCCTCAGGCCACCCCGGGCCCCCCGGACCCCCCGGTCAGCCCGGTCAGCCCGGTCAGCCCGGGTGCCCGCCGCCCGTGCCCCGTCGCCGCCTCGAACGCCGCCCCCACCTCCAGCACCACCCGCTCCGCCCGTGGCGGTCCCACGATCTGCAGGCCGACCGGCAGCCCCTCGGGAGTGAAGCCCGCGGGCACGGAGAGCGCGGGCGCGCCGAGCACGGACAGCAGGTACGCGGACCGCATCCAGTCGATGTACGAGTGCTGCGGCTGCCCGTCGACGACCTCCGGGTACTCCCACTCCACGGGGAACGGCGCGACCTGGCTGACCGGCGCGAGCAGCACGTCGTACCGTTCGAAGAAGCGGACGGCGGCGAGGTGGATGCGGGTGCGTTCGGCGGCCGCGCGAGCGAGGTCGGCACCGGTCAGCTTCCGACCCTCCTCGATGTTTCCCACGATGCTGGGCCGCAGCGCGTCGCGTGCCGCGTCGAGGTGCGGTCCGAGCGCCTGCTCGAAGGTCTGGGCGCGCAGGACGCGGAAGACGTCGTCGGCCCCGTCGAGGTCGGGGCACGCCTCCTCGACATGACATCCCAACTGCGCGAAGACTGCAGGCTGTTCGGCGAGTACGGCACGTACGTCCGCGTCGACCGGCACGCGCCCGCCCAGGTCGGGCGCCCAGGCGACCCGCAGCCCGCGCAGATCCCGTTCCAGAGGCGCACGGAACGTATCGCCACCCCCTTCGAGGGAGAGCGGGCAGCGCACGTCGGGCCCGGCCATGACGGAGAGCAGCAGCGCGGCGTCGGCGACGGTGCGGCCCATCGGGCCCGCGACGGAGAGGCTGCCCCACGCGTCGAGGGCCGGGACCAGAGGGACGCGGCCCGGTGTCGTACGCAGCCCCACGACGTTGCAGAAGGAGGCCGGGTTGCGCAGCGAACCGCCCATGTCGCTGCCGTCGGCGAGGGGTTGGAGCCCGGCGGCGAGGGCCGCGGCCGCTCCCCCGCTGCTGCCGCCCGCGCTGCGGCCGAGGTCGTAGGGGTTGCGCGTCGCCCCGAAGACGGTGTTGAAGGTGTGCGAACCGGCCGCGAATTCGGGGACGTTGGTCTTGCCGATGCGGATCGCGCCCGCCGACTGGATGCGCCGGACGAGGAGTTCGTCCTCGTCGGGCACGAAGCCGGCGAAGAGCGGGGAGCCGTGGGTGGTGCGCATCCCGCGCGTGAGATGGGTGTCCTTGAAGGCGATCGGCAGCCCGTGCAGCGGGCCCGGTTCCGCGGCACCGCGCGCGAGGCGTTCGTCGGCGTCCGCGGCGGCGGCGAGCGCGCCGTCCGCGTCGAGCGTGACGACCGCGTTGACGGCGGGGTTGATCCGCTCGATCCGCTCCAGATGCGCCGTGACCACCTCGCGGGCGGAGAGCGCACGGCGGCGGACCAGGCGGGCGAGCTCGGTGGCGTCCAGCCGGCAGATGTCCATGCGGGCAGTCTGCCCACGGGGGCTCGGCCCAGCTGCGGGCGACGTGGATACGTATACGCACGACTCAGATACGCACGACGTGCAGTTCGCGTGCCACGGCGAGGCCGGGACAGCCCGACAGCAGGAGGACCTCCGTCAACTCGGTGTGCAGCAGGCGCAGTACGTGCCGCACGCCCGCCTCGCCGTCCACGGCGAGCCCCCACAGCACGGGCCGCCCGCACAGCGCGCCGTCCGCCCCCCAGGGCAAGGGCGCGCAGGATGTCCGTGCCGGTGCGCACCCCGCTGTCGAGGAGGACCGCGCAGCGTCCGGCGACCGCGTCGAGCACCGGGACCAGCGCCGTGACCGGGAAAGACCAAGGGCCCGACCCCGAAGAGCCGGACCCCATCTGATCTGCACGTCTGGCAGATCAGCGACGCGTGGAGACGTCCCCGCTACACGTTGAAGCGGAACTCCACCACATCCCCGTCCTGCATCACATACTCCTTGCCCTCCATGCGCGCCTTGCCCTTCGCGCGGGCCTCCGCCACCGAGCCCGTCTCCACCAGGTCGTCGAAGGAGATGACCTCCGCCTTGATGAAGCCCTTCTGGAAGTCCGTGTGGATGACGCCGGCCGCCTCGGGGGCCGTCGCGCCCTGCTTGATGGTCCAGGCGCGGGACTCCTTGGGGCCTGCCGTGAGGTAGGTCTGGAGGCCGAGCGTGCGGAAGCCGACGTGGGCGAGGGTGGCGAGGCCGGGCTCTTCCTGGCCGACGGACTGGAGGAGTTCGAGGGCCTCGTCCTCGTCCAGCTCGGCGAGGTCCGACTCCAGCTTCGCGTTGAGGAAGATCGCCTCCGCGGGGGCGACCAGCGCGCTCTGTTCCGCCTTGAACGCGTCGTCCGTCAGCTCGTCCTCGTCGACGTTGAAGACGTAGAGGAAGGGCTTGGTCGTCAGGAGGTGGAGGTCGTGGAGGAGCTCCTCCTTGCCGGAGCCCTGGACGATGCCCGCCGAGAAGAGCGTGTCGCCCTTCTCCAGGATCTCCTTGGCCGCCTCGACCGCCGCCACCTTCGGGGCGATGTCCTTCTTGATGCGCGACTCCTTCTGGAGGCGCGGCAGGACCTTCTCGATGGTCTGGAGGTCGGCGAGGATCAGCTCGGTGTTGATCGTCTCGATGTCGTCCTTGGGCGAGACCTTGCCGTCGACGTGCACGACGTTCTCGTCCTTGAAGGCGCGGATGACCTGGCAGATCGCGTCCGACTCACGGATGTTCGCGAGGAACTTGTTGCCCAGGCCCTCGCCCTCGCTCGCGCCGCGCACGATGCCCGCGATGTCGACGAAGTCGACCGTCGCCGGGAGGACCTTCTGCGAGGAGAAGATCTCGGCCAGCTTCGTCAGGCGTGTGTCGGGGACACCGACCACGCCGACGTTCGGCTCGATCGTGGCGAACGGGTAGTTGGCCGCCAGCACGTCGTTCTTGGTCAGGGCGTTGAACAGGGTCGACTTGCCGACATTGGGCAGACCGACGATTCCGATCGTGAGCGACACGTTGCGACTTCCCGTACGTGAGGGCAGTGGGTGGACGGCCCGGAGGGCCGGAGCGACCGTGGGGCGATCCCCCAGTCTACGGCGTGCCCGCGCCGCCCCCGCCTGCCCGTCGGCCGCACCTCGAACGCGTGGCCAAGGTCGGCCCAAAGGCGTGTCCCGTGACGGCTTCGGCGCGGTGCCGCGCCTAGGTTGGTCCAGTGGAGCAACACAGGACGCGTCCCCCTCAGTCCGCCGCCCCCAAGGCCGCCTCGCCGGCCCGGCCCCGCAGGCCCGCCCCGCTGCCCCCGCAGGGCCGGCCCGTCGAGCCGGGCACCGTGTACCGGGCCGAGCCGCGCCGGCGCCGCCCCGTGCCCCCGTTCGTCCGCGCCCTGCGCAGGACACCGCTCTACCGCACGCTGCGCCGCGGCCCCCTCGGCCAGGGGATCCGCGCCCTGCGTCAGATGCCGAATCCCCGCCTGACGGGGCTCGGCAGCGGGCTCTTCTGCACGGCGGTGATGTTCCTGCTCGCCTGCGTGATCCGCCTGATCGGAGGCGGTTCCGTCGTCGCGTACGGCGTCCTGTTCGTGCTCGTGGCCGCGCTGACCGCCCTGTGGGTGCGCCCGGCCGACCTGGTCACCGCCCCGGTCGGCGTGCCGATCGCCTTCGCGGCCGGGGTGCTGCCCGTCTCCGGGGGCTCCGGCGGGTTCGGCGGCCAGTTCATGGGGCTCGTGACGACGTTGGCGCTGCACGCGGGCTGGCTGTACGGCGGGACGCTCGTCGCCGGGCTCATCGTGACCGTACGCAAGATCCGGCTGATGCTGAAGCGGCGGCAGGCCCGGGCGGCGGCGCCACGACCCGCGGCCCGCGGGAAGCGCCTGCCGACCGCCTGACCCTCCGACGGCCCGCGAGGGCCTACGCCTCCGCCGCCGCCATCGCCGCTCCCACGATGCCCGCGTTGTTCTGCAGCTGCGCCGGGACGATCTCCGCCGAGATGCCCTCGATGAGCGGCAGGAACTTGTGCGCCTTGCGGCTGACGCCGCCGCCGATGATGAACAGCTCGGGCGAGAACAGCATCTCCACGTGCGCCAGGTACTTCTGGACGCGGCGCGCCCAGTGCTCCCAGGTCAGGCCCTCGTCCTCGCGGGCCTTGGACGAGGCCTTCTTCTCCGCGTCGTGGCCGCGCAGCTCCAGGTGGCCGAGCTCGCTGTTCGGGACGAGCCTGCCGCCGGTGAAGAGGGCGCTGCCGATGCCCGTGCCGAGGGTGAGCAGGATGACCGTGCCGGTACGCCCCTGGCCGGCGCCGAAGTGCATCTCGGCGACGCCCGCCGCGTCCGCGTCGTTCAGGACGGTGACGGGAGCGCCGTCGAGCCGGTCGGAGACCAGCTTGCGGATGTCCGTGCCGATCCAGCTCTTGTCGACGTTGGCGGCCGTGCGCGCCGTGCCGTCCGTGATCACGCCGGGGAAGGTGGCGCCGACGGGGCCGGTCCAGCCGAAGTGCTCGATGACCTCGCGCACGCCCTCGACCACCGCGTCCGGCGTCGCCGGGTGCGGGGTCAGTACCTTGTGCCGTTCTTGTGCCAGGTCTCCACGGTCCAGGTCCACGGGAGCGCCCTTGATCCCTGATCCGCCGATGTCCACACCGAAGATCTGCATGGACCCAACGGTACGGGGCGATCAGCCCTGTGACAGCTCGGCGGCCTCGGCGCGCAGGTCGCGGCGGAGCTCCTTGGGCAGCGAGAAGGTGATGGACTCCTCGGCCGTCTTGACGGTCTCCACGTCGGCGTAACCCCGCTCGGCGAGCCACTCGATGACGCCGTCGACCAGCACGTCCGGCACGGAGGCGCCCGAGGTCAGGCCGACCGTGGTCACGCCCTCCAGCCACGCCTCGTCGATCTCGTCGGCCTTGTCGACGAGGTGCGAGGCGGCGGCGCCCGCGTCCAGGGCGACCTCGACCATGCGGATGGAGTTCGAGGAGTTCTTGGAGCCGACGACGATGACCAGCTCGGCGTCCTCGGCGAGCTTCTTCACCGCGGTCTGGCGGTTCTGCGTGGCGTAGCAGATGTCGTCGCTGGGCGGCGAGAGGAGGTTGGGGAACTTGCCCTTGAGGGCGTCGACCGTCTCCATCGTCTCGTCCACGGACAGCGTGGTCTGGGAAAGCCAGACGACCTTGTCCGGGTCGCGGACCTCGACGTTCGCGACGTCGTCGGGGCCGTCGACCAGCGTGATGTGGTCGGGCGCCTCGCCGGAGGTCCCGATGACCTCCTCGTGGCCCTCGTGGCCGATCAGGAGGATGTCGTAGTCGTCCTTGGCGAACCGGACCGCTTCCTTGTGGACCTTCGTGACCAGCGGGCACGTCGCGTCGATGGTGGCGAGCTTGCGCTCGGCGGCCTCCGCGTGGACGGTCGGGGCCACGCCGTGCGCGGAGAACATCACGATGGAGCCTTCGGGGACCTCCGTCGTCTGGTCGACGAAGATCGCACCCTTCTTCTCCAGGGTCTGCACGACGTACTTGTTGTGGACGATCTCGTGGCGTACGTAGATCGGGGCCCCGTACTGCTCCAGGGCCTTCTCGACGGCGATCACGGCACGGTCCACGCCCGCGCAGTAGCCACGGGGAGCGGCGAGCAGGACACGGCGGGAGCCAGGCGTTGCAGTCATGCCCACCATCGTAAGGCCGCGTCCAGCGCGTCAAAGATCGCCCGGTTGGAGAGACTGGGGGCCTGCGTTGATCTACGGAGGCACGATGTCCGGACAGTCCGCCAGTACGGGAGCCCATGCCGCGGGGGCCGAGCCCGCCGAGGGTGAGGGCCTGCGGCGAAGTCTCGGCTTCCGGGACCTCGTGGTCTACGGTCTCCTCTTCATCGCCCCCATGGCGCCGGTCGGCATCTACGGGACGCTCGACGCGAAGTCCCACGGCGCGGTCGCCCTCGTCTACCTGATCGCCACGGTCGCGATGGCGTTCACCGCTTTCAGCTACGCGCAGATGGTGCGGGTGGCCCCCCACGCGGGCTCCGTCTTCGCCTACGCGCGCGTGGGGCTCGGCAAGGGCCCGGGGTTCATCGCCGGGTGGATGGCGATGCTCGACTATCTGCTCATCCCGGCGGTCGCGTACCTCTTCTCCGGGATCGCCATGAACTCGCTGGTGCCTTCGGTGTCCCGGTGGGTGTGGACGGCGATCGCGGTGCTCATCACGACCGCGCTGAACCTGTGGGGCGTGCGGGCGGCGGCCCGGGTGGGCTTCGCGGTGCTCGCCATGGAGATCGTGGTCCTGCTCGTCTTCGTCGGCTCGGCCGTGGTCGTCCTGATCAGGGACGGCGCGCAGCGCGGCTGGCTCTCGCCGCTGACCGGCGACGGCTCGCAGGGCGCGTTCGCGCTGTCGGCGGTGGTGGGCGCGGTGTCGATCGCGGTCCTTTCGTACCTGGGCTTCGACGCCATCGCGACGTTCGCCGAGGAGGTGACGGGCGGCTCGGCGAAGGTCGCGCGGGCGGTGCTGTTCTGTCTGGCACTCACGGGCGTGCTCTTCGTCGCCCAGACGTATCTGGTGGCGCTCCTGGAGCCGATGTCCTCGGCGGAGCTCGCGGCGGACCCCGGCAAGCAGGGCACGGCGTTCTACGACACGTCGCAGGCGGCGGCCGGGGAGTGGCTGTCGAAGCTGGTGGCCGTCAGCAAGGCGATCGGCGCGGCCTTCGCTGCGCTCGCCGGGCAGGCCGCCGCGGGCCGGCTCCTCTTCGCGATGGCCCGCGACCGGCGCCTGCCGAAGGCCCTGTCCAGGACGGACTCCGGGACGCCGCGGGTGGCGCTGCTGTGCGCGGCCGTGGTGACGATGGTGGCCGCGGTGTGGGCGGCCCGCAGGGACGACGGCATGGACCACCTGGTGTCGGTGGTCGACATCGGCGCGCTGACGGCGTTCCTGCTGCTGCACGCGAGCGTGGTGGGCTGGTTCGCGATCCGCCACCGCGAGGACGGCTTCAGCTGGTGGCGCCACGTACTGATCCCGGTCCTGGGAGCGGCGATCGTCGTGGCGGTCATCTGGGAGGCGGCAACCTCCGCCCAGGTGGTGGGCGCGATCTGGCTGGCGGCGGGCCTGGTGGTACTGGCGGTGCAGAGCCGGGGCAGGACCCGACCGGACGTCTAAGGGGAGCCGAGCGGGCGTTCAGGGGAGCCGAGCAGGCGTCCAGCGGAGCCGAGCAGGCGTCCAGGGGCGCGAGGAACGGCGCGCCCAGCCACAGAGGCCCCGCAGCCGAACGCCGGCCGACGAACGGAAACAGCACCCCGGCACCGGGGAAGGCCACAGCCAAGGCGCGGGGCACCACGGCAACGTCCAGGGCCGCGCGGCCAGACTACGCTCGGCACATGGCTCTCAATACCTCCCCCGACGCCCCCCTCCCCGTAGGCGAGGTGTCGCGACTCATCGGCGGGTGGATCGACCGGCTCGGTGCGGTGTGGGTCGAGGGACAGATCACGCAGCTGTCCCGCCGGCCGGGCGCCGGCGTGGTCTTCATGACGCTGCGCGACCCGTCGCACGACATCTCCGTGAGCGTCACCTGCTACCGCCAGGTGTTCGACGCCGTGGCGGACGTCGTGGCCGAGGGCGCCCGGGTCGTCGTGCACGCCAAGCCCGAGTGGTACGCGCCCCGGGGGCAGCTGTCGCTGCGGGCCGCCGAGATAAAGCCGGTCGGCGTCGGCGAGCTGCTCGCGCGGATCGAACAGCTGAAGAAGAGCCTCGCCGGGGAGGGCCTCTTCGCGGCCGAGCGCAAGCGGACACTGCCCTTCCTGCCGCAGCTCATCGGCCTGGTGACGGGCCGCGCGTCGGCCGCCGAGCGCGACGTCCTGGAGAACGCGCGGCACCGCTGGCCCGCCGTCCGCTTCGAGGTGCGCAACGTCCCCGTGCAGGGCGTGCACGCCGTCCCGCAGGTCGTGCAGGCCGTGCAGGACCTGGACGCGATCGACGAGGTCGACGTGATCATCGTGGCGCGGGGCGGCGGCAGCGTGGAGGACCTGCTGCCGTTCTCGGACGAGCAGTTGGTGCGGGCGGTCGCCGCCTGTCGTACGCCGGTCGTCTCCGCGATCGGCCACGAGCCGGACAATCCGCTCCTGGATTACGTGGCGGACCTGCGCGCCTCCACGCCCACCGACGCCGCCAAGAAGGTCGTGCCGGACGTCGGCGAGGAGTACGAGCGCGTGCAGTGGCTCCGCGACCGCGCCCGGCGCAGCATGGACGCCTTCCTCGACCGCGAGACCCGCGGCCTCGGGCACGCGCTGGCCCGCCCCTGCATGGAGCATCCGCACCGCATGGTGGAGGAGCGCGAGGAGCAGGTGGCGGCGCTCGTCGACCGCAGCCGCCGCACGCTCGGGCACCTCCTCGACCGGGCCGGCTCGGAGCTGACGCACACCCACGCGCGCGTGGTGGCCCTCTCGCCCGCCGCGACCCTCCAGCGGGGGTACGCGGTGCTGCAGAAGCCGGACGGCGCGGTCGTCCGCGCATCCGAAGAGGTGACCGAGGGCGAAGAGCTGAGGGCGCGCGTCGCCGAGGGCAGCTTCACGGTACGAGCGGTCGGACCCGCACAGGACACCTAGGCCACACAGGACACGTAGACCGCACAGGACACGTAGACCACACGTGCCGTACAGGCCGTACAAGCCGCACAGGCCATACGAGCCGCACAGGGCCATGCCCGGCGCACAGGCCACACAAGCCGCACTAGCCGCACTAGCCGCACAAAATGACGACAATGCCGAGAATTAGGGTGGGCGCATGACCAGCAAGACGGACGAGGCCACGGGCTCCACGGACGCGCTCGGCTACGAGCAGGCACGGGACGAGCTGATCGAGGTCGTACGCCGCCTGGAGACGGGCGGCACGACCCTGGAGGAGTCGCTCGCGCTGTGGGAGCGCGGCGAGGAGCTGGCGAAGATCTGCCGCCGTTGGCTGGACGGCGCCCGGGCGCGGCTCGACGCGGCCCTGGCGGGCCCGGAGCTGGGCGAGGACGAGGACGACTCCTGAGGCGGTGCCGCGCAGCGCTCGCACGCGGCACCGCCCCTCCCCGACAAAACAGCGCTGACCTGCGGTTTGTGAACCGGATCACGCAGCTCCAGTTTTGATTGAAAGTTGTACATCATCGGCGTACTGTCGTTCTGGCGGGCTCGGAGACGGGCCCGGCAGACACCCCCGTACGCTCAAGAAGGTTGATCCATGTCTCTCGCACTTGACCCCGCCGCCCAGGACCTGCTCTTCCGCGAGGCCCGCACCGCGAACACCTTCACCGACGAGCCGGTCACCGACGAGCAGGTCCAGGCGATCTACGACCTGGTCAAGTACGGCCCGACCGCCTTCAACCAGTCGCCGCTGCGCGTCACCCTGGTCCGCTCCCCCGAGGCCCGCGAGCGCCTGGTCCAGCACATGGCCGAGGGCAACCGCCCGAAGACGGCGACCGCGCCGCTCGTCGCGATCCTCTCCGCCGACAACGAGTTCCACGAGGAGCTCCCGGCGCTGTTCCCGCACTTCCCGCAGGCCAAGGACGCCTTCTTCACCGAGCGCCCGGTCCGCGAGCAGGCCGCCCAGCTGAACGCCTCGCTGCAGGCCGCGTACTTCATCGTCGGCGTGCGCGCCGCCGGTCTCTCCGCGGGCCCGATGACGGGTTACGACCCGGCCGGCCTCCAGAAGGAGTTCCTGGACGACGACCACACCCCGCTGATGGTCGTCAACATCGGCAAGCCGGGCGACGACGCCTGGTTCCCGCGCTCCCCGCGCCTGTCCTACGAGGACGTCGTCACCACGGTCTGACCCGGCCCGCGGTCCGGCCCGGCCGGCCGCGCGGTGCGCGAACGGCGCCCGCGACAGCAACGTGAAAGGGCCCCGGCACTGTCTGTGCCGGGGCCCTTTCACGCGTTGCGAACCGTGGGACCAGAGGATGTCCGCGGGGTCGAAGGACGTCCACGGGGTCGAAGGACGTCCGAGGGGGTCCAAGGACGTCCGAGGGATCACGCCATCTTCAGCGACTCCGCCATCTTCGCCAGCTGCCCGAAGGACGCCGTGCCCGTGACCACCGTCGTCGCACCCTCGCCGCTGATCACCAGGGCGTCGTACTTCGGGCCCTTGTAGCGCTGCCAGGTGCGGCCGTTGATCTCCTCGGCGGCCTCGGTCTTCTTGGCGTCCTGGGTGACCTTCTTGATGAAGGCGCCCGGCTTCGCGGCGGACTGCTCGATCGCGACGTACTGCTCGTCGGGGTCGAGGAAGCCCAGGTGCCAGGTGTCGTCGTCGGCGCCGTTGAACCGCACCGACGTCGGCGTCCACTTCTTGGAGAGGCCCTCGGGTGCCGCCACCGGGTAGGCCGCGGCCCGCCGGGCCGTCAGGAGCTCCACGCGGTAGTCGACCCTCTTGGAGGGGGTCTTGGACTCGTCATGGGGGACGAAGATGTAGATCACGCCCGCGACGAGGGCGATCACCACCAACGACCACAGCATGTTCTTGACGGTCTGAGTGCCTTGTCTTCCTGCCACGCCCCCATGGTCTCAGGCGCCGCGAACGCGCCTTCCCCCGGTCCGGTCCCGGCCGTCCGGGGCGCTCATGCGTGGGGCCCTCTGCTCATTTTGTCGGCCTGCGGATAGAGTCGTTCACAATCCCTCATCCGGCCGCCCTCCCGTGTCCCACCACCGCCCTTCCAAGGACGCCCTACGGGCGCGCCACTTTTTTGTATCAGCAGAAAGGTGCTCTCCGATGACCGAGCATCATCTCCCCTCCGAGCTCGAGGTCTCCCCCGAGGCTCCCGACCGCAACCTCGCCCTGGAGCTCGTCCGGGTCACCGAGGCCGCCGCCATGGCCGCGGGCCGCTGGGTCGGCCGCGGCGACAAGAACGGCGCGGACGGTGCCGCCGTCAGGGCCATGCGGACCCTCGTCTCCACCGTCTCGATGAACGGCGTCGTCGTCATCGGCGAGGGCGAGAAGGACGAAGCCCCGATGCTCTTCAACGGTGAGCGCATCGGCGACAGCACCGGCGCCGAGGTCGACATCGCCGTCGACCCGATCGACGGCACGACCCTCTGTGCGAAGGGCATGCCGAACGCCATCGCCGTACTGGCCGCCGCCGACCGCGGCGCCATGTTCGACCCGTCCGCCGTGTTCTACATGGACAAGCTGGTCACCGGCCCCGAGGCCGCGGACTACGTGGACATCAACGCGCCCGCATCGGTCAACATCCGCCGTGTCGCCAAGGCCAAGAACTCCACGCCCGAGGACGTCACGGTCATGATCCTGGACCGCCCCCGCCACGAGGGCATCGTCAAGGAGATCCGCGAGACCGGCGCCCGCATCAAGTTCATCTCGGACGGCGATGTCGCGGGCTCGGTCATGGCCGTCCGCGAGGGCACCGGCGTCGACCTGCTGATGGGCATCGGCGGCACCCCCGAGGGCATCATCTCGGCCTGCGCGATCAAGTGTCTGGGCGGCGTGATCCAGGGCAAGCTGTGGCCCCAGGACGACGCCGAGCGCCAGCGCGCCATCGACGCGGGCCACGACCTGGACCGCACGCTGTCGACGGACGACCTGGTCAAGGGCGACAACGTGTTCTTCGTCGCGACCGGCATCACCGACGGCGAACTGCTTCAGGGAGTGCGCTACCGCGCGGCCAACGCCTCGACGTCGTCGCTGGTCATGCGCTCCAAGTCGGGCACGATCCGCAAGATCGACTCCGACCACCGGCTCTCGAAGCTGCGCGCGTACAGCGCGGTCGACTTCGACCGCGCCAAGTAGGCACCGGCACCCGGCCACCGGGTCCCGGTCCGCAGGTCCAAGGGGGCGCCCCGTGCGGGGGACGCCCCCTTCGGCGTACTCGATCCCGCATCCGGCCGTGACGTGCCGACGTACCCGGCCTGACCGCTATCCCGCCGCGGCTATCCCCGCCGCGTGGGACGCCTTCTGCAGCTCCAGGTCCCGCCTGCGGCGGCGGGCCAGGACGACGCGGCGCTCGGCTGCGGTGAGGCCGCCCCACACGCCGTACGGCTCGGGCTGCAGGAGCGCGTGCTCGCGGCACTCGACCATGACGGGACAGCGGGCGCAGACGCGCTTGGCCGCCTCCTCGCGGGACAGCCGGGCCGCGGTCGGTTCTTTGGACGGGGCGAAGAACAGGCCGGCCTCGTCGCGACGGCACACGGCTTCGGTGTGCCACGGGGCGTCATCGTCCCGATCTCGCACTGGCACCGGAACTGCGGCGACCTGCAGAGACTGATGCGACGGTTGCAGCACTGGTCTACTCCTGACGACGGCTTCGCGAGCGAGAGACGATGCAGCAGTCTCTACCCGCTGTGTGCACGCCTATGCACTGAGTTCCGATGTACGGAAGTTCATGCTCCCCGCGGGGGCGTGCCCCGGCCTTCGCGCCGCCGTCGCGCGCCGTCAGTGCCCCAGGTGTTTGCGCAGCTGCCGGTGCAGGTCACGGACGATCTTGCCGCGCTGGGGCCGCGCCTCGATGCTGCCCATGACGGCCATGCCGTCCACGTAGACGACGGGGGCGTCCTGGTCCGGGGAGTCGAGCGTGTCCACCTCAAAGCTGCCGAGGACACCGCCGCCGCGGCCGCGCAGCGACACGTTCTCCGGGACGCGGATCTCGACCGAGCCGAAGACCGCGACCGCCTTGATGACCACCTGGCGCTGCTCGAAGATCGCCTCGCTCAGGTCGATCTCGACGCTGCCGAAGACCGCGTACGCGTGGGTGCGGCGGGCCACCCGCCAGCGGCCCCGGCGCGCGGAACTGCTGAGCACCGCCACGAGGTTCTCGTCGGCGACCGGCGGGACGACGCCGGGGGACGGCCGGGAGGGGGCGGGCTCGGGGGCGCCGGCCCTGCCCGGCGCCTGCGTGTGCGCCGCGGGCAAGTCCCGGACCAGCGGCTCCAGTTCGGCCATGGTCTTGGCCCGGTACACCCCGTCGATCCGCTCCGAGTGCTCCTCGGCGGTGAGGCGGCCCTCGGCCAGGGCCTCACGGAGGATGTCCGCGGTGCGGTCCCGGTCGGCGTCGGAGGCACGGAGCGCTGAGGGCTGCTTTTCGAGGTCCACGACAGCAGCGTACCCAGACGCGATAGATCGCGACTACCCCCGCATCGCGACTATCGCGCTTCCCGCCCGCGTGTGATCACGTCTACTGAGCCTTACCTCACAGGATCGGCCCACCGTGCGCGTTCTACGCTGGTTGGCGCGTCGCCAACGGAGGCCGCGCCGCTGTCTGCGAGTGAGGAATGGCCGTAATGCCAGAGTTTGAGTACTCCGATCTGCTCCCGCTGGGAGAGGACACCACCCCGTACCGGCTGGTGACCTCCGAGGGTGTCGCCACCTTCGAGGCCGACGGGCGGACGTTCCTCAAGGTCGACCCGGCGGCGCTGCGCACGCTCGCCGCCGAGGCGATCCACGACATCCAGCACTACCTGCGGCCGGCGCACCTGGCCCAGCTGCGGCGCATCGTCGACGACCCGGAGGCGTCGGGCAACGACAAGTTCGTGGCCCTCGACCTGCTGAAGAACGCGAACATCGCGGCCGCGGGCGTGCTCCCCATGTGCCAGGACACCGGCACCGCCATCGTCATGGGCAAGCGCGGCCAGAACGTCCTCACCGAAGGTGAGGACGAGAAGGCGCTCTCCAAGGGCATCTTCGACGCGTACACGAAGCTGAACCTGCGCTACTCGCAGATGGCCCCGCTGACCATGTGGGAGGAGAAGAACACCGGCTCCAACCTCCCGGCCCAGATCGAGCTGTACGCGACCGACGGCGGCGCCTACAAGTTCCTCTTCATGGCCAAGGGCGGCGGCTCGGCCAACAAGTCGTTCCTCTACCAGGAGACGAAGGCCGTCCTGAACGAGGCCTCCATGATGAAGTTCCTGGAGGAGAAGATCCGCTCGCTGGGCACGGCCGCGTGCCCGCCGTACCACCTGGCGATCGTCGTCGGCGGCACCAGCGCCGAGTTCGCCCTGAAGACCGCGAAGTACGCCTCCGCGCACTACCTGGACGAGCTGCCCGCCGAGGGCTCCCCGACCGGCCACGGCTTCCGGGACAAGGAGCTGGAGGAGAAGGTCTTCGAGCTCACCCAGAAGATCGGGATCGGCGCGCAGTTCGGCGGCAAGTACTTCTGCCACGACGTGCGCGTGGTGCGCCTGCCCCGGCACGGCGCCTCGCTGCCCGTCGCGATCGCTGTCTCCTGCTCGGCCGACCGCCAGGCCACCGCGAAGATCACCGCGGAGGGCGTCTTCCTGGAGCAGCTGGAGACGGACCCGGCGCGCTTCCTGCCGGAGACCGAGGACTCCCACCTGGACGAGTCCGCCGACGTCGTCGAGATCGACCTCAACCAGCCGATGGACGACATCCTCGCCGAGCTCACCAAGCACCCGGTGAAGACCCGTCTCTCGCTGACCGGCCCGCTGGTCGTGGCCCGCGACATCGCGCACGCCAAGATCAAGGAGCGGCTCGACGCGGGCGAGGAGATGCCGCAGTACCTGAAGGATCACCCGGTCTACTACGCGGGCCCGGCGAAGACCCCCGAGGGCTACGCGTCCGGCTCCTTCGGTCCGACCACGGCCGGCCGGATGGACTCCTACGTGGAGCAGTTCCAGGCGGCGGGCGGCTCCAAGGTGATGCTCGCCAAGGGCAACCGCTCCAAGCAGGTCACCGACGCGTGCGACACGCACGGCGGCTTCTACCTCGGCTCGATCGGCGGCCCGGCCGCGCGCCTGGCCCAGGACTGCATCAAGAAGGTCGAGGTCGTCGAGTACGAGGAGCTCGGCATGGAGGCGGTCTGGAAGATCGAGGTCGAGGACTTCCCCGCCTTCATCGTCGTCGACGACAAGGGCAACGACTTCTTCCAGAACCCCGCCCCGGAGCCGACGTTCACGTCCATTCCGGTGCGCGGCCCGGGTCTGGCGTGACGAGCTGCCCGTAACGCGTCATCCGTAGCGCATAACCCGTAGTACGCGAAAGAGCCCTCTCCACGGAGAGGGCTCTTTCCCGTCCGGGGCCACAGGCCCGCCCTTCAGACAGCGGATGCCTCAGGCGAACCGCTGGTTCGCCGCCCCCGCACACTTCTGCAGCCGCACCGGCTCCTTGCCCCCGGCGAGGGTGAGACAGAGCCCGCTGTCCGCGGCGGGGCGCACCGTCCCGGACTGGCGCACGAACTTCTGGTTGGCGCCGCCGTGGCAGTCCCAGAGGATGACGGCGGTGCCTTCCTTGTACGAGCCGTCGGGCACGTCCAGGCAGCGGTCCTGGGTCAGCCCGGTGTGGAGCGACCGCTGTCCCCCGGCCGTGCCGTCGTACCACCAGGTCTGGTTGCGGTTGCCCGTGCAGTCCCAGCCCTGCACCTTGGTGCCGTTGCGGCTCTTGGACGCGTCGACGTCCAGGCAGGTGCCGGTGCCCTCGTTCTTCAGGGGCCGGTACATGTCGTCCCAGCCGCCCGGGTACAGCTTGGGGCTGCCCGTGCTCGCCGGGTCGGCGCAACTGCCCTCACGCTGTCCGGAGTCGTAGATCTGCGTGAGGCAGGACGCGAAGGCGGCGTGGCCGCGGGCGTTGGGGTGGAAGGACTGGCGCACCGAGTTGGAGTCCGGCGGGAACGGGTTGGACAGGTCCACGTAGAGGCCGCGTGCCCAGGTGTTCTCCGTGCAGACCTCGTGGCCGTGGAAGAGGCGGGAGTTGTCGAGGTAGGTCGCGCCCGCGTTCCGCGCGGCCTTGCGCATGCCCGTCTCGAAGGCGGGCACCGCGATGTTGCGGCCCCACTCGGTGTCGGAGTCGTAGCCGAGTCCGCCGCAGGCCAGCTTGCCGGGGAACGTGGGGTTGTCGCGGAAGTCCGGGCCGATCGGGCTCGGGTACCCCATGGCGACGAGCTTGTAGTCGCCCTCCTGGTAGCCCGCGTCCTTCATGACGGTCTTCAGGTCGCGGATGGACTGCTCGACCTTGGGCACGAGCGCGTCGACGCGCGCCTGCCAGCCGTCGTTGTACTTGCCGGCGCACGCGCCCTGGCTGAGCAGGAAGCGGGTCACGCAGTCCGTCATCACCGGGGCGAACTGCAGGTCGTCGTTGGCCCCGATGACGAGCAGGATCGACTTGATCCTGGTGTTGCGCGCCTTGACGGCGAGGTTGTCGCTCTGGACCAGCTCGTCGGCGTACTGCTTCTGACCGCCGATCTTGATGTTGACGGTCTGCGCGCCCGAGCAGGCGACGTTGTACGTCACGTCGGCCGGGATGCCGGTGCGGTGGATCGCGGCGTCCGGCGAGCGGTGGCACCAGTTGTCGGGGCCGTCGGTGCCGGCTTCGTACGTCCCGACGCCCTCGCCGGAGATCTCGCTGTCGCCGAGCGAGATCAGGCCGGTCTTGCGGTCGGCCATCGGGCGCTCGGCGGGGCTGCCGTAGAGCTTGGTGGCCTCGGCGGCCCGGATCTTCTCCAGCTCGGGCGAGAGCGGTGCCGCCTGCGGCGCCGCCCCCTGCCCGTCGTCCGGCGCGGCCTGGGCCGGCGCGGCGGCCGCCGCGCCGAGCACGGCCGTCATCGCGACGGCGGCCGCGAACGAACATCGCAGCCGGCCCCGGCGACTGCTTCTGATGCGCTTCATTGCGCCTCCCCGGTGTGGTGTTACCCAGGGTTTTTACTGGTGGGTAGCACGCTTGGGAATACCTGGAACAAGACAAGTGCTCAACTTTTTACGGGGTTTGGACGGAGAGGTAGGTTCAGGAGCATGACCAGCGACGCCAGCGACGCCAGCGACGACCGCACCGGCGAGTACCGGACCGAGCACGACTCCATGGGCGAGGTACGGGTCCCCGCGCACGCCAAGTGGCGTGCGCAGACCCAGCGCGCGGTGGAGAACTTCCCCGTCTCGGGGCAGGTCCTGGAGCGCGCCCACATCGCCGCCCTCGCCCGGATCAAGGCGGCCGCCGCCAAGGTCAACGCGGAGCTCGGGGTGCTCGACGAGGACGTCGCCGGGGCCATCGCCGACGCCGCCGCCGAGGTCGCCGAGGGACGCTGGGACGAGCACTTCCCCGTCGACGTCTTCCAGACCGGCTCCGGCACCTCGTCCAACATGAACACCAACGAGGTCCTCGCCACCCTCGCCACGGAGCGGCTCGGCCGCGACGTCCACCCCAACGACCACGTGAACGCCTCGCAGTCGTCCAACGACGTCTTCCCCTCCTCGATCCACATCGCCGCGACGGGCGCCGTCACCGGCGACCTGATCCCCGCCCTGGAGCACCTCGCCGCCGCGCTGGAGCGCAAGGCGGAGGAGTTCTCGGACGTCGTGAAGTCCGGGCGCACCCACCTCATGGACGCGACGCCGGTGACCCTCGGCCAGGAGTTCGGCGGGTACGCGGCGCAGGTGCGGTACGGCGTCGAGCGGCTGCGGGCCTCGCTCCCCCGGCTGGCCGAACTGCCGCTCGGCGGCACCGCCGTGGGCACCGGCATCAACACCCCGCCCGGCTTCTCCGCGGCCGTCATCGCCGAGGTCGCGCGGGCTACGGGCCTGCCGCTGACCGAGGCGCGCGACCACTTCGAGGCGCAGGGCGCACGGGACGGCATCGTCGAGACCAGCGGGCAGCTGCGGACGATCGGCGTGGGCCTGACGAAGATCGCGAACGACCTGCGGTGGATGGCGTCGGGGCCGCGCACCGGCCTCTCCGAGATCAGCCTGCCGGACCTGCAGCCCGGCTCCTCGATCATGCCCGGCAAGGTGAACCCGGTCATCCCGGAGGCCGTGCTGATGGTCGCGGCGCAGGTCACGGGGAACGACGCGACGGTCGCAGCGGCGGGCGCGGCCGGCAACTTCGAGCTCAACGTCATGCTGCCGGTCATCGCCAAGAACGTCCTGGAGTCGATCCGGCTGCTGGCCAACGTGTCGCGACTGCTCGCCGACCGGACCATCGACGGGATCACCGCCCACCGCGAGCGGGCCAGGGAGTACGCCGAGTCGTCGCCGTCCGTCGTGACGCCGCTGAACAAGTACATCGGGTACGAGGAGGCGGCGAAGGTCGCGAAGCGGTCGCTGGCGGAACGCAAGACGATCCGCGAGGTCGTCCTCGCGTCCGGCTACGTCGACCGCGGCGACCTCACCCTCGAACAGCTGGACGAGGCACTGGATGTGCTGCGCATGACGCGTCCCTGACGGACTCCGGCCGGGTCGGTGTGAGGGCCGGAGTCGGCGTCTAGTATCTGTCCATGACAGACCTCGACGGGAAGACGACGGCCGGTGGCGGGGCGGTGCGGTGGGCACCCGGGGACCACGTTCTGTGGCGGTACCGGCAGAACTCACGTCAGCGCGTCCACATCTGCCGCCCCGTCACCGTCGTACGGGACGACGACGACCTGCTCGCCGTGTGGCTGGCCCCCGGCACCGAGTGCGTGAAGCCGGTGCTGGCCGACGGCACGTCCGTGCACGACGAGCCGCTCGCCACCCGCTACACCAAACCGCGCACCGTCCGCAGGGACCGCTGGTTCGGCACCGGCGTCCTCAAGCTCGCGGTGCCGGACCAGCCGTGGTCGGTCTGGCTGTTCTGGGAACCGGGCTGGCAGTTCCGGAGCTGGTACGTGAACCTGGAGGAACCGCGCACCCGGTGGGCGGGCGGAGTCGACTCCGAGGATCACTTTCTGGACATCTCCGTGCGCCCGGACCACAGCTGGCGCTGGCACGACGAGGATGAGTTCGCCGAGGCCCTGCGGGCGGGCCTGATGGACGCGGAGAAGGCCGCAGGGGTACGGGCGGCCGGGCGCGCCGCGCTTGACGTGATCGAGGCCTGGGGGGCGCCGTTTTCGGACGGGTGGCAGCACTGGCGTCCCGATCCGTCCTGGGTCGTACCGGCCCTGCCGGATGACTGGGACCGTACGCCCGCGCATGTGTCCTCATGAGACCCTTGATGCGCCCCCGTGGTTCAAACGTAGGATCGTCCTCCGCAAGGGCGCACAGCAGCAACTCCGTGGGCCTGCGCGGTGCCTGACAGGAAGTCATCGAGGGGCGGCAGAACGTGAGCGAGGACCGGACAGGTCAGGCCGAGGCCTTTGACGCCATCGGGCAGCACTACGACGACGCCTTCCCGCACAAGGAGGGCCAGCTCGCCGCGGGCCGCGATCTCATCGCGGCCCTGCCTGCGGGATCCCGCGTCCTGGACGTGGGCTGCGGCACCGGCTTGCCGACCGCACGCCAACTGACCGGATCCGGCCACTCGGTCCTCGGCACGGACCTCTCGACGGGCATGCTGGAGCTGGCGGGAAAGAACGTCCCGGCAGCCGAGTTCCGGCAACTCGACATCGCGGACCTGCGGGCCGAAGGCCCGGGCGGAGTCGGCCGGTTCGACGCCGTCGTGTGCTTCTTCGCCCTCCTGATGCTGCCCAGGGCCGAGATCCCCGAGGCGCTGCGGCGGCTGCACGGGCTGCTGCGTCCCGGCGGCCTGATGGAGCTGTCCATGGTCGAGGCCGATCTGGACGACGCGGCAATTCCGTTCCTGGGGCACACAATCCGGGTATCGGGTTACCTGCGGGACGAACTGCGGCAGGTCGTGCGTGACGCGGGCTTCGAGATCACCGGCGAGGACACGTACTCGTACGCCCCCGCGAGCACCGACGCACCACCCGAGCACCAGATCTTTCTGCACTGCCGACGCGGCTGAGCAACGTGCAACGCTGGACGGCGCGCACGGCGCGCAGCCCCGGACGGACGGATTCGAAACGCGTGACGGAGCACCTCACCCCCCACGAGGGTCGCAAGGCACCCGCTGCCCGGCCGACCGCCCCCGCGGATCCCCGCGGGGCGCTGCTGCGTTCCCCCGAACCCCGGGAGGGGACCGGCGCCGGCTCAAGGGCAGAGACAGCCACGGGCGAAGCACGCCCAAACGCCCCGGTACCGCCGTCGGGCGAGCACTCGCAGCCGTCGGCCGCCGAGCCGGACCCGCACCGGCCGCGCCCGGCGCCCGAGTCCGGCGTGCCGTCGCAGTCCGGGCCCTCGCCGGCGGCCGGTGGACCGGGTTCGCCGGACGGTGAGGAGCGGCGCTCCGGGCAGCCGAGGCCGCCGGGCACGGGTCCGGTGGCGATGCGGCGCGACGGCGACCGGCTGCGCTTCGTGGGCGCGGCGACCCGGCGCATCGCCCGCGGCATCGACCTCGACGAGATCGTGATGGGCCTGTGCCGGGCGACGGTCCCGACGTTCTCCGACGCGATCCTGGTGTACCTGCGCGATCCGCTGCCCGTCGGTGACGAGCGGCCCACCGGTCCGCTGGTGCTGCGGCTGCGCCGCACCGACCGGCTGCGCTCCATCGAGGAGGGCGCGGAGGAGCCGGACACCGAGAGCGGCACGCTGCCCACGCTGCAGGTGGTGCAGCCCGACATCACGGATGTGATGGGCAGTGCCGAGCTGTGCGAGGTGCGGCCCGGCGGCGCGCTCGCCGAAGTCCTGCGCGGGGTGCGTCCGGTCTTCGCGGACTCGGCGGCGGCGCGGGCCGCGCTGCCCGAACTGCTCGGCGAGGGACGCACCCTGCCGGCCGGACAGCGGGCGATCCTCGCGCCGCTGCGGGGCCGCCGCCGGGTGATCGGCGCGGCCGTGTTCCTGCGCCGCCCCGACCGCCACGCGTTCGAGTCCGACGATCTGCTGGTCGCCGCCCAGCTGGCCACGCACAGCGCGCTCGGCATCGACAAGGCCGTCCTGTACGGCCGTGAGGCGTACATCGCCGACGAGCTGCAGCGCACCATGCTGCCCGAGACGCTGCCGCGCCCGACCGGCGTGCGGCTCGCCTCGCGCTACCTCCCGGCGGCCGAGACCGCCCGGGTCGGCGGCGACTGGTACGACGCGATCCCGCTGCCCGGCAGCCGCGTCGCCCTGGTCGTGGGCGACGTCATGGGGCACTCCATGACCTCGGCCGCGATCATGGGCCAGCTGCGGACGACCGCACAGACCCTGGCCGGGCTCGACCTGCCGCCCCAGGAGGTCCTGCACCACCTGGACGAGCAGGCCCAGCGGCTCGGCTCCGACCGCATGGCGACCTGCCTGTACGCGGTGTACGACCCGGTCTCGCACCGCATCACCATCGCCAACGCGGGCCATCCCCCGCCCGTGCTGCTGCACCTGGGCGGCCGGGCGGAGGTCCTGCGGGTGCCGCCGGGCGCGCCCATCGGCGTCGGCGGCGTCGACTTCGAGGCCGTGGAGCTCGACGCTCCCGCGGGCGCGACCCTGCTCCTCTACACGGACGGGCTCGTCGAGTCCCGGCTGCGCGACGTGTGGACCGGCATAGAACAGCTGCGCGAGCGGCTCGCCGCGACCGCCCAGCTGACGGGCCCCGACCACCCGCCGCCCCTGGAGGCGCTCTGCGACGAGGTGCTCGACATGCTCGGGCCCGGCGACCGGGACGACGACATCGCGCTGCTCGCCGCCCGCTTCGACGGAATCGCGCCGAGCGACGTCGCGTACTGGTTCCTCGAACCGGAGAACGCGACGCCGTCACGCGCCCGACGGCTGGCCCGCAGCGCGCTGGTGCGCTGGGGCATGGAGGACCTGACGGATTCGGTGGAGCTCCTCGTCAGCGAGGTCGTGACGAACGCCGTGCGGTACGCGTCGCGGCCGATCACGCTGCGGCTGCTCCGCACCGACGTACTGCGCTGCGAGGTCGGCGACGACGTGCCGCAGCTGCCCCGACTCCGGCAGGCGCGCGCCACCGACGAGGGCGGCCGCGGCCTGTACCTGGTCAACAAGATGGCGCGGCGCTGGGGCGCGACACGGCTGAGCACCGGGAAGGTCGTCTGGTTCGAGCTGAACCGGAACTGAGCGCCCCTTCCCTCGGGCATGCGAAGGCGCCCCGGACCTGTGCGGTCCGGGGCGCCTTCGCATGCGGATCAGTCGGATCAGTTCAGACGGGTCGGACCGGTCCGCGGGCGGGGATCAGTCCCGGCCCAGCAGTCCTTCGTCGGGTTCTTCCGGGAAGCCGGTCGAGTCCGTCGGGTCGGGCCCGGTCGTCGGGGTGTTCGTCGGCGTCTGGGTCGGGGTCTGCGTGGGAGTCTGGCTCGGAGTCTGCGTGGGAGTCTTCGTCGGCGTCTTCGACGGCTCCTTCGTCGGCTCCTTCGTCGGCTCCTTGGTCGGCTCCTTGGTCGGGGTCCGCGTCGGCTCCGCGGGCGGCGCCACGGCCGCGCCCATGTCCGTGTCGAGGTCGAACGAGCTCGGCGAGCCCATGGCGTCGAACGTGTAGCCCGCCCAGATCTCGGCGGGGAAGCCCGAGCCGTTGACGCGCGGGAAGCCGCCCGCCCCCTTCATCGACACCTGCTTGTGCTGCTCGTCGGTGCCCTGGGCGCCCTCGCCGAAGAGGCCGACGGAAGTGACCATCTTCGGGGTGTAGCCGGTGAACCAGGCCGACTTGTTGTCGTCGGACGTACCGGTCTTGCCCGCGACGTCCTGCGCGGGGTTGCGCACCGCGCGGCCGGTGCCGTCGTCGACCACGCCGGTCAGGACCGAGGTGATCGAGTCGGCGGTGCCGCGCTGGACGACCTGGTCGCCGATCGGGTCCGGCAGGTCGACCGTGCGGTCCTTGTGGTCGACGGAGCCGACCAGGGCGGGGGTGACCTTCTTGCCGTGGTTGTCGAGGGTGGCGTAGACGCCGGCCATCTCCAGCGGGCTCGCGCCCATGGAGCCCAGGGTCTGGGCGGGCACGGCGGGCAGACCCTTGACGTCCATGCCGAGCTTGCCGGCGGTCTCCATGACCTTGGGCATGCCCACGTCCACGCCCATCTGCGCGAAGACGGAGTTGACGGACTTGTTCATCGCCTTCTGGACGGTGACGGGTCCATAGCTGACGTCGTCCTCGTTGGGCGGCGCGAAGGCGACGTCGCCGCCCTTGACCGGCCGTTCGCTGGTGCCGTCGTAGACGGTGCCCGCGGTGATCGGCTTGCCCTCCTGCGTCGTGGAGCCGTTCTCCAGGGCCGCGGCGAGGATCAGCGGCTTGAAGGTGGAGGCCGACTGGTAGTCGCGGCGGGTGGCGTTGTTCGTGTAGTGCTTCACGTAGTCCTCGCCGCCGTACATGGCGAGGACCTTGCCGCTCTTGGGGTCGACGGAGGCCGCGCCCGCCTGGACCCGGGCGTCCGCCTTGTTCTTCTTGCGGTCGAGCTTGTCGTTCAGCTTCTTGTCGACGGCCCTCTCGAGCTGCTTCTGCTTCTTGGGGTCGATGTTCAGCGTGACCGTGTAGCCGCCGGCCTCGAACTCGGCCTCGCTGAGGTCGCTGTTGCGCAGGACCTCCCGCTTGGCCTCCTCGACGAGGTAGCCGATCTGGCCCTCGCGGCCGGGCGGCGGCTTGGGGGGTCCCGGCTTGGGGAACTTCATCGCCTCGCGCTTGCCGGAGTCCAGCCAGCCCTCCTCGACCATGTTGTCGAGGACGTAGTTCCAGCGCTGCTTGACGAGCTTCCTGCCGGTCGGCGTCGCGGAGGTCCAGTCG
Source organism: Streptomyces sp. NPDC040622 (assembly GCF_055593965.1). Classification (NCBI taxonomy): domain Bacteria; kingdom Bacillati; phylum Actinomycetota; class Actinomycetes; order Kitasatosporales; family Streptomycetaceae; genus Streptomyces; species Streptomyces sp. NPDC040622. The sequence continues at coordinate 591,216 of NZ_JBVIXD010000002.1, read as the reverse complement.
TACTGGCTGGGGGCCTGCAGCAGGGCGGCGAGATAGGCGCCCTGGTCCACGTCCAGCTCCTGGGCGTCGACTCCGTAGTAGGCCTGGGCGGCGGCCTGGATGCCGTAGGCGCCGCGGCCGTAGTAGCTGGTGTTGATGTAGCCCGCGAGGATGTCGTCCTTGCTCTTCTCGCGGTCCACCTTCAGCGAGACGACCAGTTCCTTCAGCTTGCGGCTGACGGTCTGGTCCTGGCTGAGGTAGTAGTTCTTCACGTACTGCTGGGTGATCGTCGAGCCGCCCTGCTTGCCCTTGCCGGTCACCGTGTTGATGAGGCCGCGGGCGGTGCCCTTGAAGTCGATGCCCTCGTCCTTGTAGAAGGACTTGTTCTCGGCGGCGACGAAGGTCTTCTGGACGCCCTTGGGGACCTTGTCCAGGTCGACGATCTCGCGGTTCACGTCACCGGTGCGCGCGATGACGTCGCCGTTGCTGTACTTGTAAACGTTGCTCTGCATCTTCGCGGCGGCGTTGCCCTTGGGGATGTCCACCACGAGGTACAGCACCACGAAGCCGAGCATGCCGAGCAGGCAGAACCCGAAGAACGTCCCGAGGATCTTCTTCCAGGTGAAGAAGCGGCGTATGCCGGTGCGCTTGCCGCCGGACGGGCGCCCACGCGCTGCCCGGCGGGCACCGCGCTTACGCGCTTGTCGTGCTTCGGCTCGGCCCATGACTGAGAGTGCTCCGCTTCCGTCTAGTCCACATGCGTACGTCGAGTCAGCTCATGAAGCTAACACCGCACCCTGGGACAAACTCCTGCCCTTCCGGTCTTTTCCGGACGTGACAATCAGCACCTGCCCCCTAGGAACCGACGATCCCGGGGCCCGGATGGTTGCCCGGCCGCCGCACAAAGGGGCTCCGCCCCCTGCCCCGCACACCGCTCTACACCCTGCGTATACACGGCACGTATACACAGCATGTAGAGTGCTCCGCATGTCCATTGGCCACACCCTTCTGGGTCTTCTGGAGTCCGGCCCCCGGCACGGCTACGACCTCAAGCGCGCCTTCGACGAGAAGTTCGGGCACGACAAGCCCCTGCACTACGGGCAGGTCTACTCGACCATGTCCCGGCTGCTGAAGAACGGGCTCGTCGAGGTCGACGGCATAGAGGCGGGCGGCGGCCCCGAGCGCAAGCGGTACGCGATCACGGATGCCGGCATCACGGACGTGCACCGCTGGCTCGCGACCCCGGAGAAGCCGGAGCCCTACCTCCAGTCGACCCTCTACACCAAGGTCGTCCTCGCGCTGCTCACCGGCCGCGACGCCGCCGAACTCCTCGACGTCCAGCGCGCCGAGCACCTGCGCCTGATGCGCATACTGACCGACCGCAAGCGCAAGGGCGATCTCGCCGACCAGCTCATCTGCGACCACGCGCTCTTCCACCTCGAAGCCGATCTGCGCTGGCTGGAGCTGGCCGCCGCACGTCTCGGCAAGCTCGCCCAGGAGGTGCGCTCCGCATGACCCCCGCTGGTTCCCTTCTCACGGCCGAAGGACTGCGCAAGACCTACGGTCCGACCACCGCGCTCGACGGCGCGGCGTTCTCCATCCACCCCGGCGAGGTCGTCGCCGTCATGGGTCCTTCCGGTTCCGGGAAGTCGACCCTGCTGCACTGCCTCGCCGGGATCGTCAGGCCCGACGAGGGCTCGATCACGTACCAGGGCCGCTCGCTGACCGGCATGTCCGACGCGGAGCTCAGCGCGCTGCGCCGCAGCGAGTTCGGCTTCGTCTTCCAGTTCGGACAGCTCGTCCCCGAGCTCACCTGTGTCGAGAACGTCGCCCTTCCGCTGCGCCTGAACGGCGTCAAGCGCAAGGACGCCGAGGCCACGGCCCGCTCCTGGATGGCCCGCCTGGAGGTCGACGACGTCGCCGGCAAGCGCCCGGGCGAGGTCTCCGGCGGCCAGGGCCAGCGCGTCGCCGTGGCCCGCGCGCTCGCCACGGGACCGCGGGTGATCTTCGCCGACGAGCCGACCGGCGCCCTCGACTCCCTCAACGGCGAGCGCGTCATGGAGCTCCTGACCGACGCGGCCCGCTCGACCAACGCGGCCGTCGTCCTGGTCACCCACGAGACCCGGGTCGCCGCCTACTCCGACCGCGAGATCGTCGTGCGCGACGGCAAGTCCCGCGACATGGAGCGGACCGCATGAGCGATACCCAGGTGCGTCCCGAGCGTCCCGTCGCGGCGCCGCCCGCCACTCCCCCGTCCGCGGCCACCGCCTGGATGCGTGACCTGGGCATGGGCATACGCTTCGCGGCCGGCGGCGGCCGCGAGGGCTGGATCCGCACGATCCTGACCGCCCTCGGCGTCGGCCTCGGCGTCGCGCTGCTGCTCGGCGCCGCCTCGGTGCCGAACCTGCTGCAGAACCGCGACGACCGTCAGTTCGCCCGCACGCCGCACTCCGCGATGGACGGGAAGTCGGTCAAGGAGACCGACACGACGGTGCTGATGCGCAACACCGGCACCACCTTCCGCGGCAAGACCGTGACCGGCGTCTTCATGCGCGCCGACGGCGACCACCCCGTGCTGCCGCCGGGGCTCGACCAGATGCCGGCGGCCGGCGAGATGGTCGTCTCGCCCGCGCTGCGCGACATGCTGGACGACCCGGCGAACAAGCTGCTCAAGGAGCGCTTCCGCGACTTCCGCGTGACCGGCACCATCGGCGAGGCGGGCCTGGTCTCGCCGCTGGAGCTCCAGTACTACCTGGGCAGCGACAAGCTCAGCACGTCGGGCGACAGCTACCGCGTCGAGAGCTTCGGGCAGGACAACTCGCTGCCCCTCGACCCGTTCCTGATGGCGCTCGTCGTCCTGATCTGCGTCGTGCTCCTCACCCCGGTGGCGATCTTCATCGGGACGGCCGTGCGGTTCGGCGGCGACCGCCGCGACCGGCGGCTCGCGGCCCTGCGCCTGGTCGGTGCGGACGCCCGCGCGGTACGCAGGATCGCGGCGGGCGAGGCGCTGTTCGGCGCGCTCCTCGGGCTCGTCGCGGGCGCCGCGTTCTTCCTGCTCCTACGGGAGTTGGTGGGCGTGGTCGACCTGACGAACGTCAGCGCCTTCCCGTCCGACATGGTCCCCTCGCCCGGCCTGGTCGCCCTGGTCGCGGTGGCCGTGCCGCTGTCGGCGGTCCTGGTGACGCTGATCTCGCTGCGCGCGGTCGCCATCGAACCGCTCGGCGTCTTCCGGGGCGCCAAGCAGCGGGCGCGCCGCCTGTGGTGGCGGCTCGTCGTGCCGGTCCTCGGCATCGGCATCCTGCTGTACTCGGGCCGCATCGACCGCTCCGCGGCGAACAGCGCCGTCAACGTGCCCGCGATCGCGGTGGGTTCGGCGCTCTCCCTGATCGGCCTCAGCGCACTGCTGCCCTGGCTGGTGGAGGCCGTCGTGGGACGGCTGCGCGGCGGCCCCGTGCCCTGGCAGCTCGCCGTGCGCAGGCTGCAGCTGACGACGGGCACGGCGTCCCGCGCGGTCAGCGGCATCACCGTGGCGGTGGCCGGCGCGGTGGCGCTGCAGATGATGTTCGCGTCCATGCACGACGACTTCAACCAGATGACCGGGCAGGACACCTCGCGCGCCCAGCTCACGGTCCGCAGCGGGTCCGCCAACGGTGCCCTCGCCCAGCGGATGATCGACGACTTCGCGGCGACCGAGGGCGTCACGAAGGTCATCGGGACCGTGCAGGCGTACGTCACCCGGCCCGGCGGCAAGAAGGTCGACGACATCACGCCGACCACGGAGCTGACCATCGGCACCTGCGCGACCCTGCGCGAGCTCGCGCACCTCGACTCGTGCAAGGACGGCGACACCTTCGTCGCGCACACGGGCAGCCGGCAGATGAACAAGTGGGTGGACACCACCGCGCGCCCCGGCAAGCCGGTGAACATCGGGCCCGACCCCGACTTCGACAAGGGCGCCGAGCCGGTCCTGTGGACACTGCCCAAGAGCACCTCCGTCGTCGATGCCCGGCCCAACCCGTCCGGCAGGAAGATCGACGGCATCTTCGCCACGCCGAGCGCCGTCGACACCAGGAAGCTGGACGACGCGTCGACGATCTCCTGGGTCAAGACCGACCCGAAGGTGGCGGACGCCGAGGAGCACGTGCGCAACACGGCGGCCCGCATCAGTCCGTTCCTCGGGCTGGACACGCTGCAGTCGGTCGACCGCGACAAGCAGTACGCGTCCATCGCGCGCGGCCTGCAGATCGGGGCGAGCGCCACGATGGCACTGATCGCGGCGTCCATGCTGGTCTCGATGATCGAGCAACTGCGGGAGCGCAAGCGGCTGCTGGCCGTCCTCACCGCGTTCGGCACGCGCCGCTCGTCGATGGCGTGGTCACTCCTGTGGCAGACGGCCGTCCCGGTCGCCCTCGGCCTCGCGCTGGCGATCGTCGGCGGTCTCGGCCTCGGCGTGGTCATGACCCGCATGATCGACAAGTCGGTCACCGACTGGTGGTCGTTCCTGCCGCTGACGGCCGCGGGCGCGGCGATGGTCGCGATCGTGACCCTGCTGAGCCTGCCGCCCCTGCGCAGGATGATGCGCCCGGAGGGCCTGCGCACGGAGTGAGCGCCGGGCCGCGAAGGACGGCGGCCGTTGCCGGTGCGGGGTCACACGACCCGCACCGGCAGCGGCCGTACCGCTTCCTTCAGGGCCCCCGCCAGTTCCTCGTACTCGGCTGCCCGCGCGGCGCCGGTGCGCATCACCAGGGCGATCCGCCGGGTCGGCGCCGGGTCGGCGAAGTACCCGGTCAGCAGTTGATTGCTGCGGCTGGTCTCGACGCGTACGGCGGTGCGCGGCAGGAGCGTCACGCCGAGCCCGCCGGCCACCAGCTGCACGAGCGTGGAGAGCCCGGCCGCGGTCGTGGTCACCGGGGCGTCCGCGCGGCCCGCCTCCCGGCAGATGTCCAGGGCCTGGTCGCGCAGGCAGTGGCCCTCGTCCAGGAGCAGCAGGTTCAGCTCCTTGAGCGCCTCGCGCGGGATGCCCTCGCGGCCGCCGAGCCAGTGGTCGAGCGGGGTGACGAGCACGAAGTCCTCGTCGAACAGGGGCAGTTCGCTCATCCCGGGCACGCCGAGCGGCACCGCGAGCAGCAGCAGGTCGAGCCGCCCGGCCGCGAGCCCCTCGAGCAGCGAGGTGGTCTGCTCCTCGTGCACCTGGAGGTCCAGGTCCGGGTACTTCTCGTGGACGAGCGCGATCACCGTCGGCAGCAGGTACGGGGCGACGGTGGGGATGACGCCGAGCCGCAGCGCCCCGGTGAAGGGCGCCTTGACGGCGTCGGCCTCCTCCATGAGCGCCTCGACCTCGCCGAGGACCGCGTTGACCCGCAGGGCGAGGCGTTCGCCGGCGGGTGAGAGCAGCACCTTCCGGGTGGTCCGCTCCAGGAGCTTGACACCCAGTGCCTCCTCGAGCGCGGCCACGGCCCCGGAGAGGGCGGGCTGGCTCATGCCGATCGCCGAGGCGGCGTCCCGGAAGTGCAGGTGGTCGGCCACGGCGGCGAACGCCCGCAGCTGCGCCAGGCTCGGCTGCTTGCCGCTGGGCTGCTTGCCCCTATTTATGGCTCGCACTGATAACCACCTCCGATCAACATGACCCACTCTAGCTATTTCCCTAATCAATGCACCCTGTGCCACCATCGACATCAGTCCAACCCCACAGGAAACTCCCCAAAAGGGATTTTCTTTGCTGCAAGGAGTACGTGTGCTCACTGTCGGTGACAAGTTCCCCGAGTTCGACCTGACCGCCTGCGTCTCGATGGAGAAGGGCAGCGAGTTCGAGCAGATCAACCACAAGACCTACGAGGGCAAGTGGAAGATCGTCTTCGCGTGGCCCAAGGACTTCACCTTCGTGTGCCCCACCGAGATCGCGGCCTTCGGCAAGCTGAACGACGAGTTCGCCGACCGTGACGCCCAGATCCTCGGCTTCTCCGGCGACTCCGAGTTCGTGCACCACGCCTGGCGCAAGGACCACCCGGACCTGACGGACCTGCCCTTCCCGATGCTGGCCGACTCGAAGCACGAGCTCATGCGTGACCTCGGCATCGAGGGCGAGGACGGCTTCGCGCAGCGCGCCGTCTTCATCGTCGACCAGAACAACGAGATCCAGTTCACGATGGTGACCGCCGGTTCCGTGGGCCGTAACCCCAAGGAGGTCCTCCGGGTCCTCGACGCCCTGCAGACCGACGAGCTGTGCCCGTGCAACTGGAGCAAGGGCGACGAGACCCTCGACCCGGTCGCGCTGCTCTCCGGCGAGTGAACGGAGCCTTCTGACATGGCACTCGAAGAACTGAAGTCCGCCGTACCGGACTACGCCAAGGACCTCCGCCTGAACCTGGGCTCGGTCATCGGCAACAGCGACCTGCCGCAGCAGCAGCTGTGGGGCACCGTGCTGGCCTGCGCCATCGCGTCCCGCTCCCCGAAGGTGCTGCGCGAGCTGGAGCCCGAGGCGAAGGCGAACCTCTCCCCCGAGGCGTACACCGCCGCCAAGTCGGCCGCCGCCATCATGGCGATGAACAACGTCTTCTACCGCACGCGCCACCTGCTCTCCGACTCGGAGTACGGGACGATGCGCGCCGGTCTGCGGATGAACGTCATCGGCAACCCGGGCGTCGAGAAGGTCGACTTCGAGCTGTGGTCCCTCGCGGTCTCCGCGATCAACGGCTGCGGCCAGTGCCTGGACTCGCACGAGCAGGTCCTGCGCAAGGCCGGTGTCGACCGCGAGACGATCCAGGAGGCCTTCAAGGTCGCCTCGGTCATCCAGGCGGTCGGCGTCACGCTGGACTCCGAGGCGCATCTCGCGGAGTAGTCCACACCCCCGCACGAAGAAGCGCCGGACGAGCTGGAGAGATCCAGAGCGTCCGGCGCTTTTCGGTGTACGACGACTGCTTCTGCTACTTCTGCGCCGGCTCGCCCGGTTCGGCCGGTTCGGCCCGCTCCACCGGCGCGACGTCCGAGGCCGTGGCGCCCCGCGGCTGCGGCGACTGCTTGAGCGCCGCCTCGCGCGAGTACGCCCGCAGATAGCCGACGACCGTGTTCGTGACGGCGACCAGCGGCACCGCGACGACCGCTCCGCCGATCCCGGCGACGAGACCGCCCGCGGCGACGGAGAGCACCACCGCGAGCGGGTGGACGCGCACCGCGCGCCCGAGGATGAAGGGCTGCAGGATGTGGCCCTCGATCTGCTGCACGGCGAGGACGACCACCAGCGCCATCACCGCGGTGAACACGCCCTGGGTGACCAGCGCGACGACGACCGCCAGCGCGCCCGAGACCACGGCGCCCACCAGCGGGATGAACGCGAACAGGAAGATGAACACGGCGAGCGGCACCGCCATCGGCACGCCGAGGAAGTAGATGCCGAGCCCGATGAAGATGGCGTCGATCAGAGCCACTATCACCGTGCCGCGCACGTACGCGGTGAGCGTGCGCCAGGCCCTGGGGCCCGCGCCCGCGATGCCGGGCCGCGCCTGGGCGGGCACCAGCTTCAGCGTCCACTGCCAGATGCGCTTGCCGTCGTAGAGCAGGAAGAGCGTCGAGAACATCGCGAGCAGGATGCCGGTCATCGTCTCGACGATGACCGTGACGCCTTCGAGGCCCGCGGAGGTGATTTCCTCCGTGTTGGCGCCGACCGCGTCGCGCAGGCTCTTGGCGATCTCGTTGATCTGGTCCTCGGTCACGTGGAAGGGGCTGTTCAGCAGCCACTTGCGCAGGTCCTCGATGCCGTCCTGGACCTGCCGCGACAGTTCGTTGGCGTTGTCCATGACCTGCCACACCACGAACCAGCCGACCAGGCCCATGATGACGAAGCCGAGGATCGCGGTGACGGCGGTCGCCAGCCCTCTCGGCAGACCGAGCTTCTTGAGCCGGGCCACCGTGGGCTGCAGCATCGCGGTGATCAGCAGGGCGGCCACGAAGGCGAGCACCACGAGCTGTACCGCGCTGATGACCTTCATGACGACCCAGAGGGTGCCCGCGAGGACGAGCAGCCGCCAGCCGGCCTCGGCGGCGACCCGCATGCCCCAGGGCACGGCCGCCACGGGGTCGGGCCGTGCCGACACGGCCGGTGCGTACGCGGGCGGCGGCGGTACGTGCTCCGCGGCGCCCGCGTCGTCGTCCGCGGTGCTGTCGGGGGTGTCGCGCGCGGCGTCGTCCCGCGCCCGGTCCCGCAGCGCGTCACGCGACTCGTCGGCGTCCGCCTCGGCTTCCTTGTCGCGGCGCTGCTCGTTCAACCGCTCGCTCATCCCGCTCAGCCCGGCACCGAGCCGACCGAACCACCCTGGCACTCGCGACATGATCCGTCCTCTTCCCCCGCCTTTTCGCACTACTCCCCCCTGGGGCTGTCCGGACCGACCGTACAGGGGAGAGGCCCCTCACCGAAGGACGGTGAGGGGCCTCTCAAGGTTGAGCGCGGTACGGCCTGGCTACGGGCCTAGTACCAGCTGTTCGCCTGCCAGAAGCTCCAGGCTCCGCACGGGCTTCCGTAGCGGTCGTTCATGTAGTTGAGGCCCCACTTTATCTGCGTAGCCGGATTCGTCTGCCAGTCGGCGCCCGCCGAGGCCATCTTGGAACCGGGCAGCGCCTGGACGAGGCCGTAGGCACCCGAAGAGGCGTTGGTCGCCTTGTAGTTCCACGTGGACTCGTGGTTGACGATGTTGCTGAAGCACTGGAACTGATCCCCGGGGATCATCTGTCGTGCCATCGCCTGGACCTGGGAGACCGAGTACGAGCTCTGCGGCGCGAAGCTGGCGGCGTCGCGGCTGGAGGAGCGGCTGGCCTTTGTCTCGGCCTTCTCCTCGCGCTCCTTCTTGGCGGCGGCCTTCTTGGCCGCCTCCGCCTTCTCCGCGGCCTGCTGCTTCTCGATCGCCGAGGCGGCGGCCTGCTTGCGGGCCTCCTCCGCGGCGGTCTTCTTGGCGGCGGTGTCGGCGGCCATGGCCTGCGCGTCGGCCTGCTGCGACAGGGACGCGGTCTGGACCTGGGCCTGCTGTCCCGCGGGGATCTCTGCGAGGAGTGTCGCGTCGCTTGCCGCAGCCTCGAGGTCGTTCGTGTTCGAGGGCTGGGTGTCACCCGAGGCGACACCCACGACAGCGCCGACGGTGGTGACCGCGGTGGCTGACGCCACGGCGAATCCCCGGACCGAAATCCGGCTCACACGGTTTCCTTCCAGCATCGCCCGCATGGGTGACCTCGCGGACGCAATCGTGCCCCTGGCGCTGGCCTCCGCTATCGATCGGTCACGGGAGGCACGGACCCGGTGGACAACTCCCGTGACGGGAGCGTCGCGTGGTGCTCGGGCGGCATGCGACGGTCACTATGAAGTTCTGTGGTGCTCGAGTTGTCGTACCGCTGGGGGTACACGTGTGTCGCATGCGGGGCCTGACAGGACCCAGACTCTGCCCCAGCCGGACACCGCAAGGCAATTCTCCGTTGCGTGGGATAGCTCACACCCCGTTTGCCCCAGGAGTTTTACGGAAAGCGACACGCGCGAAGACGCCGCCCGGCTAGGCTCGCTCGCTTCGCCGGACGGCGCCAACTACCGCTCAACCGCCGCGAACCGACCCCAAGGGGTCAGAACGGCCGGATCCCTCAGAGGTGTCCGTCCTCCAGCATTTCGGTCACCAGTGCCGCAATCTGCGAACGCTCCGAACGGGTGAGCGTGATGTGCGCGAAGAGCGGATGGCCCTTCAGTTTCTCGACCACGGCGACCACTCCGTCGTACCGCCCCACCCGGAGGTTGTCGCGCTGGGCCACGTCGTGGGTCAGTACGACACGGGAGTTCGCCCCGATTCGGGACAGAACGGTCAACAGGACATTCCGCTCCAGCGATTGCGCCTCGTCCACGATCACGAACGCGTCGTGCAGCGAGCGCCCGCGGATGTGGGTGAGCGGAAGCACTTCGAGCATTCCGCGCGCCGTGACCTCCTCGATGACCTCTTTCCCCGCCACCGAGCCGAGCGTGTCGAAGACCGCCTGCGCCCACGGGCCCATCTTCTCGGCCTCGGTGCCGGGCAGATAGCCGAGCTCCTGCCCGCCCACCGCGTACAGCGGCCGGAAGACCATCACCTTCTGGTGCTGACGGCGCTCCAGGACGGCCTCCAGGCCCGCGCAGAGCGCGAGCGCGGACTTGCCGGTGCCCGCGCGGCCACCCATCGAGACGATCCCCACGTCCGGGTCGAGGAGCAGGTCGAGCGCGACCCGCTGCTCGGCGCTGCGGCCCTTGAGGCCGAAGGCCTCCCGGTCGCCGCGCACGAGACGGACGTTGCCCTCGGGCGTGACGCGGCCCAGGGCCTTGCCCTTCTCCGACTGGATGGTGAGGCCCGTGTGCACGGGCAGGTCCGCCGCCTCGGGGACGTACAGGGTGTCCTCCTCAAAGAGGAGGTCCACCTGCTCTCCGGAGAGCGTCAGTTCGGACATGCCGGTCCAGCCGGAGTCCGTGATGGCCAGTTCGGCGCGGTACTCCTCGGCGAGGAGCCCCACCGACGAGGCCTTGATCCTGAGCGGGAGGTCCTTGGACACGACGGTGACGTCGTACCCCTCCGCCTGGAGATTGCGTGCTACGGCGAGAATCCGTGAGTCGTTGTCCCCCAACCGGTAGCCGGCGGGAAGCACGCCGGGATCGGAGTGGTTGAGCTCGACGCGCAGCACACCGCCCAGGTCCCCGATGGGGATCGGGGCGTCCAGGCGGCCGTGCCGGATGCGGAAGTCGTCCAGCAGGCGCAGGGCCTGCCGGGCGAAGTATCCGAGCTCCGGATGGTGCCTCTTGGCCTCCAGTTCCGTCACCACGACGACGGGCAGCACGACTTCGTGCTCGTCGAAGCGGGTCAGGGCATTCGGGTCGGCCAGCAGGACGCTGGTGTCGAGAACATAGGTGCGCCTGTCGGGCATGCGGCGCTTTGTGCTGGTCACCACGGAAGGACGTACCCCCTCGGATGAGGTCGGGGAGCGACGGGAGGGATACCGGGGGCGATCCGGCGGGTGTGAGCCGGACCGGTCACGGGCCGCGATGCGCGGGCCGAGCGCCGGCCCTCCATGTCGCCCGTGCTGCTCACACGGTCGTCCTGGTGCAAAGGGCCTCCCGGGCGGACGGCCCATGCCGTCCGCTGAGATACGACGTCCCTGTCGGACACTGCTCGGACGTCGACCTGGAAGGGGTATTCCCTCGAACATGCGCAGCCATGCCAGGGCATATGACGACGCGTTGGTTAACTCTGGGTTACCCCGACCTCAGGGGCAGGCGGGAGTCATCCGCCGTAACGCCGGTGACGTGCCGCGTAATCACGCAGCGCACGCAGGAAATCGACCTTCCGGAAGGCCGGCCAGAAGACCTCGCAGAAGTAGTACTCGGAGTGAGCGGACTGCCAGAGCATGAACCCGGACAGCCGCTGTTCACCACTCGTACGGATCACCAGATCGGGGTCCGGCTGGCCGCTGGTGTAGAGGTGCTTGGAGATCTGGTCGACGTCGACGCTCTCGGCGACCTGCTCCAGGCCCATGCCGTTCGCCGCCTGCTCCAGGATCAGCGAGCGGACCGCGTCGGCGATCTCCTGGCGGCCGCCGTAGCCGACCGCGACGTTGACCAGTATTCCCGTGTTGTGGCGGGTCGCCTCTTCGGCTTCCTTCATCACCATCTGAGTGTGGCCGGGCAGCAGGTCGAGCGCGCCGACGTGGTGCACGCGCCAGCGGCCGTCGGCGACGAGCGAGCGGACGGTGGCCTCGATGATGCCGAGGAGCGGGTTCAGCTCGTCCTCGGGCCGGTCGAAGTTGTCGGTCGAGAGCATCCACAGCGTGACGACCTCGACGTCCGTCTCGGCGCACCAGCCGAGGAACTCCTCGATCTTGTGTGCGCCCGCCTGGTGGCCCTCTGCGGTGGTCCCGCCCGCGGCCTTCGCCCAGCGCCGGTTGCCGTCGAGGATGACCCCGATGTGCTTGGGCACCTGGTCGTGGTCGAGGCGGCCTTCCACCCGGCGTGCGTAAAGTCCGTACACCAGGTCGCGCAGGTTCACGTGTGTCAGCCTCCAGCAGATGAGGGTCCTCAAGGGGTGCGCCCAGAGCAACCCCGAGGGCGACACCCTACCGCCGCTCCAGTGTCCCTCCACAGTCGGGTGCGAGGGCCCTGAAGTAGCTTCGTACCCATGAACGACACGTCTCTGTATCGCGCGGCACAGGACCGTTACGACTCCATGGAGTACCGGCGCACGGGCCGGAGCGGCCTGAAACTGCCCGCCGTCTCCCTAGGCCTCTGGCACAACTTCGGCGACGACAAGGCCCTCGAAACGCAGCGCGGGATCCTCCGGCGCGCCTTCGACCTGGGCGTCACCCACTTCGACCTGGCGAACAACTACGGGCCCCCGCCCGGTTCGGCGGAGCTCAACTTCGGCAAGATCTTCGCGCAGGACTTCTCCTCGTACCGCGACGAACTCGTCATCTCGACCAAGGCCGGCTACCTGATGAACCCCGGCCCGTACGGCGAGTGGGGCAGCCGCAAGTACCTGCTGTCGTCGCTGGACGCGTCACTCGACCGGATGGGTCTCGACTACGTCGACATCTTCTACTCCCACCGCTTCGACCCGGACACCCCGCTGGAAGAGACCATGGGTGCCCTCGCCTCGGCCGTCCAGCAGGGCAAGGCGCTCTACGTCGGCGTCTCCTCGTACAACAGCGAGCAGACCGCCGAAGCGGCGCGCCTGCTGCGGGAGATGGGCGTGCCCGCGCTCATCCACCAGCCGTCGTACTCGATGATCAACCGCTGGACCGAGGAGGACGGGCTGCTCGACACGCTGGAGCAGGCCGGCATGGGCTGCATCTCCTTCGTGCCGCTCGCCCAGGGTCTGCTCACGAACAAATACCTGAAGGGCATCCCGGAGGGCTCGCGCGCGACGCAGGGCAAGTCGCTCGACCCCGACCTGCTGAGCGACGAGGTCGTCCGCCGCCTCAACGGCCTGAACGACATCGCGACGTCCCGCGGCCAGTCCCTCGCCCAGCTCGCCCTGAACTGGGTACTGCGGGACGAGCGGATGACCTCCGCCCTGATCGGCGCCTCCAGCGTCAAGCAGCTGGAGGAGAACGTGGCGGCGCTGGCGGGCCCGAAGCTGACGGACGCCGAGCTGTCGGCGATCGACACGTTCGCCGTGTCGACGCCGGGCACCAACATCTGGGCCGGCCGGGGCTGACCCGACGGCTGACGCGAAGAGCCCCGGGCGGAACGACGCCGCCGGGGGCTCTTTGCTGTGTGCGGTGCTCGCCACCGTGTGCGGTGCTTCGGAAGGGGTGCGCGGTGCTCCGGACTGTGTGCGGCGCTCCCCACCGTGTGCGGTACTCCGGACTGTGCGCGGTGCACCAATCCGTGTGCGGTGCCTCGGAAGGGGTGCGGTGCTCCGGACTGTGTGCGGTGCTCCAGCCCGTGTGCGGCGCTCCCCACCGTGTGCGGTGCTTCGGAATGGGTGCGGTGCTCCGGACTGTAGGCGGTGCTTCAGTCCGCGTGCGGTGCTCCGCTCCCGTCAGGCGCGGGGCCGTTTGAACCAGGCGCCGGCCGCGCCCTGGGAGAGCAGGATGACCACGGCGATCGCGCCGAGCAGCGGCAGCAGGCCGCCCGGGTTGCCGCCGGCGGCGCCGCCGAGGCCGAACAGGATCTGCACGCTCATCAGGACGATGCAGGTGATCTTGATGCCGTTGCCCACGCTGTTGAAGCGGAAGGCCATGCCGGCCGCGACCAGCAGGCAGATGTTGACGCCGAGGGCCGCTCCGGCCGTCTCCGGGTTGGACACGGCTATCAGGGCGATGCTGCCGAGGATCGTGAGCCCGGCGAGCACCCAGGTGACGATCTGCGCGGCGCGGACGACGCCGGGCATCTGCTGCGGGGGCATCGGGCCGCCTCCGTAGCCGTATCCGTATCCGTATCCCTGCCCGTGGCCGTACCCGGGTCCCGGGTCCTGGGCGGGGCCGTTGTACGTGGGGAGGCCGGTCTGCGGCTGCGGCTGCGGCTGCGGCTGGGGCTCGGGGGCGGGCGGCGGGGGGAAGTGGTTCGACATGTCCCTGACGATAACTGGATGTCGATCTTCCGGGGGCGGTCGGACAGCCGCACGGCCGCCGGGCTGGGACACCGGCTGCCGTGGCCGTGCCACCGGCCGCCCGGGCCCTGGCACAAAAAAATCGGGCCGGTCCGTGGGGGGGAGACGGACCGGCCCGAGGGGGGGTTTCCACCATAACCCTTCGTAAGTGCCGATGGGTGCATCGGCGTGCCACAACTACTCTCCGAAACCGGCCGACGACTGCGGGATCCCTTTCCACCGGCGGAATCCGCGGTTCGAGGGTGGATTTCGGCCGGGCGCGGCAGTACTCCCCAAGGGGGACCCCCCTGAGATTCACGCGCTTGACGCTCCGGGTGTCCGGCCCGCTAACTTCGCGGGCATGGCGACGATGAGGGTCCGCACCCCTTCCGCAGGGGTTCCGCTGGAGGCATCCGCGCCACCCCCCGCGGAGATCGCCTTGGAGATCGCCGATACGGCGCGGGCACGGCGGCGGGGGCTGCTCGGGCGGCCGGGCGTGACGGGTGCGCTGCTGCTGACGCCGGCGAGCGGAGTGCACACGCTGCGGATGCGGTTCGCCATTGATGTGGCGTATCTCGACCGGGAGTTGCGCGTGCTGTCCGTCCGGACGATGACTCCGGGGCGGATCGGGCTGCCCCGGCCGCGGGCCCGGCACGTGCTCGAGGCGGAGGCGGGGGCGATGGCTCGGTGGGGCGTGCGTCCCGGAGCGCTGATCGTCGTACGCCATGACGCGCGCGGCGCCGGGTGAAGGCTCGCGGTGCCGCGCAGCCCCCTCCGCCGCGCGGCACCGCCCGCGCAGTTTGCTCACGCGAATTAGCCTTGGTCTGAACTTACGTGACGTTCAGAGGCGGATCGAGCCAGTATTGATAACGATGCGGAATCAGGGCTTCATTTTTGGGCCGTACATCACCGTATGGGCAGTGGGCGCCTTCTGCCCGAATTGCCAGCCTAGGCGGCGCTATTCGCCTTCTTGTCGGCCGCGTCCTTGTGCGCGATCACCTGCCGCATGTGCTCGTCCCCCCACAACCCCAGCGGCAGCAGGGCCGTGTTGAGGGACTGGCCGAGATCGGTCAGCGAGTACTCGACCTTCGGCGGGACTTCGCGGTAGACCTCGCGGTGCACGATGCCGTCGGACTCCAGCTCGCGCAGCTGCTGGGTCAGCACCTTCTCGCTGACGCCCCCGATGTGCCGCTTGAGCTCGCCGAACCGCAGCGCCTCCCCCGCGTGCAGCGCCCAGAGGATCATGGGCTTCCACTTGCCGCCGACGACGTCCACCGCGACGTCGAGCCCGCAGCTGTACGGTTCCCTGTCCTTCTGCACGGCCAACTCCTCGCGTCCGCAGGTCACTTGTCGTCCGACAGTACCGGCTTGCGCAGGTCGAAGAGGTGCCGCGTGCTGTGGGCCACGAAGGGCCCCTCCGTCCGGATGCGGTCGTGCAGCTCGCGCAGGCGCGGCCGGTACTCCTCGACGCTGAAGCCGGGCACCATCCACACCACCTTCCTCAGGAAGTGGACGACCGCGCCGATGTCGAGGAACTCCATCCGCAGCCGCTCGGCCCGCAGGTCCACCACGTCGAGGCCCGCCGCCTCGGCCTCGGCACGCTCCACGTCGGGGTGGCGGCCGTTCCTGATCTCCGCGGGCTGCGGTCCCAGGAAGTACTCGACGACCTCGAAGACGCTGGCGGGCCCGACGTGCTGGGCGAAGTACGTCCCGCCGGGGCGCAGTACGCGGGCGATCTCGTCGAAGCGGGCCTTCACCGGGTGCCGGCTGGTGACCAGGTCGAACGCGCCGTCCGCGAACGGCAGCGGGGCCGCCTCCGGTGACGCGACGACCGCCACGCCCCGCGGGTGCAGCAGGGCGGTGGCCTTGGCGACGTTCGCGGGCCAGCCCTCCGTGGCGACGGCGAGCGGTGGCAGGACGTCCGCGGAGGCGAGGACCTCGCCTCCGCCGGTCTGGATGTCGAGGCTCGCCGAGGCCCCCGCGAGCCGCCCCGCCATCGCCTCGGCGTACCGCCACGAGGGCCGTGCCTCGGTGGCCCGCCCCTCGAACCACGAGAAGTCCCACCCTTCGGTGGGCGCGGCCTCGGCCTCGGCCACCAGGTCGTCGAAGGTGCGCGGGGTGGGGGCGGCAGGGGTGGTGGGGGTGCCGGGGGCGGTGGGGGTGCCGGGGGTCTCGGGGCTGGGGGTGGTGTCGGGGCTCATGGGGCAATCCTGACATCGGGGACGACGTCGCCACATCCCGGTTTCGCCGGACAGTCCGCCGGACCCCTCAGAGATCGGTCCGGACAAGCTCTTCGAGGCCCGTGCCGGGGGCCGGGCCGACGAGCGCTCGGTGTCGGCCGGAAGGCCGGAAACAGCAGTACGGCTCAACTCGCCCCGTCATGCGGTCCCACGCGGGTTCGCCGAGGGCGCACCCGGCTTCGCTGAGGCTGTACTCGGCTTCGCTGAGGCCGCACTCGGCTTCGCTGAGGCCGCACTCGGGCGCGTCTCCGCTCTTGCTGACGCTGCCACCGCTCACGCGGCGTGGCGGCACCGCGGTGGGGCGCCGTGGTGGGGCGGCGTCCGCTCAGCCGGCCGTTCCCGTCGATCCGCGCGGGAACGAGACCTCGACGCGGCGGTTCTTCTTGCGGCCCTCTTCCGAGCCGTTGTCCGCGATCGGGTAGTCCTCGCTGTAGCCGCGTACGGAGTAGGTGACCTCGGGGCCGAGGTGCGAGGCCAGCTCGTCGTGCACGGCCTCGGCGCGTTCGCGGGAGAGCTTCTTGCCGTGGCCGTAGGAGCCGAGGTTGTCCGTGAACCCGAACACGCGGACGTCCGTCGCCTTCTGTGCCTTCGCCTCCTCGGCGATCGCCTTGATCCGGGCGTTCGCCTCGGGATTCAGCTTTCCGCTGTCCTTGGGGAACAGCACCTCCGCCTGCAGCGCGAACTTCACGTCGGTGTTGGTGTCCTCGCGCCGCTCCTCGCCGCCGAGGTCCTCGACGACGGACTTGATGTCCAGCACCTTGGCGGGCGCGAGCGTGGCCCCGTCGGCGAGCTTCAGCCCCGGACTGTTGGAGTCGACCTCGGGGGGCGGGGAGGTGGTGGTGCTGCCGGGTGGGGCGGTGGGGTCGTCGTCGGCGGCGAGGGCAGGGGGCGCGAAGAGGACGATGGCGGTGAGGGTGGCGGCGGCGAGGGTTGTTCGGGAGCGGGTGCGGGGGGTGCGAGTGAGGGGGATGTGGGTCATGGGGTCACTCGCCCTCGGAGATTTCGATGGGGGCGGGGGGCATCGACCCCACTTGGAAGGTGACCTTGCCGGTTCCGTCGGGTGGCGCCGGGAACTGTGCGAACCAGTTCACCGTTTCACCCTCCTTCACGCGCCCGTCGAACTTGGTGCAGAGGCAACGCCCTGATGTGTCCCGCAACACGAGGTACTTCTTCTTTCCCCCGGTGTCCACGAGGCTGGCCCCTGACAGAGAGCCGCCGTTGGAACGCAGCTCCCGTTCGTCGCTGGCCCAGTCGGCGCCCATCCACGACTGGCTTCCGTTATTTGTCACAGTGCCCGAGACAGTGACAAACCCACCCCCGTCCCTGCGGGCGGACGTGATGGTGACACCGACGTCTCCGTCCTTGGTCTCCGCCAGGACCTCGTCGGCCGAGGGGCTCGCGCTCTCCTCCGGCTTGTCGTCGCCTCCGCCCTTCTCCGCCGATGACGACGAGGACCCGGTCTTGTCGGGCTTGTCGTCATCTCCACCACCACCGCAGCCGGCGACCGTGAGGACCAGCCCAGTAGTGATCGCCACAGCGGTCATCGCCCTGCGAGTCTTCATGGTGCGCCGAATGTTCATCGCTACGGCTTCCTTCCTTCGGGTCAGTCGGCCAGGTGGACAGAGAAGAGAACGGAGGCGTCCGGGAGGTCGTCCAGTTCGAAGTCGTCCGGGTCGATCTCGAAGGATTCGCCGCCGTCGCACGTGAACTCCACGGCCTTCTCCGGGTCGGCCGAAGGATCGAAGTCGCAGCGCGGTTTGATGACGGCCGTGGCATCGGCCTTGGCGTGCTTGGACTCCGTGCCCGGGATGATCGAGTCGCCGACGGTGTACGTGGTCTCGATCTCCGCGCGGAAGCCCGGGTAGCCGTTCACCTCGGCAGGACCGAAGCCGATGACGATCGAGTCGTTGTCGGCGGCCAGCGCGTCCGCCGCGTCCCGAGCCCCGGCACCGGTGAACTTGTCACCCATGAGCCAGTCCAACCAGTCGTCGTCCTTGCCGATGGACAACTCCAGTCCGTCCAGAAGTTCGTCCCTGGCGTCCTGGGTCGCGGCCAATGCCGCGGCGTCGGCAGCCGATTGAGCGCCATTGCGTGCCGACGCAGCCTGGGCGAAGGCGAAGAAGGCGAACGCGACGAAGAGCAGAATCCCCGTCATCCAGATGTAGATGGGGAGAGTCTGCCCTTGATCACTGCGGAGTCCGGAAGTCAGCCACCGACCACGTCGTCGACCGCATCCCCGATGGCCCCGGAGATCGTGCCGTCCAAACCCAACTGATCGATCAGCGTGAAGATCCCCGCAATAAGAATCATCAGCCCCGCATACTCCACAAACCCCGCCCCCGCATCCCGGCCCTCGCCCCGAACCCGGGCCGCCACGGTGACCGTCCAGTCGACCCAGACTTTGAGCACGCGTTCCTTCAGCACGACGGCTCCTTCTCTCCCACCCGATACCGCGCCCTTCGTGGTCAGAGGCAACGTACGCCACAAGGCGTACATCGGCAGCAACTCTGCGCAACGTATGCAGTATCCGGGGTGCCCTGCCCGCAAGTTGGCGGGTTCTCTTCCCCCTCGGTGAGATCACCATGCACGAAGTCCCCTCCCGCGAACCGTGAACTCAGCCCTGACTGTCCCACATCGAGTTGCATCCGCGAAGGCTTTTCGCGGAGTCCGTGTTCCCGGGCGGGGGCCGCGCACGTCAACGCCCCAGAATCGAGCCGAAGTCGGAGCCCGAGCCGAGGAACATGCCCGCCGCGATCAGGATCATCGTGGCGGGGAGCATGAAGACCAGCGTCACCATCGTCGCCTTGGGGATCGTCTTCGCCGCCCTGCGCCGGGAGTTCTGCGCGTCCGTGCGGCGCATGTCCGTGGCGAGCTGGATGAGCGTGTCCGCGATCGGGGAGCCCAGCTCCTCGCCCTGCTGGAGGGCGGAGACGAACTGGGCGACCTGCTCGGAGGCGTTGCGGCGGCGGAGTTCGTCGAAGGCCTGGCGGCGGCTGACGCCCATGTCCATCTGGCGCAGGGTGATGTGGAGTTCGTCCGCCCACGGACCCTCGTAGCGCTCGGCCACCCGGTCCAGTGCCTGGCGGAAGCCGAGGCCCGCCGAGACGACGACGGCGAGGACGTCGAGGAAGTCGGGGAGCGTGCGGTCGATGACCTCGCGGCGCTCGCGGATCGCCTGCCAGATCAGCGCGTCGGCGGCGACCGCCCCGAAGGCCAGGGTGAGCAGGCCGAAGAGCGGCGAGCCGTTGGTGAGGAAGACCAGGCCGAGGACGAGGCCGAAGACGCCGTAGACCGCACGCCGTGCCGCGTACCGGTCGATCGTCAGGCCGCCGGGGTTGCCCGCCATGTCGATCCTGCGGCGCTTTGCGTCGACCCGTTTCGGGCCCATCAGGCGCAGGACGAGGGGGGCGAAGCGCATGCCGAGCCGGTCCACCGCCGAGCCCGCCACCGAGACGCGGGTCGCGCCGATCTCCAGGGCCACGGCCAGGTCGGAGGGCAGTTTGGCGTCCGCGCGGTACATGCGGATGCCCTGGCAGACGCCCGCCACGGCCAGGCCCATCACCGCTGCGAGGACCAGCGCCATCACCGTTCTCCACTCCTTTCGCGGCGCATCCCTAGACCTCGATCTTTCCGAGGCGTCGGATCACGAAGAAGCCGATGCCGTACAGGCCGAGGGAGATGAGGATCAGGGTCTGGCCGAGCGGTGAGCCCGTCACGCGTTCCAGCGCGCCCTCGTTCGAGGAGTTGATGAGGAGCAGGGAGCCGAGGCCGAGCAGTGGGACGGTGAAGGCCGTCGCGTGGACCTCCGACAGCATCGTGCGCACCTCGCGGCGCGTCTCCTTGCGGTCCTCCAGTGTCTGGGTGAGGTTGCGCAGGGAGTTGACCACCGTGCCGCCCGCCTTGTTGGAGAGGACGAGGGTGGTGACGAGGACTATCAGTTCGCGGGAGGGGAGGCGATCGGCCAGTTCGCCGAGGGTGTCGTCGATGGAGCGGCCCATCGTCAACTGGTCGGCGACGTGGGAGAGTTCCTCGCCCGCGGGGGCCTCCAGCTCCTCCGCCGCCATCGCCAGCGAGGTGCGCAGGGCGAGGCCCGCCGCCGTCGCGTTGGCCAGGATGCGCGCCACGTCGGGGAGTTGGTTGATGAAGGCCTCGATGCGTTTCTGGCGCTGCCAGTTGAGGAACGCGACCGCGCCCCACACCGCCACGAGTCCCGCGATCGGGCCGAAGAACGGCGCGAGCGTGGCCGCCGCGATCAGCCAGAGCGCGACGACGACCGCGACGACGTAGGTGAAGAACTCGCCCGGCGTCAGGTCCAGGCCCGTCGCCGACAGGCGCAGGTGCAGTGCCCGGCCCAGGCGCGTGCGGCGCAGCCTGCGGTCCACGGCGCCGAAGCGGCGGGCGCGGCCGGGCGGGCCGCCGTCCCCCGTGCCGGGCCCGAGCGCGAGCCGGTCGACGAGGGCCTGGCGCTGGGCGCGGCCCGACGCGTACGTGTGGACGCCGGCGACCGCGAGCGTGCCCGTCAGGATCGTGGCGCCGAGGGCGAGGAGGGCGGGGTTGTTCATCCGATCGCTTCCCTCGTGTTCAGGACGTCGATGGCCTCCGCCACGCCGAACGCCGGCGGCACCGGCTCGTTCGCGACGTACAGCTTGTCGGCGATCTCGCGCGGCAGCGGCAGGTGCTCGAAGCGGCCGTGCACGACGCGGTCGGCGCCGAGCGGGCGCGGCACGAAGCGGGTGACGGGGACGATGCGGAACTGCTGGCGACCGTGCGAGACGAGCAGCACGATCTCGGCGACCTTGCGGGAGCCGTCGCCGTGCCGGGCGAGCTGGATGACGACGTCGACCGCCGAGTTGATCTGGTCCTTCAGTGCCTCGAAGGGGATCTGGACCTCGGACATGGAGCCGAGGGTCTGCATGCGCATCAGGGCGTCCTCGGCCGTGTTGGCGTGGACGGTGGCCAGGGAGCCGTCGTGGCCCGTCGACATCGCCTGGAGCATGTCGAGGGTCTCGCCGCCGCGAACCTCGCCGACGATGATGCGGTCGGGGCGCATGCGCAGGCTGTTGCGTACGAGGTCGCGGATGGTGATCTGGCCCTTGCCCTCGACGTTCGGGGGGCGCGATTCGAGGCGGATGACGTGTTCCTGCTGGAGCTGGAGCTCCGCGGAGTCCTCGATGGTGATGATGCGTTCGTGGGCGGGGATCAGGCCGGAGAGGGCGTTCAGGAGGGTCGTCTTGCCGGTGCCCGTACCGCCGCTGACGATGAGGTTGAAGCGGGCGCGCACGAACGCGGCGAGCAGCATCAGCATGTGCTCGTCGAGCGAGCCGAGGCCGATGAGTTCGGGGAGCGTGTACGCGCGGGGGAAGCGGCGGATGGTGAGCGTGGCGCCGGTCAGGGCGAGCGGCGGGATGATCACGTTGACACGCTCGCCGGTGGGCAGGCGGGCGTCGACCATGGGGTTGGACTCGTCCACGCGGCGGTTGACCGTGGAGACGATGCGTTCGATGGTCTGCATCAGTTGCTCATTGGAGGCGAAGCGGAGGGGGAGCTGTTCCACGCGGCCCGCACGCTCCACGAAGATCGAGTCGGGGCCGTTGACCATGATCTCCGTGATGGAGGCGTCGGCGAGCAGGGGTTCCAGCACGCCGAGTCCGAGGGCCTCGTCGACGACGCGGCGGATCAGCTGGGCGCGCTCGGAGGTGGAGAGGACGGGGCCCTCGCGGCTGATGATGTGGCCGAGGACGCGCTCCAGGCGGACCCGCCGGTCCGCCGCCGCGAGCGAGGACATCTCGGCGAGGTCGATCTCCTCCAGGAGCTTGGCGCGGTAAACGGCGACGAGGCCGTCGTCACGGCTCGGCTCGGTCTGGTGGGTGGGTGCGACGCGGTCCCGCAGACTCATGTCGTGCTTCAACCTCCTTCGTACGTACGGGAGTCGGCTGTCCGAACGGTTCGGTCGGCGCCCTCCGGGCTCGGGTCGGCGGTCAGTCGGCGACCTCGTCGTTGGGCATGGTGGCCTTCTTGGTGACGCTCCAGTCCGTGTCGACGAAGGGGAGCAGGGTGGGGACCTGCACCTCGACGGTGGCGGTCGTCGTGGCGCCGCCCTGGCTGACGCCCACGAACGCGGTGAGGCCGCCGTCCATGGCCGCCGTGCCGGCCGCCTCGCCGGAGTCGCCCTGCGAGGCGGCGCGGGCCGCCGCGCGGGCGCCCGATCCCGCCTGGTTGGCCGCGTAGCCCACCAGGCCGAGCTGGATCGCGGCGAGGCCGACGAGCAGCAGGACGGGCAGGAAGCCGGCGAACTCCAGCATGGAGACGCCCCGGTCGTCCCGGCGGCGGAGGTGGCCACGCCGCGGCCGGCTGGGTCGCCGCCGGTCCGCCCGTGGCCATCCGTGTGCCGTACGCCCGTGTGCCGTGCGCCCGCCTGCCGTACGCCTGCGTGCCGTGCGCCCGCCTGCCGTACGCCCGCCTGCCGTGAGGAGCCCGGGCCGCCTCACCCGTCCTCCCCCTCCTTGGCCGCCCCCGCCTCCCCGTCCACGTGCCATCCCGCGTCGAAGCCCGGGAAGAACACGGGTACGTCCACCGAGACGTGCGCCTTCCACACCGCGCCCTCGTCCGTGCAGGAGACCGCCGCGTCCTGCCAGGCGTCGGGCAGGTGCTCCTGGGCCGCCGACGAGCAGGCATCGTCCGCGCCCTCCCCCGCCGCGTAGGCCGCCGTGGCGGCCCGGGCCGCCTCGTCCGCCGCGTTGCCCGCGAGGGAGTACGAGTAGCCGTACAGCGCGCACTGCCAGAGGATCGTCATGACGACCAGCAGCAGCGGGAACATCGCGGTGAATTCGAGGGTGACCGCGCCCCGGTCGCCGCTCGCCGCCTTCCTGCGCAGGGCGAGCCCGCCCCGCTTGGCGCCGCCCGACGCCGCCGCGTCGACCAGGCCGAGTTCGCCCGCGAGGCCCCACAGCGCCTGCTTCACCGAGGAGCGGCTGTCGAGGTCCTGCATGCGGCCGGCGTCGACGGCGGCCTGCAGTTCCTTGAATCCCGCGGGGACGGTGGAGCGGGCCGTGCGGGTGCCGGTGACGCGTTCGACGAGGGAGGGCTGGATCTCGGCGCCCTTGCCGTGCCGGTTGACGACGGTGACGGTCTCCTCGGCCTTGCGGATCTGCAGGCGGTCCCAGAGGCGGACCATGCGCTTGGCGGCACGGACGGCGACCACGTCGGGGGTGACGAGCAGGAGTGCCTGGTCGGCGAGTTCGACGGCCGTTGCGCTCGCCGCGGTGACGTAGGCGCCGCAGTCGACGATCACGACGTCGTAGCGGGTGCGCAGGGCGCCGATGATCTGGCGGGCGACGCGGTCGGTGACCTCCTCGCCGCGCTCGCCCTCGCCGGGCGCCAGGAGCAGGCCGATGCCGCTCTCGTGGCTGTAGACGGCGTCCTGGAGGACGCGGGGCGTGATGTCGGTGATGGCGGCGAGGTCGGCGACGGAACGGCGGAACTGCACGTCGAGATAGGAGGCGACGTCCCCCGACTGCAGGTCGAGGTCGAGGAGGGCGACGGCGCGGCCCGACGCGCTCGCGGCCAGCGCGAGCTGGACGGCCGTCACGGTCGTCCCGACGCCCCCCTTGGCGCCGCTCACCGCGACGACGGTGCCCGCGCCGCCCGGTCCTGCCGCGGCCCCGTACAGCTCCAGGCCGCCGCTTCCGTTGCCCAGATGCCTGCGCATGCCGGTGGACCAGCCGGCGGCGGCCTGGACGCGCTCGGCCAGCGCGTCGTAGGCGAGCGGCAGGGCGACGATGCCGCGCGCCCCGGAGTCCATGGCCGCGGTGAGGATGCCGGGGCTGGTGTCGGCGGTGATCAGGACGACGCCGACCGCGGGGAAGCGCAGGACGAGGTCGCGGATCAGGTCCAGGGCGGGGACGGGGCCGATCCGCTCGTGGACGAGGACGACTTCGGGCAGTTCGTCGACGGACTCGGCGGCGAGCCGCGCGAGGGTGTCGAGCAGGGCCGTGGAGTCGGCGACGGGCGGGGCGGGTTCGGTGTCGGGCAGCTGTCCGACGAGCGTGGACAGCGCGCGGGCCGCGTCGACGTCGCCGACGGCGGGGAGGATCCGAGTGGTCATACGTGACCTCCTACTTGTCCTCGTCGAGGGTGTACGTCCGGTCGCGCGGCGGCACGGTCGCGTCGCCGCCCGCACCCACCAGGGCGAGCCGGACGTGCGTGGCGAAGGACTCGGCGTACGCGACGCGCTGGGCGTCGGCGGTACCGAGGGCGAAGGTGATCGGCACGGCCTCGGTGGCGCGGCGGCGCGTGCGGTCGTCCTGGTCCGGTTCGAGCGGGGTCAGCTTGCCGACGTCGAGCACCTTGGCGCCCTCCACGATGACTTTGGACTGGTCCTTCGCCTTGTCGGTCTCGCCCTTGAAGGTGGCGTAGATGTTGACCTTCGCACCGGGCGTGATCTTGCCCGCGACGCCGGTGGCCGCGTCGATCATGATCGCGATCTCCTGCTGTCCCGGGCCGAGTTCGGGCCGCCGCACGATCATGTCGGTCTGCAGCAGCGAGCCTTTGCGCAGCTGGGTGACGGCGATCTTGCCGCGGATCTCGCCGAGGTCGGTGACGGCGTTGTCGGAGAGCCACCGCTCGGGCATCTCGACCTTCTTGAACTGGTCGGCGGTGAGCTCCTTGTAGGGCGCGATGTCGCCCTTGAGCTTGTACGCGGCGACCTCGGGGCCCACCTTCGAGTTCACGTCGCGGATCACCGAGAGGACGCCCGCGAACGCGCCGAACGCGCACAGGACCGACAGGACCAGCAGGATGACGCCGCGGCGCTGGCGTGAGTTCATGGGCCGGACTACCTCGATCGAGTGCGGTTGGCTACGGACGGTGAGCGGGGTGGCGCGCGTGCGGTCGTCGGTCGCGTACGGGGTGCGGGGGCGGGCGGCCCGGTCCTAGGTCGCGCCGCGGGGCGGGGCGGTGGCGGCGCGGGCGGCGAGGGCGCGCACCGGTGGCGAGGGGCGTTCGGCGGGCGGCGGCAGGGGCGCGGCGCAGAACGCGCAGCGGTCGCCGATGAGTTCGAGGCCGCACCAGTGGCAGTCGTCGCGCCGGACGGAGGAGACCAGCTGGTAGAGGACGGAGATGTCCGGGATGGCCGCGGCGAACTCGACGAGCCTGCCGGTGGCCCACCAGCGCTCGGACTCGCCGGACAGCCGGGCCTCGGTGACCTCCTGGCACTTCCAGGCGGGGGCGAGGGTGCCGCTCACCCAGTCGGACGTGAGGCGGCCGGGGGCGTGGAGCATCCGCGTGCCGAACCCCGGGCCCGACAGGCGCGCCCCGTCGCCGCCCGACACCTTCACCAGTTCGGGGCGCGGTGTCGCGAGGACGGCGAACTGAGTCCCCGGGACCCAGGACTTGGCGTGCGACTGGAGGCTGACGGGCACGCGGTCGAGCTTGGCGACGGAGCCGAGCAGAGCGCCCGCGTAGATGTAGTGGGAGAGCAGTCGGGCGGCGGAGGCCAGCACGCCGGGGCTGAAGTCGCAGACCGAGAGCTGCCGCAGCTGCAGGGCGAGGACGGCGAGGCCGAGCGGCGGCAGGTCCGAGCGGACGATGGCGATGCGGTCGCTCTCCAGGACGGAGCGGACGGCGTGCAGGCGGTGCGCGACGGACGCGGGCGCGGAGGCGGGGCACAGCGCGATGACGTACCCGTGGTGCTCGACGAGGGTGTGCATCTCGGTGATCGCCTGGTCCAGCGAGTACGTCCGCGGGGACTGCACGGCGGACTGGAGGACGGCGGCCGAGGGGGTGTGCCGGTCGGGTGAGGGCAGCACGAGGTCGGGGCCGGTGACGGCTATGGCGGTCGGCAACGCGTACACCCCCGGTCCTCGTGCACTCCTGCCTCAGCACCATATCCACGTCATGGTCGCCTCAACACCCAACTTCCCACTGTTCATGTGGAGGTGGGCGATCCCGCCGGGAAGCAAGTGATGCTTGAGCCCTTGACAACTCAATTGGTCTGGACCAGCTTGTACGACCAAGCACACGGCGGTGGCCACCGTTGCGAAGCACCTCTCCCCCCATGTCCGACGCACCTCTCCCCCCACCGGAGGCAGTAGTGGACCGCACACGCAGGAGAAGGACCGGTGCCCTCGCCGGCGCCGTCACCGCACTCGCCCTCACCCTGACCGGCGGCCTCGCCGGCGGCGTCGCCACCGCCGACCCGGGCTCCACCGGCGCGCAGCGCGCGAGCGCCGGAGCCCGCGCCGTGCCCGCGCATGCGGTGACCGGCTACTGGCAGAACTTCGACAACGGCGCCCAGGTGCAGAAGCTGGCCGACGTGCAGGACGAGTACGACATCATCGCGGTGGCCTTCGCCGACGCCACCGGGACGCCGGGCCAGGTGGCCTTCAACCTCGACTCGGCGGGCCTCGGCGGCTACACCGTCGACCAGTTCAAGGCCGACATCAAGGCCAAGCAGGCCGCGGGGAAGTCCGTGGTCATCTCCGTCGGCGGCGAGAAGGGCGCGGTGGCGGTCAATGACGCGGCGTCCGCGGCCGCCTTCGCGGACTCGCTGTACGCGCTCATGCAGGAGTACGGCTTCGACGGCGTCGACATCGACCTGGAGAACGGCCTCAACTCGACGTACATGACGCAGGCCCTCAAGTCGCTGGCGGGCAAGGCGGGTTCCGGACTCGTCCTGACGATGGCCCCGCAGACCATCGACATGCAGTCCCCGTCGAACGAGTACTTCAAGACCGCGCTCGCCGTGAAGGACATCCTCACGGTGGTCAACATGCAGTACTACAACAGCGGTTCGATGATCGGCTGCGACGGCAAGGTCTACAGCCAGGGCACCGTCGACTTCCTCACCGGGCTCGCCTGCATCCAGTTGGAGAACGGCCTCGCGCCCTCGCAGGTCGGCATCGGCGTCCCCGCGTCGTCCAGCGCGGCGGGCGGCGGCTACGTCGCCCCGGACGTCGTGAACGACGCCCTGGACTGTCTGGCCAAGGGCACGGGCTGCGGCTCCTTCAAGCCGTCCAAGACGTACCCGGACATCCGGGGCGCGATGGCCTGGTCCACCAACTGGGACGCGTCCTCGGGCAGCGCCTGGTCCACGTCGGTCGGCGCGCACGTGCACGGCCTGCCGTAACCCCGGCCCGCCCCCCTCAAGGACCGCAGCGCCGCCGCTCCCCCGGCGGCGCTGCGTGCGTCGGGTCACCAGGGCAGGTCGCGCACCTGCTGCACGCACAGGACCAGGAACAGCAGACCGGCTCCGGCCAGCATCACGTTGCTCAGCATGCCGTTGCGCCACTGCCGGGGCGTGCGCGAGGTGTTGAGGAGCCACAGCAGGGTGAGGGCGAGGAAGGGCATGAAGAACGCGCCCAGTACGCCGTAGGCGATGACGAGGCCGAACGGCTCGTCGAGGAAGAGCAGGCCCATCGGCGGGAAAGTCAGCCAGAGCAGGTACGCGCGAAACGGCACCGACTTCTCGCGCTTGCCGGCCGCGACCTCCTCGACCATGTCGCCCCCGGCCACGGAGGCGCCGCGCTCGCGCCGCAGCCGCTCCACGAAGTCCGCGAACATCAGACTCACGCCGTGCCACACGCCCATCAGCGCGCCGAACGAAGTGGCGAAGAAGCCGATCAGGAAGAGGTTCGCGGTGACCGCGCCGAACTTGTCCTCCAGGACCTTGCCGAGGTCGATGAGGCCCCGGTCGCCGGAGGTGAGGGCGACGTTCGTGGAGTGCAGGAGCTCGGCGCCGATGATCATCATCGCGACGACGAAGACACCGGTCGTGATGTACGCGACGCGGTTGTCCAGGCGCATCACCTTGAGCCAGCTGATGTCGGTCCAGCCCTTGGAGTTCACCCAGTACCCGTACGCGGCCATCGTGATGGTGCCGCCGACCCCGCCGATCAGGCCGAGCGTGTAGAGCAGCGAGCCGTCGGGCAGGACGGGCGCGAGGCCCGCGAAGGCGTTGCCGAGGTCGGGGGCGACGCGGATGGCGACGTACACGACGATCAGGAACTTCATGCCGATGACGGCCGTCATGACCTTCTCGAAGACGGCGTACCGGTTGAACCAGACGAAGGCGAGGCCGAGCAGCCCGCAGATGATCGCCCAGGTCTTCAGGCTCGGCCCGTCCGGGAAGAGCGCCACGAGCGGCAACGCGCTGGACGACATGGCCGTCGCGCCGTAGACGAAGCCCCAGATGACCACGTAGATCGCGAAGTAGTAGGTGGTCCACTGGCCGAGGCTGCGCCAGCCCTCGAACAGGGTGCGTCCGGTGGCCAGATGCCATCGGCCCGTCGCCTCGGCGAGGGAGATCTTCACCAGACAGCCGATGATCGCGGCCCACAGCAGGGTGTAGCCGAACTTGCTGCCCGCGATGAGCGTCGCGACGAGGTCACCCGCGCCGACCCCGGTGGCCGCGACGACGATGCCGGGGCCCACGTACTTCCAGCTCGCCTTGCGGAGCGGGGGTTCCGCTTCGCCGGCGGCGGTGCCACTGCCAGTCGTTTCAGCCATGCCGATCAAGAAAGCGCATCACGGCGCGGGACACAAGAGGTTGGCCAAAGACTGCATTGACCGGTGCATGCCACGCCTCGACGATGGGGCCGCGCACCCCGCGACCGCGCACCCCGCGACCGCACCCCGCACGTCACACCCGCACGTCGCACTGAACAGCCCCCCACCCCTGAGGAGACTTCATGCGACTCCGCACACGTGGCAGAAGACCGGCCGCCCTCGCGGCCCTTCTCGCCCTCGCCGTGGCGGCCCCGCTCACCGCCAACGCCGCACCGGGCGGGGCCGGCCAGGCCCCCCGGAGCGCGGCCACGGCGGCCGACGAGGAAACGCGCCAGTACGAGATCCCCCTGGCCGACGACCGCGCGGCGCGCACCGCGCTCGCCCGCACCGGCGTCGCGATCGACGAGGTCGACGCCCGCGCGGTGGTCGTCTCGGCGGACGCCGGACAGGCGGCCGGACTCCGCGAGTCGGGCTACGAGCTCAAGGCGCTCGCCGGCCCCCCGAAGCGGACGAACGGGCAGGCCGTGGAGCCCAAGGACTTCCCGTCCGCCGACGCCAGGTACCACAACTACGCCGAGATGAACGCGGAGATCGACCAGCGCATCGCGGCCCATCCGAACCTGATCAGCAAGAAGGTCATCGGCAAGTCCTACTCGGGCCGGGACATCGTCGCCCTCAAGATCAGCGACAACGTCGCCACCGACGAGGCCGAGCCGGAGGTCCTCTTCACCCACCACCAGCACGCACGTGAGCACCTGACGGTGGAGATGGCCCTCTACCTGCTGCGCGAGCTGGGCGACGACTACGCCACCGACGCGCGGATCAAGAAGCTGGTCGACTCGCGCGAGATCTGGATCGTGCCGGACCTGAACCCGGACGGCGGCGAGTACGACATCGCGACCGGCTCGTACCGCAGCTGGCGCAAGAACCGCCAGCCCAACAGCGGTTCGTCGAGCGTGGGCACCGACCTGAACCGCAACTGGGCCTTCAAGTGGGGCTGCTGCGGCGGCTCGTCGGGCTCCCCCGGCTCGGACACCTACCGCGGCGCGCGCGGCGAGTCGGCCCCCGAGGTCAAGGTCGTCGCGGACTTCGTGCGCGGCCGGGTCATCGGCGGCAAGCAGCAGATCAAGGCGGGCATCGACTTCCACACGTACAGCGAGCTCGTGCTGTGGCCGTACGGCTACACGTACAACGACACCGCCCCCGGCCTCACCCAGGACGACCGCGACGCGCACGCCGCCGTCGGCCGCAAGATGGCCGCGAGCAACGGCTACACGCCCGAGCAGTCCAGTGACCTCTACATCACCGACGGATCGATCGACGACTGGCTGTGGGGCAACCAGAAGATCTTCAGCTACACCTTCGAGATGTACCCGACGTCCGCGGGCGCCGGCGGCTTCTACCCGCCCGACGAGGTGATCGAGCGGGAGACGAACCGCAACCGCGACGCGGTCCTGCAGCTCCTGGAGAACGCGGACTGCATGTACCGGTCGATCGGCAAGGAATCGCAGTACTGCGCGAGCTGACGCCCGCCACGGGGCCCCGGACCTTCTTCCCGTCCGGGGCCCCCGCCGCGGGACGTGCGCGTGAACACCCCCCGGGCGTCCGGCCGCGCTGCCAGAATCTTCCTCCATGGGGACGATCTACGCACTCATGGTGGGCATCAACGACTACCCGGCGCGGACGGCGACGCCGCTCACCGGCTGCGTCAACGACATCGCCGAGGCCCGCAGGCTCCTCACCGAACGCACCGGCGGCACGGCCCGGCTACGGGTCCTGCTGAACGCGGAGGGCACCGTCGCCGCCGTGGTCGACGCCGTCGAGCGGCACTTGGGGGCGGCGGGCCCCGACGACACGGCGCTGCTCTGGTTCTCCGGGCACGGCACACAGTCCCGGGCGACGGGCGCGGACCTGCTCGTGGAGGCCACCGGCCACAACCAGGCCCTCGTCTGCGTGGACGGGCCGCTGCCCGACAAGCGCCTGGGCGCGCTGCTCGACGCGGTCGCCGCGCGCGGCGCGCACACCGCGGCCGTCCTCGACTGCTGCTACTCCGGGGGCGCGACCCGGGACGCGGACCTGACCGCCCGCTGGACGCCACCGGCCCCCGGCTGGGACCTGACCGGGGCGGCGGCGCGGGACGTGGCCGTACCGCAGGGCCCCGCACGCCCCCTGCTGCTCGCCGCGAGCAGGCTCAACCAGCTGTCGTACGAGGGGGACTTCGCGGGCCGCAGGCACGGCGCCTTCACCCACGCGCTGCTCGGCGTCGCACGGGAGGCGGGCCCCGACGCCACCTACCGCGAACTCCTGTCCGCCGCCGACGCCCGCCTCCAGCGCAACGGGGGCGGGCAGCAGCCGGTGCTGTACCCGGCGGAGCCCGGGGGCGTCGCGGACCTGCCGTTCCTGGGCGGCGCCGTGGCGCGCACGCCCAGCCCGTACCTGCTGCGGTACGGCGGGGACGGCTGGGAGGTGGACTGCGGCAGCGGGCACGGGCTGCGGGAGGGGGCCGGGGCCTCGGGCACGGAGTTCACGGTGCTGCCGTCCGCGGGAAACGCGGCGCACGGCACGCACGGCACGCACGGGGTCGACGGAGCGGCCACGCAGGGCGGGAGCGCGGGCGGGTCGCCCAACGGCGCCGCCGGACCCGTCGTGCGGGCCCGGTCCGTGCAGGGCCACCGCACGCTCGTCGATCTCGTCGACTGGCGGCCCGCCGCCGACCGCGTCTACCCGGTGGCGCTCTCGGCGCTCGCCACGCCGCCGGCGACGGTGTCACTCACCGCGGCGGAACACCCGGACGGGGAAGGGGCGTTGCGGGACGTCATCGCCTCGGCCTCCCCGCTGCTCCGCGTCGTCGCCACCCCTCAGGACGCCGCCGACCTGCACTTCCGGGTGGAGGTGCGCGGCGCGTCGGTCCACGTACTGCGCCGCGACGGAGGCCCCTTCGTGGCACCACTGCCGTTCGCGGGCCGGGGGGACGCGGCGCGCGTCGCCGACTGCCTCGTCCACCTCACGCGCTGGCACCAGCTGCGGGACCTCACCGCACGGCCCTCGCCCCTGGACGGCCTGGTGCGCGTGGAGATCAGCCCCTGGGACGCGGCCGGCGGCGAGGCGCTGCTGCCGGACGGCAGCGGGGAGATCGTCTGCCCCTACACGCCGGGCCCCGAGGGGCCGCGTCCCCCGCTGGTCTCCGTCCGGCTGCACAACCGCTCCGCGAGCCGCCCGCTGTGGTGTCTGCTCGTGGATCTGACCGACGGCTACGCCGCCGACTCCGCCCTGTATCCGGGGCACTTCATCGCGCCGGGCGGCACGGGCCACGCGCTGGACGGCGAGCCCGTGCAGCTGTCCCTGCCCCCGGACCGGCCGGTGGTGCCGGGGGCGTCGGTGCGGGACTGGCTCAAGCTCGTCGTGGCCGAGGGGGAGCTGAACACGCTGCCGTTCCAGCTGCCGGAGTGGGATCCGCGGCGCTCCTCCTCCCGGGCCGATCCGCGGCCGGGGCGGGAGGGGGTCCTGCGTCTGCGGCCGCACGTGACACGGAAGTTGGGGCGGGTCGGCGAGGGCGCGCCGGGGCGCTGGGCGACCCGTACGGTCGCGGTGCGGACGGTGGTCCCCAAGTAGCGCCGGCCGACGGCCGCTCAGGGGGCGAGGCGCGCGTGGTACGGCTCGAGGACGGAGTTGAGCCACTGCTCTCCGTCGTCCGTGCCGAAGTCCACCGGGGGCTCGTCGACGACCTCCAGGGCCCGCTGCGGGCACCGGTCGCCGAAGAGGAGCACCGTGCGGTCCTCCGGTTCCCGCTTCGAGCGCCAGACGAAGCCCTGCGCCCACGGGTCGGTGTGGTCACGGATCCAGTGCGCCCAGTCGCGCGTGTACGCGTAGTCGACCGCCTCCGTCTGCACCAGCCAGGTGTCCTGGTGGACGCCCGCCAGGTCCTGCGCGGACATCAGCGACACGACGGTGACGTCGGCGGCCAGCCGCAGCGTGGTCAGGCGCCGCCCGCGCACGCTCACCCGCTGCACGAGGCGCGGGCCGCCCGCCGGGTCGAACGGCAGGGAGCGCAGCATCGTCTCGCAGACCGCGGCGACCGGGCTGAGCCCCGCGTAGAGGTAGCCGTACGGATCGCAGCCCGTGCCGTCGAAGCGGCCGCCGCCGTACAGGCAGTGCGCGGGGCGCGGGTTGAACCCGGCGGCCTCGCGGCGGGCGGAGTGCACGCGGTAGAGGATCGTGCCGCGCGGGAGCGTGACCTTGGCGGGGGTGGCGGTCAGTCTGTCGGGCGGCCGGTAGTTGGGCACGGCTAGTCACCCTCCATCAAGTACCGTGCGGTCTCGGCGAGCCGGCGATCGCTGCCGGTGCCGAGGAGCCGGGCGGGCGGGGTGCCGAGCCAGGCGTTGTCGGACAGCCACCAGTCGGCGGCGCCCCACGGGTCGCGGTCGGCCTCCAGGAGGGTGTTGACCTCCAGGACGACCAGCCAGGGCATCGCGTCCTCGGAGAACTGGAAGCTCGGCAGGCGCGGCAGGCCGCCCACGCCGGTCAGCCGGATCAGCTCGGGCGCGAACGGGTTGCCGCCGTGCCGCAGCACCGCGTCGGCGTCCAGCGCGGGGGCGGCGAGCAGCCGTTCGCGTACGGGGCCGAGCACCGGGCCGACCATGCGGTGCCCGTCGATGAGGAGCACGGCGAGGTCCTCGACGCGGAACCCCTGGTAGCC
This sequence comes from Streptomyces sp. NPDC040622, assembly GCF_055593965.1. NCBI lineage: Bacteria > Bacillati > Actinomycetota > Actinomycetes > Kitasatosporales > Streptomycetaceae > Streptomyces > Streptomyces sp. NPDC040622. The sequence goes on along the minus strand of NZ_JBVIXD010000002.1, from coordinate 557,722 downwards.
GGTGGCCCCGACGCCCGCGTCGGGGTCCGCGTCCAGGGCGAGCCGCGCCTCGCTCCCGGTGCCGAACTCCTCCGGCAGCCGCTCCCGCAGGAGCCGGGCCGCCCGGTCGGCCGCCTCGCGCCGGGTGGCGTCGTCGCCGCCCCGGCCGCGCACGACTCCAAGGAGCGCGGCGAGGCGCTCGCGCAGCGGCTGGTCGAGCCGGTCGGCGATGCGGTCCCAGAGCGCGGCGGCGGCCGCGAGCACGGCGTACGGGTTCATGGGTTCCCCCGGTCGGCGAGCCCGGCGAGCAGCCTCTCGATGAGGTCGGCCCGCGCGTGGCGGCGTACGACGAAATGGACGTCCCAGTCGGCGCCGCGGGCGAGTTCCGCCTCCACGGCCGCCCACAGGGCACCGAAGCTCTCCAGCGGCGGGAGGCCGCCGCGGCCCGCGCCGAGCAGCGGCAGACACAGGGAGGTGAGGGGCGGGTCGGCGGCGCGGGACTCCTCCGCGAGCAGCGCGAAGACGCGGGCCACCCCGCGGGTCACGTCGGCGGACTGCACGTCGTAGTCGTTGGTCTCGGGCCGGGGCACGGCGACGGCGACGTGGTAGATCCGCCGGACGCCCTGGCCGGCGAGTGCCCCGGAGGAGGTGGCGACGACGGTGCCCGGCAGGGCCGCCCGGCCCGGAGTTCCGTGCCGGGCGACCCACCCCCGTAGCTCGTCGTGGACGTGGTCCTCGACGACTCCCCCCGCCGGGTCCTTGTGCGCGCCCGCCCTGCGCAGGGTCGCCGAGACCGACGACTTGTAGGCGGCGGGCAGCGCGAAGTACGTGTTGGTGGGCGAGACGACGACGTCGACGTCGCGGAGCAGGTCCACCGAGTGGACGTGCACGGTGACGGTGACGGTGCGGCCGTGCAGGGACAGCCGCAGCTCGCGGTGGACGGTGGGCAGCCTGACGGGGTCGGGGGCGGTGTCCGGGGCCGGGCGTACGGCGAGCCCGACGACCTGCTCGGCGATCTGCCCGAGCACCATCAGCTCGTGGTGCTTGCGGAAGCGTTCGACGCTGACCCCGTACACCTGGGCGGCCCTGCGGCGCCGGTCGGCGGGCGGCCAGTCGCGGGTGCCCTGGGCGAGTCCGAGGGAGTACTCGGCGGCGGTCTGGAGGCTGCCGCCGCCGATCCCGAAGACCGCGGTCCGCAGCAGCCCCTCCACGGTCCCGCCCGACCTGTCGCCCGCGCCGTCCGGGAGTTCTCGGGCGATACGGCTCAGCTCGGGCGTATCGATCTCACGCAGTCTGACGACACCGGCCCGCCGCACCTTCCTCACCTCCTCGAGTACCGATCCGTAGTCGGGCTGGCGAGGAGCGGCTGACATGGCGGCAAGGATCGCACCGGGTCATCCTCATCACAAGCCCGTTCGGGGTCTCTCCCTCCGCCTTCCATTGCACACGGCCACCCGGTCGAACTCGGGTCGCGCACAGGGCAGTTACGGGTCGCGCTCCGCCCCGTACAGCACGCAGGGGCACCCGGTGCCGCTCACCGGGTGCCCCTGCGGACCGAAGGAAGGGGAGCGCGCTACACGAAGAGACTCACCACGGCCGCCACCGCGAACCCGGCCAGCGAGAGCACCGACTCCAGCACGGTCCACGTCTTGAGCGTGTCCCGCTCGCTGATGCCGAAGTACTTCGCGACCATCCAGAAGCCGCCGTCGTTGACGTGCGAGGCGAAGATGGAGCCCGCCGAGATGGCCATGATGACCAGGGCGACGAAGGCCTGGGAGTAGTCGCCCTCGGAGAGGAGGGGGGCCACGATGCCCGCCGTCGTGACGATCGCGACCGTCGCCGAGCCCTGGGCCACGCGCAGGATCAGGGAGAGCAGGTAGGCGAGGACGATGATCGGCAGGCCGACGTCCTGGAAGGTGTCGGAGATGGCCGTGGCCACGCCGCTCGCCTTGAGGACGGCGCCGAAGATCCCGCCGGCGCCGACGACCAGGAGGATGTTGCCGACCGGCTTCAGGGACGAGGTCGACACCGTCTCCAGGGACTTGCGCGACCAGCCGCGCCGGATGCCCAGCAGGTAGTACGCCATGAGCAGGGCGATCGTCAGGGCGACGAAGGGGCTGCCGAAGAACTCGATGACCGAGCGGAACGTCGAGGGGTCGAAGGCGATCGAGGAGAACGTCGCGAGCAGGATCAGGACCAGCGGCGTGCCGATGATCGTGAAGACCGTGCCGAGCGGCACCGGCTTCTCGCTGGGCGTCACGCCCGCCGCGCGCTGCTCGGCGATGACCGCGGCCTTCGCCTCGTCGGCGGCCTCGACCATGTCCTGCGGCACGGGCACGAAGATGCGCTTGCCGATCCACGCGGAGAACACCCAGGCGGCGAGGACCGCGGGGATGCCGCAGACGATGCCCATCAGGATGACCCAGCCGAGGTCCACCTTCAGGAGGCCGGCGGCGGCCACGGGACCCGGGTGCGGGGGCAGGAACGCGTGGGTCATGGAGAGACCCGCGAGCAGGGGCAGGCAGTACAGGAGGATCGACTTGCCGCTGCGCTTGGCGGCGGCGTACACGATCGGCGCGAGGACGAAGATGCCGACGTCGAAGAAGACGGGGACACCGAAGATCAGACCCGTCAGGCCCATCGCGAGGGGCGCGCGCTTCTCACCGAAGAGGCCCAGGAGGCGGGAGGCGAGGACCTCGGCCCCGCCGGACACCTCCAGGATCGCGCCGAGCATCGTGCCGAGGCCGATGATGATCGCCACATGGCCGAGGATGCCGCCCATGCCGGACTCGATGACCGAGACGGCGTCGGACTTCTGGACGGTGCCGAAGAGCTCGGTGACGGAGAGGCCGGCCGACAGGCCGACGACTATGGAGACCGCGAGGAGCGCCACGAAGGGCTGCAGCCTGACCTTGATGATCAGGAAGAGCAGAAGCAGGATGCCGAGCGCGGCGACGGTCAGGAGGCCCGCCGTGCCGTCGATCAGGGTGAGGATGCCGCCGGTGTGGGGTGGCGCCTCGGGGGCGGGCGCGGCCGCGAGCACGGCGGTGTGGAACGGGGACATCGTTGACCTCGTAAGTGCATGGGGCTTTCGGGGCAGGAGGTATCGCGGCGCGGCGCCTCCTGCGGGAGGTGCGCCGCGCCGTGACGACGTACGGCTTGCGGGGGAGAGATCAGGGGACGGGCGGCGTCAGCTCAGGACGGCGAGCGCGTCGATCTCGATGAGCAGGCCCTTGGGCAGGCCCACGTAGACGGTGGTGCGGGCGGAGGCCGGGGCCTTCAGGCCCTGCTCCTCGAAGTACGCGTTGTAGATCTCGTTCATCTCGGCGAAGTGGTCGACGTCCGTGAGGTAGACGCGCATCATCATCACGTCGTCCCAGGTGGCGCCGCCCTCTTCGAGGATCGCCTTGACGTTGGCGAACGTCTGCAGGGTCTGCTCGCGCAGGGTCGGGCCCGCGGGGGTGGGGGCCTTGCCCTCCTCGGCGGGAAGGAAGCCGACCTGCCCGGCGACCTGAAGGATGTTGCCCTTCTTCACGCCGTGGGAGAACTTCGCGGGCGGGGTGGTGTGGGTGGCCGGGGTGAGCGCGGTCTTCTCGGTCATGAACTTGCTTCCTTCAGTGGGGCGTTGCCTGAGTACTCCCGGCTGATGGCTTCCGCCGTGCGGCGGACCAGCGGGAGCAGGGTGAGGAGTTCCTCGGCGGTGACGACGACATTCGGTGCGGAGACCGACATGGCGGCGACGACGCGCCCGTCCGCACCGCGGATGGGGGCCCCGATGCAGTTGATGGACTCCTCGTGGCCACCGAGGTCGGTGGCCCAGCCCTGTTCGCGCACGGCCGCCAGCTCCTTGAGGAACGCGGCGGCGTTCGGCGTCGAACGGGACGTGTAGGTGGGGTAGTCGAGCTTCTCCGCGATGGCGCGGCGCTCGGCCTCCGGGAAGTCGGAGAGCAGCAGCTTGGCGACGGCGGCGACGGTGATCGCCACCGGCTTGCCGATGCGGGAGTACATCCGCACCGGGTAGCGGCTCTCGACCTTGTCGATGTAGAGGACTTCCTGCTCCTCGTAGACGGCGAGGTGGACCGTGTGGCCGCACTTCTCGTTGAGGGCGAGGAGGTGGGGGTGGGCGATCTCGCGCACGTCGAGATTCTCGACGGCCTCCTGGGCGAGCGCGAAGAGGCGCGCCCCGAGCCGGTAGCGCTGGTCGGACTGGCGGAAGACCAGGCCGTGCTCGTGGAGGGTGCGCAGGAGCCGGAGCGCCGTGGACTTGTGGACGCCGAGCCGGTCGGCGACCTGGCCCAGGTCGGCGGGGCCCTCGGCGAGCAGCGGCAGGATCGACAGCGCGCGGTCGACGGTCTGGCTCATGGGGTACGTACCTCCTCCTCGGCCTCGGTGTCCGGGACGTCGAGCGTCCAGCCGGGGCCGAGACGAAGTGTCTCCCAGGCGGTGTCGTCCAGGGCGGCGAGGCGGTCGGCGTGTGCGCGGGCAGGGGGCGTGGCGAGGTCGCCCGGGACGGTGAGCGCGGCCGCGGCCATGAGGTGGCCGTGGCGCAGCCGGTGCGCGACGGGCAGGCCTCGCAGGGTGGCGGAGAGGAAACCGGCGGCGAAGGCGTCGCCGGCGCCGACCGGCGCGACGACGTCCACGCGCAGGGCGGGCTGGAAGACGGGATCTTCGCCGTGGGCGTAGACGGTGGCGCCGCGGCTGCCCTGCTTGACGACGAGCGTGCCGGGCTCGGGCAGGGCGGCCCTGATGGCGTCCGCGCCGCCCCGCACGCCCCAGGCCGCCGCCGCCTCGTCCTCGCCGACGAAGACGAGGTCGGCGCCGCGGGCGAGGTCGAGGAGGACGCCGGGCCCGTCCGCCGCGTCCCTCCACAGCCCCGGGCGGTGGTTGACGTCGAAGGAGACGAGCGGGGAGCGGCCGGCGCGCCGGGTGCAGAGGTGGCGCACGAGGGCCAGGCAGTCGGCGGAGAGGGCGGGCGTGATGCCGGACAGGTGCAGGACGCGGCCGGCGGCGAGGGCGTCCTCGTCCACGGAGCCGCGTGCCATGGCGGAGGCGGCGGAGCCCGCGCGGTAGTAGACGACCTCGTGGGAGTCGGTGTCGCGGTCGTCGGCGGTGCGGAAGTAGATGCCGGTGGGGCGGTGCGGGTCCCGGCCGACGGCGGTGGTGTCCACGCCGTAGCGGGCGATCGTCTCGACCAGGTGGTCGCCGAAGCCGTCGTCGCCGACGCGGCTGACCCAGCGGGCGGTGTGTCCCGCGGCGGCGAGCGCGCAGGCGACGTTCGACTCGGCGCCGCCGATCCCCCGGTCGAAGGAGGGCACGTCGGCGAGGCGTCCTGGGCGTGCGGGCAGGAAGGTGACCATGGATTCGCCGAGTGCCACGACGTCCACTGCTGCCTGTGCGGCCGCCCGTGCGGCTGCCTGTGCGGTCACGATCTTCCAGCCCCTCAACCGACTCTCCGGATCCGTTGACCCGGCGTTGGCTCGGATGTTAGACAGCAGTAAGCGACATACGCAATGACTGTTGCACATGATGCAACGCACTCCTGGAGGAGGCGCCCATGGCCGCCGACAACGCCGTCGAACGTCCCGCCGATTCAGCCGCCGAGCGGCTCGCCGGGCTCGCTCAGGAGCGGGTGGACCACCGCTTCAAGGGTCTGCCCCCGGACGCGGAGGGACTCACCGTCGGCGAGCTCGCGGCCCAGCGCAGGAACCTCTTCACGGGCGGCTTCACCACCCCCGTCCTCGCCCTCTCCGCCGAGCGCCTCGACCACAACCTCGCCCTCATGGAGACGTACTCCGAGCGCCACGGCCTGGCCTTCGCGCCGCACGGCAAGACGTCGATGGCCCCGCAGCTCTTCACCCGCCAGCTGGCACGCGGCGCGTGGGGCGTCACGCTCGCGGTCCCCCACCAAGTGCGCGTGGCACGCGAGTTCGGCGTCCCGCGGATCTTCCTCGCCAACGAACTCGTCGACGCGGCGGCACTGCGCGCGCTCGCCCGCGACCTCGACGCGGACCCCTCCTTCCGCTTCATCTGCTACGTCGACTCCGTACGCGGCGTCGAGCTGATGCACGCCGCGCTCAGCGAGGCCGGCGCGAGCCGACCCGTGGACGTCGTGGTGGAGCTGGCCGCGGGCGACGGCGCGCGCACCGGCGTCCGCACCGAGGCGGAGTGCTTCGAGATCGCCAACACCGTCGCGAGCGCCGACACGCTGCGGCTCGTGGGCATCGCCGGGTACGAGGGCGAGGTGCCGGACGCGTCCACCGAGACGGTCACGGCATGGCTGCGCCGCCTCGTCGCGCTGCTCGTCGAGTTCGACAAGTCCGGCCGGTTCGCGGACCTGCCGGAGGTCGTGGTCAGCGCGGGCGGCAGCGCGTGGTTCGACGCGGTGGCCGCGGTCTTCGCGGAGATCCCCGAACTGTCCCGGCCCGTACTGAAGTTGCTGCGCTCCGGCGCGTACGTCTCGCACGACGACGGCCACTACAAGCACCTGACGCCGTTCAACCGGGTGCCGCAGGAGGGTGCGCTGGAGCCCGCGTTCCGGCTCTGGGCGCAGGTCGTCTCCCGCCCCTCCGGGGAACAGGCCTTCACCAACGCCGGGAAGCGGGACGCGGCCTACGACCTGGACCTGCCCGAGGCGCAGGTCGTACGGCGCGACGGCGTCGAGCGGGACGCGACGGGCGTGACGGTGACCGGGCTCTCCGACCAGCACGGCTGGCTCCGCACCACACCGGAGGCGGACCTCGCGGTCGGCGACTGGCTGGGCATGGGCCTCTCGCACCCGTGCACGGCGTTCGACAAGTGGCAGCTGATTCCGCTGGTCGAGGGGGACGGGACGGTCGTGGACTACATCCGCACGTACTTCTGACCCGGGGGCCTGGGACGGTTCCCCGCACCGCCGCCGCGCGGCGGATCCCTCCCACCCGCCCGCTCACCGCCCGCACCCGGCGACGAGAGCCGCACGGGTGGTGCGGATGAGACACAAGATCCGGCCGGAGGCCGGGTGCACCACACGGCCTGAAGCAAGAAGAAATGAGGCACCCCCATGGACCTGGTGATCCGGGACGCGAGCGTCATAGACGGCACCGGAGGTGCCTCGTACCGCGCGGACGTCGGCGTACACGAGGGCAGAGTCACCGCCATCCACCGGGAGGGCGACCCGGGCCCCCGCCCGACGGGGCAGGCGAACCTGGACGCCCAGGGCCTCGCCCTCGCACCGGGCTTCATCGACATGCACGCGCACAGCGACCTCGCGCTGCTCAGGGACCCGGACCACAGCGCGAAGGCCGCCCAGGGCGTCACCCTGGAGGTCATCGGCCAGGACGGCCTGTCCTACGCCCCCGTGGACGACCGCACGCTCACCCAGGTCCGCCAGGCCATCACCGGCTGGAACGGCGACGGCAGCGACATCGACTTCACGTGGCGCACGGTCGGCGGTTACCTGGACGCGCTCGACAGCGCCCACGGCGGCCACGGCATCGCGGTGAACGCCGCCTACCTCATCCCCCAGGGCACCGTCCGCATGTACGCCCTGGGCTGGGACGACCGGCCGGCCACCGACGCCGAGACCGCCCGCATGAAGCAGCTCGTCGCGGAGGGGATGCGGGAGGGCGCCGTCGGCATGTCGTCGGGGCTCACCTACACGCCGGGCATGTACGCGGACGACTCGGAGCTCACCGAGCTCTGCAAGGTCGTCGCCGCCCACCAGGGCTACTACTGCCCCCACCACCGCAGCTACGGCGCCGGCGCCCTGCAGGCGTACGAGGAGATGGTGAACCTCACGCGCATCGCGAACTGTCCCCTCCACCTCGCCCACGCGACCATGAACTTCGGCGTGAACAAGGGCAAGGCGCCGGACCTGCTGGCCCTCCTCGACGACGCCCTGGCCGGCGGCGCCGACATCACCCTCGACACGTACCCGTACACACCGGGTTGCACGACCCTCGTCGCGATGCTGCCCAGCTGGGCCGGCGAGGGCGGGCCCGACGCGATCCTCGGCCGCCTCAAGGACGAGGAGACGGCGGAGAAGATCCGCCACCACATGGAGGTGATCGGCGCCGACGGCTGCCACGGCGTGCCCATCGAGTGGGACGCGATCGAGGTCTCGGGCGTGAGCGACCCGGGGCTCGCCTCCTGCGTCGGCAAGACCATCGCCCAGTCCGCCGCCCAGCGCGGCGAGGAGCCGTGGATCACGGCGCGCCGGCTCCTGATCAACGACAACCTCGGTTCGACGATCCTCCAGCACGTCGGGCACGAGGAGAACGTCCGGGCGATCATGCGGCACCGTGTGCACACGGGCGGCAGCGACGGCATTCTGCAGGGCTTCAAGCCGCACCCGCGCGCATACGGCACGTTCCCGCAGTACCTCGGGCGCTACGCGCGGGAGCTGGGCATCATGTCGATGGAGGAGACCGTCGCGCACCTCACCTCGCGCCCCGCCGCCCGCCTGCGCCTGGCCGACCGGGGCCTGGTCCGCGAGGGCTACCGCGCCGACCTGGTCCTCTTCGACCCGGAGACGGTCGCGGCGGGCTCCACGTTCGAGGCTCCCCGCACCCTGCCCACCGGCATTCCGCACGTCCTGATCGACGGCCGGTTCGTGATGCGGGACGGCCGGCGCACGGACGTCCTCGCGGGACGCGCCGTGCGCCGGACTCCCTGAACGCGCCTCCTGGTTACCGCTGACCGGCCGGCTGGGGCAGCCTGCACCCCGGCCGGTCCAGGTCGATCCTGCTGTGGCGGGTGACGCAGGGGACGATCCCGTACGTCTCCTGGGCGTAGTTGATGCCCTGGCGGACGGTCACCCTGCCCTTCCGGTCGATCTCACAGGGGTTGTTGACGGTGCAGCGCTCGCCGTCCTCGTTGCCCGTGTTGTTGACCGCGGTGACCCTGCCGGTCTTCCTGTCGATGACGGGCGAGCCCGAGGTGCCGCCGATGGTCTGGCAGTCGGGGGTGTAGCGCACGGAGTCCTTCCAGGTCCACTCCCCCTCCTTCATGCGGTACACGAACCCGTCGATGTTGCAGCTGTAGGTCTTCTTCCAGTAACCGGAGACGACCGTGACGGCGCGCCCCTTCACCGGGTGGTCATCCTCGAGGACCAGCGGCTTGATGCCGTACTTCTTGGTGATGTCCCGGTAGCTGCTGGTGAGTTGGTAGAGGGTGACGTCGGTGTCCGTCATCGTCGCGTACGACACCTTGGACGCCTTGAGCGTGGCGACCTCGTTCGCCTTCGCGTCGAGCAGCTTGAAGGTACGGGTGGACGGCTGGTCGACGATGACCTCACCGGCGCCGGGGAAACCGGTCTCGATGCAGTGGCCGTTGGTGAGGACGAGCGCCGGGTCGTCAGGCCGGGACTTGGGCGTGCGGACGACCGAGCCGGAACAGTTGCTGAGCGCCACCGTGCCCGCGAAGTCGACCGGCTTGGTCTGGCCCGTCGCCTGCCGGGACGGCTGGGCCGGCTCGGTGTTCCCCGCGAGCGCGGGGGTCGCGCCGGCCGCGGCCAGCGCGAGAGCGAGCAGACCGCCCGTGACCGCGCTTCTCATCTTTCCCATTCTGTGGAGCCCCCCTTGTGACGTACGCCTGTCGTGCGGATGTCAGGGGCATTCTTGGGGTCCCTGTGCAGCCGGACAAGGGGTGGGAACTCTTGCATTTCACCCACGCGGCGTGATGCGGACAGAGTTCGCGCCAGGTCGTGAAACGACCGTGAGAATACGGGACTTGGGGTCCCAAGAGTCCTGTTTCCCGCCGCTGATCCGGCCGCCTTCGGGGAAGTGCCTCGCGGGCAGGTGGAGCTCCGTGCCGCCCCGCACGCCCGCCCGGCCGCGCCAGCTCACCGTCAGCGCGCGGTCCGCCGGGTCCCACCGGAAGGCGACCGGATCCCCGGCGATGGCGCGCGGGTAGGGCCGGTCGAGCACGGGCAGCAGCGCGGTCGGCCTCATGTCGGCGTCCCACGGCGACCAGGGGCCGGGGTCGTTGGACCAGTAGGCGAAGCCCGCGCCCATCTCGTCGGCCGTGCGCTGCACCTTCTCCACGTACTTCATGGCACCGGGCAGCCCCACGTCGAGCCCGAACTCGCCGATGACGACGGGCGCCCCGAGCCGCCGCGCGGTCTTCTCCGTCTGCGCGCGCCAGGCCCGCAGGGACGCGTCGACCTGCCCCTTGGTGTCCCCGGTGTAGCCGCCGCCGAGGTCCATCGGCAGGGGGTAGAGGTGGGGCGCGTACGCGATGCGGGCCTCGTCGCCGTCGCCGCGCGGGTCGTCCAGGCGCGGAAGCCCGTTGCCGAAGCCCCAGTTGGAGCCGATCGCGGAGGGTTCGACGAAGAGCCAGTGGTCGCGGTCGACGGTGCGGATGGCGTCGATGCCGTCCTGGTAGAGGCGGGCGAGCGGTCCCGCCTCGAAGGCGGGGCCCTGCACGCTGCCTCCCCACGGCTCGTTCATCAGGTCGTAGCCGATGACGGTGTCGTCGTCGGCGAAGTACCGGGCGACCTCCCGCAGGGCGCCGACGTAGTGCCCGCGCAGATCGCGCCCGCCGCCTTCGACCGTCCCCCAGAAACGGTCGAAGGCGCGGACGGTCCCGGGTTCGGCGTAGCCGAGCTCCCCGGGGTCGGTGGCGGCGGACGTCAGCCCGTCCGTCTCCGTGGCCCAGGCCGGGGCGCCGTTCCCCCCGACCCGCGGCCCGTACAGGTCCTGATGCAGGTCGAGCAGCACGTGGTAGCCGCGCTCGCCGTACCACCGCACGCGCTCGGCGACACGCCGCAGATACGTCCTGTCGTACGCGCCCGGGGCCGGCTCGACGTTGCGCCACTGGAGGAGGAAGCGGACGAAGTTCGTGCCGAGGTCACGGCGTTCGCGGGCGACGTCCTTCTCCTCGATCCACGGCATGCCGTCCGGGGCCGCCTTGGCGCTGCTCGCCGTGGACAGGCCGCGCAGGACCAGCGCGCGCCCCTGCCGGTCGGTGATCCAGCGGTGCCCGCTCGCGGTGTCGGCGCGCCCGGCACCGGCGCCCTCGGGGCCGACGGCGACCAGCAGCGCCGCCGCGACGGCGAGCACGATCCCGCCCACCGCCCAAGTGCGCCGTGCCGGAAGGGAGTTCATGGCGGGGATGGTAGATCGCGGGACCCCCGCGGCAACAGACATGAGCATTGTTCACTTTTTCCGGCCGCACCCCCTGTCCGCGACGGCGGGACCGCCCTACAGTGGCCCGCCATGCGGACGACGATCGACGCGGTGCGGGCGCGCACGGACGCCACGGTGGTGGTGGCCGGCGTCTGTCTGCTGCTGGTCCTGGCACACGGCAGCACCACCCTGCTGACCGCGTTCACCGCGCGGGCGGGCCTGTCGGTCGTACCGAGCGCGCTCGGCGTGCCCTTCGCGCTGCCGGGCCTGCGGGCGACACCGCTCGGCGCGACGGCCTGGTCCTGGCAGCTCTGCGAGAACTTCGCGGCCCTGCTCCTGATCGCGACGGCCGCCGCGCGCATGCGCCGCCACCTGCGCCTGCGCCCCGAAGCGGGCCGCTTGCGCCGCCTGCTGGCGGGCTGGACGGCACTCATCGCGGGCGCGGCACCGGCGGGCGCGTGGCGCGGCATGGTGGCGGCCCGCATGACGGAGGCGGGCACCTGGGGCTGGCTGCTGCTGCCCCTGACCGGGGCGGTGTTCGGCGCGCTGTGGGGCGTGGCCCTGGGCTGGCTGCCGGGAGCGACGGCACTGGCGGCACGGAGACCACCCCGCGCGAAGCCGCACACGAAGGCCCCGCCCGCCGGGGCGGAGCGGGGCCTGTCGGGCGAATCGGGCGGCTGAGGGCGAAGAGGCGCCCCAGGCGCGGCGCCCCACCCGGGGGCGGGCTCGGCGCCATCGAGCGGTGGTGCGACCGGTGAACCGGCCGGACCGCCACTCCTCGCGGCCCTCGTCCTAGACGACGGACGTGGGCCAGGCCGCAGGGGCCGGCTCGGGGGCGGCCGGGGCCGGGGCGGAGCGGCAGGTGAAGCCGAGGCCCGTCAGCGCCCTGGTCACCTCGCGCGCCGAGAAGTCACGGCGGTCCTGCCGTGTGATCACTTCGCCCACCTGCTTGACGGGGTAGTGACGGCGGCCGATGATCACGGACTCGCCCGTGACCGGCTCGGGCTTGACGCCCTTCATGACCTGCTCCACCTCGTTCTTGAACAGGTCGAAGGGGAAGCGGGCGATGACACAGCGCATGGTGCCTCACAGAGGGAGAGGGCCGATGGGTCCAACGGGGCGCGGGGCCGGCGCGGGCCGGCCCCGGGGTCAGGCTGCGTCGGGCCGGGTGCGCGCCGCGTAGGCGCGGCGGGCGCGGCCGTCGCGGGGGCGGCGCCCACGCGCTCCGGAGCCGCCCCGCGAGGAGCCGCCCCGCGAGGAGGGCTCCTTCGGCGGCGCCGGGATGGTCACGGGGATACCCGAGGGGGCCTGCGCGCCGGTGATCCGCGCCAACTCCGCCTCGCCGGAGCGCACTTGAGCGGTGTGCGGCCGGATGCCCGCGGCGATCATCAGTCGGTTCATGTCGCGCCGCTGCGCGGAGGTGACCAGCGTGACGACGCTGCCCGAGCCACCGGCGCGGGCGGTGCGCCCACCGCGGTGCAGGTAGTCCTTGTGGTCGGCGGGCGGGTCGACGTTGACGACGAGGTCGAGGTCGTCGACGTGGATGCCGCGCGCCGCGACGTTCGTGGCGACGAGTGCGGTGACCTGGCCGGACTTGAACTGCGCCAGCGTACGCGTGCGCTGGGGCTGGGACTTGCCGCCGTGCAGCGCCGCCGCCCGCACCCCGCTGCCGAGCAGGTGCGTGGTGAGCCGGTCGACCGCGTGCTTGGTGTCGAGGAAGAGGATCACCCGGCCGTCGCGGGCGGCGATCTCCGTCGTGGTGGCGTACTTGTCGGCGCCGTGCACGTGCAGCACGTGGTGTTCCATCGTGGTGACCGCGCCCGCGGACGGGTCGACGGAGTGGACGACGGGGTCGCTGAGGTAGCGGCGCACCAGGAGGTCGACGTTGCGGTCGAGGGTGGCCGAGAACAGCATCCGCTGGCCGTCGGGCCGCACCTGGTCCAGGAGCTCGGTGACCTGCGGCAGGAAGCCCATGTCGGCCATCTGGTCGGCCTCGTCGAGCACGGTGATCGCGACCTGGTCCAGGCGGCAGTCGCGCCGCTCGATGAGGTCCTTGAGCCGCCCCGGCGTGGCGACGACGACCTCGGCACCGGCGCGCAGGGCACCGGCCTGCCGGCCGATCGACATGCCGCCGACCACCGTGGCGATGCGCAGCCTCAGCGACCTGGCGTACGGGGTGAGGGCGTCCGTCACCTGCTGGGCGAGCTCGCGGGTGGGGACGAGGATGAGGGCCAGCGGGCGGCGCGGCTCGGCGCGCTGTCCGGCGGTGCGGGTGAGCACCGCGAGGCCGAAGGCGAGGGTCTTGCCCGATCCGGTGCGCCCGCGGCCGAGGACGTCACGGCCCGCGAGGGAGTTGGGCAGCGTGGCCGCCTGGATCGGGAAGGGCGCGGTGACGCCGAGGCCGGTGAGGGTCTTGAGCACGCCGTCGGGCAGGCCGAGCGCGGCGAAGTCCTCGACGGGCGGCAGGGCCGGGGTGACGGTGACCGGCAGCGCGAACTCTCCCTGAGGGGCGGCGGGCCTGCGGCCCGTACTCCTGGGGCGTCGAGTATATGTGCGACTTGAGCGGTTCATGGAGAACCTTCCTCGATGCGGCGCGTATCGAGGAATTCTCGCCGGGCACCGACCGGTGCCGAGAATCGCAGGTACGGCCGGAAATGAAAAACAATCCCGGCCACCGGAATGCAATTCCGTCGGGGCCGGCTGAAAAGCGGCGCGCCGTCCGACGGCGCGCGTCGGGGCATGGTCCGCTTCGAACCACCGCGCCCTCGGGGGATGTTCTCCCCGAAAACGCAACGAGCTGGGGCCCGCACCCACGGTGCGGGCCCCAGCTACGAAGTACGCGTCAGCGTCAGGCGGGAACGATGTTCTCGGCCTGCGGGCCCTTCTGGCCCTGCGTGACGTCGAAGGTCACCTTCTGGCCCTCCTGCAGCTCACGGAAGCCCTGGGTGGCGATGTTCGAGTAGTGAGCGAAGACGTCGGCGCCGCCGCCCTCCTGCTCGATGAAGCCGAAGCCCTTTTCCGCGTTGAACCACTTCACGGTGCCAGTAGCCATGTCATATCTCCTTCGGGGCAGTGCCCGGGAGCCCACACTGTGCGGACTCCACGTCGCCGCGATGATTACCCCGTCCGGAAATGACCGGCAATACAAAGTGCCCCTGTCGACACATTAAGTCGACTGGAGCACTCGGAGTCTCTGGGAACCACAACTGCAACTGAATTCGACACTAGCACGCCGTCGACATCCGTGCATGATTTTCCCCGGCGATCTACGTCCGCCGAAAAATAAACCACCCTCGGCACGCCATCTCCACGCGAAACTCTGCATTTGCCGTCACAGATATGCGGCATCGGTCGGCGCGGACCTTCGCGGGCGGCGCGCTCAGGCCCGGCTCGCCGCCCCGGACCCGCCCTTGCCGCGCAGCTCCTCGTTGAGGCGCAGCGCCTCTTCGAGCTGGTCCTCCAGGATCACGATGCGGCAGGCCGCGTCGACCGGGGTTCCCTGGTCGACGAGCTCCCGGGCCCGCGAGGCGATGCGCAGCTGGTAGCGGGAGTAGCGGCGGTGGCCGCCCTCGGAGCGCAGCGGGGTGATCAGCCGGGCGTCGCCGACGGCCCGGAGGAAGGCGGGGGTGGCACCGATCAGCTCGGCGGCCCGGCCCATCGTGTAGGCGGGGTAGTCGTCGTCATCGAGCCGGTCCGGGCCGTGCGAGGAGGTCACCGGGGGAACGCTACCAACGGCACCGGCTCATGTCTGCTTCGGCCGTGACAGGTTTGCCGTACGGCCATACGGGTGGGCGCGTCGGTCCGACCGGGGCCGGCGTGACGTGCGCGTCGGCCCCGGCGGGAATCCCGAGTGGCTCTGCGGTGCTACTTGACCCCGGCCGGCTTGGGCAGCGCGCAGCCCTCGCGGCTCAGGTCGATCTTGTTGCCGGCACCGACGCACGGCACGATCCAGTAGGTCTGCTGGGCGTAGTTGATGCCCTTGCGGACCGTGACCTTGCCGGTCTCGTCGACCTCGCACGGGTTGTTGTCCGTGCAGCGGGCGCCGTCCTCATTGCCGGTGTTGTTGACGGCGACGACCTTGCCGGTCGCGTCGTCGATCACCGGCGAGCCCGAGGTGCCGCCGATCGTCTGGCAGGCGGGGGTGTAGCGGACCGAGTCCTTCCAGGTCCAGCTCCCCTCCTTCAGGCGGTAGGCGAAGCCGTCGACGTTGCACTTGTAGAGCTTCTTCCAGTACCCGGAGGCGACGGTGATCGCCCGGCCCTGCTGGGGCCGCGCGCTGTTCAGCTCCAGCGCCTTGATGCCGTACCGGCTCTCGATGTCGCTGTAGGTGCTGGTGAGTTGGTAGAGCGATATGTCGGTGTCGGTCATCGTGCCGTACGCGATCTTGCTGGCGCGGACGGTGCCCGCGTTGCCGCCCGAGGCGTTGAGCAGCGTGAAGCTCCGGGTCGACGCCTTGTTGACGATCACCTGGCCGGGCGCGGGAAAGCCGCTCTCCAGGCAGTGGCCGTTGGACAGGACCAGCGCGGGGTCGCCGGGCTTGGAGTCGGGTACGCGGACCACGGAACCGGAACAGTTGCTGAGTGCGACGGTCCCGGCGAAATTGACCGCCTGGACCTTCGGCTGGGCAGGGCTCTCGTTGCTGACGGCTGTCGCAGGCGCGGCGGTCGCTCCCAGGATCAGGGCGGCGAAGCACGCACCGACGAGAGGCTTCTTCATGTGGGGGTCCCCTCAGAGTGGCGGTGTGACCGAAGTGACATCGGTTTTGTCATGCGCATTGTTGAGGCCCCCGGGCCCCCGGGACAAGACCGCATACGGACAGAACTGACCGCTGACAGAACACTTTTGGGGCTCATCAGGCCCCACGGCCCTCCCCTGCCCGCCCAGGGAGGACCCCCGCCCCGCCCGCGCCCCGGACGGCGAACCGCAAAAGGAACGGCGCCCCCACCGCCCGACCGCGTACGCTCGCCGACATGCAGGTGATCCAGTCGACGAAGCTCTCCAACGTCTGTTACGAGATCCGGGGCCCGGTGCTCGAGGAGGCGATGCGGCTGGAGGCGGCCGGACACCGCATCCTGAAGCTCAACACCGGCAACCCCGCCGCCTTCGGCTTCGAGTGCCCGCCCGAGATCCTGGAGGACATCCTCCGCAACGTCGGCGACGCGCACGGCTACGGCGACGCGAAGGGCCTGCTCGCGGCCCGTCGCGCGGTCGTGATGCACAACCAGACCCTGGGCATCGAGACCGACGTCGAGCACGTCTACATCGGCAACGGCGTCTCCGAGCTCATCGTGATGGCCATGCAGGGCCTGCTCGACGACGGCGACGAGGTCCTCGTACCGGCGCCCGACTACCCCCTGTGGACCGCGGCCGTGTCGCTGTCCGGCGGCACCGCCGTGCACTACCGGTGTGACGAGCAGGCGGACTGGATGCCGGACCTCGCCGACATCGAGCGCAAGATCACCGACCGCACCAAGGCGCTCGTGATCATCAACCCGAACAACCCGACCGGCGCCGTCTACGACGAGGCGATGCTGCGCGGCCTCACCGACATCGCGCGCCGCCACAACCTCCTGGTCTGCTCGGACGAGATCTACGACAAGATCCTTTACGACGGCGCGACCCACACCCCGACCGCCGCCGTCGCCCCCGACCTGCTGACCCTCACCTTCAACGGCATGTCGAAGGCGTACCGGGTCGCGGGCTACCGCGTCGGCTGGATGTCGATCTCGGGCCCCAAGGCGCACGCCTCCTCGTACATCGAGGGGCTGACGATCCTCGCCAACATGCGCCTGTGCGCGAACATGCCGGGCCAGCACGGCGTCGTCGCGGCGCTGAGCGGGCGGCAGACGATCAACGATCTCGTCCTGCCGGGCGGCCGGCTCCTGGAGCAGCGCGACACGGCGTACGACCTGCTCACGCAGATCCCCGGGGTGACCTGCGTGAAGCCGAAGGGGTCGCTCTATCTCTTCCCCCGGCTCGACCCGAAGGTCTTCAAGATCAAGGACGACCGGCAGATGGTCCTCGACCTGCTGCGGGCCGAGAAGATCATGGTCGTGCACGGCACGGGCTTCAACTGGACCGAGCCCGACCACTTCCGCGTGGTGACGCTGCCGACCGCGACGGACCTCGCGGAGGCGGTCACCCGGATCGGGAACTTCCTGGACGGCTACAGCCAGCCCTGACCTGCACCGATCC
The DNA here is from genome assembly GCF_055593965.1 of Streptomyces sp. NPDC040622. Taxonomy (NCBI): domain Bacteria; kingdom Bacillati; phylum Actinomycetota; class Actinomycetes; order Kitasatosporales; family Streptomycetaceae; genus Streptomyces; species Streptomyces sp. NPDC040622. Next base: position 540,443 of record NZ_JBVIXD010000002.1, on the reverse strand, counting down.
CACACCCTTGGGCCTGACTCAACTTTAGACAGAATCTAAGCTAGGATGGCTTTCAAGCAACCGGTTGGAGGCCATCCCATGTACGAGCCGATCCGCACCAAGTCGGTCCACACGATGGCCGACGACCTGAGCTACCCGCACCGCTCCCGCGAGGAGGAGCTGGACATCCAGCTCGCGGGGCACCTCGCCGCACTGCTCGCCGTCACCGACGAACTGCGCGCGCTCGCCCCGTCCGACGAACTGGACACCGCCGCCGAGCGCCTCGCACGCCAGGTCGCGCGAGTGCGCGGCGGCGTGCCTCCCGTGCGCTCCGCCGTCGCGGGCGCCATCCACGAACCCCACCTCACCGCCCTCCACCAGCGCGCCCACGCCCTCGCGGGCCGCGCCCTGGTCGTGGCGGCCTCCCGTGCCGACACCGCGGCGGCGATCCTGGCCGCCGAGCGCATGGACGCCCACGCGGACGCCACGCGCCTGGTCGGCGCCTCCTGAACGGCCCCGGTCCGCGGCCGGCGAGGCCGCGGACCGGGCGCCACCAACGGGGCGACGGCTGGGGGTACCCGTCGCCCGGCCGGTGCTCTGCGCACCCGGACGGCGCTCTTCGAACCGGGCGCCTCATCCGGGTGGCGGTGGGCGGCTAGCCGGTGATCTTCACCGTGGCGGTCGCGGACGAGGACGCGTGCAGGGCGTCACCGCCGTAGCTCACCTCGTAGACCGTCCTGCCCCGCTTGTTCGGCAGGTCCTTGATCCTGAACGTGCCGTCGGCCGCGACCGCCGCCGACGTCAGCTCACCCGTGGCACCGGACTTGTCGGTCCGCGTCACCTTCAGGTCGATCCCGGAGGGCAGCGCGCGCCCCTGACCGGTGAGCCTGCCGGTGATCGCGACGCCGCCCGTGCGGGTCGCCTCGGCGGGCGCGGTCAGTTCGATCGCCGTCGGAGCCTTGGCCACATCGACCGTGACCGTGACGTCCTCGGCGGGCCGGTGCGTGACATCGCCGAGGAACCGCAGCGTGTACGTCGCCGCGCCGACGCGGTCCGGCACGTCCAGGACGGTGAAGGTGCCGTCGGCGGCGACCCTGGCGTCCGCCACCTCCTGGGTGCCGCCGGTGTCCTTGCGGACCGCGGCCACCTTCACGGGCCCCGCGGGCACGGGCCCGTCCAGCTCCAACCGGCCCCGGATGCCGAGCGGTTCACCGACGACGGGCCGCGCGGGCGTCGTACCGAGGGTGCCGGTGAAGCGCGCGTCGTACTGCGCGGCGGGCGGCTTGATGACGTGCAGCCAGTGACCCTCGTGGCCGTCCGAGGTGACCGCGAAGAGCCGTGAACCGTCCCTGGCCCAGGCGAGCCCCTGCGGCGCGACCCGCAGGCCGTCGAGCTCGTCCTCGAAGGCGAACTCCAGGGCGGTGGTGCCCTTGGCCGGGTCGGCGGGCTGGATCAGCAGGTCCGGCGTGCTGCCGGAGGCGACCGCGCCGCGCGCGACGTACTTCCCGTCGCCGCTGAACGCCACCGCCGAAGCGGTCGCGCCCTCCGCCAGCGGCTGGTAGCCGGCCGGGGCGTCCGCGAGGTCTCCCGCGTCGAGCAGCCGGGTGCCGTACGCCGCGTCGGCCACGGCGATCCGCTTGCCGTCGGCGCTCTGGGCGATGTCCTTGAGGTCGAGCGCGCCCTTGCCCTCGGCGTCCGCGAACCGCCGCGAGGGGCCCCGCACCAGGCTGTCGCCGCCCGCGTCGAACGTGGTGAGGAACGCGTCGGTCCCCGCGCCCGCGCCCGCCTGCCCCGTCACGAGCCGGTCCGGCGCGCCGGGTCCGGACTCCAGCCGGAGCCGCCCGCGGGCACCCCAGCCGGTGGGGAGCGGAGCGGGGCTCGCGACCTGGTCCAGCGTGGTGTAGTTGTCGGTGTTGTCGCAGTCCGCGTCGTTGTACGGCGTCTCGGTGAAGTACGTCTTGCCGCCCGCGACGGCCAGCTCACGGCCGCAGTTGACGTCGTAGGACGTGTAGGAGGCGCCGGTCGGGGCCTGCGTCGCCGTGTCGAACGTCAGCATGCGGTTGCTCTGCGACACGTGCAGGGTCGCACCGTCCGCGCTGAGCGCCAGGCCGGACACGGGACCGTCGGTGGGCAGCGAACCCACTTTCTGGCCCTGGAAGTTGTAGACGAGGACCGCGCTCTTGCCGCTGCGCCTGGTGCCGTCGGTGAGGTAGAGCCGCTCGTGCGCGTCGTCGACCACCAGCGCCGCGAACGACGAGATCGGCAGCTTGGCCGTCTCGTCCGACGCGGTCGCCGCGGTCGCGGCGGGCGCCCCCACGCCCACCATGCCTGCCGAGCCGAGCACCACCGCGAGCGCGGCCCCCGTACCCCGTCTCCATCGCTGACTGTTCTTCAACTGTGCCCCCCGTACGTCTATTTGAGGCCCGACGCCGACCGGCCGGCCCTCGTGCGGGGCCATTGAAGCATGTGTGGGGCATGTGAAGGCAAGGTGCACAAGATGCGGATGTACGCGGACGGGCCCCGCACGCCGTCGTGCGGGGCCCGTCCGGGATGCGCGGGATGTCAGCCGAGGCGCTGCACCAGCGCGCGGTACTCGTCCCACAGCTCCTTGGGCGCGTGGTCGCCGAAGGTGTTCAGGTGCTCGGGGACCAGCGAGGCCTCCTCCCGCCAGACCTCCTTGTCGACCGTGAGCAGGAACTCCAGGTCGTCCTTGGCCAGGTCGAGGCCCTCGGTGTCGAGCGAGTCGACCGTCGGCAGGATGCCGATGGGGGTCTCGACACCCTCGGCCCTGCCGTCGAGGCGGTCCACGATCCACTTCAGGACGCGGGAGTTCTCACCGAATCCGGGCCACACGAACTTGCCGTCCGCGTTCTTCCGGAACCAGTTCACGTAGTAGATCTTCGGGAGCTTGGACTGGTCGGGCTTGTCCGCGCCGACCTTGACCCAGTGGGCCATGTAGTCGCCCATGTTGTAGCCGCAGAACGGCAGCATGGCGAACGGGTCGCGGCGCAGCTCGCCGACCTTGCCCTCGGCCGCCGCCGTCTTCTCGCTCGCCACGTTCGCGCCGAGGAAGACGCCGTGCTGCCAGTCGAAGGACTCCGTCACCAGCGGCACGGCCGAGGCGCGGCGGCCGCCGAAGAGGATCGCCGAGATCGGCACGCCCTTGGGGTCCTCCCACTCGGGCGCGATGATCGGGCACTGCGAGGCGGGCGTGGTGAAGCGGGCGTTCGGGTGGGCCGCGGGGACGCCCGACTCCGGGGTCCAGTCGTTGCCCTTCCAGTCGGTGAGGTGGGCGGGAGTCTCCTCCGTCATGCCCTCCCACCAGACGTCGTTGTCGTCGGTGAGCGCGACGTTCGTGAAGACGGAGTTGCCCCACAGGGTCTTCATGGCGTTGGCGTTGGTGTGCTCACCGGTGCCGGGCGCGACGCCGAAGAAGCCGGCCTCGGGGTTGATCGCGTAGAGCCGGCCGTCCTCGCCGAAGCGCATCCAGGCGATGTCGTCGCCGATGGTCTCGACCGTCCAGCCGGAGATCGTGGGCTCCAGCATGGCGAGGTTCGTCTTGCCGCAGGCGCTCGGGAAGGCCGCGGCGACGTACTTCGACTCGCCCTGCGGCGGGGTCAGCTTGAGGATGAGCATGTGCTCGGCGAGCCAGCCCTCGTCGCGGGCCATGACGGAGGCGATGCGCAGGGCGTAGCACTTCTTGCCGAGCAGCGCGTTGCCGCCGTAGCCCGAGCCGTAGGACCAGATCTCGCGGTCCTCGGGGAAGTGCGAGATGTACTTGGTGGTGTTGCAGGGCCACGGCACGTCGGCCTCGCCCTCCTGGAGGGGGGCGCCCAGGGTGTGCACGGCCTTCACGAAGAAGCCGTCCGTGCCGAGCTCGTCCAGGACCGCCTGGCCCATGCGGGTCATGGTGCGCATGGAGACGGCGACGTACGCGGAGTCGGTGATCTCGACGCCGATCGCGGACAGCGGCGAGCCGACCGGGCCCATGCAGAAGGGCACGACGTACATCGTGCGGCCGCGCATCGAGCCGCGGAAGATGCCTTCCTGCCCGTCCTTGCCCTGGAAGATCTCCCGCATCTCGGCGGGGGCCTTCCAGTGGTTGGTCGGGCCCGCGTCCTCCTCCTGCTCGGAGCAGATGAAGGTGCGGTCCTCGACGCGCGCGACGTCGTTCGGGTCGGAGGCCGCGTAGTACGAGTTCGGGCGCTTGACCGGGTCGAGCTTCTTGAACGTGCCCTTGGCGACGAGCTCCTCGCACAGGCGCTCGTACTCGGCCTCGGAGCCGTCGCACCAGACCACACGGTCCGGCTGCGTCAGCTCGGCGATCTCGGTGACCCAGGAGACCAGCTCCTGGTGGTTGGTCGGGGCAGTGCCCACGGACAGGGGAGCCGCGATGTCGCGCGCCACGATTGCTCCTAATCGAGGGGTTTTTGGAATGTATGCCCCGTGGGGGCTGCGACCCGGACGCTTCACGTGTACGAACTTTGGCGCTCATCCGGTGCCGACCGCACTCATTTGATCATCCGACGCGGATGCCCATCTGTCCAGAGGGCCTCACACCTGAGCGGCGTGAGCATCGCCACTTGCACGGGTGTCGGCACTTGTACGGGTACGGGCGCCCACGCACTGGTTCCGCCCCTATGTCGCCCGACTGATACCCGGCTTACGGGCCCGTAGGTACGATGCCGTCCATGACCGCCTCCGTCCCCGAAGCGATCCCGCAATCCGCGGGCGTGCCCTCCCCCGCCGCGTCCCAGGACCCCCTGCCGCTCCCGGCGAAGCCGAAGATGCGCGGCTGGCTGCACGCCGGCATGTTTCCCGCGGTACTGGTGTCCGGCCTGGTGCTCACCGCCCTCGCGGACTCCCCGCGCGGCCGCGTGGCCTGCGGCATCTTCGCCCTCTCGGCCTGTCTGCTGTTCGGCGTGAGCGCGCTCTACCACCGGGGCGACTGGGGGCCCAGAGCCGACCGCGTCCTGCGCAGGCTCGACCACTCCAACATCTTCCTGATCATCGCGGGCACCTACACGCCGCTGACGCTGCTGCTCCTGCCCGAGGCGACGGGACAGTGGCTGCTCTGGGGCATCTGGGGAGCGGCCCTCGCGGGCATCGCCTTCCGGGTCTTCTGGGTCGGCGCCCCGCGCTGGCTCTACACGCCGTGCTACATCGCGATGGGCTGGGCCGCGGTCTTCTTCCTGCCGGACTTCATGCACAAGGGCGGCATCGCGGTCCTCGTCCTGGTGATCGTCGGCGGGCTGCTCTACAGCGCGGGCGGCGTGATCTACGGCATCAAGCGCCCCAACCCCTCCCCCCGCTTCTTCGGTTTCCACGAGGTCTTCCACTCGCTGACGCTCGCGGCCTTCGCCGTGCACTACGTCGGCATCTCCCTGGTGGCCTACCAGCACGGCTGACCCACCCTCCTCCTTTCTCAGTGGCCGCGGCTCCCCAGCCGCGGCCACTCTTTTGCGCGCCCGCCGGACGGCGGACGGGGGCAGATACCGACAGCTACTCCTTTTTGAGGTCTGCTCTCACTTCATTGCTGCTGTCACTCCCTCGCCCGCCGCCGCCCGGCCCCTGACGTGGCCGGACCGGCGGCCGATGCCCGACAATGAACGCCATGACGGCCGCACGGACCCCCACCGCCGAGACCGCCCCCCAGCCGGGGCTGCGCGAACGGAAGAAGCTCAAGACCCGCCTGGCGATCCGCGAGGCGACCTACGAGCTGATCAAGGAGCAGGGGTACGAGGCGACGACGGTCGAGCAGATCGCGGAGGCGGCGGAGGTCTCCCCCTCCACCGTCTTCCGCTACTTCCCGACCAAGGAGGACATCGTCCTCACCGACGAGTTCGACCCCTTCCTGGAGGGCGAGCTGCGCGGGCGGCCCGCCGACGAGCCCATCGTGGAGTCCCTGCGGCACGTGCTGCGGCGGGGACTCCACGATGGGCTCGGCTTCGCGGAGGAGCCCGAGGTCTCGCGGCTGCGGACGAAGCTGATGACCGAGGTGCCCGCCGTGCGCTCGCGGATGCTGGAGAGCATGTCGGTCACCGGCCGCATGCTGTGCCGCGTCATCGCGGAGCGCACCGGCCGCGAGCCCGGCGACCTGGAGGTGCGGACGTTCTCCATGGGGCTGATCGGCGCGCTCACCGAGACCGCCGCGTACTGGGCGGAGCACGACCACGAGGACGACCTCACCGACCTCGTGGACCGGACCCTGTCCATGCTCACCAGCGGTTTCACGGGCGGGAAAATCCCCGGTAACGCCCTCCCCACCGTGCCATCCTGACGGCATGAACGGTCCGGAGATCCTTCTCGGCTTCGCCCCCGAACTGGGGATTTTCGTCTCGCGCGAGCGCAGGGGCGCCCCCACCGGAGCAGTTACCGACGGCGCGTCCACGCTCGGGCACGTCGTCGAGTCGCTCGGCGTCCCGCTGACGGAGGTCGGCGCGCTCGTGGTCGACGGCCGCGAGGTCGCCGCCGGACACGTCCCCGCGGCGGGCGAGAGCGTCACGGTGTGCGCGGTGCCCCGCCCCCAGCCCGTGCCCGGCGCCCCGCTCCGCTTCCTCCTGGACGTCCATCTGGGCACGCTGGCCCGGAGGCTGCGGCTCCTGGGCGTGGACGCGGCGTACGAGAGCACGGACATCGGCGATCCGGCGCTCGCCGCACGCTCGGCGGCCGAGCGGCGCGTCCTGCTGAGCCGAGACCGAGGGCTGCTGCGCCGCCGCGAGCTGTGGGCGGGCGCGTACGTCTACAGCGACCGCCCCGACGACCAACTCCGCGACGTCCTGGGCCGCTTCGCCCCCGCCCTGCATCCGTGGACCCGCTGCGGCGCCTGCAACGGCACGCTGCGCCCCGCCACGAAGGAGGAGGTCGCGGACCGTCTGGAAGGCGGCACGCAAGGCACGTACGACGTGTTCGCCCAGTGCACTCGATGCCCCCGCGTCTTCTGGCGCGGCGCCCACCACGACCGCCTGGAGGCCATCGTGAACCGCGCGGTGGCGGAGTTCGGCACGGCGCCGTCCCCGGCGCCGTAGGGCACCGCGCCGAGGACCGGCCGGGGGCCGTCCGGCGTCGTCCGGCTCGAACGCCCTGGCCACCGCGAGGCTGTCCAGGCTGTCCTCGTACACGTGGTGCTCCGCCGACGACGGCGCGGGTGTCGTGGGACGTGGGGGCGGTGGTCAGGACCGGCCTCTCGGTTCCGGCCCGCGTCCTTCCGGCGCGGGAAGATCACCGGTCTGTCGGCCACGGGCCGGGCGGCGGCCCGGCGGGAAACCTCTCAGGACAGCAGTCCCGCGAGGACCGCCGGATCCGTGGTCGGTGCGTCGCAGACGAAGTCGCGGCAGACGTAGGCCGTCGGGCGGCCCCCGACCTCGGGGCGGTCCGCGAGGAGGGGGAGTTCGGCGGCGTCCGGCGGGCCCGCCGCGACCACCGCGCCCGGCGCCGTGCCGAGCAGCGCCGTGCGGTGCAGGTCGCCGAGGAGGTCCCCGACCACCGCCACCTCGCGGGGGCCGTCCAGCGCCGCCTCGGCGACCGCGAGGCCGTGCCCGATGAAGCGCGGGACGCGCGGGCCCAGCGCCTTGACGATGCCGAGCGCGCGCTCCGCCGCGGTGCGGTGCGGCTCGGCGCCCGTGTGCGCCGCGTAGGACAGGAGGGCGCCCGCGGCCGCCGTCCAGCCGGAGGGCGCCGCGTTGTCCGTGGGGTCCTGCGGGCGCCGGATGAGCTGCTCCGCGTCGGCCGCCGTGTCGTACAGCGCGCCGCTGTCCGCGTCCACGAACTGGGCGAGGACGTGGTCCAGGAGGAAGCCGGCGAACTCCAGCCACACGCCCTCCCCGGTGACCGAGGCCAGCGCGAGGAAGCCCTCGGCCACGTCCGCGTAGTCCTCCAGGACGCCCGCGTTGGCGCCGGCCTGCCCGTCCTTGGAGGTGCGGGTCAGGCGTGCGCGGGTGTCCATGTGGAGCCGTACGAGGAGATCGCCCGCGCCCACGGCGGCCGCGATCAGGTCCGGCCGGTCGAAGTACGCGCCGACCTCCGCGAGCGCGGCGACGGCGAGGCCGTTCCAGGCGGCGACCACCTTGTCGTCCCGGCCGGGAGCGGGTCGCTCGGCGCGGGCGGCGAGGAGCCGCTCACGGACGGAGGAGAGCCGGGCGGCGTCCGCCAACGGCCCCTCCCGCTGTGGCAGTTGCAGTACCGAGGCGCCCTTCTCGAAGGTGCCTTCCTCCGTCACGCCGAAGCAGGCCGTCGCCAGCTCCGCGTCGTCCTCGCCCAGGACGTCCCGCAACTCCTCGGGCGTCCACACGTAGTACGCGCCCTCGACGTGCGCGCCCGTCGCCGGGTCCTCGCTGTCCGCGTCGAGCGCGGAGGCGAAACCGCCCTCGTTGGTGCGCAGTTCGCGGACCATGAAGTCCGCAGTCTCCAGGGCGATGCGGCGCGCGAGCTCCGATCCGGTGGCCCGCCACAAATGGGCGTAGGCACGGCACAGCAGCGCGTTGTCGTACAGCATCTTCTCGAAGTGCGGCACGATCCACTCGCGGTCCACGGAGTAGCGCGCGAAGCCGCCGCCGAGCTGGTCGTAGATGCCGCCGCGCGCCATCCGCTCACAGGTGTCCGCGGCCATCTGCAGCGCGCCCTCGGAGCCGGTGCGGGCGTAGTGCCGCAGCAGGAACTCGATCGCCATGGACGGCGGGAACTTGGGCGCGCCGCCGAAGCCGCCGTGCGCCGCGTCGTAGTCGCGGGTCAGGCCGAGCAGCGCCTGGGCGAGCTCGTCCTCGCCGGGCTTCTCGTCGGAGGTGTGCGTGAGCTGCCGCTCCCCGAGATCCCGCACGATCTTGCCCGCGACCTCGGCGACCTCGCCGCGCCGGTCCGTCCACGCCCGGTGGACGCCGTCGAGGACCTGCGGGAAGGACGGCATGCCGTGGCGGGGCTCCGGCGGGAAGTACGTACCGAAGTAGAAGGGTTCGGCGTCGGCGGTCAGGAAGACGGTCATGGGCCAGCCGCCCTGGCCCGTCGCGGCCTGCACGGCTTCCATGTAGACGGCGTCGACGTCGGGCCGCTCCTCGCGGTCGACCTTGATGTTCACGAACTTCTCGTTCATGACCGCGGCGGTCGCCTCGTCCTCGAAGGACTCGTGCGCCATGACGTGGCACCAATGACTACTGGCAGAAGCATAAGTGGCAGGACGCATAACCCACACTCAAAAGAATGGGTACGTCCCGCCGCTTCGCTTCCGCCATCGCCTCCTCTCCCCATGGCCACCAATCCACTGGGTTGGAGGCGTGCTGGAGGAGATACGGCGACTGGGAGTTGGCCAGTCGATTCATACCGGCATCGTCGCACACCGGGGACCTTCCAGCCCTGCATTTCGAGGCCGGAACGTCCTCTTCAGCGTGGGGACGGAGGCCAAGGCATGACCGACGAGTACCCCTTCGCCGAACCGTTCGGGCCGATCTACGAGCGCCCGCGGCCGGCGGACTGTCCGATCGAGAAGGACTACGGGATCAAGCCCCCGGACCTGCAACTACACGGCGAAGAACCTCCACGAGCACGACGGTCGCTCCACGACCACCGACACGAACACCACCGGGATCCTCCCCGGCCGCGCCTACGCCGCCGTGGGCAAGAAACCAGAAATCACCAACACCAACGGCTATCCGGCCTCCGGCACCGACGGCAAGTGCGTCGCCGCCACCTACAGCGCGGGCGGCTCCATCGGCTATCGGCCCATGCTCGCCGACGACGGCATCCAGCAGGAGATGGGCCGCTGGCGCAGGGAAGCCGACGCGGAGCACACGGCGGTGCCCCCGGCCGTGCGCGACCTCATGGGCGAGATCTACAACAGCTTCTTCAAGGCCGGAAAGACGGGATCCCTCTTCAATACGGCCCCGCCCATCTGGCACGAGTTGAACTTCCAGTCCTGCTCCGACGGCAAGATCCGCAAGCGGAACAGCGAGGACCCAGGGAGCACCATCCTCCGCTCCAGCTTCATGCCCAGCCAGTACCTGTACAGGAACGGCTCGGCCATGGCACAGGATGGCAGTCCCTCCTTCCTGACCGGCCCAATCCACAAGGGCGACTTCAAGGCTTTCAGCCGGGTCGCGACGTCGGACGGGTCCGACATGCCCTACGCCCACTGTGCTCAGACCAGCGGGCACGGCGGAAACCCGTGGGGCATCGACATCCTGGACGGCGCCGGCGCAGACCCAGAAGGCCACACGTGCTTCAAGCTGGAGAAGGGCGATCCGGACTACAGCAGTCCCTGAGCCCTTCCGGCGGCCAGTTCCTGATTCTGAAGAACACCAGCTGACATAGCGGGGGCCGGGCGGACCGGAGAATAGGTCCGCCCGGCCCCCGAGCCGCCCTCACTACATGAAGGCACTCCATGTTCCTGATCCCTCTCGTCGCCTTTCTCCTGTGGATCGGCTGGACCGTTCTGGCCTACCTGAAGGTCCGCAATCCACACGCTGCCGTCGTGCTGTCCGGCGTCGTCTTGCTCGTCAGCATCGCCACAGTGATCCTCGGAGCTGTCTCGGGCGCGGGAAAGACCGCGGCTCTCCTCGTGGGGCCGGGAGCGATCTTGGCTGCGATACGGCTGCGGCAAGGAATGCGGGTCCTGCCCAAGAAGCGCCCGGGATCCTGATACCTGGGGCGGCTGTCACGGAAGTACGACGCCGAACGCCTGCCGCCACGTTCGCCTACGCGGGCATCGACATCGAATCCCAGGGCCTGTTCGCCGACACCCGACGGCGCCGGCACCCCTCTCTCCCCCACCCGGTCCGCCCCGCCCGGCACGCACGGCCGGGGCTGATCCGCCGACTCCCTCGCGTCCGCGCCCCGCACGCAGGACACTTGTCACCGCAGGCACCTGTTGATCTCGGAGGGGGAACCCATATGCGGGACAGCCATCGGGCCGAGGCCGAGCGGCTGTTGGTACGGGCCGTGGAGGAGGAGGTCAGGCGTTCGGGCGGGCGTGTCGACGGGAGCGTACTGCTCTCCCGGTCGCGCGGCGCGCTGGACGCCATGGCGCAGACGGCGGCCGAGGAGTACGGCGCGTACACCGGGGCGCTCGACGCGGCGGAGGCGGGACGGCTCAGCTTCGGGCAGCGCTACGCGCGCGAGGGGGCCGGAACTCCACTGCTGGTGGCGGTCGTTGCCGCGCTCGCGGCCGGCGTGTCCGACCTGTCGTTCGGCACGAGCGTCGGCACGGCCCTCGGCACCGGCGCGGTCGTCGCCGTGGCGGGCGCCGCGGCGACCGTCGTGAAGGTGACGGCCTCCCACGTCCCCGCGGCCAGCCGCCGCGCGGGCGAGCTCAGCAGGCCGGGCGGCCCCGAGCAGCTGCGGCTGCAGTGGCTGACGGCCCTGGAGGTGCGCGGCATCCGCCCCTTCCTCGACCAGCAGCGCGTCCTGGCCGCCTCGACGGGCACGCACACGGCGAAGAAGGCCGCGCCCCAGCTGCGCGGCACGGACAAGAGCGCGGCGGCACGGCGGCGCAACGTACTGCAGCAGTCCTTCACCCAACTCCCGGAGACCGCGGCCCCGTTCGTGGGCCGCAGGGCCGAGCTGGGGCGGATCGCGCAGTGGGTGCACGCGGCGCGCGCCAGCACCGACACCCGGCCCACGGTCGTCATGCTGCACGGCGTGCCGGGCTCGGGCCGCAGCTCGCTGGCGGTGCGGGCGGCACACGACCTGCGGGACCAGTTCCGCGGGGCGTGCGTGGTGGACCTGCGCGGCGACAACCCGCAGGAGAGCCCGCTGTCCACGCGCGACGCCCTGCTGCACCTGCTGAACCGTCTCGGCGCCCCGCGCGAGCAGCTGCTGTTCCGGGAGCGTTCCTCGCAGGACCAGCAGCTCAAGCGGCTCAGCGAGCTCTACCACCAGTATCTGACCGGCCTCCCGGTGACGATCGTGCTGGACGACGCCAGCGATGTCGAGCAGGTCCGCACGCTGATCCCGGAGCGCTCCGACAGCCTCGTCCTGATCACCGCCCGCGAGCCCCTGGAGCTGCCGGATGATCTGCTCGCCTGGGTGCACGCGCTGCCGGTCGACGCGCTGGACGCGGCGGGCGCCGAGGAGCTGCTGCGCGAGTCCGCCGAGGACCTCTCCGGGCCCTACGACGCCGATTCCACCGACGCCGTACGGGAGTTGTGCGGCGGCCTGCCGCTGGCCCTGCACGCGGCGGGTTCCTCGCTCGGCCCGCGGACGCCGCGCCGCCTCGCCGCCGACCTGGCGGCGTACGGCCCCGCCGACAAGGTCGCCCCGGTCGAGCGCGTCCTGTGGCTGCGCTACACCGACCAGTCCGAGCAGGCCCGCCGGCTGCTGCGCCGCCTCGCGCTCGCCGGGCGCGCCTCGCTGGGCGCGGCCGCGGCGGCGGCGCTGCTCGGCACGGACGAGCAGGAGGCGGCCCGCCAGCTGACCGCGCTGTCCCGCGCGGGTCTGGTCGACCTCCCCCGCCCCCGGGACGGCGTGGTCGAGGGCACCGCGTCGCCCGCCAACCGCTACCGCCTGCACGACCTGGTGCGCACCTTCGCCCTGGCCCGCCTCCTGGACGAGGAGGAGCCCGCCGAGCGCTCGGCCGCTCAGGAGCGGCTCATCGCCAGCTACGGCGAGCTCGCCGACACGGTGATCCGCCTGGTCGACGGGAAGACGTCCACGCGCGCCGACCGTTTCGGGCAGCACGGCTTCGCCTCCCTCGACGCGGCGCTGCGCTGGCTGGACGACGAGTCGACGTTCATCACGGCGGCGCTGCGGCACGCGGAGGGCGTCGACCAGCAGGCCGTGCTGAACCTCCTGGGCGCGCTGTGCGACTACTGCCTGCTGCGCGGCGACCTCTACCGCCTGGGCGAGATCAACGAACTGACGCACGCCATCGACCAGGGCCTGCTGGGCCGCAGCGTGCAGTGGCGCACCGGCATCGCGGCCCGTCAGCTCGGCGAGCTGGACCAGTCGCGCACGACGCTGAACTCCGTCGTCGACCTGTACTTCGAGGCCCACCAGGACGCGGCCGCCGCCCGCGCGCTCGGCTCCCTCGGCATCACGCTGCACCACCAGGGCAATCTGAAGGAGGCCGCGGCCCGCCTCACGGAGGCGCTCGACCTCCAGGCCGCCGACGAGCTGGCGGGCGACCGCGCCTGGACGCTGCACGCCCTCGCGGCCGTCGAACGGGACCGCGCCCACCTGGCGCACGCCCTGGAGATGCTGGAGACGGCGCTGGCCCTGCACCGCGACAGCGGCTCGGTGCACGGCGAGGCCTGGACGCACTTCCAGCTCGGCCAGCTCTGCCTGCGCAGGGGCGACGTACCGCGCGCGGAGGGCGAGCTGCGGGACGCCCTCGACCTGTACGGCCGTACCCGCGACCCGCGCGGCGAGGCCTGGGCCCTCACGCAGCTGGCGCGGGCCAGGCTGGTGGACGGCGACCCGTCGCCCGCGGTGGACGGCCTGCGCCAGGCGGTGTCCCGGCACCGCGACAACGACGACGCGCGCGGCGAGGCCTGGTCCCTGTACTACCTCGGCCAGGCCCTGGAGGAGACCGGCAGTCTGGACCAGGCGGTGCGGGAGCTGGAGCGGGCGCGCACGATGTTCTCCCGGATGCGGGACGTGTACGGCCTGGCGTGCGCCCGGCACCACTCCGCGCGCGTGACGCGCGACCAGCGCGCCGCCCAGACGGGCTCGCTGCGCAACTCCGGCTTCGCCCGTCAGCTCCTGGTGGACGCCCGCGCCGACTTCCAGCGCATCGGTGTCGCGCACGGCGAGGCCTGGACGTGCCTGGAGCTGGTGGTCGTGGACGCGGGCAACAATCGCACCCAGCAGGCGCTGGCCCTGTGCGACGAGGCCGTCGAGCTGTTCGCCTCGTACGGCGACCGCCGGGGCGGCGACTGGGCCCGCTTCCTGCGCTGCACGCTGCTGCCGTACGCCTCGCCGGGCGGCTGGGAGATCGGTACGGCGGTCGCCCAGGAGGAGCTGAACCAGCTCGACCGGGCCGGCCACCCGACCCGCGACGGCAAGCTCGCGGAGTACGTCCAGGCGTACGGCCTGCTCCTGGAGCGGGGCGCGGACCTGGAGACGGGATGGCAGGCATGGCGGCTCGGCATGGTGCCGAGCCGGCATGCGCGGGAGGTCATGGGTGTGGACGTCCCGCAACCGAGCTGAACCGCGGGCACGCCGGGGCCCGGCGTCAGCCGTACCGGGCCCCGGCGTCAGCCGCGTCGCCCCGGCGTCAGCCGCGTCGCTCAGGCGTCAGTCGCGTCGGGACTCCGCGTCCGGGGACGACTTCGCGGAGGCCTTCTCGGGCTCCTTGAAGTCGACCTTGCCCATGTGCCGGTTCATCGACTTCATCAGACCCCACACGGCCAGGGCCATCACCGCGAAGACGATGAAGCCCAGGACGCCGGGGGTCACCTTGTCGTCGTCGACCTCCTTGGCAAGAGGGACGAGATGCGTCAGTGCCAGATGTGCGTTCACGCTAGGCATTGTCGCGGATGCCCGCAAAGAGGTCGTCCTCGGGGAGGGAAGTATCGACGAGCGACTTCGCGAGCTCGTACTCCTCCGTGGGCCAGACCTCCTTCTGCAGCTCCATCGGCACGCGGAACCAGCCGCCCTCGGGGTCGATCTGGGTGGCGTGCGCGATCAGCGCCCGGTCGCGGACCTCGTAGAAGTCGGCGCACGGAACGTGCGTGGTCAGCGTGCGCTCGACCCGCTCGAACTCGTCCCAGCGCTTGAGCCAGTCCCCGTACGGCGATTCCATGCCGCGGTCGATCATCGCGTGGTGCAGCGCCTCGGTGCGCGGACGGTTGAAGCCCTGGTTGTAGTAGAGCTTCTGCGGCTGGAAGACCGGGCCGAACTCGCTCTCGGGGTACTTCTCGGGGTCCGCGGCACCTTCGAAGGCCACCATCGTGATCTTGTGGGTCATGATGTGGTCGGGGTGCGGGTAGCCACCGTTCTCGTCGTAGGTCGTGATGACCTGGGGACGGAAGGAACGGATCTGGCGCACCAGCTCGCCGGCCGCCTTGTCGATGTCCTCCAGGGCGAAGCAGCCCTCGGGGAGCGGCGGCAGCGGGTCGCCCTCGGGCAGGCCGGAGTCGACGAAGCCCAGCCACCACTGGCGGACGCCGAGGATCTCGCGGGCCTCGTCCATCTCCTTCTTGCGGACCTCGTGGATGTTCTCCTGGATGTAGGGGTCACCCTGGAGCTTGGGGTTGAGGATGTCTCCGCGCTCCCCGCCCGTGCAGGTCACGACGAGCACGTCCACCCCCTCGGACACGTACTTGGCCATGGTGGCCGCGCCCTTGCTCGACTCGTCGTCGGGGTGGGCGTGAACGGCCATCAGTCGCAGCTGCTCAGTCAAGACTCGTTCCTCAAGTTTTTTGGGGGCGCCCTCGGTCATCCGGCGCAACACGCGGCTTCTATAGTGACGGAACCGGGGGGCGGAAAATTCCGGCATCCCCTGTTCCTGGAGGACGATCATGGCGGCGGTGGGCTCGAAGCTCCCCGAGGGGCTTCCCGAAGGGCGGTACGGCCGCTCGCGCACGGCCGACGAGGCCGCCGACCGCAAGCTGAAGATCGTCGGCTCCGTGCTCGGCGTGATCCTGCTCGGCGTCATCGGCTGGTTCGGGTACGACTACATCAACGGTACGAAGGTCAGCGGCGAGGTCATCAAGTTCGACGTCGTCTCGGACCGTGCCGTCGAGGCCCATCTGGAAGTGCGCAAGGACAGTGACGCGCGGGGCTACTGCACGCTGCGCTCGCAGGCCGAGTCCGGCGACGAGGTCGGCCGCGCGGACTTCCGCTTCGACCAGCGCACGGACCGCGTCGACAAGGTCGTCACCCTGCGTACGACGGGCAAGGCCACGAGCGTCGAGCTGCTCGGCTGCCACTCCGACTGACTCCGGTCACCTTCCCGCACCCCGATGCGCCGGGCTCTACCGCGCTCACCTGCGTTGACGCAAGTCTGATGGCTTATGTCCTCCCCCTCGGGCGCCTGAATTGTTAGGCTCGTGGTTTCGCCCACCCGTGAAGGAACATCCTTCTGGGTAGGGCGATGCTTTGTATTCCCAGTACCTACGAGGAGCACCTGTGACCCAGACCAGCGAGAACGTCACCTGGCTGACCCAGGAGGCGTACAACCAGCTCAAGGCAGAGCTGGAGTACCTGTCTGGTCCTGCGCGCACCGAGATCGCGACCAAGATCGCGGCGGCGCGTGAGGAGGGCGACCTGCGCGAGAACGGCGGGTACCACGCGGCCAAGGAGGAGCAGGGCAAGCAGGAACTCCGGGTCCGCCAGCTGACGCAGCTCCTGGAGACCGCGCGGGTCGGCGAGGCGCCGGCGGACGACGGTGTCGTGGAGCCGGGCATGGTCGTCACCATCGCGTTCGACGGTGACAAGGACGACACCCTGACGTTCCTGCTCGCTTCCCGTGAGTACGCGAGCGCCGACATCGAGACGTACTCGCCGCAGTCCCCGCTGGGCACCGGCGTGCACGGCAAGAAGATCGGCGAGGAGGCGGAGTACGAGCTGCCGAACGGCAAGCTCGCCTCCGTGACGATCCTCGAGGCCAAGCCGTACAAGGCCTAGCCCGCACTTCGGGCTCTGGCTCATGACGAGGCCCCCGGCACCGATGGTGCCGGGGGCCTCGTCGTGTGCGCGGCACGGGAGCGGGTCGTGAAGGCCCTGAGGTCGAGACGTCGTGGCCGGCGCACCGACACCGATTCAAATACCGGTATAGTTTGACCGGTATAGTTGTTGGTTCCGCGAGGAAAGTGGCACATGATCGAGATCCTGAACCCGGCCCTGCTGGCCCGTGCGAAAGTCACCGGCGCCCTGGTCGCGGACATCCTGCAGACACTGAAGGGCCGGAGCACGGTCGGCACGAACCTCCTGGACATCGACCGGTGGGCCAAGGCCATGATCACCGAGGCGGGGGCGCAGTCCTGCTACGTCGACTATGCGCCATCCTTCGGACGCGGCCCCTTCGGCCACTACATCTGCACGGCCGTCAACGATGCCGTGCTCCACGGGCGGCCCCACGACTACGCGCTCGCCGACGGGGATCTGCTCACCCTCGACCTCGCCGTCTCCAAGAACGGGGTCGCGGCGGACGCCGCCATCAGCTTCGTCGTGGGCGAAGCGCGACCCGCTCAGAGCGTCGAGCTGATCGCGACGACCGAACGCGCGCTGGCCGCGGGAATCGCCGCCGCGGGACCCGGAGCCCGTATCGGCGACATCTCGCACGCGATCGGCACGGTCCTCGGCCAGGCGGGATACGAGATCAACACCGAATTCGGCGGGCACGGCATCGGGTCGACGATGCACCAGGACCCGCACGTCGCGAACACGGGGCGGCCCGGCCGTGGCTACAAGCTGCGCCCCGGTCTGCTGCTCGCGCTGGAGCCGTGGGTCATGGCGGACACCGCCAAACTCGTCACCGACGCCGACGGGTGGACGCTCCGCAGCGCGACGGGCTGCCGGACGGCACACAGCGAGCACACGATCGCGATCACCGAGGACGGCGCGGAAATCCTGACGCTGCCGAAGTCGTAGCGGCCGCGACGCCGGCCTGGCCCGGCGGCTCTAACAGCCCTTGCCGTTCCAGGTGAGCGCGAGGCCGTCACTCGACGAACGGACGGCCTGGAGGAAGCCGTACGGACCGACGTGCCGGGCGCTGTCCGGGATGGTCGCGCCGTGCACCTCGGCGAACTCCAGGGCGAGCTGGTAAATGCGCTCCCAGGCCATCTCGTCGGACATGGGCCCGGTGATGATCTGCGCATCCGGGCCCGAGGTGGTACTCACGCCCGTTCCCTGACACGCACGTTGGGACTCACGAGTCGTCTCTCCTCTGGTAGTCGTCGAGGTGCCCGCCGTGCTCATCGACCCACCACGCGATCCGGCAGTCGAGGCACGTGTACCGCCATCGAGGCAGATTCGTCTGGGGATCCCGCGCCTGAGCGGTGATGACGTGGCCGTCATGACACTGGGGGCACTGAACGAGCGGCCTGTTCGGGGGGCGCATGGGGTCAGTGTCCCATCGGCACCGGCGACGCCGGGGACGGTGCCTCAGTGGAGGTCCGGATCCCGCATGCCCCGCTGCCACACCTGCATTTCGCACATGTGGTCAAGTTCCGCGACGCAGGAGTGGCAGCCGTACAGATCCGCCTCGTTGCCTCCATGTGTGCGCGCCGGGCCCAGCCACCACACGTGCACGCCGTCGCGGCGGCAATAGAGCATGCAGAGGCCCACGAGGCGTGTCGGGTCCCGGCTCACCTGGCCGTGGGGCACGCGGTGCGGCGGCCGGTGCGCGGTCATCGGCTTCACCATCACCCACGGTCCGTAGCCCCTCAGTTCGAGCACCTTGCCGGCGAACGGGCTCTTCTGCCGTATGCCGAGGACTTCCCGGTACGCGCCCGCCACGATCACGTAGTCGCCCTGGCGAATGCTGCTCAGAGTGACCGGGACGGGGGCGGTTCCCTCCGGGGCCTGCGCGTCCCGCGCCAGTTCCGCGGGAACGCACGCGTCGGCCTCCGCGAGCCATCGCGAACCGGCCTCGTCCACGAGGTGCAGGGAGCGCCGCTGAGCGCCCAGCACCTTCGCGAAGCGCTTGCGCCGGTGGTCCCAGACGTCGGCGCCCTCTTCGAACTCGGGCCGGCTCACCGGAACGCCCTGCCGAGAGCCCTGGAGATCTGGTGAGCCCCGTGAAGCTCGACCCATCCCAGCACGATGCGGGGTTCCTCCTCGGCCCAGTCGACCCGCAGTTCGTGGGGCTCCACCCCGACGCCCTCGAAGGCCAACCGCAGTACCTCCAGGGCGTCTTGAGCCACGTTCCGCACCGGGCCCTGCGGGATCGCCATCCCGTCTTGGTTCGCCATCAACGTCCTCGGATCTGTGCGTCCTGCGTCACTGTGTGTGCTCCAGCGTGGACTCAGCGCGAGTAGCCTGACCAGGGCTTGATGTCCCAACCTGGAACTTGGGAAATGGAGGCCTCGTGCCCGCCCGATCACGGGAGTTGACGCCAGACAGAAGCGCAAGGCACCTGTTCGGCGCCAAGCTTCGAGCCCACCGCCAACAGGCAGGCATGACCCTGGAGGACCTTGCGTCCGTCGTCAGGTTCGGCAAGAGCTCGCTGGCGCGGTTCGAGGCAGCGGAGTCCATGATCCCGCCCGAACTGCCTGCTCGACTCGACGCGGCGTTCGGGACCGATGGCATTTTCGTGGAGCTGTACCAGTTGGCCCGGAGAGAGATCCACCCGGATCAGTTCCGGCGTCGAATGGACCTTGAAGCGAGAGCCCAACTCATCGAGGAGTACAGCGGGCAAATCGTCCCTGGCTTGGTGCAGACAGAGGACTACGCTCGCGCCCAGTTCGAGACGCACAACCCCAAGGCGGCGCCTGGTGAGATCGACGAGCTGGTCACCGCTCGCATGACCCGGCAAACCCTCCTCCACGGAGCGGATGCGCCCGACCACTCATTGATCCTCGATGAGGCGGTGATCAGGCGGTCGTTCGGCGGCCCTACGGTGATGCGGGAGCAACTGTCGAGGCTCGTCGACATGACCACCACCACCAGCATCATTCAAGTCCTGCCGTTCTCCAGCGGGGCTCACGGTCTCGTGGGGGGCTCGTTGACGTTGATGACCCTGGCGGACGGTACTCAAATCGCCTATGAGGAGAGCATCTCAACCGGAACGCTGCTGGAAGACAAAGCTATCGTCACGGAACGCCAGCGTGCCTACGATCGAATCAGGGCAGATGCTCTGTCGCCCCGCAAGACGGCGACGTTCATAAGGCAGGCAATGGAGGCACTACCGTCATGAGCAAGACCCCAGACCTCGGCTCGACAAGGTGGGTCAAGTCCTCTTACAGCGGCAATGGGGGCGGCAACTGCCTGGAGTGGGCGCCGGCCCGCGCCCACTCCTGCGGGGCCGTCGCTGTCAGGGACAGCAAGGTGCCGAACGGCGATGTCCTGGATGTGTCCGACACCGCCTGGGGCGCGTTCATCGGCGCCGTCCGTGCGCGAGAGGTCTGACCCCGTAGCCCCGCGCAGCCGAACGCCCCCGTCCCCGTGCCCTGGAACAGGGGCGTTCGCGTTGTCGGCCGGCCGGTCCGGCCGGTGAGGACTCGCCTCAGCCCGCCGCCCGCCGGTACTTCCGTACCGCCAGCGTGCGGAACACGATGATGATGACGAGCGACCAGATCAGCGACGCCCAGACCGGGTGTTCCATCGGCCACGCGCCCGTCACCGACTTCGGTACGCCCTCGATCGTGTTGCCGAACAGCTCCCGCGCCGCCGCCACCGTCGCACTGAAGGGGTTCCACTCGGCCACGTACTGGAGGAACTTGGGCATGCCGTTGACCGGGACGAACGCGTTCGAGATGAACGTCAGCGGGAACAGCCAGATCAGGCCGCCCGACGTCGCCGCCTCCGGTGTCCGTACGGAGAGGCCGATCAGCGCGCCGATCCAGGTGAACGCGTAACCCAGCAGCAGGAGCAGGCCGAAACCGGCGAGCACCTTGCCGATGTTCTCGTGCGTGCGCCAGCCGACGATCAGGGCCACGGCCGCGAGGACCGCCAGCGTCACCGCCGTCTGCACCAGGTCGGCGAGCGTCCGCCCGGTGAGCACCGCGCCGCGCGCCATGGGCAGCGAACGGAAGCGGTCGATGAGGCCCTTGTGCATGTCGTCCGCGATGCCCGCGCCCGCTCCCGCGGTGGCGAAGGTGACGGTCTGCGCGAAGATGCCGGCCATCAGGAATTCCTTGTACGCCTCCTTGCTGCCGGAAGCCGCCCCGGGAATGTTGATGGACCCGCCGAAAACGTACGTGAAGAGGACCACGAACATCACCGGCTGGATGATCCCGAAGAGGATCATTTCGGGGATCCGGGTCATGCGGATGAGGTTGCGCTTCGCGACGACCAGCGAGTCCCGGACGGACTGGCCGATGCCGCCGGCGGGCCTGGGCGCGATCGTGCGCACGGCGTCGGAGACGGTGCTCACTTGTCGGCCTCCTTCTCGGACTTCGGGGCGTCGGACTTCGGGTCGCCGGGCTCCGGGGCGCCGGGCTTCGGGACCGCGGACTTCTGGGCCTCGGCCTCGGCGCCCTCCCCGTTGCCCTCGTCCGTCAGTTCGGCCGCGTGGCCGGTGAGGGAGATGAAGACGTCGTCGAGGGTCGGGCGGCGCAGGCCGATGTCGTCGATCTCGATGCCGCGGGCGTCCAGCTCGCGGATGACCTCGGCGAGCAGCTTCGCGCCGCCCGTGACGGGGACGGTCAGCCTGCGGGTGTGCTCCGCGACGGCGACCTCGCCCTTGCCGAAGCCGCGCAGGACCTCGGATGCCGTGGCGATGTGGTCCCGCTCGTGCACCACGACCTCGACGCGCTCGCCGCCGGTCTGCGCCTTGAGCTGGTCGGAGCTGCCGCGGGCGATGACGCGGCCGTGGTCGACGACGCAGATGTCGTGCGCCAGGTGGTCGGCCTCTTCGAGGTACTGGGTGGTCAGGAGCAGGGTCGTGCCGCCGGAGACGAGCTCCTGGATGACCTCCCAGAGCTGCTGGCGGTTGCGCGGGTCGAGGCCGGTGGTCGGCTCGTCCATGAACATCACGGGCGGCGAGACGACGAGCGCCGCGGCGAGGTCGAGACGGCGGCGCATACCGCCCGAGTACGTCTTGGAGGGGCGGTCCGCGGCGTCGGCGAGGTTGAAGCGGTCGAGCAGCTCGCCCGCCCTGGCCTTGGCCTCCTTCGCCCGCATCTGGTAGAGCTGGCCGACCATCTGGAGGTTCTCGCGGCCCGTCAGGTACTCGTCCACCGCGGCGAACTGGCCGGAGAGGCCGATCGAGCGCCGCACTTCGTTGGGATGCTTCAGGACGTCGATGCCCGCGACGACCGCCCTGCCGCTGTCCGGCGTCAGGAGTGTCGTCAGGCAGCGGACCGCCGTGGTCTTCCCCGCGCCGTTCGGCCCGAGGAGGCCGAGCACGGTACCTTCCGGGACATCCAGATCGACGCCGTCCAGAGCCCGTACGTCACCGAACGTCTTCACCAGACCTTCGGCGTAGATGGCGCCTGGCATGTGGGTTCTCCCCTGATATGGGTGACTTCCTACCGAAATCTTAGATTTGCCGGGCCGCGCACGCCCGCCGGCCGAGTGACGCCCCCTTGGCGCCCGAGTGACCGGAGACACACCCTAACGCGATACATCGCGTTCGCTCAGCTGTTTTTCCAAAGACGGTCCGCAAGGACGCGTGGGTCCCCGACCCAGGGCGCCGGGGAGGCCCCGGCGCCTCAGCCGATGACCGTGTAGCCCGCCGCCCGCAGGGCCTCGCCCACCTCCGCGCAGTGCACGGGCCCCTTCGTCTCCAGGTGCAGCTCGACCTCAACCTCCGTCAGCCCGAGGCGCGGATCGGTCCGCACATGGCTCACGTCGAGAACGTTGGCGTCCGCCTCCGACAGCACCCCGAGCATCGTGGCCAGGGCCCCGGGCCGGTCCGTCAGGCGCAGCCGCAGCGAGAGGTAGCGGCCCGCCGCGGACATGCCGTGCCGCAGGATCCGCTGCATCAGGAGCGGATCCACGTTGCCGCCGGACAGGAGCGCCACCACCGGGCCCTCGAACGCCTCGGGGCGGCTCAGGAGCGCCGCCACCGGGCTCGCGCCGGCCGGCTCCACGACCATCTTGGCCCGCTCCAGGCAGAGCAGCAGGGCGCTGGAGAGCTCGTCCTCGGAGACCGTGACGACCTCGTCGACCAGGTCCTCGATCAGCTGGAACGGCACGTCGCCGGGGCGCCCGACCTTGATGCCGTCGGCCATCGTCGCCGGGCTGGGGATCGACACCGGGTGCCCGGCGGCCAGCGAGGGCGGATAGGACGCGGAACCGGCCGCCTGCACGCCCACCACCTTCACGTCCGGCCGCAGCGCCTTGACGGCGACGGCGATGCCCGCCGCGAGGCCGCCGCCTCCCACGCCGACCACCAGCGTGCGCACCTCGGGGCACTGCTCCAGGACCTCCAGGCCCACCGTGCCCTGGCCCGCGATGATGTCCGGGTGGTCGAAGGGGTGGATGAAGACGGCGCCCGTGTCGCGCGCGTACTCCTGCGCGGCGGCCAGCGTCTCGTCCACCACCTGGCCGTGCAGCCGCACCTCCGCCCCGTAGTCCCGCGTCGCGGCGACCTTGGGCAGCGGCGCGCCGGCCGGCATGAAGACCGTGGAGCGCACGCCGAGGAGCGAGGAGGCCAGCGCCACGCCCTGCGCGTGGTTGCCCGCGCTGGCGGCCACGACACCGGCCGCGCGCTCCTCGGGGAGCAGGCCCGCGATCCGTACGTAGGCGCCGCGGAGCTTGAAGGAACCGGTCCGCTGCAGGTTCTCGCACTTGAGGTGCACCGGCCCGCCGACCAGCTGCGACAGGTGCCGGCTGCCCTCCATCGCCGTCATCCTGGCCACTCCGGAGAGCATCTTCTGCGCACCGCGCACGTCGTCGAGGGTGACCGTCGGCAAGGAGTGAGGGGTGCGGTAGCTCATGACGTCGAGTCTGGCAGCCGACGCGCGAGTCCTCCTGGGATGACCAAGGGACGAGACCGTTCTCCCCGTAGGTTTTCGCAGCGCAGGTACGGTACGCCCCTCGGCCGCGTACCCTGGCCCCCAACCCACCGCCCTCGCATGAAGTGAGCCCCCGGCCATGCCCACAACTCCGGACATGACGACCGCCAGTGAACCCGCGCTCCTGGACAGCCTCCAGCACCAGGTCGCGGTCTTCGCACGCCGTGCGGAGCAGACCCGCCTCGGCGGCGTAGGCCAGGTCCGCAACTCCATGGACCGCGCCGCGTATCTGCTGCTCAACCGCCTGGACAAGGAAGGCCCCATGGGCGTCAAGGCGCTCGCCGCGAGCATGGGCATCGACTCGTCGACGGTCACCCGCCAGGTCGCCCCGCTGGTCGACACCGGGCTCGTCAAGCGCACCTCGCACCCCGAGGACGGCCGTGCCGTGGTGCTCCAGCTGTCGCCGCGCGGCCAGGCCAGGCTCGACGAGGTGCGCTCCTCGCGGCGCGAACTGATGGCCGAGCTGACGCAGGACTGGGACCCGGAGGAGCGCGAGAGCTTCTGCGCGCTCCTCACACGCTTCAATTCCGCCCTCTCGGCACGGCAGACGTCCCAGACGGCACCCGCGGGAGAGGTTTCGGCCACTCCGGAGTCTTGACCCCGGCCCCGCGTCTGGCCTCATATGAGACCGGGATCCCCCTTCCTTCCGTCCGGGAGGCGCGGTGCGAGAACGGCAGGCGCTCCAGAACGCCCGCCGTGCCCGGGAGTTCGAGGCGTTCGTCGCGGGCGCGGCAGGGCGGCTCCTGCATGCCGCGACGCTGCTCACCGCTGAGCCCACCGACGACAACCCACGCGCGCGCGTCCTGCTGACCGCGTCCCTCGCACACACGTACGCGGTGTGGGACAGGCTGCGCGGCGAGGACCCGTACGACCGCACCCGCCAGCAGGTCGCCCTCCGTTTCGCCCGCGGCGCCTGGCGCAGGCACCGCGGGCACGGCGGGGTCCTGGCCCGGCTCGGCCCTCAGGAGCGGCTGGTTCTCGTCCTGCGGATGTACGAGGGCGTGGCCGAGGAACAGACGGCCGCGCTGCTCGGCCTGCCCGCCGAACGCGTCGCGACGATGTGCGCCCGCGCGATGGCGACGGTCCTGCACCCGCCGCGCGGCCCCGCGCCGGCCCGGGCACTGAGCGGGGCGGCGCCGTCATGAGCAGGCACGAACGCAAGGAGGAGGCGATCAGGCGCCTCCTGGAGGGCTCCACGCCCCCCGTGCCGCCCGAACTCTGCGCGGACGCGGTACGCCGTGGCAGCCGGGCGCTGCGGCGCCGTACGGCCCTGCGACGGCTGTTCTGGACGCTGCTGTTCGCCGCGGCCGTGGCGTTCGTCGTGTGGGCGTCGGTCACCAGGCCCTGGGTGGAGCCGCCGTCGGACACGACTCCACCCCTGACACGCTGGTAGGGCCCGCGCGGGCCCCGGCGTGGACTAGCCCAGCGCCTGCTGCAGGTCGGCGAGGAGGTCGTCCGCCGACTCGATGCCCACCGAGAGCCGCACGAGGTCCGCGGGGACCTCCAGGGCGGAGCCCACCACCGAGGCGTGCGTCATGCGGCCCGGGTGCTCGATCAGGGACTCGACACCGCCCAGGGACTCGCCCAGCGTGAACAGCTTGGCGCGGTTGCAGACCTCGACGGCCGCCTCCTCGCCGCCCGCGACCTGGAAGGACACCATGCCGCCGAACGACTTCATCTGCTTGGCGGCGATCTCGTGGCCGGGGTGCTCCGGAAGGCCCGGGTAGAGAACGCGCGTCACGCGCGCGTGACGGCTCAGCATCTCGGTGACGCGGGTGGCGTTCTCGCTGTGCCGGTCCATGCGCACCGCGAGAGTCTTGATGCCGCGCAGCACCAGCCAGGCGTCGAAGGGCCCGGCGACGGCACCCATCGCGTTCTGGTGGTACGCCAACTCCTCGCCGAGCTCCGCGTCGTCGACGACGAGGGCGCCGCCGACGACGTCCGAGTGCCCGCCCATGTACTTCGTCATGGAGTGCACGACGACGTCCGCGCCGAGCGCCAGCGGCTGCTGCAGGTAAGGGCTCGCGAAGGTGTTGTCGACGACGAGGCGCACGCCGGCCTCGCGGGCGATCTGCGCGACCGCGGCGATGTCGGTGATGCCGAGCAGCGGGTTGGAGGGGGTCTCCACCCAGATCGCCTTCGTACGGTCGGTCAGCGCGGCCCGCACCGCCTCCGGGTCGGAGGTGTCGGCCACCGACCAGTCCACGCCCCAGCGCGAGACGACCTTGGCGAAGAGCCGGAAGGTGCCGCCGTACGCGTCGTTGGGGATGACCACGTGGTCACCGGGGCTGAGCAGCGTACGGAGGAGGCAGTCCTCGGCCGCCAGTCCCGACGCGAAGGCGAGTCCGCGGCGGCCGCCCTCCAGTGCGGCCAGGTTCTCCTCGAGGGCGGTGCGCGTCGGGTTGGCGCTGCGGCTGTACTCATAACCGCCGCGCAGACCGCCGACGCCGTCCTGCTTGTAGGTCGAGACCTGGTAAATGGGCGGGACGACGGCGCCGGTGAGGGGGTCGGCGGTGTTGCCCGCGTGGATCGCCACGGTCTCGAAGCTCTGCGTGCTGTGCGAGTCACTCATGCGGCCCGAGCGTAGTGCGCGCACGGGTCCTTCCGCCGGGTCGGTCCGGGTACGTCCGGGCAGGTTGGCCAATTGTCGGACGCGTCTGGTTCGCTTGTGTCATGGAGATTCTCTGGTTCCTGTTCGCGGTGATCATGATCGGTGCGGTGCTCGGGCCCGTACTGCTGCGCAGGCGCGGCGGAATCCGGCAGGTCGCCCCGGGCTCCCCGGACGCGGCGGACCCCGAGGACTACGGCTTCCTGCGCCAGGAGGAGCTGGACATCCGCATGCCGGGACCGGACGCGGATCTCCTCGAAGTACTCGACCTCGTCCAGCGCACGCAGGGGTGGCAGGCCGCCTCCCAGCTCCTCGCGGGCACGGAGACGCACGGCGAGCGGCGCTGGCAGCGCGTGCAGGCCTTCGCGGGCGCCGCCTCCCTCGAACTGCAGCAGCGGCCCGGCGGCGTCAGCGACAGCCCCGGTGGACAGTGGCTGCGGGTGTGGCGCGCGGAGGCGCCCAAGGACGCGGGCGGGGCCGCGGTGCACGCGGAGTTCCTCGTGCAGCAGGCGTGGCGCACGGCGGCACAGGGGACGGACGAGTTCCGGATCATCCTCGAAGAGGCCAAGGAGGCGTGCGCGCAGGCCGCGCTGCTCTCCCCCGGCGACCCCGTCCCGTACATCATCGAGCTCTCCATCGCGCGCGGACTCGCCTACCCCCGCGCGGAGTTCGAGCAGCTGTGGCTCAAGATCCTCGACCGTGCGCCCGCCCACATGGGCGCGCACCTCGCGGCGCTGCACTACTGGTGCGAGAAGTGGCACGGCACGCGCGAGGACGCGTACGGCTTCGCGGAGGCCGCCGCGGCCCGCGCGCCCCGCGGCTCCCTGCTCGCGGCGCTCCCCCTCTTCGCCGTGTACGAGCACCTGCCCGAGATCACGCTCGTCCGCGGTTTCTACGAGAGCGAGGTCGTCACCAAGGCCGTCGAGGGCGCCCTCTTCGCGGTGCACTCCGCGCGCGCGGACGACCCGATGCTGGCGCACGCCCGCCACCTCCTGGTCTTCTTCCTGGTCCGCAGCGAGCGGTGGGGCGAGGCCATGAACCAGCTGGTGCACGTGGACGGCCACGTCGGCGCGCTGCCCTGGACCCTCTCCGAGGACCCCGCCGCGGGGTACGCGGTGTACCGCGCGCTGGCCGTCGCCGGGTACGAGGCGAACGGCGGCAGCCCGGCCACGCTGTCCCACTGAGCCCCGCCCAGCCCCTCCCGGGGAGCGCGAGGAATGCGGGGAGCCGCACGCGCGTTCTCCTGAAGGATTCCTGTCACGCCCAAGGAGAGACCCTCATGATCTTCGGCCGCACGCCCGAGCTCCCCACCCCCGAGCAGGCCCTGAAGGGCCGGGCGACCCCGGAATTCGAGGTCCCCTCCCGGCACACGGTCCTCGGCAACGCCCTGCTCGGCCCCTACCCGGAGGGTCTGGAGGTCGCGGACTTCGCGCTGGGCTGCTTCTGGGGCGCCGAGCGCAAGTTCTGGCAGACGGAGGGCGTCTGGACGACGTACGTCGGCTACCAGGGCGGCTTCACCGAGAACCCCTCCTACGAAGAGGTGTGCTCCGGCCTGACGGGCCACACGGAGGCGGTCCGCGTCGTCTTCGACCCGTCCCAGGTCTCGTACGCCTCCCTCCTGAAGCTCTTCTGGGAGTCCCACAACCCGACGCAGGGCTTCCGCCAGGGCAACGACGTCGGTACGCAGTACCGCTCGGCGATCTACACGCACTCCGCCGCCCAGCAGACGACGGCAGAGGAGTCCCTGGCCGCCTATCAGAAGGTCCTGACGGCCGCCAACCACGGCACGATCACGACGACGGTCCTCCCGGCCGCGGACCGCACGTTCTGGCCCGCGGAGGCATACCACCAGCAGTACCTGGACAAGAACCCCGACGGCTACTGCGGCATCGGCGGCACGGGCGTCTCGTGCCCGATCGGAGTGGCCCGGGCCGAGGGCTGAGCCCTCCGGGCACCGCACCGTCGCATACGGCCCGGCGCCCCGGGTCGTGCGCAGGGCGATGAAGGCGACTCTGGCCGCCTCGACGACCTCCGCGGGGGCGATGATCGCCAACTGGTGGCGGATCTCGTAGGCCCCCGGCGCGAGGAAGCGCTCGCGGATCTCGCGCGCGTGCTCGTCACTTCCGGGGCGGCGCCGCCCGGCGCCCGCGCCGCCTCGTGGAACGCCGTGCGGACGCGCGAGAGCGCCGCCGTGTACTCCGCGTACAGCTGTCTCCGCGTCGCCGTGTCGCGCTCCTCGCTCTCGCGTCGCCATCCGGTCCGGTCGGCCAGGAGCGTCGCGCTGACGCCGATTCCCGCGCCCAGCAGCGTGCTTACCGGCGATATCCACTCCACGAGGCGCGACCCCAGTCGCTCCGCACCCGCCCCTCTGCCCTCAGCTCTGCCCTCAGCGAATCTGCCGCAAGCCGAGATCTGTGACAGCCGTCCTTCCTCGCGGCAACAGTGAAGGCAGAGCGCGGCGTTGGGGCCGCGGGAGTTCGAGGAGGCGTGTATGTCCGTACGTGACAGCGGGTGGGAGTCGGCGCGGCCGCGGGGTGAGGACGGGGAGAGCGCGCCCTCGCGGTTCGACGATCATCTCGCCGCTCAACTGCTCAACCAGCGCATCGTGTTCCTCGGGACACAGGTCGACGAGACGTCCGCCAACCGCGTCTGCGCGCAGATGCTGCTGCTGTCGGCCGAGGACCCGAAGACCGACATCAGTCTGTACATCAACAGCCCCGGCGGGTCCGTCACCGCCGGGCTCGCCGTCTACGACACGATGCGGCTCATCCCGAACGACGTCGCCACCCTCGCCATGGGGTTCGCCGCCAGCATGGGGCAGTTCCTGCTGAGCGTGGGCACCCGCGGCAAGCGGTTCGCGCTGCCCAACGCGCGGATCATGATGCACCAGCCCTCCGCCGGCATCGGCGGCAGCACCGCCGACATCGCCATCCAGGCCGAGAACCTGGAGTTCACGAAGCGGACCATCGAGCGGCTCACCGCCGAGCACACCGGGCAGAGCGAGGAGACCGTCTCGCGGGACGGCGACCGCGACCGGTGGTTCACCGCCGAGCAGGCCAAGGAGTACGGGATGGTCGACCGGGTGGTCGAGTCGCTGGAGGACGTGCGGCCCGCCGGGGCCAAGCGCCGTATCGGACTGGGAATCTGAGGGGTTGTCGGACATGAGCCAGTACACGATTCCCAGCGTCGTCGAACGCACCCCGCAGGGCGAGCGGACCTACGACGTCTACAGCCGGCTGCTCGCCGAGCGCATCATCTTCCTCGGGACGGAGATCGACGACGGGGTCGCCAACGTCGTCATCGCGCAACTGCTCCACCTGGAGTCGTCCGCCCCCGAGCGCGAGGTCGCCATCTACATCAACTCGCCGGGAGGTTCCTTCACCTCGCTCATGGCCATCTACGACACCATGAGCTTCGTCTCCGCGCCGATCTCGACGTTCTGCGTCGGCCAGGCCGCCTCCACCGCCGCCGTGCTGCTCGCGGGCGGCGACCCGGGCCGGCGGTTCGTGCTCGACCACGCGCGCGTGCTGCTCGGGCAGCCCGCGAGCCGCGGACAGCAGGGCACGGTCTCCGACCTGAGCCTGCAGGCCAAGGAGATGCTCCGGATCCGCTCGCAGGTCGAGGAGGTGCTGGCCCACCACACGCACCACGACGTCGCCACGCTCCGCGCCGACATGGACCGCGACAAGGTCTTCACCGCGCAGGAGGCCGTCGCGTACGGGCTCGCCGATCAGGTGCTCAGCAGGCGGAACCTGCCCGTCGCCGCCTGACAGCGGCGACGGGCCCGGGCCTCACGCGGCCAGGCGGACCTGCGCCTGGTACGACGGGTGCGACGGGTACGACGGCCTGGCCGGCCTCGCACGGGGGAGGCCGGCCAGCCGGGTCTGCGCCAGGGACAGCAGGTCCGGCAGGCGCAGGCCGAGCGCGCGGGCCGCGGCCGCGAGGACCTCCGAGGAGGCCTCCTTGCGGCCACGCTCCAGCTCGGAGAGGTACGGCATGGAGATCCGGGCGGCCTCGGCCACGTCCTTGAGGGTGCGCTCCTGCGCGAGGCGCTCGCCGCGCAGCACGTCCCCGACGACGTCCCGCCACAGCGGTTCCTTGGCCTCCGTGCCCTCCGCCGGGCGGGCGCCCGGCGGACGCAGAGGGATCACACGGGCTTCGTCCCGCTTCGGATTCGGCGACTTCTGCGGCGCTTGCGCCTCGTGGCTGCTCACTCCCCCAGCGTAGGAGCGCCGACGCCGCCCCGGCAGCACACGGCGTTCCGCCCCGCGCGAAACGTCTCGGCCCTCGCCTACGCCTACGCCCCCGACCGCACCGACGACGCGTCGCGCCCCCAGCTCGCCAGCAGCCGCAGCCCCTGCGCCGACGTCGAGTCCGGCTCCGCGTGGTACATGATCAGCGACTGGTCGCAGTCGTCCGGCAGCCGCAGCGTCTCGTACGACAGGGTCAGTTCGCCGACCAGCGCGTGCCGCATGCGCTTGACGCCGTGGCCCTTCTCCCGTACGTCGTGCGTGGCCCACAGGCCCCTGAACTCCTCGCTCTTCACGGAGAGTTCGCCGACCAGGGAGGACAGCTGCGGGTCGTTCGGATAGCAGCCCGCGTCCATGCGGAGGTAGCTGACGATGTCCGACGCCTTCCGCTCCCAGTCCACGAACAGCTCGCGCGAGCGCGGGTCGAGGAAGCAGATGCGGGCCCAGTTCCGGTCGGCCGGCGCGAGCTCGCCCCAGTCGCCGAAGAGCGCCGCCGCGAGCGCGTTCCAGCCGAGGATGTCGGAGCGCCGCCCCACGACGTACGCGGGCACGCCCTCGATGGAGTCGAGGAGCTGCTGCACCACGGGCCGCAGGTACTGCTGGCGCGCGGCCTTCTTCTTCTTGTGCGCCTTCGGCTTCGCGAGGTGCGTCAGGTGGGCGTGCTCGGCGTCGGTCAGCCTGAGCGCGCGGGCGATGGCGTCGAGCACCTCGCCCGAGACGTTGCGGCCGTTGCCCTGTTCGAGCCGCGTGTAGTACGCCACGGAGACCCCGGCGAGCTGCGCGAGCTCCTCGCGGCGCAGGCCGGGCACCCTGCGGTGCCGTCCGAAGTTCGGCAGGCCGACGTCCTCCGGCTGCAGCCGCGCCCTGCGGGTGCGCAGGAACTCGCTCAGCTCGGCCCGGCTGTCCAGCGGCCGCCCCTCGGGGCCCGCCGGGAGCGCGGGGCCCTGCGTGCGGCCGGCCGGGGCCTCGGGGATCTCGTCCATGTGTTCCAGTATCCCCGGTATCCGGGGTCGTACGACGGTGAGCCTGACCCCGCCAGTGGTAGGCACAGTGGTCGTAGGCAGAACGGGTGTCTGGGTGACACCGCAGGTCAGTGGCACGGTGGAGACCATGACTGAGCAGATCACCACCGTTTCCGCCTACGCCGCTCCCGCCCCCGAGGCGCCCCTGGAGCGGACCACCGTGCCGCGCCGCGCCGTCGGCGAATTCGACGTCCTGATCGACATCAAGTACGCGGGTATCTGCCACTCGGACATCCACCAGGCCCGGGACGGCTGGGGCGAGGGCATCTATCCGATGGTGCCCGGCCACGAGATAGCCGGCGTCGTCGCGGAGGTCGGCCCCGGTGTCACCAAGTTCACCGTGGGTGACCGCGTGGGCGTCGGCTGCATGGTCGACTCCTGCCGCGAGTGCGAGAACTGCAAGGCGGGCCTGGAGCAGTACTGCCTGAAGGGCAACATCCCGACGTACAACGGTCTCGGCAAGGACGGCGAGCCGACCTACGGCGGCTACTCCACGCACATCGTCGTGGACGAGGCGTACACCCTGGGCATCCCCGACGGGATCTCCCTGGACGTGGCCGCGCCGCTGCTGTGCGCCGGCATCACCACGTACTCCCCGCTCGCGCACTGGAACGCGGGCCCGGGCAAGAAGGTCGCCATCGTCGGTCTCGGCGGCCTCGGCCACATGGCCGTCAAGATCGCCCACGCCATGGGCGCCGAGGTGACCGTCCTCTCCCAGTCCCTGCGCAAGAAGGACGACGGCCTGAAGCTGGGCGCCGACCACTACTACGCGACCAGCGACGAGGCCACCTTCGAGGCGCTCGCCGGCAGCTTCGACCTGATCGTCTCGACGGTCTCGGCGCCGCTGCCCCTGGACAAGTACCTGGGCCTGCTGCGCGCGGACGGCGTCTTCGCGAACGTCGGCGCCCCCGAGGAGCCCGTCTCCCTCAACCTGTTCTCCGTGATCGCCGGCCGCAAGACCCTCGCGGGCTCGATGATCGGCGGCATCCAGGAGACCCAGGAGATGCTGGACTTCTGCGCGGAGCACGGGCTCGGCTCCGAGATCGAGCTGATCCGCGCCGACCAGATCAACGAGGCGTACGAGCGGGTCCTCGCCAGCGACGTGCGCTACCGCTTCGTGATCGACACGGCGACGATCTGATCCTGCGGACGCGCGGCGCACGCGTCGCGACCAACCACTGACGACGGCCGGCCGGGGCGACCCGGCCGGCCGTCGTCGTGTGTACGTGGCCGTGGCCGGAACCCGTCTGGGGCCGGGGTCCTAGTCCCCATGACGCACCGGACCGGGCCCGCCGACCGATGGGAGGGCGGGGCGCACCGGCCTACGGTGGACCGTGTCACCGCAGGACTACGGGGGTTCCGACAGACGGTGTTCCGACAGGCGGTGTTCCGGCAGACCGTGTTCCGACAGACCGGGAGGTCCCACACGATGTCCATCGAGCTGAACCACACCATCGTCGCCGCCGAGGACAAGAAGGCGTCCGCCCACTTCCTCGCGGACATCCTGGGCCTGGCGGTGGGTCCGCAGTACGGCCCCTTCTTCCCCGTGGAGATCCCCAACGGCGTGACCCTCGACTTCTACGACGGCGAGATCAGCGGCGACGGCGGCCCGATCGCGCCGCAGCACTACGCCTTCCTGGTCTCCGACGACGAGTTCGACGCGATCTTCGGGCGCATCAAGAGCCGCGGCCTGACCTACTGGGCCGACCCGCACCACCACCGCGTGAACGAGATCAACACGAACGACGGCGGCCGTGGCGTCTACTGGAACGACCCGAACGGCCACAACCTGGAGATCATCACCAAGCCCTACGGCAGCGGCGACTGAGCCTCGCGCGCGCCGGCATCGCGCAGGTCGGCCACCAGCCGGAAGCGCTCCAGGACGAGTTCGGTCGTGTCGTCGACGGTGAAGCCGGGGTCGCCGAGGGCCGCGCGCATCTCGGCGCCGTGCCAGTACTCCTCGTGCCCCGCCCGCCACCGCGCCACGCTCGTGTATCCCTCGCCCTCGTCCACGGCGTGGGCGAGGTCCACGTCGGCGAGCGGCACGACGCGTACCGCCGTCGTCTCGATGACGCCCACGGGCCGGTCGCCGGAGTCGACGACGACCGCGCGCTCCCCCACGACGGGCAGCGCCTCGCCCTCGTCCGCGTAGTCGGCGACGAGTCCCGTCGTCGAGGTCTTGGACCCGTCGAGGATGGCCGCCACGAGCCGGTCGCGCAGCGGTCCCGGGAAGGCGAACTCGGCCTTGGGCAGGGGCTGGGCCTCCCCGGGCGAGGGTTCGGTGCCGGGCAGGGGCTCGGGCTCGTCCGGGATGTTCGTCATGCGGGCACAGTAGCGAGGCGGAGCGCCGGGCGGCCTGCCCTTTTCGCCGACGAGGCACGGGGACGGAAACGGGCCGGCACGCGGGCGGCTGACGTGCCCCTGGCGTGTCCCTGGCGTGTCCCTGGCGTGTCCCGGTTAAGAGGCCGACGCTCCCCAGTCCCACATCGCCTGCAACACAGGCCCCAACTCGCGTCCGCGCGGTGTGAGTTCGTACGTCACCGTGGAGGGCCACCCGGGGGCCCTCGTGCGGTGGACGGCCTCCGCGGTGACGAGTTGCGCGAGGCGTTCCGTCAGCACCTTGTCGGACAACTGCGGCAGCGCGTCGGCCAGTTCGCCGTACGTGGGACGTTCGCGGCGGAGCAGTTCGCGGACGACGAGCGTCGTCCAGCGGCCGCGCAGGGCGGCGAGCGTGATCTCCACCGGGCACGCGGGGTCCGGGGCCGGGACCTCGGCGAGGGCGTCGTCGGGGAGTCCGGGACGTACGCAGCCCGCGCCGTTCGCGCCGCCCGTGCCGCTTACCGTTCGGTGAGTCACGAAGAGGCCTCCTACGGTGCGGCCATGACCACCACGACGATACCGGCCCTGCCCACCCGCCCCGAGGATGTCCCCGCCGCGTTCGCCGCGCGCTTCAACAGCGGTGATCCCGAGGCGGTGCGCGAGATCTACGAGGAGCGGGCCGCCTTCGTGCCCGAGTCGGGGGCCACCGTGCACGGCGCCGCGGACATCGCCGCCGCCAACGCGCCCTTCCTCGCCCTCGGCCTGCCGATCACCGTGCGGCTCCGGCACGCGCACGTCTCGGGGGACATCGCGCTGCTCGTCGTCGACTGGGAGATCGGCGGCGGCGAGGTCCGCTCCACGGCCACGGACGTGGCACGACGCGGCGCCGACGGGTACTGGCGATACGTGATCGACAGTCCCTTCGGCGCCGCGCCGCGCTCACCTCACTAGTCGCGCGTCAGGACGACGGGATCGCCCGCCGTCGTACGCGCCGGCTCACTTGCCGTAGTACGCGTTGTAGATCGACAGCGTCGACTTGTTGCCCTTCTTGTCCGCGATCTTGGCGTGGAACGAGATGCCGTTGTTCTTCGCCGGGTTCTTCACGGAGATCTTTCCGTTGGTGACCTTCGACTTCTCCCAGGTCTGGCCGTAGTCGTAGGAGACGTACACGGAAAGGGACTTGAGGTTGGCGCCGGCCGCCGAGCCGAGGACCGTGACCGGCACGGACTGCTTCTTGCCTGCCTCCGCCCTGCTGCTCAGGTCCACCTCGGGCGCGAACCGCACCGCGGAGACGGGCAGCCGGGCGTTGTCCGCCTTCTTGGAGCGGAAGGAGAAGCTCGCGTCGATGCGCGTGCTGGCCGCGCCCACCTTGACGGAGCGCTTGACGGACGTGGACAGCGTGTACGCCGCGTCGCCGGACGGCACCTTGAACGGCTTGGTGCCGGCCAGCGGGTCGTCGTTCTCGCCGACCTGCGTGCCGTTGCGGGTCAGCTTCGTCTTCACCGACGTGTACTGCGAGTATCCCGAGTGCGTCTTGCCGTCCGCGTAGAGCGGCAGGTAGCCCTCGATCTCGTTGCCGCGCCGGAAGACCCCGTAGTCGCCGCCGATGCGCGGGCCGAAGACGGCCGTGTTGAAGACCTTCTCGTAGGCCTGACCCGCCTTGAAGGTCTGCGGCGTGCCCAGCGAGTAGCTCGTCTCGACGCTCGGCCAGCCGCTCTCGTCCTCGGGACCGTTCTGCTCGAACTCCAGGCCCCACTTCACCTTGTCCGCGGTGGACACGTACACGGTGCGGGTCGCGGGCAGCTTGGTCGGGACGGAGACCGACCAGGTGCCACCGCCCACGGGCAGTTCGGGGGCGGCGCGCAGCGAGCCCTTCTTGCCGCTCGCCGCGGCGCCGAGGCCGGCCTTGACCATGGCCAGTTCGCTGGTCTTGTAGTGCTTGGTGTAGCCGGTGGCGAGCTGCTTCACGGTGCCGCCGGCGAGGGTGTTGTACTCGGTGTTGTCGCCCTTGGTCCAGACGGCCGCCCACTGCTGGGTGAGGTCGACGCCGGTCGGGGCGGGGCCGACGGCGGCGCTGCGGAAGTTCTTGAACTCGTCGAGCAGCCAGCCGTAGCCGATGCTGACGTCCGACGTGTCGACCGTGTAGTCGGGCGCGGCGAGCACGCCGGTCAGACCGGTCGTGGGCACGCTCACGTCGACCGGCTTGGCGCTCCGCGCGTCGACCGTCACCGTGGTGTCCTTGGTGACGTCGAGCTTCGGCTGGGCGAGCCAGTCGACGCCCTTGGAGAGGTCTTCCAGGTCGACCGCGATGTTCGAGTCGAGAACGTAACTGCCCTTGGGAACACGGACCTTGACGGTGCCCGACGGGTCGTAGGGCGTGAAGTCCTCGCCCAGGGCGGCGGCGCTGAGGCCCTGCAGCGAATCGCTGTAGTGCTTCGTCGGCTGTCCGTCACGTCCGATGTGCTTCAGCGTGACGTCGTACGACTCCACCTCGCGGTCGACCGCGGCCGCGGTGCGCACCGACTGGCCGCCGCCGTCCGCCACGACGTACGCGGAGTAGGCGCCGTCGGTGGTGCCGCCGAGCTTGGAGTCGGCGGTCAGGTCGACGGCGGCGGTGCCGCCCGCGGGGACGGTCACCTTCTTGGTGCCGAGGGTGAAGAACCCGGCGGGGGCGGGGCGGCCCTTGGGGTCGGTGGCGGTCACCGTGAGGTTCAGGGTGACGTCGTCCTTGCCGAGGTTCTTGTACGTGACCTTCTTGGTGACGGGCTTGTCGTCGGTGTGGGGCCACTGCTGCGTGCCGAAGCTCACCGACGCGGGGTCGGCGATGACGGTCTGCTTGATGGCCTGGTCGACGGCGATGCGGCCCGAGCCCTGCTGGAAGGGTGTGTACGCGCCAGGCTTGGTGGAGCCGGTCAGGGCGCCCTTGAGCTCGCTGTACTTCCAGTCGGGGTGCTGCTGCTTGAGGAGGGCGGCGGCGCCCGCGACGTGCGGGGTCGCCATCGACGTACCGGAGATCGTCAGATAGCCCTCGGGGTTCTGGCCGACCTCCTTCTCGATGACGGAGCCGGGCGCGGCGGCGGCCGTGATGTCCACGCCGGGCGCGGTCACGTCGGGCTTGATCGCCCCGTCGCCGACGCGGGGCCCCTGGCTGGAGAAGTCCGCGAGCTTGTCGTTGTCGTCGACGGCGCCGACGGTGAGGGCCGCGTCCGCGCTGCCCGGGGAACCGACGGAGCCGGGCGCCCCGTCGTTGCCCGCGGCGATGGCGAAGAGGATGCCCTTCTCCGCGGAGAGCTTGTCGACCTGTGCCTCCAGCGGGTCGACACCGGGGGTGTCGGGGCCGCCGAGGCTGAGGTTGACGACGTCGGCGCCCTCGGCCGCCGCCCAGTCCATGGCGGCGATGATGCCGGAGTCCTCGCCGTAGCCGTCGTCGCCCAGGACCTTGCCGTTGAGGAGCTTGGCGCCGGGCGCGACGCCCTTGAACTTCCCGCCGGACTTGGCACCCGTGCCGGCCGTGATGGACGCGACGTGCGTGCCGTGGCCGTAGCGGTCCTTGGCGTCGGCCGATGCCGTGAAGTTCTTCTCGGCGATCACCTGGTCCTTGAGGTCCGGGTGGGTGGCGTCGACGCCGGTGTCCAGGACCGCGATCTTGACGCCCTTGCCGTCGTACCCGGCCGCCCAGGCCTTGTCGGCGCCGATCTGCTTGACGCTCTTGTCGAGACTGGCCTTGCGGACGCCGTCGAACCAGACGTGGGCGATACCGGAGGCCGCCGTGCGGGCGCCCTCCTTGCCGCTGGTCAGGGCGGTCCACAGGGCGGACGCGTCCTGCTTCGGGGTGGTGATCGCGTCGGCGTTCAGCGCCTTCAGGCTGCGGCGGACCGTGGTGTCACCGGCGGCGCGGACCTCGGACTTGGCGGCGGCCGCGGCCCCCTTGTAGCCCACGATGACCTTGAGGCCGTTCTTCTGGGCCGCGCGGTTGCGCCTGGTGTTCAGCTCCGTGACGTCGAACAGCCGCTGGTCGACCCTGCCGTCGGCTATGAGGCGCCGGGCGTCGGCGGGTATCAGCAGCGTGTGCTTGCCGTTGCGCCGCACCTGGACCGGGATGTGCTCGCGCCCCTTGGCGCGGTCGAGCCCGATCACGCGGCCCTTGGCGTCCAGGACGGCACGGTCGCCGGTGATCAGGGTGACGTGGCTGTTGGCCTCGCCCTTGCTCAGCGCGCCCTGTTCCCCCGCCGTCTGCTTCGCGGGTGCGGGCTCCGCGGCCGCCGGGCTGGTCATGCCCGCCGCGAGGGCCACGGCGACCGCCGCGGCGATGCCGGCCCCGCTCGCTCTCTTCACTTGTCTGTGCAAGTCTCCCCCTGGAGGTTAAGGGGCTCACGCCCCTGGACCTCGAAGTATGCCGAGAGGCGAACACCTGCTCAATAGTGGGACAGAAGTGCCGAGTTGATGCCGGCGCGATTTCATGACGCCTTAACAGCGGTGGTGACCGGATCCGGCCAATCGCCCTTCCTCCGGCACTCCGGCGCTCCATCCCTCCAGCACTACGTGAGTCCGGAATTCTCCGTGACGGTAATACGGCCGTCCCGGACCGTGGCGAGCCGAGGGGCGCCGCGCGCGACGGCACCGTCGTCCGTGGCGAGCACCAGGGTCAGGCCGTGGTCCTTCCAGAGCCCGTCGAGCAGCTCCATGATCTCGTCGCACCCGGACGCGTCCAGATCCGCGGTGGGCTCGTCGGCGAGCAGCACCTTGGGCCGCTTCACCAGGGCGCGGGCGATGGCGACGCGCTGCCGCTGGCCGCCGGTGAGCTGGGCGGGCAGCTGTCCGCGCCGTTCCACGACGCCCACCGAGTCCAGTACCTCGGCGGCGCGTTCGCGGCGGGCGCCGGGGCCGAGCCCCAGCGGGACGAGCGCCGTCTCGACGTTCTCCTGGGCGCTCAGCGCGGGGACGAGGTTGCCGGAGCGGAAGAGGAAACCGATCGACTCGGCGCGTACCAGGGCGCGCCGCGCCTCGGGCAGCGCGGCCAGATCCGTGCCGTCGAGCTCGACGCTGCCGGACGTGGGGCGCTCCAGGCCGCCGAGCAGCTGCAGCAGCGTGGACCTGCCGCCGTCGGCAGGGCCCCGCACGACGAGCCGCTCACCGTCCCCGATGACCAGGTCGACCCCGGCGAGCACGTCGACCGCCTCCTCGCCCCGGCGGTACTGCTTCGTGACACCTCTGAGCCGGTACATACGCGAGAAGCTAGGGGTACGCCGTGATGATCGAGTTAGGCGGCGGTAAGAGGAGCATGAAAAGCCCGCGCCCCTCAGGGGACGCGGGCTTTCTTCCGTACGAGCGGATCAGACTTCCGTACGAGCGGTTTCCGTACGAGTGGCTTCTGTACGAGCGGCTTCCGTACGAGTGGATCAGGCGGCGGAGCCGGCCTTCCACTGCGCCCAGTCCATGTTCCAGCCGTTGAGGCCGTTGTCCGGGGCGACGACCTTGTCACCGGTGTTGCGGACGTCGACGACGTCACCGGTGATGGAGTTCTCGTAGAACCAGGAACCCGGCGTGCTCTTGTCGCCCGCGCCCTTGGCGTCCTGGAGACCGATGCAGCCGTGGCTGGTGTTGGCGCCGCCGAAGATCGAGGGCGAACCCCAGTAGTTGCCGTGGATGAAGGTGCCGGAGTTCGACAGGCGCATGGCGTGCGGCACGTCCTTGATGTCGTACTCGCCCTTGCCGTCGCCGTCCTTGAAGCCGACGGTCGCGCCGTCCATCCGGGTCTCCTTGAACTTCTCGGAGATCACCATCTTGCCGTTGTACGTCTTGTTCTCGGGCGAGCCCGCGGAGATCGGAATGGTCTTCACGACCTTGCCGTCCCGCATGACCTTCATCTGCTTGGTCTTCGCGTCGACGACGGAGACCTGGTTGCGCCCGATCTTGAACTGCACGGTCTTCTGCTGGACGCCGTACACACCGTCGGCGCCCTCGACGCCGTCGAGGTTCAGCTTCAGCGTGACCGTGGAGTTGCCCTTCCAGTAGTCCTCGGGCCGGAAGTCCAGGCGGTTGTTGCCGAACCAGTGGCCGACGATCTCCTGGCCGCCGGTGGAGGAGACCTTCACCGCGTCCTGGACGTCCTTCTTGTTGGTGATCGCCTTGTCGAAGGTGATCGACACGGGCATGCCGACACCGACCGTGGAGCCGTCCTCGGGCGTGAAGTTCCCGATGAAGCTGTTGGCCTTCGACACGGTCGTGAACGTCGAGTTCTCGTGCGCCTTGCGGCCCTCGGAGTCCTTGGCGGTCGCCGAGATCTTGTACTTCGTGGCGCGCTCGAGCTGGCCGCTGGGCTTCCAGCTCTTCTGGTCCGCGGATATCTTCCCGGCGACGGCGGTGCCGGCGTCGGTCGTCATCTTCACGTCCGTGAGCGAGCCCTTGCTGACCGTGACCGCGGCGGCGCTGTTGATGCTTGCGTTGTCGGAGCCGTTCTTCGGCGCGATCTTGATCTGTGCGGCGGACGTCTTCTTGGCCGCCGCCTCGTCGACCTGGTTCTGCGACTCCTTGCCGCCGGATGCCTTGTCGCCGTCGTCGCTGCTGCACGCCGAGAGCACGAGCACGCCGCCCACGAGGGCGGACACGGCCGTGAGGCCCTTGCGCCCACGCCCGAGCCTGCGGCGCCTACTGTCCGTCATCACACGTATCTCCATAGTTGCCGAATCCCCAGAGCATCCCCGAGAGTCCCCGTAGTCCCGCATAACGTCCTGCCCGGTTCGTCCCGTTCCACAACCGCGAAGAGTGTGGGGAACACCACGTCCGCGGTGCTGGAATTGTCTCCCGTCGACCACCGTGCCGTCAGAGACGACAGAACCCCGGGCGACGGTTGCTGCCCGGGGTTCCCGATTCCGGATTCTTCAATCCGGCTACAGCTCGTCGTCCTCGCCATCATCCTCGTCCGGCTCCCAGTCCGGCGAATCGGGGTCGTAGTCGACCGTCTCACTGCTCCACGACGCCTGCGCCAGCTCCGTCCCCGGCACCTGGCTGACCAGGTCGAAGGGGTCCACGAGGTAGGCGATGGCCTCGGCGACGTCCTCCTGGACGGCGGCTTCGGCGTGCACGCGCTCCTCGGCGGGCATCTGCTCGTCCTCGCCGATGCGGCTGAGCGCCGCGCCGGTCAGTTTCTCGGCGTCAGCCACCTCGACGACCATTTCAACCCGCAGGCGTACAAACCGTGATGTCTCGTCTCCAGTCATACGACGGAGCGTACGGCCCCCGCCCCTCGCGACTTTCCCGCGACCCGCACCTTTCATTAGCATCGCCCCACACGGCCAATTCGCCAGCGCCACAAGGGGGATCCGATTCCGTGTCCGCACGCCGATCATTGCTGACCACCGCCGCCGCAGGAGCTCTTCTCGGCGCCCTGTGCTTCGTCCCCTCCGCGAACGCGACCTCCCCCGCGTCGCACGACACCCCCCGGGACGACCGGGCCACCGCCTCGGACGCGCCCCACCACGTGACCACCGCCTCCGCCGAGCGCCTCGCGGAGACGGGCGGCTTCGACACGACTCCGTACGTGATCGGCGGGACGGCCTTCCTCGGCCTCGGCGCGGGCTTCGTGGTCATCTCCGTACGCAGGGAACGCACCGCCTGACGTCCGCGGGCCGCCCGGAACGTCCCTGTGCTCCCCCGGTCCGATCCGCTTCCCCGGTCCGATCCGCTTCCCCGGTCCGATCCGCTTCCCCGGTCCGTTTTCGCATGCGGGCCCACGGACGGGTCCCGGCCCCCTAGCCTGGAGTCGGGCCGTACGACCTCGGCCGCGGCCGCCGCCCGATCCGGGTGGCGACGGCTGCCGGGCGCCCTTCCGGAGGGGATGCGGGAGGTCTCCTCCACCGGAGGGCGGAGCTGGAGCCGCGTTGTCGGCGATGCGGCTCCAGCGTCCCTCGCCGCCCGGCCGGCCCCCAGGGCGGCATCCCCTCAGCGCGCCGGCATCCCCTCGGCCTCAGGCCAGCATCCCGCCGTCCACCCTCAGCACCGTGCCGGTGACGTAGGACGCGCGGTCGCTCAGCAGCCACGCGGCGGCCTGGGCGATCTCCTCCGGATCGGCGGCGCGGCCCAGCGGGGTGCGGGCGTTGAGGTGGTCGATGGTGCCGGGGGACTTCTCGTCCCACTCCAGCAGCATCTCGGTGAGCGTGGTGCCGGGCGCTACGGCGTTGACGCGGATGCCCTCGGGGCCGTACGTGGCGGCGGCCGACGCCGTGAGGCTGTTCAGCGCCGCCTTCGTCGCTCCGTACGCGGGCAGTTGGGGGTTGGCCATCAGGCTGCCGACGCTGGAGGTGTTGACGACGGCGCCGCGCCCCGAGGTGGCGCGGATGGCGGCGATCTCGGCGGTCATGGCCAGCCAGGGCCCCTTGAGGTTGACCGCGCTGACCTGGTCGAAGTCCGCCTCCGACAGCGCGTCGAGGGGGCCGGGCGGCTGGCCCGTGGCGCCGTTGTTGAAGGCCGCGTCGAGCCGGCCGTACAGCTCCACGGCCCGGTCGACGGCGGCGCGGACGCTCGCCGGGTCGGCCAGGTCGCACACCACGTGGTCCGCGGTCCCGCCGGCCGCCCTGATCTCCTCGACGACCGCCTTCAGCTGCGCCTCGGTGCGGGCCGCGAGGACGACCCGAGCGCCCTCCCCGGCGAACAGCCGCGCCGCCGCGGCCCCGATGCCGCGACCGGCCCCGGTGACGAAGGCGACCTTGCCGGCGAGCAGGCCCGTGGCCGAGGCGGACGTGCCCGGTGCGCCGCTCGTACTGCTCGTACTGCTCGTACTGCTCGCGTCGCTCATGCCGCTCGTGCTGCTCGTGCCGTTCGTGCTGTTCGTGCTGCTCGTGCCGTTCATGCTGTTCGTGCTGTTCATGACGACGAGCCTGCGCCCGGCCGCCCCGCTCATCCAGGCACCGGCAGTACCTGGCTGGGCGGCCCGGCGGCCGCGCACACTGGGGAGGTGGATCGACCTGTGCGACAAGAGCGGCCTGTACGGCAAGAGCGGCGCGTACGACAAGAGCTCGGCGCCTTCCTGCGCAGCAGGCGCGAACGGATCACCCCGGCCGACGTGGGGCTGCCCGCCGGGGCGCGCCGTCGCACGCCCGGACTGCGCCGCGAGGAGGTGGCGCAGCTGGCGTACGTCTCGGCGGAGTACTACACGAGGCTGGAACAGGCCCGCGCCACGCACCCCTCGCGCGAGGTGCTGTCCCAACTGGCCCGGGCGCTGCGCCTGTCCGACGCCGAGCGCGACCACCTCCACCACCTCGCGGGCACCCCGCCGGGCCCGCCGCCCGGCCCCTCGCGGGAGGTCCGGCAGAGCATCGTCGACCTGCTGCGACGGCTGCCGGAGGCCGCGGCGATCGTCCTGTCGGCGACGTACGAGGTCATCGCGTGGAACGACCTGGCCGCCGCCCTGATGGAGGACTTCTCCGCGCTGTCGCGCCGGGACCGCAACCTCGTGCGGCGCGCCTTCCTCGGCCCGCACCCGGAAGGCCGGCGCCTGTACGGCATCCTGGACGCGGACGAGTTCGCCAGAACGTCGGCCCTGCACCTGCGCGCCGCCGCGGCACGCTACCCCGGCGACCCGGAGGTGACCGCGCTGATCGAGGAACTGCTCACCGGCAGCGAGGAGTTCGCCCGGCTCTGGGCCGCCCACGACGTGACGGCCCGCGCCACCCTGTGCAAGACGTTCGAGCACCCCGTGGTCGGCCCCATCACCGTCAGCTGCGACGTCCTGGACATCGCCGACCGCGACCAGCACGTCGCCATCTACACCGCCGCCCCCGGCTCGCCGTCGGAGGAGGCCCTGCGCCTCCTGTCGGTCCTCGGCACGCAGCGCATGGACCTGGCCACCCCTTAGGGCCTGTCCCCGGCCAGT
The DNA here is from genome assembly GCF_055593965.1 of Streptomyces sp. NPDC040622. Lineage (NCBI taxonomy): Bacteria > Bacillati > Actinomycetota > Actinomycetes > Kitasatosporales > Streptomycetaceae > Streptomyces > Streptomyces sp. NPDC040622. The sequence continues at coordinate 496,842 of NZ_JBVIXD010000002.1, read as the reverse complement.
CGATCGGGTGACCCTGGCCGTTGCGCAACATGGCAGGCGGGGCCGACGGCTAGGCATGCGGTCATGAGATTCGAGCACCAAAACCAGACGTCAGGAACCCCGCGCGCCCGCCGCCTCCGCCTGATCGGCACCGCGTGTGCCCTGGTGGCGTCGGCGGCGCTGCTGGCCGGCTGCGGGGACGACGGCGACACGTCGTCCGCCACGGCATCGGAGGCGGCGAAGTCCGTTCCGAAGGAGGCCACGCCGTCGAACAGCCCCTCCGGCACCGCGTCCCTGACCCGGGACCAGACGGAGCGCAAGGAACTGCTCGCCGACACCAAGGTCACCTACGACAAGGCCGCCGCCACGGCGGTCGACAAGGTCCCGGACAGCAAGCTGACCGACCTGGAGCTGAAGGGCCGGGACGACGACAACGACGATGACGATGACGATGACGACGCGAGCGGGAGCCCCAGCCCGAGCGGCAGCGCGGGCGCCGAGGGGCCGCAGTGGGTCGCCGAGGTCGCGGAGAAGGACGGCACCGCCCACACCGTCCGCGTCGACGCGGTCTCGGGGAAGGTGATCAGCTCCGCCCCGGACCGCGACCAGGACGCCGACGACAAGCGCGAGACGGCCGACTGGCTCTCCCGCGCCAAGCAGACGCCGGAGCAGGCGGCCAAGGTGGCCACCGACAAGAAGAAGGGCACGGTCACCGCCGTCAGCCTGGACGACACCGACAGCGGCGACCTCGTCTGGTCGGTCGACGTCGTCACCGACGACTGGAACAAGACCGACTTCGACGTCGACGCGGTCAAGGGCACGATCACCCGGGAGCACGTCGACCGCGACTGACCGGGGCACGGCGACACCGGGACACGGAGAAGGGGTGGGGGGGGGGGGGGGGGGGGGGGGGGGGGGGGGGGGGGGGGACCCCCCCAAAAAGAAGGAAAAAAAGGAAGAGGGAAGGAA
>NZ_JBVIXD010000002.1:486773-495884 GCF_055593965.1 Streptomyces sp. NPDC040622 | reverse complement strand
GGCGCGCCTCTGCGCGGGAGCGGAGGGAGTCAGAGGCGAAGGTCTCCCCCCCACCCCCCCCCCCCCCCCCCCCCCCCCCCCCCCCCCCCCCCCCCCCCACCCCTCCCCGAAGGAAGCCAAGCACTCGAAGGGCCCGAAGAACTCGAAGTACCCGAAGGGCCCGAAGGGCTCCCCGGCGCTACGCCAGGGGGCCCGAAGTGCTCCCCGGCGCTACGCCAGCGCCCCCGTGACCGGCTCCACCGCCGCCACGAGCGCGCCCGCCCGCACGAACTCGTCCGCCGCCGCCAGGTCGGGGGCGAGGAAGCGGTCCGGGCCCGGGCCCTCGACGCCGGCCTTGCGGACCGCCTCGATGACCGCGCGGGTCGCGGGGGCCGGGGTGAGGCCTTCGCGCAGCTCGACGGCGCGCGTCGCCGCGTACAGCTCGATCGCCACGATGCGGGTGAGGTTGTCGACGGCGGTGCGCAGCTTGCGGGCCGCGGACCAGCCCATGGAGACGTGGTCCTCCTGCATCGCGGAGGAGGGGATCGAGTCGGCCGAGGCCGGGACGGCGAGCCGCTTCATCTCGCTGACCAGGGCGGCCTGCGTGTACTGGGCGATCATCAGGCCCGAGTCGACGCCCGCGTCGTCCGCGAGGAACGGCGGAAGACCGTGCGAGCGGTTCTTGTCGAGCAGCCGGTCGGTGCGGCGCTCGGCGATCGAGCCGAGGTCGGCGGCGGAGATCGCGAGGAAGTCCAGGACGTACGCGACCGGGGCGCCGTGGAAGTTTCCGTTGGACTCCACACGCCCGTCGGGCAGGACGACGGGGTTGTCGACGGCGGCGGCGAGCTCGCGGTCGGCGACCAGGCGTGCGTGCGCCATCGTGTCCCGGCCCGCGCCCGCGACCTGCGGGGCGCAGCGCACGGAGTACGCGTCCTGCACGCGCGGCGCGTCGTCCTGGTGGTGTCCGGTGAGGCCGGATCCGGCGAGGACGGCGAGCATGTTGGCGGCGGACGCGGCCTGGCCCGGGTGCGGGCGGATGGCGTGCAGCTCGGGCGCGAGGACCTTGTCGGTGCCGAGCAGGGCCTCCAGCGTCAGGGCCGCGGTGATGTCCGCCGACTTGTAGAGGGTCTCCAGGTCGGCGAGGGCCATGATGAGCATGCCGAGCATGCCGTCGGTGCCGTTGAGGAGGGCGAGGCCCTCCTTCTCGCGGAGCTCGACGGGGGTGATGCCGTGCGCGGCGAGCAGCTCGCCCGCGGGCCGCACCTGGCCGTCGGGGCCCTCCGCGTCGCCCTCGCCCATCAGCGTCAGCGCGCAGTGGCTGAGCGGCGCGAGGTCGCCGGAGCAGCCGAGGGAGCCGTACTCGTGGACGACCGGCGTGATGCCCGCGTTCAGGACGTCGGCCATGGTCTGCGCGACCTCGGGGCGCACGCCCGTGTGGCCCGAGCACACCGTCTTCAGGCGCAGGAACATCAGCGCGCGGACCACTTCGCGCTCCACGCGCGGGCCCATGCCTGCCGCGTGCGAGCGCACGATGTTGCGCTGCAGCTGGGCGCGGAGGTCGGGGCCGATGTGGCGGCTGGCCAGGGCGCCGAATCCGGTCGAGACGCCGTACACCGGTTCGGGCTTGGCGGCGAGCGCGTCGACGATCTCGCGGGCGGCGGCCAGGGCGGCCACCGCCTCGGCGGAGAGTTCGATCCGCGCGTTCCCGCGCGCGACGGCGATGACGTCCGCCGCGGTCGTCCCGGACGTCCCAAGGGCCACGGTGCCCACGCTGTGCATATCCATATTCAGCAGCGTACGGTTTGAATCGCCAGGTGTCACGGGTGGGTTCGGCCCGGACCACTTACACCGGGCCCTCCAGGGACGGGAGCGTCACCGGCACCCGGCCCCGACCGCCTCCCCACCGCCCCCTCGGCCGCCCTCCCGCCCCTCAGCCGTCCTCGCGCCGGTCCGGGGGCCGCGGCCCCCGCCCCCGGAACCTCCGCCGCTCCCCCGCCGGCGGCTCCCCCGCGGCCGAGTCGGCGAGGCGCACCACCGGATCGCCGGCCCCTTCGCCCCCTTCGCGCCCGGCCACCACCGGCTTCGCGGCCCGCGCCGCCTTCGCGCGGTACTGCGCCGCGTCGGCGAGGCGGAAGAGACGGCGGGCCGAGCGCACGGGACCGATCGGGTCACCGGTCGACGCGACCCCGCATGCGACCCCGTCACCGAGCTCCAACTCCGATGCGCGTACGCAGAGTTCGTCGGCGACCCGGACCACCTCGTCGGCCGTGGGGCCCACGGAGAGCAGGCAGAACTCGTCGCCGCCGAGCCGCGCCGCGAGCGTCCCTGGCAGCATCGCGCCGCAGAGCGAGAGGACCGAGCCGAACCGCTCCAGAAGGCGGTCGCCGACCGCGTGGCCCCGGGTGTCGTTGACGCGCTTGAGCCCGTTCACGTCGCAGACGACCAGGCTCACCACCGACGCGTCGGCGAGGTGCCGCTCCACCGCCTCGTCCAGCCTGAGGTCCACCGCGCGGCGGTTGGCGAGCCCGGTCAGGGCATCCGTGAAGGCGAGCCTGCGCGCTTCCTCCAGGCGCTCGGTCTGCGCGATCCCGGCGGCGACCACCGACGCGAGGACCGTCGCGAAGTCGGCGTCGGCCCGGTCGAAGACCGGTGCGCCCGGCGGCCGCGCCACGTACAGCTCGCCCCACGCCCGCCCGTGCAGCACGATCGGCGCGACCACGCAGCAGCCGCGGCCCCGGCGGCGCAGGGCGGCCACGCGCTGGTGGCAGTAGCCGGCCGCACGGGCACCCGCGGGCCCCTCGGCCGTCTCGACCCAGGCGTGCGGCTCGCCGCCGCCCGCCCAGTGTTCGTGCAGGAACTCGGTGATCTCGGGGAACTGGTGGACGGGGTACGCCTCGTTCTCCGGGAACTCCTCCTCGCCCCGGACGCGTTGGCCCGCGTTCACCAGGACCCGCAGCCGCCCCATGTCCCGCTCCCACACGGACAGCGCGGCGAAACTCCCGCTCAGCGCGCGGCACGCGCCGCCGGCCGCCGCCCGCCAGGACTCGCGCGGAGTGTGCGCGGCCGCCATTCCCTGCGCCAGCTCCACCACGGCCCGCAGCCGGACATCCTCACCCATTTCCCCAGATTAGGAGGTTCGCCGCATTTTGGAACTTCGGGACACCGTCCCGGGCGCCGCTACTCCCCCGGCCACTGGGGCTTGCGCTTCTCGTTGAACGCCGCGACACCCTCCGCCCGGTCCGCCGAGAACGCCACCGTGCGCCAGGCCGCGTCCTCGACCTCCAGGCCCGCCCGCAGGTCGAGGCCGTGCCCGAGGCGCAGGGCGCGCTTGGCGGCCCGCAGACCGACGGGCGAGTTGGCGGCGATGCGGGCACCCAGCGCGAGCGCCTCCGTACGGGCCTCGCCGTCGTCCACCAGCAGGTCCACCAGGCCCAACTCCCGCGCCTCCGTGGCCTCCACGCGGCGCGCCGAGAAGATCAGCTCGGCGGCGCGGGCGGCGCCCACGCGGCGCGGCAGGAGCTGGGTGCCGCCGCCGCCCGGGATGACGCCGACGGACACCTCGGGGAGCCCGACGACCGCGGTCGGGTCGGCGACGATCATGTCGCAGGAGAGCGCGAGCTCGAAGCCGCCGCCGAGTGCGAAGCCGCGCACGGCGGCGACCGTGGGCATGGGCAGTTCCAGGACACCGGTGTAGGAGGCACGGGTCGTGGGCCGCTGGCGGCGCAGTTCGTCGTCGCCGAAGGAGTTGCGCTCCTTCAGGTCGGCGCCGACGCAGAAGGCCCGCTCGTGGGTGGAGGTCAGCACGACGACGCGGGCGTCCGGGTCGTCGGCGAGGGCGGCGCAGGCGGCGGCGATGGAACGGGCCATCTCCGAGGAGACGGCGTTCATCGCCTCGGGGCGGTCCAGGACGAGCTCGACGACGTGCCCGTGCCGCCTGACCGCCACGTACTCCCCGTACCACTGCTCGTCACCCATGACGCCTCCTCCACCCGGTTAACGACCGTTACCCCGGGATCATGTCAGCCGCACCCGGGCCCCGGGAAGGGGAGCGGGCTCAGCCCCGGCGGGCCAGCAGCCACGGCTCGACGACGCCGAGACCACGCACCGGGCGCTGCCACATCGGCTGCAGGGCGAAACGGTACGAGGGCGGCTCCTCGCCCTCCTTCTCCGCCTGCGCGGCCTCCTCCGCGGCCTCCGCCTCGGAAGCGGGCGCCTCGCCCGTACGGGTCAGCTCCTCCGCGAACGCCCCGTCCACGAGGACCGCGTCCCGGGGCGCTATCGACGTGAGCCGGCTCGCGAGGTTCACGGTGGTGCCGAAGACGTCGCCCATACGGGTCGTCACGGTGCCGAAGGCGATGCCGACGCGCAGCTCCGGCATGGTCTCGTCGTTGGCCATGGTCTCGATGAGCCGCAGCGCGATCTCCGCGGCGACGCCCGCGTCGTCGGCGGCGTACAGCACCTCGTCGCCCAGCGTCTTGATGAGCCGCCCGCCGTGCGCGGCCACGAGGTCCGCCGCGGTGGTCTCGAAGGCCTCGACGAGCTCGCCGAGCTCCTCCTCCTCCATGCGCCGGGTCAGCCGGGTGAACCCGACGAGGTCGGCGAAGCCGACGGCGAGCCGCCGGTCGACCATCTCCTCGTCGTCCGCGGCCTGCACGACGCGCCCCGTCGCGGCGGCGAGCTGACGTCGCCACACGTAGACGAGGAACTCCTCCAGCTCCGGCAGGAGCAGCTCCACCAGCGGGTACGTGACCTCGGTGCGGGTCATCCCGGGCTCGGGCGGCTCGGTGAGCCCCTCCAGGAAGGAGTCGATCTGCCACTCGGCGAGCCGCGCCGTGGTCTGCCCCGTGGACCGGGCCACCTGCACCGCCATGGCCTCGCTCAGCAGCCCCGCCTCGACCAGACCGGCGAGCCGGCGCAGCGCGAGCACGTCGGCCTCCGTCAGCGCCTTGGCCTGCCCGATGTCGGGAAAGCCCATGGCCCGCCAGAACCGGGACGCCAGCTCCATGGAGACGCCCGCGCTGCGGGCCGCCTGGAACGGGGTGTACCGCCGGTCGGCGCCCAGGATGAGCGCCTCGAGACGGAGGGCGAGGGGATTCTTCTCCTCGTCCCCGTCCTCCTTCTCGTCCACCTCGGGGACATCGCGTCCCCGGGCCGACTGCGAGGACCCGTCCGGCACCACATCACCGCCTTCACCGCCGTCGCCGGACCGGCCGTCGGGGGGTGGGTGTGCACCCGCGCCGGTGCCCGTGTCGTCGACGGTCACGCCTGCTGCCCTTCCGATCTGCCGTGGTCAGGTATCGACCGGCGTCAACTTTACGGCAGGTGTGCCGCACCTCACTCCCGACTGGCCCCTGGGCCTTGGACGGTCCTGGGTGACTGGGGGTCGCCCTGCGCGGGCGGGTGCGGGTCCGTCGTGGCTGATCGCGCAGTTCCCCGCGTGGGCTGGCCCCTGGGCCTTGGACGGTCCTGGGTGACTGGGGGTCGCCCTGCGCGGGCGGGTGCGGGTCCGTCGTGGCTGATCGCGCAGTTCCCCGCGCCCCTAGAAGCCCACCCGCCGTTGCGGGCCGCGCTGCGTGGGCGGGTGCGGGTGCGTTGTGGCTGGTCGCGCCGTTCCCCGCGCCCCTAAAAGCAACAGCTCGCCGCCCCCGTATCCCTGAGAGCAACAGCCCGCCGCGCCCGTACCCCTGAAAGCAACAGCCCGCCGCGCCCCCGAGGCACCGCCCCGCCCGAGGCGCCCCCGGAGGCACCACCCCTGCGGGGCTTGCCTCAGCTGCAGTGCATCGCCCCACCGGGCCGCACCCACCCACCCGGCCGGAGGGGGCGCGGGGGTATGTGCGCACGGAGCACCGAGCACACTGTGCCGTCTTTGTTCTTGAGGCGTGGCGCAGGGATAGCGAGTACGTACATACCCCCGCGACCCCGCCCCACAGCCGAACCCCAGGGGCGCGGGGAACTGCGCGACAAGCCACACCACACCCGCAGACGAAAACGCACCCAGGACCGCCCAAGGCCCAGGGGCCAGAACCCTCAGGCACCCCGCAAATGCACAATGTCCCCCGCCCCCACAGGCTCCTGCACCCCGTCCTCCGTAGCGAGGACCAGCCGGCCGTCGCCGTCCACCGCCACCGCCTCGCCCACGATCGCCCGGTCCCCGGGAAGCTCCGCCCGGACCCGGCGCCCGAGCGTCGCGCACCCCGCCGCGTACGTCTCCTGGAGCCCGGACGCGGCCGGGTCGCCGCCCGCCCCCCGCCAGTCCCCGTACCACCGCTCCAGCGACCGCAGCACGGCCCGCAGCAACGGATCCCGGTCCGTGACCCCCGCCCCCGCAAGCGCCAGCGAACCCGCCATCGGCACCGGCAGCTCGTCCTCGCGCAGCGTGACGTTGATGCCGACGCCGATGACGACACCGCCGCCGTCGGCGGAGCCGGCCCGCTCCGCGAGGATGCCGCCGGCCTTGCGCTCCGCCTCGCCGACAGTGACCAGAAGGTCGTTGGGCCACTTGAGTGCCGTGTCCACGCCGGCCACCCGGGAGAGCCCCGTCGCGACGGCGACGCCGGTGAGCAGCGGCAGCCACCCCCACCGCTCGACCGGCACCTCGGCGGGCTTGAGCAGGACGGAGAAGAAGAGGCCGGAGCGGGCGGGTGCCGACCACTGGCGGTCCAGGCGGCCGCGCCCCGCGCTCTGCTCCTCGGCGACGAGCACCGCGCCCTCGGGAAGCTCGTCGGCGCGGCCCGCGAGGTCGGAGTTGGTGGAGCCGGTGGCGGCCACCACGTCGAGGGAGGACCACAGTCCGCCGTCCCGGAGCAGGGTGCGCCGCAGGGAGGCGGCGTTGAGCGGCGGCCGGTCGAGGTCGGACCAGCGTCCGCCGCCGCCGGATTCCTGCCCGCCGGCGGCGGACGAGGAAGGGGACGGGGAAGGGGAAGGGGAAGAAGACGAGGAAGAAGGGGAAGGGGAAGGGGAAGAGGAAGAGGAGTCCCGTCCTCCGGAGGAGGAGTCGTCGTGCGCGTCTGAAGCATCTCGCGGCGTCATGCAAGCCACCCTAGGTGTGGTAAACGCCGCACTGCCGAACGGTATCGGCGCCGATACGCTACGGGTCAGTAGCCAGCCGCACAGCCGTAGACAAGCACCTTTGAGCAGGCAGGGAGCCGCATCCCGATGTCCGAGCCGGAAGAGCCCAACGTGCCCGCGTCAGACCGTCCCGCCGAAGACGGCGGCGCCACCGACATCCATACGACCGCGGGAAAGCTCGCCGACCTGCAGCGCCGCATCGAGGAGGCCAAGCACGCGGGCTCGGCCCGCGCCGTGGAGAAGCAGCACGCCAAGGGGAAGCTGACGGCGCGCGAACGCATTGAACTCCTGCTCGACGAGGGGTCCTTCGTCGAGTTCGACGAGTTCGCGCAGCACCGTTCGACCAACTTCGGCCTGGAGCAGAACCGGCCGTACGGCGACGGCGTGGTGACCGGGTACGGCACGGTGGACGGCCGCCCGGTCGCCGTGTTCTCGCAGGACTTCACCGTCTTCGGCGGCGCCCTCGGCGAGGTCTTCGGCCAGAAGATCGTCAAGGTCATGGACTTCGCGCTGAAGACCGGCTGTCCGGTCATCGGCATCAACGACTCCGGTGGCGCCCGCATCCAGGAGGGCGTCATGGCACTCGGGATGTACGGCGAGATCTTCCGCCGCAACACCCACGCGTCCGGCGTGATCCCGCAGATCAGCCTGGTCGTCGGCCCCTGCGCGGGCGGTGCCGTCTACTCCCCCGCGATCACCGACTTCACGGTGATGGTCGACCAGACCTCGCACATGTTCATCACGGGCCCCGACGTCATCAAGACGGTCACCGGCGAGGACGTCGGCTTCGAGGAGCTCGGCGGCGCCCGCACGCACAACAGCACCTCCGGTGTGGCGCACCACATGGCGGGCGACGAGAAGGACGCGATCGAGTACGTCAAGTCGCTTCTCTCCTACCTGCCTTCGAACAACCTCAGCGAGCCGCCCGCCTTCCCCGAGGAGGCGGACCTGGCGCCCACGGACGAGGACCTGGCGCTCGACACGCTGATCCCGGACAGCGCCAACCAGCCGTACGACATGCACGGAGTCCTCGAACACGTCCTGGACGACAACGAGTTCTTCGAGACGCAGCCGCTGTTCGCGCCGAACATCCTCACCGGCTTCGGCCGGGTCGAGGGCCACCCGGTGGGCATCGTCGCCAACCAGCCGACGCAGTTCGCCGGCTGCCTGAACATCGACGCCTCGGAGAAGGGCGCGCGCTTCGTGCGCACCTGCGACGCGTTCAACATCCCGGTGATCACTTTCGTCGACGTGCCGGGCTTCCTGCCGGGCGTCGAGCAGGAGCACACGGGCATCATCCGCCGCGGCGCGAAGCTCATCTACGCGTACGCGGAGGCCACCGTCCCGCTGATCACGGTCATCACGCGCAAGGCCTTCGGCGGCGCGTACGACGTGATGGGCTCCAAGCACCTGGGCGCCGACCTGAACCTCGCGTGGCCGACCGCGCAGATCGCGGTGATGGGCGCGCAGGGCGCGGTGAACGTGCTGCACCGCCGCACCATCGCCGCGGCCGGCGACGAGACGGCGCAGGAGGCGGCCCGCGCGCGGTTGATCCAGGAGTACGAGGACGCCCTGCTCAACCCGTACACGGCGGCCGAGCGCGGCTACGTCGACGCGGTGATCATGCCGTCGGAGACCCGGTCCCATCTCGTGCGGGGCCTGCGTCAGTTGCGTACGAAGCGGGAATCCCTCCCTCCGAAGAAGCACGGCAACATCCCCCTCTAGTCCCTCAGGGAGGTCTCATGATCAAGGTCGTTCGGGGCAACCCGACGCCGGAGGAGCTCGCCGCCGCCCTGGCGGTGGTCCAGGCGCGCGCCGCGGCGGTGGCGGGCCAGCCGTCCGGCGCGCCCGCGCTGCCCGACTCCTGGGCCGACCCCGCGCGCGTGGCCCGCCACCGGCTGCCCGCGCCCTCGCCGACGGCGTGGGGTCGCACCTACTGGCCCGGATAGGCGGCCGCACGGCCGACCCGGATAGGCACGTCGGGGGGGGGGGGGGGGGGGGGGGGGGGGGGGGGGGGGAGAGGCACCTATACCCGCCGCACCCTAACACTCCACGTTATCCCTC
>NZ_JBVIXD010000002.1:380904-486763 GCF_055593965.1 Streptomyces sp. NPDC040622 | reverse complement strand
TCGCGATGGAGTCCGGGGTGAGCGTGGATCGCCCCTTCCCCCCCCCCCCCCCCTCCGCCCCCCCCCCCCCCCCCCCCCCCCCCCCCCCCCCCCCCCCCGTCCGGTCGCACCATCGAAGTCATGCTGTGGTCTGACCCGGAGGACACCCCTCCCAAGGACATGCGGGACCTCCAGGCGAGGATGCGCCGCGCCGGACTGCTCCTCGCCCTCGCCATGGTGATCGCGATGTTCGTCCTCGGCATCCACTGAAACACCGCTTCCGCGGAGCCCCGCACTGGACGGGCGCCGCGCTCGCTACGCTGGCCGCATGAGTGATCAGCCCCGCCGTCTCGTCCTCGCCTCCCAGTCGCCCGCCCGGCTCGGCCTGCTCCGGCAGGCGGGCCTCGCCCCCGAGGTGATCGTCAGCGGCGTCGACGAGGACAAGGTGTCCGCGCCCACCCCCGCCGAACTCGCGCTCGCCCTGGCCGAGGCCAAGGCGTCCGTGGTCGCCGCGCGCCCCGACGCCAAGGGCGCGCTGGTCGTCGGCTGCGACTCGGTCCTCGAACTGGACGGCCGCGCGCTCGGCAAGCCCGCCGACGCCGAGGAGGCCACCGCCCGCTGGAAGGACATGCGCGGTCGCGCGGGCGTCCTGCAGACGGGCCACTGCGTCTACGACACCGTCTCCGGGCGGTACGTGTCCGCGACGGCGTCGACCGTGGTCCGCTTCGGCGAGCCCTCCGACGAGGAGATCGCCGCGTACGTCGCGAGCGGCGAACCGCTGCACGTGGCGGGCGCGTTCACGCTGGACGGCCGCTCGGCGCCGTTCGTCGAGGGCATCGAGGGCGACCACGGCAACGTCATCGGCCTCTCGCTGCCGCTGCTGCGCCGCCTCCTCGCCGAACTGGGCGTGGGCATCACGCAGTTGTGGCAGCGGCAGACCGAGAAGTAGAGCTGGCCCGAAGGAAACGGGCCTCAGGCGGGCTGCGGGGCGCCGTCCTCCGGCGCTCCGCCGCCCCCGGCGGCGCCCGCCCCCTCCAGCTGCGCCTTCTTCTCGTACGCCACGAGCGTGAGGACGAGCAGGCCGAGCACGACCATCATGAAGACGAAGGCGGCCCAGCCGACCAGGCCGACGGAGAAGGCGCCGAGGAGCGCGTGCACGACGGCGCAGCTGATCAGGAGCAGCCGCCCGAAGGTGCCGGGCGCGCGGTCGCGCACGGCGGCGCGGATCAGGACGACGGCGCAGAGCGCGAGGTAGCCGCCGAAGAGGATGCCGGCGATCCAGGTCGAGACGGTCATCGCGCGCGGGTCCAGGCCCGCGAGCGACATGTCCTGCTTGTCGACGACAAGGCCCAGGAACCAGTTGAGGAGTGCGATCCCGACCGCCTCCGCGAGAAGAACGATCGCGCCCACCCAGGCCACCGGTCTGCGCGCCACGGCGCCCCACCCTCTTCCGATTCCGCTGCTGTTACCCCTAGTACGTTCACGCCAGGCGAACGCTACTAACGGGTAAACCCAGGGACAAGAGCTGTACCGCAGGCAAAGAATCATTGGGCCATTCGTAGGGACTCCACAAAGAATGCCGCCCTGCCGCAGTACGGCCGCACAGAGACCTTGACCACACCGGCGGGCTACGCTGCGGTAGTGAGACCCTGCGTACCGCGGTACGACAAGGGATTTCGCGGACCTAGCCGGCCTCGAGTCACACTCCGTGTGGGCAAGCTCACCATTGGGGACGGGTCGTAAGCCCGTGTCGGCAGTCCCTAAACTCGGCTTGTTTCAAGGAGGGAGCCATCGTGCGCAAGGTGCTCATCGCCAACCGTGGCGAAATCGCTGTCCGCGTTGCCCGGGCATGCCGGGACGCAGGGATCGCGAGCGTAGCCGTCTACGCAGACCCGGACCGGGACGCTCTGCATGTACGGGCAGCCGATGAGGCGTTCGCGCTGGGCGGTGACACTCCGGCCACCAGCTACCTGGACATCTCCAAGGTGCTGGCCGCGGCCAAGGACGCGGGGGCGGACGCCATCCACCCCGGCTACGGCTTCCTTTCGGAGAACGCCGACTTCGCGCAGGCCGTCATCGACGCGGGCCTGAACTGGATCGGCCCGCCGCCGCAGGCCATCCGCGACCTGGGCGACAAGGTCGCGGCGCGGCACATCGCGCAGCGCGCCGGCGCCCCGCTGGTCGCCGGCACCCCCGACCCCGTGTCGGGCTCCGACGAGGTGGTGGCCTTCGCCGAGGAGCACGGCCTGCCGATCGCCATCAAGGCGGCGTTCGGCGGTGGCGGCCGCGGTCTGAAGGTGGCCCGCACCCTCGAAGAGGTCCCCGAGCTGTACGACTCCGCGGTGCGCGAGGCCGTGGCGGCCTTCGGCCGCGGCGAGTGCTTCGTCGAGCGCTACCTCGACAAGCCGCGGCACGTGGAGACCCAGTGCCTGGCGGACAAGCACGGCAACGTGGTCGTCGTCTCGACCCGTGACTGCTCGCTGCAGCGCCGCCACCAGAAGCTCGTCGAGGAGGCGCCCGCGCCGTTCCTGAGCGCCGAGCAGAACGCCGAGCTGTACGCCGCCTCCAAGGCGATCCTCAAGGAGGCCGGCTACGTCGGCGCGGGCACCGTCGAGTTCCTGGTCGGCGTGGACGGCACGATCTCCTTCCTGGAGGTCAACACCCGTCTGCAGGTGGAGCACCCGGTCACCGAAGAGGTCACCGGCATCGACCTGGTCCGCGAGATGTTCCGCATCGCCGACGGCGAGGAACTGGGCTACGACGACCCCGAGATGCGCGGTCATTCCTTCGAGTTCCGCATCAACGGCGAGGACCCGGGCCGCAACTTCCTGCCCGCGCCCGGCACCGTCACCACCTTCGCCCCGCCGTCCGGCCCCGGTGTCCGCCTGGACGCGGGCGTCGAGTCCGGCTCGGTCATCGGCCCGGCCTGGGACTCGCTCCTGGCCAAGCTGATCGTCACCGGTGCCACCCGCGAGCAGGCGCTGCAGCGCGCCGCCCGCGCCCTGGCGGAGTTCACCGTGGAGGGCATGGCCACCGCCATCCCCTTCCACCGTGCCGTCGTCGTGGACCCGGCGTTCGGGCCCGAACTGACCGGCTCCAGCGACCCGTTCACGATCCACACCCGCTGGATCGAGACCGAGTTCGTCAACGAGATCCCGCCGTTCGCGGCCGCCGCGGACACCGAGACGGACGAGGAGCCGGGCCGCGAGACGGTCGTCGTCGAGGTCGGCGGCAAGCGCCTCGAGGTCTCGCTGCCGTCCTCGCTGGGCATGACGATCGCGCGCACCGCCGCGGCGGGCGGCGCCCGTCCCAAGCGCCGCGCGGCCAAGAAGTCCGGCCCGGCCGCCTCCGGCGACACCCTCGCCTCGCCCATGCAGGGCACGATCGTCAAGATCGCGGTCGAGGAGGGCCAGGAGGTCAAGGAGGGCGACCTGGTCGTCGTCCTGGAGGCCATGAAGATGGAACAGCCCCTGAACGCGCACCGCTCGGGCACGGTCAAGGGCCTCACCGCGGAGGTCGGCGCGAGCCTCACCTCCGGTGCGGTGATCTGCGAGATCAAGGACTGACGGCGAGCCGCGCGGACCGGTGACCCACCGGTCCGCGGAGCTCGTACCCGAACGCCGGACCGGCCGATTCTCCTCGGCCGGTCCGGCGTTCGGCGTTCCTGCCGCAACCGGGCCGCCCCTCTCCCACGTCCCCCTCCCGAAGAGCTGATGCACCACGGGGGGACTTCAGTGACACGCACGGGGGATGTACTCGGCCTGCTCGCCGCGGCAGGCGCCATCACGGCAAGCGGCTGGCTCGCGGCGACCGCGGAGGCCGGACAGCGCTACGAGGCCGGGCTGGTGCTCGGCCTCTCCGCGGCGCTTTCCGTGGCGCTGCTCCGCCGCTTCACCCACCTGCCGCTGGGGCGGCGCCGCCCCTACACCTTCGCCCTGCCGCTGCCGGCGCCCGACTGGCGGGCGCCGGTGCCGGACCCGGGAGGCGATCCCGAGGCGCTGCGCCCGCACGCCGAGCGCTGCGCGGAGCTGCTCAGCGACGCCTCCGCCCTCGGCGACACCCTGCGCCACACCTGCTCGCTCGCGCCGGGACTGCGCACGGAGCTGGCCTCGTTCGCCGTCACGGCGTCGATCCAGGCCGGCAACTCGGTGATCCCACCCGTCTGCGATGGCCCGCAGAGCCCCGACCCGGCGTACGACGCCGCGCACGCCCTGGGCGAGCTGGTCGCGGCGGTCGAGTTCAGCCGCGTCGGGATGCGCGCGCTGGAGGCCCTGGTGACGGAACGGCCGCTGCGGCCCGACCCGCCCTGCTACTTCAACCCGCTGCACGAACGCGGGCACGCGCGTGTGGCGCCCCCGAACTCCCCGCACGGCGCCGAGGAGGTCGCCGCCTGCCACCGCTGCGCACGGGAGCCCTCGCCGCTCCTGGTGCCGTCGGCCGGCGGCCCGTTGCCGTACTACGACAGCGACGCCGTGGATGCCCGCTGGCGGCAGCTCGGTTACGGGGCGGTGCTCCCGGACAACGGCGCCAGGATGATCGCCGCGGCCCTCGACGGCTTCCGCCCCGGCCCGGGGAGCAGCACCAAGCAATCTCGTACGAAAGTGAGTTGATGATCATGAGCGACCTGGTCACCGGTCTGCTGAGCGGCCTGTTCCTCGGCACCTGCGTCACGTATCCGCTGGTCCTGTGGCTGAGCGGGAACCTGCGCGGCGGCGCCCTGCCGCCGCACCGGCGCGAGCGCAGGGCCAGAGCGGAGCTGGACGCCTTCTTCGCGCGCCGGACGTCCTGAGGGGGCGCCCACGGGCCTGCTCCCGCCCGCTCCCGCCCGACCTCGGCCGATCGCGCCGCACGGGCAGTGGCATCCTTGGAGGACGCGTACGTTCACGAAGGGTGCGGGGATGACGACCGGCACGGGCCAGCAGGCGAGAGCGCCGCAGCAGGCGGCACAGTCGGCGCGCACCATGCGGGCCGACGCCCGCCGCAACTACGACCGGCTGCTCGCCGAGGCGCGCTCCGCCTTCGCCGAGCACGGCACGGGCGCGTCCCTGGAGGACGTGGCACGCCGCGCGGGCGTCGGCATCGGCACGCTCTACCGGCACTTCCCCAACCGGCACGCGCTGATGAGCGCGGTCTGGGAGGACGCGGTGAGCGACCTGCTCGCGCGCTCGCGCGCCCTGCTCGACGACCCGCAGCCCTGTTCGGCCCTGGTGGCGTGGCTGCGTGCCATCGTCACTCATGCGGGTGAGTACCGCGGCCTGTCGAGCGCCCTCATGTCGGCGTCGCACGACGCCACTTCGGCGCTCGCGCGGTGCAGCATGCCCATGCGTGAGGCGGGCGCGGCCCTGCTCGCCCGTGCCCAGGAGGCGGGAGCCGTACGGCCCGACGTCTCCATCTCCGACCTGCTCCAGCTGACCAACGCGATCTCGCTGGCGGCCGAGGAGACCCCGGACGACCCGGAGTTGGCCGACCGCCTGCTCACGCTGACCCTGCGGGGACTCAAGGCCGACGGGCAGGCGCCCGCGTAGCACCCGCCCGGCACTCCCGCGGCCGGCCGGGGTTCAGCGGCGGCGCAGGTCCGCGACGCGCGCGGACCGCTCCCCGGGCGGCTGCTCCCCGAGGATCGCGCTGCGCAGTTGCTGGCCCGGACCCGCCCCGTGGTTGGTACGACGCTGGCCCGGCAGGGGCATGTCCCGGCGCGGCTGGCGCCCCGCCTGGACGGAATCGGCGCCGGACCCGGGGTTAGGGGCGGCGGAACCGCCCGCCACCGCGATCTGCACGCCCTGGTCGGCCAGGGCCTGCAGTTCCGTGGCCGCCCGGTCGTCGTGACCCGGTGGCTCGTCCGTGACCAGGCGGGTGATGACGTCCGTCGGCACCGTCTGGAACATCGTGTCGGTGCCGAGCTTGGTGTGGTCCGCGAGGACCACGACCTCGGCCGCCGCCTGGACCAGTGCGCGGTCCACGCTCGCGGAGAGCATGTTGGACGTGGAGAGGCCGCGCTCTGCGGTCAGCCCACTGCCCGACAGGAAGGCCCGCGACACCCGCAGCCCCTGGAGGGACTGCTCGGCGCCGCTGCCCACGAGCGCGTAGTTCGAGCCGCGCAGGGTGCCGCCGGTCATGACGACTTCCACCCTGTTGGCGTGGGCCAACGCCTGTGCCACCAGAAGGGAGTTGGTGACGACGGTCAGACCGGGTACCCGCGCGAGCCGTCGGGCCAGCTCCTGCGTGGTCGTACCCGCCCCGACGACGATGGCTTCGCCCTCTTCGACGAGACCCGCCGCGAGATCGGCGATGGCCGTCTTCTCGGCGGTCGCGAGATGTGATTTCTGCGGAAAGCCGGACTCCCGCGTGAATCCGCCCGGCAATACCGCACCGCCATGCCGGCGGTCGAGGAGTCCTTCTGCCTCCAGCGCGCGCACGTCCCGCCGTACGGTCACTTCGGAGGTCTGGACGACGCGGGCGAGCTCACGGAGCGATACTGCCCCGTTGGCCCGCACCATTTCGAGGATCAATTGGCGACGTTCTGCAGCGAACACGAAACTGACAGTAACCCCAACGACCGTCTGCTTTCAGCAGTTTGCGCCGAATTACAGAAGTTGTTCGCACAGCAGGGTGGGAAGTGGTATAGGTGCTTACTCTCCCCGCCTATGCCGCGCGAATGGGCGACAACAGTGCGTGACCTGCAAAGAGTTGAATCAGGCCGCCCGGTCGATCAGCCTTCGCCCGCCGTCTTGCGGGTGTGGAGCTGACGCGCCACCTCGGCGATCGACCCCGAAAGCGACGGGTACACGGTGAACGCATTCGCGATCTGCTCGACCGTCAGATTGTTGTCGACCGCGATCGAGATGGGATGGATCAGCTCCGAGGCGCGCGGTGCGACGACCACACCGCCGACCACGATGCCCGTGCCCGGACGGCAGAAGATCTTGACGAACCCGTCGCGGATGCCCTGCATCTTCGCGCGCGGATTGCGCAGCAGCGGCAGCTTGACGACGCGGGCGTCGATCCGGCCCGAGTCGACGTCGGCCTGGCTGTAGCCGACGGTCGCGATCTCCGGGTCGGTGAAGACGTTCGCGGAGACGGTCTTCAGGTTCAGCGGCGTCACGGCGTCGCCCAGGAAGTGGTACATCGCGATGCGCCCCTGCATGGCGGCGACGGAGGCGAGCGCGAAGACACCGGTGACGTCTCCGGCGGCGTACACGCCGGGGGCGGACGTCCGCGAGACCTTGTCGGTCCAGATGTGCCCGGAATCCTTCAGCCGGACCCCGGCCTCCTCCAGGCCCATGCCGCTGCTGTTCGGGATGGCGCCGACGGCCATCAGGCAGTGGGTGCCGGAGATGACGCGCCCGTCGTCGAGCGTGACCTCGACCCGGTCCCCGACCCGCTTGGCGGAGGCGGCGCGGGAGCGGGACATGACGTTCATGCCGCGGCGGCGGAAGACGTCCTCAAGGACGGCGGCGGCGTCCGGGTCCTCGCCGGGGAGCACCCGGTCACGGCTGGACACGAGCGTCACGTTCGAACCGAGCGCCTGGTAGGCACCGGCGAACTCGGCACCGGTCACACCCGAGCCGACCACGATGAGCTCCTCCGGGAGCTCGTCCAGGTCGTACACCTGCGTCCAGTTCAGGATCCGCTCGCCGTCGGGCTGCGCGTCGGGCACCTCGCGCGGGTGACCGCCGGTGGCGATCAGCACGGCGTCGGCGACGAGGGTCTCCTCGCTCCCGTCGGCGGCCCGCACCACGACCTTGCGCGAGCCGTCGGTGTCCTGCTGGCCCTCCAGACGACCCCGGCCGCGCAGCACGCGTGCGCCCGCACGCGTGACGGAGGCGGTGATGTCGTGGGACTGCGCGAGCGCGAGGCGCTTCACACGGCGGTTGACCTTGCCCAGGTCCACACCCACCACGCGCGCGGGGGTGTCGATGTGCGGGGTGTCGTCGGCGACGATGATCCCCAGCTCTTCGTACGACGAGTCGAAGGTGGTCATCACCTCGGCCGTCGCGATCAGGGTCTTGGACGGTACGCAGTCGGTGAGCACCGATGCCCCGCCCAGACCGTCGCAGTCGACGACGGTCACCTCCGCGCCGAGCTGGGCGGCCACAAGAGCCGCCTCGTATCCGCCGGGTCCGCCGCCAATGATCACGATCCGAGTCACGTACTCCATTGTCCCGCACGCTTCAAGGTGCTCACCCCCCGGGGGCCTCCGTCCGTGCGACGGCCCTCGTCCGGGCACTCCTCCCGCCGCAGGAGGGGCTCACTTGATTGCTGCCGTACCCTCGACCTCATGTCGCTCTACGCCGCGTACGCCGGCAATCTGGATCCGCGGCTCATGTCACGCCGCGCCCCGCACTCACCGCTGCGCGCGACCGGCTGGCTGAACGGCTGGCGGCTCACCTTCGGCGGTGAGCACATGGGATGGGAGGGCGCCCTCGCCACGATCGTCGAGGCGCCCCGCTCGCAGGTCTTCGTCACCCTCTACGACGTCGCCCCCATGGACGAGGACTCCATGGACCGCTGGGAAGGTGTCGGCCTCGACATCTACCGGCGCATGCGGGTCCGCGTGCACACCCTGGAGGGCGAGGAACCGGCCTGGGTGTACGTCCTCAACGGGTACGAGGGCGGCCTGCCCTCGGCGCGTTACCTGGGCGAACTGGCGGACGCGGCGGAGTCGGCCGGGGCACCCCACGACTACGTGATGGAGCTCCGCAAGCGCCCCTGTTAGCGCTTCGCACCACCGGGCGGCCCGCGTCGGCCGCCGCTCTCTCGTCGGAAACGACAAGACAACGATCGCAATCCCGTAAGCATCGTCATCTACGCGCGTAGGCCATGAGCGGCTACTCTCGTCCGCGTGAACGCTTCAGTTATTCCGGACGACATCCAGGGCGACCCCTACGCCGCCGCCGACGCCGCCGCCGCGCGCCTGCGCGAGCTCACGGGCGCCGAGACCCACGACGTCGCCCTCGTGATGGGCTCCGGCTGGGCGCCGGCCGTCGACGCGCTCGGCGACCCCGAGGCCGAGTTCCCCGTCACCGAGCTGCCCGGCTTCCCGCCGCCGGCCGTCCAGGGCCACGGCGGACGCATCCGCTCCTTCAAGGTCGGCGACAAGCGCGCGCTGGTCTTCCTGGGCCGCACCCACTACTACGAGGGCCGCGGAGTGGCCGCCGTCGCGCACGGCGTCCGCACGGCCGTCGCCGCGGGCTGCAAGACCATCGTGCTGACCAACGGCTGCGGCGGCCTGCGCGAGGGCATGCGTCCCGGCCAGCCGGTCCTGATCAGCGACCACCTGAACCTCACGGCGACCTCCCCGATCGTCGGCGCGAACTTCGTCGACCTGACGGACCTCTACTCCCCTCGCCTGCGGACCCTCTGCAAGGAGATCGACCCGACCCTCGAAGAGGGCGTCTACGCGCAGTTCCCCGGCCCGCACTACGAGACTCCCGCGGAGATCCGCATGGCCCGCACGATCGGTGCGGACCTGGTCGGCATGTCCACGGTCCTCGAGGCGATCGCCGCGCGCGAGGCCGGTGCGGAGGTCCTCGGCATCTCCCTGGTCACGAACCTCGCCGCGGGCATGACGGGCGAGCCCCTCAACCACGAAGAGGTCCTCCAGGCAGGCCGCGACAGCGCGACGCGCATGGGTGAGCTGCTCGGCCAGGTCCTGGGCCGCATCTGATCCCTCCGCAGGCAGAGGCTCCGCCGGCCTCTGCCTGCGACCCCGCCGTGACCGTCCGCCCGGCCCCTGGGCCTCGAACGGCTCTGGGTGGGTGGGTTTCCCCCTGCGGGTGCGCCGCGGCTGACGCGCAGTTCCCCGCGCCCCTAAAAGCAACAGCCACCGCGCCCCCCGAGGCTCCCCGGGAGGCACCACCCCTGCGGGGCCCGCCCGACAAACCCCCACCGGGCCGCAGCCGCACGCGCGCCGGAGGGGGCGCGGGGGTATGTGCGCACGGAGCACCGAGGAAACAATGGCGTCTTTGTTCGTGCAGCGCGGCGCAGGGATAGCGAGTACGTACATACCCCCGCGCCCCCGCCCCACAGCCGAACCCAAGGCGAGACCCCGGCCCACCACCCGGGTAAGCACTACCCGTACACAGCCATCCCCCACCCCCCTCCACCGCCCCCACCCCCGGACCAGCGAGAGGCTGAAGAAACCGTGCAGGACACCTCTGAACTCATCGCGCGGGCCCAGACCTGGCTTGCCGAGGACCCGGACCCCGAGACCCGCGAGGAGCTCGGCAAGCTCCTCGAAGGCCAGGACCTCGACGAGCTGACCGCACGCTTCGCCGGCACCCTCCAGTTCGGCACCGCCGGCCTGCGCGGCGAACTCGGCGCGGGCCCCATGCGCATGAACCGCACCGTGGTCATCCGCGCCGCCGCAGGCCTCGCCGCGTACCTCAAGTCCAAGGGACAGACCGGCGGCCTCGTCGTGATCGGCTACGACGCCCGCCACAAGTCCGAGGACTTCGCCCGCGACACCGCGGCCGTGATGACCGGCGCGGGCCTGCGCGCGGCCGTCCTCCCCCGCCCCCTCCCCACCCCCGTGCTCGCCTTCGCCATACGGCACCTCGGCGCCGTCGCGGGCGTGGAGGTCACGGCCAGCCACAACCCCCCGCGCGACAACGGCTACAAGGTCTACCTCGGCGACGGCTCCCAGATCGTCCCGCCCGCCGACGCGGAGATCGCCGCGGAGATCGACGCGATCGCGAGCCTGCACGACGTCCCGCGCCCGGACTCCGGCTGGGAGACGCTCACGGACGACGTCCTGGAGGCCTACCTGGCGCGTACGGACGCCGTCCTGGCCCCCGGCAGCCCCCGGACCGCGCGGGCCGTCTACACGGCCATGCACGGCGTCGGCAAGGACACCCTGCTCGCGGCGTTCGCCCGTGCCGGCTTCCCCGAGCCGGTCCTCGTGGCCGAGCAGGCCGAGCCGGACCCGGACTTCCCGACGGTCGCGTTCCCGAACCCGGAGGAGCCGGGCGCGATGGACCTGGCCTTCGCGACGGCGGCCCGCACCACCCCCGCCCCCGACCTGATCATCGCCAACGACCCGGACGCGGACCGCTGCGCCGCCGCGGTCAGGGACGGCGGGGCCGAGGAGGGCGCGAGCGCCGGTGCCGCGGACTGGCGGATGCTCCGGGGCGACGAGGTGGGCGCCCTGCTCGCCGCGCACCTCGTCCGCCGCGGCGCCCGCGGCACGTTCGCGGAGTCGATCGTCTCGTCCTCCCTGCTCGGCCGGATCGCCGAGAAGGCGGGCCTCCCGTACGAGGAGACCCTGACGGGCTTCAAGTGGATCGCCCGCGTCGAGGGCCTGCGCTACGGCTACGAGGAGGCGCTCGGCTACTGCGTCGACCCCGAGGGCGTACGCGACAAGGACGGCATCACGGCCGCGCTCCTGCTCACCGAGCTGGCGTCCGAGCTGAAGGAGGAGGGCCGCACCTTCCTCGACCTCCTCGACGACCTGGCGGTCGAGCACGGCCTGCACGCCACGGACCAGCTGTCGGTGCGCGTGGAGGACCTGTCGCTGATCGCGGACGCGATGCACCGCCTGCGCGAGCAGCCGCCCGCGGAGCTCGCGGGCCTGCCCGTGACGAAGGCGGAGGACCTGACCCGCGGCACGGACACGCTGCCGCCCACGGACGGCCTGCGCTACACGCTCGACGGCGCCCGGGTGATCGTGCGCCCGAGCGGCACCGAGCCGAAGCTCAAGTGCTACCTGGAGGTGGTGGTCGAGGTGGCGTCGAAGGACGAGCTGCCCGCGGCCCGCGCCAGGGCGACGCGGACACTCGCGACGATCAAGCGCGACCTGTCGGCGGCAGCGGGCATCTGAGAACGCCCCGCCCGCACCACACACCGCACCGCACCGCACACCGGAACCACAGAGCCCACCGGACGCACTGCCCCCCCGGCCCCACAAGGCCCACCACCCGTCCGAGTGGTTCCGCTAGAGCAGCTGCCGCAGAGATCCGCCGCGCTGCCGGTCGCCCCAGGAAGGGTCGACCGGTAGCGCACGATCACGTTCCGGGAGCTGCCGCAGTGCCGTACGGAATCTCCGAGCCCTCCACCGCCGCCCCGTCCCTGGTCCCCGCGTCCAGGAGCCCCGGCAGCGCCCCGCACCCTCCCCCCACCCGGGCCGGGCGCGCGGCCCGCGCCCTGCGCCATGCCTCCCCCGCCCTCCTCGCGTACGCGGCCGTCCGCACCCTGGGCCTGCTGGTGTTCGCCTCATGGGCGCACCGGGAGCACCGCGGGGTGCGGCACCTGTTGATGGCGTCGTGGGACTGCGACTGGTATCTGAGGATCGCCGAGCACGGGTACACGCACACGCTCGGCACCCGGATCGACGGCAACAACCTGGCGTTCTTCCCGCTGTACCCGACGCTGGTCAGGGCGGGCGACACGCTGCTCCCCTGGCTGCCGCGCGGCGCTGCGGGGCTGGGCATCGCGCTGACCTGCTCGTTCCTCGCGGCGTGGGGGATCTTCGCGGTCGGCGACCAGCTGTACGGCCGTCGCGCGGGCATCGTTCTCGCGGTCCTGTGGGGCAGCCTGCCGGTCGCACTGGTGCAGTGGATGGGCTACACGGAGTCGCTCTTCACGGCACTCACCGCGTGGTCCCTGTACGCGGTGCTCACCGGCCGCTGGCTGTGGGCGGGAAGCCTCGCCGCACTGGCGGGACTCACCCGTCCCACGGGCGTGGCCCTCGCCGCGGCGGTCTCCGTCACGGCCCTGCTGTCCCTCCGCGGGCACCTGCCCGCCCACCGCCTCCGCCACCACCTGCGCCTTGACCCGCGCCACGACCGCCACCGCCCGCCCGGCCCCGCCGCCGCTCCGCCCCGCCCGGTCCGTGTCCCGCGCCGCCCCCTCCTGGGCGCGCTGCTGGCGCCGCTCGGCTGGCTCGGGTACGTCGGGTGGGTGGGGGTGCGCCTGGGCCGCTGGGACGGCTACTTCGCCGTACAGAAGCTGTGGCGGAACACCTGGGACGGCGGCGTGGAGACGCTCCACCGCATGCACGCCCTGTTCCTGCTGGACCGGCCGCAGCTGTTCCTGGTGATGGTGACGGCGACGCTGCTGGGGGCGGTGGTCCTCTTCGCGCTCTCCGTGGGCGACCGCCAGCCCTTGCCGCTGCTGCTGTTCACGGGGCTGCTGCTGCTGATCGTCCTGGGGAGCAGCGGGGTCTACTTCCCGCGGGCCCGATTCCTGCTGCCCGGCTTCCCGCTGCTGCTGCCGCTCGCCGTGGCGCTCGCGCGCGCGAGGACGCGGGTGACGGTGACGCTCCTGACGGCTGCGGCACTCGGCTCCGCGGTGTTCGGCGGCCACATGCTCCTGGCGTGGACGGGCCCTCCGTAGAAGCCGCCCGCCCCGGGCCCACGAACCGACTGCGGCCGCGGCTGCGGCTGCGGCTGCGGCTGCGGCTGCGGCTGCGGCGAACCCCGAACCGCCCGTGGTCAGGTGACCGCGAGCAGCACCGCGAGAAGGACCACTCCCGCGACGCTCGGCGCGAGGATCTCGTACGCCCAGCGCACGACGGGCCCGCCCTGCGTGGACTCGGAGTCGTTCTGCTGCTCGGCCAGTTCGCGGAGCTCGTCCATGGACTGGTCGCCCGAGGAACGGGTGGACGGCGCGTGCGGGTCGAGGAAGGGGCGGCCGCCCGTCGTGGGGTCGCCGGACGCCGCGGCCTGCGCCTGCCTGCGCGCCGCCTTCTTGCGGCCGCGCAGCGAGACGGGGATCGCCCAGATCTGGAACTTGGCGCCTTCGTCGGTCAGGATCTCGTTCGAGTAGCCGGACCGGAGCGTGGCGACGCAGGCCCAGGGCAGCGTGACGGTCCTGAAGGGGTTGCGGATGCGGATCCGGTCGTTGTTGACGTACACGGCGGGCCGCACGGTGTACGCGACGACCAGCGGCACGGCGACAAGCAGCCCGGCCAGCGCGAGCCACGGCGTGCGGCCCTCGCCCCGGATGACGGCGTCGATGCCGAGCCAGGCGCCCAGGGCGAGCAGCAGGACGCCGCCGGCGATGCCGGCGGGGGACCGGAAGGTGCGGTCCTTGTACGCGGGCTCCGCCACGGGGTTCTGGGGGTCGCTCATACCCTGATTCTGCCTGAAGCCCGCGCGGGGGCCCCGCGCCGGTCCCCACCACCGCCTGCCGAGGGCCCCGCCGCCGCCTCCCGCCCCACCCCTGTACAGCAGCTACGCGCGTAGATATGCTCCCCTCGTGACCATGCCCACTGCATTCGCTGACGTGACCGCGTCCGAGAGCACGCTCCGCCGCTTCCTGCACGGACTGCCCGGCGTCGACGCGGTCGGCCTGGAGGCGCGTGCCGCCTCGCTCGGTACCCGTTCGATCAAGACCACGGCGAAGGCGTACGCCATCGACCTGGCCATTTCGATGATCGACCTGACGACGCTCGAGGGCGCCGACACCCCGGGCAAGGTCCGGGCGCTCGGCGCGAAGGCCGCCCATCCCGACCCGACCGACCGGACCACCCCGCGCACCGCGGCCGTCTGCGTCTATCCGGACATGGTGGCCACCGCCAAGGAGGCCGTCGCGGGCAGCGGCGTGCAGGTCGCGTCCGTCGCGACCGCCTTCCCCGCGGGCCGCGCCGCCATCGACGTGAAGCTCTGCGACGTGCGCGAGGCGGTCGCGGCGGGCGCCGACGAGATCGACATGGTCATCGACCGGGGCGCCTTCCTCTCCGGTGCCTACATGACGGTGTTCGAGCAGATCCGCGCCGTGAAGGAGGCCTGCGGAACGGCCCGCCTGAAGGTCATCTTCGAGACCGGTGAGCTCTCGACGTACGACAACATCAAGCGCGCCAGCTGGATCGGCATGATCGCGGGCGCCGACTTCATCAAGACCTCGACCGGCAAGGTCGGCGTCAACGCCACCCCGGCCAACACGCTCCTGATGCTGGAGGCCGTCCGCGACTTCCGCGCGCAGACCGGGGTGCAGATCGGGGTGAAGCCAGCGGGCGGCATCCGCTCCACCAAGGACGCGGTGAAGTTCCTCGTCCTGGTGAACGAGACGGCGGGCGCCGACTGGCTGGACAACCACTGGTTCCGCTTCGGCGCCTCGTCCCTCCTGAACGACCTGCTGATGCAGCGTCAGAAGCTGGCCACCGGACGCTACTCCGGCCCCGACTACGTGACGGTGGACTGAGACCTCATGGACATGAAGATGCCGCCCTCCCCCTTCGAGTACGCCCCGGCCCCCGAGTCCCGCTCGGTCGTGGACATCGCCCCCTCGTACGGCCTGTTCATCGACGGCGAGTTCACCGACGCGGCCGACGGCAAGGTCTTCAAGACGGTCTCCCCGTCGACCGAAGAGGTGCTCTCCGAAGTCGCGCGGGCCTCCTCCGAGGACGTCGACCGCGCCGTGAAGGCCGCCCGCAAGGCCTTCGACAAGTGGTCGGCGCTGCCGGGCGCCGAGCGCGCCAAGTATCTGTTCCGCATCGCCCGGATCATCCAGGAGCGCAGCCGCGAGCTGGCCGTCCTGGAGACCCTGGACAACGGCAAGCCCATCAAGGAGACCCGCGACGCGGACCTCCCCCTGGTCGCCGCGCACTTCTTCTACTACGCGGGCTGGGCCGACAAGCTCGACCACGCCGGGTTCGGCCCGAACCCGGCACCGCTGGGCGTCGCCGGCCAGGTCATCCCGTGGAACTTCCCGCTCCTGATGCTGGCCTGGAAGATCGCCCCGGCGCTCGCCACGGGCAACACGGTCGTCCTGAAGCCCGCCGAGACCACTCCCCTGAGCGCCCTGTTCTTCGCGGACATCTGCCGTCAGGCGGGGCTCCCCAAGGGCGTCGTCAACATCCTTCCCGGGTACGGCGACGCGGGCGCGGCGCTGACCGCCCACCCCGACGTGAACAAGGTCGCCTTCACCGGCTCGACCGCCGTCGGCAAGGCCATCGCCCGTCAGGTCGCGGGCACCGACAAGAAGGTCACGCTCGAACTGGGCGGCAAGGGCGCGAACATCGTCTTCGACGACGCTCCCCTCGAACAGGCCGTCGAGGGCATCGTCACGGGCATCTTCTTCAACCAGGGCCAGGTCTGCTGCGCCGGTTCACGCCTGCTCGTCCAGGAGTCGGTCCAGGAGGAGCTGCTCGACTCGCTCAAGCGCCGCCTGTCCACCCTGCGCCTGGGCGACCCGCTCGACAAGAACACCGACATCGGCGCCATCAACTCCGCCGAGCAGCTCGCCCGCATCACCGCGCTCGCCGAGACCGGCGAGGCGGAGGGCGCCGAGCGCTGGTCGGCCCCGTGCGAACTCCCCTCGTCCGGCTACTGGTTCGCGCCGACCCTGTTCACCAACGTCACGCAGGCGCACACCGTCGCGCGCGACGAGATCTTCGGCCCGGTGCTGTCGGTGCTGACCTTCCGTACGCCCGACGAGGCGGTCGCCAAGGCCAACAACACCCAGTACGGGCTCTCCGCCGGCATCTGGACGGAGAAGGGCTCGCGCATCCTCGCGGTCGCGAACAAGCTCCGGGCGGGCGTCGTCTGGGCCAACACTTTCAACAAGTTCGACCCGACCTCGCCGTTCGGCGGCTACAAGGAGTCGGGCCACGGCCGCGAGGGCGGCCGGCACGGGCTGGAGGCGTACCTCGATGTCTGACCGACTCACGGTTCTCAAGACCTACAAGCTGTACGTCGGGGGCAAGTTCCCCCGCTCCGAGAGCGGCCGGGTGTACGAGGTGAACGACTCCAAGGGCAGGTGGCTGGCGAACGCGCCGCTGGCGTCCCGCAAGGACGCGCGCGACGCCGTCGTGGCCGCCCGCAAGGCGCAGGGCGGCTGGGCCGGCGCGACCGCGTACAACCGCGGCCAGGTCCTCTACCGCATCGGCGAGATGCTGGAGGGCCGTCGCGACCAGTTCGTCCGTGAGGTCGCCGAGGCGGAGGGCATCTCCAAGTCCAAGGCCGCCGCGGTCGTGGACGCGGCGATCGACCGCTGGGTCTGGTACGCGGGCTGGACCGACAAGATCGCCCAGGTCGTGGGCGGGGCGAATCCGGTCGCGGGCCCGTTCTTCAACCTCTCGACGCCGGAGCCGACGGGCGTCGTCGCCGTCGTCGCGCCCCAGGACTCGTCGTTCCTCGGCCTGGTCTCGGTGATCGCCCCGGTGATCGCGACGGGCAACACGGCCGTGGTGATCGCCTCCGAGAAGTTCCCGCTGCCCGCGCTCTCGCTGGGCGAGGTCCTCGCGACGTCCGACGTGCCGGGCGGCGTGGTCAACATCCTCACCGGCAAGACCGCCGAGATCGCGGCGCCGCTCGCCGCACACCAGGACGTCAACGCGATCGACCTGACGGGCACGGACGCGGAGCTCGCGCGCGAGCTGGAGGTCGCCGCCGCCGACAACCTCAAGCGCGTACTGCGTCCACAGCCTGTGGACTGGTCCGCCGACCCCGGCACGCACCGCCTGACGGCCTTCCTGGAGACCAAGACGGTCTGGCACCCGACGGGTTCACTGGGCGCGTCCGGCTCGGCCTACTAGGACCTGCGCCGGGACGGTCACCAGCCACTCCCGCACACCGGAGCCCCGGCCTCCTCCGTCCAGGAGGCCGGGGCTCCGTCATGCCCGCCCCGGCGGTCAGAGACCGAACCGCGCGGCGATCCCGTCGAGGACGCATTCGAGGCCGGTCTCGAACTCCCAGGCGGGGTCGTCCTTGCGCGCCGCCTCGTGGATGTAGCGCCGGTAGGTCGGGTAACGGCCGGTCCCGATCAGGTATCTCATCTGCGGGGCGAGACCGATCCGCATCTCGGCCGGACTCTCCCAGTCCTGCTCCCGCAGGTATGCGCCGATCGCGACCTCCGCGCGGACCATGCCTCCCACGTACGCGGTGACGGTGCGGAAGACGGCCATCATCGTGTCGACGTCCAGGCCGTGCCCGTCGAGCGCGGCGAGCTGCCGCTCCGCGGTCGCGAACCGGTTCGGCGTCAACGCGTGCATCGGGGTGGGCAGTTCGGCCATCCACCGGTGCCTCAGCGTCATCGCGCGGGTCGCGCGCCCCGACTCCCGCAGCACGTCACGCCACCCCGTCACCCCGGCGGGCGTCTCCAGCTCGACGGAGACCAGGTCGACCATCAGCGCCAGCAGGTCCTCCTTGCCCGAGACGTGCCGGTAGGCGGCCATGGGGGCGACGCCGAGCTCGGTGGCCAGGCGGCGCATGGTGACGGCCGCGATGCCCTCCGCGTCGGCCACCCGGACCGCGACGGCGGCGATGCGCTGCGGCGTCAGCGCCGTGCGGGGCGCGGACGCGGGGCGCTCCAGGCGCTCCCAGAGCGAGACCTCGGGCTGCGCCTTCTTCTCGGCCTTCTCCTGCGCCTTCTTCTGCGTGGACATGCGTACAGCGTATCCCTTGTGGACGCCGTACACACTGCCGTGTACGTTGTACGCGGATCGATACGGCGTACACATCCGCGCATCGCCGCGCACACCCAGGGGGTCCCCATGAACAGCCAGCCCGAGCAGCTCCGCGTCGCGGTCGTCGTCGGCAGCACCCGCGAAGGCCGCTTCGCACCCGTCGTCACCGGGTGGCTCAAGGGCCACCTCGACCAGCGCGACGACATGAGCGTCGACGTCGTCGACCTGGCCGAGACCCCGCTGCCCACGGTCCTGCCGGCCTTCGGCCAGCCGCTCGCGCCCGACACGGAGGAGGCTCTCGCCCTGGTCACGCCGCGCCTCGCGGCCGCCGACGCCTTCGTCTTCATCACGCCGGAGTACAACCACAGCTACCCGGCGTCCCTGAAGAACGCGATCGACTGGCACAACGAGCAGTGGCACGCCAAGCCGATCGGCTTCGTCTCCTACGGCGCCATCTCCGGGGGCCTGCGCGCGGTCGAGCATCTGCGGGTCGTGATGGCCGAGTTGAACGCGACGACCATCCGCAACACGGTCAGCCTGCACCAGGTCTGGGGCCTGTTCGACGACGAGCAGCAGATGACGGAGCCCGCGAGCGACGCCGCCGTCAAGACCATGCTCGACCAGCTCGCCTGGTGGGCGCTGGCGCTGCGCGACGCCAAGGCGGTCCGCCCGTACGCCGCCTGAGCGGCCCGCGCCCGCCGCCCGCCGCCACGTCACGTCACCCACCCACGGGGGAGCCATGAACCGGCCCACGAGAGAAGCCGCGCCTGAAGCGGCCACACCCGCGATCACGGAACCGACCGTGGAGAAGGACCCGCAGGAGAACGCGCAGGAGGACGCACCACCCTCGCGCCTGGTCATCCTCGGGCTGCTGCTCGGCATCATCCTGGCGACGCTCGACGGCACCATCGTCGGCACCGCACTGCCCACGATCGTCGGCGACCTCGGCGGACTCGGCCACTTCTCCTGGGTGGTGACGGCCTATCTGCTGACGGCCGCCGTCTCCACGCCGCTCTGGGGCAAGCTGGGCGACCTGTACGGCCGCAAGGGCGGCTACCTGACCTCGATCACGGTCTTCCTCACCGGCTCCGTGCTCTGCGGACTCGCCCAGAACATGGCGCAGTTGATCGCGTTCCGCGCCCTGCAAGGGCTCGGCGCGGGCGGTCTCTTCGTGGGCGCGATGGCTCTCCTGGGAACGCTGCTGCCACCCGCGCAGGCGGGGCGCTCGCAGTCGATGATCGGCGTGATGCTGCCCGTCGCGATGATCGGCGGACCGCTGCTCGGCGGCTTCCTCACCGACCAGTTGGACTGGCGCTGGGTCTTCTACGTCAACGTGCCCGTCGGCGCCGCCGCGCTGCTGATCGTCGGCCTGCTCGTCCGGCTGCGCGGCGAGCGGAGCACGGCCCGCATCGACTGGGCGGGCGCCGCCCTCCTCACGGCGGGCATCCTGGCGCTCACGCTGCTCGGCACCTGGGGCGGCACGACGTACGACTGGATCTCCCCGCAGACCACCGGCCTGGCCCTGGTCGCGGCCGGTGCGCTCGCCGCCTTCGTGCGCGTGGAGCGGCGCGCCCCCGAACCGGTCATCCCGCCCCGGCTGTTCCGCGACCGCAACTTCACGCTCGCCCAGGCACTGACGTTCCTCGCCGGCGCGGCGATGCTGGGGGCGGCCAGCTACCTGCCGCAGTACATGCAGTTCGTCCGCGGCATGTCCTCGACGCAGAGCGGGCTGCTGCTGCTCCCGTTGATGCTGGGGATGATGGGCGCACAGCTGTACATCGGCCGGGCGGTCGGCAACGGCGGTGCGTACCGCGCGTATCCGCCCGTGGGCGGAGCCGTCGCCACGGCGGGCGCGCTGGCCCTCCTGACGGTCGGCGTGGACACCGCGACCGCCGTGGCCTCCGCGCTGACGTTCGTGTTCGGCGCGGGACTCGGCTGCCTGATGCAGCCGTCGCTGCTGATCACCATGAACAGCGCGGAGCTCCGCGACATGGGCGCCGCGAGCGGCACCAACGCGCTCCTGCGCACCATCGGCGGTTCGCTCGGTGTCGCGGTGCTCGGCTCCGTCCACACCGGCCGCATGACGGACGCCCTCGCGGACCGGCTCGGCCCGGACGGCGAACGCCTCGCGGGCGGCCACGAGCTGACCCCCGCACTCCTGCGCGGCCTGCCCGAGCCGTCCAGGGACGCCTTTCGCGCGGGGGTCACCGGCGGGCTGCACGGCGTCATGATCGGCGCGGCGGCCCTGTGCGCGCTCGCCTGCGCGCTCGCCTGGCTGGTCCGCGAGGTGCCGCTGCGCTCGAACCGGGACGCGGCGGCGGACCCGGGCCCCGAGTCCTAACCCGGCAGCAGCCCCGTGGCCTGTCCCACCAGCGGTACGTCGGACAGGGAGCCGCCCTGCGCGAGCGGGCCGGTGGCGACCGCCGTGGTGACGGGCTTGAAGTCGGCGACCTGGGTGCCGACCGCGTTGTCGAGCGGGTCGACGCTGGTGTTGGCCAGCGGGTCCAGCTGGAGGTTCTTGGCCGGGGCGAGCCCGCCGGCCGTCGAGTGCTTCACCGCCTCCGTGAGCGCGCCGACCGGCGTCGCCGCGTCGACCTCGCCGAGCGGCGTCGCCACGGGGGGCAGCCCCGCCGCGGGGCCCGGCTCCACCGCACCGGCGGGCGCGCCCGCGATGCCGAGGGCGGCCCCCGCGGCGGTGACGGTGAGCCCCGCGCGCAGCAGCGCGCGGGCGCCCGGCCGGGAGGACTTCGTTGCTGTCTGTCGTGCCATGGGTACCGCCCATATCCGTGCGTGGTGGGTAATCGAGCGAGCACGTAGCGTAGTTGAGGGGTGGCGCGGTCGCCAAAGGGCGACTCGCGGGGGTCGCCGCCCCCGATCCGGCGGGCCGAGTCGGCGCAGCGGGCTGGGCGCCCTCGGCCGGGGGGTTGATAATGGCTCCCGACCACGCTGAAGCGCCGTGTCGGGAGATGCGGTCCACCCTGGTGAAGAGGTTCACAGAATTGGGTTCCCATCCCCCGATACCGACCCGTGTCGTGCTGCTCACGGGCCCTTCCGGCTCGGGCAAGTCGTCCTTCGCCACCCGTTCCGGGCTGCCCGTGCTCTGCCTGGACGACTTCTACAAGGAGGCCGGCGACCCCACGCTGCCGCAGGTCCCCGGCAGCGCGGACATCGACTGGGACTCCCCCGACTCCTGGGACGCGGACGTGGCGGTCGCCGCCATCGAGGAGCTCTGCCGCACGGGGCGCACGAAGGTGCCGGTCTACGACATCTCGATCAGCGCGCGCGTCGGCCAGGAGTCCCTGGACATCGAGCGCACACCGCTGTTCATCGCGGAGGGCATCTTCGCGGCGGACATCGTGCGGCGGTGCCGCGAGCTCGGGGTGCTCGCCGACGCGATCTGTCTGCGCGGCCGGCCCTCCACCACCTTCCGGCGGCGGCTGCTGCGGGATCTGCGGGAGGGCCGCAAGTCCGTGCCGTTCCTGCTGCGGCGGGGCTGGCGGCTGATGCGGGCCGAGCGGGCCATCGTGGCGCGGCAGTCCGCGCTCGGCGCGCACCCCTGCGGCAAGGACGAGGCCCTGGGCCGGGTCGCGGCCGCCGCGGCCGGCCGGTGCGCGAAGGCGCGGGCCGAGGCCTCGTGACGTAACGCGGACGGGACGGGATGCGCGGGAGGGCAGGCAGGCGAGAAGGCGGGCGGGAAAAGCAGAAGGACCGGAAAGACCCCCCGGCCTTCCGGTCCCGCTACTTGTTTCCCCCGTGCTTTCCCCCATGCTCCCGCCGCATCCCCCCGGAGCGGCGGCCCCCGTACCCCCATGGGCCCTCTCGCGGCTGACGCCGCGGGCCCCGATCCCTCAGGCGACCAACTCGCCGAAGGATTCCTCCTGGTCACGGCCGAAGCTGAGGACCTCGTCCTCACGCAGCCGGCGGAGCGACCGCCAGATGCTGGACTTCACCGTGCCCACGCTGATGTCGAGGATGTCCGCGATCTCCGGGTCGGTGCGGCCCTCGTAGTAACGGAGGACCAGCATCGTGCGCTGGAGTTCGGGCAGCCGGGCAAGGGCCTGCCACAGCACGGCGCGCAGCTCGGTGCCGCGCATCGCGTCCGTGTCGCCCACCGTCTCCGGCAGTTCCTCGGTCGGGTACTCGTTCAGCTTGCGGCGGCGCCACGCGCTGATGTGCAGATTGGTCATGGTGCGGCGGAGGTAGCCCCCGACCGCGGCCTTGTCGCTGATCCTGTCCCAGGCGCGGTACGTCGAGAAGAGGGCGCTCTGCAGCAGGTCCTCGGCCTCGAAGCGGTCACCGGTCAGGTGGTAGGCGGTCGCGTACAGGGAGGCGCGGCGCTCCTGGACGTAGGCGGTGAACTCCGCCTCCGACAGGGACTTGCGCTCCCCCGAGTCCTCCCCGTACGCGGCGCCCCTCTGAGCGCCCCCGTCCGTTCCCCCGTGAGCCGCGTTTCCCCCGTGGCTCCCCTGGAACGTGTCAACCACCGTCATGAACCCGGTGTGCTGACGCCCGGTGCCGCGAGCGCACCCCCGCCCGCTCACGGCACCGGACTTCTCAGATCCCCGCCCGATGTCGTGAAGTCGCGTGACAACTGCGCTTGAGCTGGTGCTGTGCAGCGTATTCATCTCGCGCCCCCCGTCGGTGGAGTCCGGCTTTCTTCGTGTGACCAGAACTCTGCCCGAGTGACTTCATGACGGTGTCCGCCGACTGTCACAGGCCTGTCACAGGGGTCGGGGAGGTCTTCCACCTGTGAAGGTCACGTGTGGGTGCGGGCATCTACCTGCTCATTACGAGCCCGGACAGGGGCCAGCAGTCGAACTGGGGCCGTGGCATGGGACAGAATGACGTCCGTGCCTTCCCTGTTGCTGATCGAGGACGACGACGCCATCCGGACGGCCCTGGAGCTTTCGCTCACGCGCCAGGGGCACCGGGTGGCCACTGCTGCCACCGGCGAGGACGGCCTGAAGCTGCTCGGTGAGCAGCGGCCGGACCTGATCGTGCTGGATGTGATGCTGCCGGGCATCGACGGCTTCGAGGTGTGCCGCCGCATCCGGCGCACCGACCAGTTGCCGATCATCCTGCTGACCGCGCGCAACGACGACATCGACGTGGTCGTGGGCCTCGAGTCCGGCGCCGACGACTACGTGGTCAAACCCGTGCAGGGGCGGGTCCTGGACGCCCGGATCCGCGCGGTGCTTCGGCGCGGCGAGCGCGAGGCCAATGACGCGGCCACGTTCGGTTCGCTCGTCATCGACCGGGCGGCGATGACCGTGACGAAGAACGGCGAGGACCTGCAGCTGACGCCGACCGAACTGCGGCTGCTCCTGGAACTGAGCCGCAGGCCCGGCCAGGCCCTGTCGCGGCAGCAGTTGCTGCGTCTGGTGTGGGAGCACGACTACCTCGGTGACTCCCGGCTCGTCGACGCGTGCGTGCAGCGGCTGCGCGCCAAGGTCGAGGACGTGCCGTCGTCACCGACCCTCATCCGTACGGTGCGTGGCGTCGGCTACCGGCTGGACACCCCTCAGTGAGCAAACCGCACGACAAGCTCCGCGGCTGGGCCGCGGCGCGCAAGGCCATACTGGCGGGGCTGCGCTTCACCAGCCTGCGGCTCCGTCTCGTGGTGGTGTTCGGCCTGGTGGCGCTCACCGCGGCCGTCTCCGCTTCCGGCATCGCGTACTGGCTCAACCGCGAGGCGGTGCTGACACGCGCGCAGGACGCGGCGCTCAAGGACTTCCGCCAGCAGATGCAGACCCGCGCGGGCGCGCTGCCCGCCGACCCCTCCCAGGAGGAACTGCAGTCGGCGGCCGAGCAGATGGCCAACAGCAGCCAGCGCTACAGCGTGCTCCTGGTCGCCGAGAAGAAGGGCGGCGGCCAGATCGTCGGCTACAGCGACCTGGACTCCTTCACGCTCGCCAAGGTGCCCGGTCCGCTGCAGAAGGCGGTCAACGAGAAGCAGACGCTGACCTCCGGCAACAAGAGCCCGTACCACCTGTACTGGCAGCGGACCGTCGACGACAGCACTCCCTATCTGGTGGGCGGCGCCACGGTGATCGGCGGCGGCCCGACCGGCTACATGCTCAAGTCCCTGGAGCCGGAGGCGAAGGACCTCAGCTCGCTCGGCTGGTCCCTGGCCATCGCCACCGGGCTCGCGCTGATCGGCTCGGCCCTGCTCGCGCAGGCCGCGGCGACGACCGTGCTCAAACCCGTGCACCGGCTGGGAGTCGCGGCGCGGCGGCTCGGCGAGGGCAAGCTGGACACCCGCCTCAGGGAGTCCGGCACCGATGAACTCGCCGATCTCTCCCGTACGTTCAACAGGACCGCGGAGAACCTGGAGAAGAAGGTCGCCGACATGAGCGCCCGCGACGAGGCGTCCCGGCGCTTCGTCGCCGACATGTCGCACGAGCTGCGCACCCCGCTGACCGCGATCACCGCCGTGACGGAGGTCCTGGAGGAGGAGCTCGACGCGGAGACCGGTTCCGTGGACCCGATGATCGAGCCCGCGGTACGGCTCGTGGTGAGCGAGACCCGCCGCCTGAACGACCTCGTGGAGAACCTCATGGAGGTCACCCGCTTCGACGCGGGCACCGCGCGCCTGGTCCTTGACGACGTCGACATCGCCGACCAGATCACCGCGTGCATCGACGCGCGGGCCTGGCTGGACGCGGTGGAGCTGAACGCCGAGCGCGGCATCATGGTCCGCCTCGACCCGCGCCGGCTCGACGTGATCCTGGCGAACCTCATCGGCAACGCCCTCAAGCACGGCGGCTCCCCGGTGGCGGTCTCGGTCCGCCTGGAGGACGACCGGCTCGTCATCGCCGTACGCGATCACGGCCCCGGCATCCCGGAGGACGTCCTGCCGCACGTCTTCGACCGCTTCTACAAGGCGAGCGCCTCCCGGCCGCGCTCCGAGGGCAGCGGCCTCGGCCTCTCCATCGCCCTGGAGAACGCGCACATCCACGGCGGCGAGATCACCGCCGCCAACTCCGCACAGGGCGGCGCGGTCTTCACGCTGTGGCTGCCGCGGGACGGCGAGTGCGGCGACGAACCCGATGAAGAGGGCGCCGAGCGTGCCGAGGGCGCCGAAGGGGACGAGGCATGAACAGGCGACGGATCCGTGCCGCGGCCGCCGCCGCGGCGCTCACCGCCGTGCTCGCCGGGTGCGGGATCAGGTCGACGGAGGTGCCGACCGACTACGGCGCGGCGCCCTCGCGGGTGCCGTGCGTGCTGTCGGGCTCCAGCATCGCCTCGCACGCGGGCAGCGGTGTGCCGGTGGAGGTCTTCCTGGTCTGCGCGGCCCAGCTGGTGAACGTCGAGCGGGACGTGCGGATCCGTACCGACAAGGCGAGCACCGACCGGGTGCGCATCGCCCAGGCGCTCCTGGACGAGCTGGCGAGGCAGCCGGCGGAGCCCGAGAAGCAGGCGGGCTTCGCCACGGACGTGCGCGCCGGCACCACCGTCTCCGGGCCGCGCGGGGACGACCCCGAGGACGCGCTGCGGCTGAGCACCCGGCCGGAGGAGCTGTCCGCGTTCGCGCTCGCGCAGATCGTGTGCACGCTGGCCGACAACAACGCGGCCGAGGACGACCGCGAGGTGGTCATGGGCGGCCCGTCCGGCAGCCCCCTGCGGCGGTACGAGTGCACTCCGGAGGTCCGTTCCCGGCCCGGGACCGTGGCGCCTCCCGCGCATACGGTCGAGTAGCCGGCAGCAGCCGTCACGGAGTACGCGGAACCGATCCTGCCGCCTGTGTCGTCTTGGGGGACGTGCGTCAAGGCTCGGGCGGCCACGGTTCCGCCATTCGCTTCCGTGCGACGGGGGGACTCCTCCTCGTCGCACATCTTCTGCTCGTCGGGTGGATCACACTGCGTCCGCTGGACGTCCCCTGGGTGAGCGCCGCGAATCTGCAGCCGCTCGCCGGGATCAAGGCGGATCTGGCGATGGGCGGCCTCCAGGCGGCCCGCCGGATCGGCGAGAGCGTGCTGCTGCTCGCCCCGCTCGGTGTGCTGCTGCCGCTGGCCGGCGGCCGGACCGAGGTCTCGCCGTGGGGTTCGCTGGTCCGCACGGTCGCCGCCGGAGCACTGCTCTCGCTCGGCATCGAGCTGCTGCAGACCGGGGTCCCCGGGCAGGTCGTCGACATCGACTCGCTGCTCCTGAACACCCTCGGGGTGGCCGTCGCGCATCTCGCCGTCGTCCCCGCGGCCAGGGCCCGTCTCCGCCGTGACAAGGACGGCACGCGCCGTGCGCCCCTCCCCCGGGAGGACACGTCTCAGGGGTCGACCCCGACGATTCCCAGGGTCGGCATCGCACCGTAGAGCGATGCTTCGACCCGTTTCGTGCACGTACCGTCGAGGTATCGAGGCACACAGAGAGGCCTCGCACCCACGGTTCGCGAAGGAGCCCCACATGACCGCCCTTGCCCGCCCCACCCACGGCCGGATGCTCGGCGGAGTGTGCGCAGCCCTGGCCCGGCGCTTCGGCACCTCCACCACGACCATGCGCGTGATCTTCGTGGTGTCGTGCCTGCTGCCCGGCCCGCAGTTCCTGCTCTACATCGCGCTGTGGCTCCTGCTGCCCTCGGAGGGCAAGGCCCGCCAGGCCTGGTGACCCCGGGCAGGACAGAGCGACGGGACACAGCGATGGGGCGCCCCTTTGTGGAGGGGCGCCCCATCGGCGTTCGCGCGTCGGGTCAGCCGAGCGGCAGACCGTTGACGCCGGTGCCGCCGACGGGCAGGCCGCCGAGCAGGCCCGCGGCGGGGCCCTTCGCGCCACCCAGGCCGCCACCGAGGGCACCCTCACCGGCGGTGAGGGACTCGTTGGCGCCGGTGGGCAGCGACTTCACTGCGTCGCCGACAGGCAGCAGCGAGGAGACCGGGCCCAGGGCGGCGGAGGGGTCGGGGACGGCGGGGGCGGCGTTCGCGGCACCGGCACCGGCGGCGGCGAAGGCGGCGCCGAGAGCGGCGACACCGAGGGTCTTGGCGGCAGACTGCTTCATCTTCAATGCGTCCTTGCGTCTTTAGCGACTGTGCTTACGGAAGGGGGTTTGAACAGTCCAACGACCGAAAGCGGCCCCGATCACGGTCCGGAGGCGAACGAAAGCAGCCGGGGAGGAAAAACCCGGCCGCGTACGCGTCGCGCAAAGGCGCGGGAAATTCCGTCAGCCGGCGACAGAACCGCTGGTCGAGACGGTCTGACGGAACAGCCATTCGGACTTCAGCTCGGCATATCCGGGCTTCACCACGTCATTGATCATGGCGAGGCGCTCATCGAAAGGAATGAATGCTGATTTCATCGCATTGACCGTGAACCACTGCATGTCGTCGAGCGTGTAGCCGAACGTGCCGACCAGGTGCTCGAATTCGCGGCTCATGCTGGTGCCCGACATCAGGCGGTTGTCGGTGTTCACCGTCGCGCGAAAGTGCAGCTTGCGCAGCAGGCCGATGGGGTGCTCGGCGTAGGAAGTGGCGGCGCCCGTCTGCAGGTTGGAGGTCGGGCAGAGCTCCAGCGGGATCCGCTTGTCGCGCACGTACGACGCGAGGCGGCCGAGCTGCACGGTGCCGTCCTCGGCGACCTGGATGTCGTCGATGATCCGCACGCCGTGGCCCAGGCGGTCGGCGCCGCACCACTGCAGGGCCTGCCAGATCGACGGCAGGCCGAAGGCCTCGCCCGCGTGGATCGTGAAGTGGTTGTTCTCGCGCTTGAGGAACTCGAAGGCGTCGAGGTGGCGGGTGGGAGGGAAGCCGGCCTCCGCGCCCGCGATGTCGAACCCGACGACTCCCAGATCGCGGTAGCGGTTGGCGAGTTCGGCGATCTCCAGGGCGCGGGCCGCGTGCCGCATGGCGGTGAGGAGCGCGCCCACGCGGATGCGGTGGCCGTTCTCCTTCGCGCGGCGCTCGCCCTCGCGGAAGCCCTCGTTGACGGCCTCGACGACCTCTTCGAGGGTCAGGCCGCTCTCCAGGTGCTGCTCGGGGGCGTAGCGGATCTCGGCGTAGACGACGCCGTCCTCGGCGAGGTCCTCGGCGCACTCGGCGGCGACGCGCCGGAGGGCACCCTTCGTCTGCAGCACCGCGCAGGTGTGGGCGAAGGTCTCCAGGTAGCGCTCCAGGGAGCCGGAGTCGGCGGCCTCGCGGAACCAGATCCCGAGCTTGTCGGGGTCGGTCTCGGGCAGTCCCTCGTACCCGTTCTCACGGGCGAGGTCGACGATCGTGCCGGGGCGCAGGCCGCCGTCCAGGTGGTCGTGCAGGAGCACCTTCGGGGCGCGGCGGATCTGTTCGGCGCTGGGCTTCTCACGGTCCGTGTGACCGGTCGTGTGTGTCTGGCTCGTCATTTCGGCACTCTAGCGCCTACGCGCGTAGAACTCACTGGTCGATACGTAACAGTGACCCTGCGGACGGGTGGCGTACACGATGGCTTCTGACACTGTTCTGTCATGGCACAGCAAGGGACCGCGGGGCCGGCGGGCGCGGCCAGGCTCGGGCGGGTGATCGGGACGGCGCCGTCGGCGGTGAGCGGCGTGGTGCTCCTGCTGCCCGCGGGCACCGAGACCTCCAGCCGAAAACCCTCTCCACTGGCGGGGGTCGGCGTGCGGGCGCTCGGCCGCAGACTGGCCCACGACGGCCGCGGGGCGGGCCTCGCCACGCACGTCGTGCACTACCGGTGCCGGGGCTGGAACGGGGCGCAGGCGCAGCTCGCCCGCGACACGACGTGGGCGGCCGACGAAATCGTACGCATCTACGGCGACGTCCCCGTGTGCCTGGCCGGAGTGGACATGGGCGGCCGGGCCGCGCTTCGCGCGGGCGGGCACGCGGCGGTCAACTCCGTCCTCGCGATGGCCCCTTGGCTGCCCGAGGACGACGTGGCCGCGCCGGCCGAACCGGTGAAGCAGCTCGCGGGGCGCCAAGTGCTGATCGTGCACGGCACCAACGACGAACGGACCGATCCCGAGCTGTCGTTCCGGCTGGCGGAGCGGGCGAAGAAGGCGAACCGCGACGTGTGCCGGTTCGAGGTGCACTCCGACGGGCACCGGCTGCACCAGCACCAGTCCGAAGTCCTCTCGCTGGCCTCGGACTTCGTGATGGGCACGTTGTTCGGGGCGGACTTCGCCCGGCCCCTGGAGGACGCGTTGGCGGCTCCGCCGCCGCTGGGGTTGCGGATGCCTCTTGCCTCCGGCTTCGGGCAGTCTCTGCGGAAGTGACCCGGCGACGGCGCTCGGCCATCACCGGTTTCGCCGTACTCGCCGTACTCGCCGGGGTCGCCGGGGTCGCCGGGGTCGCCGGGGTCGCCGTACTCGCCGGGGTCGCCGGGGTCGCCGGGGTCGCCGGGGTCGCCCTCAGTCGCCGGACGGGCTCATGTCCACCGGCCCCGCTCCCATCTGCGGGAGCAGTTTTCCCTTTCTGCTCAGCAGGAACGCCTTGAACGCCGCCACCGGTGGCGTGTCCGGGTGGCCGCCCAGCCAGGCCACGCCGATCTCGCGGACCGCGCGCTGGCCCGTCACCGTCAGCTCCACGACCCCCGGACGCGGCACGGCGGGCGGCGGCAGCAGGGCGACGCCGAGGCCCGCCGCGACCAGGCCGCGCAGCGTCTCCGCCTCCTCCCCCTCGAAGGCGATGCGGGGCCTGAAGCCCGCGTCGCGGCAGAGGTCGTCCGTGATGCGGCGCAGGCCGTACCCGGGCTCCAGGGTCACGAAGGCCTCGTCGGCGGCCTCGGTGAGGCGGACCCGCTTGCGGGACGCGAGGCGGTGGTCGTCGGGCACCACCAGACGCAGCCGCTGCTCGTCGAGGCGGCGGGCGACCAGGTCGGGGGCGTCGGGCACGGGCGAGGTGAGGCAGAGGTCGAGCTCGCCCGCGCGCAGCCGCTCGATCATCGCCTCGCCGTAGTTCTGGACGAGGCTGAACCGCACGCGCGGGTGGTCGGCGCGGAAGGCGCGGATCAGGCCGGGTACCGTCTCCGATCCCATGGTGTGCAGGAAGCCGAAGGCGACCTTGCCGGACTCCGGGTCGGCGTCCGCCCGCACCGACTCGGCGGCGCGCTCCACCTCGCCGAGCGCCCGCTCGACCGAGGTGAGGAAGGTGCGGCCCGCCGGGGTCAGCGAGACGGTGCGGCCGCGGCGTGCGAACAGGTCGGCGCCGAGGTCCCGTTCGAGCCGGACGAGCGCGCGGGAGAGCGTCGACTGGGGGATCTGCATCTGCTGCGCGGCGCGCGTGACGTGCTCGGTGCGGGCGACGCCCGCGAAGTACGCGAGGCGGGGCGCGAGCAGCGTCACGATGTCCTCCGGGTCACTGTTGCGTGACACGCGCGGCTGTGACCTCTGCTGATGCTGCATGGGATCGATTATGGCGTTTCCATGCATTGGACGCATCAAAAGGACGGCCGTACGTTCTTGGCATGCCTGCTGCCAGTAGCGGGGCGTCCGCCACCCATGCGGTCGCCCCGGCCCCGTCGTCCCCCGCCTCCGCCACCTCTTCGGCCCCCGACTCGCGGATGACCCCCGGCGGTCCCGGCTACCGCCGGATGAGCTTCGCGCTCTTCCTCGCGGGCGTCGCCACCTTCGCCCTCCTCTACTCCACGCAGGCCCTCCTGCCGCTGGTCTCCGCCGACTTCGGCGTGAGCGCGAGCACGGCCAGCTGGACGGTGTCGGGCGCCACGGGCGCACTGGCTCTCTTCGTCCTGCCGCTCAGCGCGCTCAGCGAGCGCTTCGGGCGGCGCGCGGTGATGACGGCGTCCCTGACCGTCGCCGTCGCCGTGGGGCTCCTCGTTCCCTTCGTCCCCTCCGTGGAGGTGCTGATCGCGCTGCGTGCCGTGCAGGGCGCGGCCCTGGCGGGGCTCCCCGCGTCCGCGATGGCGTTCCTCGCCGAGGAGGTGCGGCCCAAGGCGCTGGTCGCCGCGATCGGCATGTTCGTGGCGGGCAACTCCATCGGCGGGATGAGCGGGCGCATCGTCACCGGCTGGGTCGCGCAGGCCTGGGGCTGGCGTGCGGCGGTCGGCGTGGTCGGCGTCGTCGCGGTGCTGTGCGCGGTCGCCTTCCGCGTGCTGCTGCCCGCGCCGCGCCACTTCACACCGGGGCCGCTCAGCCCCAAGTCGCTGGCGCGCACGGTGCGTACGCACCTCTCCGATCCGCTCCTGTGCAGGCTGTACGCGATCGGTGCGCTGTTCATGACCGTCTTCGGCGCGGTCTACACGGTGATCGGCTACCGCCTCACCGAGGCGCCGTTCTCGCTCCCGCAGGGCGTCATCGGCTCGATCTTCCTGGTCTACCTCGTCGGCACGGTCTCCTCGGCCGGCGCGGGCAAGCTGGTGGCCCGGCTCGGGCGGCGCGGTGCGCTGTACCTGGCGGTGAGCACGACGGCCGGCGGACTGCTGCTCTCCCTCTCCCCCTCGCTGGTCCTGGTCCTGCTGGGGCTCGTGCTGATCACCGCGGGCTTCTTCGCGGGGCACGCGGTCGCCTCCTCCTCGGTGAGCCGCACGGCGACGACCGGGCGGGCGCAGGCGTCCGCGCTCTACCAGTCCGCGTACTACCTGGGCTCCAGCGCGGGCGGCACGCTCGGCGCGGTCGCCTTCCACGCGGGCGGCTGGGCCGGGACGGTGGGGCTCGGCATCCTCGCGGTGCTCGGCGTCGTGTCGGTCACGGTGTGGGGCTCGCACGCGGCCCGGACGCAGGAGCGGCGCCGGCTGGTCGCGGCCACCCGCTGAGCCGCCGACCCCACCCCTTTTCACCTGTGGATTTTCCCACTCCGGGGGCCGTTGTCAGTGGCCTGCGGTAGCTTCCGATGTGTTGGGCCTCACAGCGGGCCTTTCCCGGAAGCCAGGGGTGGGTAGGGATGAGCGACATCGCAGGGACGACGACCGAGCCGGACGTCACGCTGGAGAAGTACCGGGTCGAGCTGACCGGGTACTGCTACCGGATGCTGGGCTCCGCCTTCGAGGCCGAGGACGCCGTGCAGGACACGATGGTCCGGGCCTGGCGCAGCTTCGAGAAGTTCGAGGGCCGCTCCAGCGTCCGCTCCTGGCTGTACCGCATCGCGACGAACGTCTGCCTGGACATGTTGAACGCGGGCAACCGCCGCGCCCGCCCCATGGACCTGACCGCCGCGGCCCCGCTCGCGCAGGCCGCGCTCAACCCCCGCCCGGACAACACCTGGCTGGAGCCGGTGCCCGACGCCCGCGTCCTGCCGACGCCCAGCGACCCGGCGGAGGCCGCGGTCGCCAAGGAGTCGGTGCGCCTGGCCTTCGTCGCCGCCCTGCAGAGCCTGCCGCCCAAGCAGCGTGCGGTGCTGATCCTGCGCGAGGTCCTCGCCTGGAAGGCCAGCGAGGTCGCCGAGCTGATCGACACCTCCGTCGCCTCGGTGAACAGCGCGCTGCAGCGGGCCCGCGCCACCCTCGCCGAGCGGCCGGAGGACGACACGGCCGTCTCCAACCCGCTGGACGAGGAGCAGCAGAAGCTCCTGGACCGCTATGTCGCCGCCTTCGAGGGGTACGACATGACGGCGCTGACGGCGCTGCTCGCCGAGGACGCCGTCATGACGATGCCGCCGTTCGACCTGTGGCTGCGCGGCACCGCGGACATCACGGGCTTCATGACCACGGTGGGCGCGTCGTGCGCCAACAGCCGTCTCATCCCGGTGAACGTGAACGGCACCCCGGGCTTCGCGCACTACAAGCCCGACCCCGACAACGGCGGCTTCTCGCCCTGGGCGATCCAGGTCATCGAGATCTCAGAGGGCCGTATCACCGGCTTCCACTGCTTCCTGGACACGCCGCGGTGGTTCCCGCTGTTCGGCATGCCCCTCCATCTCGACGACTAGACCGAGGAGTTCGAC
This sequence comes from Streptomyces sp. NPDC040622, assembly GCF_055593965.1. NCBI lineage: Bacteria > Bacillati > Actinomycetota > Actinomycetes > Kitasatosporales > Streptomycetaceae > Streptomyces > Streptomyces sp. NPDC040622. The sequence goes on along the minus strand of NZ_JBVIXD010000002.1, from coordinate 453,628 downwards.
CAGGCCGACGAGACCGAGCAGCGCCAGCAGGGCGGGGGCGGGGTTCCTGAGCCGGATCCGGCCCCCGGCCCTGCGGGCGGCGAGCTGCAGCCGCGCGATGGCGTCGACGGTGGTGAGGTCGGCGGTGGTGACGTCACCGACGTCGCAGATGACGTCGGCGCCGTCGGGCCCGTGGCGCGCGGCGGCGACCCGCTCGCACAGGTGCGGGACGTCACCCTCGCGCAGCGGCCCCTCTATACGGATGAGGTTCTCTGCACGGATGGGGTTCTCTTCGGAATCAGCCATGCAGGGTTGACCGGCCCGGTGGACGGAACTCATCGGTACGGGCGTCCGCGGGTGCGCTCCGGCCGGTCCGCCGCGCCCGTCAGGACGCCGTTTCCCGCTGCGGCGGCCGCTTGCGGACCCGCAGGGTGAGGGGGTTCACGAAGTCGCCTCGGCCGTTGTCGTACTGCTGCTCGTGGAAGCTCTGGCCGGCCCCCGACCCGTACATGCGGAAGAACCACTTGCTGTTCCACTCGGCCTTGGCCTCCGAGAGCCGCTTGAACTCCTCCCCGGCCTTCTGGGCGCTGCCGGAGAGTTCCCGCAGCAGCTTGTTCAGCTGGTCCATCGCGAAGGCGGAGGTGGGCGGGGTCTTGCCGCCCGGCCTGAGCAGCGGGATGGCGGTCTTCTTCTTGAACTCCTCGACGAGTTTGGGGAGCAGCTCGTTCAGCGCGTCGCCGGAGTTCGCGGTCCTGGTGTAGTTCTCCAGGGTGACGCGGTCCTGGCCGTCGGCGCTCATCGCCGCCACCCCCGCGAAGTGGAAGCCCCAGATGTCCTGGGGCCGCTCGGTGGGGGTCGCGGAGTCGGCGTAGTCGAGTTTGTCGCTCTGTCCCAGCGAGACCGTCGTGTATCCCTCGCCGACCTCGGGGGCCGCGGCCTGGTTCACGCCGAGGCGGCCGGCCGCGCCGTCCATCTCCTCGGGGTGTTCGCGCAGGGCGCCGCCGTACCGCTTCGGGGTGGCGCCCCCGGGCGCGTCCACGCCGTCGGCGAGCTCGTTCGCGACGGAGTCGACCGTGCTGTCCTGCCAGGGCATGCTGTCGCGGTCCGCGAGGACGACGTCGGTGTCCTTCCCGCCGCCCATCAGCTCCCTGGCCACGTCGATGCACTCGGACTTCATCAGGTTCGCGAACCCCGACTCGGCGTTCTGCGGAGCCTCCGCCTTGACCGGCTGGACCCGTACGAGGCGAAGGGAGCCGCCGTCCGGGTTCGCCGGGTTCTGCACGGTGATCTTCGAGCCGCGCGACTCCAGCCGGTAGGAGCTCTTGACGCCGTCGAGGGCGGTGTTGCTCGCGGCGAGGACGTCCTGGGTCGCGTAGAACTCCTTCGGCTCCCGCTCGGTGTCGTGCACCGCGAGGGTGCCGTCGCCCGCCACTCTGACCGGCAGCCCGAGGGGCGGGTCGAGCTGTACGCCCTCCTCCTCGGACACGTCCTGCCGGAACGGGTCGTGGGTGCGGGACCCGACGTGGTCCACGGAGTGCTTGGAGAGCCGCTCCGGGTCCTGGACGAGGACGCCCTGCGGCGACTGCGATTCGAAGAACGGCCGGTCGTCCTGCTCACTGGCCAGGCTCTTGACGGTGCCGGACGCGTAGCGCTGGATGCCGGTGCCGGGGGCCGGGGACGTGTCGTGCGCGGCCTCGGCCGCCGCCTCGGCCCGGGGCGCGGGGTCCCGCGCCAGGACGCGGTGGGCGTTGGCCTCCGCCTCGCGCTCGAACCGGTCGGAGGGGTCGGAGACCTTGAGGCCCGTGCCGTTGTCGGTGCCCGCGACCGGGCCCTGCCGCTGCTGGATGACGTGCGTCAACTCGTGGGCCAGCGTGTGCCGGTCGGCGCCGCCGTCGCCGATCACCACGTGGCTGCCCGAGGTGTAGGCGCGGGCGCCCACCTCCGCCGCCGAGGCCTTCGCGGCCGCGTCGTCGTGCACGCGTACGTCGGAGAAGTCGGCGCCGAGCCTGCTCTCCATGTCGCCGCGGGTCGCCGCGTCCAGGGGACTGCCCGCCGAGCGCAGGACGTCGTGCACGGCCGAGCGCTGCACCTGCGGGTGCGTGTCCGGCGTCCACGGGTGGCCGCTCCGCCTCAGCATCTGGACGACGGCCGCGTTGCCCGCGCCGCGCTGCAGGGCGTGCAGCCCGGCGGGCGCGGCCGAGTCCCGGTGCGGGGTCCGCCGGTCCGGGGTCCTGGCGGGTCCGGCTCCGGCGGCTCCGGTCTGATCGTGCTCGTGCAAGGCGGCCCTCCCGCGCGGAATCCGAACCCTTCCTGCATACGCTGCGCGGGGCGGCGGGGTCCAGGTACGCGAGGGCACGGATGCCGGCTGAACGGGCACGGCTGCCGCGTCCGACGTGCGGCGCCGCCCCGGACCCCGCTCCGCCAAGGCCGGAGGAGCTGCATGTGCCGGACTCCGCCGGCTCTTGAGGGGCGCGGGGAACTGCGCGAGCAGTCACGACGCACTCGCAGCCGACCGTCGTGCCACCCCGCGGGGCGCCGCCCCGCACCCGTCCTTGAACGCCGGAGGGGCTGACATCCCGTGCGCTCAGCCGATCCGGCCCCGCACGATCGGCGTCGGCGTGAAGTCCGTGCCCGCCGGGGCGATGTCGTACGAGCCCTCCACGGACTGGAGCGCGTAAGCGAAGCGGTCCGGGGTGTCCGTGTGGAGGGTCAGCAGGGGCGCGCCCGCCTCGACGGAGTCGCCCGGCTTGGCGTGGAGTTCGACGCCCGCGCCCGCCTGCACCACGTCCTCCTTGCGTGCCCGCCCCGCACCGAGGCGCCACGCCGCGACGCCGATGTCGTACGCGTCGAGGCGGGTCAGGACGCCGGACGAGGGGGCCGTGACCACGTGGGTCTCGCGGGCCACCGGCAGCGCCGCGTCCGGGTCGCCGCCCTGGGCCGCGATCATCCGGCGCCAGACGTCCATCGCGGAGCCGTCCGCGAGTGCCTTCGCCGGGTCGGCGTCCTTCAGGCCCGCCGCGTCGAGCATCTCGCGCGCGAGGGCGAGGGTGAGTTCGACGACGTCGGCCGGGCCGCCGCCCGCCAGGACCTCGACCGACTCGCGGACTTCGAGCGCGTTGCCCGCCGTCAGGCCGAGCGGGGTCGACATGTCCGTGAGGAGGGCGACCGTGCGGACGCCGCTGTCCGTGCCCAGCTCGACCATGGTGGACGCCAGTTCGCGGGCGTCGTCGAGGTTCTTCATGAAGGCGCCGGTGCCGACCTTCACGTCGAGGACGAGGGATCCCGTGCCCTCGGCGATCTTCTTGGACATGATGGAGGAGGCGATCAGGGGGATGGCCTCGACCGTTCCCGTCACGTCGCGCAGGGCGTAGAGCTTCTTGTCGGCCGGGGCCAGGCCGTCGCCCGCCGCGCAGATGACGGAGCCGACGCCGTCGAGGACGTTCAGCATCTCCTCGTTGGAGAGCAGCGCGCGCCAGCCGGGGATGGCCTCCAGCTTGTCGAGGGTGCCGCCGGTGTGGCCGAGGCCGCGGCCGGAGAGCTGCGGGACGGCCGCACCGCACGCGGCGACCAGCGGGGCGAGCGGCAGCGTGATCTTGTCGCCGACGCCGCCCGTGGAGTGCTTGTCGGCGGTGGGGCGGGAGAGGGAGGAGAAGTCCATGCGCTCGCCGGACGCGATCATCGCGGCGGTCCAGCGGGCGATCTCCTTGCGGTTCATGCCGTTGAGCAGGATGGCCATCGCGAGGGACGACATCTGCTCGTCGGCGACCGCGCCGCGCGTGTACGCGTCGATGACCCAGTCGATCTGCTCGTCACTGAGCTCGCCCCGGTCGCGCTTGGTGCGGATGACGGAGATGACGTCCATGGCATGTCCTTCCGGCGGTACGGCGGCGTACGTACACAGGTACTGACGCACAGGTATCGAAGCGACTCTACGCGCATAGAGCAGGGAGCTGAAGGCGGCCCCGCACCCAAGATCCCCAAGGGTGCGGGGCCTGCGGTCAGTTGAGGCGGCCGGGCCCCTCGTCCAGGTGCTGCGGCCCGAACGCGTCGGGCAGCATGTCGCCCAGCGTCCGCACGCCCGACGACGTCTCCAGGAGGAGTCCGGCGCCGCCGAACTCGTACAGGAGCTGGCGGCAGCGGCCGCACGGCATCAGGATCTCGCCCTTGCCGTCCACGCACGTGAAGTGCGTGAGCCGGCCGCCGCCGGTCAGCTGGAGCTGCGAGACGAGGCCGCACTCGGCGCACAGGCCGAGGCCGTACGAGGCGTTCTCGACGTTGCAGCCGGAGACCGTGCGGCCGTCGTCGACCAGGGCCGCCGCGCCGACCGGGAAGCCCGAGTAGGGGGCGTACGCGCGGGACATGGCCTCGCGCGCGGCCTCCCGCAGGGCGTCCCAGTCGGCGTCGACAGCGGTGGTCGTCACTTGCCTTGTCCCCTTCGGTAGGGCATTCCGTCCGCCTTCGGCATCCGGAGCCGCTGCGCGGAGAGCGAGAGGACCAGCAGGGTCACCACGTACGGAGTCGCGGTGACGACCTGGTTGGGCACCTCGTCGGTCAAGCCGTACCACAGGAACATCAGCGCGGAGATGGCCGCGGTGATCACCGCGGGCACGTACCGCTTGCGCCAGGCGAGGTAGACCGCGCCGATGACCAGCAGGATCGCGATGAGCAGGAGCAGCGCGTGGACGTTCGTGCCGCCACCCCGGAGCTTCAGGCTGTCGGTGTAACCGAACAGGCCCGCGCCGAGCGCGAGTCCGCCGGGCATCCAGTTGCCGAAGATCATCGCGGCGAGGCCGATGTAGCCTCGGCCGCCGGTCTGGCCCTCCAGGTAGATGTTGGAGGCGACCAGCGAGAGGAACGCGCCGCCGAGGCCCGCGAGGCCGCCGGAGATGACCACGGCCAGGTACTTGTACTTGTAGACGTTGACGCCGAGGGACTCGGCGGCGATCGGGTTCTCGCCGCAGGAGCGCAGCCGCAGGCCGAACGAGGTGCGCCACAGCACCCACCAGCTCAGCGGCACCATCGCGACGGCGACGACGGTCAGCGGCGACAGGTTGGTGAACAGGCCGCCGAGCAGGCCCGCGAGGTCGGAGACCAGGAACCAGTGTTTGCCGTTGAGATCCATGAGCCAGTCGGACAGGCCCGGCACCGAGAAGTCCCCGAGCGAGTCGACGGGCGGCGACTGCTTCGACGTACCGCCCTCCTCGCCCTCGAAGGCGAAGGTCGCGAGGTAGCGCGTGACGCCCAGGGCGAGGATGTTCAGGGCCACGCCGGAGACGATGTGGTTGACGTTGAAGGTGACCGTCACGATGGCGTGCAGCAGGCCGCCGAGCGCGCCGCCGATGATGCCGAAGAGGACACCCGCCCACGGGCCCCACTGGAAGCCCGCCCAGGCACCGAACCAGGTGCCGAGGATGAGCATGCCCTCAAGGCCGATGTTGACGACGCCCGCGCGCTCGGCCCACAGGCCGCCGAGGCCCGCGAGGCCGATCGGCACGGCGAGCTTGAGGGCCGTCGACATCTGTCCGGTGGACGTGATGCCGTCGGCGCCGGTGATGATGCGGACCACCGAGGTCAGCACCAGGACGCCCGCGATGACCAGCAGGAGGACGGGGAGCGAGATGCGGCGGCGGTCCGGCGCGGGCTGCTTGGCCGGGGGCTTGGCCACGGATGCCGTACTCATCGGGCAGCCACCTCCTTCACGGAGTCGTTGTTGCCGTTGTGGCCGTTGTGGCCGTTCGCCCGTGCGGCGGCGGCCAGTTCCTCGCCGACGCGGCGCTGCTGGCGGCGCAGGCCCCAGCGGCGCACGGACTCGGAGGAGACGACGACCGCGATCACGATGAGGCCCTGCATGATCACCGCGATCTCCTTGTCGTACGCGACCGGAGTGGCGTAGTCCAGGGCGGGCGATGCCTTGTCGAGGAACGCCCAGAGCAGCGCGGCAAGGGCGATGCCGACCGGGTTGTTGCGGCCCAGCAGCGCGATGCCGATGGCGGTGAAGCCGAGGCCCGCGGGGAAGCTGAGGCTGTAGGTGTGGGTGTCGCCGAGCAGGATCGGCAGGCCCGCGAGGCCCGCCATCGCGCCGGAGATCAGCATGGCGGTGAGGACCATGCGCTTGGCGTTGACGCCGGAGGCGGCGGCGGCCGACTCGGAGGCGCCGGTGGCGCGCAGGTCGAAGCCGAACCGGGTGCGGTTGAGCACCAGCCAGTACAGGACGCCCGCGGCGACGGCGACGAACACGAAGCCGTAGACCTCGCCGCCCGCCAGCTTGATGCCGGGGAACCAGCCGGACTTCTCCATCACGCCGGTGGTCTGGTTGTTGCCGACCGGGACACCGAAGTTCTCGGTGAGGGTGAGGTAGCCGATCACGCTCGTCGCGATGGAGTTGAGCATGATCGTGGCGACCACCTCGCTGACTCCGCGGGTGGTCTTCAACAGGCCCGCGATGCCGGCCCAGAAGGCGCCGGTGAGCATGGCGACGACCATGAGCAGCGGGATCTGCAGCGCGGCGGGGAGCGCGACGTGCGCGCCGACGACCGCGGTCATCATCGCGGCGAGGCGGTACTGGCCGTCCACGCCGATGTTGAACAGGTTCATGCGGAAGCCGATGGCCACCGCGAGCGCCGCCAGGTAGTACATCCCGGCCTGGTTGATCGTCAGGACCTGGACGTCGGAGTAGGAGATCTGCTCCAGCATCAGGGTGTACGGCTCGATCGGGTTCTTGCCCGAGGCGAGCAGCACGACCGAGGTCAGTGCCACGGCCACGATCAGCGCGATGACCGGTCCGGCCACCGCCAGGAGCACGCGCTCCTTGTCGAACTTCTTCATCGGGTCCCGTCCTCCTCGGAGCCGTCACCGGACTCGGCGTGTTCCAGGTGACCGGATGCGGCACCCGTCATGGCCGACCCCAGCTCCTCCGGCGTGATGGTCGACGGGTCGGCGTCCGCGACGAGCCGTCCGCGGTAGATGACACGGAGGGTGTCGGAGAGACCGATCAGCTCGTCCAGGTCCGCGGAGATCAGCAGCACGGCGAGGCCCTCACGGCGGGCCTCGCGGATCTGGTCCCAGATCTGCGCCTGCGCGCCGACGTCCACACCCCGGGTGGGGTGGGCGGCGATCAGGAAGCGCGGCTTGTGGCTCATCTCGCGGCCGACGATCAGCTTCTGCTGGTTGCCGCCGGAGAGCGAGGCGGCCGTCACGTCGATGCCGGGCGTACGGACGTCGTACTCCTCGACGATGCGCCGCGTGTCGGCCTGGGCACCCCTGGGGTCGAGCCAGAACTTCAGCCTGCCGCGGGTGTTGGGCCGCTCGGTGACGTGGCCGAGGATGCGGTTCTCCCACAGCGGGGACTCCAGGAGGAGTCCGTGGCGGTGGCGGTCCTCGGGGATGTACCCGATGCCGTCCTCGCGGCGCTTGCGGGTGGGGACGGCGGTGATGTCCTCGCCGGCCATCCGGATCACACCGGAGTCCGCGTGCTTGAGGCCGATCAGCGCGTCGATCAGCTCGGTCTGGCCGTTGCCCTCGACTCCCGCGATGCCGAGGACCTCGCCCTCGTGGATCGTGAACGAGATGTCGTCGAGCACCGCGCGGCCCGACTCGCCCTCGGCGAGCAGCTTGAGGCCCTCGACCTGGATCATCGAGCGGTCGGTGACCGTCGACTCCGCCGTCTCGGGGGTGGGCAGCTCGCTGCCCACCATCAGCTCGGCGAGCTGGCGCGGCGTCGTCTCGGACGGGATCGCCGTGCCCACCGTCGTACCGCGCCGGATGACGGTGATGTCGTCGGCGACGGAGAGGACCTCGCCCAGCTTGTGCGAGATGAAGATGACGGACAGGCCCTCGGACTTGAGCTCGCGCAGGTTGTCGAAGAGCGCGTCGACCTCCTGCGGCACGAGCACGGCCGTGGGCTCGTCGAGGATCAGCGTGGTGGCGCCGCGGTAGAGGACCTTGAGGATCTCCACGCGCTGCCGGTCGGCGACGCCGAGGTCCTCCACGTACGCGTCGGGGCGCACCCCGAGGCCGTACCGCTCGGAGATCTCGGCGATCGCGCGGCGGGCCGCGGCGCCGATGCCGTGCAGCTTCTCGCTGCCGAGGACGATGTTCTCCAGGACGGTCAGCTGGTCGGCGAGCATGAAGTGCTGGTGCACCATGCCGATGCCGCGCGCGATGGCGTCGGCGGGACTGGCGAAGGCGACCTGCTCGCCGTCGACGGTGATGGTGCCCTCGTCCGGCTTCTGCATGCCGTAGAGGATCTTCATCAGGGTCGACTTGCCCGCGCCGTTCTCGCCGACGAGGGCGTGCACGGTGCCTTTGCGGACGGTGAGGTGGATGTCGTGGTTGGCCACGACGCCCGGGAAGCGCTTGGTGATGCCGCTGAGCTCAACGGCGGTGCCACCGGCGGCGGCTGGCGCCTTGTCGGTGGGCGGAGGGCTGGTGGACGCGTCGATGGCGCACTCTCCTCGGGGGCCGGAAGGCCTGAAGGGCCTGAGGGAAAGGGGCCGCCTACGCGCGCAGTGCCCCTGCTCGTGGGGAAGTCCCCTGGTCTGGAGTTCCCCGGTGTTCAACTTCCGCGGTGCCGCGGGAGTTTGATGATCGGTCCGCGCGAACGGGGCGCGGGTGAACCATCGTCCCCCACACCCCGTTGCACGAGAATCACGCTGCTGTTACGGCAGTCGGATCGGTCGCCGGTCGGCCGGCGTCACCGTTACGGCGTGGTCTTGACCTTGATCTTGCCGCCCTTGATGCCCTCTTCGGCCTTCTTCAGCGCGGCCTGGACGTCCTTCATCTTCTGGAACTCGGGGTTCGAGCCGGCCAGCGCGACACCGCCGGAGGCGAGGTCGGCGCGGACGACGCCGCCCTTCGCGCTGCCGTCCTCGACGGCCTTCGCGAGGTTGTAGACCGAGCCGGCGACGTCCTTGGTCGCCGAGGTCAGGATGTACTTCTTGTACTTGGCGAGCGCGTCCTGCTGGTACTGGTCGGAGTCGACGCCGATCGCCCAGACCTTCTTGGCGGCCGCGGCCTCGATGACGCCCTGACCGGAGAGGCCGGCGGCGTGGTAGACCACGTCGGCGCCCTTCTCGATCTGGCCCTGGGCGGCGGTCTTGCCCTTGTCGGGGCTGGAGAACCCGCCGTCCTCGGCCTTCTCGGTCAGGTACTGCTTGACGACCTTGACCTTGGGGTCGGTGTCCTTGACGCCCTGCGCGAAGCCCGCCTCGAACTTGTGGATCAGCGGGACGTCCACGCCGCCGACGAAGCCGACGGTCTTGGACTTGGAGGACTTGGCGGCCACGACGCCCGCGAGGTAGGACGCCTCCTGCTCGCTGAAGACCAGGTCGGAGACGTTCTTCGCCTTGACCGTCTCGTCGTCGACGATGCCGAAGGTGGTCTTCGGGAACTTCGCCGCGACCTCCTTGATGGCGGGCGCGTACGCGTAGCCGACACCGATGACCGGGTTGTAGCCCTGCTTGGCGAGCTGCGTCAGGCGCTGCGTCTTGTCGGCGTCGGACTCGCCGTCGACCGGCTCGACGGCCTTCTCGCCCGTCTTGAACTCCTTGGCCGCCTTCTTCATGCCCACGGTCGCGGCGTCGTTGAAGGACTGGTCGCCGGCGCCGCCGACGTCGTAGGCGATGGCGACGCCCTTGTTCTTGTCGTCCTTGCTCGCGGCGGCGTCGCTGGACGTGCCACCACAGGCGGAGACGGTTACGGCAAGAGCGGCGGTCGCGGCGCCCGCGACAGCTATTCGAGACACCCGGCGCATAGAGACGAACTCCTTGAGTCAAGCAAGCACAAGCACGTACGAGCGCCTCACCCGGCGCTGATTTCGCCGCAGCGTAACGCGCGTAGACCTGACATAAGAACCCTTCTGTCCGGTCCGTTATCGACCTGTGGCCACCGGGTGTCGGGCGCCCGAACGGCGGGTGGGCGCCCCTTCGCGGGGGGCGCCCAGTCGCCGCAGGAGGTACTACGTAAAACGTCCGTGGACCGCGCACTACGGCACGGTCTTCACCTTGACCTTCCCGCTGATGATGTCCTTCTTGGCCTGGTCGACCGCCGCGACGACGTCCTTCATCGCCGTGTACTTCGGGTTCGAGTCGGAGAAGCCGACGCGCCCCGACGTGAGGTCGTAGCGCTGTTCGCCCTTGAGCGGCTTGCCGTCGACGACCGACTTCGTGAGGTCGTACACGGCGCCGCCGACGTCCTTGAAGGCCGAGCCGAGGATGTACTGCTTGTACTTGGCGAGCGCCTTCTGCTTGTACTGGTCGGAGTCGACGCCGATCGCCCACTTCTTCTGCGAGCCGACTTCCTGGATGACGCCCTGTCCCGAGAGTCCGGCGGCGTGGTAGATCACGTCCGCGCCGGCCTCGATCTGTCCGGATGCGGCGTTCTGCCCTCGGTCCGGGCTGGAGAATCCGCCCTCCTCGGGCTTTTCGGTCAGATACCGCTTCTCGATTTCGATCTTCGGGTCGACGGACTTCACGCCCTGCACGAATCCGGCCTCGAATTTGTGGATCAGCGGAATGTCCACGCCGCCCACGAATCCGACGTGTTTGGCCTTGCTCGCCCTGGCCGCGGCGACACCCGCCAGATAGGAGCCCTGTTCCTCGTGGAAGACCAGGTCGGCGACGTTGTCCGCCTTCACGGTGTTGTCGTCGATGATCCCGAAGGTGGTCTTGGGGAACTTCTTGGCGGCCGCCTGCACCGCGGGCGCGTAGACGAATCCGACGCCGACGACCGGGTCGTAGCCCTGCCGGGCGAGCTGTTCGAGGCGCTGGACCTTGTCGGCGCTGGACTCGCCGTCGCCCGGCTCCATGTCCACCCCGCCGATCTTGAATTCCTCGCGGGCCTTCGTGTAGCCCGCGAAGGCGGCGTCGTTGAAGGACTGGTCGCCCTGCCCGCCGATGTCGTACGCGAGTCCGATGCCCTTGCCCTTGTACGACGAACCCGAGGAGCCCTTGTCCTTTCCGTCGTCGTCCTGCGAGGCCTCGCTGCTTGTCTTGCCGCATCCCGCCGCGGCGAGGACGAGCACGGCGAGTGTCGCGGTGATGTGAGTGGCGCGAGATTTCCGGGAAGAGAGACGACGCACAGGAAGCACCCCTTGATCGTCAACGCGCCGCGTACGACGCTGATTTCGGCGCACATTAACGCGCGTAGAAAGGGAGGGGAACGGGTTTTCGCGGTGCCGTTACCTCTTCGTGCTTTTCGCGCCGAGGGCCGGTTACGTCCGCGTGAACGCGGGGTACGCAACCGGCCCTTTCGTCCGTCGGGACACAGCCCGCTCTAGCGCATCGCGTCCAACAGCGCGGCGGCGGTGAAGAGTTCGACGCCCGCGGTGATCGCCGCCTCGTCCACGTCGAAGTCGCCCTGGTGGAGGTCGCGGACGGTGCGCTCGCCCGGCTTGCGCACGCCGAGACGGGCCATGGAGCCGGGCACCCGCTCCAGGTACCAGGAGAAGTCCTCGCCGCCCAGGCTCTGTTCGGTGTCCTCGACGGAGTGCGGGCCGCGGCGCTCGGTCATGGCGTCGCGCAGCAGGTCGGTGACCGTCGGGTCGTTCACCACGGGCGGCACGCCGCGGATGTAGTTGATCTCGGACTTGGCGCGGTAGAGGTCGGCGACCTCCTGGACGGCGCCGTGCACGAGGTCGGGCGCCTCCCGCCAGGCCCTGAGGTCGAGGCAGCGCACGGTCCCGGAGAGCTCGGCGTGCTGCGGGATGACGTTGCACGCGTGACCGGACTCGATGCGGCCCCACGTCACCGAGAGGCCCGAGCGGGCGTCGGCGCGGCGGGAGACCAGGGCGGGGACCTCGGTGGCGACCTTGGCGGCCGCGGTGACGAGGTCGGTGGTCAGGTGCGGGCGCGCGGTGTGCCCGCCGGGTCCGTCGAGGGCGACCTCCAGGCGGTCGCAGGCGGAGGTGATCGGCCCGTGCCGCAGCCCGATGGTGCCGGCGTCGACCCGCGGGTCGCAGTGCACCCCGATGATCTTGCCGACGCCTTCGAGGGCGCCGGACTCGATGGCGTCGGTCGCGCCGCCGGGCAGCACCTCCTCGGCGGGCTGGAAGATCAACCGGACCGGAAAGGGCAGTTGGCCCTTCTTCGCCAGCTCGGCGAGGACGAGCCCGGCACCCAGGACGACGGTCGTGTGCACGTCGTGCCCGCAGGCGTGGGCGCGGTCGGGCACGGTGGAGCGGTAGGGCACGCCGAGCTTGGTGTCCGGGATGGGCAGCGCGTCGATGTCGGCGCGCAGGGCGAGCATGGGCCGTACGGCGCGCTCGCGTCGCACGGTGCCGTCCTCGGCCGCGTCGGGAGCCTCGTCCGGGTGTGCGCCGATGTCACAGATGAGCCCCGTGCCGATGGCGAGCACACGGGGCGTGAGGCCCGCCTCCTCCAGCCGGGCCTTGAGGGCCGCGGTGGTACGGAACTCCTGGTTGCCGAGCTCGGGGTGCATGTGCAAGTCGCGGCGGAAGGCGATCAGTTCGGCACGCAGCGCTTCGGGCAGCGTGCCGGGCAGCGCTTCCGCGGGAGCGGCCTCCGCTCCCGGCTCGGCTTCGGACTCACGGGACATCAATTGGTTCACCCTGTGAAGGGTAGGCCGACACAGGGGTCAACTGACCCACGATCAACAAAAGTTCAGCCCGATAGGGGAAGAATTCGTGGCCGCGTGGCGCATGACCGTCGGTCGGGATGGGTAGGATTTTAGGCCGTCACGAAGGATGCGGAGCCCGTCCGGCGCCTGTAATAGGCCAGGGCGACGGCCACCGGAAGGGGCGGCCGGGCGAGCGGCGGCGCACAGCACCCGGCCAGGACGGCGGTCTGTGCGGCGGAATCGGCGACGCCGCCGTCGCCCAGGCCGGCGAACTGCGCGGGGAACGCCCGCCCCATGATGCCGAACAGCGCGGCGGCGCCGAGCAGGGCGGGCACGGCGGCGGCGAACGGCCGTACGGGGCGCCCCCGATGACGGGCATCCGTCCGGGCACGGCCTCGCCCCGTCCGCGCACGCGTCCGAGGGTCATGAGTGCGAGTCCCTCGGAGACGGCGCCGAGCAGCAGGACGTACACGGCCTCGCCGAGCCCCCGCTGCGGCTCGGCGGCCACGGGGACTCCGGCGACCAGGGCCACCCGCCGCAGCCCCGAGGGCAGCGTGGCGGGCGGCACGGCGTGCGCGGCGACGGCGGCCCAGCGGGGCACGTCGGGCAGCGCGTCGGTCTTCAGGCCGGCGCGCGGTGGGAACATGCGTTCAGGCTCGCGCGGCGGGGGTGTCCCGCACGTCACCGCGCGGGAGGGACCGGCTCCGCCGTACGGCGGAGGACGCGCCCTGCGTGGGGGCGACCCCTGCGCGGGGGCGACCTCTACGTGAGGGCGATCAGGCCCGCCGGGGTGCTCCGGAAGCCGCAGGCGTCGAAGTAGAAGCCGCGCAGTTCGTCGTCGAAGTCGACGTGCAGCCACTCGCACCGCTGTTCGCGCGCCCCTTCGACGGCACGGGCCACGAGCCCCGCGCCGATGCCCTGCCCCCGGTGCGTCCCGGTCACGACGGTGTCCAGGACGAAGGCGTGCACACCGCCGTCCCAGGCGACGTTGACGAAGCCGACCAGCTCGCCGGGGCCGCCTCCACCCCCGCCCCCGTTCCGCGCGCAGACCCAGCCGAGGCTATGCCGCAGCAGTTGCTCCCGCCATCCGATGTCCAGCACGCGATGACCGAATCCCTCGGCGTGCAGGGCGTTGACCTCGGGGTCCTCGAAGTCGCCCCGCCATGTGTAAGTGATCGCCACGCGACGAGGGTAGTCCCGGGGACCCGGTCGGGGCGGGCGTCGCACGGGTCGGGCCTCCGTCGCCGCCGTCACCTCCCGTACCGTCCGGTCCAACGCCGTCACCGCACCCGTGGCGTGGCCCCGGCGCCGGACCAGGCCGTAGCCCGTCGGCTCCGCGTCGGCGAGGGGGACATGGCGATGGCGGGGCGGGCAGCACGGCGGCGAGGGGAGGGCTGACGGCGCCCACGCGGAACTCGTCCGACGACCGATGACGCGCCCCTGCCCGGCACCCGGGAGCGAGTGTCCGGCGGCGGATCTCGCGAGGACATCCCCGCGGCCGTGACGACGTTCCACAATGGGTCGCTCACGTCCCTCATGACCAAGGAGCGCCGGACTGCCATGACCGAGGACCACAGCGCGACGCCGGCGACCTGGCAGGCCGGGGACGCCGGAGTTCTACGGCTGCCCTCCGGGCGGCTGGTGCGGGGACGGGGGCTTCGGCGACCGTTGCCACAGGGGGCCACGCCCGACTTCGGCGTGTACCTCCTCGGCAAGCAGCCGCCCGGCGTCCCGTGGGAGTCGCGGTGGCTGCGCTGGCCGGACTTCCGTACGCCCGCCGACCGGGAGCAGGCGCGGGGGCTGCTGCACGAGGTCTGGACGCGCGCCGCCGACGAGCGCGTCGAGGTCGCCTGTGCGGGCGGGCGCGGCCGCACCGGGACCGCGCTGGCCTGCGTCGCCGTGCTCGACGGTGTGCCCGCGCAGGAGGCGGTCGGCTATGTGCGCGAACACTACGACCGGCACGCGGTGGAGACCCCGTGGCAGCGACGGTACGTGGAGCGCTTCGCCGGCCGCTAGGGCACGGGAGCTCAGCCCGGAGCCGGGGTTCCCAGCGTGCGCGGGGACGCCGCCGTCGCCTGGCTCGGGATGACCGAGCTCAGGCGGTGCACGTCCCGTGCCGTTCCCGTCACTCCGGACAGGAAGCCCTGGGCGCGCGGCGACGCCGTCTCCGTGAGCCAGGCCGGGTCGATGTCGCAGACCGCCACCTTCACCTCCGTGCCCACCAGGGCGAGCGGCAGGGTGTGGACGACGGTGGAGGGGAAGCTGAGGATCGTGCGGCCGATGGGGCCGCGGCGGGCGATGAGTTCGAGGGGGAGGTCCGGGCGTACCACCTGCAGGCCCGTCTCGACGGCGAGCCGGTGGAGCTTGTCGGAGCTCTCGCGGCGGTGGGCGAAGTAGCGGGTGGCGCCGTGCGTGCGGGCGAGCGCACGGACCGCCTCGACGTAGCGGTCCGGGTCGACGACGCCCGTCTCGACCAGCGACGTGCCGACCAGGTCGGAGCCCTTGGTGATGCGGGGCGGCCCGAACCGTTCCCGGGTCCAGGCGAAGGTGTTGGCCGAGATCCGCACGCCGTCCGGCGCGCTGTCGATCGGCATGGAGGAGAAGACCTCCACGGTGCGCGTGCCGCCGGGCGTGAGACGGCGCCTCGCCGAGGCCGAGACGGGCGCGAAGACCAGGTCGCGGGGGCCGGGCCGGCCACCCTTGCGGTGCCAGCGCTGGAGGCGTTCGCCGCGGGCCAGCTGGGAGATGAACTCCATGGTGGCCGTGCCGTCGTCGACCACCACGAGGGAGCGGGCCCGGGTGATGGTCAGCAGCAGCTGTACGTAGCGGGAGAACGGGTCGCCGATGACGATCCGGTCCGCCCTGCGCAGGACGCCCGCGAGGCCGCCGATGGTGTGGAAGGGTGCCGACGCGCCGCCGCGCGCCTCCTCCCAGCGGACCTCGACGCCCTCGTCGCGGGCGAGTTGCGCCATGCGGCGCAGCTGACCCCGGGTCATGGGGTCGTTCGGGGAGAGGACGACGACGGTGAGGCCCCCGGCCGGACCGGTCGCGGACGCGGCGTGCGCCCACTCCAGGACGTTCAGCAGCTGAACAGGGCTCTCCACGAAGGCGAGCGTGGAGGGCGCGGTGGCGCCGGTGACGTCGGCGGCGCGGCCGACTCGGGGGCTCATCGTCGTGTGTCCGTCTCCCGTTGGTCCGTCTCCCGTTAAAGCGGGTCGCGCGCTCAGACCGCGACCGGCTCGGCGTCCGCGCCGGACTCGGCGACGACGCCCGCGACCCGGCGCAGCTTCTTCATCGGGCCGAGCTCCGACTCGTAGACCTTCTTGACGCCGTCACCGAGGGAGGCCTCGATGGTGCGGATGTCGCGGACCAGGCGGGTCAGGCCCTGCGGCTCGACGGAGGCGGCCTGGTCGGAGCCCCACATGGCGCGGTCGAGGGTGATGTGGCGCTCGACGAAGGTGGCGCCGAGGGCGACCGCGGCGAGGGTGGTCTGCAGGCCGGTCTCGTGGCCGGAGTAGCCGATCGGGACGTTGGGGTACTCGGCCTGCAGGGTGTTGATGACGCGGAGGTTGAGCTCCTCGGCCTGCGCCGGGTACGTCGACGTGGCGTGGCACATCAGGATGTTGTCGCTGCCGAGGACCTCGACCGCGTGGCGGATCTGCTTCGGCGTCGACATGCCCGTGGAGAGGATGACCGTGCGGCCGGTGGCGCGCAGGGCGCGGAGCAGCTCGTCGTCGGTGAGCGAGGCGGAGGCGACCTTGTGGGCGGGCAGGTCGAACTTCTCCAGGAAGGCGACGGCCTCGGTGTCCCACGGGGAGGCGAACCAGTCGATGCCGCGCTTGGCGCAGTGCTCGCTGATGGCCTGGTACTCGGACTCGCCGAACTCGACGCGGTGGCGGTAGTCGATGTACGTCATGCGGCCCCAGGGGGTGTCGCGCTCGATGTCCCACTGGTCGCGCGGGGTGCAGATCTCCGGGGTGCGCTTCTGGAACTTGACCGCGTCGCAGCCGGCGTCGGCCGCCACGTCGATGAGCGCGAACGCGTTCTCCAGGTCGCCGTTGTGGTTGATGCCGATCTCGCCGGTGATGTACACGGGCCGGCCGGGACCGGCCGTCTTCGAACCGAACTGACGGAGGCGGGAGGTGGCGCCGATGGGGGTGATGGTGCTCATGGCAGGAACTGTCCTTAACTGTGGAGGGAGTCGAGAGAGGGGCCGAGGATCCAGGTGGCGATCTCCCGGATCGCGCCCTCACCACCGGGGACGGTGGTGATCGCGCGTGCGGCGCCGCGTACGGCGTCGTGGGCGCTCGCGACCGCCACGGGCCAGCCCACGAGGGCGAAGCACGGGAGGTCGTTGACGTCGTTGCCGACGTAGAGCACGCGCTCGGGCGCGATGCCCTGCTCCTCGCACCACTGCTTGAGTGCGAGGTCCTTGCGGTCGATGCCGTGCAGGACGGGAAGCTTGAGCTTCCTGGCGCGCGCGGCGACGACCGGGTTCTGTTCCGTGGACAGGATCAGCAGGTCCAGGCCGCTCCTGCGGAGGGCCGCGATGCCGAGTCCGTCCCCGCGGTGCACGGAGACGAACTCCCGTCCCTCGGAGTCGATCAGCACCCTGTCGTCGGTCTGGGTGCCGTCGAAGTCGAGGACGACCGCGTCGATGTCGGCGGCGGTCGGGAGGGCGCTGGCGCGCTCCGCGTCGAAGAGCGGGGCGAGCGCGCGGGCCCGGGCGAGGTCGTGCGGGTCGTCGACCTCCAGGACGCGGGCGGGGTCGGTGCGCACGGGCTCGGTGCGGCCGAAGAAGCGGTGCTTCTCGGTGCGGAAGCCCGCCGCGTCCATCGCGTAGGCGGCGCCGGTCTCCAGGAGGTCCTGGGGGCGGTCCTGGCGGCGCGGGCGGAACGACTTGTCGTGGTTGACGCCGTAACCGCCGCCGCTGCGGGTCGCGTTGGCGAGCGTCGTGGTGCCCGTGGTGGCGCCCACCGCGTCGGTGCGGTGCGCCCCGACGGTGCCTGAGCCGTCCGCGCCCTCGGCGTCGTCGGCCGCGTCGCGCCAGATGAAGCCGTGGAAGGGCGCGACCGTGACGGCCGTGTCCGCGCCGTGCTCGGCGACCGCCGATGCCACCCCGTCGACGTCCTCGCAGGTGAGGAAGGGGCTGGTGCACTGGACGAGCAGGACGACGTCGACGGACGCGCCGTGCAGCGCCTCGTGGGCCTCCATCGCGTGCAGGACGGCGGCCTCGCTGGTCGCGGTGTCGCCGGCGATCGCGGCGGGGCGCAGCACCACTTCGGCGCCCGCTGCGCGGGCTGCCTCGGCGATCACGTGGTCGTCCGTGGAGACGACGACGTCGGTGACGAGGCGGGCGCCCAGGCACTCGCGGACGGCACGGACCACCAGGGGCACGCCGCCGACGGGGGCGAGGTTCTTGGCGGGCACGCCCTTGGAGCCGCCTCGGGCGGGGATGACGGCGAGCACGCGGCGGGCCGGTGCGCCCGTCGGGTCGGGGTGGGGCATGGGGGCTCCTTGGAAGGGGTGGGGGCTCACAGCTCGCCCATCCGCCGGATGACGGGTGCCACGCGCTGCACTCCGTGGCGGTAGGCCCCGCGGGCCGCGCGGCGCACGATCTGCCGTACGGGTCCCGGGTCCCTGTCGGCGGCGGGCGCGCCCGGCAGCGGGGCGCCGTCGGGGCCGAGGTGGTGGCGGGCGAGGATGCCGGGCAGATAGCCGCGGGCGGTGGTGAGGCTGTAGTACGGGTCCAGGGGTGCGAGGCCGCCCGCGGCGGCGTCGGCGAGCAGGTCCGTGACGCGGTCCCTTGCCCGGTCGAAGGCCTTCTCGTACGTCCCGTCGGCGGCGACGCCCTGCCGCGCGAGCCACGCCTCGTCGGGTGCGGGCAGGTGTCCCGCGTCCAGCTGGTCCCAGGAGGCGAGGCAGCCGGAGCCGGTGAAGTGGTGGTTGCCGAGCGCCTCGCGCACCCCGAGGTCGGTGAGGACGGCGGTGGGGATGCGGCGGTGCAGGGACTCCAGCGCGGCCGTGGAGCTGACGGTGACCAGGAGGTCGGTACGGTCGAGGACCTCGCCCATGTGCCCGTAGACGAGGCGGCAGTTGGCGGGCAGGCCGCCCTCGATGCGCTGCGCCAGCTTCTGGTAGGGCAGCTCCTCGATGTGCGTGGTGTGCTCGCCGGGCCGGCTGCGCAGCTTGAGCAGGACCTCGCGGTCGGGGTGCAGGCGGGCGTGCTCGGCGAGGCGGCGCAGCAGGTAGGTGCGGTGCGCGGCGGTCTCCGGGACGGAGGGCTGGGCGGCGAAGACGACGGTGTAGGGGTCGTGCTTCTCGTACGGGGCTCCGCCGAGGAAGGGCAGCGCGGCCTCCGTGACCGCCGAGGCGTCGGCGCCCACTCCCTCGTACACCGCGCGGAAGCGTTCGGCGTCCTGGCGCGAGTTGGCGAGGACGACGTCCGCGCCGTGCCGCAGGAGGAGGCCGTCGGCGAGCTTCTCGTAGACGACGCCGACGTAGCCGGTGACGACGACGGGGCGGCGCGCCGGGCCGCCGGTGAGGCGGGCGTCCTGGGTGACGCGGGCGAGGCCGTGCAGCACCGCCTGGACCGCCCCGCCCACCAGGGCGAGCACGATCACGTCGGGTGCGTCCCGCTCCGTCTCGCGCAGGAACTCCACGGCGGTGACCTCGCGCAGGGAGTCCGCGCGCACGCCCACCTCGTCGAGCTGGCGGGGCGTGGGGGTGGCCCGGCCGCGGAGCAGGTACCCGCTGAGCCGGTGACCGTCGGACCGACTGCCCGATACGATGCGGTTCGCGGTGAGAGCGCCCCATTTCCATCGCGTATCGGAGTCGGCGAGTACGGCGACCCGCAGCGGGTTCTGGTTGCTTGCTGGCACGTCCCAGACGCTAGGAAGGCATTCCGATTCGCGGCCCAACTCAGGTGCAACAAACGGTTAACAGCATGCCGACGAATGGCGAATCAGCTCGGGAAAGGGCTTCTCGGGCGCTCGGTTAACCATTCCGCCACACGTCGTTCACCTGCCATCCCACTGCGGGTCGACACGAATCACGGGCCGACACCTAACGTCACCCACGTGGTTAAGCTCTCGGTCATCGTGCCGTTCTACAACGTGCAGCAATACGCGCCCGACACCTTGCGGAGTCTGCGCGCCAACGCACGTGACGACTTCGAATTCATTCTCGTCGACGACTGCTCGCGCGACGAGACTCCGGACATCCTCGAGCGTGCGGCGCGCGAGCTTCCCGGCGCCGTCCTCCTGCGCCACGAGACGAACGGAGGCCTCGCGACCGCCCGTAACACGGGCCTCGACGCGGCACGCGGCGAGTACCTCACCTTCCTGGACGGTGACGACTGGCTCGCGCCCGGATATTTCGACCGACTCGTCGGTTCCATCGAGGAGTTGGGGTGCGACTTCGTGCGCACCGACCATGTGCAGTGCACCGCGCGGGCCCGCACCGTGCACCGCGTGCCGCACGGCAGGCGGGGCGTCGTGATGAGCCCGCGCGAGGTGATCCTGCCCGCCGACCGCTCGACGTCCGTCGACTACGCGTACGCCTGGGCGGGCATCTACCACCGCCGGCTCGCCGACGCGGGGCTGCTGCACTTCACCGACGGCCTGCGCACCGCCGAGGACCGGCCCTGGATCTGGCGCCTGCACCGCGAGGCGGAATCGTTCGCCGCGGTGAGTCTTCTCGGGGTGTTCTACCGGCGCGGTGTCGCCTCGTCACTGACGCAGATCGGCGACGTACGCCAGCTCGATTTCATCAAGGCATTCGACCAGGTGGTGCGGGAAACGGCGGCCGACAGGGACGCGGAGAAACTCCTGCCGAAGGCCGTCCGCACTTACTGCGCGATCATCTCCCACCATTTGGGATCCATCGAAAGGTTCGAGCCATCCGTGGCGCGGAAATTGAAGTCAATGAGTGCGGCCGCGCTGAAGCGGATGCCGCAGGGCGTGCTGGACGACGCGCTCGACTCCATGGACGTCCAGCGGGCGACCAGGCTGCGCCGGCTGCGTCGGCGTCCGGTGCCCGCGGAGGTGGCGGCGTAATGGCGCGTATGACGCAGATCTTCATGGCGTCCACGCTGTACGGCACAGCGACCCTGGCCGCCGCCCTGGACGCCGGCCGGTTCGGCCCCGCCGACCGGCGCATCCTCCTGGTCAGCAACAACGCGGCGACGCCCGAGACGACCACGCCCCTGGACGGGACACCGGGCTTCGAACGGCTGCGCGGCCGCTTCGACGAGGTGCGGTCCTGGAACGAGACCATCTCCCCGTTCCACCCGGGCGGTTGGGCCCCGCGTGGCGACGACGTCGTGCTGTGGGAGCGCTACGTCCGGATGCTGTGGGACCTCGGTGACGACGACGTCGAACTGGCCGTCGAGTCCATCCAGGTCAACCCCGCGCTGGCCCTCGCGCAGATCTTCACCGGCGTCCCCGTGGACGTCTACGCCGACGGCCTGATGAGCTACGGCCCCACCCGCAACAAGATCGACCCGCTGGTCGGCACCCGGGTGCGGCGCCTGCTGCACCTGGACCTGGTGCCGGGCCTCACCCCGCTGCTCCTGACCGAGTTCGGCGTGC
Source organism: Streptomyces sp. NPDC040622 (assembly GCF_055593965.1). Lineage (NCBI taxonomy): Bacteria > Bacillati > Actinomycetota > Actinomycetes > Kitasatosporales > Streptomycetaceae > Streptomyces > Streptomyces sp. NPDC040622. Next base: position 432,485 of record NZ_JBVIXD010000002.1, on the reverse strand, counting down.
GCCCCGAGGTCGTGCCGACCGACGCGTTCGTGCGCGTACTCGCCGAACTCGCCGAACCGGGCGAGGACACACAGGACGCACAGGACACACAGGACGCTTTGGGCACCGCGCAGCCGACGCCCGCGCTGCCCGGCCTCGAAGGGGCCGCGCTCGTCCTCGGCCAGTACCTCTCCGCGCTCTCCATCCTCACCCCGGAGGAAGAGGAGGAGCTGCACATCCGCATGGTGCGCGGGGCCGCCCGGCTCGGCCACACGCAGGTGGTGTTCAAGCCGCACCCCACCGCGCCGGCACGCTGGTCGCGCGCCCTGGAGAAGGAGGCGCGGGCGATCGGCGTCGAGCTGACCGTGCTCGAGAGCCCCGTGCTCGCCGAGGTCCTCTACCAGCGGATGCGCCCCGCGCTCGTCATCGGCTGCTTCTCCACGGCGCTGCTCACGGCGTCCGCGCTCTACGGCCTGCCCGCCGCCCGCACCGGCACGGACCTGCTCCTCGAACGCCTCGCGCCCTACCAGAACAGCAACCGCGTCCCCGTCACCATCGTCGACGCGCTGCTGCCCGAGCTCACCGACAAGGCGGCGGTCCGCGCCCAGGAAGCGAGTCTCGGCACCGGCGAACTGACGAACCTCCTCAAGGCCGTCGGCTTCGCGATGCAGCCGCAGATCTACCCCGGGCTGCGCCCCGACGCCGAGCGCTACCTCGCCCGCAGCCTCTCCGCCGCCACCTGGCGCTACTTCAAGCGGCGCCGCCTGACCGCGCTCGCGCTGCCGGGCGCCGTCCCCTCGCAGCTCGCCTTCATCCCGCGCAACGCGGCCGTCCGCCGTGTCGCCCGCCGAGCCCGCTCCGTGCAGCGCTCCCTCAAGCGGACCGCGCTCGGATGACCTCTCCCGCACCCGCGCCCCCGCAGCTCTCACCGGGGCCGGAACCCACCTCGCCCGCGGTCCCGCAGGCCCGGACCGCCCGCGCGAAGCCCCGGCTGCGGGCCCTGGACGGGCTGCGCCTGGTCGCCGCGCTCATGGTCGCCGCCTACCACTACGGCGGCCGGGACGGCGAGATCGCCGAGGCCTGGGGCAGTTCGCCCAGGGTGCAGTTCCCGACGGCGAGCGAGTGGTTCGCGTACGGCTGCCTCGGCGTGCAGATCTTCTTCGTGATCAGCGGATTCGTGATCTCCATGAGCGGCTGGGGCAGGCCCCTGCGCTCGTTCTTCGCCTCCCGCGCCGCCCGGCTGCTGCCCTCCTACTGGGCGGCGATCGTCCTGGTCACGGCGGTCTTCGCGCTGCCCGTCGTCGCGTACAAGGCGGTCTCGCCGAGCGACGCGCTGGTCAACCTCACGATGCTGCAGCAACCCCTGGGCGTGGACCGGGTCCTCGGTGTCTGCTGGACGCTCTGGGCCGAGCTGCGCTTCTACGCGCTGTTCGCGCTGTGCGTGGTCATGCCGGGCGCGACCCGCGCGCGGGTGGTGCTGTTCTGCGCGGTGTGGACGCTGTCGGCGGCCGTCGCGGAGGCGGCCGACGAACCGCTGCTCGACCTGGTCCTGATGCCGGAGTACGCCCCGTTCTTCATCGGCGGCATCGGCATCTACCTGATCCACCGCGACCGCCGCGACCTCACGGCGTGGGGCATCACCGGGGTGAGCTGGCTGATCGGCCAGCACTACGCGGTCGACCAGCTGTGGCACGCGCCGAACCCGGACTTCTTCTCGTACCGGTCGTCGGCCGGGATCATGGTGGTCGTGACGGCCGGATTCGCGGCGGTGCTCCTGATCGCGCTCGGCCGCCTCGACCGGCTGAACTGGCGCTGGCTGACCGTGGCAGGGGCGCTGACGTACCCCTTCTACCTGGTGCACGAGCACCTGGGCTGGGTGAGTGTCGAGGTGCTGCACCGACACCTGGGCGTGCCGTCGTACGCGACGTTCGGCCTGACGGTCCTCGCGATGCTGACGCTGGCGTGGCTCCTGAACAAGTGCGTCGAGGAACGGCTGACCCCCCTCATCCGCACGGGACTCGGCCGGGGCCTCACTCCCCGGAAGTGAGCTCCGCGGAAGTCACCTCTACGGCAGCGGGCCCTCCGGAGGAGGACGCAGACGGGGCGAACGTCGCCCCGATCCCCGCCACGACCGCGGCGAGCCCCGTCTCGAAGCCGCGGTCGTGCGCGCGGAACAGCTCCTCGCCCGCCGCCGCGGCCAGCGGGTACGCGGCCAGGCGCTCGGCGCGCGCCGCCAGGTCGTAGGCCTCCGCGCCGCCACCGGGGCCCGTGGCCTGCTCCTCGATGACGTAGCCGATGGTGTAGCTGTACACGGTGAACCAGGCGCGGGCCGCGGGGCCCGGCGCGAAGCCCGCCCCGGTCAGCGTCCGCAGCATGGCCTCCATGGGCGCCGCGTACGACAGGTCCGTGTAGTGCGTGCCGCTGAACACCTTGGCGCCGTCGCGGTAGCGCAGCAGGTGACCGCGCAGGCCCCGCATCGCGGTCGTGAGGGCCACCTGCCAGTCGGGGTCGGGCGGGGCCGGGGACTCCGCGCCCATCCGCCGCATCATCTCGGTCGCCATCTCGTCGAGCAGCGCCTGCTTGTCCTTGAAGTGCCAGTACAGGGCGGGTGCCTTCACGTCGAGGCGCTGCGCGATGGCGCGCAGGGTCAGCCCTTCGAGACCGGTCTCGTTCAGCAGGTCGAGCGCGGTGCGCGCCACGCGGGTGCGGTCCAGTTTCGTCGTAGCCACCTTGACAATTTAACACCGTTAAGCGCAGGCTCGGGACATGGCACTTAACAACGTTAAGGAAACCGGCGTCCTCGTCGTGGGCGCGGGACCGACCGGCCTCACCCTCGCCTGCGACCTGGCCAGGCGCGGCGTGCCCGCCCTCGTCGTCGAGCGGGACACCGGCCTCTTCACCGGCTCGCGCGGCAAGGGCCTGCAGCCCCGCACCCTGGAGGTCTTCGACGACCTGGGCGTGGTCGGCGCGGTCCTCGCGGCGGGCGGCCCGATCCCGGTCGGCATGGTGTGGCGGAACGGCGTGCGGCAGGGCGAGCACCGGATGTTCGACGACCCCGAGCCGACGCAGACCGCGCCCCACGAGGCGGCACGCATGCTCCCCCAGTGGCGCACCCAGGAGATCCTCCTCGCGCGACTGCGGGAGCTCGGCGGCGACGTCGCGTTCGGCACCGCGGTGACGGAACTGACCCAGGACGCGGACGGCGTCACCGCCCGGCTCTCCACGGGCGCGGCGGTGCGCGCGGCGTACGCGGTGGCGGCGGACGGCGGCCGCTCCACCGTGCGCCGGGCGCTGGGCATCGCCATGGCGGGCGAGGACGTCGACCCGAACCCGGTCCTGGTCGCGGACGTCCGCGTCCCCGCGCTGGACCGCGACCACTGGCACATGTTCCCGCCCGCCGAAGACGGCGGCCCGTTCCTGGCGATCTGCCCGTTGCCCGGCATCGAGGACTTCCAGCTGACCGCCCAGTTCCCGGCCGGGACGACCCCCGACCTCTCGCTGCGGGGCGTACGGGAGGTCCTGGCCACCCGCACCCACCTGAGCGCCGACGACGTGACCGAGGTCCGCTGGTCCTCGGACTTCCGGCCGCGCGCCGCCCTGGCGGAGCGCTTCCGCGAGGGACGCGTCCTGCTCGCCGGGGACGCGGCGCACGTCCACTCCCCCGCCGGCGGCCAAGGCCTGAACACCAGCGTTCAGGACGCCTACAACCTGGGCTGGAAGCTGGGCGCGGTGCTGCGGCACGGCGCGCCCGACGCGCTCATCGACACCTACGAGGAGGAACGGCTGCCCAACGCCGCGCGGATGCTGGGCCTTTCCACCCGCATCCACCGCGGCGAGGCCCGGCGCGGGGCGGCCACCCGGCAGCTCGGCATCGGCTACCGGGGGGCGTCACTGGCGGTGGAGACCCGCGAGGGCCTGCCGGCCCAGGCGCTGCGGGCGGGCGACCGGGCGCCGGACGGGCCGTGCGGCACCGCCACCCTGTTCGACGCGTTCCGGGGCCCGCACTTCACGCTGCTCGCGGTGGGTACGGACGCGGAACTGCCACCCCTGAACGGCGCCACGGTCCACGTCCACCACGTACCCGCGTACGAGCCGTACGGGAAGGGCCTCTTCCTGGTCCGCCCCGACGGATACGTGGGATGGGCCGGCGAGGACGCGCGGGACGGGCTGACCGGGTATCTGGCGCGGTGCGGGGCGGACCGCGGCGGGCTGGGCTCGTGAAAGGGGTCGACGCACGAAGGGCTTGACGTGAACCTTGCTTGAGGTTCTACGTTCCAGCACATGACCACTTTCACGTACTCGCACAGCGACGCGGAGCTCGTCGGCCAGCCGGTCGGCTACTGGAGTTCGGCCGCGGGCGCCGCCGTCGTCCACCACATCCGCACCACCCTCGCCGAGCACGGCCTCACCCAGCCCCAGTGGTGGGTCCTCAACCAGCTCGTGGAGGCGCCGCTGGGCCGTCCCCGCGAGGAGGTCGTGACCGTCCTGAAGGGCTACCTGGAAGTCGGCGCCGGCGCGCTGCACCACGACATCGGGGCCCTGCGCGACCGCGGGCTGATCACCGAGGACGCCACGGGCCGCATCGCCCTGACCGACGAGGGCGGCGCACTCCGCTCCCGCGTGGCCGAGCGCCAGAAGCGACTGCGCGCGGAGATACACGAGGGCATCACGGACGAGGACTACGTCCGCACGCTGAAGGTCCTCCAGCGGATGATCCACAACGTGGGCGGCTCGGCCTGGCACCACTGAGCACCGCGGAGCGCCGGATGCCCCCGCCCGGCCGTCCCGAACGCTCAGACGCTGCTGAGCGAGAGCTTCACCGCGAACCCGAGGAACAGCGCGCCCGCCGCCGAGGAAGCGCCCGCCGAGAGGCGCTTGCGGCGGCGGAAGGCGGCCGCGAGGCGGGTGCCGCCGAAGATCAGGGCCGTGAGGTAGAGGACGCTCGCGATCTGCGCGAAGGCGCCGAGGACGACGAAGGAGAGCGCCGGGTACGCGTATCCGGGGTCGACGAACTGCACGAAGAAGGCGATGAAGAACAGGATCGCCTTCGGGTTGAGCAGGCTGATCACCAGGGCCCTGCGGAACGGCCGCTCGGCGGGGTTCACGCCCGCCCCGCCCTCGCCCGCCGCGTCCGCCGCCTTCTCGCGCCGCGAGCGCCACATCGCGACGGCGCCCCGCAGCATGCCGACCGCGAGCCAGGCCAGGTATCCGGCGCCCGCGTACTTCACGATCCCGAAGAGCACCGCGTTGGCCTGCAGCAGCGAGGCCACACCGGCCGCGGACAGCGTCATCAGGACGGTGTCCCCGCACCACACGCCGGCGGCCGCGGTGTAGCCGGTGCGTATGCCGCGGCGGGCGGCGACGGAGAGCACGTACAGCGAGTTCGGCCCCGGCAGCAGAATGATCAGGGCGAGGCCCGCGAGATAGGTCGGAAGATCGGTGACACCCAGCATGGGCGGAGTCTCGCACGGGTGTACGGCATCAGGACATCCGTGTCCGGTTGCCGGACAACGAGCTCGCCGCCCGGCCCGTCCGGGCCTCGGAATCCGGTTCTCAGAACGCGTCCGTCGGCACGTACGCCCCCCACACCTCCCGCAGCGCGTCGCACACCTCGCCCACCGTGGCCCGCGCCCGCAGCGCCTCCTTCATCGGGTACAGGACGTTGGCCCGGCCCTTCGCCGCCTCCTGGAGCGCGGCGAGTGCCGCGTCCACCACCGCCCCGTCCCGTTCCGCGCGCAGCCGGGCCAGGCGCTCGGCCTGCTGGGCCTCGATGGCCGGGTCGACGCGCAGCGGCTCGTACGGCTCCTCCTCGTCGAGCCGGAAACGGTTGACGCCGACCACGACGCGCTCGCCGCTGTCCGTCTCCTGCGCGATCCGGTAGGCGTTGCGCTCGATCTCGCCCTTCTGGAAGCCCTGCTCGATGGCGTGCACCGCGCCGCCCAGGTCCTCGACCCGCCGCATCAGGCCGAGGGCCGCGCTCTCCACGTCGTCCGTCATGCGCTCCACGACGTACGACCCGGCGAAGGGGTCGACCGTCGCCGTCACGTCCGTCTCGTACGCCAGGACCTGCTGGGTGCGCAGGGCGAGGCGGGCGGACTTGTCGGTGGGGAGCGCGATGGCCTCGTCGAAGGAGTTGGTGTGCAGCGACTGGGTGCCGCCGAGGACCGCGCCGAGGCCCTGGACGGCGACCCGGACGAGGTTCACCTCGGGCTGCTGGGCGGTGAGCTGGACGCCCGCCGTCTGGGTGTGGAAGCGCAGCATCAGCGACTTGGGATCGCGGGCGCCGAACTCCTCCCTCATCACGCGCGCCCAGATGCGCCGGGCCGCACGGAACTTGGCGACCTCTTCGAGGATCGTCGTGCGCGCCACGAAGAAGAAGGACAGCCGCGGCGCGAAGTCGTCCACGTCCATGCCCGCCGCGACGGCCGTACGGACGTACTCGATGCCGTCGGCCAGCGTGAAGGCGATCTCCTGCGCGGGCGAGGCCCCCGCCTCCGCCATGTGGTACCCGGAGATGGAGATGGTGTTCCACTTGGGGATCTCGGCGCGGCAGTACTGGAAGGTGTCCGCGACGAGCCGCAGCGACGGCTGGGGCGGGAAGATGTACGTGCCGCGCGCGATGTACTCCTTGAGCACGTCGTTCTGGATGGTGCCGGTCAGCTCGCCGGCCGCGACGCCCTGCTCCTCGGCGACGAGTTGGTAGAGGAGGAGCAGCAGGGCCGCGGGGGCGTTGATCGTCATCGACGTGGAGACCCGGTCCAGCGGGATTCCGCCGAACAGGACGCGCATGTCCTCGACCGAGTCGACCGCGACGCCCACCTTGCCCACCTCGCCGCTCGCGAGGGCGGCGTCGGAGTCGTGGCCCATCTGGGTCGGCAGGTCGAAGGCGACGGACAGTCCGGTGGTGCCGTGCTCGATCAGCCGCCGGTAGCGGGCGTTGGACTCGGCGGCGGTGCCGAACCCCGCGTACTGGCGCATCGTCCAGGGGCGGCCCGTGTACATCGTCGGGTAGACGCCGCGGGTGAAGGGGTACGCGCCGGGGGCGCCGAGCTTCTCCGCCGGGTCCCAGCCCGCAAGGGCCTCGGGGCCGTACACGGGTTCGATGGGCAGTCCGGACTCCGACTCGTGTGTCATGCGTCCAGCTTGCGCCCGCGGGCGGGACGCGTCACTCGCGGCAAACCGGGAAACACTTCCAGAAGCGTTGTCAGTGCTGTCAGAGTCGAAGGTGTCCTCCAGGGGACACCGACTACGAACACGGGGGCGTGATGGGCAAGGGCGCGATATCGGCGGGGGCCGTGGCGGTGCTGGTCCTGACGGCGGGGTGCAAGGCGGTCGCGGTGGACGCGGACGGGACGCCGAGCGGCAAGGACGACAGGCCGGGGGCGTCGAGGACCGCGGAGGCATCGAGTACGCCGGGGACGTCGGGGAAGCGCTCGCCGACGCGGCGTTCCCCTTCGCACACGCCCGAGGCCCCTGCTCCGGCCGCCACGCCCACCCCCGCTCCCCCGCCCGCGAAAACGCTCATGGAGGCGGGCGACCGGGACGGGCGGGTGCGGGAGCTGCAGGCCAGGCTGCGGCAGATCGCCTGGTTCTCCGAGAACCCCACGGGTACGTACGGCGCCGTCACCACCGCGGCGGTCAAGGGCTTCCAGGCCAAGCGCGGCCTGCCCCGCACCGGCCGCACGGACACCGTGACCTGGCAGAAGCTGCTCGGCATGACGCGCGAGCCGACCCGGCCCGAGCTGTACGCGGGCGGCGGGATGCCGCCCGCCAAGCCCGACAAGCGCTGCCTGACCGGCCGGGTCCTGTGCATCGCCAAGAGCAGCCGCACGCTGACGTGGATGATCGACGGCAAGGCCGTGTCGACGATGGACGTGCGGTTCGGCTCGCAGTACACGCCGACCCGCGAGGGCACGTTCAGCGTCTACTGGAAGTCGCGGCACCACGTCTCGACGCTCTACGACACCCCGATGCCGTACGCGATGTTCTTCAGCGGCGGCCAGGCCGTCCACTTCTCGTCGGACTTCGCGGCCAGGGGCTACACCGGTGCGTCGCACGGCTGTGTGAACGTCAGGGACGAGAAGAAGATCGCGAGCCTGTTCGCGCAGGTGCGCGACGGCGACCGGGTGGTCATCTACAAGTGACGCCTCCCCGCGTGAGACACGCGGGGAGAACCAGTGGAGAGAACGGACGGAGAGAACGAACGGAGAAAAGCGGCGTGGGCGGGATCGGGGGAACGTATCCCGCCCACGCCGAGGGCACAGAGCCGAAGGTACGGGGGGAACCCCCGGCTCGTGCACGGGCCGATGACCAGTCGGCTCACTTATTACTGCGCCGCGGCCCCGAAAAACGTCACAGCCGGCCGAAAACGGCAGAGAAAAGGGCGGGCCGGGGGCTACGGGAGCCGGGGCAGCGCACTGTAGGAAGCGGTGGGGGCCGAAGAAGGACGACCGCCCCCGGGAGGCACGGGTGCGCCGCCCGTATCGCCACCCGATCCGCCGTCCCCCTCACCACCCGACCCGTTCCCGTCGCCGCCGTCGTCACCGTCACCGTCGTGGCCGCCGCCACCGTCGTGGCCGCCATCACCCTGGCCGCCGCCCTGCTGGCCACCGCCCTGCTGGCCGCCGCCCGAGCCGCCGCCGAGGACCCGGCCGCAGAACGCCTCCACGCGGGCAGGCCCCTTGGCGGCCTCCTCCAGGCGCCTGCGCTTCTCGCCCTGGAGCTCGCCGCTGCGGTAGGCGCGGCAGGCGATCACGACCTTGCGGTACCACGTGGCGGCCTCGTCGCCCCGGGGCGGCCGGTCGCCGCCGCTCGGCTGCCGCGTGGGGCCGGTGCCGTGGTCGCCGCCGTCGTCCTCGGTGGCCGGCGGCGGGCCGGACGCGGGCTCGCGGGTCGGCTCCTCGTCGGGAGCCGTGCTCTCGTCGGGCACGACGTCCTCGGACGGCTCGCTCGTGTCGTCGGACGGCGAGGCGGCGAGCGACTCCTCCGGCGTGGCGACCGGGGACGCGGAGGCCGCGGGGCCCGGGTCGCCGTGCGCGCCGAACGGTGAGGGCAGCACGCCCGTCCCCGCGGCCACGGCGACACCGCCGATCATGCAGGCAGCGAGGGCCGCGGCGACGCCGAAGCGGACCGGGCGTCCCCAACGGCTCGGGCGCGGACGGTCCTCGACCCGTGACAAACGCACGGTCTCGGACGCGGCGGCCTCGTGGGCGGCCGTGGCGTAGGGGGCGGTGCGTGCGGTGTGCGCCTGCGGGCCCGCCGCGCGGGCGGCCCGGAAGGCGGCCAACGCGGCGGCCTCGCCCGGGAGTTCACCGGCGGCGGGGGCGGCGTCACGGGCGGAACCGGCGACCTGCCCGGCGGCGGTGTCCGCCGTGCGTCCGGGTTCGGCGGCCCGGTCCTGCCCGGCCAGTGCGGCGAGCGCCCCGGCGAGCCGGTCGGCCTGCTCGCGCACCTGGGGGTCGATGCCGTCGAGGGGCTCTCCGCGCAGCAAACGCTCCGCCGCGTCGCGGTCCAGCCACTTGTGCTGCTCGTCGGCCATCACATGTCCTTCTGCGTCCGCGTACGCGATTGCGTCACACCGGCGGACGTCACCGCACACCCCCGCGCCTCCCGCTGAGGCGGTACGGCGCCGAGCGCGTCCTTGGGGTCCGCCCCCTGGGAGCCGAGCAGTTCGGCGAGGCGTTTCAAGCCGCGGTGCGCGGCCGTGCGGACGGCTCCGGGGCGCTTCCCGAGGGTCTGCGCGGCACTCTTCGCGTCGAGTCCGACGACGACGCGGAGCACGACGGCCTCCGCCTGGTCCTGCGGGAGCTGGGCTATCAGGGCGAGGGCGTCGCCGGTGGCGAGGGACTCCATCGCCTCGCCCGCGGTGTCCGCGTCGCCGGGCTTCCCGGTCAGCTCCGACTCGTCGCCGCCGACCGCGGGGCGGCGCCCCCGCATGCGTATGTGATCGAGGGCGCGGTTGCGCGCGATGCGTGCCGCCCAGCCCCGGAACCGGTCCGCGTCGCCGCTGAACCGGTCGAGGTCGCGCGCTATCTGCAGCCAGGCCTCGGAGGCGACGTCCTCGGCCTCCGGGTCGCCGACCAGCGTGCGTACGTATCCCAGCAGCCGTGGGTGCACGGCGCGGTACACAGTCCGGAACGCGGTCTCGTCCCCGTCCTGCGCCGCAAGCACCGCGGCGGTCAGCTCCGCGTCGTCCCCCAGCACTCTCTCAATCCTGCCACTCGGAGATCTGCGCCCGGCCCCGGCGCGAAGCAGCACGCTACGGGCTCGGACAGGGCTACGTCCATGTTTGTACAACGCGCAACTAACGGGTGACAGAGCGCGGTGTGACAGAAAACGCACCCGCGGCGCTGAAGGGAGTACGGACCGCACGCGGTTCGTGCCGTGTGCCGGCCGGGGCCTCTCCTGTGGGGGGTGGCGGCCCCGGCCGTCTCCGGCACGGCTGACTCCGTTCCGGGCTGATACGGCCTCGCCTGCCACCGCGGCCGGGCATCTTCCGGGGCACCCTGCGGCGCCCGGTGCCCTTCTCGGGATCGGGCCCGGCCTCGACAAGCTCACGCCTCCCCGGAGCAGTTGACCGCAGCAGCGACCTGAGCGGGCGACCGGAACAGCCGACCAGAGCAGCCGATCAGAGCAGCCGAAAAGGCGGTGCCGCGTCAGTGCGTGCGCGGGCGCCAGTCGTCGGTGCGGCGGGGATGGGCGTGGTGCGCTCCCGCGTCGCGGGCCGCGCGGAACGCGGCGACCGCCCTGCGCTGTGCCGCCCGCTCCGAACCGCCGCGGCGCGCACCCGCCGTGGCGCGCAGCGCCGTGGCCAGCAGCCCGTCGAGGACCGCGAGCGCGTCCGGCACGGCGGCGGGCGGGGCGTCCTCGGCCCTCCCGGAGTTTGTCGGCTTCCGCGAAGTCATCCCGCCTCCCCCGACGCGCCGCGGCCGTCGTCCGGCACGCCGTCGAGCCCCTCTTGTCCCTCGTGTCCCTTGCGTCCCTCGTGTCCCTCGTGCCCGTCGAGCCCCATCCGCTCGGCCAGCCTGCGCAGACCGCGGTACGCGGCCGTCCGCACCGCCCCCGGCCGCTTGCCGAGGACGCGTGCGGCGCCCGGCCCGTCCAGACCGACCACCACCCTCAGCAGCACCGCCTCCGCCTGGTCGCGCGGCAGCGTCGCGATGAAGGCGAGCGCCCGCTCGGTCGAGATCGCCTCCAGCGCGGCGGCCGACGTGCTGTGCGGTCCCGGCAGTTCGAGGACGTCCTGCTCCAGGGCGGCGTGGCGCGGCCGTGCCTTCTGCCGGCGCAGATGGTCCAGGCCCCGGTGCCGGGCGATCGTGGCGGTCCAGCCGCGGAAGCCCGCCCCGTCCCCGCGGAACCGCCCGAGGTCCCTGGCGATCTCCAGCCACGCCTCCGCGGCGACGTCCTCGGCCGCCTCGCCCTCCGTGCCGACAAGGCCGCGCAGATAGCCGACGAGCCCCGGCTGGACCAGGCGGTACGCGACCGCGAAGGCGGCCTCGTCCCCCTCCTGGGCCGCCGCGACGGCCCTGCCCAACTCCTCGTCGTACGACTGCGCGCGACGGGGTTCCGCACCCTGGCCCAACCCGCTCCCATCCGGCCGACACCGCACAGGTCACCGCGCCTGTGCCTTCACGGTCCACAGCGTCGGCGGGCGCGGAAGTGTCACAGGGGGCGGGGCGCGGTGCGGGGGCGGGCCGGCGCCGGGCCGGCCGGGCACTCACACCTCGAAGAGCGATCCCCCGCCCGAATCCCCGGGGCCGATCTCGGAGATGTCGACCGTCTCCGCCGCCGCGGGGGCCACCGCGGCGACCGGCTCGTCGTACGCGGACATCCGCATCGTCATCGTCCCGTCGCCGTCGTCCCCCACCCGGACCCCGAGGACGTACGGTTTGCCGTCCGAGGCGACGTACAGCGTCGTCTCCCGTTCCTCGTCGCTCTCGACGACCGGGACGACGCCGGTGCCGTAACGCCGGGTCTCCGGCAGTGCCTTGAAGCTCTCGTCCGCATCCGGGACGCCGGGCATCGCCTCGGTGAAGTTGTCGAGGTCGCAGCTGCTCAGCGGCATCGAAGGGCCCTTCGTGGCGGAGCCCGCCGGGATCTTCAGGTACTTGCCGCGCGCGAGCGCCGTCCGCTCCCGGACCCGCGCTGCCACCGCCGGTCCGCGCTGCGCCCCCAGCGCCCGCATCTCGTCGAGCGCCCGGTCGCTGAACCGTACGTAGGTGGCCCCGCCGGAGAGCGTGATGAGGTCGCCGCGCTGCGCCGGGCCGGAGTCGAAGGTGCCGGTGCAGTTGCTGTCGCGGTCCATGTGCAGCGTGACCTTCTGATGCCCCTTCCCGGAGGTCATCTCGACACCGATCCGCACGGAGTCCGCGTCCTTGAGCAGCCGCATGCCCTCGACGGCCAGCTCCTTGCCGCGCCGCTCGTCGGCCGGCGCGATCTCTTCGAGGGTGCCGCCGGAGTACGACACCCGCCGGTCCGTGCCGCAGGACGCGAGGGCGCCCACCGCGAGACAGAGCGCGGCGGCCCGTATCCACCCTCGGTGCTTCCGCATGCGATTCCCCACCCGTAGCCCCAGCCCCACCCGTTGCACCACCGCACCACTCTCACATGGCCCAGCGCCCCGCCCCGCCCGCGCGTCACACCTGCGCGGTGCGGGATACATCACGTGCCGGACCGCCTTCGGGCCTACAACCCTTCCGACGTACCGTCAGTCGCAGAAGAAGGCCCACGACTGCCCTGTGCACAGGGTGCACGGAGCGCGCCGGGCCGGTGAAACATGGCTGAAGGGGTGGGGGAATTGAACCTGCGCACCACGCGCAGCAGCAGCGACCAGCGCACTGTCCACACGGCACTGGCAGAGCCGCAGACGCAGAGGCACCCGCGCGGAGCGCACGCCTACCGGCCGCTCACGCTCGGGCGCCGGGCCCTGCTGACGGTGGGAGCCGTCGTGCTGGGCATCCCGGGAGCGGCGGCCCACGCGGTGGCGGACTCCGGGACGCCGGTCCTGGCGGCGTCGGCCGCGGACGACGCGGTTACCGGCTCGGCCGCCGCGGACGGGGACTTCAACGGCGACGGTGTCACGGACCTGATAGCCGCCACCCCGAAGGCCTCGTCGAGCCGCGGCCGGGTGACGGTCCTGCCCGGCGGGCCCGGCGGCCCGGTCGGCGACGCGAAGATGTCCCTGACCCAGACGAGCCCGGGCGTCCCCGGCAACTCGGAGGCCGGCGACAACTGGGGCGCGGCCACGGCGTGGGGCGACCTGAACGCCGACGGGTACGCGGACCTCGTCATCGGCGCCCCCGGCGAGGACGACACGTCGGGCCACGCCGACCGCGGCGCGGTCACCATGCTGTACGGCCCGACGTTCACGTCCGGCACCGACATGCAGCTGTCGGACGACTTCCACTACCCCGGCGCCAGGTTCGGCTCCGCGGTCGCCTCCGGCGACTTCAACAACGACGGCAAGGCGGACGTCTTCGCGGCCGCGACGGGCACGGGCGGCTCCTGGGCCGCGCGCCTGGACCCGGACCACGAGTCGGGCGGCAGCCTCACCTCGGGCGACACGGCCATCGCGTACGCCGACGCCGCGTCCGGCGACTTCAACCGCGACGGCTACGCGGACGTGGCGCTCACCTACCGCGACCAGGCGGGCAAGGGGAAGATCGCCTGGTTCCGCGGTGGCCGCTCGGGCCTGAGCCGGGTCGGCGTCCTGTCCGTGCCGGGCGGCCGCTCGGTCGCCGTGGGCGACGTCAACGGCAACGGCTACGACGACCTGGTCATCGGCCAGCCGTACACCGCCGAGTCCGGCGCCCACGCGGGCGGCCAGGTCACGGTGGTCCCCGGCACGTCGACGGGCCTCTCGACGACGAGCAGGAAGACGGTCCACCAGGCGACGTCCGGCGTCCCCGGCGCCGCCGAGGCCGGCGACGCCATGGGCTGGTCGGTCACGGCCGGCGACTACAACCACGACGGCTACGCGGACGTCCTGACCGGCGCCCCGGACGAGGACATCACCCGCTCGGGAACCAGCCGCAAGGACGCGGGTACCTCGCTGCTCCTGAAGGGGACGTCCGCCGGCCTCACCGGCACGGGCGCGAAGGCGTTCTCGCAGGACGAGCCCGACGTCCCGGGCTCCACCGAGTCGGGTGACCGCCTCGGTTCCTCGGTGACGCTGGCCAACCTGTCCGGATCAGGCCGCGCGGACCTGGCCATCGGCGCCGAGGGCGAGGACGCGGGCGACGGCACGATCCTCCAACTGGACAGCGCCGGTTCGACTGTCCCCGGCGCCAGCGGCGTTTACTACGGACGCGCGCTCCTCGGCACCCCGGCGGGCGCCCACCTGGGCCAGGCACTGACACCGTAGCCACGCCCGCGCCGCTCCCTCCTCGACCGGGGAGCGGCACGGGCCGGTACGCGAGGTGCGGCGCGGCCCACCCCGTCCGCCTCACCGGCGACCTCACTCATCTGCTCCTGCCTCAGGGGCAGCTCGCTCACGGCACCGGACCGACCGGGTCCGGACGCTCCCGGTGCACGGCCGGGACGAGTCGCGCGACGCTCGTCCGCCGGGCCCTCACGAAGAGCGCGGGACGGACTCCCCGCACCCTCCGGGACAGCGCCGGGCGAGGCGGCCCGTCACCCCCGCCCCCGCGCCCGCCGCGACACCACCGCCCGCAGCACCCTGCGGCCCTCCGTCGACACGTCCAAGGCCTGGCGCAGGCCGCCCGTCGGGCCCGCGCCCTTGTCGGCCAGGAGTTCCAGGATCCTTACCTGGCGGCGGAGTTCGGCCGCGACCAGCGGGGACATGCCGTCCGTGCGGCCCTCGCGGCGCGCCGCCACCGTGCGGGTGCCGCCGGCGGGTGCGGTGTCCAGGATGCGGTGCACCTGGAGGGCGGCGACGGAGCAGCCGTCGGCCCACTCCCTGACCTCGGCGCCCGCGTGCGCCGCCGGGACCGCGTCGAGCATGCGCCGGGTGAGCGCGGCCGCCTCGGAGGGCGCACCGTGCCGTCCGGAGACCCGGCGGGCCTGCCGCTCCCCGGCGCCGAGCGCCGAGCGGGCCGCGGCCAGCGGGCCGTCCCAGTCGGTGCCGTCCGCGAGCTTCGCCCACAGCGGGCGCAGCAGGTCGTCGTCGGCGCCGAGCACCGGCACGCAGCGGTCGAGGCAGGCGAGCCCGCTCGCCGCGAGGCCTCTCTCGTCGGCCTGCGCGATCAGCTCCACCAGGCTCATGCTGTACGTCTCCCCCGTCATGGACCCTGCACTGACCCTTACTGCGTGCCGAGCCCCGGGAACGTCACTGCGGAACGACGCCGAGCCGGTCGAGGAGACGGAAGAAGAGCTCTTCGGCCGAGGGTTCGGCGTCCGCGTTCAGCACGTCGAGCAGCGGCCCCGCGGGTACTTTCCTGCCCGACTCCGCGGCCCAGGCCACCGCGCGGTCCGCGGCGTCGCGCGGCTCCAGGAAGTAGTCCTCGACGGTCAGTTCGGTGTCCCCGAGGTAGCCGGCCATGGCGCCGCGCGCGAGGCACGTCGTCCACGCGCCGCTCTCGGGCGCCGCCGCCTCGACGACCACGCAGTCGCTGTCCATCACGTATCCGAAGAGGGCGGGCGCGCCCGTCTCCAGGGCCAGCGTGTTCATGTTCCCGACGTCCCGCGTGCCGTCGCCGCCCGGCACCTCCCACACCTGCCAGCCGTCGGGGCGCCGGTCGAGCAGGCTCAGCTCGTCCCGTACGCCCGCCACCGCCGAGAGCTCGGCGAGCGGCCGCTCGCTCCTGCCGACGACGTAATACCCCCAGTACCCCATGCCGCGCCCCCGCCCTGCTCGTACCGCGTGCGTGCTCGCACCACGTGCCCGAACCACGTGCCCGAACTGCGTTCCGTGGCGAATACACCACAGAGGTCGGTGATTCCGCCACCAAAAAGCCGAAATGCCGATGTCACTGCGTGACGAAGGGCCCTGGCCCTGGCCCTGGCCCTGGCTGGGGGCGCGGCGGGCCCGAGCGGGCCTTGAGGTCCTGCAGGCGGGTGAGCCGGTGCACGAAGAGCGCGGCGAGGACGGCGGAGGCGATGTCGAGCACGTCCGAGAACATCAGGTTCTCGACGGCCGCCTTGATCTCCTCGGGCTCCTCGGCGCGCCAGTACGCCTGGGTGGCCCACCGCGCGGCGAGGAGGTTCGCCACCCACAGCGTCCACCAGGTGTTGAGGAGCCGGTGCGAGGCACCCCGCACGGTCGTGGCCTGCGTCATCGTGCCGTCCAGGAGCACTTGTCCGGAGCCGCTCGCGTCCCAGACGTCGAGGGCGATCCGGCGCGGGAACCAGAGGTTCACGATCGGCACGAACCAGCCCCAGACCGCCCAGCCGCGCGCCTTGCGGTGGATGTCGGGCTGGAACACCTCGGCGTTCACCCGTACCCGGTGGAACCACACGACGAAGACGACGCAGGTCGCGATCAGCGCTCCGGTCTGCAGGTATCCGGAGGCGGCGTACAGCGAGTCGGCGCGTTCGGCGTCCCGCTCCACGCCCGCCCCGAAGTCCCCGGCGAGCAGGTCCTTCATCACGTCCCGCATGACGGTGCCCGCCCACAGCGAGTACAGGTCGGCGGCGATGACGACGCCGAGCAGCGCGATGATCGCCCGGCTCGGCCCGACCGGCGAGCGCAGCCAGGCGGGGCGCCCGGCCGGGGCGTACCGGGGCGGCGGACGTTCCTGGGACAGCATGGTCGAGCGACCCCCCACGGGTGTTGCACGGGTGTTCGGAGCCACCCGCGTCCCTCCCCAGGGCGCCGACGGCGGCTACCGGACCGTATCAGCGAGTTTCACGAAGTCGTTCCAGGCCATCGCCGGTTTCCTGGGGTCCCAGAGCTTCTGGACGGTGGCCCGCAGCGGCATCCGGATGCCCTGGGCCACCTGCTCCTGGCTCTGCGCGCCCGCGAGGTCGCACCAGACCGCGAAGGTGCCGCCGAGGATCTGGTCGTCGTACTTCTCGCTCACCGGCGCGGTGCCCCGGACGACCAGCGGGGTCCAGCTCTCGTAGATCCGCTGGCCGGTGGGGTAGCGGAAGTCGTTGGGCTGGCCGAGGACGTAGTAGAGGTACTCGTCGTTGTAGTTGGTGAGCTTGCGGCCCGCCTTCAGGTACTCGGCAGGATCGCGCGCGCCGATCTCCTTGCCCGTCCAGTAGGCGACCTCGAGGTCGTCGGCGGCCTCGGTGGTGCCGCCGGGGAAGAACCCGTCGTTCCAGGCCTTCAGCTTCTTCTCGTGCGGGCGCACGGTGTCGGCCCGGTCGTTGAGCCAGCCCGTGGTCAGGTCCTGCACGCGGCCGTCGGGGCCGTAGCGCTCGCGGGCGGCGGCGGCCAGCTGCGGGTAGGAGGCCTCGGGGTCCTTGACCGTCAGGGCGCGGTACTCGTCGGCGCCGAGGTGCCAGTAGGCGCCGGGGAACAGCTCGGCGTACTCGTCGAGCAGGTCGTCGACGATCTCCGCCGCTCCCGGCTCGGAGATGTCGACGGCGCCGCGCTGGGCGATGCCCCGGGCGTCGCGGAGCTGGAGCGAGGGGTGCTGGCGGATGACCGCGCCGAGGTGTCCCGGCGAGTCGATCTCGGGCACGACGGTGATGTGGCGGCTCGCGGCCAGCTTCAGGATGCCGCGGACCTGGTCCTTGGTGAGGTGGTCGGAGGAGACGATCTCGGGGTGCGACGACGACTCGATGCGGAACGCCTGGTCGTCGGAGAAGTGCAGGCCCAGCTGGTTGTACTTGAGGTCGCCGAGCTCGCGGACGCGGTCCTCGATCCACTTCACGTCGAAGTGCTTGCGGGCGATGTCGAGCATGAAACCGCGCTGCGGCTTGGCCGGACGGTCCTTCACGACGCCCTCGGGAGCGGTCCTGCCGCCGCTGACCTCCTGCTTGAGGGTGCGCGTCCCGTAGAAGACGCCGGCCTGGGCGGGCGCGGCGATCCGGACCTGCTCCCCCTTCACGGTCAGGGTGTACGACTCGTCGCCGCCGCCACCCTCGCCACTGTCGCCTCCGTCGCCGCCCTCGTCGTCCGAGAGGACCAGCTCGACGTCGCCCTTGCGGGGGCTCTCCTGCCCCCCGTACCGCAGCTTCAGCTCGCCGGCGAGCAGGCGCGCCTCGTCGGCCAGGTCCTTGTCGCCGACGACCACGCGGCCCTTGTTCTCGGCGGGGCGCCAGCCGGGGCCGCGGGCCGCCTCGTGCTCGCGCACGGCGGGGATGGTCTGCGGGGCCTTGGAGAGGGCGTAGCTCCTGCTGGGGGTGGGAGCGGAGGACACGGCGGACTTCCCGTCCGAGGGCGGGTCCGAGGGGCCGTCGCCTCCGCCGCCGGGCCAGACCGTCACGGCCAGCACGACCGCGCCCGCGGCCACGGCACCGCCCGCCGCCACCGCGGGCCCGCGCCTCACCGGGCACCTCGCGCGGTGCGGCCCGCCTCGGCCGCTCGGGACAGCCCCCAGGACACCGCACCACTAGTCAGAGCCATGGCCCCACGCTACGACGAGCCTCCTCAGGTGGCCCGTCCACACCGCGAAGCGAAACTCTCCCGTTCGGGTGAAATTCGCTCATCCATCGGACTCCTCCCCACACGTCTCGATAGCGTTACGACACCCCCACACCCCGCATGGCCCTGCCCTTGCCGCCCCCTGCCCAGGAGCGCCCGCTGTCCCCGCACCGTTCCCCTCGCCCGGCCGGCCTCGCCGACCACCCCGGCCGGGTCCCCCCGGCCACCCCGCCGAACCGGCCGGACCCACTGGACCGGCCGGACCGGCAGAACTGGCTGAACTGGCTGAACTGGCTGAACGCAGCCACGCCGGGCGAGGCCGAAGACGTCCTCCTGGCCTGCTGCGGCAGCCGGCGCTGGTCCCGCCGCGTCGCCGCCCACCGCCCCTACCCCGACCTGGACGCCTTGCTCGCCGCGTCCGACGAGGCGGCGTACGACCTCGCGCCCGCCGACCTCGCCGAGGCCCTGGCCTGCGAACCTCTCGATCCGGTGGTCCCCCACCAGGCCGCGTCGCACGCCACTCACGTCGCCGCCCGCACCGCCCTCGCCGCCGCCCACGCCGCGTACGAGAGCCGCTTCGGGCACACCTTCGTGATCTGCCTCGACGGAGTGCCCCAGGACGAGGCCCTCGACCAGTTGCTCGCCGGCATCCGGTCACGCCTCGGCAACGATCCGGAGGACGAGCTCGCCCTCACCTCCGAGGAGCTGCGCCGGCTCGCCCGGGGCCGGCTGACCAGGCTCACCCTTCTCGCGCCCGGCGGACACGCCGTGCGGGAGAGCCGGCCGCAGACCCGTCCCGATAGCCCGTACGTGCCTGTTTGATTGCCTGTTTGATCACACCTGTGGACCCGGGGCAGGGCTACCGACAACTCGTCGATACGATGACGAGCGGCCGGTGGACCGTACCCGGCCGGGCTCGTCCGACAGAGAAGCCGGCCGGCCCCAATCCCCGCTCCCGGAGGGTTCTTCCGTGCCGGCTGGAACGCTGTACCGCGGCCGGGAAGGAATGTGGTCATGGGTGGCTCATCGAGTCACCGGCGTCCTCATCTTCTTCTTCCTGTTCGTGCATGTGCTCGACACCGCTCTCGTCCGCGTCTCCCCCGAGGCGTACGACGATGTCGTCA
This sequence comes from Streptomyces sp. NPDC040622, assembly GCF_055593965.1. Lineage (NCBI taxonomy): Bacteria > Bacillati > Actinomycetota > Actinomycetes > Kitasatosporales > Streptomycetaceae > Streptomyces > Streptomyces sp. NPDC040622. The sequence goes on along the minus strand of NZ_JBVIXD010000002.1, from coordinate 412,889 downwards.
GCACTTACAAGACGCCCCTCGTCGCACTCCTTGAGTACGGCCTGGTCGCCGCCATCCTCTTCCACGCACTCAACGGCCTGCGCGTCATCGCCGTCGACTTCTGGTCGAAGGGTCCCCGCTACCAGAAGCAGATGCTCTGGACCGTCGTCGGCATCTGGGTCGTCCTGATGGTCGGGGCGCTCTACCCCGTCCTCGGCCACGCCGTCCGTGAAGTCTTCGGGAGCTGACGCCAGACATGTCTGCTGACACCACGCTCGACAAGTCCGCGACGACCGGAGTGGGCCCCGTCGAGGGCGCCTCGCTCTACGACGTGGACAATCCGGCCCCGGTCATCGAGGCCCCCCGCAAGCGCACCTCCAAGACCCCGCGCTCGACCCGCGGCAACTTCGAGATGGCCGCATGGCTCTTCATGCGTCTGTCCGGCGTCGTCCTGGTCGTTCTCGTCCTCGGCCACCTGCTGATCCAGCTGGTGCTCGACGGCGGTGTCTCCAAGATCGGCTTCGCGTTCGTCGCCGGCCGCTGGGCCTCGCCGTTCTGGCAGGTCTGGGACCTGCTGATGCTGTGGCTCGCGATGCTGCACGGCGCCAACGGCCTGCGCACGGTCATCAACGACTACGCGGAGCGCCCGAACACGCGTCTGTGGCTCAAGGGCCTGCTGTACACCGCCACGGTGTTCACCATCCTTCTGGGCACGCTGGTGATCTTCACCTTCGACCCGAACATCCGCTAAAGCCGAGGCGACTTCCGTGAAGATTCACAAGTACGACACCGTCATCGTCGGAGCGGGCGGCGCCGGCATGCGCGCCGCCATCGAGTCGACGAAGCGCAGCCGCACCGCCGTGCTCACCAAGCTCTACCCCACGCGTTCCCACACGGGCGCGGCGCAGGGCGGCATGGCCGCCGCGCTCGCCAACGTGGAGGAGGACAACTGGGAGTGGCACACCTTCGACACGATCAAGGGCGGCGACTACCTGGTCGACCAGGACGCCGCCGAGATCCTCGCGAAGGAGGCCATCGACGCGGTCCTCGACCTGGAGAAGATGGGCCTGCCGTTCAACCGCACCCCGGACGGCACCATCGACCAGCGCCGCTTCGGCGGCCACACCCGTAACCACGGCGAGGCCGCCGTGCGCCGGTCCTGCTACGCGGCCGACCGCACCGGCCACATGATCCTCCAGACCCTCTACCAGAACTGCGTCAAGGAGGGTGTGGAGTTCTTCAACGAGTTCTACGTCCTCGACCAGATCATCGTCGAGGTGGACGGGGTCAAGAAGAGCGCGGGCGTCGTCGCCTACGAGCTGGCGACCGGCGAGATCCACGTCTTCCAGGCGAAGTCCGTGATCTACGCGTCCGGCGGCACCGGCAAGTTCTTCAAGGTGACCTCGAACGCGCACACGCTCACCGGTGACGGCCAGGCGGCCTGCTACCGGCGCGGGCTGCCGCTGGAGGACATGGAGTTCTTCCAGTTCCACCCGACCGGCATCTGGCGCATGGGCATCCTTCTCACGGAGGGCGCCCGCGGTGAGGGCGGCATCCTCCGCAACAAGGACGGCGAGCGCTTCATGGAGAAGTACGCGCCGGTCATGAAGGACCTCGCGTCCCGTGACGTCGTCTCCCGCTCCATCTACACGGAGATCCGTGAGGGCCGCGGCTGCGGTCCCGAGGGCGACCACGTCTACCTCGACCTCACGCACCTCCCGCCGGAGCAGCTGGACGCCAAGCTCCCGGACATCACCGAGTTCGCGCGCACGTACCTCGGCATCGAGCCCTACACGGACCCGATCCCGATCCAGCCGACCGCGCACTACGCCATGGGCGGCATCCCGACGAACGTCGAGGGCGAGGTCCTCGCGGACAACTCGACCGTCGTCCCCGGCCTGTACGCGGCGGGCGAGGTGGCCTGTGTGTCCGTGCACGGCGCCAACCGCCTCGGCACCAACTCGCTCCTGGACATCAACGTCTTCGGCCGCCGCGCGGGCATCGCCGCCGCCGAGTACTCCGCCAAGAACGACTTCGTCGAGCTGCCGGAGAGCCCGGAGGAGCTGGTCGTCTCCCTCGTCGAGCAGCTGCGCGACGCCCAGGGCAACGAGCGGGTCGCCGTGCTCCGCAACGAGCTGCAGGAGACCATGGACGCCAACGTCATGGTGTTCCGCACGGAGCAGACGATCAAGACCGCGGTCGAGAAGATCGCCGAGCTCCGCGCCCGCTACAAGAACGTGTCCATCCAGGACAAGGGCAAGCGGTTCAACACCGACCTCCTGGAGGCCATCGAGCTGGGCAACCTGCTCGACCTGGCCGAGGTCATGGCGCAGTCCGCGCTCGCCCGCAAGGAATCCCGCGGCGGTCACTACCGCGAGGACTTCCCGACCCGCGACGACGTCAACTTCATGCGCCACACCATGGCGTACCGCGAGGTCGGCGACGACGGCACGGAGACGATCCGTCTCGACTACAAGCCGGTCGTCCAGACCCGCTACCAGCCGATGGAGCGTAAGTACTGATGGCTACCCCGACCCTCGACAAGGAAGACGCCAAGCCCGAGGCGGGCTTCGCCGACTCCCCGTACATCACGATCACCCTGCGGGTCCGCCGCTTCAACCCGGAGGTCTCGGCGGACGCCACGTGGGAAGACTTCCAGCTGGAGATCGACCCCAAGGAGCGTGTCCTCGACGCACTCCACAAGGTCAAGTGGGAGCTCGACGGCACGCTCACGTTCCGCCGCTCCTGCGCGCACGGCATCTGCGGCTCGGACGCCATGCGGATCAACGGCAAGAACCGTCTCGCCTGCAAGACCCTGATCAAGGACATCAACCCGTCCAAGCCGATCTCGGTCGAGCCCATCAAGGGTCTGACGGTCCTGAAGGACCTGGTCGTCGACATGGACCCGTTCTTCCAGGCGTACCGCGACGTCATGCCGTTCCTGGTCACCTCCGGCAACGAGCCGACGCGCGAGCGTCTGCAGAGCGCCGAGGACCGCGAGCGCTTCGACGACACGACGAAGTGCATCCTCTGTGCGGCCTGCACGTCCTCGTGCCCGGTCTTCTGGAACGACGGCCAGTACTTCGGCCCCGCGGCGATCGTCAACGCGCACCGCTTCATCTTCGACTCGCGTGACGAGGCGGGCGAGCAGCGCCTGGAGATCCTGAACGACAAGGACGGCGTGTGGCGTTGCCGCACGACGTTCAACTGCACGGACGCGTGCCCGCGTGGCATTGAGGTCACGAAGGCGATCCAGGAGGTCAAGCGAGCGCTGATCACGCGCCGCTTCTGACCCCACACGGTCCCGCCGCCTCCGGCGCCCGTACGTCACCCGGGCCCCGCTCCCTTCCGGAGCGGGGCCCGGGTGCGTCCGGGGCCCGTCCGTGCCGGGGTACGCCCAGGGCACCCGGTACCCGACACCGGTCCCGACCCGATGCCGTCGATCACGTCGCCCCGCGGCGGCTGAGTCCAAGCACCGCCCCGGTCTCTCCATGTACGCGGCAACGCCCCTCCGCCACACTCCGGTGCACGCCCCTCCCTGCCGAGGGACGCGCACCGGAAGCCCGCCGTCCCGGAGGACCGACCATGCCCCGTCGCAGATTCCGTTCCCTGACCCTCCGGGCGGCCCTCGCCGTCGCCCTGCTCGGCGGCGCGCAGGCCGTGCCGTCCGGCGCGCGGGCCGCCACCGCCGAGAACCCCGCGCCGGTCACCGTCCCCGCCCTGCGCCACTGGCAGGGCGACAGCGGGACCTGGCAGCTGACCCGTGCCACGCGGATCGTCGTGCCGGCCGGCAGCGCCGCGCGGCTGCGGCCCACCGCGGCGCTCCTCGCCGGTGAACTCGCCGATCAGGAGGGCATCCGGCCCGACGTGGTGGGCGGCGGCCCGCGACCGCACGACATCGTGCTGGCGCTGGGCGGCGGCAGCGGCGTCCCCCCGTCGGCCGAGGGGTACGCGCTGCGCGTGGGCACCGGCCTCCGCATCACCGCGCGCGAACGCCAGGGCGTCCTCCACGGCACGCGCACCCTGCTCCAGGCGCTGCGCACCGCCCCGGCCGCCCGCACCGTGGCCCGCGGCACCGCGACCGACTGGCCGACGCAGGCCTCCCGGGGACAGATGCTCGACGTGGGCCGCAAGCACTTCCCCGTCGCCTATCTGAAGCAGCAGATCCGCCAGACCGCCTGGTACCAGCTGAACACCTTCCACCTGCACCTCTCCGACTGGAACGGCTACCGGATCGAGAGCCCGGCCCACCCGGAGATCGTCGCCGAACAGCACTACACCCGTCGGGAGTTGCGGGACTTGGAGGAGTACGCCGCGCGGTACGGCGTCACGGTCGTCCCGGAGATCGACCTGCCCGGGCACGCCGTCGCGATCGGCGACGTCCGCCCCGACCTGGCGTTCACGTGCGCGCCCATGTCCCGCCCCGACACCAGCTGGGAGGGTTCGGACCGCGGCCACTGGACGCTCGACTACACCAAGCCCGAGACCCGCGCCTTCGCGAAGGACCTGATCGCCGAGGTCGCCGAGACCTTCCCGCGCAGCCCCTACGTCCACATCGGCACGGACGAGCTGCCGCAGACGGCGGCGCAGAACGCCTGCCCGGAGCTGGTCGCGTACCAGAAGCGGCAGGGCTATCCGCACCCCGGTGACGTACTCGTCGAGTTCATCGACGAGCTCGACGCGGCCGTACGCACGCACGGCAAGACCACGCAGATCTGGCAGTGGTGGGACTTCGGCCAGGAGACGAGCATCGACCCGGACCGCCGGATCGTCGTCAACGAATGGCTGTCGGGCCCCGAGGACCGCGCGCGGCAGGGCTATCAGGTGATCGGCTCGCAGGACGGCCCTCTGTACGTCTCCCCCGGCTTCGGCGCCAAGCCCGGAAGCTACGGCTTCTTCGACATCCGCACCACCTACCGCGACTACCCCTTCACGGCGGGCCCCGGCATCCAGGGCTACCGCGTCTCCCGCTGGTCCGACCGCACCCAGACCTTCGCCGTCGGCTGGGTCGACCACTTCGCGCGGCGGCCGCTGGCGGTGGTGGCGGACCGCACCTGGGCCACGCCGGCCGGTTCGGACGTACGTCCGTTCCTGGACCGGTACGACCAGGTGGGCGACGCCGTGCCGGTACGGACGCCTGATCCCGGTGACCTGGAGTCGCAGCCCGGGTCGAGCGCCGGGATGCTGCCGGGCACCGGATTCACCGCGACGGCCACGAGCGAGGAGAGCGCGGACGAGCCGGGCCCGGCATCGCGTGCCGTGGACAACGACCCGTACACGCACTGGCACTCCGCCTACGGCGCCGCCCTGCCCCAGCAGTTGACCGTCGGCCTCGGCGCCGAGCGGCGGATCGCGGGCCTGCGCTACATGCCGCGCCAGGACGGCGGGGTGAACGGCATGGTCAAGAAGTACGAGGTGCTCGTGTCCGGCGAGGCATCCGGTGGTACGGCCGGCGATACGGCCGGTGACGGCTGGCGGACGGTGGCCCGCGGCAGCTTCCCCGCCGACCGCACGGAGTTCACCGTGCCGTTCGCGCCGATCGACGCCCGCCGCGTGGCACTGCGCGTGCTGAGCGAACACGGGGGCGAGGGGCGGTACGCGTCGGTGGCGGAGCTCGACGTGGTGCGGGGGCGGTAGCCCGGGCGGGGCGGCTACGGCGCGGAGGTCCTGAGCGGGGTCCGGGGGGCTCCGCCCGCTCCTTCGCGGGGAGCACGCCGAGGAGGCGCTCCTTCTCGCGGCCCAGGACGGCCGTCGCGCCCCGCCGGCCTCGGGGCCCTTCGGGCGGCCTTCGGGCGGTCTTCGGTGCGTGCTTCGGAGGGCCGTACGGTCGAAGAATCGCACCCCGCCCGTACGGCTCATGCGCGCCTGCGGACGCACGGCGGGCGTCGACCTACCCTGACGGAATGTCAGACAACCAGTCGGTCGGCCTGTCCGCTGACCAGTCCACCGCACTGCTCGACAGCCCCTCCGACGACCTTCTCGGCTTCGACAACGTCCTGTTCCCCATCGGGGACCTCGGCGAAGCCGTCGCCTTCTACGAGCGCGCCGGTTTCCCGGTCGCCTTCCGGATCGACGAGCTCGGCCTCGCCATCCTGAAGGTGGGCGCCGAGACTCCGGGCATCCTGCTGCGGGTGGAGGACGGCATCGTCCCGCGCGGGCCGGTGTGGCCCTCGCCCCGTCTCTGGCTGGAGGTCCGCGACGCCCGCGCGAAGGGCCGGGCCCTGGCGGCTGCGGGGGTCCCCCTGCTGGCCGACCCGTTCTCCGTGGCCACCGGGTGGACCGTGGAGATCGCCGACGCGTGGGGGAACGTCGTCGGCTTCACGGACTACCTCAAGCGGCCGGAGCTGGCGCGGAGTACCTGAACCGGCGCGGAGTACCTGAGCGGGCGCGGAGTACCTGAGCGGGCGCGCGCGGCCCGGCCTACGGGAGCCACCCGTACGGACGGGGCGCGGCTCATCCGCGTACCAGCGCCCATACCGTCTTGCCGTACCTGCCGCGCCGCCACACGCCCCACGCCTCCGCGACCGTGTCGAGGAGCCGCAGGCCGCGGCCGCTCTCGTCGTCCCAGGAGGCGGCCGCCCGCATCTCCGGCTCCGCGGGGCTCTCGTCGGACACCTCGATGAAGCACGAGCCGTCGGCGAGCACCGTCACCGCGACCTCGAACTCCCGTTCAACGACGAGTCCGTGGAGGATCGCGTTGGTCGCCAGCTCCGACACGAGCAGGACGGTGTCGTCGAGCGCCCCGTGATCCGCCGTGTGCCCCCAGGCCGAGAGATGGTCGTGCACCCGCGTCCGGGCGAGCGGCACGGACGCGGGGTGCGGCGGCAGCCTGAAGGCGTCACGTCTCAACAAGTCCGCTCCCTCCGACGCCTCACGCGTGGCACATCAAGAACCGCACAGATATCCGACGATGCATGCTGCGCAGGGAAATCGCACGGTGTCACTGCGACATCCCAGGGCCCCGCACATCTGGCCGGATCCCGTAGGGCTCAGGCCTGCCGGGAGGCCAGTTCCACGACCGTGATGTCCGACGGCGCCCCGACCCGTACCGGCGGCCCCCACGCGCCCGCGCCGCGCGTCACGTAGAGCTGGGTGTCGCCGTACCGTTCCAGGCCCGCGAGGGTCGGATTGGCCAGGTCCGCGACGAGGTTGCCCGGCCACAGCTGGCCGCCGTGCGTGTGACCGGAGAGTTGAAGGTCCACGCCGTGTTCGACGGCGTCGTGGATGACGACGGGCTGGTGCGCGAGGAGCACGGAGGCCCGCGAACGGTCCCGGTCGCCGAGCGCCTTGGCGAAGTCGGGGCCCTTGCCCTCGCTCTCGCCCGCCACGTCGTCGACGCCCGCGAGGTCGAAGGCGGGCAACTCCGTGCGGGCGTTCTGCAGCGGCCGCAGACCGAGTTCGCGCACGTGCTCGACCCACTGGTCGGCCCCGGAGAAGTACTCGTGGTTGCCCGTCACGAAGTACGCCCCGTGCCGCGCCCGCAGCCCGGCGAGCGGCGCCGCGGCCGGGCCCAGGTGTTCGACGCTGCCGTCCACCAGGTCGCCCACCACGGCGATCAGGTCGGGCTGCGTGGAGTTGACGGTGTCGACCACGCGCTGCGTGAAGCCGCGGCCGAGGATCGGGCCGAGGTGGATGTCGCTGACCACGGCGATCCGGAACCCGTGTGCCGCGCGCGGCAGTTTCGCCAGCGGCACGGTGACGCGCTTGATCTTGGGGCCGCGCAGCACGCCGTACGTCCCGTAGCCGACGGTTCCGACGGCTACGGCCGCGGCGGTCCCGCCGACGACACGGGAGACGAAGAGGCGGCGGGAGGGGGCTGTGGGGGTGGGGGTGGGGGTGAGGGCTGCAGGGGTGACTGTCTCGGAGGGGCCTTCTTCGGAGAGGGCCGCTTCAGAGGGGGCCGCTTCAGAAGGGGCCGCTTCAGAAGGGGCCGCTTCAGAGGCAGTCGCTCCTGAGGGGGCCGCTCCAGAGGAGGGCTTTTCTGAGGCGTCCTCTCCGGAGGGTGCCGTTTGTGCCCGGGAGTCCCCGCGCCGGACCCACCTCAGCGCCAAGGGCCGCACCAGCTCCCCCGCGAGCACCGCCAGGAGCAGATAGAGCGCGAGCGCCATCCACAGGAAGCCGGGCCAGGCGAGGATCCGCTGCAGCAGGAAGGGCGCGCCGGTCCGCTCGGCCACCAGGGCCGCGAACATCAGCAGCGGCCCCGCGACGAAGACCACCGTGCCCGCGCGCCGGGCGAGCCCCGGCCCGGCCGTGGTGTCGCGCACCAGACGGCGCCACACGTACCAGTGGAGGCCCGCGAAGGCCGCGAGAACGGCGAGGCCCACCAGGACCACGAGGACGATCACGGCTAGGACGTTCTGCGCAGAGCGCGGACACCACGGAACCCGATGGTGCCTACCACCGTCCCCAAGACAAAGGAGACAACGGCAAGCGTCAGGTGCACCCAGAAGTACCCGGTCGGGTTGTCCGCGTCGTCGAAGGCCAGCCCACTGCCGTCCTTCCACAGGTTCTTGACGAAAGTGATCCAGATGAACCAGCTCCACACCCCGAAGGCGAGCAGGAACCAGGAGACAGGGCGGCTGAGCTTCATACGTTCAGTATCGCCAGCTCCTCAGCCGCACCGCCGCCGGGGTGGGGACGACGGGACACAGCGCACCTCGGGAGCGACTTACACAGCCCGGCCCTGTACGTTCTCGTCCGTGCCTGCCGTAAAAAAGACCGCCATGTTGGTCGCTTCCGCCGCATTGCTGACCATGTCGACCGCAGCGCCCGCGCTCGCGGACGGGAAGCCGGGAGACGACAAGGACCAACCGAAGCCACCCGCCAAGATGTCCACCGTCGGCGGTGCCCGGCTCGGTGAGTCCGGCACCCAGGTGAAGCTCAAGTCCGGCGCCCCGGTGCTGCCCAAGGAGCTGACGGGGCGCTCCTGGATCGTGTCGGACGCCGAGACCGGCGAGGTCATGGCCTCGCACAACGCCCACTGGCGGCTGCCTCCGGCGAGCACCCTGAAGATGCTCTTCGCCGACACGGTCCTGCCGAAGTTCCCCAAGTCGCAGAAGCACAAGGTCCTGCTCTCCGACCTGGCGGGCATCGGCGCGGGCAGCAGCATGGTCGGCATCAAGGAGAACGAGACGTACAGCGTCCACGACCTGTGGCTCGGCGTCTTCCTGCGGTCGGGCAACGACGCGGTGCACGTCCTGTCCGCGATGAACGACGGCGTCCCGCAGACCGTCAAGGACATGCAGAAGCACGCCGAGGAGTTGCAGGCCCTCGACACGCACGTGGTCTCCCCCGACGGCTACGACGAGAAGGGGCAGGTCTCCTCGGCGTACGACCTGACGCTGTTCGCCCGCTCCGGGCTGCAGAAGAAGGACTTCCGCGAGTACTGCGCGACGGCCACCGCCGAGTTCCCCGGCGAGACCAAGAAGGTCACCAAGGGCAAGGACAAGGGCAAGAAGAAGCGCGAGTCCTTCGCGATCCAGAACACCAACCGGCTGCTCACCGGTGACGTCGGCATCAGCCCTTACAAGGGCATCGCGGGCGTCAAGAACGGCAGCACCACGAATGCGGGAAACACCTTCACCGGTGTTGCCGAGCGCAACGGCAAGGTTCTCCTCGTCACCGTCATGAACCCCTCCTCCGGAGAGCCGCACGCGGTCTACAAGGAGACCGCGCGCCTCTTCGACTGGGGCTTCAAGGCCGCGGGGAAGGTCGACCCGGTGGGTGAGCTCGTCGCTCCGAAGGGCGCCTCCACGGGCGGCGCGGGCAAGGGTGCGCCGGGCAGCGGCGGCGGGGGCACGAACGCCACCGAGAACGCGGCCCACGCCTCCGACAGCGGGTCGAACGGCATGGGCATCGCGCTCGGGATCACGGGCGGCGTGCTCGCGGCGCTCGCCGCGGGCGTCTTCCTGATCCGGCGCCGGATGCCGCTGCCGGGCCAGGCGGGACGACGGGGCCGTCAGGACTGACGTCGCGCTTCGCCGGAGTTCCCCGTGCCCTCTCGGAAGAGGTCTTCTCTTGTGGCCCCTTCGGAGACGGCCTCTTCAGGGGCGCGCCCGGCGGAAGTGCCCTCTACGGAGGAAGTGGTGCGGGAGGCGGTCTCTTCGGAGGCTGCCTCTTCGCCTGCCCCGTCCCCCGCGCCTTCGTCCGCCGGCCCTTCGCCCGTACGTGAGGCCTTCCGCGTCGCCGTCCAGGCCGCGCAGAACAGCAGCAGCTTCGCCGTGAAGTTGATCCACAGGAGGAGCGCGACGGGCACTCCGAAGGCGCCGTACATGCTCTTCGCGGCGACCCCCTTCATGTAGCCGCCGAGCAGCAGCTTGAGCAGCTCGAACCCGGCCGCGCCGATCAGCCCCGCGGTGATGAGCGAGCGCCGGGGCGGCTGGACGCCGGGCAGCAGCGTCAGCACGTAGAGCAGCATCAGGAAGTCCGCGAGGACGGCGATGGCGAAGGCGATGACCTGGAGCAGCACCGCGCCCCAGCCCTGCTCGTCGACGCCCAGGAGGTCGGCGGTCCAGCCGACGGCCGTGGAGGCGAGCGCGGACGCGGCGAACGACGCGAGTCCCACGCCGCCGAGCCCGATGAGCACCCCGGCGTCCTTGGCCTTGCGCAGGACGGGGTTCTCCTCCTCGTCCGCCAGCTCCCAGACGGCCCGCAGGCACTCCCTTATCGAGCCGACCCAGCCGATGCCGGTGAAGAGCAGCAGGGCGCCCGCGACGAGGCCGACGGTGCCCGCGTTGGCGACCAGCGCGTCCAGGTCGAGCTGGTCGGAGATGCCGGGGACCTGCTCGGAGATCTTGCCCTCAAGGGTGTGCTGCTGCTTCTTTGAGAGGGTCGCGGCGGCGATCGCGGCGGCGACGGTGAGCAGCGGGAAGAGCGCGAGGAAACTGATGAACGTCATGGCGGCCGCGAGGCGCGCCCAGTGGACGGTGTCGAGCCGTTCGTAGGCCTGCCACGCGTGCGTGCGCATGCCCTTCTCGACGAGTGGCCCGATGCCGGGCAGTTTCTTCAGCCAGTCCATGACGCCTCCGTGCCTGCGGTCCTGCCTGTTGTCCTGCCCGATGTGCGGAAAACCAAGGTCCGGGTACCCCAGAACCGCAGAACAGTGGCGAGTGCCATACCGATGCCGGCGCCCGAGACGGTGTCCGCGCGCTGTGAGGTGAGGCCGAGACCGTAGTGGGACACGGCGATGCACAGCAGTTGGACGAGGGCGCCCGCGATGTTGACGGCGAAGAACACCGCGTACTGGCGCAGCCGCGAGACCTCCGCGGCCTTGTTCCGGTAGGTGCCGAGCGCGTTGCCCGCGTACGCCACCGAACAGCCCGCCACGAAGGAGAGCGATTTCGCGGTCAGCGGGTCCATGCCCACGGGGCCGCGCAGCCAGATGAAGAGACCGAGGTCGGCGGCGTACGCGCAGATCCCGGCCGCGGCGAAGCCGAGCAGTTCGGGGCCGAGCGCGCGCAGTCGTCCGCGCGGGGAAGGGGATTTCACCGGCGGCCGCCCTTGTAGGAGTCCTGTCCTCGTTCGCAAGGCGGGCTCACCAGTCCGTTACCGCGAGCCCGTACATCGCGAGCCACACCAGTCCGATCACGGCGAGCGCCCTGTCCCGCAGCACGACGTCCTCGGGCTCGCCCGCGGTGCCCCGGTCGGCGAAGACGGCGTAGCGCAGGATCGCGAGGATGAAGGCGGCCATGGACAGCTGGCGCCAGGGCAGGAGGCCGTTGGCGGTCCCGCCCTCCTCCATGGCCCACAGGCAGTACGCGAGGACGGCGACCCCGGCGGCAAGCTGCCACACGAAGCGCAGGTAGCCGGTGGTGTATTCGGTGAGCAACGCGCGCGTGGCGCCCAGCTCCTCCGAGCTGTCGGCCATCTGGACGGCCTCGGAGTAGCGCTTGGCGGAGACCATGAAGAGCGCGCCGAAGCCCGTGGTGATCAGGAACCAGCGCGAGAGCGGGATGTCGAGGGCGAGGCCGCCGATCATGGCGCGCATCAGGAAGCCGGTCGTGACGATGGTGAGGTCGACGACCAGGACGTGCTTGAGGCTGATGCAGTAGGCGAGTTGCATGCCCACGTACGCGGCCAGGAGCACCGCGGTCAGCGGGGTGCACAGGACGGCGGCGGCCGCGGGCGCGAGGACGGCGAGGAGTCCGCCGACGGCGTAGGCGACGGGCACCGGCACCTGTCCCGCGGCGACCGGCCTGCGGCACTTGGTGGGGTGGGCGCGGTCGGCGTCCGCGTCGCGCGCGTCGTTGATCAGGTAGACGGCGGACGCGGCGGCCGTGAACAGCACGAAGACGATCGCGACTTGGACGAGGGCGTGCCGCGAGAAGAGCTCGCCGGCGGCCGCGGGGGCGGCGACCACGAGGACGTTCTTCACCCACTGGCGGGGGCGCGCGGTCTTCAGGAGGCCGAGCGGCAGGGCGACGGCCCCCTCACGCGGCTGCTGGGGCGGGCGGGGCCGCTCCAGGACGGTGGCGATACGTTCCGGCATCAGCTGCGGCCTCCGTTCATCCAGGCGGCCCCCACGCGCGCGGTGAGGGCGCCGAGCGCCGCGCCCGCGACCACGTCCGAGGGGTAGTGGACGCCGACGACCATCCGGGAGACACACATGGCGGCGGCCAGCGGCGGGACGAGGTGGGCGCCGACAGGGCGCAGCGCGCCGTAGGCGACGGTGGCGGCGGCCGCGGACGTGGCGTGCGAGCTGGGGAAGGAGTGCCGTCCCGCGGTGCGTACGAGAGGCTGGATGGAGCCGAGGGCGCCGGGGCGCGGGCGGCGGACGATCCGCTTGACGCCCATGCTGGCGAGGTGTGCGGCGGCGGTGAGCGCCGTGCCGCGCAGCCAGGCTCCGCGGCGCTCGCGGTCGACGGCGGCGCCCACCAGGCCCGCGGCGATCCAGAGCGCGCCGTGCTCACCGGTCCGGGACAGGGTGCGCGCGGCGGCCGCCACGCGCGGGTTGGTGCCGCAGTCGTGCAGGGCCGACAGCAACCGGTGGTCCATGTCGTGCATGTGGCCTCTATTTCGAAGACATTCGAGAGCTGGGCATCTCGACTCTTCTAGGCAACCTCCTGATAATTTCGGCAATGTTGGGTGACACTCCCTCAATCACCCATTTCGGTGAGAGAAGTGACTGTTTACGGCAGAGTGCACCGGTATGGGCGATACGGTCGCTTTCATGCCTGCCGACTCCCCCGCCGATTCCCTCGCCGCCGCCCCGCTCCCGCCGTCGTCCGCCGTCTCCGTATCCGGCTGGGGCCGCACCGCACCGACCACCGCCCGGCTGGTGAGACCCCGTACGCACGAGGAGGCGGCGGCCGCGGTGCGCGACTGCGGGGAGCGCGGCGGCATCGCCCGGGGCCTGGGCCGGGCCTACGGGGACGCCGCGCAGAACGCGGGCGGCGCCGTCTTCGACATGACGGGCCTGGACCGGGTGCGCCTCATCGACACCACGCGGACGACGGCCGACGGCACACCCGCGGCCACGGTCGTCTGCGACGCGGGCGTCTCGCTGCACCACCTGATGGAAGTCCTGCTGCCCCTCGGCTGGTTCGTGCCGGTGACGCCCGGAACCCGCTACGTGACGGTCGGCGGGGCGATCGGCGCCGACATCCACGGCAAGAACCACCACGTCTCGGGCTCCTTCTCCCGGCACGTCCTGTCCATGGACCTGCTGACCGCCGACGGCACGGTCCACACGGTCGGGCCGGGCAGCGCCTTGTTCGACGCGACGGCCGGCGGCATGGGCCTGACCGGCCTGATCCTCTCGGCGACCATCCAACTGCTGCCGGTCGAGACGTCCTTGATGAGGGTCGACACGGAACGCGCGACGGATCTCGACGACTTGATGGCCCGCCTCGCCGCGACCGACCACCGCTACCGCTACTCGGTCGCCTGGATCGACCTCCTCGCACGCGGCGCCGCCATGGGCCGCTCGGTCCTGACGCGCGGCGACCACGCCCCGCTGGACGCCCTTCCGGAGCGGGCACGCGCGCGTAGAGCACCTCTCGCGTTCCGTCCGGGGCAGCTGCCCGCCGCCCCCTCCTTCGTCCCCGAGGGGCTGCTCGGCAAGGCCTCGGTGGGCCTCTTCAACGAGCTCTGGTACCGCAGGGCGCCCCGCTTCCGCACCGGCGAACTGCAGAAGCTGTCCACCTTCTTCCACCCCTTGGACGGCGTCCCGCACTGGAACCGCATCTACGGACGCAGCGGTTTCGTGCAGTACCAATTCGTCGTCGGATACGGCAAGGAGGAGGCCCTGCGCCGCATCGTGCAGCGCATCTCGGACCGCGGCTGCCCGTCCTTCCTCGCCGTCCTGAAGCGCTTCGGAGAGGGCGATCCGGGCTGGCTGTCCTTCCCGATGCCCGGCTGGACCCTCGCCCTCGACATCCCGGCGAACCTGCCCGGACTCGGCGCCTTCCTCGACGCCCTCGACGAGGAGGTGGCCGCCGCCGAAGGCCGCGTCTACCTGGCCAAGGACTCCCGCCTGCGGCCCGAGATGCTCGCCGCCATGTACCCGCGCCTCGACGACTTCCGTGCCCTGCGGGCCGAGCTCGACCCGCGCGGCGTGTTCCGCTCGGACCTCTCCCGCCGCCTCGCTCTCTAGTACGCCGCCTCGCCCTCTAGTAGGAGACCGGTACTCATGAAAGACGCCTTCGGCACCCCTCAGTCCCTGCTCGTTCTCGGCGGCACCTCCGAGATCGGCCTCGCCACCGCGCGGCGCCTCGTCGCCCGCCGCACCCGCACGGTCTGGCTGGCCGGGCGCCCTTCGCCGGACCTGGAGAAGGCCGCTGCCGGCCTGCGCGACATGGGCGCGGAGGTGCACACCGTCGCCTTCGACGCGCTCGACCCCGAGGCCCACGAAGAGTCACTCGGCAAGATCTTCACCGAGGGCGACATCGACATGGTGCTGCTCGCCTTCGGCATCCTCGGCGACCAGGCGCGCGACGAGGACGAGCCGCTCGCGGCCGTGCGCGTCGCCCAGACCAACTACACGGGCGCGGTCTCGGCGGGCCTGGTCTGCGCGCGGGCGCTGCAGTCCCAGGGGCACGGCTCCCTGGTGGTGCTCTCCTCGGTGGCGGGCGAGCGGGCGCGCCGCTCGAACTTCATCTACGGCTCCAGCAAGGCCGGCCTCGACGCGTTCGCCCAGGGCCTCGGCGACGCGCTGCACGGCACCGGGGTGCACGTGATGGTCGTCCGCCCCGGCTTCGTCCGCTCGAAGATGACGGCGGGCCTGGAGGAGGCCCCCATGGCGACCACTCCGGATGCGGTCGCGGAGGCCATCGAGACGGGCCTGCGGCGCCGTTCGGAGACGGTGTGGGTGCCCGGGGCGCTGCGGGCCGTGATGTCGGCTCTGCGGCACGTCCCGAGGCCGCTGTTCCGACGGCTGCCACTCTAGGCTCCCGCCGGGGCTTCTTACCGGGGCTCGAACGTGGCGGTGGCGGGCAGGGGCAGCGGGTTGCCGCTCTGCATCACGTAGGCCTTGCCCGCGCCGACGAACTTCTTGGTGCCCGGCACCGGCACGATCGGTTCGAGCCAGAGCTGCTGCTTGCCCCCGGCGGTGACCTCGCCCTTCGCCGGCAGGCGCGGCCAGGTCGGCTTGGTGCAGCGGCCTTCCGGCGTGCGGTAACGGCCCACTCCGAAGAGGAGGCCTCCGTCCTCCCCGTGCGTGACGACGTTCCTGGAGAGGCACGGATCCTGCTCGGCGTCCTTCTGCTCGTGCCAGCGGGAGCCGTCCCGGCGCAGCAGGATGTGCTCGCTGGAGGGCTCGTTCTCGACCTCTCCGTGGTTGAAGGTGTGCGAGCCGTACGCCCACACTTCCTTGGGAGAGACCGCCTCCACGCCGTCGAGGGAGGCTCCCGGCTCGGGCGGAACGGGCTCGGGGAAGCGGTACTCGGGCGTCGGCGTCATCGTCCGGGACCTGCTGTCCCAGTGCATCGCGGCGGGCTGGTCGAGCTCACCGCCGTCGCCCGTTCCGGGGCCGCTGGTGCGGAAGCCGACCGCCCACAGGTCGTCGCCCGCCGTGCCGTCGAGCGCGTCGGCCGCGGCGGGCAGCGCGTGGGTGGTCCAGCGGCTGCCGTCCCAGTGCTGCGCCTGCCGCTCGCCGAGCAGCACCCACACGTCGTCGGGTGCGAACACCTTCGTCTGGGTGACGGTCCCCGAACCCGGCGGCCGGGGCACCCGCTGCCAGCGCCTGCCGTCCCAACGGGCCACTCCTGTCGCGGATTCGGCGCCGGAACCGAAGATCCGCACACTGTCGGGCCCCGACGAGTCGAGCCTGGGGTGGAAGACGTTCCCTTCGAGTTCCGCGGGCGGCTTCCGGCGCTCCCATGCGCTGCCTTCGTAGTGCAGCAGGTACTGGCCCTCGGGATCACCCATATCGCCGTTGCCCGACTCCCGGCCCGCGGCCCAGATGTCGTCCTCGGACGTGGCGGTGACGGCGGTCAGTTCGCCCCTGACCGCCTTGCCGACGTGCTCCAGCTTCCAGGAGCCGCCCTGGGCGGGGACACCGGCCGTGGAACTGCCGGTGTCGGTCGGCGGGCCGGGCTTGCCGTCGTCGCTGCCGCAGCCGGCCGCGACGAGGGCCGGCAGGGCGACGGCGGCGGCTGCCTTGCGCATGGTGTCCCCAGGACGATCGGCAGGGGGGGCGCCGCCCCGGTCAGCGAGCGGGCAGCGTACCCCGGGCCGCGGGGGCCGGGGCCTGAGGGGGCACCACGGAGCCGCCGAAGGCGAAGTCGCGCAGCTTGCGCCAGACGCCGTCGGCACCCTGCTCGTAGAGGGCGAAGCCGGTGCAGGGCCACTCGGCCTCGTACTCCGAAAGCTCCTCGTACGCGCGGTCCATGGCCTCTTCGGAGATGCCGTGCGCCACCGTGACGTGCGGGTGGTACGGGAACTGCAGTTCGCGCGCCATCGGCCCGGACGCGTCCCGCACCCGCTCCTGCAGCCAGGAGCAGGCCGAGGCGCCGGAGACCACCTGGACGAAGACGACGGGCGACAGCGGGCGGAAGGTGCCCGTCCCGGAGAGGCGCATCGGGAAGGGGCGCCCGGCCGCCGCGACCGAGAGCAGGTGCGCCTCGACCGCGGGCAGCGCCGACGCGTCCACCTCGGTGGGCGGCAGGAGGGTGACGTGTGTGGGGATGCCGTGCGCCGCGGGGTCCCCGAAGCCCGCGCGCCGCTCCTGGAGCAGCCTGCCGTGGGGCTCCGGGACCGCGATCGAGACGCCGATCGTTACGGTCCCCACGTCGTACTCCTGTCGTCGTGTCGATGGGCAGGGCGCCGCCCGGTGGGCGGCGCCGTTCAGCTGTCGTCCTGTGCGGTGGCTCAGTGCTTGGCGGGCAGGAAGCCCACCTTGTCGTACGCCTGCGCGAGGGTCTCGGCGGCGACGGCCCGCGCCTTCTCCGCGCCCTTGGCCAGGATCGAGTCGAGCGTCTCCGGGTCGTCCAGGTACTGCTGAGTGCGGTCCCGGAAGGGGGTCACGAACTCGACCATGACGTCGGCGAGGTCGGTCTTCAGCGCACCGTAGCCCTTGCCGGCGTACTTCTGCTCCAGTTCGGCGATACCCGTACCGGTGAGCGTGGAGTAGATGCTGAGCAGGTTGCTGACGCCGGGCTTCTCCGCCACGTCGTAGCGGATCTCGGTGCCGGTGTCGGTGACGGCGCTCTTGACCTTCTTGGCCGTGGCCTTGGGCTCGTCGAGGAGGTTGATGAGGCCCTTCGGCGTGGACGCCGACTTGCTCATCTTGATCGACGGGTCCTGAAGGTCGTAGATCTTCGCCGTCTCCTTGAGGATGTACGCCGACGGCACGGTGAACGTCTCGCCGAAGCGGCCGTTGAAGCGCTCGGCGAGGTCACGGGTGAGCTCGATGTGCTGGCGCTGGTCCTCGCCGACCGGCACCTCGTGCGCCTGGTACAGCAGGATGTCGGCGACCTGCAGGACCGGGTACGTGAAGAGGCCGACGGAGGCGCGGTCGGCGCCCTGCTTGGCGGACTTGTCCTTGAACTGCGTCATGCGCGAGGCCTCGCCGAAGCCGGTGAGGCAGTTCATCACCCAGGCGAGCTGGGCGTGCTCGGGCACATGGCTCTGGACGAAGAGCGTGCAGCGCTCCGGGTCGAGACCCGCGGCGAGCAGCTGGGCGGCGGCGAGCCGGGTGTTGGCGCGCAGCTCGGCGGGGTCCTGCGGGACCGTGATCGCGTGCAGGTCCACCACCATGTAGAAGGCGTCGTGGGACTCCTGCAGCGCCACCCACTGGCGGACCGCGCCGAGGTAATTGCCGAGGTGGAACGAGCCGGCGGTGGGCTGGATCCCGGAGAGCACACGAGGTCGTTCAGAGGCCATGGTGCCCATTCTCTCAGGTGACTCTCATAGGTCGGAAACAGGTGTGTGACGGGTGGGAACCGATCCGCCACGGCCGGTGTATCAAAGGTGTGAGGGCACAGGGGGAGGTCCTGGAGGGGGGCCGCGTCGTCGACGAGGGTGCGGTGATCGCCCGCGTGCGCGCCGGAGAAGCGGAGGCGTACGCGGAATTGGTGCGGGCGTTCACCGGCATCGCGCTCAGGGCGGCCGTGGCACTCGGCGCGGGATCGGACGCGGAAGACGTGGTGCAGCAGGCCTTTTTCAAGGCCTACTGCTCACTCGGGCGGTTCAGGGACGGCTCGGCGTTCAAGCCGTGGCTGCTCGCGATCGTGGCCAATGAGACGAGGAACACAGTGCGTTCGGCGGTGCGGCAGCGATCGGTCGTCGGCCGGGAGGCGGCGCTCGCCGAAGCGGAGCCGCTGATACCGGAATCGGCGGACCCGGCGGTGGCGGCGCTGGCGGACGAGCGCAGGGCGGCACTGCTCACCGCCCTCGACCAGCTCAGCGACGACCACCGGCTGGTCGTCACCTACCGCTATCTCCTGGAGATGGACGAGGCGGAGACCGCGCAGGCGCTCGGCTGGCCGCGCGGCACGGTGAAGTCCCGGCTGAACCGCGCGCTGCGCAAGCTGGGGCGGCTGCTTCCCGGGGAGGGAGGTGAGGGGCATGAGTGAGCCGGGCCACGAGGGCGAGTCGGCGCGGGAGGCGGCGCGGCTCCGCGAGGATCTGCGGGCGCTCGGCCGGTCGATGGACGCCGGGGGCGTGGGCGGGGAGTCGATGGCCGAGCGTGTCATCGCGCAGATACTCGCGGAGCGGACTCCGGTCCCGGTGGCCGAGCCGGCCGGGCCGGCCGAGCGGCTGCGGCGCTGGACGCGGATGCGGTGGCGCAGGGTGACGGCCGCGCTCTGCGGGGTGCTCACGGTCCTCGCGCTCACGCCTCCGGTGCGGGCGGCGGTCTTCGAGTGGTTCGACTTCGGCGGGGTCGAGGTGCGGTACGACCCGTCGGCGACGCCCTCGGCGGGCGCGGGCACGGCCGACCCGGGCACGACCGGCTGCGGTACTCCTGTGACGACGGCCCAGGCCCGGCGTCTGGCCGGGTTCTCCCCCGTGGTGCCGGCATCGCTCGGCGCCCCGGACGTGGTGTCCGTGACGCGGGAGCCGGGTGCCGGTGTGCTGGTCAGCCTCTGCTGGCGGCAGGACGGCCGGACGATACGCCTCGACGAGTACCCGGCCCGCCTCGACCCCGGCTTCGCCAAGACGGTGCCGGTGCCGCCCGACTGGGTCGATGTCGACCGCGAGACGGGTCTCTGGTTCGCCCGGCCGCACCGGCTCACGTTCTGGCTGGTGGAGGGCGACGGCGATCGCCGGCGCCGCTCCGAGCGGACGGCGGGTCCCACGCTGCTGTGGACGCGCGGGCAGGAGCTGACGCTGCGGCTGGAAGGCGTGCCGTCCAAGGAGCGGGCGCTGCGGATCGCGGAGTCGATCCCCTGATCAGTACGCCTGAGAAATCAGCCTGCGACATCAGCCGAGGACCGGTTCGGGCGGATCGGGAACCTGAACGGCTCGGGCGGTGTACCAGAAGTGAATCGGCGCGGAGGGGCCGCGCCGACGGGCAGCTGGGGGGATCGGACATGCGGACGACGAAGGGACTGTGCGGCGCGGCGGCGGGGCTGGGGCTCGCGACGGCGCTGGTGGTGCTCGGCGCGCCCCGGGCGGCGGCCGGTGGGCCGACGAGCGTGCTGCTGGTGTCACCGGAGAGCACGGAGAGCGCGTCGCTGTACTACAGCGACGCGGAGTACGACGAGCTGGAGCGCTGGCTCGAGCCCGCGGGATCCGCCGAGAAGCCGGGCGGGGAGGATCCGCCGGGCCTCGGCATCGGTGAGGACAGCCGCCAGATCAACGTCACGTGGATGGTCCACGACGTGCAGGCGTGGCGGGTGGACCGGGTCTATCCGCCGCAGCCCGGCGAGAAGACGGCGGACGTCTGGGTGCACAGGTCGACAGACCTCGATTCGCTGAACGGCGACTGGTACCGGGCCAAGGAGCCCAAGCGCCTGACGTCCCTGTTCAAGGAGCTCGGCCTCATGGGCAAGGCATCCGGCCGGGGCACCTCGGGAATCGCGCCGCGCACGGAGGAGACTCCGGCACCGACAGGCCCCGAAACAGCTCAAGGCAAAGAGAACAAAGACCACAAAGAGGATGAACGCCTGATCGCTGTCGAGGGCGGGCCCGGTAGCAGTACCGGCACGGACTGGTGGTGGGCGATACCGGGCGCCGGGGCCGGCGCGGTCGCCGCCCTGCTGCTGCGGAGGCCGGTGACCGCTCGCTGGGCGACAGCGTCGACGTGGCGCCGGCGCCCCCATGAGCCGGGGCCCCGGCAGGAGCTCCGGGACCTGTGACCCGACGGCCGGCCGCTCCCGCTGCCGGGAAGGCGACGGGAGCGGCGACCGGACGGCGGTGAGGTCAGGCGGTCGGCAGGCCGGGAGCCGGGTGGGCGGCCATCAGGTCGGCGACCTCCGCCCTGATCTTCGTCAGGGTGCCCTCGTCCCCGGTGCGCGCGGCGGCGACACCGCGGTCGATCCAGTCGGCGACCGTCACCATGTCCTGCGTGCCGAGTCCACGGGAGGTGAGGGAAGGGGTACCGATGCGGATGCCCGAGGGGTCGAACGGCTTCCTCGGGTCGAAGGGGACGGTGTTGTAGTTGACGACGATCCCGGCCCGGTCGAGGGCCTTCGCGGCGATCTTGCCCGGGACGTCCTTCGGGGTGAGGTCCATCAGGATCAGGTGGTTGTCGGTACCGCCGGAGACCAGGTCGAAGCCGCGGGCGAGCAGGGCGTCGGCGAGGGCCTTGGCGTTGTCGACGACCGCGTGGGCGTAGTCCCGGAAGGAGGGCCGGGACGCCTCGTGGAGGGCGACCGCGATGGCCGCGGTGGTCTGGTTGTGCGGGCCGCCCTGCAGGCCGGGGAAGACCGCCTTGTCGATCGCCTTGGCGTGCTCCTCGCGGCACATGAGCATCGCGCCGCGCGGGCCTCGCAGGGTCTTGTGGGTGGTCGTGGAGATCACGTCGGCGTGCGGCGCCGGCGAGGGGTGGGCGCCGCCCGCGATCAGCCCGGCGATGTGCGCGACGTCGGCCACCAGGACGGCGCCGGCCTCACGGGCGATCTCGGCGAAGGCCGCGAAGTCGATGGTGCGAGGGAGGGCGGTGCCACCGCAGAAGATCAGCTTGGGGCGTTCCTTGAGGGCGAGGTCGCGGACCTCGTCGAGGTCGATGCGGCCGTTCGTCTCCGGGTCCGTGGTGCGGCGCACGCCGTACTGCACGCCACGGAACCACTTGCCGGTGGCGGAGACGCCCCAGCCGTGGGTGAGGTGGCCGCCCATCGGCAGGGCCATGCCCATCACGGTGTCGCCGGGCTCGGCGAAGGCGAGGTAGACGGCGAGGTTGGCCGGAGAGCCGGAGTAGGGCTGGACATTGGCGTGCTCGACGCCGAAGACGGCCTTGGCGCGGTCGATGGCCAGGCGCTCGACGAGGTCGATGTTCTGCTGGCCCTCGTAGTAGCGGCGGCCGGCGTAGCCCTCGCTGTACTTGTTCTGCAGGACCGTGCCCGATGCCTCGAGGACCGCGGTGGAGACGTAGTTCTCGCTGGGGATCAGGCGCAGGGTGTCGGCCTGGAGCTGCTCCTCGGCGCCGATCAGGGCAGCGAGTTCGGGGTCCTCGGCGGCCAGGGCGGGATGGTGCTGAGCAGAAGGGGAAGGGAGAGTCATGGCGTCCTCCGGGGCGAGCGGTGAGTATCCGGTCGTGGTCCCGGGGTGCCCAGGCGGGCGGCACCTCGAAGGTTCTGCCTCGCACGGCTTCCTCGGGGTCGGTTCCCCGTGCGCCAGTCACCGTGCTGTCAGGGCCAGCCTAGCTGGCACGCCGATACGGCAGGTTTCTTCGTCCGCGATGCGAGCGACGATAGAACTTGGGCGCCACACCCGCCCCCCGCCGCAGGACGAACGGAGACCCCGTGTCGAGTACGCCATCTCCCCTTACGTCATCCTCGCCGTCATCCGCGTCGCCGTCGGCGTCCACCGGATCCGGCACCGGCTCGGCCGGCGCGCGGCTCATCGCCGAGGCCGAGGCGCACAGTGCGCACAACTACCATCCGCTGCCCGTCGTCGTCGCCTCCGCCGAGGGCGCGTGGATGACCGATGTCGAGGGACGCCGCTACCTCGACATGCTCGCCGGGTACTCGGCGCTCAACTTCGGACACGGCAACCGCCGCCTCATCGACGCCGCGAAGGCGCAGCTGGAGCGGGTGACGCTGACCTCGCGGGCCTTCCACCACGACCGTTTCGCCGAGTTCTGTACGCGCCTTGCCGAACTCTGCGGCAAGGAGATGGTGCTGCCCATGAACACCGGTGCGGAGGCCGTCGAGACGGCCGTGAAGACCGCACGGAAGTGGGGGTACCGGGTCAAGGGAGTGCCGGACGGGCGGGCGAGGATCGTCGTCGCGGCGGACAACTTCCACGGCCGGACCACGACCATCATCAGCTTCTCCACGGACGAGGAGGCGCGGGCGGACTTCGGGCCCTACACACCGGGCTTCGACATCGTGCCGTACGGCGATCTGGAGGCGCTGCGGGCCGCGGTCACCGAGGACACCGTGGCCGTGCTGATCGAACCGGTCCAGGGCGAGGCGGGGGTCCTGGTGCCGCCGGCCGGATATCTGCCGGGGGTCAGGGAGCTGACCCGGGAACGCGGCGTGCTCTTCATCGCGGACGAGATCCAGTCGGGGCTCGGCCGGACGGGACGCACGTTCGCGTGCGAGCACGAGGGCGTGGTGCCCGACATGTACGTGCTGGGCAAGGCGCTCGGCGGCGGTGTCGTACCGGTCTCCGCGGTGGTCGCCGATGCCGAGGTGCTCGGGGTGTTCAAGCCGGGCGAGCACGGGTCGACGTTCGGCGGCAATCCCCTGGCGTGCGCGGTGGGCCTGGAGGTGGTCGACATGCTGTCGACGGGCGAGTTCCAGGAGCGGGCCACGGAGCTGGGTGATCACCTGCACGCCGAGCTGGGGCTGTTGACCGGTACGGGCAAGGTCACGGAGGTACGGGGACGTGGGCTGTGGGCGGGCGTCGACATCGCCCCGTCGTACGGCACGGGACGGGAGATCTCCGAGAAGTTGATGGACAGGGGGGTGCTGGTCAAGGACACGCACGGGTCGACGATCCGCATCGCTCCTCCACTGGTGATCAGCAAGGAGGACCTGGACTGGGGGCTCGATCAGCTACGGGCCGTGCTGAGCTAGCCGCGGAGTCGGCCCAGGGCGGCGGGGCCCGGCGCCCGGGTGCGGGCCGACGCCCCGGGGCAACCGCACCGTGGCAAGCGCTCCTGGCGGCGGTCAGGAGCGGGTCTCCTTGGCGTAGGCCGCGGTGAAGGCGGTGTCGTCGAGGGCCTGCCGGATGCGGTGTGCGGCGCGGGTGACGTCCGTGCGTTCCGCGGGAGGCAGGGGCGCGCCCTCCGCCTCGCGGATCCGGGTGGCGGTGCCGAGGAGGCCGGCGGCGTGGGCATGGTCGCCGGCCAGGGAGCGGGCTCCCGCGAGGCCTTCCAGGGCCAGGGCCACGGCCCGTTCGTCACCCGTCGTGCGGGCCACGGCCAGGCCCTCGCGGTGGAGCTCCTCCGCGCGCGCCGCGTCGCCGCGCTGCTCGGCGACGTAACCGAGCTGGGCCAGGATCAGGGCGGTGCCGGAGTCGACGCCGAAGCGGCGGTTGAAGTCCAGCCAGGGCAGGAGGAGTTCCTCGGCGGTCTCCAGGTCGCCGCGGTGGCGGGCGCCCAGGGCGAGCCCCGTCTCGGCGAACTGCTGGGCGGGGCGGTGGGACTGCTGGGCGGCGAGGTGGGCGGCGCGTTCGTGGAAGGCGGTGGCGGCGGGGTCGTCGCCGGTCAGGAGGGCGAGCCGGCCGAGGCGGGAGAGGCGGAAGGAGAGGTCGGTCCAGAGTTCGAGTTCCTCGGCGCCGCGCATGCCGTCGCGCTGGAGCCGGGACGCCTCGTCGTAGTCGGCGGCGATCTCGGCGAGCACACCGAGCTGCTCGGATGACTGCAACTGGCCCCAGCGGTCGCCGAGTTCGGTGAAGAGTGCGGCGCTGCGCGTGGCGTCGCGGCGCAGGTCCTGGAGGTCGCCCCGGTAGAGGGCGCGGGTGGCGCGGGTGGAGAGCGTGGCGGCCTCGCCCCAGCGGTCCCCGGCGGCCCGGAACTCCGCGAGCAGCGCATCGACCCGGGCGCCCTCACGCGGCGAGTGGTCGAACCCGCACCGCGCGAAGGCCAGCAGCCAGCGGGAGCGCGCGTCGGCCGGGGTGGTGACCTCGCGCTCGCACGTGTTGCCGTGCGCGCAGCTGGCCTCACCGGTGAGCAGGGCGAAGGCGGCGTGGGCGGAGGCGGCGGCGGTGCGGGCGGAGGCCGTCGCGGTGGCCGTGGGGACCTCTTCGCCGGGGCGAGTTGTCGGGGACGTCTCGGCGGGTGCTGTCGGGGCAAGGCTCAGGGCCTGGTCCAAGGAGCGCATGGCTTCGCGGAGGCGGCCGCGGAGGAACCAGTACCAGGACAGGGCGTTGACGAGGCGCAGGGCCGTGGGGGCGTCGGAATGCGTGGTCGCCCAGTTCAGGGCGGCACGGAGGTTCACCGTCTCGTGGTCGAGGCGGCGCAGCCAGGCGCGTTGGTCGGGACCGCGCAGGGCGGCGCCCGCTCGTTCGGCGAAGGCGGCGAAGTGGAGGGCGTGGCGGCGGCGGATCTCGGCGGTCTCGGCGGCGGCGTCGAGGCGTTCGAGACTGTAGGCGGTGACGGATTCGAGCATGCGGTAGCGCAGCTCGGGGGCGCCGGTCGCGGTCGGGGCGAGGAGGGAGCGGTCCACGAGGCGGGTGACCAGGTCGAGCACGTCGTCCGCACCCTCAGGTGCCGATCCCGGGTCCGACCCCGACCCCGACCCTGGTCCTGGTCCTGATCCCGACCCTGGTCCTGGTCCCGACCCCAAGAGGACGGCCTCCGCGCTGTCCAAGGTGAAGCCGCCGCCGAACACGGCGAGTCGGCGCAGTGCGCGTCGCTCCGGGGCGGTGAGGAGTTCCCAACTCCAGTCGATCATCGCGCGCAGGGTGCGTTGGCGGGCCGGGGCGTCGCGGCGCACCTGGTTCAGGAGGCGGAAGCGGTCGTGCAGCCGGTCGGCGAGGGCGTGCACGCCGAGGGCGCGTACGCGGGTGGCGGCGAGTTCGACGGCGAGCGGGATGCCGTCCAGGCGCCGGCAGATGAGGGCGGCGGCCGCGCGGTTCCCGTCGTCCAGGGCGAAGCCGGGCGCTGCGGCTTCGGCGCGGGCCGCGAAGAGCCGCAGCGCGTTCTCCTCGTCGAGTGGGACGACGGCTTCCAGGGTCTCGCCGGTCAGGGCAAGGGGCTCCTGGCTGGTGGCGAGGATGTGCAGGCGCGGTGCGTGGCGCAGGAGTTGGGCGGTGAGGTCGGCGACGGGAGCGAGGACGTGCTCACAGTTGTCGAGAACGAGGAGAAGGCGACGACCGGCCAAGGCACGGCCCAGCCGCTCGGCAGCGGTGGGGTCGGCCGCCTCCGACCGTGCCGCCTCCGACCGTGCCCCCTCCGGCCGTGCCGCCTCCGACCGTGCCCTCTCCGAGCCGTACTGCTCCGCCAGATCGCCATCGCCCGGCCCCGCCAGGCCACCGAGCTCCACCCGGTCGTCCAGCCCCACCAGGCCACCTGGTCCCGCCAGGTCGTCCAGCCCCACCAGGTCACCCGGCCCCACCAGGCCACCCGGCCCCGCCGGATCCCCCGGCGCGTCGTCGCGGATGCCCAGTGCCGTAGCCACCGTGGCCGCCACCTCGGCGCGTGTTCCGGCGAGTTCGGCCAGCCAGATGCCGTCGGGGAAGTGCTCGGTCAGGCCCGCCGCCGACTCCAGGGCGAGGCGCGTCTTGCCCACACCGCCGGGGCCCGTGAGGGTGACCAGGCGTCCGGCGCCTACGAGGTCCCGTATGCGCGCGACTGACTGTTCGCGGCCGATGAGGTCCGTGATCTGCGCGGGCAGGTTGGTGAGCGGGCGCGGTGCGGTCGACGCCGTGTCCGCCGCATCACCGGCCCCGGCGCCCGCCCCACCACCAGCAGCAGCACTCGGCCCACCACCGGCACCAGCCCTAGCACTGTCACCGCCACTGCCACCGCCACCGCCACCGCCACCGCCACCAGCACCAGCACCAGCACCAGCACCAGCACCAGCACCAGGGGCGGCCATCCCACCGGCCCTCGCCCCCGAACCCACTCCGACCCCCAATCCGACCCCCAGCCCGACGCCCCCTCCCCCACCCAACCCCACGTCCTGCCGCAACATCGCCTCGTGCAGCGACGTCAGTTCGGGGCTCGGGTCGATGCCGAGTTCGTCGGCCAAGTGCAGTCGCAGGTCGCGGTAGGACTCCAGGGCCTCGGCGACGCGGCCGGCGCCGTACAGGGCGCGGAGGTGAAGGGCCCGCAGGCGTTCACGGAGGGGCTCGCCTGCGACCATAGATGCCAACTCGTCGGCCAGGAAAGCGTGTTCGCCGCGTTCCAGACGCAGCTCGGCCAGCGTTTCCTGGGCGGTGAGGCGCTGTTCCGCCAGGCGGGACGCGGCCGCACGGGTGTACTCCGCGTCGCGGAAGTCGGCGTACGCGGGTCCGCGCCACAGCGCCAGTGCCTCGGTGAGGAGCGCCGCCTTCGCACCCGGATCCGCCACCTCCCCCACCTCCCCCCGGTCCCCGCTGTCCCCCTGGCCCCCGCTGCCCCCTCTGTCCCTGCTGTCCGTCGCGTACGCGCGCGAGGTCAGCGTCTCGAACCGGGCGGCGTCCACGTGGTCGGACGGGACGCGCAGCTCGTACCCGGCGGGCCCGTACACGACCAGGCCGCGGCCGCCCGGCTCCGCCGCCTCCAGGGCGCGGCGGAGCTGGGAGACCTTCGTCTGGAGGGAGTTGGCCGGTGAGGACGGCGGGCGGTCGCCCCACAGGTCGTCGACCAACGTGTCCACCGCGACAGGGGCACCCGCCCGCACGAGGAGCGCGGCGAGCAGTGCGCGCACCTTCGGCTCCGGGGCCGGCGCGGCCGTCCCACCCTCCGTGCGCACCGTCAGCGGGCCCAGTACCTCGAATCGCATACGGCCACGGTAAACGGCCACGTCAAGCGCATATCGCCGAGATCGACGCGGGCCCGCACGCGACAGAGGCCGCCACTGACGGTCCACGCACGGCCCGGCGTTGCGGTCCGTGCGTGGGCCGTCAGCGTTCCGTGCGCGCCCCCGTGCACTGTGGTCACAAGAACAGCGCAGGCCGAACACCGAACACCCGAACATCGACCAGTGACCACTGGCCACCGACCACCGGCCACCGAGATCGCCCAGGCGGTCACCAGCCTCAGGAGTCATCATGAACGCCCTCCCGACCGTCGCCCGCGAAATCCGTCTCGCCGCCCGCCCCGTCGGCGAACCCGCCGCCGAGAACTTCGAGTTGGTCACCGTCGAGGTCCCCGAGCGGCTCGGCGAGGGGCAGATACTCGTCCGCAACACCTGGATGTCGGTCGACCCGTACATGCGGGGCCGCATGGACGACGCGCCCTCCTACATCGCGCCGTTCCCGCTGGGCGCCCCGCTCGACGGCAGCGCGGTCGGCGAGGTCGTCGCGTCGAACGCCCCCGAGGTCCCCGTCGGCGCCACCGTCACGCACTTCCTGGGCTGGCGGGAGTACTCCGTGGTCGACGCGGCGGCCGCGACCGTCGTCGACACCACGCTCGCCCCGGCCGACGCCTACCTCGGCCCGCTCGGGGCGACCGGCCTCACGGCGTACGCCGCGCTGACCCGCACCGCCCCGGTGCGCGAGGGCGACGTGGTCTTCGTGTCCGCCGCGGCCGGGGCGGTCGGCAGCATCGCGGGGCAGATCGCCCGTGAGCTCGGCGCCTCCCGGGTGATCGGCTCCGCGGGCGGCCCGGCGAAGACGAAGAAGCTGCTCGACACGTTCGGCTACGACGCGGCCATCGACTACCGCGAGGGTGGGCTGCCCGAACAGCTCGCCGAGGCCGCACCCGACGGCGTCGACGTCTACCTCGACTCGGTCGGCGGCGACCACCTGGAGGCTGCGATCGGCGCGATCCGTCCCGGCGGCCGTATCGCGCTGGTCGGCGCCATCAGCACGTACAACGCCACCACGCCGGCCCCGGGCCCGAACAACCTCTTCCAGGCCGCCAAGCAGGAGGCGACACTGCGCGGCGTGCTCGTCACCAGTCACCTCGACCTGTTCCCGGAGTGGATCGGCCGGGCGGCGCCCCTGCTCGCGGACGGCACCCTGCGCACGGAGCAGACCGTCGTCGACGGCATCGAGCGGGCGCCCGAGGCGTTCCTCGGGATGCTGCGCGGCGCGAACACCGGCAAGATGCTGGTCCGGCTCGGCGCGGGCTCCTGAACGGCACGACGGGGCGGGTGCCAGGACCCCGGCTCACCCTCCCGCCAGGCTCCCGCGCGGCAAACGCGGGAGCCGGGCGGGCCGTCAGCACGTCGGCGGGCCGCCAGCACGTCGCGCCCTCACAGGTCCAGGCCCGTCCCCACAGGGGCACTGGCACCCTTGCGGGATCAAGGGCACTGGCACCCTCGCGGGATCAGGGGCGCCCCCGCAGGATCACGCGCGTCCTCACAGGATCACGTGCGGAAGGAACCGCGCGTACTCGTCCGTGATGAGTCCCGACGACTCCCTGATCCCGAGTCCCGCCGCCTCGTCCTCCACGACCCACGCGCCGAGCACCACCCGGTTGCCGTCGAAGTCGGGCAGGGGCGCCAACTCCTGGTAGCAGCAGGGCTCTTGGCGTACGACGTCGGACCCGGGGAGGTGGCCCGGGCCTGCGGCGCCCACGGAGCCCACCGAGCCCACCGAGCCCACGGAACGCACCGGCTCGTGCACCGTCACCCCGGCGCCCTCGCGTCCGAGCAGCGGCTTGGCGACGTAGCCGCGTTCCGTGGCGAGCTCACGGGGGCCGTCCAGGTAGGCGGGGAGGAGGTTCGGGTGGCCCGGGTAGAGCTCCCACAACACCGCGAGCAGCGCCTTGTTGGAGAGCAGCATCTTCCAGGCGGGCTCGATCCACAGCGTCGAACCGGTACCACCGCCGTTGTCGAGGGTTTCCAGGACGTGCGGCGCGAAGCGGTCCGTGGTGAGCCACTCCCACGGGTAGAGCTTGAAGCAACTACGCATGAAACGAAGGCGCTTGTCGACGAAGCGGCGCGAGAGCCGGTCCCAGCCGACGTCCTCCATGGAGATGGCTTCCGTGGCGAGACCGGCCTGGTCGGCCGTCTCGCGCAAGTAGGCCACGGTCATCAGGTCCTCGCCGAGCTCGTCGGCCGCCGAGTGCGCGAAGTACAGGGGGCCGCCGGGCGGCAGCAGCGGGGCCTGCTTCTTCCAGGCGTCGACGAGCCGTTCGTGGAGGGAGTTCCACTGGTCGGCGCCGGGGAAGCGCTCCTCCATCCAGAACCACTGCGGGCTCGCGGCCTCCACCAGGGAGGTGGGGGTGTCGGCGTTGTACTCCAGCATCTTCGCCGGGCCCGTACCGTCGTAGCGCAGGTCGAAACGGCCGTACAGGGACGGGAGTTCGGCCTTGCGCCGCCACGCCTCGGTGACGGCGTCGGCCACCCGCGGGTCGGTGATGCCGAGGTCGGCGAGGCGGTCGTGGTCGACGATGTGCGCGGCGGCGGCCAGGCACATCGCGTGCAGCTCCTCGACGACCTCCTCCAGCGCCTCGACCTCGGGGAGCGAGAAGACGTAGTACGCGCTCTCGTCCCAGTAGGGGCGCAGGCTGTCGTCGGGGTAGCGGGTCAGGGGGTAGATGAGGCCCTGGTCCTCGACGGTCTGCTGCCAGCCGGGGCGGGGTTCGATGGTGCGGCGTTCCATGGCGTACGTGTCCGGTCCTGTCCCGTCCTGTGCCTGTTCCCGTCTGGTGCCTGTTCCCGTATCGTGCCCGCCGCTCAGCCGCCGCCACTGCCGCCCGAGCAGCCGAAGCCGTCCCGGTCGACGGCCTCGCTGCGGCTGAACGTGCCGAAGTCGGCGTAGCGCCCGTCGACGTCGGCGTCGTAGTACCAGGCGGGGTCGGAGCGGCCCGACGTCTTGCCGGTGCCGTACGAACCGGAGCCCGCCGTGCGGCCCTTGCCCGTCGAGGAGCCGGCCGAACCCGATGAGGAAGAGGCCCCGGCCTTGCAGTTCTTGTCGCCGACGATCTTGTAGCCCAGCATGCTGTCGTAGCTGTCCCGGTCCACGCAGCGCCGGTCCGGGTCCGAGCCGCAGGAGGTCAGGGCCGCCGCGAGGACGCCCATCCCGCCGAGTACGACCGTGCTGGAGCGCAGCCGTCGAGTCTGCTTCTGTGCCATGTGTTCCGAATCCCCCGTCGTACCGCGTCATCTCGCGTCGCCCCGCCTCGTTCCGCGGGCGCGTCCGCGTTCCGGGTCCCGTACGCGGCCTGCGTCGCGCCGCGCTGCGTAGGCGCCCGCGGCTCTTGGTACGTGACCGGTCGTACGTGACCGGCGATCAGCGTAGGTAAGTCCTGCCGGACCGTGCCAGTCCCCTCCCCCGGATGTCCCTTGAGTCTCCTTTGGGTCTCCTCCCCACACCGTCCTCTACAGTCACTTCGTGTCTCTTGGGATGATTTGCGCTCTCGGCTCAGCGGTCTGCTTCGGCACGGCCTCCGTTCTCCAGGCGGTCGCCGCGCGCGCCACCGCGCCCGGCACCGGCTCCGGCGTCGACCCGGCGCTGCTGCTGCGCGCGCTGCGCCAGTGGCGTTACGTGGCCGGACTCGCCCTGGACGGACTCGGCTTCCTGCTGCAGATCGTGGCGCTGCGTTCCGTCCCGATCTACGCCGTGGGCGCGGCGCTCGCCGCGAGCCTCGCCGTCACCGCGGTCGTCGCCTCCCGGCTCCTGCACGTACGGCTCAGCGGCGTCGAATGGGGTGCGGTGGGCGTCGTCTGCGCGGGGCTCGCGATGCTGGGCCTCGCGTCCGGCGACGAGGGCGACGGCACGGGATCGACGACCCTGCGGTACGTGATGCTCGGCATCGCCCTCGCCGTCCTGCTGGTCGGCGCGGTCGCCGGGCGGCTCCCCGGGCGGGGGCGCGCGCTGGCGCTCGGCCTGGGGGCGGGCTGCGGCTTCGGGGTGGTCGAGGTGACCGTACGCCTCATCGACGACGTGTCGCCGGGGGCGCTCCTGGCCAACCCGGCGGCGTACGCGCTGCTGGTGGGCGGCGGCGCGGCCTTCCTGCTGCTCACCTCCGCGCTGCAGCGCGGCTCGGTGACGACGGCCACGGCGGGGATGGTGATCGGCGAGACGATCGGTCCCGCCCTGGTGGGCGTGGTCTGGCTCGGCGACCGCACCCGCGAGGGGCTGGGCTGGCTCGCGGTCCTCGGGTTCGCGGTGGCGGTGGCGGGGGCGTTGGCGTTGGCGCGGTTCGGCGAGGCGCCGGAGGACGGTGCGGGAGGCGTGGCTCAGTGATCCGTTCCGGTCTGCCACTACTCCGGTGAACGCCTCGGGTCCGGCCTGCCACTACTCCGGTGAACGCCTCAGGCCCGGCCTGCCACTACTCCGGTGAACGCCTCAGGCCCGGCCTGCCACTACTCCGGTGAACGCCTCAGGCCCGGCCTGCCACTACTCCGGTGAACGCA
>NZ_JBVIXD010000002.1:333928-380805 GCF_055593965.1 Streptomyces sp. NPDC040622 | reverse complement strand
CTCGGGGCTCCTCCCCGGACCCCGCCCCTCAATCGCCGGAGAGGCTGATATTTCCGTGGCCCCGCCGGCCCTCACGGCAACACCCCGCACAACGCCTCCAGCGCCCCCGCCCACGCGTGCTCCGCCGGTGTGCCGTAGCCGACCACCAACGCGTCTCCGATCGGGGCCGTGTCGGGGGGCGTTCGGGGGTGGCGGTAGGTGGAGAGGCCGTGGATCGCCAGGTGTCGCCAGTTGGCGGCCTGGGCGACGGACCGCTCGGTGCCTTCGGGGAGTTCGAGGACCGCGTGCAGGCCGGCCGCGATACCGGTGGCGCCGACCTCGGGGGCGCGGGCCGCCAGCGCCGCCACGAGCTGGTCGCGGCGGCGCCGGTAGCGCAGGCGTGCGGCGCGGACATGGCGGTCGTACGCCCCCGACGTGATGAACTCCGCGAGCGTCAGCTGGTCGAGCGCGCCGCAGGACGCGCCCGCTGCCTCCTTCTCGCCGAGCACCTCGTCGCGCAGCCCGGACGGGAGCACCATCCAGCCCAGGCGCAGGCCGGGGGCGAGGGCCTTGCTGGCCGTGCCGAGGTACACGACGTGTTCGGGGTCCAGGCCCTGGAGCGCGCCGACGGGCTGGCGGTCGTAGCGGAACTCGCCGTCGTAGTCGTCCTCCAGGATCAGCCCACCCTCCCGTCGCGCCCAGTCGACGACTGCCGCGCGCCGGTCGGGGTGCAGCGGCAGGCCCAGCGGGAACTGGTGCGCGGGGGTGAGCAGCACCGCCTTGGAGGAGGACGAGGATGGGGACGAGGACGGGGACGGGGAGGAGGGCGAGGTGAGGCTCGTGACGTCCGTGCCGAGTGCGTCGAAAGCGAGCGGCACCGTGTGCAGGCCCGCGCGGTGCAGCAGGTTCCAGTGCAGGTCGAGGCCGTGGGACTCCACGGTGATCTCCCGCTGTCCGCGCGCCCGCAGCACGCGGCCCAGGATCGACAGGGCGTGCACGAAGCCCGCCGTGACGACGATGCGGTCGGGGTCGGCGTGCACGCCGCGGGCCCGCGCGAGGTAGCCGGCCAGGGCGGTGCGCAGTTCGACGCGGCCGAGCGGGTCGGCGAACCCGAGGGCGTCGTTGGGGGCGGCGGCCAGCGCGCGCCGGGCCGCCTTGAGCCACTCCGCGCGCGGGAAGGCCGACAGGTCGGGCGTGCCGGGGGTGAGGTCGTAGGTGGGCGCTCCGCCCTTCCTGCGGGGCTGCGCGGGCCGTACCGGCGGGGTCACCACCCGTTCCGCCACCCGGGTTCCCGAGCCCTGGCGGGCGGTGAGCCAGCCCTCGGCGACCAGGTCGGCGTACGCGTCGGCGACCGTGTTCCGGGCGATGCCGAGGTCGACGGCGAGGGCGCGGGACGACGGCAGGCGGGTGCCGGGGGCGAGCCTGCCGCCGCGCACGGCCTCGCGCAGCGCGTCCGTCAGGCCCTTGCGGACGCCGTGGCGGGACGCGTCGCCGCCGGTCTCCAGGTGGAGGTCGACGCCCAGAGTGGCCCACGTTTCTTCCATGGAAATGGACCATACCCGTGGGCTACCTCGACCGTAGTGTCGATGGCATGACGACGAACGCGACCAGCACCGACACCACGGCCACCGGCGAGGGCGGCGAGGGATACGTCCACGAGCACACCCCGCGCCTGGCCTGGTCCCAGCACGCACCCGAGGTCTTCAAGGCCATGATCAAGCTCGACGCCGCCGCCCGTAAGGGCCTCGACCCGGTGATCTACGAGCTCGTCAAGATCCGCGCCTCGCAGATCAACCACTGCGCGCTCTGCCTCGACATGCACTCCAAGGACGCCCTCGCGGCGGGCGAGAGCGTCGAGCGGATCATCCAGCTCAGCGCCTGGGAGGAGTCGCGGCACTTCTACACGGCCAAGGAGATCGCCGCGATCGAGCTCACCGAGGCGGTCACCGTGCTGACCGACGGGTTCGTGCCGGACGACGTGTACGAGCGGGCCGCCAAGCACTTCGACGAGGCGGAGCTGACCCAGCTCATCGCCGCGATCACGGTCATCAACGCGTGGAACCGCTTCGGCGTCAGCACCCGCCAGGTGCCGGGCCACTACAAGGCGGAGGGCGCCAAGTGAGCCCGCGCACCACCCACTTGGATCAAGGCGTGGCGCGCGCGATGGGCGCGCTCGGCGCCGCCGCCAAGAAGGGCCTCGGCGACCCCGTGCTGGCCGAGCTGGTGATGATGCGGGCCTCGCAGATCAACGCCTGCGCCTTCTGCCTCGACATGCACGTGGACGAGGCCGTGAAGAACGGCGAGAGCACCAAGCGCATCGCCCTCCTCAACGCCTGGGAGGAGGCCGGGGAGCTCTTCACCGGGCGCGAGCGCGCCGCCCTCGCGCTGACCGAGGCCGTCACGCTGCTGACCGACGGCTTCGTGCCGGACGAGACGTACGAGCGGGCCGCCAAGCACTTCGACGAGGGTGAACTCGCCCATCTCATCGGCGTGATCACCGTCATCAACAGCTGGAACCGGCTGATGGTCAGCCGCCGCATCGACCCGGGCGGCCCGGCATGGTGAGCGCGGCGGACACCCGGCGCGCCGCGGACACCCCGCACGCCGCGGCCGCCCTGCGCGCCCTGCACCACGACCGCGCGCCGGGCGACCCGCTGGTGCTGCCGGGGCCGTGGGACGCCGCGAGCGCGCGGGTCTTCGAGGAGGCCGGGTACGCGGCGCTCGCCACGCCCAGCGCCGGCGTCGCGCTCTGCCTCGGCTACGAGGACGGAGAAGTGCCGCCGCCGGAGATGTTCGCGGCGGTCGGGCGGATCGTGCGGTCCGTCTCCGTGCCCGTGACCGCCGACGTCGAGGACGGCTACGGCCTCGCCCCGAAGGAGCTGGTGGAGCGGCTCCTGGAGACGGGTGCGGTCGGCTGCAACCTGGAGGACTCCTCCGCGGGCGCGGACGGGACCGGCAGGCTCCGGGACCCCGCCGAGCAGGCCGACTTCCTCGCGGAGGTGCGCGAGGCCGCGGGCGACCGGCTCTTCGTCAACGCCCGTGTAGACACGTTCGTCAGGGGCGAGAGGGACCCGGAGGCGGCGATCGCGCGGGCCCGCCTGTACCGGGCCGCGGGCGCCGACTGCGTATACCCGATCCTGGCACCGCCCGAGGCGATTCCCGTACTGCGGGCGGGCATCGAGGGACCGCTCAACGTGCTGGCCAAGCCGGACGGCCCCACCCTGCGGGAGCTGGGCGAGCTCGGCGCCACCCGGATCACGTTCGGCCCCGGGCTGCTGCACCGGAGCCTGGCGGCGCTGCGGACGACCGCCGGGGAGCTGGCGTAACGCCGCCAGGCCGTCACCCCGTCAGGCCGTCACGCCGCAGGCCCCGGACACGGCGGTGCCGGGCCCCCGACCAGCGGGAGCCCGGCACCGTGCACCGTGACAGCGGCGGCTACTTGGGCAGCCACCCCTTCCACTTCTTCTCGTTCTTGTCGATCCAGACCTTCGCCGCGTCCTGCGGCGACATCTTCTTGTCGGCGATCAGCAGGGAGACCTCGTTCTGGTCCTCCTCGGACCAGTTGAACTTCTTGAGGAACTGCGCGGCCTCGCCACCGTTCTTCGCGAAGTCCGCGTTGAAGTACTTCTGCAACGGCGTGTGCGGGTAGGCGCACTTGATCTTCGCCGGGTCGGCGTCGCAGCCCTCCTTGTACTCGGGCAGCTTCACCTCCGTCATCGGCACCTTCTCGAAGAGCCACTGCGGCTTGTACCAGTACGACAGGAACGGCTTCTTCTGCTTGGCGAACTGCTCGATCTGGGTGATCTGCGCCGCCTCGGAGCCCGCGAAGACGACCTTGTAGTCCAGGCCGAGGTTCTTCACGAGCGCCTTGTCGTTCGTGACGTACGACGGGGAGCCGTCCATGAGCTGGCCCTGGCCGCCGCTCTCCGCCGTACGGAACTGGTCCGCGTACTTGTTGAGGTTCTTCCAGTTCGTGACGTCCGGGTGCTTCTTGGCGAAGTACGTGGGGACGTACCAGCCGATGTGCCCGGTCACGCCGACGTCTCCGCCGGGGACGATCGTCTTCTTGTCCTTGATGTAGCGCTGTTCCTGCTCCGGGTGTCCCCAGTCCTCCATGATCGCGTCGACGCGGCCCTGGCTGAGCGCGTCCCAGGCCGGGACCTCGTCGATCTGGACCTTGTCCACCCGGTAGCCCAGCTCGTGGTCGAGCAGGTACTCGGCGACGGCGACGTCCGCCTGGGCTCCCACCCAGGACTGCACGGAGAGCGTCACGGTCTTGGCACCCGCCGCGTTCGCGTACGGGGATGCCTGCTTGGTCATGTCGGCCTTGCCGCACCCGCTCAGCGCGAGCAGGACCCCTCCGGCGGCCACGGCGCTCAGTACACGCGGACGAACTCGCATGTCACGCCCCCTTCTTCGCGCGGCGTTCGGTGGGCTGCGTCACCCGGTCCAGCATCAGACCGAGGCAGACGATGGCGGCGCCGCCGACCAGGCCGGAGGCCAGGTCGCCCTGCGCGATGCCGTACAGCACGTCGTAACCGAGCGCGCCACCGCCGACCAGACCGCCGATGACGACGACGGCGAGGACGAGGACGACCGCCTGGTTGACGGCGAGCATCAGCGCCGGGCGGGCCAGCGGGAGCTGGACCTGGCGCAGCTGCTGCCAGCCGGTCGCGCCGAGGGACTTGGAGGACTCCATCGCGGCGGGGCTGACCTGCCGCAGGCCCTGGGTGGTGATGCGGATGACGGCGGGCAGCGCGTACACGATGGCCGCCGCGACCGCGGGGGCACGGCCGATGCCGAAGAGCGCCACGACCGGGATCAGGTACACGAACTGCGGCATCGTCTGGAAGATGTCAAGGACGGGCCTGAGCAGCCGTTCGAGCCGAGTGCTGCGGGCGGTCGCGATGCCGATCGCGAAGCCGATGACCATCGTGACGGCGACGGCGGCGAGGACCTGCGAGAGCGTGTCGAGGGACTTGTCCCACACACCGAGCACGCCGATCCCGGCCATCGCGAGGACCGCGGTGAGCGCGGTCTGCCAGGTGCCGATCAGCCAGGCGAGGGCCGCGACGAGGAGCAGCAGGGACCACCAGGGCATCCACTGCAGCCCGTCGCGGACCGGGTCGAGGATCCACGTGGTGAAGTGCGCGGCCCAGTCGGCGGTGCCGCCGACGACGGGCACGCCGGTGTAGATGTGGTCGACCATCCAGTCCTTGGCGGTGTTGACCGGCTCGACGATGTTCACCGTCCAGGTCTCCGGCCAGTCCAGCCGGTCGGCGAGGCGGAAGGCGACGGCGACGACGGCGGTGACCAGGGCGGCCAGCGCCGAGCCGCGTCCGCCGGTCGCCCACCGGTAGGCGGCTCCCTGCGTCTGGCGGTCCACCGGCTGTGCGCCCATGCGCTCACCGGCCGCGCTCGTGACGCGGTCGAGGACCACGGCGAGCAGCACGATCGGGATTCCCGCGGCGAGGGCCGCGCCGACGTCGACGGAGCCGAGGGCCTGGTAGACGCGGTCACCGAGACCGGCGCCGCCGATCATCGAGGCGATCACGGCCATCGAGAGCGCCATCATGATCGTCTGGTTGAGGCCGAGCAGCAGTTCCTTGCGGGCCAGCGGGAGGCGCGCGGAGAACAGCCGCTGGCGTGCGGTGGTGCCCAGCGAGGTCACGGCCTCCATCACACCGCCGTCGGCGCCGCGCAGGCCGAGCGCCGTGAGGCGGGCCATGGGCGGGGCGGCGTAGATGACCGTCGCGAGGACGGCGGCGGGCACACCGACGCCGAAGATCAGGACGGCGGGCAGCAGGTACGAGAAGGCGGGGAGCACCTGCATGGTGTCGAGGACGGGCCGCAGCAGCCGGAAGATCCGCTCGCTCAGTCCGGCCGCGAGCCCCATGAGCGCGCCGAGCACGACGGAGGCGAGGACGGCGACGACCATCAGGGCCAGGGTCTGCATCGTCGGCACCCACATGCCGAGCAGCCCGCACAGGCCGAACGAGGCGGCCGTCAGGACCGCGATCCGCACGCCCGCGACCCGCCAGGCGATCAGGGCGGCACCGGCGACGACACCGGCCCAGCCGCCCGCGAGGAGCACCAGGTAGATGCCGCGCACCGACAGGACGATGGCGTTGCTGATGTGCCCGAAGAAGTAGGTGAACAGCCAGTGGCTGTCCCGGTTGTCGATGATCCAGTCGGTGGTCTTCCCGAGCGGTTCGGTCAGGTCGACGGTGAGCGCGTCCGGCCAGGCGCCGGAGGCCCACTTGGCGTTCGCGATCGGCACGAGGATCGCCGCGGCGAGGGCGAGCAGCAGGAGCTTGCCGACGACGCGGTGACGCAGGAGCGCACCGATTCCCGTATCTCGTACGGGGCTGGAGGCGGTGGCGGTGGCCATCAGGCGACCGCCTCGCCCCGGCCGGCGGTCGCGGGCGCCGGGGTGCCCGCGACGACGGCGAGCAGCCCGGCGTGGTCCACGACGCCCAGGCAGCGCTTGCCGTCCATCACGCGCACCGGGAAGCCGGAGCGGGCGACGGCCTCGATGGCCTCGGCGACCTTGGCGTCGGGGGAGATCGCGGTGCCGCGGGTCTCCTCGTCCTCGTCGGCGGGGCGCATGGCGCTGCGCACGCTCATCACGTCGGCGCGCACCACGTCGCGCACGAAGTCGCGGACGTAGTCGTCGGCCGGGGAGCCGACGATCTCCTCGGGCGTGCCGATCTGGACGACGCGGCCGTCGCGCATCAGGGCGATGCGGTCGCCGACGCGCAGGGCCTCGCTGAGGTCGTGGGTGATGAAGACCATCGTGCGGCCCTCTTCGTCGTGCAGGCGGCAGATCTCTTCCTGCATGTCGCGGCGGATCAGCGGGTCGAGGGCGCTGAACGGCTCGTCGAAGAGGAGGACTTCGGGGTCCACGGCGAGGGCGCGCGCCAGGCCCACGCGCTGCTGCTGGCCGCCGGAGAGCTGGCCGGGCTTGCGCTGTTCGAGGCCTTCGAGGCCGACCTTCTTGACGACGTCGAGGGCCTTGGCGCGGCGCTCGGCCTTGCCGACGCCCTGGATCTCCAGGCCGTACGCCACGTTGTCGAGGACGGAGCGGTGCGGCAGCAGGCCGAAGTGCTGGAAGACCATGGCGGCGCGGTGGCGGCGCAGTTCGCGCAGGCGGGCCTGGTCCATGGCGAGGACGTCCTCGCCGTCGATGGCCAGGGCGCCGGAGGTGGGCTCGATGAGCCGGGTCAGGCAGCGTACGAGGGTGGACTTGCCGGAGCCCGACAGGCCCATGACGACGAAGACCTCACCCTTCTTGACCTCGAAGGACACATCGCGCACGGCGGCGGTGCAGCCGGTCCGCTCGCGCAGTTCGGCGGGGCTCAGGCCGTGCAGCCCGGTGTCGCCGGGTATTCGCTCGGCCTTGGGTCCGAAGACCTTCCAGAGGTTCTTGACGGCGAAGACGGGGCGCTCGCCCGGTGCGTTCACGTCGTTCGTCGTGTCCGTGGTGTCCACGGTGGCCTCGCTCATCGGCCCTCACCACCAAGGATCTCGGCACATTTCTCCCCGACCATGAGTACTCCGATCATCGGGTTCACGGCGGGCATCGTCGGGAAGACGGATGCGTCCGCGATACGGATTCCGGCCAGACCGCGGATCTTCAGCTCCGGGTCGACCACTGCGAGTTCATCAGTGGAAGCACCCATTCGGCAGGTGCCCGCAGGGTGGTAGACGGTGTGCGCGGCCTTGCGCACGAGCTCGCTGATCTCGGCGTCCTCGGTGACCTCCGGGCCGGGGAAGACCTCGCGCTTGAGCCACTTCTTGAACGGCTCTGCCTCGGCGACCTTGCGCGCGAGCTTGATGCCGTCGACGAGCGTGCGGCCGTCGTAGTCCTCCGCGTCCTCGAAGTACTTGAAGTCGAGGGCCGGCTTGACCTCGGGGTCGGCCGACGTCAGGTAGAGGCGGCCGCGGGAGCGGGACTTGGGGATGTTCGGCGTCATCGACACGCCGTGCTCGGGGCGTTCGTAGCCGAGGCGCTCCGGGTTGTCCGTGAACGGGATCTGGTAGAAGTGGAACATCAGGTCCGGGCCCTTGTGGGCCGGGTCCCGCCGCACGAACAGACCGGCGTCCGAGTCCATCGCGGAGTTGCCGGGGATCGGCCCGTTCGTCTCCCAGACGATGACCGACTCGGGGTGGTCGATGAGGTTCTCGCCGACGCCGGGCAGGTCGTGCACGACCGGGATGCCGAGGGCTTCGAGGTCCTTCTTCGGACCGATGCCGGAGTGCATGAGCAGCCGGGGCGTGTCGACGGCACCGGCGCAGACCAGCACCTCGCGGCGGGCGGTGAACAGCTTCTCCACCCCGTCCTTGGTGCGGATGTGCACACCGCGGGCGGTCTTCCCTGCCAGCTCCAGCCTGGTGGCCCAGGTCTCCAGGAAGAGGTGGAGGTTCGGGCGGTCACCGGCCTCCATGTGGGGGTGCAGGTAGGCGACCGACGCGGAGGAGCGCTTGTTGTTCTCCGGGTGGTACGAGAGGTCGAAGAAGCCGACGCCCTCGTCGAAGGGCTTGTCGTTGAAGCCGACGACCTCGGGGACGCCGAGCGCGGTCTTCGTCGCCTCGACCCAGTCGGTGGCGATCTGGTTCTGGTCCTTCTTGGCGACGCGCACGATGTTGTTGCGCAGCTTGCCGAAGTAGGGGTCCATGGCTTTGGCGCCCCAGCCGGCCGCGCCCGCCTCTTCCCACTCGTCCCAGTCGGAGGGCAGCGGCTTGAAGGAGATCAGGGTGTTGTGCGACGAGCAGCCGCCGAGCACCTTGGCGCGGCTGTGCAGGATGTGCGAGTTGCCGCGCGGCTGCTCGGTGGTCGTGTACTCGTAGTCCAGCTCACCACCGAGCAGTCCGAGCCACTTGCGCAGCGTGAGGACGTCTTCGCGGCCGATGTCGCTGGGCCCGCCCTCGATGACGGCGACGGTGACGTCCGGGTTCTCGGTGAGACGGGACGCGATCACCGATCCTGCGGTGCCGCCACCGACGATGACGTAGTCGAACTCGGTCTGGTCAGACATGCGTACGTGCTCCTCTTCCTGCGAGGTCGTGCCAAGGTGCTTGCGCGTAATGAGCGGGGGGTGCTTGAACGTGTTGCGCGCGGGGCGGACCTCCCGCCCCGCGCGTACCTCTTCGCGCCTGCCGTCAGCCGGCGAACCAGCGGACCGGCTGCGGTGCCAGGTTCTGGTAGATGTGCTTGGACTCGCGGTACTCGGCGAGGCCCGCGGGACCGAGCTCGCGCCCGACGCCGCTCTTGCCGAAGCCGCCCCACTCCGCCTGCGGCAGGTAGGGGTGGAAGTCGTTGATCCAGATGGTGCCGTGGCGCATCCGGCGGGCCATGCGGCGCGCGCGTCCGGAGTCGCTGGTCCACACGGCGCCCGCGAGACCGTACTCGGTGTCGTTGGCGAGGGCGACGGCCTCGTCCTCGGTACGGAAGGTCTCCACCGACAGGACGGGTCCGAAGACCTCTTCCCGTACGACCTTCATCTCGCGGTGGCACTGGTCGAGCACGGTCGGCTCGTAGAAGTACCCCTCGGCGGGCCGCACCTCGCTCGGCTCGGGCCGCTTGCCGCCCGACCGCAGCACCGCGCCCTCCTCCAGGGCGGAGGCGACGTACATCTCGGTCTTCTCGCGCTGCTGCCGCGACACGAGCGGACCGCACTCGACGCCGTCCTCGGTGCCGCGTCCGAGCTTGATCTTCTGGGCCCTGCGGGCGAGTTCGGCGACGAAGCGCTCGCGCACCGACTCCTCGATGATGAGGCGGCCACCGGCGGAGCAGACCTGCCCGCTGTGGATGAAGGCCGCGTTCAGCGCCTGGTCGACGGCGGTGTCGAAGCCCTCTTCGGTGGCGCAGGCGTCGGCGAACACCACGTTGGGGTTCTTGCCGCCGAGCTCCAGGGCGACCTTCTTCACGCCGAGCGCGGCGGCCTGGGCGACCTTGGTGCCGGAGACCAGGCCGCCGGTGAAGGAGACCAGGTCGACGTCGGGGTGGTCGGACAGGCGGGCGCCGACGGTGTGGCCGGGGCCGGTCACGATGTTCGCGACGCCGGCGGGCAGGCCCGCCTCGACGAGCAGCTCGATCAGCGCGACCGTGGTCAGCGGGGTGACCTCGCTCGGCTTGATGACGAAGGTGTTGCCGGCGGCGAGCGCGGGCGCGATCTTCCAGCTGGCCTGGAGCAGCGGGTAGTTCCAGGGCGTGATCATCGTGCAGACGCCGATCGGCTCGTGCACGACGACGCTGTGGATGTCGTCGGAGCCCGCGTCGACGACGCGCCCTGCGCCCTCGCCGATCACGAGGTCGGCGAAGTAGCGGAAGGCGTCGGCGACGCAGTCCACGTCGACGCGGCCCTCTTCGAGGGTCTTGCCGGCGTCGCGGCTCTCGAGGAGACCGATCTCCTCGCGGTCGCGCACGAGGAGGTCGGCGACGCGGCGCAGCAGCGCGGCGCGCTCGGCGACCGGCGTGCCCGGCCAGGGGCCCTCGTCGAAGGCCTTGCGGGCGGCGTCGATGGCGGCGTCCGCGTCTTCCGTGGAGCCCTCGGCGATCACGGCGAACGGCTTGGCATCCGCCGGGTCGAGGATCTCGCGGGTGGCGCCGGAGGCGGCAGCACGCCACTCTCCGCCCACATGGATGGTCTGTTGTGCGGACACGTCCCGTTTGCCTTCCGTTCCTGTCATATGCCCCGCCTGTCACTCGCGGTAGCCGGGTGCACCTGCCCTCCAAGGGGGAAAGCATGCGCATCCGGTGGCCGAAAGTGCGCTGTGTCACTGCGCGTGGGGGCACTCGGAGTCAAACGTACGCTCGGTTCACAGCGTGTCACCGGAGGTGACGTCCTGAACGGAATGTTCGCGCCGGGAACGAAGTCCCCGAGGAAGGCGGGAGCCGACGACGCCGGACGTGAGCCCCAGGGCTACACGCCCCGACCGACGCGGCCGATCTCGCCAAGCTCGCCCATCTCGCCGATCTCACCCGTCTCACCGATCTCGTCGTCCGCCGGCTCGTCGACGGCCGTCAGGCCCGCCATCCACAGCGGCATCAGCCAGTGCACGACGAACACGCTGAACAGCACGGGGAAGACGAGCCCCTCGATCTCCACACCGGCGAGGCCCGCGACGCCGACGGCGACGGTCACGGAGAACAGGAGCCACATCATCACGTACTGGGCGCGGGCCCCCACCCGGTTCCTCTCGGCGCGCTGGCGCTCGTCCAGGGCGCGGACCCGCAGTTCGAGGA
Source organism: Streptomyces sp. NPDC040622 (assembly GCF_055593965.1). Lineage (NCBI taxonomy): Bacteria > Bacillati > Actinomycetota > Actinomycetes > Kitasatosporales > Streptomycetaceae > Streptomyces > Streptomyces sp. NPDC040622. The sequence continues at coordinate 369,578 of NZ_JBVIXD010000002.1, read as the reverse complement.
GGCCGCGGGTCGCGCCGTTGATGACACCGGTCGCCACGCACCACGGCAACAGGATCCCGAGGAGGCCGAACGTCGCCCAGCGCTCGTCGCCGAACACGGAGTACAGCCAGCACGCGATGCCCACCGCGGTCAGCACGACGTGCGCGAGGACCGCGGCGCGGCGGCGGGCCGCGGTGGCGTGGAACAGGGCACCCTCACGCCGGTTCATGAGCGCGTACATCCGCCGGTCGTAGCCGGTCAGGGGGCGCTGCTCGTCGGTCTTCATCACTGGTTCCTCCCGTAGACCTGATCCGTGAGCGGGCGAAAAGGCTCGAGGGAGAACAGGGCCTCGACCGGCAGCTCGAAGAACTTCGCGATCTTCAGCGCGAGGTCGAGGCTCGGGTTGTACTGCCCTCGCTCGATGTAGCCGATGGTCTGGTAGTGGGCACCCACCGCCTCGGCCAGGCTCTGACGCGACACCTTCCGCTCGGCGCGCACCATCGCCAACCTGTTGTGCACTTGCTCGCTCATGTATAAGAAGTACTACATTCACGAGCAGAAGCTCAACACCACACCCCGCTCGACTTGAACCGCCCCTGCCGACAGCTCCCCCCGAAACGCCGACCGCCCCCGGCGGCCGCGGTGAGCGGCCGCCGGGGGCGGTGGGCGATGTGCTGCCGGGACTAGATGAGGCCGAGACCGCGGACGGCCTCGCGCTCCTCGGAGAGCTCCTGCACGGACGCGTCGATGCGCGTGCGCGAGAACTCGTTGATGTCCAGGCCCTGGACGATCTTGTACGTGCCGTTCTCGGTGGTGACCGGGAAGGAGGAGATGAGCCCCTCCGGCACGCCGTACGAACCGTCCGACGGGATGCCCATGGAGGTCCAGTCGCCGGCGGCCGTGCCGTTGACCCACGTGTGGACGTGGTCGATGGCGGCGTTGGCGGCGGAGGCGGCCGACGAGGCGCCACGGGCCTCGATGATCGCGGCACCGCGCTTGGCGACGGTCGGGATGAACTCGTCGGCGAGCCAGGCCTGGTCGGAGACGACGTCCGCGGCGTTCTTGCCGGCGATCTCCGCGTGGAAGATGTCCGGGTACTGGGTCGCCGAGTGGTTGCCCCAGATGGTCAGACGCTTGATGTCGGAGACCGAACTGCCCGTCTTCTTCGCCAGCTGCGACAGCGCGCGGTTGTGGTCGAGGCGGGTCATCGCGGTGAAGCGCTCGGCCGGTACGTCCGGGGCGGCGGCCTGCGCGATGAGCGCGTTGGTGTTGGCGGGGTTGCCCACCACGAGCACCTTGATGTCGTCCGCGGCGTTGTCGTTGATGGCCTTGCCCTGCGGCTTGAAGATGCCGCCGTTGGCCTCCAGGAGGTCACCGCGCTCCATGCCCTTGGTACGGGGCCGGGCGCCGACGAGCAGCGCGACGTTGGCGCCGTCGAAGGCGACGTTCGGGTCGTCGCTGATCTCGATCGAGTTCAGCAGCGGGAACGCGCAGTCGTCGAGCTCCATGGCGGTGCCCTCGGCGGCCTTCAGGGCCGGCGTGATCTCAAGAAGGCGCAGGTTGACCGGCACGTCCGCGCCGAGCAGGTGGCCCGAGGCGATGCGGAAGAGCAGCGCGTAGCCGATCTGGCCGGCGGCGCCGGTGACGGTGACATTCACGGGAGTGCGGGTCATGGCGATCTCCGTAAGACAGCTGGTGGTGGGGTCCCCGACGTTCGTACCTGGATCCCCTTGTTCCTGGATCCCCGCCGACGCCTCGTCGAGTCCTCGATCGCCTCTCGATGATCGATCTCTTGGCATCAAGAGAGATCCGCCGTCAGGCTATCGCGCCCCGGGCACCCCTGGCCGCCGGGTCGGTGTGGCCCGCCCCACAGGGCGCGGCGCTGGGCTTGAACGGATGCCTACGCCCCTCGTAAGGGGGGCGGCCGCCACGGGGGGGGGGAGCGTGGCGGCCGCCGTGGGGGTGTGACCACTCCCGTGGGGGTAACGTCCGCCTGCCCTCCGGATCCGATGTCATGCACCCACGCCCAAACTTTTCTCCCCACAATCCCAACCCCCCTCCCTGAGCAGCGATTTCACTCCGTGGAGGGGGTGCGGTTTGCCCTGCGGGATGTACGTGGGGGTTGCCCTGCGTGGGCGGGTGCGGGTTGGTTGTGGCTGGTCGCGCAGTTCCCCGCGTGGGCTGGCCCCTGGGCCTTGGACGGTGCGGGGTGGGTGGGTTCCTCCCTGCGCGGGCGGGTGCGGGTGTGGTGTGGCTGGTCGCGCAGTTCCTCGCGCCCCTTAAAAGCCCACCCGCCGTTGCGGGGCGCGCTGCGTGGGCGGGTGCGGGTTCGTTGTGGCTTGTCGCGCAGTTCCCCGCGTGGGCTGGCCCCTAGGCCTTGGGCGGTGCGGGGTGGGTGGGTTCCTCCCTGCGTGGGCGGGTGCGGGTGTGTTGTGGCTTGTCGCGCAGTTCCCCGCGCCCCTAAAGACCACCCGCCGTTGCGGGGCGCGCTGCGTGGGCGGGTGCGGGTTCGTTGTGGCTTGTCGCGCAGTTCCCCGCGCCCCTAAAAGCAACAGCCCGCCGCCCCCGTACCCCTGAAAGCAGCAGCCCGCCGCCCCCGCGCCCCAGGAGGCAACAGCCCGCCGCGCCCCGATGCACCGACCCGCCCAAAGCCCCCCTGAGGCACCGCCCCACCCGAGGCCACACCTGAAGCCCCCGGGAGGCACCGGCCCTGCGGGGCTTGCCTGAAGAAGCCCCCGCCGGGCCGCATCCGCGTACGCGCCCGAGGGGGCGCGGGGGTATGTGCGCACGGAGCACCGAGCCAGCCATAGCGTCTTTGTTCGTGCAGCGGGGCGCAGGGATAGCGAGTACGCACATACCCCCGCGACCCCGCCCCACAAGACGGACCCAAGGCGAGACCGCCCAAGGACTACTCCGTGCACCCGGTCTGCCCGGACGTCAGCGTCGCGCACGCCTTCGCCGCCGTCCCCGACTTCGTCGCCACCATCGGCGTATACGCGTCGAAGTCCTCGTTCACCGTGCTGTTCTGCTTCGCCGAGGCGCCCCCGCCAGACCCCGTGATCGTCAGCTCGTCCCCAGGCGTCGCCTGCGTGATCCGCGCCCACGCGGCCCCGCACGCCTTGCTGTACCGCACCTCGACCAGCGTCTTGCCTATCGTCGCCCGCGACGTCGTCCTCGCCAGCTCACCGCCGCAGCCCATGTTCTCCGGGTCCTTGCCCGCACAGTCCTTGCCGCCGCACTCCACCCCCGCGGGAAGCTTCGTGTCGCTGGTGGACGGCTTCACCGGCGGCTTGGCCTCGTCGCCATCCTTGTCGTCACCGCCGAACCCCGTCATCAACACCGCGGCCGCGGTGACGACGAGAGCCCCCACCACACCCGCGAGGAACATCGTCAGCTTCCGGCGCCGCCGCTGCTTGTCGGGCGAGTCCCCCGACGGCCCACCCGGCCCACCCGGCCCACCCGGCCCGGCGGGACCGGCCGGCGCAGGTGCAGGTGCCCCCACGGGCCCCGTACCCCCACCTCCACCGAAGGCGGACGGAGAGACATCACCGTACGACCGGGACGCCCCGTACGACTCCGCAGAACCAACAACCCCAAAGCCGACATCAGCACCAGCCCCGGCACCACCCGCACCCGCACCCACACCGCCGGCACCCGCACCCGCACCCGCCCCATAAGGCGGCACAGTCGGCGACACCCCGGCAGGCCCAGCCACACCGGTCGCACGCCCCACCCCACCACCCCCGCGAGAGGCCTCGGCAGGCGCGGAGGGCTTGGTCAGCTTGGACGAAGACGAACCGGCTGAGGCAGCTGACCCAGACGGGGGAGAGGGAGAAGGAGAAGGAGAGGACGCCCCCGACCCGGTCGGGCCCGCCCCCGTCGACTTGCCGCCCGCAGAGGAATTGGGCCCCAACTCCCCCAACGCAGCCCGCGCCTGAGAGATCCGAATCGCCTGCATCGTCATGTCGTGCCGCATCTCGGAGCGGCTCCACGCCCGCTCGGCGAGCTCCCACATGGTGATGAGGTGCACGGGCGGCGTCCCCGTCACCTCCGCCAGCGCGACGATCGCCCCCTTCGGCGCGAGCAACCGCCCGTTCAGATAGCGCTCCCACGACGTCTTGCTGTATCCGGTTCTGTCGGACACCGCCGCGATGCTCAGACCACTGCGGTCGACGAGCCTGCGCAGCTGGCTCGCGAACTCCCTGACCTGCGGGTCGAGCTCATCCGGTAGCGCTTTCCAACGAGGCATTACTCCCCCTGTTCCCCCCGTACGTGCATGTCCTGCCCCCGCGCCGACCCGGCGCCATCCCGGTTCCGGACTACCCAGAGGGATGCGCGAAGCCAGGATGTCAGTTCCCGGAGTGGGGGCGCACGGGAGCATTCGGGCCACTGGCGGACGCGGTCGCGCTCGCCGCGCTCCCCGCGGTGTCCGGCCCAGTGTCCCATCGCCGCACCGCTCCACGATGCGGAACCCCGGGGAGCGACCCGGGACACCCCAAAGCTCCCCGCTCACGGCACTTGCCCCCTCCGGCGGCTCACCCTCACCACCGCCCGCCCCGCAGGTCGTTGCGGGCTCCGAACGTTGCAGGCCCCGAACACCGTTGCGGAATGGTCACCTCCGTGCCACAGGGAACGGCCATCCCTTGAACGCGGTGGGCCGGTCCATGACGCTGGATCACGAGCGGAACGCACCGCTTACATCGGGAGATTCCAGCAGGAAACACACCCCCGAACGACGGTGCCCGTCCTTCCACGGGGGTAGGGACGGGCACCGTCTCCTTTTCCCCGAAAGGGCGACTTCGGCCCTGTCTTGCGACCTCCGCCCCTGTCGGCTCGGCAGAGTCGGAACATGAACGACATGACGTACGTGAAGTACGCGAAGCGTGTGAAGCACACGAAGTACGGCAGGCGGCTCGCCGGCGGCCTCATCGCCGCCTCCGCCCTCCTCGGCACCGGCCTCGCCGCGGCCCCCGCGGTCTCGGCCGCACCGACGACCCCCACGACCCTCGCCGCGTCCACCACGGCCGCCGCGTCGCCCGCCTCCGCCGCCCAGTTGCGCGGCACCGCCCCCGCCTGCGTCAAGCGGGACGTCATCAAGCACCGCAAGTACGTGAAGGTGACCAACCAGTGCGGTCAGGCCATGCACCTGAAAGTGGTGATCGACTGGGGCAACGACTCGCCCTGTCTCACGTACCAGAACAACGAGCAGTGGGAGTGGACCTGGGGCCGCGGCTCCTACGGCAAGGTCGTCACCTGCTGAGCCCGGCCACCCGTACAAAGGTCTCGCGAAAGGTCGCGTGACAGGAAGCCGGCGGCCGGTCACCCACCGACCGGCCGCACCGCCCCCAGGTGTCACGGGACCTCACCCCCCGGGGGTGACGAGCCCCGTCTCGTACGCCACCACCACCGCCTGCGCCCTGCTGTCCAGGTCGAGCTTGCTCATGGTGCGGTTGAGGTGGGTCTTGACGGTGGCCTCGCTGATGTAGAGCCGCTCGGCGATGTCCGCGTTGGTCAGGCCGCGTCCGATCAGCTTCAGCACCTCGACCTCGCGCAGCGTCAACGCCCCGAGGTCCGCGGGGGGTTGCCCCTCGCCGTCGTCCGTCGCGGAGCCGTCGCCCTGCCGGGTGAACGCCGCGACGAGGCGCCGCGTCACGCTGGGCGCGAAGAGCGCGTCGCCGCTGCCCACGGCCGCCACCGCGGCCAGCAGCCGCTCGGGGCCCGAGTCCTTCAGCAGGAACCCGGACGCTCCCGCGCGCAGCGCCCCGTAGACGTACTCGTCGAGGTCGAAGGTGGTCAGGACCAGGACGCGCGGTGCCGGTTCGGCCGCCTCCGCGAGGATTCTGCGGGTGGCCGTGATGCCGTTCGTGCCCGGCATCCGGATGTCCATGAGGACGACGTCGGGCCGTGTCCGCGCGGCGAGCGCGACCGCCTCGTCGCCGTCGCCCGCCTCGCCGACGACCTCGATGCCGGGTGCGGCGCGCAGCAGGCCCACCAGGCCCGCGCGGATGAGGAACTGGTCGTCGACGACAAGTACCTTGATGGAGCCGGTCATCCGGTCATTCCGCCCTGTCGTCCCCCTGCGCCGCGGCACGCGCCGAGGTCGGCAGGGTCAGGCGCACGGCGAAACCCCCCTCGCTCAGCGGGCCGATGCTGATCGCCCCGCCGTAGAGCTTGGCCCTCTCGCGCATCCCAATCAAGCCGTGTCCACTGCCCGTTCGCACTCTGTCCGGAATCACCCCCTCGCCCGTGCCGTCGTCGGTGACGGAGACCTCGATGTGGCCGCGCAGATAGGCGAGTTCGACGGAGGCGGCGGCGCCGGGGGCGTGCTTCAGTACGTTGGTCAGCGCCTCCTGCACCACGCGGTAGGCACAGAGTTCGACGCCGGGCGCCAGCGGCCTGGGGGTTCCCGTGACGCGCAGGTCGACGCGGACCCCGCCGGCGCGTACCCGCTCGATCATCTCGTCCAGGCGGGCGAGGCCGGGCATCGGCGCCGCGGGCGCGCCGTCGCCGCACTCGCCGTCCTCGGAGCGCAGCACCCGCAGCATGCGGCGCAGCTCCTCCAGGGCCTCGCCGCTGGTCCCCGATATGGTGCCGAGCGCGGTGCGTGCCGTGGCCGGGTCGGAGCCGAAGACGAAGGTCGCGAGGCCCGCCTGCACGGAGATCACCGACATGTGGTGGGCGACCACGTCGTGCAGTTCGCGCGCGATGCGGACCCGCTCCTGAGCGACCTCGCGCCGGGCCCGCTCGTCCTGCTCCAGCTTCAACTGCCGTGCCAGTTCGGCCGATCGGCGCGCGACGTACCCGAAGCGCCAGAGGACCAGGGAGAAGCCGACGGCCTGGCCGACGACGGACGGCATCGAGGCGTCCGCACTGATCGCGCCGGCGTAGATCCACACGGCGGCCATCAGGACCGTGCAGGCGAGGGAGGTGCGCGGGGGCCGCAGGGAGGCGACGGTGTAGACGCAGAGCATGGGTCCGAAGGTGCCGACGACGGGCCAGTAGCCGAGGGTGACGTAGACGAACCACGCCAGATGGACGACGAGGGTCACGGCGAGCGGCGCCCTGCCGCGGACCACGACGGGCACGCTGACCAGGGCGACCAACGCGTAGCCGAGGGCGTCCAGTGGGGCCCAGCCCTGCTTGGCGGACTCTTGGCCGAGCAGCACGGCCACCGTGGTCAGGGCGACCGCGATGAGGGCGTCGACTGCGAGGGGGCGGATCCGCATCGCCGCAGCGTAACGCGCGTATGCCAAGCGGAACGTCAACCAGCCGCGGTACCGCGGAAGTTGCAGGAACCGCGCGGCTACCGCCCTGGGCGGAGCGGGAGTTACACCCAGGACGGGACGACGCGTCGGTCGGCCGCCGCCTAACGTGTGGACCAGTGCCACGGCGCCGGGCGAGCGCCGCAGCCGCACGGGACCGCGGCGGTCGGGAGACCGGACAAGGGCTGCCGAACGGGGGCCGCCGGTCCACGCGACGGTGGCCCGTCCCCTCGGGGGAGGACGGGCCACCGTTCGCGTACGCGCGGGGCTTTCCGCGCCGACCGCCGTCAGATCGTGAAGTGCAGCGTGTCGTCCAGGAACGGGATCTCCAGCACGGGATCGGGCTGCGCCATCAGTGCCAGGAGCACGATGGCGAGGCCCAGCGCGCCGTAGGTGACCATGTCCGTGAAGCGCGAGCGCACCGCCAGCATCCCCACGTCCGGCAGCGCCCAGCGCAGCGCGGCGCCGCCGATGAGGGCGATGCCGACCAGCATCGTGCCGATGCGGAACACGTCGAGCGCCGTGAGCAGCAGACCGACCCCGACCAGGGAGACGACGCTGAGCAGCGGCCACTGGCGGGCCGGTGCGGGGGCGTCGCCGGCCGCGGCGCGGCCGCCGCCCTCGGGGCGCGCGGTGTCACGCGTGAACAGCGGGAAGCGGCGCGACACCTTCCGCGGCCGCCCGTCCGGGCCCGGCGCGCTGACCGCGCCCTTGGCCCGGGGCGGCACCGCGGTGCTGCCCGCCTCAGGTTCCGTGCTCATGGCCTCGCCTCTTTCCCGTTCGCTTTCCCGTTCAGCGCGCGGAGCGTTCCGCGGCCTCGACGACATTCACCAGGAGCTGGGCGCGGGTCATCGGGCCGACGCCGCCCGGGTTCGGGGAGATCCATCCCGCGACCTCGGCGACGCCCGGGTGGACGTCTCCGACGATCTTGCCGTGCTCGTCGCGCGAGACGCCCACGTCCAGGACGGCGGCGCCGGGCTTCACGTCCTCGGGCTTGATCAGGTGCGGGACGCCCGCGGCGGCCACGATGATGTCGGCCCGCTTCAGGTGCGCGGCGAGGTCACGGGTGCCGGTGTGGCACTGCGTGACGGTGGCGTTCTCGGACTTGCGGGTGAGCAGCAGCGGCATCGGGCGGCCGATGGTCACGCCGCGGCCGACGACGACGACCTCGGCGCCCTTGATCTCCACGTCGTGCTGCCGCAGCAGCCGGATGATGCCGTACGGGGTGCAGGGCAGCGGCGCCGGCTCGTTCAGGACGAGGCGGCCGAGGTTCATCGGGTGCAGGCCGTCGGCGTCCTTGTCCGGGTCCATGAGCTCCAGGACGCGGTTCTCGTCGATGCCCTTGGGCAGCGGGAGCTGCACGATGTAACCGGTGCAGTCGGGGTCCTCGTTGAGCTCGCGGACGACCGCCTCGATCTCCTCCTGGGAGGCGGTGGCGGGCAGTTCGCGCTGGATGGAGGCGATGCCGACCTGCGCGCAGTCGCGGTGCTTTCCCGCGACGTACTTCTGGCTGCCCGGGTCGTCGCCGACCAGGACGGTACCGAGTCCGGGCGTGACGCCCTTCTCCTTCAGGGCCGCCACGCGGGCGGTCAGTTCGGACTTGATCGCGGCTGCGGTGGCCTTGCCATCGAGAATCTGGGCGGTCATGCCCCCCATCTTCCCGGATGAGACCCGCCCGGTACCAATCAGGGCACTCCCCCGGCCCTGCCCGGACGGACCCGCTGATCAGCGAGGTTGCACTTGCACAACACATAGGGAATGCGGCTGGACAAATAAGCCGTACCTAAAGAACGATATGCGGCACAGTGCCGCGGGCAGTGTCGGGGGGACGGACCGCATCTGTAGAACCTTTCCTCCGTGGTGTGCCGCGTCGTCCCCGCACCACCCGACGGAGGAAGACCGCCATGAGTTACGGCGACCCGAACAACCCCTACGGGCAGCCGCCCCAGCAGCCCCCGGCCGCTCCCGGGTACGGCTACCCCCAGCAGGGCCCTCCCGGCGTCCCGCCGCAGCAGCCCTACGGCTACCCGCAGCAGCCGGCCTACCCCGGCTACCCGGGCGGCAACATGATGCAGCAGTCGATGCCGGGGCTCCTGGTCACCGCACGCGTCTTCCTGTTCCTGATCTCGGCCGTGCAGATACTCATGGCGATCGGCTTCCTCTACGTCGCCGCCGTCGCCAACGACGTCTCGGACAGCGCGGAGGACCTCGGCTTCAGCGACGGCGACTTCGGCGACGCGGCCACCGGAGTCTTCGTCGTTCTCGCGCTGATCGCCGCGGCCCTGGCCACCCTGTCCATCACGCTCGGCGTCAAGTTCAGCCGCGGCGGCCAGGGCGTCCGGATCACCACGGTGGTGTACGGCGCGCTCGGTGGCGTGATCGGTCTGATCTACCTCTTCGTCGGCATGGACACGGGCTTCGCCAGCGCGATCATCTTCCCGCTCATCTGGGTCGTCTTCGCCGTCATCATCACGGTGGCCCCCGTCGTCCCCAGCGGCACCGCCTGGTTCAACCGCCCGCGCTACTGAGCGGGTTCGACGCGCGAAAGGGCCGCACCGCTCCTGGGACAGGAGGGTGCGGCCCTTTCGCGTACGTCTCGGCGCCCGCAGGGGCGCGCGGCTCAGTGGAAGAAGTGCCGCGTCCCGGTGAAGTACATCGTCACGCCCGCCTTCTTCGCGGCCTCGACGACGAGCTCGTCACGGACCGAACCACCGGGCTGCACCACGGCCTTGACGCCCGCGGCGGTCAGGATCTCCAGGCCGTCGGGGAAGGGGAAGAACGCGTCGGAGGCGGCGTAGGAGCCGCGCGCCCGCTCCTCGCCCGCCCGCTCGACCGCGAGCTTCGCGGAGTCGACGCGGTTGACCTGGCCCATGCCGACGCCGACCGAGGCGCCGTCCTTGGCGAGCAGGATCGCGTTGGACTTCACCGCGCGGGACGCCTTCCAGGCGAACGCGAGCTCGGCGAGCTCGCCCGCGTTGAGCGCGTCGCCCGTGGCGAGCGTCCAGTTGGCGGGGTTGTCGCCGTCGGCCTGCAGCCGGTCGGTGACCTGGAGCAGCGCGCCGCCGTCGATCTGCTTGACCTCGACCGTGCTGGACGGGGCCTCGTGGGCGCGCAGCACGCGGATGTTCTTCTTCTTGGTGAGGACATCGAGGGCGCCGTCCTCGTACTCGGGCGCGACGATGACCTCGGTGAAGATGTCGGCGACCTGCTCCGCCATCTCCTTGGAGACCGGGCGGTTCACGGCGATGACGCCGCCGAACGCGGAGAGCGGGTCGCAGGCGTGCGCCTTGCGGTGCGCCTCGGCGACGTTCCCGCCGATGGCGATGCCGCACGGGTTGGCGTGCTTGATGATCGCGACGCAGGGCTCGTCGTGGTCGTACGCGGCACGGCGCGCGGCGTCCGTGTCCGTGAAGTTGTTGTACGACATCTCCTTGCCGTGCAGCTGCTCGGCCTCGGCGAGACCGCCCGTGCCGTCGACGTAGAGGGCCGCGCCCTGGTGCGGGTTCTCGCCGTAGCGGAGCACGTTCGCGCGCTCGTACGTCGACCCGATGAACTCGGGGAAGCCCGACTCGTCGGCAGCGGCGTACCCGTCGGCGAACCAGCTCGCCACCGCCACGTCGTACGCGGCCGTGTGCCGGAACGCTTCTCCCGCGAGCCGCTTGCGCGCGGTCAGGTCGAAGCCGCCCTCCTTGACGGCCGCGAGCACGTCCGCGTACCGCTTCGGGTCGGTGACGACGGCGACCGAGGGGTGGTTCTTGGCGGCGGCGCGGACCATGGAGGGACCGCCGATGTCGATCTGCTCGACGCACTCGTCGGGGGTGGCGCCCGAGGCGACGGTCTCCTTGAAGGGGTACAGGTTCACCACGACGAGCTGGAAGGGCTCCACGCCCAGCTCGTCGAGCTGGCGCCGGTGGTCCTCCAGGCGCAGGTCGGCGAGGATGCCCGCGTGGACCTTCGGGTGGAGGGTCTTGACCCGGCCGTCCAGGCACTCGGGGAAGCCGGTGAGCTCCTCGACCTTGGTGACGGGCACCCCGGCGGCGGCGATCTTCGCCGCGGTCGAGCCGGTCGAGACGAGCTCGACGCCCGCCTCGTGCAGCCCGCGCGCGAGCTCTTCCAGGCCGGTCTTGTCGTAGACGCTGACGAGCGCGCGCTTGACGGGGCGCTGCGCGGCGTTCGCGTTCGTAGCTTCGGCGGTCACGGGATAAGAACCTTTCGTCCCTCAATGCGGTAGCCGTGCCGGGCCAGACGCCCCACGACATCGACGAGCAGCGTGCGCTCGACGTCCTTGATGCGCTCGTGCAGAGCGCTCTCGTCGTCCTCGTCCCGGACCTCGACCACGCCCTGGGCGATGATCGGGCCGGTGTCGACGCCGTCGTCGACGAAGTGGACGGTGCAGCCGGAGACCTTCACGCCGTACGCGAGCGCGTCGCGCGCACCGTGGGCCCCCGGAAAACTGGGCAGCAGCGCGGGGTGCGTGTTCACGAACCGCCCGCCGAAGTGCGCGAGGAACTCCTTCCCCACGATCTTCATGAACCCGGCCGAGACGACCAGGTCGGGTCCGTGCGCGGCGGTCGCCGCGGCCAGGGCCGCGTCCCACTCGTCGCGGGTCGCGTGGTCCTTCACGCGGCAGACGAAGGTCGGCAGCCCGGCGCGCCCGGCGCGCTCAAGTCCCGCGATGCCGTCGCGGTCGGCGCCGACCGCGACGATCTCCGCCCCGTAGCCCGCCGGCCCCTCACGATCGATGGTGTCGATCAGGGCCTGGAGGTTCGTGCCCGACCCGGAGACCAGCACGACGACTCGCTTGGGGCGCGCGACCACAGCGCTCTCGGCCACAGCGGGGCCCTTTCTCGGAAGGTGCGTCTTTGTACGGTCGTACGAAGGCTTCGAGCCCCGCGATACGGGGAACCCTACGAAGCGGCCGACCGCGAGCAACGATACCGGCACACGGAACCGCCCCTCACGGGACGGGGGCGCGACCGGAAGGTAGCGTCTGTGAGGAAAGCGCCCTGATTTCCGAAGCACGCCGCGTTGGCGAGCCGCACCACGGCTCCTCCACGGCCCTACCAAGGGGAAGACGCACACCTGATGCCGGACCGTAGCCGCCCTTCGTCTCCGCCGCAGGACCCGGAATCCCAGGGACCGGAGTCCCGGGGCTCGGGCGCCCAGGGAACGGGCAAGGACGACGACAACCCCTTCGCGCCGCCGCCGGAGGGGACACCGGACCGGCCGTGGCAGCCGCGCCGCCCCTCGGGCGACTCCGCCCCCGACGGCGAGAACTCCGGCGGGAGCCACTCGCCCTGGGGCAGTCAGTGGAGCGACCAGCAGCCGGGACGCTCCCAGGGCGGCTTCGGCGAGCGCCCCGGCCAGCAGAACGGTCCCGACAAGGAAGGCCCCTCCTCGGGCCCGGGCGGCGGGGGCGGCATGCGCTGGGACCCCACGGATCCGGCCCAGCGCCGCGCGCGCTACGCCCTGCTCTCCGGCATGTGGGCCTTCTTCTTCGCCCTGTTCGGCTGGCGCTACGTGGCGCTGCTGCTCGGCGCGCTCGCGGTGATGTGGGCGATCCAGTCGCTGCGCGCCAAGCAGCGCACGCCGGACCCGACGGCGCCGGCGGGCGCCGCGTCCGCCCCGGCCACCGCGGTCACCACGGGGACCCCGGCGGCTCCGGGCGCCCCCGGCTCCCCGGGCCGGCAGCCTCAGGCCGAGCCGACGTCCACGAAGCCGCAGACGACGGCCGCGATCAGCGGTCTGGTCACGGGCGGGCTCGCGCTGGTCATGGTCGCGGCGACGTTCACGGCCCAGCTGGTCTACCGCGACTACTACACGTGCGTGGACGACGCGCTCACCCACACCTCGAAGCAGTCCTGTGAAGACCTGCTGCCCAAGCAGCTGAGGCCGCTCCTCGGCGAGCAGGACTAGGCTCCGCCCGCCTCTCCGTCCTCGGACCCGTCCACTCCGCGCCGCGGGGCGGACGGGTCCTTTCGGTGGGGCGGTGCCTGCGGTGCGGGCCACTCCTGGGAGGGCCGCTCCCCCGCCTTCCTCAACGCTTCCCAGCGGGCCTCGCGGGCGGCTTCGTCGTGCCAGGGGGTCGGGGACGGGGGCGGGGTGGGCCGCCGCCCCGCCGGCAGGAAGTCGTACGGCTCGAAGGGGGGCGGTTCTGGGGCGTCTGGGGCGTCTGGGGCGTCTGGGGCGTCTGTTGATTCCGGGACTTCCGGCACTGCCGGAGCATCTCGTGGTCCGGAGGGCCCGGGGGATCGGGAGGGCCCGGGGGATCCTGGGGATCCTGGGGATCCTGGGGATCCGGAGAACCTGGGAGCCCTAGAGGACCCTGAGGCTCCCGGGGACCCAGATGCCTCCGCTCCGTCCGTCCGCCCCTCGTCCCGGCGTGCGCCGTCCGTGGGCACGCCCTCCTCGGCCCCCTGCCGCCCCGGCCACGGCAGCGCCCGCCGCAGCCGCCCGGCCTGTGGCATCCGGGGCCGCGGCACCCGCAGTGAGGGGAGCGCGAGCCGCGGCAGCCAGGGTCGCCGCCCGCCGCCGGACGGCACCCGCAGCCGCCACGCCCGCAGGCCGAGCGCCGCGGGCACCCCGACCACCGCCGTCCAGGCCGACGCCGCCGCCCCGGCCTGCCACCACACCGGCCCGAACTCGGTGAGCACCGCCACCCCCATGGGCCCGCCCGCCAGCGCCGCGAGTCCCGCGAGGATCACCCCGCACACCGCGGCCGCCCCGAGTACCCCCGCGGCCGTCCGGCCCGGCGACCACGCCTCGTCCCGTTCCCCGAAGGCGGGCGCGGCAGCCCGCACCGCGCACCACGCCACCGTGAGCCCCGCCGCCACGGGCACCGCGGCGACCGACCAGGTCAGAGGCGTCCCGGGCCCTTCGGACGGCACCGCGGAGAGCAGCGGGAAGGGCGGCAGCAGCGGCGCCGACCCCGCGAAGAGCGGACCGGCGACAGTTCCCGTGCCGAGTGCGAAGCCGGGGCCGAGACCGTAGGCCGCGCCCCACACCGCCGCGTTCGGCACCAGTGCCAGCGACAGCAGCAGCACCGCGAGGCGCCCCGACCACACGTCCGTGACCTGCGTGAACGACGTCTGCACCGGTCCCGCGTGCAGGACGAGCGACACCGCGACCAGCAGCGCACCGGCGCCGACGAGCACCACCGAGCCGGCCGCCCCGGCCCGCACGACGGCCGCCGTACGGTGCCGTGCGAGGAAGCCCCGTACGAGAATGGCGCGCGCACCGGCGGGGAGCGTCGCCAGCGAACGGCGCAGGAACAGCGGGAGCAGGTGCAGGGGAAGCGGTCCGCGCGGGCGGCCGTGCGCCGTCCACACGCCGAACCCGGCCGCGCCCACCGCGAGCAGGGGCACGTGCACGACCGCGCCGAGCCAGTCGGGCCGCAGCTCACCGCCCGCCGCGTACGCCGTGGCGGCGGTACCGACCAGCAGATAGCCGGCCACGACCCCGGACCAGGCCGTGCGCACCGCGTGCCCACGCCCCTCGGGGGCCGCCGCGTCCCGCGCCGCCCGGTGCAGCAGCCAGGCCGGCAGGGCCGCGAGCAGCAGCGGTGTCATGCCGACCGGTGAGGGCGCTCCCGAGAGCGTGTCCGTCCTGATCAGCTCGGTGCCGTGCGCCAGCAGCCACAGCCCCGCCGCGACGTGCAGCGCGCCGTCGGGCCCGCTGTCCGGGTACGGCGAACTGATCCACAGCACCATGACCAGTACGGCGAACGAGCCGAGGCCCAGGCCGGCGGCGACGGCCCCGCCCAGCACACAGGTGGCCAGTCCGGGCGAGCGGCCGCGGGCCCGTTCGCGCGACGGCTCCACGGGCGGCGACGAGGCGTAGTGATCGGTCGTCTGGGTCACGCGGCCATGCTCCCAACGACACGCGCTTTCTTCCCGTAACAGGCGAATATCGGATGTGTCGCCCAAGATACGTTTATGTACTTTTTCGTACGGCGGATCGGCTGCGCCCGGCCTCCCGCCGCACGTCGGCCCACGGTGCGGAGAGTCCGACATGCCCCAGAGCCCTGCCCCGCCTCTGCCGTCCCCGAAGGAACGCCGCAGGCTGCGCGAGGCGAAGTCGCTGAGCCAGGCCGACATCGCGGCGAAGGTCGGTGTCACCCGCGAAACGGTCCGCTCCTGGGAGCTCGGCCGCACCAGCCCGCGCGGGCGCAAACGTGAGGCGTACGCCAAGCTCCTGAACGCCGTCGCGGCCGAGCGGTCGGCGACGCCCCAGAAGGCCGCACCGCAGAAGGGAGCACCGTCGAAGGTGGCCTCGGCGAACGGTGCCCCGGCGAAGAGAGCGCACGTGAAGGAATCCGCCGTGCGGGAAACCGCAGCGAGAGAAAGCCTCGTGGAGGTCGCCGTCGCGAACAGGCGCTCCCCGCACGCCGCGCCGCATGCGCCGCAGCGGGGCACGGACGGCCACGGCCGGTCCCGCACACGTCCCCAGCCCGCCGCCAAACGCGCGGCGAAGCCGAACGCCCCCCTGCCGATGACGGCGACCACGGCCGCGCTGGGCGGCCACACCCGCCCGCACCCGGTCCGCGCGGCGGCGGCGCCCGGGTCCGCCGGATCCCGCGCCCTCACCCCCGACCAGGCCTTCGACGCCCTCTGCGGCTACTGCGCGCCCGGCCTCGTACGCCAGACGTATCTGCTCACGGGCCGTCGGGACCTGGCCCAGGAGTCGGTGGAGCGCGCCTTCCAGCTGGCGTGGCAGCGCTGGCCCGAGGTGGCCGTCGACCGCGACCCCGCGGGCTGGGTGCGCGCGGCGGCGTACGAGTACGCGATGTCGCCCTGGCACCGCTTCCGCCCCAGCCAGCGCCACCCGGACGCCCCGCCCGCGCAGGCGGCGGACCGCGCGTTCCTCGACGTGCTCCTGAGCCTGCCGCCCGCCCAGCGCCGCACCCTGATGCTCTACGACGGGGTCGGCCTCGACCTGCCCGAGACCGCCGCGGAGACGGAGGCGAGCACGCCCGCCGCCGCGAACCGCCTGCTGCACGCGCGCGAGGCGATCGCCGAGCGGCTGCCCGACCTGGCCGACCCCGAGGCCCTGCACCGGCGCCTCGGCGAGGTCGGCAAGGCCGAGAAGCTGCAACTGCCCAGGCCGGAACGGGTCCGCACGGGCAGCGAGCACCGCGCCCGCTTCTGGACCCGGGCGGCGATCGCGTTCACGGCACTGATCATCGGCGCGACGGCCCTGACCCTGAAGACGGCCCCCACCCACTACGAGCCCCCGCAGGCCCCCGGCAAGGCCATCAGCGGCGTACCCGCCCGCATGGGCCCGGGCCCCCTCTCGTACGAGGACACAGAACTCCGCGAAAAGCTCCGCAAGGAACTGACAACCGGCCCGGACCGCCTGAAGCCCGACCTGAAATAGCATCAGAAGCGCGGGGAACTCCGCCAGGGGCACGGGGAGCTGCGCGACAAGCCCCCAAGCACCCACGGCGCCGCGGCCGAAACCAACAGTGGGCCCGCACCTCCCAAGGAGGTGCGGGCCCACTGTCAAGGCTCGGTCAGCCCGCGAGGATCGCCCGCGCGAGCTTCGCCGTCTCGGTCGGCGTCTTGCCGACCTTGACGCCGGCGGCCTCAAGGGCCTCCTTCTTGGCCTGCGCCGTGCCGGAGGAGCCGGAGACGATGGCGCCGGCGTGGCCCATGGTCTTGCCCTCGGGCGCGGTGAAGCCCGCGACGTAGCCGACGACCGGCTTGGTCACGTTGGCCTTGATGTAGTCCGCCGCGCGCTCTTCCGCGTCGCCGCCGATCTCGCCGATCATGACGATCAGGTCGGTCTCGGGGTCGGCCTCGAACGCCTCGAGGGCGTCGATGTGCGTCGTGCCGATGACCGGGTCGCCACCGATGCCGACGGCCGAGGAGAAGCCGATGTCACGGAGCTCGTACATCATCTGGTACGTCAGCGTGCCGGACTTCGAGACCAGGCCGATGCGGCCCGGCTTCGTGATGTCGCCCGGGATGATGCCGGCGTTCGACTGACCCGGGGTGATGAGACCGGGGCAGTTCGGGCCGATGATGCGGGTCTTGTTGCCCTTCGACTTCGCGTACGCCCAGAAGGCGGCGGAGTCGTGGACGGCGATGCCCTCGGTGATGACGACGGCGAGGGGGATCTCGGCGTCGATCGCCTCGACGACGGCGGCCTTGGAGAAGGCCGGCGGCACGAAGAGCACGGAGACGTCGGCGCCCGTCTTCTCCATCGCCTCGGCGACGGTGCCGAAGACCGGTACCTCGGTGCCGTCGAAGTCGACGGACGTGCCGGCCTTGCGCGGGTTCACGCCGCCGACGATGTTGGTGCCGTCACCCAGCATGAGCTTGGTGTGCTTCATGCCCGTGGCACCGGTCATGCCCTGGACGATGACCTTGCTGTCCTTGTTGAGGAAGATAGCCATGGCTGTTCTGTCCCTCGTCCCTTACTTCGCGGCCGCGAGCTCGGCGGCCTTGTCGGCCGCGCCGTCCATGGTGTCCACGCGCTGCACGAGCGGGTGGTTGGCGTCGCTCAGGATCTTGCGACCCAGCTCCGCGTTGTTGCCGTCGAGGCGCACGACCAGCGGCTTCTCGACCTTCTCACCCTTCGAGGCGAGCAGCTCCAGGGCCTGCACGATGCCGTTGGCGACCTCGTCGCACGCGGTGATGCCACCGAAGACGTTGACGAAGACGGACTTGACGTCCGAGTCGCCGAGGATGATCTCCAGGCCGTTCGCCATGACCTCGGCGGAGGCGCCGCCACCGATGTCGAGGAAGTTGGCGGGCTTCACGCCGCCGTGGTTCTCACCGGCGTACGCGACGACGTCCAGGGTCGACATGACCAGGCCGGCGCCGTTGCCGATGATGCCGACCTCGCCGTCCAGCTTGACGTAGTTGAGGTTCTTGGCCTTGGCAGCAGCCTCGAGCGGGTTGGCTGCGTCCTTGTCCTCGAGCGCCTCGTGGTCGGCCTGGCGGAAGTCGGCGTTCTCGTCGAGCGAGACCTTGCCGTCCAGGGCCAGGATCCGGCCGTCCTTGGTCTTCACCAGCGGGTTGACCTCGACGAGGAGCGCGTCCTCGGCGACGAAGGTGTCCCACAGGGTCACCATGGCCTCGGCGACACCCTCGGCCACGTCGGCCGGGAACTTCGCCTGGGCCACGATCTCGCGGGCCTTCTCGATGTTCACGCCGTCGACGGCGTTGACCGGGACCTTCGCGAGGGCCTCGGGGGTCTTCTCCGCGACCTCCTCGATGTCCATGCCGCCCTGCACCGACGCCATGGCCAGGAAGGTGCGGTTGGTGCGGTCGAGGAGGTACGAGACGTAGTACTCCGCCTCGATCTCCGGGGACAGCTCGGCGATCATCACCTTGTGGACCGTGTGGCCCTTGATGTCCATGCCGAGGATGTCCGTCGCGCGAGCGACGGCCTCGTCCGGGGTCGCCGCCAGCTTCACGCCGCCGGCCTTGCCGCGGCCACCGACCTTCACCTGCGCCTTGACGACCGACTTGCCACCCAGTCGCTCGGTGGCCTCGCGCGCCGCCTCAGGCGTGTCGATGACTTCACCGGCCAGCACCGGTACACCGTGCTTGGCGAAGAGGTCCCTCGCCTGGTACTCGAACAGGTCCACGCGCGTCCGTCCCTTATCCGTGATCTCGCTGCGATCTCGCTGCTTTGGTGTCAGCTGTCTGCGTGGGCGTGCCGCGGAGGGCAACGTGACTGCGCTGTCACTAGGGAGGCGTAGGACGGAGTCCGGTACGCGGCATGTCCGTCTCGCAGGTTATCGCCGTGGGACGTAGGTCCCTAAATCGCAGATCACATTTGGGCGGTGATGACCGTCACAGATCGCAACCTCCGGCATCGCGATCCGTACCGGAGGCGGCCTCTGAGGCGCCGGGGCCGCCGGTTTGCCGCCGTTGCTCCCGCAATCGGGTGCCGGACGAGAGGTGCGTCACGTCCATGGGTGCGGATCTGCCCGGCTCAGGACCGGTGCCCCGCGGCCGTGTCCGGTATGGGGAGCGGGCGCCGCTCGATCGCCGCGGCCATCACTTCCGGGAAGAGGTCCGGCGTGCAGGCGAAGGCCGGCGCGTCCAGCGCGGTGAGCGCCGCCGCGTGGTCGCGGTCGTACGCGGGCGTCCCTTCGTCGGAGAGCGCGAGCAGCGTCACGAACCGCACCCCGGACGCCTTCATCGCCGCGACCCGTTTCAGCATCTCGTTGCGGATGCCTCCTTCGTAGAGGTCGCTGATGAGCACCACGACCGTGTCGGCGGGCCGGGTGATCTGCGACTGGCAGTACGCGAGCGCCCGGTTGATGTCCGTGCCGCCGCCCAGCTGCGTGCCGAAGAGGACGTCGACCGGGTCGTCGAGCTGGTCGGTCAGGTCGACGACGTTCGTGTCGAAGACGACGAGCCGCGTGTTCAGCGACCGCATGGAACCGAGCACCGCCCCGAACACCGAGGCGTAGACGACGGACGCGGCCATCGACCCCGACTGGTCGATGCAGAGGATGACGTCCTTCTTCACCGACCGGGACGCCCGCCCGTACCCGATGAGCCGGTCCGGGACGATCGTCCGGAACTCGGGCAGGTAGTTCTTGAGGTTGGCCGCGATCGTGCGGTTCCAGTCGATGTCGTGGTGGCGGGGCCTGCTGATCCGCGCGCTGCGGTCGAGCGCTCCGGTGAGCGTGGAGCGGGTCCGGGTCGCGAGCCGCTTCTCCAGGTCGTCGACGACCTTGCGCACGACGGCCCGCGCGGTCTCCTTGGTCGTCTCCGGCATGGCCTTGTTGAGCGAGAGCAACGTGCCCACCAGGTGTACGTCCGCGTCGACGGCCTCCAGCATCTCCGGCTCCAGGAGCAGTGTGGAGAGGCCGAGCCGGTCGATGGCGTCGCGCTGCATGACCTGCACGACGGACGAGGGGAAGTACGTCCGGATGTCGCCGAGCCAGCGGGCCACGGACGGCGCCGACGCACCCAGCCCCGCCGAACGGTCCCGCTCCCTGCCGTCCTTCGCTCCCCCGCCTCCGTACAACGCGGTGAGCGCGCCGTCCATCGCCGCGTCCCGGCCGGTGAGCGCGCACCCGGTCCCGTCGGCGCCGTCGCCCCCCAGCACGAGCCGCCACCGCCGCATCCGCTCATCGACGGCTCCGGTCACCTTGCCCGCGCCGGCCACCCCGGCCGCCCCGGCCGCCCCGGACGCCCCGGACGCCTCGTGAACACCCCTCGCCCCACTCATCCCGCCGCCCCCACAAGGTCGTTGCCGCTCGTCATTCCTGTCCCTGTGCTGGTTCCCGTCTCCCAGCTCCCCCGTTCCGCTTGCGTTTCCGCTGTCGCGTGCGCCTCCGTCCCGCTCGTCGCACCGAGCAACAGCAGCACGATCGGCACGACGGCGTCCGCGCGCGCGGCGTCGAGCTCCCCGGCGAAACCGGGCACTCCGCCCCCGTCGCCGCCCGCCGCGGGCCCGCCTGTCCGCGCCGGCCCGCGCCGCACCAGCTCGCCCAACGTGCGCCGCACCCCGGGCTCGTACGCCGAGAACGTGCGCCGCAGCAACGGCAGTACGTCGGTGAAGGCGTCGTCCGACACCCCGCTCAGCCAGTCGTCGACCAGGCCGAGCAACCGCGCGTCGTGCACGAGCAGCATGCCGCCGCCGGAGCCGCCCCCGACGAACCCCTCGATCCAGGCGGCCCCTTCGGCGGGGTCGCTCCCCCGGGAGAGCGCGAGCCCCATGAGCCGGGCCACGTCCTCGTCCCCCAACGCCCCGCCGTCCAGCAGCAGCCGCACGCACCGCCCCCGGACCACGCCCGCCACGCTGTCCCGCTGCCCCAGCACCCGCAGGACGGCGTACCACCGCGCCCGCACGTCCGCGCCGCGCCCCGCCGTTCCAGCCACGCCGGAACCGGCCCCCGAACCGGGCCCGGGGTCAGGCGCGGGGTCAGGCACGGGGTCAGGCCCGGGGTCAGGCCCGGGGTCCGCGGCAAGCTCCCCCAACAGCCCCACCGCTGCGTGCACGGCGTCCACATGCCCCCGCATGGCCACCGCCGCGTCCGCGTCGAGGCCGGCGCACGCGGGCGGCAGCCCGACGAAGACCCGCTCGGCGAGGCCTTGGGCGACCTCTCCGAGAGCGGCCGTGTCCGTGCCCCGCACGTCCCCGTACCGCAGGGAGCGCACCAGCGCGGGCAGTGCCTGCGCGAGGTGCCCGACGTCCGTGTCCAGCGCCGCACGGTCCGCCAGCACCCGCATCACCACGGGCAGCGCGCCCGAAAGATCCGCCAGCAGACACCGCTCGGCGAGCGCGGTGACGTCGGCGAGGACCACCGCCCCGACCGCGTCCGACGACGCCTTGCCCGTGGCCGCGCCCAGCACCGTCGTGCCCCAGACCCCCGCCTCCGCGACCCGTACGGAGAGCTCCGGCTCCCACCGCAGCCGCCAGGTCTCCCGGAACGTGCCCGTGCTCCCCCGGGACGCCGTCTGCTCGCCCCAGCCGATGCCGAGCAGTCGCAGCCGGTGCAGCAGCCGGCTGCGCGCGGCGTCCGTGTCCTTGCGGAGGTCGAGCTCCAACTGCCGCTCGGCGGCCTCCGGTTTGAGCCGCAGGGTGCGCTGCAGCCGCGAGAGGTCCCGCTGCAGGGGCACCGCGGGCGCCGCCGCCGGCACCTCTCCCAGCACGTCCCCGACGACGAGCCGGTCGTGCACGAGGGCGAGCGGCACGTCGGAGCCCTCGCACATCACCGCCCGCACGGCGTCGGTCGTCTCGGTGAGCCCGGCCAGCGGCCGCCCGCGCATCGCGGCCAGCGTGCCGGCGAGCCGCACCGCTTCGATGACGTGTGCGGACGAGACGAGCCTGTCCTCGTCGCGCAGCAGCCCCGCGACCTTCGTCATCCAGCGCTCGACGGGCCGGTCGGGGGCGTGGAACAGGTGGCCGTACCAGCCGGGGGAGGCGATTCCCGCGCCGTACCCGCCGGCCCGGGAGAGCCTGCGGTGCGTCCACGGGACCCACGTCATCTCGGCCTTCACCTTGGGCAGCCCCTTGAGCAACGCCCGGTCGGCGGCCACGGCGGCCTTCCGACGCAGCGCGGGGACGTGCCAGGCACCGCACACGACGGCGATCCCACCGTGCCCGAACTCCCGTTGCGCGGCCCGGATCTGGAGCCGCATGTACGCCTCGCGCACCAGGTCGCGGCGGTGCCCGCCGTCCCCGTAGGCCTCGCGCAACGCTTCCATCGCGTCGCCCAGCACCTCGAACGGCGCGAACGCGTCGCCGTCCGGCCCCCGGTGCTCGACGACGTCCTCCCACCAGCGCTCGGGGTCGTCGTACCCCGCGGTCTCGGCGAGGACCCCGATGGGATCGACGCGCACGGCCTCCCCGCTCCCGGCCTGCCCCTGCTCCTTCCCGCCGTCCTGCTCCTCCCCCTCGCCCTCGTCCTCGGTGCGCGCGGCGAGCGAGTGTGCGGCCGGCAGGTCGATGAAGCGCACCGGCACCCCCTGCCCGAGGGCCCACCGGAGGGCGACCCACTCCGGGGAGAACTCCGCGAGCGGCCAGAACGCCGAACGGCCCGGCTCGTCCACCACGTGCGCGAGCAGCGCGACCGGCGGTCGCATCCCTTCGTCGGCGGCGAGCGGCACCAGGGCGTCGGCCTCCGGAGGACCCTCGACGAGGACGACGTCGGGCCGGGCCGCGTCGAGCGCGGCCCGCACCGCGCGCGCGGAACCGGGACCGTGGTGCCGCACCCCGAGCAGCAGCGGTTCCTGTCCGCTCGTCATGCGCTCACCTCGCGGCACGCGCGGTAGAAGTCCTTCCAGCCGTCGCGCTCGCGTACGACGGTCTCCAGGTACTCCTGCCAGATGACGCGGTCCGCCGCCGGATCGCGCACGACGGCGCCGAGGATGCCGGCCGCGACGTCGCCGGGGCGCAGGACGCCGTCCCCGAAGTGGGCCGCCAGGGCGAGACCGTTGGTGACCACGGAGATCGCCTCGGCCGTGGACAGAGTGCCGCTGGGCGACTTCACCTTCGTACGACCGTCCGCGGTGACGCCGTCGCGCAGCTCCCGGAAGACGGTGACGACACGGCGTATCTCGTCGATGCCCTCGGGGCCGGTGGGCAGGTCGAGCGAGCGGCCCATCTGGTCGACGCGGCGCGAGACGATGTCGACCTCGGCGTCGGCGCTCTCCGGCAGCGGCAGGACGACGGTGTTGAAGCGGCGGCGCAGGGCGCTCGACAGGTCGTTGACGCCGCGGTCGCGGTCGTTGGCCGTGGCGATGAGGTTGAATCCGCGCACGGCCTGCACCTCCTGCCCGAGCTCCGGGATCGGCAGGGTCTTCTCCGACAGGATCGTGATCAGCGTGTCCTGCACGTCGGCGGGGATGCGGGTCAGTTCCTCGACGCGTGCCGTCATGCCGTCGGACATCGCCCGCATGACGGGGCTGGGCACGAGCGCGTCGCGGCTGGGGCCGTGTGCGAGCAGCTGCGCGTAGTTCCAGCCGTACCGGATGGCTTCCTCCGGGGTGCCCGCCGTGCCCTGCACCAGCAGCGTCGAGTCGCCGCTGACCGCGGCGGCGAGGTGCTCGGACACCCAGGTCTTCGCGGTGCCGGGGACGCCGAGCAGCAGTAGGGCGCGGTCGGTGGCGAGTGTGGTGACGGCGACCTCGACGATGCGGCGCGGTCCCACGTACTTCGGCGTGATCACCGTGCCGTCGGGCAGCGTGCCGCCGAGCAGGTACGTCGCGACGGCCCACGGAGAGAGGTTCCACCGCCGGGGCCTCGGCCGGTCGTCCTGTGCGGCGAGCGCGGCGAGTTCGGCGGCGAAGGCGTGCTCGGCGTGCGGCCGCAGCGCCTCCTCGCCCCCGGTGGAAGCGGGCACGGAACCTGTTGCGGCAGCGGGCGCGGAAGCCGTTCCCGAACCGGCTGCGGGCGTGGGCCCATGCGCGGTCGCGGACGTCGTCGAGTCGACGGAAACGGTCATGGAGCGATCCCCCTCCAGCTCGTCCGGGCGCATCTGGCCCGGATGTGTCTCCACCGTGCACCACGCCACTGACAATCGACCGTCGCACACCCCTGACCTGCGCGAACACCCGGCGCCGAGCCGATTGTCAGTGGCGGCACCTACCTTCGGGACATGACTCAGCAGGGGGTGCGCTGGACGGCGGATCAGGTGCTCGCACTGGCTCCTGACGCCCCGTCACGCAAGGCGGGAAGCAAACTCGGCGTGGCAGGACCATGGTCGGAGGCGGGCAGTTCTGGCGAGGGGACGGTGTGGGGGCTGTGCAAAGGCAGTGGAAGCAGGCCGTACCAGACGGTCGTCGACATCGCGGGCCCGGCGGGCCCGGCGTACAAGTGCAGTTGCCCGAGCCGCAAGTTCCCGTGCAAGCACGCGCTGGGGCTGCTGCTGATCTGGGCGGGCGCGGACGGCACCGTGCCGGAGGGCGGCGAGCCGCCGGACTGGGCCGGGGAGTGGCTGGAGTCGCGCCGCAAAAAGGCGGAGGAGAAGCGGAGTTCGGCGGCGGCGCCCGCGGCCTCGGCCGATCCGGAGGCCGCACGTAAGCGGGCGGAGAGGCGCGCCGAGCGGATCACCGCGGGGGTCACGGAGCTGGAGCAGCGCCTGTCCGACCTGCTCCGCGGCGGCACGGCGGCGGCCGAGCAGGCGGGGTACGCCCTGTGGGAGGAGACGGCGGCCCGCATGGTCGACGCCCAGGCCCCCGGCCTCGCCGCGCGCGTGCGGGAGTTGGGATCCATACCCTCCTCCGGCCCGGGCTGGCCGGTCCGCCTCCTGGAGGAGTGCGCGCTGCTCCACCTCCTCGACCAGGGCTGGCTGCACCGCGACCGGCTGCCGCCCGAGCTGGCCGCCACGGTCCGCTCCCGTGTCGGCCTGCCCGCACAGCCGGCCGGCAGACCGGTGCGGGACCGCTGGCTGGTCCTCGCGCAGTACGACACGGCGGACAGCAGACTGACCACCCGCCGCATCTGGCTGTACGGCACGGACTCCGGCCGCACCGCGCTCCTCCTCTCCTACGGGGCGGCGGGCCGCGCACCCGCGCTGGCGCTGCCGGTGGGCCTCGCGCTCGACGCCGAGGTGACCGGATACCCGGGAGCGGGACAGCTGCGCGCGGAGGTGGGCGAGCAGTTCACGGCACCGGCACCGACGACCGACCGCCCGCCGGGCGTACGGACGGACGAGGCCTCGGCCACGTACGGCGAGGCGTTGCGCGACGACCCCTGGCTGGACTCCTGGCCGGTGACGCTCGCCGACGTGATACCCACCCAGGACGAAGGATCCTGGCAACTGGCCGACGCGAGAGGCGACTCGGCCCTTCCCCTGACTCCGTCCGCCCTGGGACGGCCGGGCCTGTGGCGCATGGTCGCCCTCTCCGGAGGCGCACCCCTGACGGTGTTCGGGGAGTGCGGCCACCAGGGCTTCACCCCGCTCGCGGCCTGGCCGAAGGACTCGGGAGAGACGGTATCGCTGTGCTGACAGACGCACGCCGGGAGGCAAACGTGCCCACCACACACCCCTACTGCTCGGCCGCCCCCCATCCCGCGTGGGACGACCTGGTCACCGCGGCCCTGCTGGGCACCGACCGCCGTGCGCTGCCGGACGAGCTCCAGAAGCCCGGCACGGAGGCGCCGGCCGCCCTCCTGGACGCGGCGGCGATACAGACGGTGCGCCGCAGGGCAGGCCTGCGCCCGGCCCCGGCCGCCGCCCCTCCCCCGCCGGCGGCGGACGATCCTCGACCGCAGGTGCCGCCCGCCGCCAGGCGCAGGCTCACGGCCCTGCTCACCGACCAGCCAGGGCCCGGCGGCGGCCGGCGGGGCGCGGCACCGGACCTGATGGAGTTGCTGCCCCAGTGGCTGGCCCTGGCCAACGCACGGGGGTACGCCGCACCGCCGGAACTGCTCCCCGCGCTCCTGACCGCGGCACGCGGCCGCACGGACCTGCGCCCTCAGGCCCTCACCTTCGCGGGCCCGAGGGCCCTGTGGCTCGCCCGCCTGAACCCCGACTGGAAGTTCGCGCTGCGCGCGACACCGGGCGGCGGAGTGGCCCTCCCCTCCACCGACGACACCGCCACGATCCGGCAGCTCTGGGAGGAAGGGCTCTTCGCCGAACGCGTCGCGCTCCTCACCGCGCTCCGCACCCACCACCCCGGAACCGCCCGGGACCTGCTCGTCTCCACCTGGCCGACGGAACGGGCGGAGGACCGCCTGATGTTCCTCGACTCGCTGCGCACGGGCCTGTCCGCCGAGGACGAGCCGTTCCTGGAGCAGGCCCTGACCGACCGCAGCCGCAACGTACGCGCCACGGCGGCGGAGCTGCTCTCCGCGCTCCCCGCATCGGCCCTGGCGGGCCGCATGTCGGCACGCGCGGCCTCCTGCGTGGCCGTCGACCACACCTCGGACACCCCGACCCTCACCGTCGAGGCCCCGCACGAGTGCGACGCGGGCATGGAACGGGACGGCGTCACCCCGAAGCCCCCCGCAGGCCGCGGCGAACGCTCCTGGTGGCTCGGCCAGTTGGTGGAGGCGGCCCCGCTCTCGACCTGGCGCCCCCGGCTCGGCAACCGCACCCCGGACGAGATCGTGGCACTTCCGGTGGCCGACGACTGGCGCGGCGAACTGCACGCGGCCTGGTGCCGCGCGGCCGTACGCCAGCGGGACGCGGCCTGGTCCAGAGCACTGCTCGGCACCCCGGCCTCGCCCGACGCGGCGGGCCCGGGCGCGGTGTCACTGGCCGAGCGCGCCAAACTCCTCGCCTCCCTCCCGGCCCCCGAACGGGCGGACTGGGTGGCGGGTTTCATCGCGGCGCACGGCCTGTCGGAGGCGTTCCAACTGCTCGGCGTGTGCGCGGTCCCCTGGGCCGAGCCCCTGGGCCGCGCGGTGGTCGACTCCCTGAACATCGCACGGGACGCGGGCAGTTACCCGTGGAGCTTCAGCGGAGTGATGGGCCTGGCGGAACGCTGCCTGGACCCGGCGGAGGCAGTCCGCCTCGAAGCGCTGACGGCCCTGCAGGACGAGCCGGAGGACGCGTCCCCCGGAGCGGGCAGCTACTGGTCGGAAGCGTTCCAACGCCTCGTCACCACACTCCGCCTACGCAAAGCGATCCACACAGAACTCACCCCACCCACCTGACCCCACAGCACACGCGGGATCGCCACGTACGCACCCAAGGGACCGCGCGTAAACGCCCCACCAGCCGACACCCACGTACGCACCCAAGGGGCCGCGCGTAAACGCCCCACCGGGCCGCACCCACCTAACCGGCCGGAGGGGGCGCGGGGGTATGTGCGCACGGAGCACCGAGCGGACTGTGGCGTCTTTGTTCGTGCAGCGCGGCGCAGGGATAGCGAGTACGTACATACCCCCGCGACCCCGCCCCACAGACGAACCCCAGGGGCGCGGGGAACTGCGCGACCAGCCACACCACACCCGCACCCGAAAGACGAACACACCCCACCCACCCCACTCCACCCCACCCACCCCAAACCGCTCAGGGCCCAGGGGCCAGAACCCTCAGGCCACCTCCCGCACATTCCCCCGAACCCACTCCACGATGGACGCAGTCGTCGCCCCCGGCGTGAAGATCTCCGCGACACCCTTCTCCTTGAGCGGCGCGATGTCCGCCTCAGGAATGATGCCGCCGCCGAAGACCTTGATGTCCTCCGCGTCCCGCTCCTTCAGCAGCTCCAACACCCGCGCGAACAACGTGTTGTGCGCCCCGGACAGGATGGAGAGCCCGATCGCGTCGGCGTCCTCCTGGATCGCCGTGTCCACCACCTGCTCGGGCGTCTGGTGCAGCCCGGTGTAGATGACCTCCATACCCGCGTCCCGCAACGCCCGCGCGATCACCTTCGCCCCGCGATCGTGCCCGTCGAGCCCCGGCTTGGCGACCACCACGCGGATCGGCCCGGCTGCCACACCCATCACTGCCTCCATGTACCGATATCCGTACCGACGACTACCCACAACAGTGTGTCCCCGGTACCGATACCCCGCACCGCACCGGCCGGGGAAGTGAACGAACGTTATCTTCAGCATCGCGCAAGCGGCAGTTTCGCGGTGGAGAGCGAGGGGGAAATCACACGGTGGGACACGTTCGCTGCGCGCCCATCCGTTGCCCAGGGGCTCACGCTCCGCATCCGGACCGGCGCGAGGGGAGCCGCAACGAGATCGCCGGACCACCGCGCCGGACCACCGTGCGGCGTGGTGACAACCGCGCATCGGCGATGCAACGGGGGCACGGAGTCACCTTCGGGGTGGCCCGGACCGCCATCGCACAGTCGACTCCTCGGCCACGACTCCCCCTAGGGCACACGGGGGACAGAGCCGTCCTCCGTGCGCCACACGGGAGGTCGACGATGCCGGTCACAGGGGGCCACCCCTTTCGCCCGCTCAGCTCGCTGCTGCCGAAAATCCTCGGCCTCGCCCCACTCTCCGCGCTGCCCCCACTCCCCTCACTACCGGCCCTGCCCGCAGTGCCCGCCAAGGTCGCCGGCCTCTCCGTGGCCCTCCTGAAGGCGACCGCCCTGGAGCTGACGATCCTCGCGGGCCACCTCCTCCTCTACCCCTCGGGCATCACCCAGGAACGCAGGCAGGCCCCGGTCCAGCCGCCCCCCGGCGCCCCGCGCCTCCCCCCGGACGGCAGGCCCCCGGTCCTGCTCCTGCACGGCTTCATCGACAACCGGTCCGTCTTCGTACTGCTGCGCCGCGCACTGACCCAGCACGGCGGCCGCCGCGTGGAGACCCTCAACTACTCCCCGCTCACCTGCGACATCCGCACCGCCGCCGAACTGCTCGGCCGCCACATCGAGGAGATCTGCGAGCGCACGGGACACGCCCGGGTGGACGTCGTCGGCCACAGTCTCGGCGGCCTGATCGCCCGCTACTACACGCAGCGGCTCGGCGGCGATGCCCGCGTACGCACCCTCGTCACCCTCGGAACCCCGCACTCCGGCACCCGCGTCGCCCGCCTCGCGGACGCGCACCCGATCGTCCGGCAGATGCGTCCCGGCTCCGACGTGATCGAGGAGTTGAAGGAACCGGCCCCCGGCTGCCGCACGCAGTTCGTGTCTTTCTGGAGCGACCTGGACCAGATCATGGACCCGCTGGAGACAGCCTGCGTGGACCACCCCGACCTGCTCGCGCAGAACATCCGCGTGACCGGCATCGGCCATCTCGCGCTGCCCGTGCACCCAGCGGTCGCGAGCGGCATACGTCAGGCACTCGACCTGGCGAATCCGGGAGCCGACGCGAAGAGCGCACCGGGTGGACTCACGGTCGCCTGACACCGACCCACGGTCACCGACGGAGCGGACCCACCCGGCCCTCGTCCGCCCCACACATCCACCCGACGCACCCACATCTATCGAACGAGCGTCGAACGCAAGGCCAAAGCTCTGCCCGCAGTCCGCCGAAAGACGGCCGAATGCCCGTTTCCTGAGACCACGAAACCTGCCGAAGATTGTCGCGCCCGTATACCGCCGGGTACAGTCGCCGCACTGCTCTGCCCCTGCTGCCGAGGCGAAAGAGAAGTTGGTGAACGACCGTCACCCGTCGGGGAGCTCGACACCCCCGCTCTCGGCACCCGGCGCCGACTACCCGCACTACGCGACGTACGACCACCCCAGTGCCCAGCACAACGGCTACGGCTATGACGCGTATGCGACCGGCAGCTTCGAGACCCCGGGTCTCGACACCACCGGGCTCGACACCACCGGTTTCGACACCGGGAGCTTCTCCACCGGCGGTTACGACACGGGGACCTTCGCGGCCGACCCCCTCTTCGGCGACATGCCGGGCGCTCAGCACGACACCGGCCAGTGGGCGACCACCACGGCCCCCCAGCAGACCCTCGCCCACGACGCCTACGCCGCGCAGTACTACGCCGCCACGTACGACAGCGGCAGCTACGACGTGTGGTCGACCGGCGGCTACCAGCAGCTCGCCGACATCCCGTCGCAGCCGGGTCCCGACTCCACGGGCCAGTGGGACACCGCCGCCTGGGACCAGGCACCGCAGACCGGCCAGTGGGACACCCAGGCCTTCCACGCGGGCGACACCGGCGACTTGGGTGACACGGGCGCGTACGACGCCACGGCGTGGAACTCCGCCGACGACGCGCCAGGAGCGCACGCGGCCCCCGAGGCGCACCAACTCTCCGACCAGTACGAGACCGACGCCGAATCCGGCGTCCCGTACGGCGACGAAGCCCCGCACGAGCACACGGACCCCGAGCCGGCCACGGACTCCCCGAGCGTCGCTCCCCGGGCGTCCCGCGGCAGGAGCGGCGGATCCGCGGGCGGCGGCCGCTCCAGGACCCGCCGCCGCACCCCCGCCAAGCGCTCCGCCCTCTTCACCATCGCGGTGCCCTCGGCCTGCGTGATGGGTGTCGCCGGGGTGGCCGCGGCCTCCGTCGGCGACTTCGGCGGCGGGGACGACGAGAAGACCACGACGGCATCGGCTCCGGACGCCACGTCCGTGCAGCCCTCGGCCGCCAACAACAAGCTGGACACCCAGCTCGCCAATCTCTCCGCGGACGCGGGCGACTTCGCGGACCGCGCGAGCCGCACGCAGGAGCGCATCGACCTCAAGGCCCAGAAGGAGGCCGCGGAGAAGAAGGCGGCCGCCGAGGCCGCCCGCAAGGAGCGACTGCGCCCCAAGTTCTCCCTGCCGGTGAAGCAGCACGGCCTGAGCGCGTACTACGGCCAGGCCGGCGTCAACTGGATGTCCGCGCACTCCGGCATCGACTTCCCGGTGTCGTACGGCACGGAGGTCCTCGCCGCCACCGACGGCACGGTGTCGACGAAGTGGAACAGCGCCTACGGCAACATGGCGATCGTGACCGCCAAGGACGGCACGGAGACGTGGTACTGCCACCTCTCCACGCACAAGGTCTCCAGCGGTCCCGTCAAGGCCGGCGACCCCATCGCCTTCTCCGGAAACTCCGGCAACTCCACCGGCCCGCACCTGCACTTCGAGGTGCGGCCCGGCGGCGGCTCGGCGATCGACCCGCTGCC
Organism: Streptomyces sp. NPDC040622; assembly: GCF_055593965.1. Lineage (NCBI taxonomy): Bacteria > Bacillati > Actinomycetota > Actinomycetes > Kitasatosporales > Streptomycetaceae > Streptomyces > Streptomyces sp. NPDC040622. Next base: position 338,377 of record NZ_JBVIXD010000002.1, on the reverse strand, counting down.
GTGGCTGCGCAGCCACGACCTCGACCCGACGTAACTCCGGCCGCCGCCCGGGGCGTCAGCGCCCCCGGCGCCGACGCCCCCGCGTCACAGCTTCTCGACCGGCGCGTACCGCAGCAGCAGGCGCTTCGGCTTGGGCTCGCCGAAGTCCACCGTCGCCTCCGCGTTCGCACCCGTTCCCTTCACCCCGACCACGGTCCCGAGGCCGAACTGGTCGTGCGTGACCCGGTCGCCGACGGCGAGCGCGACCACCGGCTTCTCCGTGGCCCGGCGCGTGGCGAAGCCCTGCGCGCCGCCGGAACGCGAGCGCGAGGACGACAGCGACGAGGCGATCCCCGCGGCAGGACCCGACGAGGCGAGCGCGCCGACCGAGCCGGTCCGCTTCCAGTCCAGATGCGTGTCCGGGATCTCCTCCAGGAAGCGCGAGGGCGGGTTGTACGACGGCTGGCCCCAGGCGCTGCGCATCGAGGAGCGCGTCAGGTAGAGCCGTTCACGCGCGCGGGTGATCCCCACGTACGCGAGGCGACGCTCCTCCTCCAGCTCCTTGACCTGCCCGAGGGAGCGCATGTGCGGGAAGACGCCGTCCTCCATGCCGGTCAGGAACACCACGGGGAATTCGAGGCCCTTGGCGGTGTGCAGGGTCATGAGCGTGATGACTCCGGAGCCGTCGTCCTCCTCGTCGGGGATCTGGTCGGAGTCGGCGACCAGGGCGACGCGCTCCAGGAAGTCGGAGAGCGTACCGGCGGGGGCGGCGCCCTCCCCGCCCTCTGTCTGCCCCTCCGACTCGCCCTCCGCCTGGGCGTTCTCCTGCTCGAACTCCAGGGCCACGGCGGCGAGTTCCTGGAGGTTCTCGATGCGCGTCTCGTCCTGCGGGTCGGTCGAGGCCTGCAGCTCGGCGAGGTAGCCGGTGCGCTCGAGCACCGCCTCCAGGACGACGGCGGGGCCCGCGCCGGACTCGACGACGGTGCGCAGCTCTTCCATGAGCGTGTTGAAACGCCGGACGGCGTTGGTCGAGCGGGCCGCCATCCCGTAGGCCTCGTCGACGCGGCGCAGGGCCTGCGGGAAGGAGATCTTCTCGCGCTGCGAGAGCGCGTCGATCATGGCTTCGGCCCGGTCGCCGATGCCCCGCTTGGGCACGTTCAGGATCCGGCGCAGCGGGACGGCGTCCTCGGGGTTGGCGAGGACGCGCAGGTACGCGAGGACGTCGCGGACTTCCTTGCGCTCGTAGAAGCGGACGCCGCCGACGACCTTGTAGGGCAGGCCGACGCGGATGAAGATCTCTTCGAAGACACGGGACTGGGCGTTCGTGCGGTAGAAGATCGCCACGTCGCCGGACTTCGCGTCGCCCGCGTCGGTGAGGCGGTCGATCTCTTCGGCGACGAACTGAGCCTCGTCGTGCTCGGTGTCGGCGACGTACCCGGTGATGCGGGCGCCCTCGCCCTGGTTGGTCCACAGGTTCTTGGGGCGGCGGCTCTCGTTGCGCTCGATGACCGCGTTCGCGGCGGTCAGGATCGTCTGCGTGGAGCGGTAGTTCTGCTCAAGGAGGATCGTCGTCGCGTCGGTGTAGTCCTCCTCGAACTGGAGGATGTTGCGGATGGTGGCGCCGCGGAAGGCGTAGATGGACTGGTCCGCGTCGCCCACCACGCACAGCTCGGCGGGGTCGTCGCCCTCCCCTCCGGAGGGGCCGACCAGCTCGCGCACCAGCGCGTACTGCGCGTGGTTGGTGTCCTGGTACTCGTCGACCATGACGTGCCGGAAGCGGCGGCGGTAGTGCTCGGCGACGTCCGGGAAGGCGCGCAGCAGGTGGACCGTCGTCATGATCAGGTCGTCGAAGTCCAGCGCGTTCGCCTCGCGGAGGCGGGACTGGTACATCGCGTAGGCCTGGGCGAGGGTCTTCTCGAAGCCGTCGGCGGCCTGGCCCGCGAAGTCCTCCTCGTCGATCAGCTCGTTCTTCAGGTTCGAGATCTTGGCGCTGAAGGACTTCGGCGGGAACTTCTTCGGGTCGAGGTCCAGGTCACGGCAGACCAGGGCCATCAGGCGCTTGGAGTCCGCGGCGTCGTAGATCGAGAAGGAGGACGTGAAGCCCAGCTTCTTGTACTCACGGCGGAGGATGCGGACGCAGGCGCTGTGGAAGGTCGACACCCACATCGCGTTCGCCCGCGGGCCCACGAGCTGCTCGACGCGCTCCTTCATCTCGCCCGCGGCCTTGTTGGTGAAGGTGATCGCGAGGATCTGGCCGGGATGCGCACCGCGCTCGGCGAGGAGGTAGGCGATGCGGTGGGTGAGCACGCGGGTCTTGCCGGAGCCGGCGCCGGCCACGATGAGCAGCGGGGAGCCGGCGTGCACGACGGCGGCGCGCTGGTTCTCGTTCAGCCCGTCCAGGAGTGCCGCCGGGTCGATGACCGGGCGCGGGGCGCCGTCGCGGTAGTGCGAGTCCCGGGTCATGGGCGCGTCGAACTTCCCGTCGAACAAGTCGTCCGGAATGGGTTCCGGAGTGTTGTCCTCGGGCGGCGGCGGGGGCGCTTCGTCCGTGGCCCGGGAAGGCTGCAGGTCCGCCAGGAAGCTGTCGTCAAAGAGGCTGCTCATCGCCTCCCGAGTCTAGGCGGCCCCACTGACAACCCGCTGCGGGTTCCGGCCACACCGTGCTCCCCGCGCGGATCCGGGCCGTCTCGCGTGCGCGATTCCGTGCGCCGGAAGGCCCGCCCCCTACGCCGAGCCCGCGGACGATCACACTCCGCTACGCGATTCCGTGTCCGCGTCAAGAGCCTCGGAACATCACGAAAATGTATCGGGCATATCGCGCATCAACCTTCACACGGGCCACACGAGTTGGCTAGCGTGCTGCGCGGGCTGCTCGTACCCCTCCGGCGAACCCCGCCGGGACCGGGCCGCCCCCGCCGAGTCCGACCCGCTCGGAGCCGGGGACCCACCAAGACCTTGGGGTGAATCGGTCCCGTACGCGGTACGGGACCGTAGGGCAACCTTCCGGATCATCCGCCCGAACCCGACAGCTAACCCGGTAGGCGGTCTACGGAAGGAGTCGCCTCCCTTGGCGTCGCACCGCAAGCCGCGGAGCCGGTCGGCCGGCCTTCGCACCGCCCCCGCCCTCGGCATCACGACGGCCGCCCTCACCTCCGTCGCCCTCCTGTCGCAGAGCGCGCAGGCAGCGCCCTCCGCACCGGCCAGGCCCAGCCTCGAAGAGGTCCAGAAGAAGGTCGACGAGCTCTACCGGCAGGCGGGCGTGGCCACCCAGAAGTACAACTCGGCCAAGGAGCGCACCGACAGGCAGCGCAAGAAGGTCGACCACCTGCTCGACGACGTGGCCGAGCGCACCGACAAGCTCAACGACGCCCGCAAGGAGCTCGGCTCCTTCGCCGCCGCGCAGTACCGCACCGGTGCCGTCTCCGAGACGGCCACGATGATGCTCGCCAACGACCCGCAGGGCTACTTCGACCAGAACCACCTGGCCGACCGGCTGACCACGCGCCAGAAGAAGGCGGTCGACGACTACCAGACGCAGCAGGCGTCGGCGACCAAGCAGCGCACGAAGGCCGCGAAGAGCCTCGAGACCCTGACGGACTCCCGGGACGACCTCAGGACGAGCAAGCGGACCGTCCAGCGGAAGCTGGGCGACGCGCGGGAGCTCCTGTCGAAGCTGACGGCGCAGGAGAAGGCGCGGCTCGCGGAGATCGAGCGCAAGAAGAAGCAGGAGGCCAGGCGCAAGGCCGAGAAGCTGGCCCGCGAGCAGGCCGCGGAGGCCGAGCGCAAGCGCGAGGCGGAGGAGGCGGCCCGGCGCGACAAGGAGAAGGACGGCGGCCAGGACTCCGGTTCGGGTTCCGGTTCCGACGCGGGCCCGGGCTCGGGCGCCGGCTCCGGGAGCACGGACGGCGACTACGCCACCAAGGCCGCGAAGGTCATCGACTTCGCGGAGGCCCAGATCGGCAAGCCGTACGTCTGGGGCGCGTCCGGCCCCGACTCCTACGACTGCTCCGGGCTCACCCAGGACGCGTGGAAGGCCGCGGGCATCTCCCTACCGCGCACCACGTGGGACCAGGTGAAGGTCGGCACGACCGTGAAGACCTCCGACGCCAAGCCGGGTGACCTGGTGTTCTTCTACGACGACATCAGCCACGTGGGGATCTACACCGGCAACGGCAAGATGATCCACGCCCCGAAGCCGGGCGCCAACGTCCGCGTCGAGTCGATCTACTACATGCCGATCCACAGCGTGGTGCGGCCCGCGTGACGGCGGGTCCCGCCTGAGCGCCAGTCCCGCCTCACGGAGAAAAAGACCCTCTACGCGCGCGGGGGGGGGGGGGGGGGGGGGGGGGGGGGGGGAGAGGGGGGGGGGGGGGGGGGGGGAAGGGGGGGGGGGGGGGGGGGGGGGGGGGGGGGAGGGATCTTAAGAGGAGGGGGGGGGGGGGGAGGCGGGGGGTGGGAGTGTTTTCCTCT
>NZ_JBVIXD010000002.1:0-333920 GCF_055593965.1 Streptomyces sp. NPDC040622 | reverse complement strand
ACCCCCTACCCCCACCCCCCCCCCCCCCCCCCCCCCCCCCCCCCCCCCCCCCCCCCCCCCCCCCCCCCCCCCCCGCGCGTGCGGCTGCGATGGACTCAGGTCCACAGCACCGCGATGAAGATGTTCGCCACGGTCAGCAGACCGACGGCGCCGAACAGGCGCTTGTCGATCTTCTCCTCGTCCCGCTTCACGTAGACCAGCGCGAGGATCACGATCAGCACGGCCATCTTGATGCCGATCTTGACGTTGTTGACCGTGTTGTCGTCGGCCTGGTTGAGGCCCACCAGGGCCACCCCGGTGACGAGCATGACCAGCGCGCCGTGCAGCATCGCGGGGCCGAACCGGGCGGTGCCCTGGCCCATCTGCTTCATCTGGGTCAGGAAACCGCCCAGGAGCGAGGCGATGCCGATGATGTGCAGGCCGACGAAGAGATGGATGAGTAGGTCCATGAGGCCGGAGCCTAGCCCGGGCCCTCGCCGCTCCCGGCAGCCACCCCCTTACCACCGTCGCCCGGCAGGCACGTCGCAATCGGGCCATCGATCACAGCCGGACACCGAGTCGATATTGCCCCGATATCCACATGATCGATGACGGTCATTTTTCACCCACTTCAGCCAGTTACGCACAATCCGTCACCAACCCGTGACGGTCAGGTTTAGCGTCCTCCACCAGGTGACCGGCTCCCCACCGCCGTCCGGCCCAGGACGGCTGTCGGCCACCACCGCCGAGAAACCCGGCGGCGGTCCGCTCCCCCTGTGCGGGCCGCCGCCGGACACGTAAGGAGCCCTACTTCGTGGCAGCGCACCGCAAGCCCAGTCAGCGCTCGCTCAGTGGCAGCACGGCACGCACCGCTCTCACCCTCGCCCTGGCCGGCGTCGCGTCGGCCACCGCCTTCGACGGCACGGGCCACGCGGACCCCCGGCTCAGCCCCGCCGAGGTGAAGTCCAAGGTCGACTCCCTCTACCGCGAGGCGGAGAGGGCCACCGAGAAGTACAACGGCGCGAAGGAGAAGGCCGAGAAGGCCGAGACTTCGCTCGGCGAACTGCGCGACGAGGCCGCCCGCAAAGAGGAGAAGCTCAACTCCACCCGCGACAGCCTGGGTTCGTACGCCGCCGCGCAGTACCGCGCGGGCGGCATCGACCCCTCCGTGCAGCTCGCGCTCTCCTCCGATCCCGACCAGTTCCTGGACCGCGCGGCGCGCGCCGACCGGGCGGGCGACCGGCAGGCCGTGGCGCTCAGCGGCGTCCGCAGGCAGCTCCGGGAGATGGACCGGCTGCGCGGCGAGGCCGACGACCGGCTGGCCGCTCTCCGCACACGCCAGGCCGAGCTGAAGAAGCACAAGAAGACGATCACCGGCAAGCTCGGCGAGGCGAAGCGACTGCTGTCCCGGCTCACCGCAGACCAGCGCGCCGACCTCGCGGGCGCGCGGAGCGACCGCGCCACCCGCTCAAGCGCCCGAGCCGCCGCTCCGACCGCCAAGGCCCCCAACGCCCGGGCAGCGTCCGCCGTCTCTTACGCCTACAAGGCGATCGGCAGCCCCTACGTCTGGGGCGCGACCGGCCCGAACGCCTTCGACTGCTCGGGGCTCACCCAGGCCGCCTACCGCGCAGCAGGCGTCTCCCTGCCCCGCACCACCTACGCCCAGATCGACGCGGGCGAGCGCGTGGCCCGCTCCGAACTGCGCCCCGGCGACCTGGTCTTCTTCTACTCCGGCATCAGCCACGTCGGCCTCTACGTGGGCAACGGTCAGATGATCCACGCCCCCAACCCGAGCGCTCCGGTGCGGCTCGCGCCGATCGACCAGATGCCGTTCGCGGGAGCCGCCCGCGTGGCGTGAGCCGGGACAGCGCCCGTCGGCGACCGGCGCGGCACCCCCAGTACTGTCGGGTCCATGCCTAGCCGTACGCTGCCGCCGCCCCCGCCCCCCGTGCATCTGCGCACCTGGCCGGACCGGCGGACGCTGCTCGCGGACCGGGGGCGGGCCCTCGCGGAGCTGCGCAGGCGGTATCTCGGGGTGCACCGCCTGATGTTGCTGTGGCTGTGCGGCCTCGGCGGGGTCATCGGCTGGGCGCTGCTGACCCAGACGGTCCGGTTCATCGACGACAAGGACCCCACCGGCTTCCTCCTGGGCCCGGTCCTCGCCCTCCTCGGCCTCGCGGTCCTCGCGCCCTCGGTGATCGGCCTCTTCCTCGGCTTCCGGTACGACCGTCGGCTGCGGGAACTCACCGACGCCTGGCTCGCGTTGGACAGTGATCCGGCCGCCGACGCCCGGCTGCGCTCCCCCGCCCTCAGCCTCCTGTGGCTGCTCTCCTCCCTCGCCGTCTGCGCGCTCGGCCTGTGGGCTTCCTTCGCGGCGGCCGCGTACGCCGAACCGGGCCGCGAGACCTACACCGACGTCGCACTCGGCATGGGCGTCGGCCTGATCGTGTGGCTGACGGGCCTGCTCGGCGCCGCGAAGGCCGCCGCCCACTACCGCTGGGCACTGCGGAGCCTGGGCCGGTCCCCGGCGGCGGCCGCCCCGGCCGCCGCACAGGTCCAGGGCTCCAGGGCCTAGACCAGCCGTCGCGCCGTCGCCCACCGCGTCAGCTCGTGGCGGTTGGACAGCTGGAGCTTCCGCAGGACCGCCGACACATGCGACTCGACCGTCTTCACGGAGATGAAGAGCTGCTTGGCGATCTCCTTGTACGCGTACCCCCGCGCGATGAGGCGCAGGACCTCGCGCTCGCGCTGGGTGAGGCGGTCCAGGTCCTCGTCGACCGGGGGCGCGTCGGTGGAGGCGAAGGCGTCCAGGACGAACCCGGCGAGGCGCGGCGAGAACACCGCGTCGCCGTCCTGCACCCGGAAGACCGAGTCCACCAGGTCGGTGCCGGTGATGGTCTTGGTGACATAGCCGCGGGCGCCGCCCCGGATGACACCGATGACGTCCTCGGCGGCGTCGGAGACCGACAGCGCGAGGAAGCGCACGGGGCTCTCCGCGTCGGCCATCAACGGCGCGCAGCGGCGCAGGACTTCCACGCCGCCGCCGCCCGGCAGGTGCACGTCCAGGAGGACGACCTCCGGGCGCGTGGCCGTGATGACCGTGACCGCCTGGTCGACGTCGGCGGCCTCGCCGACGACCTCGACCCCGGTGATGTCGGTCCGGCCGATCTCCGCCTGCACTCCCGTGCGGAACATCCGGTGGTCGTCGACGAGGACGACCCGCACACGACGCCCGTCCGCACCGCCGCCCTCGTCCGCCCCGGTCGGCTCCGTGGGCCCGCTCGCCCCGGTCGCGTCGCTCATGTCGTCGCCGTCCTCTCCATCTCCAGCTCGACTTCCGTGCCGCCGCCGGGCACCGCGCGCAGTCGCGCCGTGCCGCCGTTGCGCTGCATACGGCCGATGATCGATTCTCGTACGCCCATGCGGTCGTCGGGCACGGAGTCCAGGTCGAAGCCGGGACCGCGGTCCCGGACGGACACGAACACCGTCTCCCCCTCGACTTCGGCGAAGACCTGCACCGCGCCGCCCTCGCCACCGTACTTGGCGGCGTTCACCATCGCTTCCCTCGCGGCCTGCATCTGTGCCGTCAGCCGCTCGTCGAGCGGGCAGTCGCCGACCACGACGACCTCGATGGGGACGCCGTGCTTGTCCTCGACCTCCGCGGCGCTCTGCCGGACCGCCTCGGCGAGGGTGTCGGGCTCCTCGTCCTCGTCCTTGCCGGTGCCCTCGGGGTTGTAGAGCCAGGCCCGCAGGTCGCGCTCCTGGGCGCGGGCGAGGCGGCGCACCTCGCTCGCGCTCTCCGCGTTGCGCTGGATCAGGGTCAGGGTGTGCAGCACCGAGTCGTGCACATGGGCGGCGACCTCGGCCCGCTCCTGGGCGCGGATGCGCATCAGCCGCTCCTCGGAGAGGTCCTGCATCATGCGCACGAGATAGGGGCCTGCGAGGAGCGCGACGCCGACGAGCACGGCGAGTGAGGCCTGCAGCACGGCGCCCAGGTGGGCGGCGGAGCCCTGCAGGACGAAGATGCCGGAGACCCCGGCGCCGACCAGCAGCACGCCGGCCCCGGACCGGGCGATCGTCAGGGTGCGCCTGCGGCGGCCGACGGCCATCCAGCGGGCCCTGCGGGCGTTGTCGGCCTGGCGCCAGACGAGCGCGACACCGGCGGCGACGAGCAGGGTGGGGAAGACATAGGCCTTGGTCGAGCCGTCCAGGTCCACGCTGCCGACGAAGACCATGGCGACGACGACCATCGCGAGGAGCGCGACGAGCTGTCCCTTGTCGGGCTTGCGGGCCACGAGTCTGCGACGGCCGTCCGGCGCGGTCTCGGCCGTGACGGCCGCGGGCGGCGGCCGCTCGGCGTCCACACCGCCGACGCCGAGCGGGACGAAGAACCAGAACGCCGCGTAGAGCAGGGCGCCCAGGCCGTCCGCCGTGAACAGGCCGACGAAGATCAGCCGGACCCAGATCACGGGCAGCCCGAGGTGTCCGGCCAGGCCGCGGGCGACGCCGCCGAGCCAACGACCGTCACCGCTGCGGTAGAGCTTGCGCAGCGGTCGGACGTCGTCGATGGGCGGGGCAGCGGCTTCCGGCATGACACCGATATTCACACGTGGGCGCGGGTGCGGGCATCAGGGTCGACCCCCGAGACTTCCCTGATCCCGGTCCCCGCCCCGCCCCTGTCAGGGGTGTGGCCCGCACGGTCTCAGGGGCGATATCAGGGTTCGTCCAGGGTCGTCCCGACTGCCGCGGCGGGCCCGCGGCCGTCACCATGGACGCATGAGAGATCAGCAGCCCGCCGAGACGGAGACCGAGGCCGCCCTCCGCGATGCCCTGCGCACCGCGCACGGCGTGCCGGGCGCTCCCGCGGGCGGTCAGGAGCCGGGGCTGCCCGCGCCGGAGCGGAAGTTCCGCCGCGACCGCCGGCAGAAGAAGCTCGGCGGCGTGTGCGCCGGGCTCGGCCGGCACTGCGACATGGATCCGGTGATCTTCCGCATCGGCCTCGCCGTGCTCGCGATCACCAGCGGCCTCGGCCTGGTCGTCTACGGCTTCGCCTGGCTCTTCGTGCCGTACGAGGACGAGGAGGAGAACGAGGCCCGCAGGCTCCTCTCCGGCCGGGTCGACGGCCAGGCCCTGACCGCCGTGCTCTTCGCCCTGGTCGGCTGCGGCGTCTTCCTCACCCTGTTGAACAACGGCGGGGCGCTCACCTTCTCCGCCGTCCTCGCCCTGCTCCTCGCGGGCGCGGGGTACTGGTCGCAGCAGCGCGACACCCTCGACGCCGACCCGGTGGCGGCCCAGGCCGCGGCGGACGCCCCGCCCGAGGCGAAGGCGCCGCCCGTCACCGGCAGCCCGTCGTGGTGGCGCGACCCGATCGTCAAGGACGGCACGCACGACGGTCTCACGGGCTACTTCTGGGGCCCCGACGGTCTCAAAGGGCTCGATGTCGGCTATCAGCCGACGGGCCATCGCGGAGTGCCCCGCAAGGAGCCCGTGGCGGCCGCACCGGCACCGAGGCCGCGCGGGCCACGCGGGCCGCGCTGGATCGGCGGCACCGTGTTCCTGTTCGCCCTGCTCGCGGGCGCTCTCGGCACCGGCCTGACCTGGGAGGACCATCCGCTCGGCACGACGTTGCAGACCGGTCTCGCGTGTGCGCTCGCGGTGTTCGGCATCGGCATCGCGGTCAGCGCCTTCCTCGGGCGCACCGGCGCGGGATCGATCGTGCTCGCGGTGCTGACCGCCGGGCTCCTCGCCGCCTCGGCGGCCCTGCCGAAGAACATCACCACGCACTACGCCCGCATCGACTGGATACCGGTCACGGCGGCGGACGTCCGGCCCCAGTACGAGGTGGGGCTCGGCCGGGGCACGCTCGACCTGAGCAAGATCGACATCGGCAAGGGCAAGACGCTGAAGACCGGCGCCGAGATCGGCGCGGGCGATCTCAGGGTGATCGTGCCGAAGGACGCCACCGTGCGGCTGTACGCGGAAGTGGGCGTCGGCGACATCGTGTTGCCCGACGACGAGAACAAGGACCTGGACATCGCTCCGGGTCGCGAGAAGAAGGTGACGCTGGAGCCGCCCTCGGGCAGCGAGAACGGCGGCGCGATCGATCTGCACCTCGAAGTCGGCGTCGGACAAGCGAAGGTGACCCGTGCTACGTCATGAATTCCACCCCGGCAAGCTGGTGGCGGGGCTCGCCCTGCTGGCGGTCGCCGTCGTGTACGCGGGCGACGCGGGCGGCGCCTGGGACGCACCGTGGTTCGTCGCGCTGCCACTCGTGATGGCCGGCCTGTTCCTCGCGGGCGTGGCGGCGACGATCCACGGCATACGCCCGAGGAGCGCGGCCCGCGCGGGCGAGCGCTCCCGGGGCACCGAGGAGCAGCGGGACTGAGCGGGCCGCGAGGCCTCAGGGGCGCGAGGTCTCAGGGCCGCAGGGGCGCGAGGTCGCGGAGGCACGAGGCCGCGAGGGCGCAGAGGCGCGAGGTCGCGGGGGCGGAGCGCTAGCCGAGGCCCGTGGCGTCCCTGCGGCGGGCGGTGCGCAGGGCGTCGACGGAGAGGACCGAGGCCCCGGCGAGCACCAGTGGCAGCCATGCCATGAGGTAGGCCAGGTCGTTGCCGTAGTAGTAGGGCTCCTCGTGCCAGCTGACGGTCAGCCAGAGGCTGAGCGAGATGAGCGCACCGCCGAGCGCGGCGATCCGGGCGAACAGGCCGATCAGCGTGCCGATGCCGACGGCCAGCTCGCCGAGGGCGATGGCGTAGCCGAAGCCGACGGGGCTCTTGAGGGAGAGGTCGACGAGAGCGGGGATCGCGGAGATGTCGCGGACGCCTTCCATCTGTGCACCGATCGAGCCCGCGCCGCTCGCCTGGAGGAAGGTGCTGTCGGTGAGCTTGTCCAGGCCGGCGTAGATGAAGGTGACGCCGAGGAAGATCCGCAAGGGAAGCAGGGCGTAGCGGGTGGCGGACTCCCGCCAGTCGTCACGCCTGACGTAGCTGGTGTGGCTGTCCGTCCGCATGCCGTGCGCCATGGCACTCCACCGCCTCTCACGTGGTCCCGTCATCTGACGATACGTACGAAGAGGGGCCGCTGCTCACTGGCGTACGGCGGAATCCGGCACGGGGACCGGAAAGCTCGAAGGGGAGGGTTCTGGGATGTGGTGGGAGGTGTGTGGGGCGGGTTCCGCCGGGCGGGCCGGGGTGCCGGTGGGTCAGTCCGTGACGTCGATGGTGACGCGGTTGGTCTCCAGGCCCGCGGCGGTGACGACCTGGACCTCGACGCGGCCGGGCTCGACGTCGACGGGGACGGGCACGGTCAGTACCGCGTCGGTCGGATTGGTGAAGCCGCCCGGTACGGGGACGAGCGGCACGTGGACGTGCACGGCCCCGATGCGCACGACCGTGCGGGCGAGGCGGTCCGCGTCCCCGGCGCCGGGCGGGACGAAGCCCGCGCCGCGGATCTCGATGTCGTCGCCCGTGCGGATGGGGGCGTCGAGGTCGCCGGCCTCCCGGGCGCGGACGACGGAGAGGATCACGGGGCGCCCGCCCTCGGCGTACTTCCCCGCCAGATATGTCGCGGCCGACACCAGCACGAGCAGGGCGAGGCCCCACGGCAGATCGGGCAGCTGCTCGGGGCGGCGCGCCAGGCGTACGGCGGCGAAGACCACGGCGACGGCACTGACCAGGACGTACTGGGTGTCGGTGAAGCTGCCGCGTCCCGCGTCGTCGGTGAGCGGGTCGGCGGCCCGCGGCCGGTCCGCGCGCACCTTCTGCAGCCGCTGGCCGAGCACACGCAGGCCGACGACCCTGCGCACCAGGACGGCGACCGCGCACACCACGGCGAGGACGGTCACCGTTGCGGCTGCGCGGCCGATTTCGAGGCCGTCGATCAGCGCGTCGCGCTGCCCGTTGCCCGAGGCGGCGGCCAGTTCGCCCGCGAGGACGAGCACCGCGAAGACGACGAGGAGCACCCAGCAGGCGGCCACGGCACGCGAGGTGGAGAGCCGGTTGTCCTCGCCGATGACCGGCGCGAGGACCCCGCCGCGCGCCCGGTGCGCGTACGCGGCGCCGGTCAGCAGTCCGCCCACGACCAGGGCCGCCAGGAGCCCCGCGGTGCGCGCCGCGGTCCAGCCGGTGCCGATCGCGGTGAGCGCCTGGACGAGGAGCAGCACGACGAAGCCGCCCCAGACGACACCGAGCGTGCGGGTCCACAGGCGTCGCAGCCAGGCCTCTCCGTCGGCCCTGGCGCGCTCGGCGACGTCCCGCGCGGACTGCGTCAGTTCGTCCGACACCCACTGCCGCGAGGCGCCGGCCGAGTGCGCGACCGCCGCGGGCAGCCCCTGCCCGGCCGCGAACTCGTCCCGCTGGGCGAGGAACGCGGCGACGGCGCGCCGGTGCCCCTCGCGCGCCCCGTGCGGACAGCCGCCGCACGTGCCGCCACCTCCGTGCGCGCCCTGCCCCGCCTCCTGCACCGCCACCGCGTACGCCGCCTTCCCCACCCTCGAAGCCCCTGGGGGCTCCCACGAACTTCCTTGCAGAGAAAGGGAATTGTGCCGTACTGAAGGGCGAACGAATCCCTGGGGTCAGGTCAGCGGGGGTGAACGGGCCTACGGGGCGTTGACGCCGGCACCGCACGGGCCGTCTGAGCAGGTCGGCTCAGGCCAGCAGGTCGGGTTCGCTGCGGCTGATGTCCTGCCACAGGGACTGGTAGTTGATCCACGCGACCAGGTCACTGCCGAGCTGCTCACGCGTCTGCACCGCCTGCTTGTGCCCGATGAGCACGGGGCGGCCCGCGGCCCGCGCGCTCAGCTGTACCTGGCAGGAGCGTTCCATGGAGATGAACCACCAGGCGGCGGCGTCGACGGAGTCCCCGACGGTGAGCAGTCCGTGATTGCGGAGCACGACCGCCTTGTGCCCGCCGAGTGCGGACGCGATCCTGCGGCCCTCCTCGGCGTCCACGACGACGCCGGTGTAGCCGTCGTACAGCGCGTGGCTCTCGTAGAAGGCACAGGCCTCCTGGGTGATCGGGTCCAGGAGTTCACCGAGCGTGGAGAGGGCGCGGCCGTGCAGCGAGTGGCAGTGTGCGACGGCGACGACGTCGGGCCGCGCCAGATGGGCCTGGGCGTGGACGGTGAACGCGGCCTGGTTGACGTGGCGGCGCCCCTCGACCACCTGGCCCTCGGCGTTGGCGAGGACGAGGTCGCCGACGGTGACGTGCTTGAACGGCATCCCGAAGGGGTTCACCCAGAAGCAGTCGGTGTGCTCCGGGTCGCGGGCGGTGATGTGACCGGAGACGCCGTCCTCGTACCCGAGCCTCCCGAAGACCCGCAGCGCGCCGGCGAGCCGTTCCTTGCGGTGCCGCCGTTCGTCCGCCACGGACTCGTGCACGGGCGGCATCGCGAACTGCAACCGCTCGACGGGTATCGGTGTGGGCGCCTGCATGTGTCCTCCATCCCTGGCTGTACGGGGCGGAAGTTACCGGTGAGAAGCACAGGAGGACAGAGGCACGGCACGATCAACGACCCGCGATGCGGGCCGGCAGGGGCCGACAGGGGCCGACAGGACGCGGCAATAGGAGACAGAAGGTGTCGGGTATGGGCGGGAGGCTCGTCGTATGACGTTCACCTGGGAAGACTTCGTCACGGCGGAGCCGGACTTCGCGACCACCGTCGAGAAGCGCTTCGGCGCGTTCACCCATCACACCCTCGCGACCCTGCGCAGGGACGGATCACCGCGCACCACCGGGCTCGAAGTGCGGTTCCTGCACGGGGAGTTGTGGCTCGGCATGATGCCGAACTCGCTCAAGGCGCTCGATCTGCGCCGCGACCCTCGGTTCGCCCTGCAGGCGAACCCGGGTTCGGGCACGGAGATGGCGGGCGGCGACGTCCGGATCGCGGGTCGCGCCGTCGAGGTGCGGGACGCGGAGTCCCGCGCGCGCTACACGGACACGGTGAACCCGCCGGACCCGGACGCCTTCCACCTCTTCCGCACCGAGCTGACGGAGGTGGTGCGCACGTTCGTCGAGGACGAGACGTACCTGGCGGTGCAGGTGTGGAAGCCGGGCGCCCCGCTGCGCACGACCCGGCGGACATGAGCGGGGCACGCCGCCCCGGACAGGCCTCGTAGGCACACACCGCCGCCGTACGCACACACCGCTGGCCCTACGCGCACACCGCCGCCGTACGCGAGCGGCGCCGCCCACAGACCGTGGGCGGCGCCGCTTCAAGCGTGCGGGGAGATCCCGCGGAGGGAGGTCACTCCCACTCGATGGTCCCCGGCGGCTTCGAGGTCACGTCGAGCACGACGCGGTTCACGTCGGCGACCTCGTTGGTGATGCGGGTGGAGATCTTCGCCAGGACGTCGTACGGCATCCGGGTCCAGTCGGCCGTCATGGCGTCCTCGGAGGAGACGGGACGCAGGACGATCGGGTGGCCGTAGGTGCGGCCGTCGCCCTGGACGCCGACGCTGCGGACGTCAGCGAGCAGCACGACCGGGCACTGCCAGATCTCGCGGTCGAGGCCGGCCGCCGTCAGCTCCTCGCGGGCGATGAAGTCGGCCTCGCGCAGCAGGTCGAGGCGGTCCTTGGTGACCTCGCCGACGATGCGGATACCGAGGCCCGGGCCGGGGAACGGCTGGCGCTGGACGATCTCGTCCGGCAGGCCGAGCTCGGCGCCGACCATCCGGACCTCGTCCTTGAACAGCTTGCGCAGCGGCTCGATGAGCTGGAACTCCAGGTCTTCGGGGAGCCCGCCGACGTTGTGGTGCGACTTGATGTTCGCGGTGCCGGAGCCGCCACCGGACTCGACCACGTCGGGGTAGAGGGTGCCCTGGACCAGGAACTCGACCGGCTGGTCGCCGGGGGCCTCGGCGACGATCTCCGCCTGGGCCTGCTCGAAGACGCGGATGAACTCGCGCCCGATGATCTTCCGCTTCTCCTCGGGGTCGGAGACCCCGGCGAGCGCGGCGAGGAACCGCTCCTGGGCGTCGACGACCTTCAGCTGCACGCCGGTCGCGGCGACGAAGTCCTTCTCGACCTGCTCGGTCTCGTTCTTGCGCATCAGGCCGTGGTCGACGTAGACGCAGGTCAGCTGCGTGCCGATGGCCTTCTGCACGAGGGCGGCGGCGACGGCGGAGTCCACGCCGCCGGACAGACCGCAGATGGCACGGCGGGTGCCGACCTGGTCGCGGATGGCGGCGACCTGCTCGTCGATGACGTTGCCGGTCGTCCAGTCCGGCTTGAGGCCCGCGCCACGGTAGAGGAAGTGCTCCAGGACCTGCTGGCCGTGCGTGGAGTGCATCACCTCGGGGTGGTACTGCACGCCGTACAGCTTCTTCTCGTCGTCCTCGAAGGCCGCGACCGGCACGACGTCCGTGGACGCGGTCACCGTGAAGCCCTCGGGCGCCGCGCTGCACGCGTCGCCGTGCGACATCCACACGGGCTGCTCGGCCGGGGTGCCCTCGAAGAGGGTGGAGCCGGGCTTGGAGACGGACAGCGCCGTCCGGCCGTACTCACGGGCGCCGGTGTTGTCGACCGTGCCGCCGAGGGCGACGGCCATCAGCTGGAAGCCGTAGCACATGCCGAAGACGGGGACGCCGGCCTCGAAGAGCTGGCGGTCGACGGTGGGCGCGTGCTCCGCGTACACCGACGAGGGGCCGCCGGAGAGGATGATCGCCGCGGGCTTCTTGGCGAGCATCTCGGAGACCGGCATCGTGCTCGGCACGATCTCGCTGTAGACGCGGGCCTCACGGACGCGACGGGCGATGAGCTGGGCGTACTGCGCTCCGAAGTCGACGACCAGAACGGTGTCGGGAGCGGCGGCAGCGGGGGACGCTGATGGCACGGCGGCGGCCTTCCGGCGTTGAGCGTGAGCGGTGCGTGAGCAGAGGCTCGTGCGTGAGCAGGGGGTCTGTATTTGTCGATTCTAACGGGCCCGGCGGGGCCCTCTTCGTCGTATCCGACGGCCCTCCACGCCCGGGGGCGGCGCGTGGACGGGCGTCTCAGCATGCGGGCCGTACGGGGTCCCGATTGACCCGGCACGCGCGCGTGGGGGCATACTGGGCCCGTGACCAAGCACCTCGGCTTCCTCTTTACCTATGGCAACCGGCCCACCGGCTGCCATGGTCGAGCTGCTTGATCCACTGACAAGCGACTTACCGGGCGCCCCGGGCCGACAAGGCCCGGGGCGCTCTGTCGTACGCGGGTCCTGCCGCTCCGGGGCGCCTCCACCGCCATCACCCAGGACACAAGGAGCCAGCCCCGCATGAGCACCACCGCCACCACCACCGCTTCCGCCACCACCACCGCTTCCGCCGTCACCGCCGCCGACAAGACCGGCGCCCGCACCCCCGAGGCCGCGGACGTGATCGAGAACGCCCGTGAGCGGATCGACGCGCTCGACGACCGGATCATCGGCCTCGTCCAGGAACGGATGGCCGTCTCGGCCGTCATCCAGGAAGCACGCATCACCTCCGGCGGCCGCCGCGTGAACCTCTCCCGCGAGATGGAGGTCCTCGGCCACTACAGGGACGCGCTCGGCAAGCCCGGCACGGCGCTCGCCATGACGCTCCTGGAGCTGTGCCGGGGCCGCGTCTGACCCGCCGCGGGTGACCCTCCGCGGGTGACCCTCCGCGGACCCGCGCCGCGGGGCCGCGGTCGCCCACGGGGCACCTGCCGGTCGCCGGGCCGCGCCCGCCTGCGGACCTGAGTTCGGATCCGTTCTCACCCGTACGGCGCGTGACCGGTTCCGGGCGGGCTTCGTTGGTCCCGGTGTCCGTGTCAGCCAGGTGCGGGCCCGCAAGATCCACGCGTGGCTCCGCTGGAGCGATGAGGCGTACGGCCCGTTCGTACGCCGTGGGACCTCGCTTCAGTGATGTGACCGGACGGCAGGGGACAGCAGCCCGGTCACCCAAGAGAACGGTCGGCTCCGGGGACGCCCGGAGTCGGCCGGCCTCTCCGTCCCGAGAACCCCGACCCGTTCCCCCATACATGTGGTCCAAACGGTTGCGTCCCCGACAACCCATCCAGCACGATGCAGAGAAAGGGCGGCGGCAAGTCCCCCCGTCCACAGCTTCATTGCCAATGGTCGATACCACGTGAGCGCCCCCCAGTGCGCCGGGTCGGCCACCGGCACCCCGACCAAGCGGCGCACTCCCCCCGGCGCCGCCCCGAGGCATCGACGCGGCCCTGACGTCGGTGCTGACAGCCAAGGGCCCCGCGGATCCGTCCCGCGGGGCCCTTCGCTCCGCCCCGGCCCGGCTGCCGACGGCCTCACCGGCTCGCCCGCAGGGTCAGAGGCCCTGCACCTTGTCCACCTGCGCCTCGACGATCGCCGTCGGCACCTCGAACGTCTTCGGCTTGAGCAGGTTGATCGAGTAGAAGGCCGCGAGCGTCGAGCCGCTGCGTACGACGGTGAAGGTCATCGGCGTCTTCTGGCCCTCGATGACACCCACGACCTTGTACGCGACCGCCTCGTCGCCCGCCTTCGGGGCGGTCAGGGCGGCCACGTCGCGGTACTCGGAATCGGCGTGCTCGTACGCCGTGCACTTCTTCGTCGCCGTGCGCAGGTCGTCCATGACCTTCTCGGCGTCGGCCTTCTCGTGCGCGAGCAACGCCAGCGAGACGACCGTGGCGTCCAGTTCGTCGGGGCCCGTCAGGGTCCTGCCGACGCGGGACTTCGCCGTCGGCTGCGTGGCGAACATGAACATGTCGGCGAACGGCTGGCAGGCCGCCGGGTCCGCGGGCACGGTCTGCGAGGGCATGTCCGCCGCGGACATCTTCTCGACCTCGTAGCCCTTGAGGTCGCCCTTGGCGAGCACCGCCTTCTCCAGGTCTGCGGCGGACAGCACGGTCGACTTCGGCCCGGCCGGCTTCGCATCCCCCACCGCCTGCGCGGACTTGGCCGGATCCGACGGCTTCTTGCCGTCGGATCCGTTGCCGCCCTTGTCGCCGCTGTCGCCGCCGCATGCTGCGGTCAGGCCCAGCGCGACCGTGACGGACGCGGCCATGACGGCCCGAGACACAGATGACTTCACGTTTCCCACCTTCAGATCGCACGGCGCGGGCGACGGCCCGTGCCGAGGCGACATGAAAGCGGCAAACACACGCCGCTCACCAGCGTTTTCCATAACGATCGGAAACCGTGGAAAAGGTTGTACCGCGAGTGTGTGAGTTAGGTCGTCGCCGGCCCGAGCTTGCCGAGCTGCGCGTCGACGATCTCGGGGGCGACCTGCGGATCCTCGTCGGCCGTGGGCGTCCCGGCGCCCTCCATGCCGTCCTTCGCCGCCTCCCTGTCGCTCTGGACGCCCTCGGGGTCGTACGGGTTCGCCGCGTCGAAGACCGCGAGCGTCGAGCCGGTGCGCACGACCGTGACGCTCTCCCGCGTGACGAACTCGCCGTTGCGCCGGGCGAACTTGTACGCGACGGCCTCGTCGCCCCGGTCCGGCGCGGGCAGCCGCGCGACGCCGACGTACCGCTGCTCGCCGACGTGGAAGGCGGCGCACTTCTTCGACGTCGACGCCGCGCGCAGGTCGGCCAGCACCTTCTTGGCGCCGGCCTCGGCACCGGACCCGGCCCCCGCCCCCGCCGTCGCCCCGGAGTGGTCGGACAGCGTGACGTCCGTGATCGTCGCGTCCTTGTGCGAGGCGGCGGTCAGGACGCGGCTCACACGGGACTTCGCCCGGCCGGGAGCCGCGAGCGGCCCGCACACGGCAGGCGTCGGCCGCCCGGCGGGCGGGGCGGCGGCCCCGGCCTCCGCGTCGCCCGCGGACTCGTCCGGGTTCTCGACCTTGTAGCGCCTGAGGCCCCCGTGTCGCTTGAGGTCGCCCGCGGTGAGGGCCGCTTTCTCCAGCTTCGCGGCAGCGTCCTGCCCGCCGCCCTGCGAAGGGCCCGCGCTCGCGCCCGGCTCCGACGGCTTCGTACGGCGGTCGCCACCGCCGTCGCCACCGCCGCTGTCACCACCACTGCCGCACGCGGCGCTCGCCCCGAGGACAGCCACGACCGAAAAGGCCACGACCGCCCGAGACACAGATGACTTCACGTTCCGATCCCCCGCTTGTTCTCGTTCCCCCTGTACGACGGGGAAGGATCAATTACGGTTCCGCGTCCACCGTTGCGGGGCCGGGCGCTGGGCCGGGCGCTGGGCCGGGTGTCGGGCCGAGTGCGGGACTACCACCCCCACATCCAGAAGCGGAACGGGCTGAGCAGCGCGATCGCGAGGGCCATGCAGCCGACGACGATCACCACCGACCAGATCCGGCGGCTCCGCTCGGACCGCTGCCCGCGGCGCGGCGGCCCCACCGGCGCGGAGCGCCAGTCGTCCGGCTGCCACCGCGCGGACTCCGCCGCTCTCTTCGCGCGCCTGCGCCGGAACCGCCCCGCGTCCTGGACCTGTTGGCGCGCGGCCTCCTCGTCCAGGCGCCGCAGCCGCTCGGCCACCATGCGGGCCCGCGCGGACGGCTCCTTCGGCGCGGACGAGCGGATGTCCCGCTCGCTGTCGTTCTCGAATCTCTCCCACACCTCGTCGGGTATGGCCACGCTGTCCCCTCCCCTGTGTCGCCTGCCCCACGAGGCGGGTCCACTTGCCCCATGAGCGGGGGAAGTTCTACGGCACCCGTTCCCGGCAGCACAAGCGATGTGAGTCAGGCCACATAAGAATGATGTGAAGTTCAGGACAACCATTCACAGGGATCACAGGTCATGCATGCAGTAACAACGGCCACACCCGCGTCCCCACCGCGGAGGCCTCCACCTCCGTGCTGCCGCCCCGGCAGCGCACCGGACTTCTGAGGTCTTCATGAAGCTTCGTCGTGCCTTGGCCGCCGCGGCCGCTACGGCGGCCATGGCCCCGATCGCGCTGCTGTCGGCCCCGGCCGCCTCCGCGACCGAGGACGCGCCCACGCCGCCGGCCCCGTCCTCCGGAGCCCCGACGGCGCCCGGCACGCCGACTCCGCCCGCGACGCCTCCTGTTGAACCGCCCGAGACGCCCGGCACGCCCACGACGGCGGACAAGCCGACGCCGCCCGCGGAGCGCCCGACGCCCGGCAAGCACGCGAAGGACGTCGAGACCCCCGAGGTCCCGGACGGGGACGGCGAGGACGACGCGGCCACGTGCCCGTCCGACGACGGTGACGTGGACGCCGACTCCGAGCTGGAGATCGACCTCATCGGCCTGCCCAAGAAGATCGTCGCGGGCAGCGGCTGGCACCAGTTCAGGCTGAGCGCCGCCAACCCCACCGACGAGCCGCTCGGCGAGGTGGACTGGACCGCGTTCGTGAACAACCTCGGTGCCGACCCGGACGCGAAGGACGGGCTGCGGTACTTCACCGACGTGCAGTTCCTCGACCCGGAGACCGAGGAGTGGACGTCCGTCGACAGCCCGCTGGGCGACGGGCTCGCCTACGGCACGGTCGACTTGGACGCCGACGACGAGGCCGTCGTCAAGCTGCGGGCCAAGGTCGGCGCCAAGGCTCCCGCCATGGACGGCTACGCGGTCGGCCTCGGCACCTACGTCGACTCCGAACTGGACTGCACGCACACGTCGTCCGAGTACCTGCCGCTCTCCATCGTCAAGCGCGGCGACGACGGGACGGCGCCCGAGCCCAGCCCGAAGCCGTCCGCGTCCAAGACGCCGAAGGCCGAGGCGGAGCCGCGGCCGCAGGGCAGCGCCGAGGAGACCCCGGCCCCCGCCCCGGTCACCGGCAGCCTCGCCGAGACGGGCTCCGGGTCGATGCTGCCGACCGTCGGCCTCATCGGCGGCGTCGCCGTCGTCGCCGGTGCGGGCGTGGTGTTCGCCGTGCGTCGCCGCAAGGCGGACTCGGCACTCTGAGCCACCCGGTGGCTGCCGTTCGACGGCACCTGATCACGCGGAAGGACCTGCGCTCGGAGGGGGGCGCAGGTCCTTACGTGTGTCCGGTCCTCGCGTGGGTCCAGTCCTCGCCGCGGGCCCAGTCCTCGCGTGGGTCCAAAGGGGTGTCCGGCGGGCGGCTGCGGGCTACTTCTTGGCCGGCACCGTCGGCATCCCCAGGAACGGCAGCTTCAGCGCGCCGAAGGCGTCCGCGGGGACCGCTGGAGTCTTCGGCGCGACGGCCGTGAGCCGCACGTACGTCCCGCCCTGCGCCGGACGCGCGTCCTCGCCGCCCTTGTTGGGCCAGAACGACATGGCGCGTTCGGCCTGCGCGGTGATCGTCAGGGACGGGTTCACACCGAGGTTCGCGGAGACCGCGGCGCCGTCGACGACCGAGATGCCGGGGTGTCCGTAGAGCCGGTGGTAGGGGTCGATGACGCCCGTGTCCGCCGAGTCGCCGATCGGGCAGCCGCCGAGGAAGTGCGCGGTCAGCGGGGTGCCCATGAGCTCGCCGATGTTCGAGCCGGGGAAGCCGTTGATCTCGTCGGCGAGGATCGTCGCCGCCCGGGTGGCCTCGGGGATCTGGTTCGGGTTGGGCGCGCCGTGGCCCTGCCGGGCGGTGAGCAGTCCCTTCCCAATGCCCTTCTCCTTGCGGTACGTGGTCAGGGAGTTGTCGAGCGACTGCATGACCAGGCCGATGATGGTCCGCTCCGACCAGCGCCGGTTGGAG
This sequence comes from Streptomyces sp. NPDC040622, assembly GCF_055593965.1. Lineage (NCBI taxonomy): Bacteria > Bacillati > Actinomycetota > Actinomycetes > Kitasatosporales > Streptomycetaceae > Streptomyces > Streptomyces sp. NPDC040622. The sequence continues at coordinate 316,382 of NZ_JBVIXD010000002.1, read as the reverse complement.
AGCGAGCGCACGGCGAGCAGCGGGTGGCGGGCCATGTTGCCGAGCCAGCCCGCGACCCGGGCCTTGCCGCCCTTCAGGGTGTACGGGACCTGGAGCAGCGTCATGCCGCCCATCGCGTTGGACTTCTTGCCGTAGCGGACGGGCTCGATGTGGGTGCTGTCGTTCGGGTGGATCGACGAGGTGATCGCGACGCCCTTGGTGAAGTCGGCCTTCTCGGTGCCGTGCCGCTTGCGGTAGCGGCGGTCGGTGGTCTGGGCGCCCACCAGCGCCTCGGAGTTGGTGCGGGTGAGCGTGCCGAGGCGCGGCGAGAGGTGCGGCAGCAGGCCGTTGTCCTTCATGCGGTGCAGGAGCGTCTGCGTGCCGTAGGTGCCGGCGGCGACGACGACCTTGCGGGCCTTGAACGTACGGCCCTTGCCCTTGCGCTTGTCGTCGGTGGGCAGGGTCGCGACGGCGAAGCCGCCCTGCGAGTCCTCGGTGACGGCGACGACCGACGTCATCGGGTGGACGACCGCGCCGGCCTTCTCCGCGAGGTAGAGGTAGTTCTCGTTGAGGGTGTTCTTGGCGCCGTGGCGGCAGCCCGTCATGCACTCGCCGCACTCGGTGCAGGCGCGGCGGGAGGGGCCCGCGCCGCCGAAGTACGGGTCGGGAACCTCCGCGCCCGGCTTGGTCTTCGCGCGTCCGTCGGCGTCCTCGTCGTCGCCGAAGAAGACGCCGACGGGGGCCATGTGGAAGCTGTCGCCGACCCCCAGCTCCTGGGCCGCGGCCTTCAGATGGACGTCGGAGGGCGTCATCGTCGGGTTGAGCCGTACTCCGAGCATGCGCTTGGCCTGCTCGTAGTAGGGGCGCAGCTCGTCCTGCCAGTCCGTGATGTCCTTCCACTGCGGGTCGTTGAAGAACGGCTCCGGCGGTACGTAGAGGGTGTTGGCGTAGTTCAGGGAGCCGCCGCCGACGCCCGCGCCGGCCAGCACCATCACATTGCCGAGCAGGTGGATGCGCTGGATGCCGAACAGGCCGAGCGCGGGGGCCCAGAGGTAGTTCTTCAGGTCCCAGGAGTTCTTGGGCAGCGTCGCGCGCGTGAAGCGGCGGCCCGCCTCCAGGACGCCGACGCGGTAGCCCTTCTCCGTCAGGCGCAGCGCGGACACGGCGCCGCCGAAGCCGCTGCCGACGACGATGACGTCGTAGTCGTACGAAGCGTCGTCGCCCGCCCGGTTGTGGGCAGAGCTCTCCTGTGACATTGACTCTCCTCGTTGAGAACTGGCGCGGGCGCGGGGCTCGCGAGGCTTCGGCTAGCGCAGGCGGAAGGCCTTCATGACCTTCAGGCTCGTGCTCATGAACGCCGCGTACTTCTCGTCGTCCAGGCCGAAGGACGGCGCCAGCGGCATGATGCGCTGGGTGGCGACGGTCTGCGCCTCGGTGAACTTGAGGATGCCCTCGGAGCCGTGCCGGCGGCCGAGGCCCGAGTCCTTCATGCCGCCCATCGGGGACTGCACGCTGCCGTAGGCGGGCGCGTAGCCCTCGTTGACGTTGACGGTGCCGGTGCGCAGGCGGGCGGCGATCTGACGGCCGCGCCGTCCGTCCCTCGTCCAGACGGAGGAGTTCAGGCCGTACGACGTGGCGTTGGCGAGCTCGACCGCCTCGTTCTCGTCGGTGAAGCGGTAGATGGAGACGACCGGACCGAAGGTCTCCTCGGTGCAGACCGCCATCGGGGCCTCGACGCCGTCCAGGATCGTCGGCTCGAAGAAGTAGGGGCCTATGTCGGGCCGGGCGACACCGCCGGCGACGAGCGTGGCGCCCTTGGCGACGGCCTCGTCGACGTGCCGGGTCACGGTCTCCAGCTGGCGCTCGCCGACGAGGGATCCCATGTCGGCGCCGTACGCGAGGGACGTGCCGAGCCGCATCGCCTTCGTGCGCTCCGCGAAGCGCGCCACGAACCGATCGGCGATCGACTCGTGGACGTAGAGACGCTCGATGGAGATGCAGAGCTGGCCGGCGGACGAGAAGCAGGCGCGCAGCGCGCCGGCGGCGGCCTTGTCGATGTCGGCGTCGTGCAGCACCAGCATGGCGTTCTTGCCGCCGAGTTCGAGCGAGACGCCGACCAGGCGGGCGGCGGCGCCCTGGGCGACCTCGCGGCCGGTGCGGGTGGAGCCGGTGAAGGAGACGTAGTCGGCGTGCTTGACGAGTTCGGGGCCGACGACCGGGCCCTCGCCGAGGACGACCTGGAAGACCTCGGCCGGCAGGCCCGCCTCGATGATGAGGTCGCGGGCCCACAGGGCGGTGAGGCAGGTCTCGGTGTCGGGCTTCATCACCAGCGCGTTGCCCGCGACGAGGGCGGGCAGCGCGTCGCCGATGGACAGCTCGAACGGGTAGTTCCAGGGGGCGATCTGTCCGACGACACCGCGCGGCTGGCGGTTCTCGGTGACCTTGGTGAGGGTCGGGACGACGCCGGTGTGCCGCTTGGGGCTCAGGTACGCGGGGGCCTTGCGGCCGTAGTGCCGGGCGGCGACCGCGACGGCCTGGACCTCCTCGTGCGCGTGGAGGCGGGCCTTGCCGGTCTCCAGCTGGATGAGGTCGAGGACCTCGGCCTGGCGCTGGAGCACCAGGTCGTGGAAGCGCAGCAGGACGGCGGCGCGCTGCTTCACGGGCGTCCTGGCCCAGGCGATCTGGGCGGTACGGGCCCGCTCGAAGGCGGTCGTCACGTCCTCGGGGGTGGACTCGGGCAGGTCGGCCAGCTTCTCGCCGGTGAGCGGCGAGTGGTTGGCCGTGCGCCCGGAGCCGATGACGTCCCGGGTGAGCTGGGCGATCAGCTCGGGCGTGACCACGTCGGCGGCGGTGCGCGCGCCGTCGGGGGCCGGTGCGGTCGGGTTCGTTCCGAGGGGCGCTGCGATGGCCTGCAAGTCCGTCATGCTCGTGAGAGTAGGCGCACGTCAGGGTTTTGGGTACCCATCGGTAATGGGCTTCACCGGTCACTCACATGACGCCAGTGATTGCTGGCGGCAAAGCCGCTGATCAGGGGGTTGTCAGACACGAACGCCCTCCGCCGACAGATTTCCGTACGTCGGGGAGGGCGGTGCCGAAGGACGGGTTCAGAGCGTGTCGATCTCCAGGCCGGCGATCGCCCGGTCGGCGACCTCACGGCCGCGGGCGGTGAAGTCGCCCTTGCCCGGGTAGCCGATCACCAGCTTGTACATGTCGCCGGACTTGGTCTTGTAGTAGAAGGCCTTGAGCTCCCGGGGAAGGGGGTTCTGGCTGTCGGCCGAGGAGTGCACGACGGTGTTCTCCGCCGCCTTCTCCCCCTGGTACGTGGTGTCCTCCGGCGACGTCCTGGGCGCGGGGTCGGAAGCCATGCCCAGGGTGTAGCTGCCGGACTCCTTGAAGTCCGCGTCGTCGTCGTACATCTCGGCGGCGGCGGTCCCGGCGATCTCACCGTTGTCCTCGGACTTCTTGTCGAGGGACAGGCTGATCCAGACGCTGCCGCTCGCGTCGGTGAACTGGACCCAGTGCTTCTTCGCCTCCGAGTTGTCGTCCTCGGACTTCTTGTAGCCCTCGGGCACGGCGACGGTCGCCGCCAGCTCCTTGGACGCGTGCTTCTCCCACCCCTCCGCGTCCGAGCCGCCGAAGGGGTTCACCGCGACCAGGACGCCCGCCGCCACGGCGGCGACGGCCACGCCCGCGACGACCGCCAGCGCCTTGCGGCTCAGGAAGACACCCTTGCCGCTCCGCCCCTCGGCGCCACCGCCCGCGACCGTCACGACCTGCGTCGGGACGGGCTCCGCGGGCTTGGCCGCCGCTTCCAGGAGCGCACGGACCTGGGCGGCGTTCGGGCGCTGGGCCGGATCCTTGGCCAGCAGCCGGGTGATCGCCTCGGCGAGCGGCCCCGACGCCGACGCGGGCGCGGCGGGCGTCGCGTTCAGGACGGACTGGAGCGTCGCGGGGGTGTTGTTGCGGCGGAACGGCGAGACGCCCTCGGTGGCCGCGTACAGGACGACGCCCAGCGACCAGAGGTCGGAGGCCGGTCCCGGCCGCTGGCCCAGCACCCGCTCCGGGGCGATGAACTCGGGCGACCCCACGAAGCCGCCGGTGTCCGTCAGGTTCGTCTCGCCCTCGATCTGGGCGATGCCGAAGTCGGTGAGGACTACGCGGTCGTGCCGTCCGAGCATGACGTTGTCGGGCTTCACGTCACGGTGCAGGATGCCGGCCTGGTGCGCGGCGTCGAGCGCGGCCAGGACGTCCAGGCCGATCCGGGCGGCCTCGCGGGCGCCGAGCGTGCCCTCCTGGAGCGCGGCGCCGAGCGAACGGCCCTGCACGAGCTCCATCACGATCCACGGCTGACCGTCCTCGACCGCCACGTCGTGGACGTTGACCACGGCCGGGTGGTCCAGACGGGCGGCGGCGCGCGCCTCGCGGCGCATCCGCTCGAAGGCGTTGGCCCGCTCGCGCTCCGGCAGGTGGTCGGGGACGCGCGGCTCCTTCACGGCGACCTCGCGGTCCACCGTCTCGTCCTTGGCGCGCCAGACCGTGCCCATGCCGCCGTGGCCGAGCTTGGCGAGCAGCCGGTAGCGGCCCGCGATCAGCCGGCCTGCGCCCGGATCGGGCTCGGCCGTCCGGTGCGGCACGACCTGAGTGGGCTGGGCGTGCGGGGAGGGGGGCGGGATGGGGGCGGCGGGCTGCTGCGACTGCGGTTGCTGCGGTTGCTGCGGTTGCTGCGGTTGCTGCGGCGACTGCGCGTGCCCCTGCGGCTGTGCGTACGGGTTGTCGGGGTGAGCACCACCATCCTGGCCGGACTGCCCCGGTACGCCCGGCTGTTGTGGTGGTTGAAGGCCGAAGCTGGTGGGTTCGTACGGCCCGTAAGAGGCTCCCCCGTCGTTACTCATGCCCCCATGACTACCCTGCCGGGCACCTCTGTTTCCAGCCAGGCCCGGCAGTTGTGACCGGGGTGATGCACGGGCGGCCGGACGTCACCGACGTACGAACGTGTCGACCGCCGCGTCGAAGTACCGCCTCGCCTGCGCCGCCTCCCCGACCGGCGCCGATACCCACACGTCGACCGTCCTGCCGCGCTCCTCCCAGCACAGGTCGAGCGTGCGCCGGTCGCCCTTCTCCCCGGCGGCGGCGTCCCCGGTGAACTCCCACAGGGCCGCCGGTCTGCCGTTGCGCGTGGTCTCCGTGACCCGGCCGTCGCGGTAACCGGGACGGCTCCGCGGACCGTCGGCGTCGGCGCGGCGCTGCACCGCGAGCGGGCCGCCCGGTAATCGTCCGGACTGCCTGATGCCGATGCGGTAGGTGCCGTCGGGCGACACGTAGTAGACGCGGGGGCCGTCCGTCGTGCGCCGGAAGGTCTCGGGGACGGCGAGCGCGAAGCCCTCGGGGTCCTTCGCGATGCGGTAGCCCTGGGGTGCCTCGGGCGACGAAGGACGCGGTGTGCGGTCCGTGACGGTGACCGTCGGCGTCGGCGAGCCCTGCGACGCGGAGGAGGACGAGGACGGCGTGCGGCCGTCGTCGTCCCGCCCCATCAGGAGCGCGGCGGCGGAGACCCCGGCGCCCGTGATCGCGGCCACCAGCGCGGCGGCGATCAGGACGACCCTGCCGTGCCTGCCGCCCGGTCTCGCGCGCCCGGGTGCGGTGCCGCCCACGGAAAGTTCCGGCCGGGACCGGGACCCCGGATTCCCGCGCCGCCCCGGCCTCCCCGGCCTCCGCAGCTGTCCCGTCCTCCCCGGTCTCCCCGGCCTCCCGTAGATCCCTGAGAGCCCTGAGAGCCCCGGCCGCTCCCGCCCCGCCGCCGGCATCCGCCCCGTCTCGACGTACGCCCGCAGCAGCCCCTCCGCCTCCGTCGCGCCGAGTCGCCGGCGCGGGTCCCGGTCCAGGAGGCCGAGCACCACGGGCAGCAGCGGGGCGGCGGCCGCGGGCGGGCGGATGTCGTCGTAGACGACCGCGTGCAGGACGCCGCCGATCGAGTCGCGCCGGAACGGCGACTCCCCGGTCAGCGCGGTGACCAGCAGCGCGCCCAGCGACCACAGGTCGGACTCGGGCCCCGTCCGCTCCCCCGCCATCCGCTCCGGCGCGGTGTACTCGGGCGAGCCCACGAACGACCCGACCTCCGTGAGCGTCGTCGCCCCGGAGAGCTGCGCGATCCCGAAGTCGGTGAGCACGAAACGGCCGGTGGCCCGCTCCAGAAGGACGTTGGCGGGCTTGAGATCGCGGTGCAGGATGCCCGCCTCGTGCGCGGTGCTCAGCGCGCCGAGCAGATCGATGCCCATCCGCGCGACGTCGTGCACGTCCAGCGGACCGCCCCGCGCGATGCGCCCTGCCAGCGAGCCGCCCTCGATCAACTCCATCACTATGTACGGGTGTTCGCTCTGCACGACGACGTCGTGGACGACGATGACGTGCGGGTGGCGAAGCTGCGCGACCGCCCGCGCCTCGCGCAGGGTCCGCTCGCGCTGCTGCTCCGCCTCGGCATCGGAGAGGGCCTCGTCGCGCGCGAGTTCCTTGACCGCGACCTGGCGCTCCAGGAGCAGATCGGTGGCCCGCCACACGACGCCCATGCCGCCCCGGCCGAGCCGCGCCTCAAGACGGTAACGCCCCGCGATCACACGCCGGTTGCCCCCGCCGATGCCGCCCATGCCGACGCCACCCCCGCCGGAACCGGCCCCACCGGCGCGGTCTCCCAGGCTCCCCATGCGGCCATCATGCCCCACACGTGTGCGAACGGAATGGGTCCGAACGAGGCCGCTGGCGGGTTCCGGCCGCTGTCACCGGGCTTCCCTGCAGTGAACGCGGGCGCTCAGGCCTCCCGCCAGCCCCGGAGTATCGCGTCGAACTGCTCCCGTGTGTCGTCCCAGCCCTCGGCCGGCGCCGACATGTAGAGGGCGTACTCCACGCCGTCACGGCTGAGATAGGTCTGTTCGATGGCCCGGCGCGGCCCCGCGGTCGTGTCGCTGGCGCCGGCCGTCCAGCTGAACTCCCAGAGGGAACCCGTCTGGTCGCGGAAGTTGTTGGAGTTCAGGTGCAGCCGCCGGTACTTGGGGAGCTTGACCTTCAGGCCCCTCTCCAGGGACACCTGGTGGGTGTAGGAGCTCTCGAACTGCGGGTTCTTGTCTACGGCGATGCGCAGGAAGGTGCGGCCGCCGTCGGGCGTGTAGTCGACCTGGTTGCCGTCCGCCTTGCGCTGCCACTTCTTGGGCAGCATGAGGCTGAAGCCCTCGGGGTCGTGCACCCGCTCCCAGTCGCCGGGGATGCCGCCCACCTGCTTGCCGTCCCCGCCGTCTTCCGACTGCGACTGCGAACTGCCGCCGGAGAAGTGCAGATAGCCGAAGACGCCACCGCCGCCGAGCAGCGCGGCCACGACGACCAAGGCGACGATCGCGGGCCATCGGCGGCGCTCACGCGCGCCCGCGCCGCCGCTGACGACGGTGTGGAGGTCGGGAGCACTGCCGCTGCCGCTGCCCGGGACGGGGGTCCGGCCGTGCGTGTACGGCGAGGCGTGGGGCGGCGTGTGCTGAGCGGCGTACGGCGGCGTGTGCTGGGCCGCGGCGTGGCTCTGGGGGTACTGGGGTTGCTGGGGGTGTTGAGGGTGTTGAGGGTGCTGCAGGCTCTGGGAGCTCTGCGGGTCCTGGGTGTACGGCGCGGGGGTCTGTCCCGGCCCCCTCGGGTCCTTCGCCTCCCCCGCGGCCGGGTGCACCTGCGTCGGGACGTACGCCTGCGCCTGATGCGGCCGCCGCCCCTCCGCCGCCTCGGCCAGCATGTGCTCGGCCTCCTCGGCGGACGGCCGGGCCTCCGGGTCCTTGCGCAGCAGCGCGTCGATGACCGGGGCGAGGACCCCCGCGTACCGGGGCGTCGCGGGCTCGTCCGTGACCACGGCCTGCATGGTGCCGAGCGGCGACGTGCGCCGGAACGGGGAGAAGCCCTCGACCGCCGTGTACAGCGTCGCGCCGAGTGCCCACAGGTCGGACGCGGGTCCTGGGTTGCCGCCGCTGACCCGCTCGGGCGCCAGGTAGTCGACGGAACCGACGACCTCGCCGGTCCTCGTGACCGTGGAGTCCCCCTCGATCGCGGCGATCCCGAAGTCGGTGAGCAGGATGCGCCGGTCGTCGGAGAGCAGGACGTTGCCGGGCTTGACGTCGCGGTGCAGGACCCCGGCCGCGTGCGCGGCGCGCAGGGCCTTGAGGGTCCACAGGCCGATGCGGGCGGCCTCGACGGGCTCGACGCGCTCGTCGTCCTTCACGGCGTCCGCCAGCGAACGGCCCTCGACCAGCTCCATGACGATCCACGGCCGGTCGTCGTACTCGACGACGTCGTGCACGGTGACGACGGCGGGGTGGTTGATGCGGGCGGCGGCCCGCGCCTCCGTCTGGGTACGCGTGAAGAGGACCGCGCGGTCCGCCTCCTGCACGAACTGCGCGGCCGTCAGTTCCTTGACGGCGACGGCACGGTGCAGCACCTCGTCCTGCGCACGCCACACCCGTCCCATGCCACCGCGGCCGATGGTCTCAGCGAGTCGGTAGCGGCCCGCGAGGACCAGGCCCTGCATCTGATTCACGTTCCCCCACAATGGTCTTGACAGGGCCAGGTTAAGGAGCGGCGGGCGCGCAGGGAACCACAGGGGGGCTTCGGAGACCGCACTGTGACGCATGCCGTTCATGTCCAGAGTGCCGGATTCGACGGTTGGGACGGCGGTTGGGACGGCGGTTGCGACAGCCCCGGGGCCTCACGACCGGCGACGTCGTACGGGGTCGGCGGTCGGCCTTGTACGTCGTCAGCCGGTGGCCCTGTACGTGGCCGACGCCTGCTCGTACAGCCGCGTCACCTCGTCCCGTTCGGCCTCGGGCCCACGCAGCTGCACCACGTGGTACCTGCCGCCGACGACCATCGCGAGATTGCGTACGAAGACCTCGCGGCCCGCGTCGTCCTGCCAGGTGAACTGGCCCTCCGCCATCGCCCGTCCGCCGACGTCGATGCGTCGCATGCCGCTGGAGGTGGCCCAGGAGGAGTCACGGAACGGCTGCAGCTCCCGCTCGTGCTCGCGCTGGTACTTCATGGGATCGCTGCCGTACCCGTCGGTGGTGTCGCGGCCGGGGACGACCAGCAGCTCGAAGTCGCCGTGCGCGTAACGGACCTGACCCCGGCCGTTCTTGGGCTGCCGGTCCCAGCCGCTGGCGACGGCGACGCTGAAACCCGCGGGGTCCTTGCGCAGGGTGAACCCCTGCGGCAGCTCGGGGCCGCTGGTCTGCGGCTCCTGCGAACCGCTCTTGTCGGGCCTGCCCTTGCCGTCATCCTTGCCGTCGCCCTTGTCAGGGGCATCGCCGGGGTCCTCATCGTGCGTGGGGCCGGTACTCCCCTTGCCGTCGCCGGCCCCCGGCGCCGAACTGACCTCGCCCGCGGCCCCCGCGCGGTCGCCCGACGCCCCGTCGTCGGTCTTGGGCATGAAGACCATGGCGTACACGATGGCCGCGACCAGTCCGAGCAGGATCGCGACGAGTATCAGCCGCCCCAGCGAGCGGGGGCGCGCCGGTCCGCGGGACGAGGACTGGCTCTGCGGCGCACGGCCGCGGGGTTCGCGCGGCACGCGGGAAGCCCGTGGCTCGCGGCGCGGGCGGGCCTCACGGACCGGGCCCGACTCCTGGGCCAGCCGGGGCTCCCGCACCGCCCCGGGCCCGTCAGGAGCCTGCATGGGCGAGGCGAACCGCACGTCCGCCGCCGCGCCGCCCTTGCCCTTGCCGCCGCGGCCTCTGCCGCGCTTGTGCCGTCCGTGCCCGCCCTGCCCGCCCGCCGCGGCCGCGGCTCCGCGGCGCTTGCGCACGACCTCGCCCCTGCGGCGTACGACGGGCAGCCGTCCCGCGTCGTACGGCGGCACCGGCACGACGTGCGCCCCGGCCTCCGGCTCCGGCGCCGACCGCACCAGCGAGCGCAGCCAGCCGCTCAGCTCCTCGAAGTCCAGCCGGTCGGTGGGGTCCTGACGCAGCAGCGACTCGACCACGGGCCGCAGCGGTCCGCACTCCTCGGCGAAGGCGGGCGGCTCGGCGCAGACGAGCTGGACGAGCTCGGCCGAGCTGTCCTCGGGGTAGGGCGCGTGGCCCTGCACGGCGCGGAACAGCAGCGCGCCCAGGGCCCACAGGTCGGTGGCGGGCCCGATCGGCGCGGCCAGCTGCCAGTTCTCGTGCACGGGCCCTGCCTGCTCGGGCGCCCAGCGCTCGGTGACGGCGCCGACGACCACCATGCGGGCGTGCCGGGCACGCTCGGCGGCGAGGGCGGTGGTGGGGCCGCGTAAGGCCGTTCCTTCGGCGGCACCGTCGTCCCAGCCGCCGCGCCCGTGCGGGGCCCCGTCCGGGGCCTCGTGCGGGGCCTCGTGCGGGGCCTCGTGCGGGGCGCTCTGCGCGGTCCCCCGCCAGTCGCCGTACCCGCCGTCGTTGCCGTCTCCGGTGCCGTAGCCCGGCCCTTTCGCGGGTGCCGTCCCGCGCCCCTCGGTGACAGCAGACAGCCGCTCGGTACCGGACCACTCCGAGCCGGGTCGCTCCGAGCCGGGTCGCTGATGACCGATCGTCCCCCGGCGGGCGGCCTGCGCCCCCGCCTCGTCCGTACCCCGCGCCGTCGGCGCCCCGGCCCGCGGCACCGCCCCGTGCCAGGGCTTCCGCTCCGCCACGCCGTAGGGATCCGAGATCCGGCCGGGCGTCCCGGCCTCACGGTCACCGGAGGCCTCCTCGGACACCCGTGCGGCAGCGGCCCGCGTCCCGGCGCGATACGCCGCCACAGCGCCCGTACGCCCCTCCGCACGCCCGCCCCGCGCGTCCCTGCCCGCGGACTCCGGCGCGGGATCGAGCGCCACGTCGTCGCTCTCCTGCCCCCTGCTCCCGAACGGGGCACCACCGGCAGCACCAGAAAAACCCGCAGAACCCTGCGAACCCTGAGAACCCTGCGAACCTGAAGAACTTGAAGTACCCGGAGAATCAGAGGCACCTGGTGCGCCGGGAGAACCCGAAGCTCCGGCCGCCTCCAAAGCCCCCGCGTACCCCGCCACGTTCCCGACCGACCCCGCCGAGCCTGCCGCCTCCCCCGCCTCCACCGGCCGGGGGTCGTACCCACAGAGCGCTTCCTCGGCCGCCCCCGCCGCGAGGCCCGTCAGCATCACGCGGCCGTCGTCGCAGATCAGCACCGTCCGCGCGGTGATGTTCCGATGCACCCACCCGTACGCGTGCAGCACCCGCAGTGCCGCGAGGACGTCCGCCGCGACCTCGGCCGCCCGGTAGGGGCTCAGGGGCCGGTCCGCGAGGAGCGCGGCCAGCGGCCGTGCCGCCACCAACTCACTGACTATCCACAGCGAGCCGCCCTCCGCGAACACGTCGAAGACCTGGTCGAGCCGAGGGTGGTCGGGTATCTGCGCGGCGGTCTGGGCCGCCTCGATGGCACGGCGCACCGCCGGATCCGTGGGCCTGCGCGTCGTCCGCGCCCCGGCCCGCCGCACCCCGCTCCCGCCGGAGCCCGCCCGTGGCACGAAACCCTCGGGCAGGTCGTCCTCGTCGAGCACCTCCGCCTCGACGATCTCCGGCAGCGGCACCTGCCTGACCAGGACTTCCTGCCCGCTGTAGGTGTCAAAGGCGCGGGACTCGGCGAGTTCGTACTCGTCGGAAGGCGGCAGGGGCAGGCGGTAGCGGTCGGCGAGCACCCGCCCCGCGTAGTCGTCCACGACGCCTCCCCCGTCCGCCCGGGTGGTCAATTCCGTTCGTCTTGCGGCTCGTTGCGGCTGCGTACGGTCCGCAAGCACTCACGATACGTGCCGTAGGTGAACCGCAATGAGGGGATACGAGATCTCAGGCCCCGAACCCGGAATCGTGGGGTCCCGGGTGCGCCCCGGGACCCGTCACCCCCGGCTCAGGACTTCGGCTCGAACGTCCGCGTGAAGGTGCGCCACGCGGTCCGCCGCTCCTCGCTCCCCCAGTCGTCGGCCTTGGCCGTGTACATCATTCCGTAGCCGAGCCCGCCGTTGACGACGAATCCCCGGTCTATCGACCGGTACTTGGTCCCGCCGTCCACGTACGTGAACTCCCAGTCGGCCGTGTTCCAGCCGCGGAAGCCGACCTTCTCTATCCGGACCCGGTCGTACTGCGACCGGACCATGTACTTCTCCTGGTTCTTCCAGTCGCTGACCGGGTTGTCCTTCGGCGTGGTCGTCCAGCCGATCAGCAGCTTCTGCCCGTTCGGCCCGCCGAACCGTGCCCCTGCCCGGCCCGTGGACTGGAACTTCCAGCCCTTCGGCAGCCCGATCTTGAAGCCCTGGTCATGCCGGTACGTCGACTCGGCGCCGTCGTCCGGCTTCTTGCCGTCGCCCTTGCTCGGGTCGTTCCCCTGGCCCTCGTCCGGGTCGGAGCTGTCGTCCTTGCCCGGCTCCTTGCCCTGGTCGTCCCCTGTACCGGTGCCTTTGTCGGCTTCCTTGCCGGTGTCCTTGCCCTGATCCTTGCCCTGATCGTCCTTGCCGCCACCGGCGGTCGCCCCTGCGGACACCGCCTTGTCGCCGCCCTTGTTGTCCTCGCTGCCGGCGTTGTCGTCGCCGAGCGCGAGGGCGAGCACCGTGCCGAGCACCGCGAGGACGACCACCACGGTCACTATCACCAGCGTCCGGCGCGGCACCACATCGGTGATGGACGCCTTGACGGGCGGCCTCGGCGGCACACCGCCGGGCCCGGCGGAGGGCGAACCGACGGCGGACGGGCCGGTGGTCGCGGACTTGGCCGCGGACTTCGGCGCGGACGCGGGCGCGGCGGGCGCGGCCGAGGAAGCGGATCCGGCCCCGGCCGCGGCCCCGGACGCCCCGGTTCCGCGCGAGGTGGCCGACGCGGCCGCCTTGCGCACCGACTGAAGGGCGCCCTTCAGCCGGTCGGCGACCTCCTCGGTCTTGTTCCCGGCCGTACCGGCCGTACCAGCCGTACCGGTCGCACCGGCCTGGCCGGCCGCCCCTGCGGCCCCGGCGGCGGCGCCCGCAGCCTTCGCGTTCCGCCCCGGCCTCGGCGTCTTCTGAGCCCTTGACGCCTTGGACGTCCTGGGTGCCTTGGGTGCCTTGGGTGCCTTCGGCGGCGCGGCGGGCGGCACCGGGGGCAGCGGAACCACCTTGGTGGCCTCCACCGGCTCCGGCTCGCGCTTGATCTCCGGCGCGTGGATGACGTCGATGAGGAGCGCGCGCGCCCCCGCGTCGTCGAGCCGCTGGTCCGGGTCCTTGGCGAGCAGGCCGTAGATGACCTTCTCCAACGGTCCGGCGTTCACCGGCTGTTCCACGTCCTCGGTCATCACCGCGGTGAGCGTGGCGATGGCCGACCCCTTGTCGTACGGGGGCACGCCCTCCACGGCCGCGTACAGCAGACCGCCCAGCGACCACAGGTCGGCCGCGGGTCCCGGCTTGTGACCGCGGGCCCGCTCCGGGGAGATGTACGACGGCGCGCCCACGAGCATGCCGGTGGACGTGATCGACGGGTCGCCCTCGACCTGCGCGATGCCGAAGTCCGTCAGGACGACCCGGCCGTCCTCGGCGATCAGCACGTTCGACGGCTTCACGTCGCGGTGCAGGATGCCCTCGCGGTGCGCGGAGCGCAGCACGTCGAGCACGGCGAGGCCGACCTCGGCCGCCCGCCTCGGCGTGAGCAGTCCGTCCTCACGGATCGCCTCGGCGAGGGACTTGCCCTCGACCAGCTCCATCACGATCCAGGGCCGGTCGTCCTCGTCGACCACGTCGTAGACGGTCACGGCGCTGGTGTTGCGGATCCGCGCGATCGCCTTGGCCTCGCGCAACGTCCGCGTGATGAGCCGCCGCTTCTCCTCCTCGTCGATGCTCGAGGGGAATCGCAGCTCCTTCACCGCGACCGTACGGCCAAGCGTCTCGTCCTTGGCGCGCCAGACGGTGCCCATGCCGCCGCGGCCGAGCACCTCTCCCAGCCGGTACCGGCCGGCGAGGAGACGTTCGCTCTTGTCCCGACGGGCCTCACCCGTCTGCTCCGCGTCCGACATGCGTCCCCTCTGCTGCTACCGCTGCTACCCGAGCAACCCGCCCTGACAGAGCCTTCATTGTCCCTTACTCGGGGACCGGTCGGCGCCCAGGGTCCACCGACCCCCGTCCCGTCCCTCATGACGGGCCGCCGTACAAGGAGGGACCGCCCCGCCAACACCGCGCTCACGACGGCCGTCCTCCTCGCGGCGACGCTCCTCAGCGCGACGGCAGGCCCTCCGCGACCTACGGCTCCGGCCACGGACGTCACTCTTCCGCTGCTCACCACCCTAGGCAAGGCCCAGGCCTCGGCACTCCTGAGCCGCACGCTCCCGGAAGCGTTCCCGGACCCACGCACCCCATGCCACCAGGCATCCCCTGCCGTCACTCAACGGCCCACGGGGACAAGCCCGGCTGCCGCGCGAGATGTTCAACACCCGCTCCGCACACAGCCACTACGGCACGGGCCGCCGCTCTTCGAGGCTCCCGCGCGCACCCCACCGACGGGTCGTCACCTTCCGGGTCAACACGGACAAGCCGGTCGACCCGGACCTGGAACCGGCGCTCCCGAACGCGCAGTTCCGCCCCCGCGACGCCCCTAGGTGAGCGGCACGATGTCCGGCGCGCCCAGCCGGGCCGCGTCCGCCGTCAGGTCGTCCGGCTGGCGCTGCGACTCCCGCTCGGCCTCGACCCGCTTCTGGTAGTGCTGCACCTCCCGCTCGATCTGGTCCTTGTCCCAGCCGAGGACGGGTGCCATCAACTCGGCGCACTCCCGGGCGCTGCGGGTGCCCCGGTCGAAGGTCTCGATCGAGATGCGGGTCCGGCGCGTGAGGACGTCGTCGAGGTGGCGGGCGCCCTCGTGCGACGCGGCGTAGATGATCTCGGCCCGCAGGTAGTCGTCGGCGCCCGGCAGCGGCTCGCCGAGCGTCGGGTCGGCGGTGATGAGTTCGAGGAGCTCCTCGGCCAGGGAGCCGTACCGGTTCAACAGGTGTTCCACGCGGACCACATGAAGGCCCGTCCGGGCGGCGATCCTCGCCCGCGCGTTCCACAGCGCCTTGTAGCCCTCGGCGCCGACCAGCGGGATGTCCTCGGTGACGCAGTCGGCGACGCGCTGGTCCAGGGCGTGCACCGCCTCGTCCACGGCGTCCTTGGCCATCACGCGGTACGTCGTGTACTTGCCGCCGGCGACGACGACCAGGCCGGGGGCCGGGTGGGCGACGGTGTGCTCGCGGGACAGCTTGCTTGTGGCGTCCGACTCGCCGGCGAGCAACGGCCGGAGACCCGCGTACACGCCCTGGACGTCGTCCCGGGAGAGCGGCACGGCCAGTACCGAGTTCACGTGCTCGAGCAGGTAGTCGATGTCGGCGCTGGAGGCGGCCGGGTGCGCCTTGTCCAGGTCCCAGTCCGTGTCGGTGGTGCCCACGATCCAGTGGCGGCCCCAGGGGATGACGAAGAGGACGCTCTTCTCGGTGCGCAGGATCAGGCCGGTCGTCGCGTTGATCCGGTCCTTGGGCACGACCAGGTGGATGCCCTTGGAGGCCCTGACGTGGAACTGGCCGCGCTCGCCGACCATCGCCTGGGTGTCGTCCGTCCACACGCCGGTCGCGTTCACCACCTGCTTGGCGCGGATCTCGTACTCCCCGCCGCCCTCCACGTCCTGCACCCGGGCGCCGACGACGCGCTCGCCCTCGCGGAGGAAGCCGGTGACCTTCGCGCGGTTGGCGACCTTCGCGCCGTACGCCGCCGCGGTGCGGACCAGGGTGGCCACGTAGCGGGCGTCGTCCATCTGTGCGTCGTAGTACTGCATGGCGCCGACGAGGGCGTCCTTCTTCAGGCAGGGGGCCACCCGCAGGGCGTGGCGGCGCGTCAGGTGGCGGTGCATGGGCAGGCCGCGGCCGTGTCCGCGCGACATCGACATGGCGTCGTAGAGCGCGACGCCCGATCCCGCGTACAGCCTCTCCCAGCCCTTGTGCTGCAAGGGGTAGAGGAACGGCACGGGCTTCACGAGGTGCGGGGCGAGCCGCTCCAGGAGCAGGCCGCGCTCCTTCAGCGCCTCCCGCACGAGCGCGAAGTCGAGCATCTCCAGATAGCGCAGGCCGCCGTGGATCAGCTTGCTCGACCGGCTCGACGTGCCGGAGGCCCAGTCCCGCGCCTCGACCAGGCCGGTGGACAGGCCTCTGGTCACGGCGTCGAGCGCCGTGCCCGCGCCGACCACTCCCGCGCCCACCACGAGGATGTCCAGCTCCCGGTCGGCCATTCCCGCAAGTGACTCGGCGCGCTCAGCCGGCCCCAGTGTCGCTGTCCTCACCGCTGCCTCCCGTTGAGATCGGGTGTGGTCGGACTCACATCATGCCCAGATTTCCGCGCCGCCCGCTGATCGTGACCCCAGCCTGTGGACAACGCCGGCGACCCGCCGGTCAACACTCCGGACTCCCACGCGACGCAATACCGCAAATCGGTCATATTTACTCCTAGTCTGACATTGCGCTGGTCCGCCTTGTCCACAGGGCTTGCGCACTCGTCCCACTCCGGCTATTGGGAGGACGGCCCACCGCCATGCCCGCAGATCTCGCCGTCATCGGTCTCGGCCACCTCGGCCTGCCCCTCGCCCGGGCCGCCGTCGCACGCGGCATCGCCACCATCGGCTACGACCCGGTCCGCGCCGCGGACCTGGCCTGCGGCCGACTGCCGTGCGACGGCGCCGAAGGCACCCTCACCGCCGCCGACGTACGCCGGATGCTCTCGGGGGGCTTCCGGCCGACCGTCAACCCCGCCGAACTCGGCCGGGTCCGCACCGCCGTCATCTGCGCCCCCACTCCACCGGCCGCCGACCGCTCGCTCGACCTGAGCCAGGTGGCCGAGGCCGCCCGGGCTCTGGCCGCACGGCTGCGTCCGCACACCACCGTGATCCTCGAGTCCCCCGCGTACCCGGGGACCACGGAGGAATTCCTCCGTCCGATCCTGGAGTCCGGCTCGGGCCTGCGGGCGGGGCGCGACTTCCACCTCGCGTACTCGCCCGCCCGCCTCGACCCCGGCAACCGCACCCACGGCTACGCGGGCACCCCCAAGGTCATCGGCGGCATCACCCCGGCCTGCACCGAGTCGGCCGCCACCTTCTACGGCCGCCTCACCGACAAGGTCGTCCGCGCCCGGGGCCCCCGCGAGGCCGAGACCGTCCACCTCCTGGAGACCAACTACCGGCACGTCAACATGGCCCTGGTCAACGAGATGGCGGTGCTCTGCCACGACCTGGGCATCGACCTGTGGGACGTCATCCGCTGCGCCGAGACCAAGCCGTTCGGCTTCCAGGCGTTCCGCCCCGGACCCGGCGTCGGCGGCCACGGCGTGCCCCTGGACGTCCCGGGACCCGCCCGCGGCGCCCGCCCCCTGCGCATGGTCGAGCTGGCCCAGCAGGTCAACGACCGCATGCCCCAGTACGTCATCCAGCGCTCGGCGACCCTGCTCAACGAACACGGCAAGTCCGTCCGGGGCGCCCGCGTCCTGCTCCTCGGCGTCACCTACAAGCCCGACCTCGCCGACCAGCAGGGCGCCCCCGCGCAGGAGGTGGCGACCCGCCTCATGGAGCTCGGCGCGGCCGTCAGCTACCACGACCCGTACGTGCCCAACTGGAGCGTGCTCGGCCGTCCGGTCCCCCGCGCGGACTCCCTCTACGAGGCGGCGGCCGACGCCGACCTCACGATCCTGCTCCAGCACCACCGCACGTACGACCTGCAGGGCCTGGCCGTGAAGGCCCAGCTGTTGCTCGACACCCGGGGCGCGACCCCGGCGGGCGCGGCCCACCGCCTGTGACGACGAAAAGGGCCCCGGTACGAAGTACCGGGGCCCCTCTCCGCACGATCCGCGAGACGCGGACGGCGCGTCAGCGCTTGTGCTGCGCGTCCGCGACCGTCACCTCGACGCGCTGGAACTCCTTGAGCTCGCTGTAGCCCGTCGTCGCCATCGCGCGGCGCAGCGCCCCGAAGAAGTTCATCGAGCCGTCCGGGATGTGCGAAGGCCCGGTGAGGATCTCCTCGGTGGTGCCGACCGTGCCCAGGTCGACCTTCTTGCCGCGCGGCACGTCCTCGTGGACGGCCTCCATGCCCCAGTGGTGGCCCTTGCCGGGCGCGTCCGTGGCGCGGGCCAGCGGGGAGCCCATCATCACGGAGTCGGCACCGCACGCGATGGCCTTGGGCAGGTCGCCGGACCAGCCCACGCCACCGTCGGCGATGACGTGCACGTAGCGGCCGCCGGACTCGTCCATGTAGTCGCGGCGGGCGGCCGCGACGTCGGCGACGGCGGTGGCCATCGGCACCTGGATGCCCAGGACGTTGCGCGTGGTGTGCGCGGCGCCGCCGCCGAAGCCGACCAGGACACCCGCGGCGCCGGTGCGCATCAGGTGCAGGGCAGCGGTGTACGTGGCGCAGCCGCCGACGATGACCGGGACGTCCAGCTCGTAGATGAACTGCTTCAGGTTCAGCGGCTCGGCGGCGCCGGAGACGTGCTCGGCGGAGACGGTGGTGCCGCGGATCACGAAGATGTCGACGCCGGCGTCGACGACGGCCTTGGAGAACTCGGCGGTGCGCTGCGGCGAGAGCGCGGCGGCGGTGACGACGCCCGCGTCGCGCACCTCCTTGATGCGCTGCCCGATCAGGTCGGCCTTGATCGGGGCCGCGTAGATCTCCTGGAGGCGGCGGGTCGCGGTGTCCGAGTCCAGCCCGGCGATCTCGTCGAGCAGCGGCTGCGGGTCCTCGTGCCGCGTCCACAGGCCCTCGAGGTTCAGGACACCGAGGCCGCCCAGCTCACCGATGCGGATGGCGGTCTGCGGCGAGACCACCGAGTCCATGGGAGCGGCCAGGAAGGGCAGCTCGAAGCGGTAGGCGTCGATCTGCCACGCGATCGAGACCTCCTTCGGGTCGCGGGTGCGCCGGCTCGGTACGACGGCGATGTCGTCGAAGGCGTACGCGCGGCGGCCGCGCTTGCCGCGCCCGATCTCGATCTCAGTCACGTTGTGGGGCCTTTCCCTCTTGGTCTGCCTGTCCAGTATCCCCGACGCACACGGAAGGGGCGGCCCCGGTGATCCGGGACCGCCCCTCCACGCGCACGCGCGGCCGGAAGGCTACTTGCTGCGGCTGTAGTTCGGCGCCTCGACCGTCATCTGGATGTCGTGCGGGTGGCTCTCCTTGAGGCCCGCGGACGTGATGCGTACGAAGCGGCCGTTGGCCTGGAGGTCGGGGACGGTCTGTCCGCCGACGTAGAACATCGACTGGCGCAGTCCGCCGACCAGCTGGTGGACGACGGCCGAGAGCGGGCCCCGGTAGGGGACCTGGCCCTCGATGCCCTCGGGGACCAGCTTCTCGTCGGAGGCGACGCCCTCCTGGAAGTAGCGGTCCTTGGAGAAGGACTTCTGCTCGCCGCGGGTCTGCATGGCGCCCAGCGAGCCCATGCCGCGGTACGACTTGAACTGCTTGCCGTTGATGAAGAGGAGCTCGCCCGGGGACTCCTCGCAGCCCGCGAGCAGCGAGCCGAGCATGACGGTGTCCGCGCCGGCGACGAGCGCCTTGGCGATGTCTCCGGAGTACTGCAGGCCGCCGTCGCCGATGACCGGGACACCGGCCTCCTTGGCGGCGAGCGAGGCCTCGTAGATGGCCGTCACCTGCGGCACGCCGATGCCGGCGACGACTCGCGTGGTGCAGATGGAGCCGGGGCCGACGCCGACCTTGATGCCGTCGACACCGGCGTCGATGAGCGCCTTGGCGCCGTCGCGCGTGGCGATGTTGCCGCCGATGACGTCCACGCCCGGGGAGTCGGACTTGATCTTGGCGACCATGTCGCCGACCAGGCGGGAGTGGCCGTGCGCGGTGTCGACCACGATGAAGTCGACGCCCGCGGCGACCAGGGCCTGGGCGCGCTCGAACGCGTCGCCCGCGACACCCACGGCGGCGCCCACCAGGAGGCGGCCCCCGCTGTCCTTGGCGGCGTTCGGGTACTTCTCGGCCTTGACGAAGTCCTTGACCGTGATGAGGCCCTTGAGGATGCCCGCGTCGTCGACCAGCGGCAGCTTCTCGATCTTGTGGCGGCGCAGCAGCTCCATGGCGTCCACGCCGGAGATGCCGACCTTGCCCGTGACCAGCGGCATGGGCGTCATGACCTCGCGGACCTGGCGGCTGCGGTCGTTCTCGAAGGCCATGTCGCGGTTGGTGACGATGCCGAGCAGCTTGCCGGCCGCGTCGGTGACCGGGACGCCGCTGATGCGGAACTTCGCGCAGATCGCGTCGGCCTCGGCCAGCGTCGCGTCCGGGTGCACCGTGATCGGGTCGGTGACCATGCCGGACTCGGACCGCTTCACCAGGTCGACCTGGTTGGCCTGGTCGGCGATGGAGAGGTTGCGGTGCAGCACGCCGACGCCGCCCTGCCGCGCCATGGCGATCGCCATGCGGGACTCGGTGACCTTGTCCATCGCGGCGGAGAGCAGCGGGACGTTCACGCGGACGTTCTTCGAGACGAGCGAGGAAGTGTCGATCTGGTCGGGCGCCATGTCCGACGCGCCCGGCAGCAGCAGCACGTCGTCGTAGGTCAGCCCGAGTGTCGCGAATTTCTCGGGCACCCCAGTCGAAGAACCGCCGTTTGCAGTCATGACACCTTCCCCAAATGGCCTTGATCGGTGCGGATGTCCATGCTAACGGGATCCGGAGGTGTCTCATTCCACGATCAAGATCATCGGGAAGCTTTGTACGTTCGCACGTACGCGGCCGGGGTGCTGCGCTACTGCTCGGCCAGCGCCCGCAACCGGCTCAGCGCCCGGTGCTGGGCGACCCGCACCGCTCCGGGTGACATGCCCAACATCTGTCCGGTCTCCTCGGCCGTGAGCCCGACGGCGATCCGCAGGAGCAGCAGCTCGCGCTGGTTCTCCGGGAGGTTGGCGAGGAGCTTCTTGGCCCACTCGGCGTCGCTGCTGAGCAGCGCGCGCTCCTCGGGGCCGAGCGAGTCGTCGGGCCGCTCGGGCATCTCGTCGGAGGGCACCGCCGTGGATCCGGGGTGCCGCATCGCCGCGCGCTGCAGGTCGGCCACCTTGTGCGCCGCGATCGCGAAGACGAAGGCTTCGAAGGGGCGCCCGGTGTCCTTGTAGCGCGGCAGGGCGAGGAGGACGGCGACGCAGACTTCCTGCGCCAGGTCCTCCACGAAGTGCCGTGCGTCACCCGGCAGTCGGGACAGCCGGGTGCGGCAGTAGCGCAGCGCGAGGGGGTGTACGTGCGCGAGCAGGTCGTGCGTGGCCTGCTCGTCGCCCTCGACGGCGCGAAGGACGAGGGCACCGATCACCGTCGTCTTGTCATCGCGCATCGGTCCATGGTGCCTTGACGGCGGCTGATCCGTGGCACCGCGTCCGTAGTTGTGCACTGAAGCGTTATGAGCAGGTGCGCCGGAACTCATCTCCTGCGCCCTCCCCTCCCGCTCGATCGACTCGTCCCCGAGGAACTCCACACCTCAAGGATGCGGCATCGGCGACGAAACAAGCAGCGGCGGGCGCCGGCCGCCCCGTCCACCACTCGGCGGACGGGGGTCGCCGCGCCCCCGCGACGGCTCACTCAGCGAACCAGGCCCCAGCGGAAACCGAGCGCCACGGCGTGTGCCCGGTCCGAGGCGCCGAGTTTCTTGAACAGCCTCCTGGCGTGCGTCTTCACCGTGTCCTCGGAGAGGAAGAGCTCACGTCCGATCTCCGCGTTCGAGCGGCCGTGACTCATGCCTTCGAGGACCTGGATCTCCCGCGCGGTGAGGGTGGGCGCGGCGCCCATCTCGGCCGAACGCAGTCTGCGCGGAGCCAGTCGCCACGTCGGGTCGGCGAGCGCCTGGGTGACCGTCGCGCGCAGTTCGGCACGCGAGGCGTCCTTGTGCAGATAGCCGCGCGCGCCGGCCGCGACCGCGAGTGCGACCCCGTCCAGATCCTCGGCGACGGTGAGCATGATGATCCGCGCGCCGGGGTCGGCCGACAGGAGCCGCCGTACGGTCTCCACACCGCCCAGACCGGGCATGCGCACGTCCATCAGAATCAGGTCCGAGCGGTCGGCACCCCAGCGGCGGAGGACTTCCTCGCCGTTGGCCGCCGTCGTCACACGCTCGACGCCGGGCACGGTCGCGACCGCGCGGCGGAGCGCCTCTCGGGCAAGCGGGGAGTCGTCGCAGACGAGGACCGATGTCATGACTGTCCTCCGCGGCTCTCACAGCTGCTGCGCGTCACCTTGAGCCTCCAGGCTGGTACATATTCGTCACCTGTGCGGTTGACGCTCTCGGACACCTGCCCGAGCGCTTGTTCTTTCAACCGCCTCGCACTCTCAACGACGGTCACCCGAAAGAGTTACGGGGCAGTCAGCCACGTTCGGCACTCTACGTGAGGGCGCGGACACAGAGCAGACCACGCGGGAGACCCTCAACCTTTCATCACAAGCTATGCCCCATTTAGCGCCTTTTCTTCCCTTTTCCTGGTGTCTATGGCTAGATTCGCAATGAGTCATATTTTCATCTCCTTAGACAGTAGATGTACGGTCATGCGCACCGTATCCGCGTCAGAACGGCACCAAGGGGACCAGCAATGGCAGATTTCTCCCGCCTTCCCGGACCGAACGCAGATCTGTGGGACTGGCAGCTCCTCGCGGCCTGCCGAGGGGTCGACAGCTCGCTCTTCTTCCACCCCGAGGGCGAGCGGGGAGCGGCGCGCAGCGCTCGTGAGAACTCCGCCAAGGAGGTCTGCATGCGGTGCCCCGTGCGCGCGGAGTGCGCCGCTCACGCGCTCGCGGTGCGCGAGCCGTACGGCGTGTGGGGCGGGCTGACCGAGGACGAGCGCGAAGAGCTCATGGGCCGCGCGCGCAATCGCCTGGTGACGGCGGCGGCGCCGGCGGGCCGCGCCGTTTCGCACACCTGAAGGAACGTTTCCGCGAGCGGGCCCCGACGGCCCGTGACGTCTCGCGGGGGAAGCGGGGCCGGCGAGGTCAGCGGGGTCAGCGGGCGGCGGCCCGCGCGAGGTGGTCCAGCGTGGCGGCGACGGCCGGCACCTGCGCCAGATCCGGCAGCGTGAGCGCGACGATCTCCCGCTGCACGGCGGGTTCCACCGTCACGGTACGGGCACCCTTGGGGCGTACCGACTCGATCGCGAGCTCAGGCAGCACCGCGACGCCGAGACCGGCGCCGACCAGGCCGATCACCGCCGGATAGTCGTCGGTCGCGAAGTCGATCCGGGGCACGAAGCCCGCGCTCTCGCAGACCTCCACCAGTTGCCTGCGGCAGCGGGGGCAGCCCGCGATCCACGACTCGTCGGCGAACTCACCGATGGTGACCGAGTCCGCGCCGGCCAGCCGGTGCGTCTCGGGCACGAGGCCGACGAGCCGGTCCGCGAGCAGCGGGCGCACGACCAGGTCGGCCCACTCCTCGGCGGCTGTCGCCCCCTCGTACCGGAAGGCGAGCGCGACGTCGCAGTCGCCCTCGCGGAGCATCTCCACCGAGCGGGGCGGCTCGGACTCCACGAGGGAGACGCGCGTGCCCGGGTGCGCCGCGCGCAGCGCCGCGAGGGCGCCCGGGACGAGGGTGGAGCTGCCGCTGGGGAAGGAGACGAGCCGGACCCGGCCCGCGCGCAGGCCCGCGATGGCGGCGACCTCCTCCTCTGCGGCGGTGAGCCCGGCGAGGATGCCGGCGGCGTGCCGGACCAGGGCCTCGCCCGCCTGCGTCAGGCGCATCTCGCGGCCGGTGCGGATCAGCAGCGGCGTGCCCGCGGAGGATTCGAGGGCCTTCATCTGCTGGCTGACGGCCGGCTGGGTGCAGCCGAGCTCGCGGGCCGCGGCCGAGAAGGAGCCGGTGGCGGCCACGGCGCGCAGGACACGGAGATGACGGGCCTCGATCATGCTTCGATCATAAGTGACGCTTGGATATATCGCGAAATACTGCGTCGCTACTTTGGGGATGCTCGCTTAGCCTGCCAGTCATGGAGCTTCTTTCGGTAAATCTGGGCCGCCGCAGGGTCGTCGCGTACGCGGGCGCGCCCGCCGGCGGCACCGGCATCGACAAGCGGCCGGTGCGCGGCCCCGTCCGCGTGCAGGCGCCGGGCGCGAAGGGCGTCGCGGGGAGCGGTCTCGCCGGGGACGAGATCTGCGACCTGCGCCACCACGGCGGGAACGACCAGGCGGTGTACGCGTACGCCCGTGAGGACCTCGACACGTGGGAGCGGACTCTCGGGCGGCCTCTCGCCGACGGCGCCTTCGGCGAGAACCTCACGACGTCCGGGGTCGACGTGACCGGCGCCAGGATCGGCGAGCGCTGGCGGATCGGCTCCGATCTGGTGCTCGAGGTGACCAGCGGCCGCATCCCCTGCCGGACGTTCCAGGGTCACGTCGACGAGCAGGGGTGGGTCAAGCGGTTCACCGAAGAGGGTGTTCCCGGCGCGTACCTGCGCGTGATCGAGCCGGGTGAGATCCGGGCCGGGGACGCGATCGAGATCGTGCACCGGCCCGACCACGACGTCACCGTCGCCCTCCAGTTCCGGGCCGTCACGACGGAGAAGGCGTTGCTGCCCCAACTGCTCGCGGCAGGTGAGGCCCTGCACCCCGAGACGGCCGAGCGCGCACGCACGTACCTGGCGCAGCAGGCCGGCCGGACTCCGTGAGCCGAGGCCGGGGCGGTGGTCGGGGCCGTGCGGGGGACGCGGCGGTCACGCGATCTCACTAGCCTTGCGCCATGACTACGGCTCTGATTACGGGATCGACCGCCGGCATCGGCGCCGCCTTCGCGCGGCGCCTCGCGGGTGACGGACACAACCTCGTGCTGGTGGCCCGCGACACCGAACGGCTGCACGAGCAGGCGACCGAACTGCACGACCGGCACGGCATCGAGGCGGAGGTGCTGACCGCGGACCTCGCGACGGACGAGGGCATCGAGGCCGTCGAGAAGCGGCTCTCGCACCGCAGGGACCCGGTCGACCTGCTCATCAACAACGCGGGGTTCGGCAACAAGGGCCGGTATCTGGAGGTCTCCCTCGCCGACGAGCTGACCATGCTCAAGGTGCACTGCGAGGCGGTGCTGCGGCTGACGTCGGCCGCGACGGAGTCGATGCGGGAGCGCGGCCGGGGCGGTGTCGTCAACGTCGCGTCGGTGGCCGCGTTCGTGCCGCGCGGGACGTACGGCGCGTCGAAGGCGTGGGTCGTCCAGTTCACCCAGGGCGCGGCGAAGGACCTCGCGGGCTCCGGCGTACGGCTGATGGCGCTGTGCCCCGGCTTCGTGCGCACGGAGTTCCACCAGCGCGCCGGGATGGGCACGTCCAACATCCCGGGCTGGATGTGGCTCGACGCGGACAAGCTGGTCTCGACGGCGCTCGCGGACCTGTCCCGCGGCAAGTCCCTGTCCGTCCCCGACCCGCGGTACAAGGCCCTGATGGGCGTGGTGAAGGTGACCCCGCGAGCCCTGCTGGGCGGCGTCACGTCACGCACGGGCCGCAAGTACGGGCCGCAGTAGGGGTGAGCGACCGGGCGGCCGCGCCCCCGAAAAGGGCTGAGGCCCGGCTCCCCCGTGGAGGGAGCCGGGCCTCAGTCACCGTTCAGGCCGAGCGCGGCGGGTCAGTGCGAGTGACCGTGCCCGTGGCCGTGACCGGCGTCGGCCTCTTCCTCGGCCGGCTTCTCGACGACCAGGGTCTCGGTCGTGAGGAGCAGGGAGGCGATGGACGCGGCGTTCTCCAGGGCGGAGCGGGTGACCTTGACCGGGTCGATGACGCCGGCCTTGACCAGGTCGCCGTACTCGCCGGTCGCGGCGTTGAAGCCGAAGCCCTTGTCGAGCTCGGCGACCTTCGAGGTGATGACGTAGCCCTCGAGGCCGGCGTTCTCGGCGATCCAGCGCAGCGGCTCGACGGCGGCGCGGCGGACGACGGCGACACCGGTGGCCTCGTCGCCCTCCTTGCCGAGGGAGTCGCCGAGCACCTTGGCGGCGTGCACCAGGGCGGAGCCACCACCGGAGACGATGCCCTCCTCGACCGCGGCGCGGGTCGCGGAGATGGCGTCCTCCAGACGGTGCTTCTTCTCCTTCAGCTCCACCTCGGTGGCGGCGCCGACCTTGATGACGCAGACGCCGCCGGCCAGCTTCGCGAGGCGCTCCTGGAGCTTCTCGCGGTCCCAGTCGGAGTCCGTGGCGTCGATCTCGGCCTTGATCTGGGCGACGCGGCCCTCGACCTCGGCCTTGTTGCCGCCACCGTCGACGATGGTGGTGTCGTCCTTGGTGATGGTGACGCGGCGGGCGGTGCCCAGCACGTCGAGACCGACCTGGTCGATCTTGAGGCCGACCTCTTCGGCGATGACGGTGCCGCCCGTGAGGGTGGCGATGTCGCCGAGCATGGCCTTGCGGCGGTCACCGAAGCCGGGGGCCTTCACCGCGACGGCGTTGAAGGTGCCGCGGATCTTGTTCACGACCAGGGTCGACAGGGCCTCGCCCTCGACGTCCTCGGCGATGATCAGGAGCGGCTTCGAGGCGTTGGCCTGGATGACCTTCTCGAGCAGCGGCAGGAGGTCCTGGATGGAGGAGATCTTGCCCTGGTGGATCAGGATGTACGGGTCGTCGAGGACGGCCTCCATACGCTCCTGGTCGGACACCATGTACGGCGACAGGTAGCCCTTGTCGAAGGCCATGCCCTCGGTGAAGTCGAGCTCGAGGCCGAAGGTGTTGGACTCCTCGACGGTGATGACACCGTCCTTGCCGACCTTGTCCATCGCCTCGGCGATGAGCTCGCCGACCTGCGGGTCCTGGGCCGAGAGACCGGCGACGGCCGCGATGTCGGCCTTGTCGTCGATCGGGCGGGCGGTGGCGAGGAGCTCCTGGGAGACGGCCGCGACGGCGGCGTCGATGCCCTTCTTCAGGGCGGCCGGGGAGGCGCCGGCGGCTACGTTGCGCAGGCCTTCCTTGACCAGGGCCTGGGCGAGCACGGTGGCGGTGGTGGTGCCGTCACCAGCGATGTCGTTGGTCTTGGTCGCCACCTCCTTCACCAGCTGGGCGCCGAGGTTCTCGTACGGGTCCTCGACCTCGACCTCACGGGCGATGGTGACGCCGTCGTTGGTGATGGTCGGGGCGCCGAACTTCTTGTCGATGACGACGTTGCGGCCGCGGGGGCCGATCGTCACCTTGACCGTGTCGGCAAGCTTGTTGACGCCGCGCTCAAGGGCGCGACGGGCGTCCTCGTCGAACTTCAGGATCTTCGCCATGGGAGCGATTCAGCCCTCTCGAAAACTCGGATTTAACGAACTACGCCCCTCGCCGCCCGGCAATCAGCGGGGTGACCAGGGGCGCAGCTCAGAAAAGCAAATGCTGGGTGAATTACTTCTCGACGATCGCGAGCACGTCGCGGGCCGAGAGGACGAGGTACTCGTCGCCGTTGTACTTCACCTCGGTGCCGCCGTACTTGCTGTACAGCACGACATCGCCGACCTTGACGTCGAGCGGCAGGCGCTCGCCGTTCTCGAAGCGGCCCGGGCCCACGGCGAGGACGGCGCCCTCCTGGGGCTTCTCCTTCGCGGTGTCCGGAATGACCAGGCCGGAGGCCGTGGTCTGCTCGGCGTCGAGCGGCTGGACCACAATGCGGTCCTCGAGCGGCTTGATGGCAACCTTGGAGCTTGCGGTCGTCACGATCCGGTCTCCCCCTTCGGAGATCTCACGGGGTTAAGAGTCTGAGTGTGGCGACCAGGTGGATCCGTCGTCGCGGGTGCCGGACCTGCCCGTCGCTGTTGGCACTCTCCAGTGGGGAGTGCCAGAAGTGAGACTAGGACGGGGATTAGCACTCGGTCAAGCGGAGTGCCAATCGACTGCGTCGGGCTCAGCGGAGCGGGGGCCCCTGTGCCGGGGTAGGCGGCGCGCTGCCCCTGCCGGGGCAACGGGGCGCGGGGGGCTGGAGTTCCCTCCCGGCGAGGAACGGAGGCCCGCTTTCCCGGCGCCCGGCACCGGGGGCCGCGCCCACCCTCCCTCCGTCTCCCGGCTCCGCCCGACCGGGGGAGACCCCCGTCGCCGTGCGGAACTCCTGCCCGCAGTGGCCGACGACCGGCGCGCCCCGGTCCCCCGTGGGGCCCGGCTTGCGTGGCGGGACCTTCTGGGCCGCCTTTCTGCCCAGGCGTTCGATCGGGTCCACCGATTCCGCGCAGCCCGTGAGCAGTGCGGGCGCGAGCACTCCGCACAGCAGGGCCCCGGCGAGGAGGCGGCGGCGCGCTCGCGCCCGGGGGGTCACAGGTAGTCCTCCAGCCTGGCCACCGCGTAGCCCTTGTCCGTGACCGTCTTCATGACCCGGCGGATCATGTCGGGCATCGTGCCCTTCCAGTCCTCGCGCCCCCTGAAGTGCGTGAGGATGATGTCGCCGGGGTGCAGGTCGCGGTCCCACTCGCGCCACTCCATGTGGTCGGCGAAGGCCTCGGACGCCCACAGCGGCACGGCCTTGACGCCGCAGGACTTGGCGGCGCGCAGGGTGTCCTGGTTGTAGTTGCCGTACGGCGGACGGAAGAGCTTGGGCCGCTTGCCGTAGCGCTTCTCCACGATGTCCTGCATGCCGCAGATCTCGCGGCGCTGGCCCTCGTACGAAAGCCCGGGCAGGTAGCGGTGGTTGAGGGTGTGGTTGTTCAGGGTGACACCGCGGTCCTGCATCTTCCTGAAGTAGCCGTAGTCCTCCTTGACCAGGTAGTCGCTGAGGAACGCGGTGTACGGGATCTTCAGCTCGCTCATCATCCTCAGCAGCGCCGGATCCTTCTCGGCGCCGTCGTCCATGGTGAGGAAGACGACCTTCTCCTTGGTCGGGACGGTCGTGAAGACCGGCGGCAGGCTCGCCTGGCCCTTGACCCCGAAGCCCTTGCGGGTGGTGATCCGCGGCTTGACCCCCGGCGCCTCGGGCGCGGCCAGCGGGGTCCTGGCCAGGCCCCAGCGCTTGGCCGCCGCCGCGCGCGCGGCCTGGGCCGAGGCGAGCTTGTGGGCGTAGGAGTCGAGGGCGCGGGCGGGCGGGGCCTTGAGCGGCTGCTGGCCGGGGGCGGGCCGCACGCCGTCAAAGTCGCCGCCGGAGGCGCAGCCCGAGGCGATCGCCGCGACGGAGAGGACGGCCACGAGGGCACGCGTCTGATTCTTCCGTCTTCTGGTGGATTTTTCGTTTTGTCGTACTAGTTGCATGGCGCCGGATCCTCGCAGCTCAAGGCCCTGCCGAGGGGCCGACACCGCCGCCGGACGCGCACCATCCACCGACTGGCCCACAATGGGGCGGGTGAACGACCCGAACACGCCGAGCACCGACGAGAGCGACCTCGGCGACCCCCTCGCCGCCTTCACCGCCCTCCGCACCCCGCAGGGCGCCGCCCTGCTCGACGAGGTGCGGGACGTCGAGCCCGCCCAGGAGCTCGCCGCCGCCACCCGGCTGCGCCGCGCCCACCCGGCGCCCCTGGTCTCGGCCGCGCTCGCGCAGGCGCGGCTGCGGCAGCGGGCCGCGGCGAAGTTCGGTGCGCGGGACGCGGCCCGGATGTTCTTCACGCCCAACGGCGTCGAGCAGTCCACGCGCACCTCCGTGGCCGCGCACCGCGCCGAGAGCTTCAAGGCGCTCGGCGTACGCTCGCTCGCCGACCTCTGCTGCGGCATCGGCGGCGACGCCATCGCCCTGGCCCGGGCCGGCATCTCCGTGCTCGCCGTCGACCGCGACCCGCTGACCTGCGCGGTCGCCCGCGCCAACGCGCAGGCGCTGGGCCTTGACGACCTGATCGAGGTCCGCGAGGCCGATGTCACCGAGATCGACCCCTCCCCGTACGACGCGGTCTTCGTGGACCCGGCGCGCCGGGGCGGACGCGGGCGGATCTTCGACCCCGAGGCGTACTCGCCGCCGCTGTCCTGGGCCGTCGGGACGGCCCGCGAGGCCCCGCTGGCCGCGCTGAAGATCGCCCCGGGCATCCCGCACGAGGCGATTCCCGCGGAGGCCGCGGCCGAGTGGATCTCGGACGGCGGTGACGTGAAGGAGGCCGTGCTGTGGTTCGGCACGCCGGAGCCCTCCTCGCACCGGGCGACGCTCCTGCCCGGCGGCGCCTCCCTGTGGAGCTCGCTCGACGCGATGCTCCCCGACCCCGAAGTACGGCCCGTCGGGCGTTACTTGTACGAGCCGGACGGCGCGGTCATCCGCGCGCACCTGGTGGCGGAGGTCGCCGCCCGGGTCGGGGGCGGGCTGATCGACGAGACGATCGCGTACGTCACGTCGGACGCGCTGCACGCGACGCCGTACGCGGTGGCGTACGAGATCACCGACCGGCTCCCCTTCGGCGTGAAGAAGCTGAAGGCGCTGCTGCGGGAGCGCGAGGTCGGGATCCTGACGGTGAAGAAGCGGGGCTCGGCGGTCGAGCCGGAGGAACTGCGCCGCAAGGTGAAGCCGCAGGGGAAGAACGCGGCGACGGTGTTCCTGACGAGGGTGGCGGGGGCCCCGGCGATGCTGATCGGCCAGCCGGTGCTTCCCGCCTGAGCGGCCCCTTCCGTCGCCCGCGGGCAGCTACGCCGTCACGCTTCCAGCCCCTCCGGCGTTTGAGGAGCGGGGTCCGGGGCGGAGCCCT
Source organism: Streptomyces sp. NPDC040622 (assembly GCF_055593965.1). NCBI lineage: Bacteria > Bacillati > Actinomycetota > Actinomycetes > Kitasatosporales > Streptomycetaceae > Streptomyces > Streptomyces sp. NPDC040622. The sequence goes on along the minus strand of NZ_JBVIXD010000002.1, from coordinate 285,851 downwards.
GGTTCGGGAGAGGCGGAGCCCTGGTTCGGAAAGGGGCGGGGTCCGGGGCGGAGCCCTGGTTCGGGAAGGGACGGGGTCCGGGGCGGAGCCTGGTTCGGGAAGGGACGGGATCAGAGGGGGAAGCCCCGCAGGGCGCGCTGCTCACACTCCCCGGTCGCACTCCCGCGCCCGCCCCCGCAAGAACTCCCGCTCCCGCTCGTTGCGCGCCAGCGTGGCCGCCCGCTCGAAGTCCTCCCGCGCCTCCGCGAACCGTCCGAGCCGCGCCAGGAGATCGCCCCGCACGCTGGGCAGCAAGTGGTAGTCCCGCAACGCCGGTTCGGCGGCGAGTGCGTCGACCAGGGCGAGTCCCGCCACCGGCCCCTCGGCCATCGAGACGGCGACCGCCCGGTTCAGCTCGACCACCGGGGACGGGGTGCGGGCGGCGAGCAGGCCGTAGAGGGCGGCGATCTGCCGCCAGTCGGTGTCCTCGTACGTGTGCGCGTGGGCGTGACAGGCGGCGATGGCGGCCTGCAGGGCGTACGGCCCGAGGGCCCCGCCGGACACCGTCTGCGCCCGCGCCAGCGCCGCGAACCCGCGCCGGATGAGCATCCGGTTCCACCGGGCCCTGCTCTGGTCCCTGAGCAGCACCGGCTCGCCGGACGGTCCTGTCCGTGCCGCCGAGCGCGACGCCTGCAGCTCCAACAGGGCGGCGAGCCCGTGCACTTCGGACTCCTTGGGCATCAGCCCGGCGAGCACCCTGGCCAGCCGCAGCGCGTCCTCGCACAGGGACGGGCGCAGCCAGTCGTCGCCCGCCGTGGCCGCGTACCCCTCGTTGAAGATGAGGTAGATGACCTCGAGGACCGAGCCGAGGCGGGCCGCACGCCCGGCCCCGTACGGCACCTCGAAGGCGACGCCCTTCGTGGCGAGGGTGCGCTTGGCGCGCACGATCCGCTGCGCCACGGTCGCCTCCGGCACGAGCACCGCGCGGGCGATCTCCGCGGTGGTCAGACCGCCGAGCAGGCGCAGGGTGAGCGCCACGCGGGCCTCGGCGGAGAGGACCGGGTGGCAGGCGGTGAAGACGAGGCGGAGCAGGTCGTCGTCGATGGCGTCGGGGTCGACGGGTTCGGCGGGCCCGGTCACCTGGGGCGGCGCGCTCTCCAGGTCGCGGCCGACCTCCGCGAGCTTGCGGGCGTAGCGCTCGCGGCGGCGGACCAGGTCGATGGCGCGGTGCTTGGCGGTGGCCATGAGCCAGGCGCCCGGGTTGTCGGGGACGCCCTGCTCGGGCCACTGTTCGAGCGCCGCCACCAGGGCGTCCTGCGCCAGCTCCTCGGCGATGCCGACGTCCCGTACGATCCGCGCGACGCCGGCGATGATGCGCGGCGACTCCATGCGGAAGACGGTCTCCACGGTGGCGCGGGGGTGCCGCTCCTGCGCCGTGCGGCGGGGGTGCTCCGGCGGATGGTTCACGGCCACCCATCAGAGCACCCCGGTGCCGCCGCCGCAAAGGCGCGCCGCGGGTCCGGGCCCGCGGCGCTCAGCCCTCCTCGATCTCCCGGACCTCGGCGCTGATCGTCCAGTAGTCCTCGTGGGTCTGCAGGAACCGCTTGGTCCACTCGATCGCCTCCGCCTTGTCCTTGGCCTGACAGATCGAGTAGCCGCCGATGACCTCCTTGGTCTCGGTGAACGGCCCGTCGGTGACGGACAGTTCCCCCTTGTCCCAGGTCACGCGGGCGCCCTCGGCGGTCGGGCGCAGGCCCGCGGTGTCGAGCATGACCCCGGCCTTGGTGATCTCCTCAAGGAGTGCGCCCATGCGCTCCTGGAGTTCGGGGCTCGGACCGCCCTCGGGGACGTTGTTCTCGTCGATGCGGATCATCGTCAGGTAGCGCGGCATGGTGGTCTCCCATCGGGTGGCGGCGGGGGCTTCTCCTCGCCTCTCAGCCCTGCGTCGAACGGGAGACGCCCGTTTCGACATCGTCGCCGGGATTCTTCGAAGTTTCTTCCCGTGCGGGTGTCCGCGCAGGTCGCGGCGGTGTCGGGGCGTCCGGTCGGCGGCCGTGCAGCACCGCGGTCGCCAGTGCGGCCGCCACCAGGAGCCCGGCGGAAAGGAGGAAGGCCGCCGCGTGGCCGTCGGCGAGTGCGGCCCGGCCGGTGCCCGCGCCGGTGACGTCGGCGGCGACCGTGACGAGGACCGCGAGGCCGAGCGAGCCGCCGAGCTGGCGGGAGCTGTTGAGCAGCCCGGAGGCCATGCCGGTCTCCTCGGGGGCGACGCCGCCGGTCGCGGCCGTGCCCAGCGGTACGAAGCACATGCCGATGCCGACGCTCGCGACGAGGGAGGGCCCGAAGACGGAGCTCAGGAACGTGCCGCCCGCCTCGACCGTGAGCGCGAACCACCCGAACCCGGCGGCCCCGAGCAGCCCGCCCGCCACGAGCAGCGCCCGCTCGCCGGCCCGTGCGACCAGCCGGGCCGCGACCGTCGACCCGGCCACGATGCCCGCGCAGAACGGCAGGAACGCGGCGCCGGCGGCCGTCGGCCCGTACCCCAGCACCTGCTGGAGGTAGAGCGAGGTGAAGTAGAAGGCGGCGAACTGGCCCGAGGACATCAGCAGCGCGAAGACGTTCGCGGAGAGCACCGGGCGGTGTGCGGGGCCGAGCAGGCCGAGCCGCAGCAGCGGCTCCCGCTTGCGGGCCTCGACGGCGACGAAGGCGGCGAGCAGCACGGCCGCGGCACCGAGCGTGCCCAGCGTGGTGCCGGACCCCCAGGCGTGCGTCCGCGTACGGACGAGGCCGAGGACGAGCACCGTCATGCCCGCGGTGACCAGCAGGGCGCCCGCGACGTCGAGGCGGGGTGCGGGGCCGGTGCGGCGGTCGGCGGGGACACCGCGGCGCGCGGCGAGGAGCGCGGCGAGCACGACGGGGACGTTGACGAGCATCACGGAGCGCCAGCCCAGCCAGTCGGTGAGCAGGCCGCCCGCCATGATCCCGACCGCGCCGCCGAGCGCGCCGGAGATGCCCCACAGCCCGAGCGCCCGCGAACGCGCGGGCCCCGCCGCGTAGTTGACGGTGATCAGGGCGAGCGCGACGGGGGCGAGCGCCGCCGCGCCCGCGCCCTGCACGGCGCGGGCCGCGACGAGCTGGCCCGGCGCGAGGGCGAGCCCGCCCGCGAGGCTCGCGAGGCCGAAGACGGCGAAGCCGCCCATGAGGGTGCGCCGGCGTCCGATCAGGTCGGCCAGGCGCCCGCCGAGCATGAGCAGGCCGCCGAAGGCGAGCGCGTAGGCGTTGACGACCCAGAGCAGCGAGTCGGGGGCGAAGCCGAGGTCGTCGCCCATGTCGGGCAGGGCGATGTTGACGACGGACATGTCGAGGGAGACGAGGAACTGCACGGTGAGCAGCACCGGCAGCAGAGGCCCTCGCGGGGTGCGCGAGTTCACCATGTTCACCATGCGAGGCACATTACTATACGCGTATAGAAACTCCGCAAGCCCTGCGCCCGCACACCGGCGCGAGCAACCGCGGGCAAGGCGCGACAATGACCCGGTGGCAGAAGAACCGGTGGCGAAGAACCAGCCCGTGACGGACGAACCCGCGACGGACGAACCCGCGAAGAGCGAGCCCGCGACGGAGGCAGGCGCGCGGAAGAAGCGTGTCGGCCGCCCCCGCCGCATCGGCACGGAGACGATCGTCGCGACGGCCCGCCGGATCCTGGAGGAGGAGGGCGTCGCCGCCCTGAGCATGCGCCGCGTCGCCAAGGAGGTCGGCGCGACGCCGATGGCGCTCTACCACCACGTGCGCGACAAGGACGACCTCCTGATGCTCACGCTCTCCGGCACGGCCGCCACGGCCCCCCGCCCCGACCTGCCCGCCGACCCGCGCGAACGCCTGCTCGCCGTCTCCCTGCACATGCACGCCACGCTGGCGCGGATGCCCTGGGTGGTGGAGGTGCTCAGCCTCGGCGACCTCACCGACAAGGGCGCGCTGTGGATGGTCGAGGAGATCATCGCCACGGGCGTCGACTGCGGGCTCACCCGCGCCGAGGCCGTGCACGCCTACCGGACCGTCTGGCACTTCGTCCACGGGGAGCTGATCTTCCGCCGCGCGATGGAGCGCCGCGCCGAGGACCCGGACCGCAAGCGGTACTTCCCCGACATGCTCACCGACGCCGACGCTGCCGAGCTCCCCCACCTCGCGGCCCTCGCGGGCAGCTGGGACGAGCTGACGGGGACGTACGACATGACGCGCCAACTCGCCGCGGTGATCGACGGGTTGCTGCCGCGGGCGGGACGCGCGGACTGAGCCGTGTGCGAGGCTCGCCCGCATGCCCTTCGACCACAACGACCACTACCACCGGCTGCTCCTGCGGACCCTGCCGTCCGACGGTCGCGGCCGCGCCGCCCTCGACGTCGGCTGCGGCACCGGCCGCTTCGCCCGCCGCCTCGCGGGACGCGGCTACGAGGTCGACGCGCTCGACCCCTCGGCGCAGGTCGTCGCCGAGGCCGAGGCACACGGCGGGGGACCCCGCTTCCGCCGGGCGGACGTGACCGAGGAGGACCTCCCCGAGGGCCACTACGCCGCCGTCACCTGCCTGGCGAGCCTGCACCACATGCCGTTCACCACGCTCACGCGCCTGCGCGACGCCCTCGCCCCCGGCGGCACCCTGCTCGTCCTCGGCTGTTACGCCGGAATGACCTGGTGGGACCTCGCGGCCTCCCCCGCCAACGCGGCGGCCCGGGTCACGGTCTACGCGGGCGAGCGCCTGCGCGGCATCCACACGCCCCCGCTCAAGGCCCCCGTGCGCCCGCCCGCCATGCGGCTCCCCGAGATCCGCGCCGAGGCGGCCCGTCTCCTGCCCGGCGCCACCGTGCGCCACCTGCTCTTCTGGCGCTACCTGTTGACGTACCGGAAGCCCGAAGGGAACCGACCGGCACCCACGACGTGTCCCTGACACCACAGGCGTCGTAGGCGTCGTACCCCGGGGGGGGACGGGGACATGGATCGCTCTGCACGACGGTCCTGTCACCAGTGACGGTCACGGTCCCGCTGAGCACGGATGAGCCTCAGGAAGCGGCGGGCAGGGGCTAGCTCTCCCCCACCGGCTCGAACCGCCACCGGTGCACCGGACGCGTCACGAGCTCCGCCGCGGGCTCCGGCAGCTCCGGCAGGTCCGCGTCGAACTCCGCGTCCCACCAGGTGATGACCAGCACCCGGTCCTGCGGAGCCCGGAAGGTCTCCCGCCGGGCCGGGACGGCGGACAGCTCCCGCTCCCGTGCCCACGCGAGCAGGTCGGCGCCCCGCCCTTCGACGGCACGGGCCTCCCACATGAGCGCGACCGTCATGAGTACAGGTTCTCCTTGCTGACCTCGTGCACATGGTCGTGGTCGTGCGTGTGACCGGGCACGTGCGGCTCGGTCACCGGCAGCGACGAGTCCGCCGACAGGTCCCAGGACGAGGCCGCGCGGTTGCGGGCGACCATCTCGGCGCCGAGGGCAGCGACCATCGCGCCGTTGTCCGTGCACAGCTTCGGGCGCGGCACCCGCAGCCGGATGCCGGCCTTCTCGCACCGCTCCTGGGCGAGCGCGCGCAGCCGCGAGTTGGCGGCCACGCCGCCGCCGATCATGAGGTGGTCGACGCCCTCGTCCTTGCAGGCCCGCACGGCCTTGCGGGTCAGGACGTCGACGACGGCCTCCTGGAAGGACGCCGACACGTCCCGCACCGGCACCTCCTCGCCGGCGGCCCGCTTCGCCTCGATCCAGCGGGCGACGGACGTCTTCAGACCGGAGAAGGAGAAGTCGTAGGCGGGGTCGCGGGGTCCGGTGAGCCCGCGCGGGAAGGCGATGGCGGCCGGGTCGCCCTCGCGCGCGTAGCGGTCGATGACGGGGCCGCCGGGGAAGCCGAGGTTCAGCACCCGCGCGATCTTGTCGAAGGCCTCCCCCGCCGCGTCGTCGATGGTCGAGCCGAGCGGCCGCACGTCCGAGGTGATGTCGCTGGAGAGCAGCAGCGAGGAGTGGCCGCCGGACACCAGGAGCGCCATGGTGGGCTCGGGCAGCGGCCCGTGCTCCAGCTGGTCGACGCAGATGTGCGAGGCGAGGTGGTTCACGCCGTAGAGCGGCTTGCCGAGCGCGTAGGCGTACGCCTTGGCGGCCGAGACGCCGACGAGCAGCGCGCCCGCGAGGCCGGGCCCTGCGGTCACCGCGATGCCGTCGAGGTCGCGCGCGCTCACGCCCGCTTCCTTCAGGGCGCGTTCGATGGTCGGCACCATCGCTTCCAGGTGCGCCCGGGAGGCCACCTCGGGCACGACGCCGCCGAAGCGGGCGTGCTCGTCGACGCTGGAGGCGACGGCGTCCGCGAGCAGCGTGGTGCCGCGGACGATGCCGACGCCGGTCTCGTCGCAGGAGGTCTCGATGCCGAGGACGAGAGGTTCGTCGCGCGAGTCAGCCATGAATCTCGGTTCCTTGTACGCCGGTTGCGGGAGTGGAGGGGTCGGTGCGGCGCATGACCAGGGCGTCCACGTTGCCGGGCTGGTAGTAGCCGCGCCGGAAGCCGATGGGTTCGAATCCGAAGCGCTCGTAGAGCTTTTGCGCGCGCGTGTTGTCGACCCGCACTTCCAGCATCACCTCGGCGCACTCGAAGGCGGTCGCGGCCCGCAGCAGGTCGGTGAGGAGCCGGGCGCCGAGGCCGGTGCTCCAGTGGTCGCGGGCCACGGCGATGGTCTGCACGTCGGCGAGGTCACCGGAGGCGGCGAGCCCCGCGTACCCGACGAGGCGGTCGCCGTCCACGGCCACCACGTAGCGGCGGGTGGCCAGCGGTCCGCGCGCGTGGGCGAGCTCGGACCAGAACATCCCGCGCGACCAGGCGTCGTCCGGGAAGAGCTCCTTCTCCAGGACGAACACCGCGTCGATGTCCCACCAGCGCATCTCGCGCAGCACGGCGGTCCCTGCCGTCCGGGTCACCTGGGTCACTTGGGGGTGACCACCTTGTAGTTCTTGGGGACCTGCGCGTCGGGCCTGCGCAGGTAGAGCGGCCGGGGCTCCATGAGCTCCTCGCCCGCCGCGAGCCTCTCGGCGGCCAGGGCGGCGAGGGAGGCCGCCGAGACGTGCTCGGGGGCGCGGGCGTCGGGGAAGGTGTCGGGGTAGAGCAGCGCGCCGGCGCCGACCGCGGGCAGCCCCTCGACGTCGGCGGCGATGTCCGCGGGCCGGTCGACGGCGGGGTCGCCCACCCGGGTGCGCGCGTTCTCGTAGCGGGCCCAGTAGACCTCCTTGCGCCGGGCGTCGGTGGCGACCACGAAGGGTCCCCCGTCGAGGCCGGCGGCGTACGCGAGGCCGTCCAGCGTGCACACGCCGTGCACGGGCACGCCGAGCGCGAGGCCGAAGGTGTCGGCGGTCATCAGGCCGACGCGCAGCCCGGTGTAGGGGCCGGGGCCCACGCCGACGACGATGCCGGTCACGGCGTCGAGTCTCAGGCCGGCTTCGGCGAGGACCCGGTCGACGGCCGGCAGCAGCAGTTCTCCGTGGCGCCGGGCGTCCACCTGGCTGGACTCCGCGACGGCGGAGGAGCCGTCGTGGAGGGCGACGGTGACGGCGGGCGTTGCGGTATCCAGAGCGAGCAAGAGCACGCGAACAGCCTACGGCTCCGGCGCACGGAGCACGGCCGGTCCGGCATCAGGTGCGGCTGCCCCGGGATGGGGGGCGGCTGCTGCTACCGTCACTGCGTAGCCGTACGCAGTACGAAGAGGTGGGTGGCGCAAGGTGTCAAGGAGCAGCTCGGGATTCGTGGCCGGGCTCACCGCCGCTGCCGTCGCCGCGGTCGGTTTCCTCGCCTACCAGGCCTCGGCCAGCGCGCCGGACGGGCTGAAGCACCCGGACAAGACCCCCACCGCCGCCGCCCCGCGCTCCCCCAAGGACAAGAAGAACCCCGCGGAGGTTCCCGCGCAGTCCGGCAGCGGCAAGCGGGTCGTGTACTCCCTGGACGAGGACCGCGTCTGGCTGGTCGAGCCGTCCGGCAAGGCGCAGCTGACCTTCCGGGTCACCCCGGGCACGGTCGACCCGGCCCCCGGCACCTACACGGTCAGCTCCCGCTCCGGCTCGGTCACCGGCACGGACGGCAGGCCGATCGAGCACGTCGTGCGGTTCACGACGGTCGACGGGATCACGATCGGCTTCAGCGCGGCCGTGGACGGCTCCACGCCGAAGCCGGACCCGTCGAAGAAGACCGGCGGCATCCGTGAGTCGCGGGCGCACGGCGACGCGATGTGGAACTTCGCGGTGATCAACCAGAAGGTCGTCGTCGTCCCGTAGGCGCGTCACGCGTGCTCACGCCACGCGTCGCTCCCCGCTCACGTCACCCGCGAGCGTCACCCGAAGGTGCGTCCCCCGTGGGCGCCGGGTCGCACGGCGGTGTGGAGACGGCGCTCGCCGCGGCGCACGACGCCAGCAGGTCGCTCATCGACAGGTGCGAGGGGTCCACGACAGCCGTCGGTCCCGGCAGCACGGGCGGCTGCGGCTGTACGTCACGTTCTGAAGCCGACATGGATGCCTCCTGGGGCTCCGGGGGCAGACGTGGTTAGGTAGACCTAACCAGGACCGGTATCCATGTGACCACGCGCGACACACGCAACGCAACATTTTGCCGACGTCCTGTCGGAACGTTAGGGCGAACGTACGAGAACGGCCCGAGCGGCCCCCGGAAGGCCCGCCGGGGCCGGGCCCCGCCGCGCCTCAGGCCGACAGCGACACCAGGTCCGCCTCCGCCCAGCGCCGCCCGAGCCCGGTGAGCGTCACCTCGCGCACCTCGTCCGTCGTGTCGCCCACGGCACGGTCGATGACGACGTGCAGCCGGTCGTCCGAGAGCTCCTCGACCTTGCCGTCGCCCCACTCCACGACGACCACCGATTCGGGCAGCGAGACGTCGAGGTCCAGGTCCTCCATCTCGTCGAGCCCGCCGCCCAGGCGGTACGCGTCGACGTGCACCAGCGCGGGCCCGGCGCCGAGCGGCGGGTGCACGCGGGCGATGACGAAGGTCGGGGAGGTGACGGCGCCGCGCACGCCGAGGCCCTCACCGAGGCCGCGGGTCAGCGTCGTCTTGCCTGCGCCGAGCTCCCCGGTGAGCATGACGAGATCGCCGGGGCGCAGCAGCTTCGCGAGGCGACGGCCCAACTCCCCCATCTGTTCGGGAGAGTTGACGGTGATCTTGAGTACGGTGGCGGGGGCCTGGTCGTGCGGTGCTTCCATGCCGTCCACGGTAGCGGCTGACGGGCCCCGCACCGGCCCGCGCGGTCAGCCGCCGACCCGGCCCGCCCGGTCGGCCGCGGGGACGGCGCCCGCCCGCACCAGCAGGTCGGCGAGACGGTCCATGACCACCTCCGGGTGCTCCAGCATGACCAGATGTCCGGCGTCCGGGACCAGGACGAGCTCGGCGTCCGGCAGCCGCCCCGCGATGGTCTCGCTGTGCTCGCTCGGCGTGACGAGGTCCTTGTCCCCGGCCAGCACGAGCACCGGCAGCTCGGCGAAGTGCTTGAGCGCGTCCGCCTTGTCGTGCTCGGCGAACGCCGGGTAGAACTCCGCGACCACGTCGATCGGGGTCGCCTCGATCATCCGCTCCGCGAACCGCGCGATGCCCGGGTCCACGTCCTTGCGCGAGAACGAGTAGCGCTTGATGACGCCCGCGAAGAGGTCCGCGGTGGCCCGCCGCCCCTTCTCCACCAGCTCGGCCTGCGAGCCCAGCGCCCGCAGCACGCCGGGCAGCACCCGCCGGACCGCGTTCATCCCGGCCACCGGCAGACCGAAGTTCACCTGACCGAGGTGCCCGGACGACGTGCCGACCAGCGCGACGCCCACGACGCGCTCCCGGATCAGCTCGGGGAACTGGTCGGCGAGCGCCATCGTCGTCATGCCGCCCATGGAGTGCCCGACGAGGATGAGCGGCCCCTCGGGCGCCGCCGCGTCGATGACGGCCTTCAGGTCCCGGCCCAGCTGGTCGATGGAGACCGGCACGTCGTGCTCCGCCTGGCCGACACCGCGACCCGAGCGGGCGTGGCTGCGCTGGTCCCAGTAGACGGCGCGGACGACCCCCCGCAGCGCGGCCCGCTGGAAGTGCCAGGAGTCCTGGCTCAGGCAGTAGCCGTGGCTGAAGACGACGGTGACCGGCGCGGGTGCCCTGCGGCCGAAGAGCCTGCGGCGCCGCGAGGCCTGGTCGCTGTCGGACTCGACCTCCTCGACCTCGTAGGAGAGCGCCGTGCCGTCGTCCGCGTACGCCGTGCCGGGCATGCCGCGCAGCGAACCGTAGGGGCCCGAGGCGTCGAGCGCGAGCCGCGCCTTCTTGCGCATGCCGCGGCCCACGGTGAGCCGCTCTATGGCGACGCCGGCGGCCGCGCCCGCGGCGATGACACCTATCGCGGCGCCCGCCACTCCGGCCCGCCGCCAGTTCCCGGCCGCGGCGGCGGCCTCCGTCACCGCTTCCGCCGCGGCCGCCCCCGCGCTGCTCTCGCTCACGTGCCGCTCCTCGTCCGTTCCTGGTCAGTCCCCGGGCCGCCCGCTCCCGGTCAGTCCTTGGGCCGCTCGTTCACATAGACGCGCGGGACGCGCGATCCGATGCGGGTGACGATCTCGTACGCGATGGTCCCCGCGGCCTGCGCCCAGTCCTCCGCGGTCGGCTCCCCGCGGTCACCGGGGCCGAACAGCACGGCCTGCGAGCCCACTTCGGGCTCGTCCCCGCCGAGGTCGACCACGAACTGGTCCATCGCGACCCGGCCCGCGACCGTCCGCCACTTGCCGTCGACCAGCACCGGGGCCGTGCCGGACGCGTGGCGCGGGATGCCGTCGCCGTACCCGGCGGGGACCAGGCCGAGGGTCGTCTCGCCGGGGGTCACGTAGTGGTGGCCGTAGCTCACGCCGTGCCCGGCGGGGGCGTGCTTCACGTGGGCGAGCGAGGCGGTCAGCGTCATGACGGGCCGCAGCCCGAAATCCTGCGGGGTGCCCACCTCGGGGCTCGGCGAGATGCCGTACATCGCGATGCCCGGACGGACCAGGTCGAAGTGCGTCTCCGGCAGGGTCAGCGTCCCCGGCGAGTTGGCGATGTGCCGCACCTCGGGGCGTATGCCCTGCTCCTCCGCGTACGCCACCATCTCGCGGAAGACCGTGAGCTGGGCGGCGATGGAGGGGTGCCCCGGCTCGTCGGCGCAGGCGAAGTGCGACCAGAGGCCGGTTACCTCGACCAGGCCTTCGGCCTCGGCGCGCAGCGACGCGGCGACGAGCTCGGGCCAGTCGGCCGGCATGCAGCCGTTGCGCCCGAGGCCCGTGTCGGCCTTGAGCTGGATGCGCGCGGTGCGCCCGGCCTCGCGGGCGGCGGCGCTGACCTCGCGCAGCGCCCACAGGGCGCTCACCGACATGTCCAGGCCGGCCTCGATGCCCTCGCGCCAGGGGCCGCCCGGCGTCCACAGCCAGCACATGATCCGCCCGGGCAGACCCGCCGCGCGCACCGCGAGGGCCTCTTCGGGCGTGGCGGTGCCGATCCAGGTGGCGCCCGCCTCACGGGCGGCCCTGGCGCAGGCCACCATTCCGTGGCCGTAACCGTCCGCCTTCACCACGGCCATGAACGCTGCGTCCGGCGCGTGGGCGCGCAGCGAGCGCACGTTGGCGCGGAGGGCGTCGAGGTCGATCTCGGCGCGGACACGGAAAGGGGCTGTCTCGTTCATCGCGGACAAGTGTCTCAGAGGCCGCCGACAGCCCCCGCTCCCACGGGCCGGTACCCGGCTCAGGTGCCCGGCTTGCGGCCCCACACGTAGACGCGGTCGCCCTTGAGGAGCGTCTTCCACAGCGCGCGGGCGTCGGCCACCCGCAGGTTCACGCAGCCGCGCGATCCCGGCGGGCTGTACACGTTGCCGTAGATCGCGTGGAACGCCTGCCCCCCGTTGAAGAACTGGCTGTACGGCATGGGGGTCTCGTACAGCGACGACCAGTGGTTCTTGTGCTTCCAGTAGACCTTGTGCCAGCCGGTACGGGTCGGGTACCCGGCACGTCCGGTGCGGATGGGCACGGGGCCGAGCAGCTTCTTCTTGCCCTTCTGCACCCACATCAGCTGACGCGTCAGATCGACGCAGGCCAGGCGGTACGCGCGCGTGGGGCACTGTTTCGTGACGTTCGGATTCTTGCGGGCGGCGATCAGGCGCAGCCGGGCCCAGGTCACCGGGCCCGCGAACCCGATCGCGGGCCGGATCTTCTCCTTGCGCTGGAAGGCCCGGATGGCCCGGCAGTCCTTCGCGGACTGCCGCCCGTCCACCGTGAGGCGGAGCGCCCGCTCGATCTCCCGCTGGTAGGGGCCGGTGCGCCGGGTGCAGGCGGGCGCCGCCTCGGGTTCGGCCTCGCTGCGCGGCACGTACTCGACGAGGTCGTCGGCGGCGGCCGCCGCGTCCATGGGCTCGATCGCGTCCTCGGCGGCGCTCGGCCGGTACACGTGCGGGCGCAGCGTCTGGTCGGGGGTGTCCAGCTGCCACGGGTGGGACGCGGCGGACGGGAGGCCGGGGACCAGCGCGGCGGTGCCGGGGGACGCGGGGCGCGGTGGCGCCGGGTCCGCGGACGCGGGGACGGCCGGCAGGGCCGCGGCGAGGGCGAGCAGCACGGTGAGCCCGCGCTGAGCTGTCTTACTGATCATGTGATGAGCGAACCCGGCGCGGTGCCGTGCGGCCGTCAGCCGCGCGGAGGCGTCACTCGAAGGGCCCTCAGCCCATCCCTCACCCGGAAACCGCCCTACCCCGGCCGCCGCACCTCGCGCCACGCGCCGGGAATCGCGTCGGCCACGTCCTGTGCCGCCGCGGGCGCGCCGTCCGCCGCCCGCCGCCCGGCCAGCCCGTGCAGATACGCGGCGACGGACCCGGCGTCGCGCGCGTCGAGCCCCGCCGCCAGCAGGGACCCGGCGAGCCCCGACAGCACGTCGCCGCTGCCCGCGGTGGCGAGCCAGGCCGTGCCTGTGGGGTTGACGCGCACGGCGCCCTCCGCCGAGGCGACCAGCGTGGTGGACCCCTTCAACAGCACCGTCGCCCCGTACCGCCGCGCCAGCTCCCGTACGGCGGACAGCCGCCCCGCCTCGACCTCCGCGCGCCCGGCACCGAGCAGGGCGGCGGCCTCACCGGCGTGCGGCGTGAGCAGCGTGGGCGCGCTGCGCGCCCGCACCCGCCGCTCCCCCGCGAGCCGCAGCCCGTCGGCGTCGATCAGCACCGGCACGTCGGCCTCGACCACGTCCCGCAGCCGCTCCTCGTCATCACCGAGCCCCGGCCCCGCGACCCAGGCCTGCACGCGCCCGGCCTTCGACGGCGGCCCCGCGGACACCAGGACCTCGGGGAACCGCGCGATGACGGCGTCCGCGGCGGGCCCCACGTACCGCACGGCGCCCGCACCGCCGCGCAGCGCGCCCGCGACGGCGAGCACGGCGGCCCCCGGGTAGCGCGCGGACCCGGCGACGACCCCGACGACACCGCGCCGGTACTTGTCGCTCTCCCCGCCCGGCACCGGCAACAGCCGCTCCACGTCGGCGAACTGCAGGGCCTGCGCCACGCAGTCGTCGGCATCGAGGTCGAGCCCGATGTCGACCAGCCGCACGGCACCGGCGTACTCCCTGGCCGGATCGATCAGCAGCCCCGGCTTGTACGCGCCGAAGGTCACGGTCACATCGGCACGCACCGCCTCGCCCCGCACCTCCCCCGTGTCGGCGTCGACGCCGCTCGGCAGATCCACGGCGACGACCACCGCGTCCCGCACCGCTGCGACGAGCCGCACGGCGCTCTCCCGCAGCCCGCCCCGCCCGCCGATCCCCACGATCCCGTCGACGACCAGCCCGGCCGCGCCGACCAGCCCCTCGGCCCTCCCGTCCGCCGCGTCCACGACGACGGCCCCGGCGGCCCGCAGCGCGGCGAGCGCACGGGCGTGCGCCCGCGCGGGGTCCAGCAGCACGGCACTGACACCGGCACCTCTCCGGGCGAGCCGGGCCCCGGCGTACAGGGCGTCGCCGCCGTTGTCACCACTGCCCACGAGCAGGGCGACCCGCGCCCCGTACACCTTGCCGAGCAGCCGCGCGCACTCGGCGGCGAGGCCGGCGGCGGCGCGCCCCATCAGCACGTCGTCGGGCCCCTGGGCCATGAGCAGACGTTCCCCGGACCTGACGCTGTCCACGCTGTACGCATCACGCATACGCCCAGTCTCCCCCCAGGCGAAGGCGCCTGACTCCTGAACGGTGCGGGGTGGGTGGGTTCCTCCCTGCGCGGGCGGGTGCGGGTGCGCCGTGGCTTGTCGCGCAGTTCCCCGCGCCCCTAAAAGCCCACCCGCCGTTGCAGGCCGCGCTGCGTGGGCGGGTGCGGGTTTGTTGTGGCTTGTCGCGCAGTTCCCCGCGCCCCTAAAAGCCCACCCGCCGCTGGGGGGGCCGGACGCTTTGCGGGTGCGGGTGCGGGTTTGTTGTGGCTTGTCGCGCAGTTCCCCGCGCCCCTAAAAGCCCACCCGCCGTTGCGGGCCGTGCTGCGTGGGCGAGTGCGGCGGGTGTGTTGTGGCTTGTCGCGCCGTTCCTCGCGCCCCTGAAAGCAGCAGCCGGGCCGCAGACACCCCACCGGCCGGAGGGGGCGCGGGGGTATGTGCGCACGGAGCACCGAGCCAGCCATAGCGTCTTTGTTCGTGCAGCGTGGCGCAGGGATAGCGAGTACGTACATACCCCCGCGACCCCGCCCCACAGACGAACCCCAGGGGCGCGGGGAACTGCGCGACCAGCCACACCACACCCGCAGACGAAAGACGAAGGCGAAAACTCGCCCAGGACCGCCCAAGGCCCAGGGGCCAGAACCCTTACTCGCCTACTCGCCCTCCGCAACAACCACCGCAGACGCAACCCCCGCATCATGACTGAGCGACACGTGCCACGCCCGCACACCCAACGCCTCGGCCCGCTCCGCCACAGTCCCCCGCACCCGCACCCGCGGCTGCCCGCTCTCCTCCACGTACACCTCGGCATCCGTCCACCGAAGCCCGCCCGGCGCCCCCAGCGCCTTGGCCAGCGCCTCCTTCGCCGCGAACCGCGCCGCCAGCGAGGCGACCCCCCGCCGGTCCCCGCCCGGCAGCCGCAGCTCGCTCTCCACGAACAGCCGGTCCGCCATCCCGGGCGTCCGCTCCAGCGCCGCCCCGAACCGTTCGATCTCCGCGACGTCGATGCCAACCCCAATAATCACCGGCTCAGCGTGACACACCCCACGCACCACCCCACCCCCCGTCCCGTTCAAACAGCCGTAACAATGGACTGTGATCTCTTCGGTCTCCGTGCCCGCGACGGCACCGCGGAGCGCCCACCGGCACAAGCCGGAGGCGACTCCCTACCTCGACCTCACCCGCACCGAGTGGAGCGCGCTTCGGGAGAAGACGCCTCTGCCGCTCACGGCGGCGGAGGTGGAGCAGCTGCGCGGCCTCGGCGACGTCATCGACCTGGACGAGGTCCGCGACATCTACCTGCCGCTCTCCCGGCTCCTGAACCTGTACGTGGGCGCGACGGACGGCCTGCGCGGAGCGCTCAACACCTTCCTCGGCGAGCGGGGGTCCCAGTCGGGAACGCCCTTCGTCATAGGGGTGGCCGGCTCCGTGGCGGTCGGCAAGTCCACCGTCGCCCGCCTCCTTCAGGCCCTGCTCTCCCGCTGGCCGGAACACCCGCGCGTGGAGCGGGTCACGACCGACGGCTTCCTCCTGCCCACCAAGGAGCTCCAGGCCCGCGGCCTGATGTCGCGCAAGGGCTTCCCGGAGTCGTACGACCGCCGCGCCCTCACCCGTTTCGTCGCGGACATCAAGGCCGGCAAGGACGAGGTGACGGCGCCCGTCTACTCGCACCTGATCTACGACATCGTGCCGGGCAAGCGCCTCACGGTCCGCCGCCCGGACATCCTCATCGTGGAGGGCCTGAACGTCCTGCAGCCCGCGCTCCCCGGCAAGGACGGCCGCACCCGCGTGGGCCTCGCGGACTACTTCGACTTCAGCGTGTACGTGGACGCCCGCGCCGACGACATCGAGCGCTGGTACCTGAACCGCTTCAAGAAGCTGCGCCAGACGGCGTTCCAGGACCCGTCCTCGTACTTCCGCAAGTACACGCAGGTGTCGGAGGAGGAAGCCCTCGACTACGCCCGCACCACCTGGCGCACGATCAACAAGCTCAACCTCGTCGAGAACGTCGCCCCCACCCGCAGCCGCGCCACCCTCGTCGTCCGCAAGGGCCCCGACCACAAGGTGCAGCGCCTGAGCCTGCGCAAACTGTGAGCACCGGCACCGGTCCCACCGCCTGTGCCCCGGCTAACCTGCGGACATGCTGCACCTGCGCCTTATCACGCCACCGGACACGACCGACGAGGTGGTGCGCCTGATCGAGACCACGGTCGGCACCGCGCACCTGGCGGTGGTCCCGGGCGCGGCCCGCAATCCGGCGGGCGACGTCGTCATGTGCGACGTGGCCCGCGAGGCGGGCGACGGTCTGATCGGCGCGCTGCGCGACCTCGGCATCGACGAGTCGGGGTCGATCGCGCTGGAGAACATCGACCTGTCGCTGTCCCGTCGCGCGGACCAGGCGGAGGACGACGCTCCGGGTGAGGGCGCGGACGCGGTCCTGTGGGAGCACCTGGCCGACGCGACGCACGAGGAGTCGACGCTCTCGGTCACCTACGTCGCCTTCATCACGCTCGCCACGATGATCGCGGCCTGCGGCGTCGTGCTCGACAACGCGATCCTGATCGTGGGCGCGATGGCGGTGGGCCCCGAGTTCGGCCCGCTCGCCGGGTTCTGCACGGCGCTGGTCCGACGTGCCCCGCGCCTCGCCCTGCGCTCGATGTCCGCGCTGCTCGTGGGCTTCCTGGCGGCGATGGTGGTGACGGTCGGGTTCAGCTACTTCATGGACGCGATGGACCTGTTCAGCGACGACGCGCTGAAGGCGGAGCGCCCGAACACGAACTTCATCTACCGCCCCGACTGGTTCTCGTTCGTGGTGGCGGTCCTCGCGGGCGCCGCGGGCACGCTCTCGCTGACCTCGGCGAAGTCGGGCGCCCTGGTCGGCGTGGCGATCTCGGTGACGACGGTCCCCGCGGCGGCGAACGCCGCGGTCGCGTTCAGCTACGACGAGTACCGGCAGGCGTGGGGCTCCACCGAGCAGCTCCTGCTGAACCTCCTCGGCATCGTCCTGGCCGGCACGCTCACGCTGCTGGCCCAGAAGTTCTTCTGGGCCGTGCAGCGCGAGCGCACCGCCAAGGCACAACGCGCCTAGCCCAGCGCCGACTTCACCGCGTCGGCCAGCCGTCCGGCGACGGACCGTGCCTGCTCGATGTCGGCGGCCTCGACCATGACCCGTACCAGCGGCTCGGTCCCGGAGGGGCGCAGCAGCACCCGGCCCGTGGAGCCCAGCTCGCGCTCGGCGTCGGCGACGGCGGCGGCCAGCTCCGAGGAGGTGGTCACGCGGGTCCTGTCGACGTCGGGCACGTTGATCAGGACCTGCGGCAGGCGCTCCATGACACCCGCGAGGTCCGCGAGCGTACGTCCCGTCTCGGCGACCCGCGCCGCGAGCAGCAGCCCGGTCAGCGTGCCGTCGCCGGTCGTCGCGTGGTCGAGGATGATCACGTGCCCGGACTGCTCGCCGCCGAGGGCGAAGCCGTGCTCCTTCATCGACTCCAGGACGTACCGGTCGCCGACGGCGGTCTGCACGAGGGAGAGCCCCTGGCCCTCCATGGCGAGCTTGAAGCCGAGGTTCGACATGACCGTGGCGACCACGGTGTCGTGGCGCAGCGTCCCGTGCTCCCGCATGGCGAGGGCGAGCACGGCGAGGATCTGGTCGCCGTCGATCTCGGCGCCCGTGTGGTCCACGGCGAGGCAGCGGTCGGCGTCCCCGTCGTGCGCGACGCCGAAGTCGGCCTTGTGCTCGACGACGGCGGCCTTGAGCAGCTCCAGGTGCGTGGAACCGCAGCCGTCGTTGATGTTCAGCCCGTCGGGCTGGGCGCCGATCGTGATGACCTCGGCTCCGGCGCGCGCGAAGGCCTCGGGCGAGACGCGGGCGGCGGCGCCGTGCGCCTCGTCCAGGACGATCTTCAGCCCGTCGAGGCGGTTCGGCAGGACGCCGATGAGGTGGGCCACGTACTGGTCGAGGCCCTGGTCGTACGACTTCACGCGGCCGACGCCCGAGCCGGTGGGCCGCTGCCACGGGGCGCCGGTGCGGTGCTCCTCGTAGACCGACTCGATGCGGTCCTCCAGCTCGTCGGCGAGCTTGTGGCCGCCGCGGGCGAAGAACTTGATGCCGTTGTCGGGCATGGCGTTGTGGCTGGCGGAGAGCATCACACCGAGGTCGGCGCCCAGCGCACCGGTGAGATGCGCCACCGCGGGGGTGGGCAGCACACCGACGCGCAGGACGTCCACGCCCGCGCTCGCGAGGCCCGCGACGACCGCGGCCTCCAGGAACTCCCCGGACGCGCGCGGGTCACGCCCGACCACCGCCACCGCGCGATGGCCCTCAAAAGTGCCCGCCTCGGCCAGTACGTGCGCCGCCGCCACGGAGAGTCCGAGCGCGAGCTCGGCCGTCAGATCCGCGTTGGCGACACCGCGCACGCCGTCCGTGCCGAAGAGTCGTCCCACTGCTGTCCTCCGAACGTTCCAGAAAAACCATGAACCCCTGGAAAGAGAGTCCCAGAGTGAAGAGAGTCCCAGGGTCCCAGGGGTTCCTGATAGACGAACGCCCCGGCAGCACGGTGCGTGCCGCCGGGGCGAACGAGAAGTACGAGCAGGCAGCGATTAGCGCTTGCTGTACTGCGGGGCCTTGCGGGCCTTCTTGAGACCGGCCTTCTTGCGCTCGACCGCACGGTCGTCACGCTTGAGGTAACCGGCCTTCTTGAGGGCGGCGCGGTTGTTGTCGACGTCGGCCTCGTTCAGCGCACGGGCGACACCGAGACGGAGCGCACCGGCCTGACCGGAGACGCCGCCACCCGAGATGCGGGCGATGACGTCGTAGCGGTTGTCGAGCTCGAGCACCTTGAAGGGCTCGTTGACTTCCTGCTGGTGGACCTTGTTCGGGAAGTAGTCCTCGAGCGTACGCCCGTTGACCTTCCACTTGCCGGTGCCCGGGACGATCCGGACGCGGGCGATGGCGTTCTTGCGACGGCCCAGGCCGGCGGCCGGCTGCGGGTCGCCGAAGCGCGCGGCGTTCGACTCAGAGGTGTACTCGCCCTCGACGGGGACCTCGGACTCGGTGGTGTACTGCTCGACGTCAACAACCTCGGTCTCTTCGACCGGCTGCTCAACGGTGGTCTCGGCCACGATTCTCCTCAGATTTCTTTACGTCTTTGGGGGTGGCCGGAACTACTGCGCGACCTGGGTGATCTCGAACGGGACCGGCTGCTGAGCGCCGTGCGGGTGCTGGTCGCCCGCGTAGACCTTCAGCTTCGAGAGCATCTGACGGCCGAGGGTGTTCTTGGGGAGCATGCCCTTGACGGCCTTCTCGATGGCCTTCTCGGGGTTCTTCTCGAGCAGCTCGTCGTAACGGACGGACCGCAGACCACCCGGGTAACCGGAGTGGCGGTACGCCATCTTCTGGGTCTTCTTGTTGCCGGAGAGGTGCACCTTCTCCGCGTTGATGATGATGACGAAGTCACCGGTGTCAACGTGGGGGGCGTAGATCGCCTTGTGCTTGCCCCGCAGGAGGGAGGCTGCGGTGGTCGCCAGACGTCCCAGGACGATGTCCTGAGCGTCAATGACGTGCCACTGGCGGGTCACATCGCCGGGCTTGGGGCTGTACGTACGCACTTCGTAGCCTTCGCTTCTTCAGTGGATGGGGTCCAGACACACGGCACCCAGGAAGCGATCATGCAGCTGGGGCTCACAGTGCCGGGGACGCTGCCCGTATGCGAGCCACTGGTAACTGCTCCAGGGAACCTACGTATGGGCCCTTCGCGTGAGAACGACGACACCAATACGCATAACAATCCATGAGAGTACCCGCGCCGACCCGTACGGGTCAAAACGCGGACCGGGAGGCCGGCACCGCCTCGTCCCGCTCCCCGCGCTCCCCCCACACCCCCCGCTCCCCCGCGACCCGGCCTGTCACGCACGACCACCCGGCCGTGGCCGCGAGGAGACAGAGCGTGATCGCGTCCTTGAAGGCGCGCCGCGTCCCCGGCTCCAGGCCCGGCCACCCGAACCCCGGCACCTGCGGGACCAGCGCCACCCAGAACCACGGACTGCGCGCCATGGCCCCCTCCGACAGCGCCCCCGCGAGCAGCAGCGGAAGCACGACGAGGAGGTAGTGGTCGTAGGAGGGCCGGGAGACGAGAAAGGCCGAAAGCATCAGCATCACGGCGCAATCCACCACCCTCGCCGACCCCGCGTCCCCCCTCTCCCACCGCCGCCAGGCACACCACACCCCGGCCACCGCCGCACACCCGGCCAGCAGCGTGGCTCCCGACTGCGGCACCCCGAGCCGCGCGAGGACCGCCGACGGCGACGCCTCGTAGAGACGTACGAAGCTGTCCTCGCCGCGCAGCAGGAAGGGCAGCGTGCGCGTGAAGAACCCGGCCGGGTCCGGCATGACGAGCGCCGCGGCCACCGACACCAGCGCCGGCACCCCCACCGCGGCCCCCAGCGCCCGCCACCGGCGCGCGAGGACGAAGAGCAGCACGACGGGCGCGAGCAACGGCTTCACGGCGACGGCGGCCCCGATGACGACCCCCGCCGCGACCCACCGCCCGCGGCACGCGAGGAGCAGGGCGAACGGCAGCGCGGCCGCGGACCCCACCGTCCAGTTGCCGAGCTGCACGAGGTGCCCGAAGGGCGCGAAACCGAGCGCGAGGCCGAGCAGCCCGTACACCGCGAACCGGCTGCGCCACGGCACCCCGTGGATCCGCAGCGCGCACGCCCACCCGGCGACGAGCCCCGCGCTCACCCCCGCGGGCACCAGGAAGCGCGTCACCGCCGTCGGCAGCAGCGCCTGCGGGACCGCCGCGAGCACGGCGCCCGGCAGATAGAGGAAGTGCCGGTCGGCGTAGGGCGAGCGCCCGGCGAGCCACGCGTCGGCGGCCCGCACCACGATCGCGTTGTCCATCCCGCCGTCCGGATCCCGCAGCCCCACCCGCACGACCGCGGCGACCAGCACGACCCCGAGCACCCACCGGACGTGCCGCCCGGCCGGCCGCAACAACCACCCGCTAACAGCCGATCTGCCCGTGTTCATACGCCTCAGGCTAGGCCGGACACCCCGTGCAACCCCTGCTCAACATCCCGGACCGCCCGTCTAAGATGCGGCCCATGAGCTTTGGGCAAGGGGGACCTCAGTGGGGTCCGGGGGGAACGGGCGGACCCGGCGGCGGGCCCACGCCCGACTGGGCGGCACTGGCCGAGGCCTCCGAGGCGCGCACCCGCCGCCGCAAGTGGCTGCTGATCGGCGGCGGAGCGCTCGCCACGGTCGGCATCGCGGCCGCCGTGGCCATCACGGTCGTCACCGCCAACAGCGACGACCCCTCCGCGTCGAACAAGCCGGCCAGCGAGCTGCCGACGGCCGCGGACATCCCCGGCGCGAGCAAGGACGCGGAGCCCTCCTTCGACGCCACCACGCCGCCGCCCCCGCCGGACCCCAAGGACTTCATCTCCAGCGCCAAGAAGGACAAGGCGCCGCTCACCCCGGAGGGCCTCTTCCCCGGCAAGTCCTGGCGCACGGGCGAGCGCCTCTACAAGAAGGGCGCGACCGACAGCACCACCCAGTGCGCGTCCGTCACCCAGGACGCCCTCGGCTCGGTCCTCGCCAAGAACGACTGCACGCGCCTGATCCGCGCCAGCTACGTGCGCAACGGCCTCGCGGTCACCGTCGGCGTCGCCGTCTTCGACACCTCGGCCGACGCCGCGAAGGTCAAGGAGCAGGTGAAGAAGGGCCTGGTCAACTCCCTCTCCGGCAAGGGCGTGCCCGCCTTCTGCCGCACCGGGGTGTGCCGAGGCACCTACAACGCCTACGGCCGCTACGCGTACTTCACCACCACGGGCTACACCAGCGGCAAGAACGTGGTGACGACCGACACCAAGGCCTACGGCGTCGGCGACGACCTGGCCCGCTTCGCCTTCCAGCGCATCAACCAGCGCGGCGAGGCCCAGGCGTCGGCCGCCGCCGCGGCTCCGCGGTAGTCCGGCGGGCGGGCGCCCGGCCGGGGCTCAGCAGCACCCGGCCCCGGGCAGCGTCCGCTTGTTCCGCGCCTGATTGCTGCGCGCGGCGAGCAGCTCGTCGGCGGGGTAGCCGACCTCCTCCAGCGTGAGCCCGTGCGGCCGCACGACGTGCACGGCGGAGTCCCGCACGCCCGCCGCGAGCACCTTCGCAGGCCACTCGACGGGCCGGTGCCCGTCCCCCACGAACAGCATGGCGCCCACCAGCGAACGCACCATGTTGTGGCAGAACGCGTCGGCCCGCACGGTGGCCTCCAGGATCCCGTCGGCCCGCCGCTCCCACCGCAGCTCCTGCAGCGTACGGATGGTCGTGGCACCCTCGCGCCGCTTGCAGTAGGCGGCGAAGTCGTGCTCGCCGACCAGCCGCTCGGCGGCGGCGTTCATGGCGTCGAGGTCCAACTCCCAGTCGTGCCACAGCACATGGCCGCGCAGCAGCGGGTCGACGCCACCGGGGTGGTCCGTCACGCGGTAGGCGTACCGCCGCCACACGGCCGCGAACCGCGCGTTGAACCCGGCGGGCGCCTCGGCCACCTTCCACACCCGCACGTCGTGCGGCAGGCGCCCCGCCAGCCGCCGCAGCAGCTTGTCGCTGTGCTCGGCCCACACGCCCTCCGGCAGATCGACGTGCGCGACCTGCCCCCGCGCGTGCACGCCGCTGTCGGTCCGCCCCGCGACGGTCAGCTCGTACGTCTCCTGGGACCGGGTCACGGTCCGCAGCGCGGACTCGATCTCCCCCTGCACGGTCCGCTGCCCCTGCCGCTGCTTGGCCCAGCCGGAGAAGTCCCTGCCGTCGTACGACAGATCCAGCCGCACCCGCACGAACCCGGGCTCTACCTCGTCACTCACTCGTGGATCCTCTCAGGCAACACAAAAGCGGGCCCGTCCCCCGCAGGGGACGGGCCCGCGAACGCCCTGAAGGGGCGCGGGGAACTGCGCGACGAGCCACGACGGGGCCGCGGCCGGCGACACGCGGTCCCCGGCGGGACGCTTACGCGTCCTTCGACTCCTCGGCAGCCTCGTCGCCCTTGGCCGTGTCGACCTTGGGCTCGGAAACCTCGGCGTCCTTGGCGGCGCGCTTCGTCGCGGCCTCGGCCTCACCGGTGGCCTCCTGGGCCACGGTCAGGGCCTCCACCAGCTCGATGATCGCCATGGGCGCGTTGTCGCCACGACGGTTACCGATCTTGGTGATGCGGGTGTAACCACCGGGGCGGTTCTCGTAGCGCGGGCCGATCTCCGTGAAGAGCGTGTGCACGATGCTCTTGTCGGTGATGACGGACAGCACCTGGCGGCGGTTGTGAAGGTCGCCCTTCTTCGCCTTGGTGACCAGACGCTCCGCGTAGGGACGCAGACGACGGGCCTTCGCCTCGGTGGTGGTGATGCGGCCGTGCTCGAAGAGCTGCTTGGCGAGGTTCGCCAGCAGAAGCTTCTCGTGCGCGGCGCTGCCGCCCAGACGGGCACCCTTGGTGGGCTTCGGCATGGTGTTTCTCCTAGTGATCTGCCCCGGCCGTATCAGGTACCGGAGTCAGTGGACCCGCGCCCCGTAAGGGGCGCGGGGAACTGCGCGACCGGTCGAAGCCGGCCGGCAGCCAAAATCAGACCTAGTACTGCTCGGTCTCGACGAAGCCGGCGTCGGCGTCGTCGTCCGCGCCGAACGCGTCGGCCGCAGCGGTCGGGTCGAAGCCGGGAGGCGAGTCCTTGAGCGCAAGGCCCATCCCGTTGAGCTTCATCTTGACCTCGTCGATCGACTTCGCACCGAAGTTGCGGATGTCGAGCAGGTCCGCCTCGGAGCGGGCCACGAGCTCGCCCACCGAGTGGATGCCCTCGCGCTTGAGGCAGTTGTACGACCGAACGGTGAGCTCCAGCTCCTCGATCGGCAGGGCGAGATCGGCGGCCAGGGCCGCGTCCGTCGGCGAGGGGCCCATGTCGATGCCCTCGGCGTCGATGTTGAGCTCGCGGGCCAGACCGAACAGCTCGACCAGGGTCTTGCCGGCGGACGCCATGGCGTCACGCGGGCGCATGGCCTGCTTGGTCTCGACGTCGACGATCAGCTTGTCGAAGTCGGTGCGCTGCTCGACACGCGTGGCCTCGACCTTGTACGTGACCTTGAGGACCGGCGAGTAGATCGAGTCGACCGGGATGCGCCCGATCTCCTGACCGACCTGCTTGTTCTGGACGGCGGAGACGTAGCCGCGACCGCGCTCGACGGTCAGCTCCATCTCCAGCTTGCCCTTGCCGTTGAGCGTGGCGAGGACCAGGTCCGGGTTGTGCACCTCGACACCGGCCGGGGGCGCGATGTCAGCAGCGGTGACCAGGCCGGGACCCTGCTTGCGCAGGTACATCACGACCGGCTCGTCGTGCTCCGAGGAGACGACCAGCTGCTTGATGTTGAGGATGAGGTCGGTGACGTCCTCCTTGACGCCCGGCACGGTGGTGAACTCGTGCAGGACACCGTCGATGCGGATGGACGTGACAGCCGCACCCGGGATCGAGGAGAGGAGCGTACGACGCAGGGAGTTGCCGAGGGTGTAACCGAAGCCCGGCTCCAGCGGCTCGATCACGAACCGGGAGCGGAATTCGTCGACGACCTCTTCGGTCAACGAGGGACGCTGAGCGATCAGCATGAAGTGATTCCTTCAGTCATGGGCACCCACTATTTGATGCCCTTGAGTACTGCAAGGGTACGGGCGGCACGCCTCCGAAGAGCCGTACCGCCCGAAAACCTGAGACAACCGTGCGTCAGACGCGGCGGCGCTTGGGCGGACGGCAGCCGTTGTGCGGCGTGGGCGTCACGTCCTGGATCGAGCCGACCTCGAGGCCGGTGGCCTGGAGGGAGCGGATCGCGGTCTCACGGCCGGAGCCGGGACCCTTGACGAAGACGTCGACCTTGCGCATGCCGTGCTCCTGGGCGCGACGGGCAGCCGACTCGGCGGCCATCTGCGCGGCGAACGGCGTGGACTTGCGCGAGCCCTTGAAGCCGACGTGGCCGGCGGAGGCCCAGGAGATCACGTTGCCGGTCGGGTCCGTGATGGACACGATCGTGTTGTTGAACGTGCTCTTGATGTGCGCGTGGCCGTGAGCGACGTTCTTCTTTTCCTTGCGGCGCACCTTCTTGGCAGCGCCCTGACGACCCTTGGGGGGCATCTATAACTCCTACGGGAGGTGGTCGGTCCTGCAGCGTCAGCTGTCGATAGACCGCTGAGCGAGGACTACTTCTTGCCCGGCTTCTTCTTACCGGCGATGGCGCGACGCGGGCCCTTGCGGGTGCGGGCGTTCGTGCTGGTGCGCTGACCGCGGACGGGCAGACCACGACGGTGACGGATGCCCGCGTAGCAGCCGATCTCGACCTTGCGGCGGATGTCGGCCTGGATCTCGCGACGGAGGTCACCCTCGGTCTTGATGTTGGCGTCCACGTACTCGCGGATCTTGACGAGGTCTTCCTCGGTCAGGTCGCGAACGCGGGTGTTGCGGTCCACCTCGGTGGCGTCCAGCGTCTGCTGGGCCAGCGTGCGGCCGATGCCGAACACGTAGGTGAGGGCGACCTCAATACGCTTTTCGCGCGGGAGGTCAACGCCTTCAACGCGTGCCATTCATGGCTCCTGTTGATTCTTCGGAGGTCTTCAGCAGAACCACTCCCGGCCGCCGTCCCCGTTCTCCGGAATGTCTTCTGGAGAAGAGTCGGTACGTACCGGGTCCCCGGCCTCCGACCGGGGGTGCCGCCCTCCATTACCTATGGATCTGAAGAGGGACGGGCTCTGCGTATCTACTTACGTGCGTCGCGCGAAAATCTGCGAACTGCAGTCGTGCGTCAGCCCTGGCGCTGCTTGTGGCGCGGGTTGTCGCAAATGATCATGACCCGGCCGTGACGGCGGATCACCCTGCACTTGTCGCAGATCTTCTTGACGCTCGGCTTGACCTTCATTGGGTGAGGTTCTCCGGGTCAGTGCCACCACCCCGCCGGAACGGGATGCGGGCAAGATCTACTTGTACCGGTAGACGATCCGGCCACGCGTCAGGTCGTACGGAGACAGCTCCACCACGACCCGGTCGTCAGGGAGGATACGGATGTAGTGCATACGCATCTTGCCGCTGATGTGTGCCAGGACCTGGTGGCCGTTCTGGAGCTCCACCTTGAACATGGCGTTCGGAAGAGACTCGACGACAGTGCCTTCGATCTCGATGGCACCTTGCTTCTTGGCCACGCTTCGCCCTTCGAATCGACTACCTTGATCGGCTACGTACTCCGTGTCCCGCATACAGGCACACGGATGCACGAGAGCCGACGCGTCAGTCTACGTCAGTGCACTCGGAAAGACGAATCGAGAAAGTCTGCCCCACGACGAAGATCCTTAAGCAAGGGGGTGGCCCAACGGCCCATCCCCCCTGCCCGGACGCACTCAGCCCAGCGGGTCGGGCGCGACCGTGACCCCGTACTCCGCGAGCTTCGCCTTGCCGCAGTCGGGAGAGGTCAGCACGATCGGGCCCTCCTCCGTCAGCGCGACGGAGTGCTCCCAGTGCGAGGACCAGGTCCCGTCCGTCGTGATGACGGTCCAGTCGTCCTCGAGCACCTCGGTCCGGGGCGTGCCCAGGGAGACCATCGGCTCGATGGCCAGGCAGAAGCCGGGGACGAGCTTGGGGCCCTTGCCGCGGCGGCGCTCGACGTAGTTCAGGAGGTGCGGGTCCATGTGCATCTCGGTGCCGATGCCGTGGCCGCCGTAGTCCTCGACGATGCCGTACTTGCCGCCGCCGGGCTTCGGCTGGCGGCGGATGTACGTCTCGATGGCGCGGGAGATGTCGACGAGGCGGTTGCCCTGCTTCATGGCGGCCAGACCGGCCCACATCGACTCCTCGGTCACCCGGGAGAGCTCGATCAGCTCCGGAGCGTGACCGGTGCCCACGAAGGCCGTGTAGGCGGCGTCCCCGTGCCAGCCGTCGACGATCGCGCCCGCGTCGATGGAGATGATGTCGCCGTCCTTGAGGACGGTCTTGTCGTCGGGGATGCCGTGCACGACGACCTCGTTGACCGAGGTGCAGATCGTGGCGGGGAAGCCCCCGTACCCGAGGAAGTTCGACTTCGCGCCGTGCTCGTCGATGACCTTGCGCGCGACCTGGTCCAGGTCCTTCGTGGTGGCGCCGGGCACCGCGGCCTCACGGGTCGCGGCGTGGACGGCGGCGACGACAAGGCCCGCCTCACGCATCTTCGCGATCTGCTCGGGGGTCTTGATCTGCACCATGGGACTTCCGCTCTCCGTCATCCGTCGACAACCGGCTACGTACACACGAACCGGGTACGTAGACAACAGTACGGCCGCGGTCCCCTCACGGGCACCGCGGCCGAACAGCGTACTGGGTTACTTGTCGCCCTTGAGGGCGTCCATCGCGCGCGCGGTGACCTCTTCCACCTTGCCGAGCGCCGAGATCGTGACGACCAGACCCTGGGTCCGGTAGTAGTCGATGATCGGCTCGGTCTGCGTGTGGTAGACCTCGAGGCGCTTGCGCACGGTGTCCTCGCTGTCGTCCTCGCGCTGGTACAGCTCGCCGCCGCAGACGTCGCAGACGCCCTCGGTCTCGGGCTTCGAGTACGTCACGTGGAAGACGTGGCTCGAGTCCTTGCGGCAGATGCGCCGCCCGGCGATCCGCTTGACGACCTCGTCCTCGGGGACCTCCAGGTCCAGGACCGCGTCGAGCTTCACGTCGTCGGCCTTGAGGGCCACGTCGAGCGCCTCGGCCTGCGACACGTTCCGCGGGAAGCCGTCCAGCAGGAAGCCGTTCTCGGCATCCGGCTGCGCCATGCGGTCCTTCGCCATGCCGATGGTCACCTCGTCGGGGACGAGGTTGCCGGCGTCCATGTAGGCCTTCGCCTGCTTGCCCAGCTCCGTGCCCTTGCTGATGTTGGCACGGAAGAGGTCGCCCGTGGAGATGTGCGGGATCGACAGGTTCTTGGCGAGGAACGCGGCCTGCGTTCCCTTGCCCGCACCGGGCGGCCCGACGAGGACGATTCGCATCAGCGGAGGAACCCTTCGTAATTGCGCTGCTGGAGCTGGCTCTCGATCTGCTTCACGGTTTCCAGACCCACACCCACGATGATCAGGATGCTCGTCCCGCCGAACGGGAAGTTCTGGTTGGCCCCGAAGCCCACCAACGCCATCGTCGGCACAAGAGCGATCAGACCCAGATACAGCGAACCCGGCCAGGTGATCCGGTTGAGTACGTAACTCAGATACTCAGCGGTCGGACGGCCAGCCCGGATGCCCGGGATGAAGCCACCATACTTCTTCATGTTGTCGGCGACTTCCTCGGGGTTGAAGGAGATCGCGACGTAGAAGAAGGCGAAGAAGACGATCAGGATGAAGTACGTGGCGATGTAAATCGGGTGGTCACCCTTGGTCAGGTTCGCCTCGATCCACGTCTTCCATCCCGAGTTGCCACCCGCGAACTGGGCGACCAGCGCCGGAATGTACAGCAGCGAGGAGGCGAAGATCACAGGGATGATGCCCGCCTGATTGACCTTCAGCGGGATGTACGTCGACGTACCGCCGTAGGACCGGCGGCCGATCATTCGCTTCGCGTACTGGACCGGAATGCGGCGCTGAGCCTGCTCCACGAAGACCACCAGGCCGACCATGACGAGCCCGACCGCGATGACGGTGCCGAACTCGATCCAGCCACCCGCGAGGTCACCCTGCGACTTGATGGCCCACAGGGCGCTCGGGAAGGTCGCGGCGATCGAGATGAACATCAGGATCGACATGCCGTTGCCGATGCCGCGGTCGGTGATGAGCTCACCGAGCCACATCACGCAGGCCGTACCGGCGGTCATCGTGATGACCATCGTGATCGTGACGAAGATCGACTGGTCGGGAACGATCTCACTGGCGACCGGGCAGCCCTGGAAGAGGGTGCCGGTACGGGCGGTGGCCACCAGGCCGGTGCCCTGCAGGATCGCCAGCGCGATGGTCAGATAGCGCGTGTACTGCGTGATCTTCGCTGTGCCGGCCTGGCCCTCCTTCTTGAGGGCCTCGAGTCGCGGGATCACCACGGTCAGCAGCTGCAGAATGATGCTCGCCGTGATGTACGGCATGATGCCGAGCGCGAAGATCGTGATCTGCAGCAGCGCGCCACCGCTGAACATGTTGACGAGGCCGAACAAGCCCTGGTTCGCATTGGCGTTGTCAATGCAGACCTGGACGTTCTTGTAGTCGACGCCGGGAATCGGCACATGCGTACCGACCCGATAGATCACGATGATGCCGAGCGTGAAGAGCAGCTTCTTGCGCAGGTCGGGCGTCTTGAACGCCCGGGCGAACGCGGTGAGCACGGTGCCTCCTGCGACCCCCGCGCGCGTGCGCCAGAGGTGGTGGTCTGAGGTTCGACGAATACGTATCAGTCAAGAAAACCGTGCGGACAGACCGCACGGAGCTTAGACAGTGCACGCCACCTTACCGGCGACCGTGCCCCCCTAGGAACGACCAACCGGGGATGCCCCTTTTGTGGGGCATCCCCGGCTGGGAATCGCTCATGTCATCGACACGTCTGAGGGAATATCAGACGAGCTCGGTGACGGTACCGCCCGCGGCGGTGATCTTCTCCTTGGCGGAGCCGGAGACGGCGTCGACCGTCACCTGCAGCGCCACGGTGACCTCGCCCTGGCCGAGGACCTTGACAAGGCTGTTCTTGCGAACGGCACCCTTGGCGACGAGACCCTCTACGGTGACCTCGCCACCCTCCGGGTACAGCGCGCTCAGCTTGTCGAGGTTCACGACCTGGAACTCGGTCTTGAACGGGTTCTTGAAGCCCTTGAGCTTCGGGAGACGCATGTGGAGGGGCATCTGGCCACCCTCGAAGCGCTCCGGAACCTGGTAACGGGCCTTCGTGCCCTTGGTACCACGACCAGCGGTCTTACCCTTGGACGCCTCACCACGACCCACACGGGTCTTGGCGGTCTTGGCGCCCGGGGCGGGCCGGAGGTTGTGGACCTTCAGCGGGTTCTGCTCCGCCATGTCAGTCGACCTCCTCAACCGTCACGAGGTGGCGGACGGTGTGCACCATTCCGCGGAACTCGGGGCGGTCCTCCTTGACGACCTGCGTGTTGATGCCCTTGAGACCAAGGGAGCGCAGGGTGTCGCGGTGGTTCTGCTTGCTGCCGATGTACGACTTCGTCTGCGTGACCTTGAGGCGAGCCATTACGCACCCGCCCCAGCACGTGCACGGAGCAGAGCCGCGGGGGCGACGTCCTCGAGGGGCAGACCACGGCGGGCCGCGATCTCCTCGGGACGCTGCAGACCCTTGAGGGCCGCCACGGTCGCGTGCACGATGTTGATCGCGTTGTCGGAGCCCAGGGACTTCGACAGGATGTCGTGAACGCCGGCGCACTCGAGCACGGCACGCACCGGGCCACCGGCGATAACACCGGTACCGGGGGAAGCAGGCTTCAGCAGGACGACGCCCGCGGCCTTCTCACCCTGGATGGGGTGCGGGATGGTGCCCTGGATACGGGGGACCTTGAAGAAGTGCTTCTTGGCCTCCTCAACACCCTTGGCGATGGCGGCCGGCACCTCCTTGGCCTTGCCGTAACCGACACCCACGGTGCCGTCACCGTCGCCCACCACGACCAGCGCGGTGAAGCTGAAGCGACGACCACCCTTCACAACCTTGGCGACACGGTTGATCGCGACAACGCGCTCAACGTATGCGGTCTTCTCGGCGGCAGCGCCACCGTCGCGACCCTTCCGGTCCCGCCGCTCGCCGCCACCGGCACCGCCACCGCGGCGCTGGGGTCCAGCCATTGGAATTACCTCTCTCTGTTTCCGCTAGCTACGGAACCGACTCAGAACTTGAGTCCGGCTTCGCGGGCGGCGTCCGCCAGGGCGGCGATGCGCCCGGCGTACTGGTTACCACCACGGTCGAACACGACAGTCTCGACACCGGCGGCCTTGGCGCGCTCGGCGACCAGGGCGCCGACCGACTTGGCAGCCGCGGACTTGTCGCCCTCGGCACCGCGGATCGTGGTGTCCAGGGTCGAGGCCGACGCAAGGGTGTGACCCTTGATGTCGTCGATGACCTGGGCCACGATGTGGCGGTTGGAGCGCGTCACGACCAGGCGCGGACGCTCAGCCGTACCCGAGATGTGCTTACGGATGCGGATGTGACGACGCTTGATGGCAGCACGCTTGTAAGCGTCGCCCTTAGCAATCTTGACACCGTATGCCATGGCTTACTTACCCGCCTTTCCGACCTTGCGGCGGATGACTTCGCCTTCGTACTTGACGCCCTTGGCCTTGTACGGGTCGGGCTTGCGCAGCTTGCGGATGTTGGCCGCAACCTCGCCGACCTTCTGCTTGTCGATGCCCTCGACCGAGAAACGGGTCGCGGACTCCACCTTGAAGGTGATGCCCTCGGGGGCCTCGACCAGGATCGGGTGGCTGTAGCCCAGCGAGAACTCCAGGTTGGAGCCCTTCGCGAGGACGCGGTAACCGACACCGCTGATTTCGAGCTTCTTCACGTAACCCTGGGTCACGCCGGTGATCATGTTCGCCACCAGCGTGCGGGACAGGCCGTGCAGGGCCTTGTTCTGACGCTCGTCGTTCGGGCGGGTGACGTTCAGAACGCCGTCCTCGTCCTTAGCGATCTCGATCGGCGCGACAACGGTGTGCGAGAGGGAACCCTTGGGGCCCTTCACAGCGACCGTACGGCCGTCGATGGTGACGTCCACGCCGGCGGGAACCGTGATGGGGAGCTTGCCAATACGCGACATTAGCTATTCCTCCGTTCCCGACTACCAGACGTAGGCGAGGACTTCCCCACCTACGCCCTTCTTGCCTGCCTGCTGGCCGGTCAGGAGACCGTGCGACGTGGAGATGATCGCCACGCCGAGGCCGCCGAGGACCTTCGGCAGGTTGGTGGACTTCGCGTAAACCCGGAGACCGGGCTTGGAGATCCGCTTGATGCCCGCGATGGAGCGCTCACGGTTCGGGCCGAACTTCAGCTCGAGAACGAGGTTCTTGCCAACCTCGGCGTCCTCGACCTTCCAGCCCGTGATGAAGCCCTCCTGCTGGAGGATCTCCGCGATGTGAGACTTGATCTTGCTGTGCGGCATAGCCACGGTGTCGTGGTACGCCGAGTTCGCGTTACGCAGACGAGTCAGCATGTCCGCGATCGGATCAGTCATGGTCATGAATTGGCCTTCGGCCTCTCTCGCCGTGGTTTCCTATCTGCGCCATCCCTCTCCCCACTCAGAGGCGGGACGGGTGCGGCGCGGGGACCTACGGCGTAGTAAGTCGGTCAGGGCGGCAGACGCCCAACCCTCCTAGCCTAAGCCATGTGGAGGAGGGCCTCTGCCAACCCTTTACTTACCGAGAGATCCAGACAGTCCCTGAAAGCGGGGACTACCAGGAGCTCTTGGTCACGCCCGGCAGCTCGCCACGGTGAGCCATCTCACGAAGGCACACGCGGCACAGGCCGAACTTGCGGTACACGGAGTGCGGGCGGCCGCAGCGCTGGCAGCGGGTGTACGCACGCACACCGAACTTGGGCTTACGAGCAGCCTTGGCAATCAGAGCCTTCTTCGCCATCTCGCTTACGCCTCCTTGAAGGGGAAGCCGAGGTGACGGAGAAGGGCACGGCCTTCGGCGTCGTTGGTCGCCGTGGTGACCACGGTGATGTCCATACCCCGGACGCGGTCGATCTTGTCCTGGTCGATCTCGTGGAACATGACCTGCTCGGTGAGACCGAAGGTGTAGTTGCCACGGCCGTCGAACTGCTTGGGGGACAGACCACGGAAGTCGCGGATGCGCGGGAGCGCGAGCGACAGGGTGCGGTCCAGGAACTCCCACATGCGGTCGCCACGGAGCGTGACGTGGCAGCCGATCGGCTGGCCCTCGCGCAGCTTGAACTGCGCGATGGACTTCCGGGCCTTCGTCACGGCCGGCTTCTGACCGGTGATCGTGGTGAGGTCGCGGATGGCGCCGTCGATCAGCTTCGAGTCACGGGCGGCGTCGCCGACACCCATGTTCACCACGATCTTGACCAGGCCGGGGATCTGCATGACGTTCTCGTACGAGAACTCCTCACGCAGCTTGCCCGTGATCTCCTCGCGGTACTTCGTCTTGAGACGCGGAGTGGTGGTGGTCGTCATCAGATGTCCTCACCCGTCCGCTTGGCAACGCGGATCTTGTTGCCCTCGTCGTCGAAGCGGTAACCGACGCGCGTGACAACCTTGTTGCCGTCCTTCTCCACGACCAGCTGGACGTTGGAGACGTGGACGGGGGCCTCGGTGGTCACGATGCCGCCGGCCTGGGAGCCGCTGGCGGTCGGGCCGGCCTTCGTGTGCTTCTTGACCCGGTTGACACCCTCGACCAGGACGCGCTCGTCGCGCGGGTAAGCGGCAATGACCTTGCCCTGCTTGCCCTTGTCCTTACCGGTGATGACCTGGACCAGGTCGCCCTTCTTGATCTTCATGCTTACAGCACCTCCGGCGCGAGCGAGATGATCTTCATGAACTTCTTCTCGCGCAGCTCACGGCCGACGGGGCCGAAGATACGGGTGCCGCGAGGGTCGCCGTCGTTCTTCAGAATGACGGCGGCGTTCTCGTCGAAGCGGATGTACGAGCCGTCCGGACGGCGGCGCTCCTTGACGGTGCGAACGATGACCGCCTTGACGACGTCACCCTTCTTCACGTTGCCACCGGGGATCGCGTCCTTGACGGTGGCGACGATGACGTCACCGATGCCCGCGTAGCGGCGACCCGAGCCACCGAGAACACGAATGGTGAGAATTTCCTTCGCACCCGTGTTGTCGGCGACGCGAAGTCGCGACTCCTGCTGGATCACGTCTATCTCCTGTTTGTCTGCCGGTTCCCGGCGGGGGCGCGTCCCTTACGGGACACGACCCCACCGAGCCTGGCGGAACTGATCCGAGGGGAAACCCCCTCGGAAATTACTTGGCCTTCTCGAGGATCTCGACGATGCGCCAGCGCTTGGTCGCCGACAGCGGACGCGTCTCCATCAGGAGGACGCGGTCGCCGACGCCGGCAGCGTTCTGCTCGTCGTGCGCCTTGAGCTTGTTCGTACGACGGATGACCTTGCCGTACAGCGCGTGGGTCACGCGGTCCTCGACAGCGACGACGACGGTCTTGTCCATCTTGTCGCTGACGACCAGGCCCTGGCGGGTCTTGCGGAAACCGCGGTCGGTCTTCGTCTCAGTCACGTTGCTCTCGCTCATCAGGCGCTCTCCACCGTCTCGATGCCCAGCTCGCGCTCACGCATCAGGGTGTAGATCCGCGCGATGTCCTTACGGACGGCCTTGAGCCGGCCGTGGTTCTCGAGCTGGCCCGTCGCCGCCTGGAAGCGGAGGTTGAACAGCTCTTCCTTGGCCTCGCGAAGCTTGTTGACAAGCTCCTCGTTGCCCAGCTCGCGCAGCTCGGACGCCTTGGTACCGGCCGACATCACGACTCACCTGCCTCGCGCCGGACGATGCGGCACTTCATCGGAAGCTTGTGAGCAGCGCGGGTGAGCGCCTCACGAGCAATCTTCTCGTTCGGGTAGGACAGCTCGAACATCACCCGTCCCGGGTGAACGTTCGCGACCCACCACTCGGGGGAACCCTTACCGGAACCCATGCGGGTCTCGGCAGGCTTCTTGGTGAGGGGGCGGTCCGGGTAGATGTTGATCCAGACCTTGCCGCCACGCTTGATGTGGCGGGTCATCGCGATACGAGCCGCCTCGATCTGGCGGTTGGTCACGTACGCCGGCGTGAGGGCCTGAATGCCGTACTCGCCGAACGCAACCGTCGTACCGCCCTTGGCCTGACCACGGCGCTTCGGGTGGTGCTGCTTGCGGTGCTTGACCCTACGGGGGATCAGCATTTCGGTCAGGCCTCCGTTCCGGTGCTCTCAGCCGGAGCGGCAGCGGCGGCGGGAGCGTCGGCCTTGGGGGCCTCGGCAGCCGGCGCGGACTGCTGCTGCGGCTTGCGGCCGCGGCCGCCACGCTCGCCACCACGGCCACCACGGGCCGGGCGGTCGTTGCCGCCACCACGGGCCGGGCGGTTACCCGCACGGGCCGCGGCGTTCTCGGCACGGACCTCGGCGATGTTCTTGACGTCGCCCTTGTAGATCCAGACCTTCACGCCGATGCGGCCGAAGGTCGTCTTGGCCTCGAAGAAGCCGTAGTCGACGTTCGCGCGGAGCGTGTGCAGGGGCACGCGGCCCTCGCGGTAGAACTCCGAGCGGGACATCTCGGCGCCGCCGAGACGACCGCCACACTGGATCTTGATGCCCTTGGCGCCCGCCTTCATCGCCGACTGCATGCTCTTACGCATGGCGCGACGGAAGGAGACGCGGGAGGACAGCTGCTCCGCGACGGCCTGGGCCACGAGCTGAGCGTCGACCTCGGGGTTCTTGACCTCGAGGATGTTCAGCTGGACCTGCTTGCCCGTGAGCTTCTCGAGGTCACCGCGGATGCGGTCGGCCTCGGCGCCACGGCGGCCGATGACGATGCCGGGACGAGCGGTGTGGATGTCCACACGCACGCGGTCACGGGTGCGCTCGATCTCCACCTTCGAGATGCCGGCGCGCTCCATGCCGGACGTCATCATCCGACGGATGGCGACGTCTTCCTTGACGTAGTCCTTGTACAGCTTGTCGGCGTACCAACGCGACTTGAAGTCGGTCGTGACACCGAGCCGGAACCCGTGCGGGTTTACCTTCTGGCCCATTACCGGGTTCCTTCCTTGCTGCTGACGACCACGGTGATGTGGCTGGTCCGCTTACGGATCCGGTAGGCACGGCCCTGGGCACGCGGACGGAACCGCTTCAGGGTCGGGCCCTCATCCACGTACGCCTCGCTGATGACCAGCGAAGAGGCGTCAGAGTGGTCGTAGTTGTGCGCGGCGTTGGCAATGGCGCTGTCCAGCACCTTGCCGACCGGCACGCTCGCGGCCTGCGGGGCGAAACGCAGGACCGCCTGAGCCTCCGTGGCATCCATGCCACGGATGAGGTCCACCACGCGGCGGGCCTTCATGGGCGTGACGCGGATGTACCGCGCCTGGGCCCTGGCTTCCATGGTTGTCCCTTCGGTGTTAGTCATAGTCGTTTCCACCCCGCGCTAGCGGCGCTTCGACTTCCGGTCGTCCTTGACGTGGCCGCGGAAGGTGCGAGTCGGCGAGAACTCGCCGAGCTTGTGGCCGACCATCGACTCGGTGACGAACACCGGGATGTGGGTCTTGCCGTTGTGCACCGCGATCGTGTGACCCAGCATGCTGGGGACGATCATCGAGCGACGGGACCAGGTCTTGATGACGTTCTTGGTGCCGGCTTCGTTCTGGACGTCCACCTTCTTTACGAGGTGGTCGTCAACGAAGGGCCCCTTCTTGAGACTGCGCGGCATCTAAACCCGCTCCTAGCGCTTCTTGTTCGACTTGCGGCGACGGACGATGTACTTGTTGCTCGCCTTGTTGCGATCACGAGTACGACCCTCCTTCTGACCCCACGGCGAGACCGGGTGACGACCACCGGAAGTCTTGCCTTCACCACCACCGTGCGGGTGGTCGACCGGGTTCATCACGACACCACGCACGGTCGGGCGGACGCCCTTCCAGCGCATACGGCCGGCCTTGCCCCAGTTGATGTTCGACTGCTCGGCATTGCCGACCTCGCCGATGGTGGCGCGGCAGCGGACGTCCACGAGACGGATCTCGCCGGACGGCATGCGAAGGTGCGCCATGGCGCCTTCCTTCGCGAGCAGCTGCACGGAGGCACCCGCGGAGCGGGCGAACTTCGCGCCGCCGCCGGGCCGCAGCTCGATGGCGTGGATGGTCGTACCGACCGGGATGTTGCGCAGCGCCATGTTGTTGCCGGGCTTGATGTCGGCGCCGGCGCCGCTCTCAATCCGGTCACCCTGCTGCGTGCCGCGCGGGGCGAGGATGTAGCGCTTCTCGCCGTCCGCGTAGTGCAGCAGCGCGATGCGCGCGGTGCGGTTGGGGTCGTACTCGATGTGCGCGACCTTGGCCGGCACGCCGTCCTTGTCGTGACGACGGAAGTCGATCACGCGGTAGGCGCGCTTGTGTCCGCCACCCTGGTGACGAACGGTGATCCGACCGGCGTTGTTACGGCCGCCCTTGCTGTGCAGCGGGCGAACCAGCGACTTCTCCGGCGTGGACCGCGTTACCTCGACGAAGTCGGCGACGCTGGAGCCACGACGGCCCGGCGTAGTCGGCTTGTACTTGCGGATTCCCATTTCTCAGTCCTCGTCCGATATTCGGACCAGGGCACTCCGTTAGGAGGCCTGGCCGAAGATGTCGATACGGTCGCCCTCAGCAAGGGTCACGATGGCGCGCTTGGTGTCGGCACGCTTGCCGAACCCGGTGCGCGTACGCTTCCGCTTGCCCTGACGGTTGATCGTGTTGACGCCGGTGACCTTGACCGAGAAGACCGCCTCGACGGCCTGCTTGATCTGGGTCTTGTTGGCGCCCGGGGCCACGATGAACGTGTACTTGCCCTCGTCGAGCAGCGCGTACGACTTCTCGGAGACGACCGGCTTGACGAGGACGTCGCGCGGGTCCGAGAAGGACTTGCTCAGCGGGGTGGGCTCAACGGCGATCTTGCCCTCGGTCGCGATGCGCTTCGCCTTGGCGACGCGCGCGGCCTTCGCGGCCTTCGCAGCCTTGGACGCGATGCTCTGGTGACGAATAGCCATCAGGCTTCGCTCCCTTCGGTCTCATCGGCCTTGGGGCCAGACACGAAGGACTCGAACGCGGCCTTGGTGAAGACCACGTCGTCCGAGACGAGCACGTCGTACGTGTTCAGCTGGCCCGGCTCCAGGATGTGCACCTGGGGCAGGTTGCGGGCGGAGAGCAGCGAAGTCTCGTCCGCGCGGTCGATGACCAGGAGCACGTTCTTGCGCTCGCTGACCTTGCCGAGCAGCGTCTTCGCGGCCTTCGTGGAGATGTCGCCCTCGACCACGTTGGTGACAACGTGGATACGAGCGTTGCGGGCCCGGTCGGTGAGGGCGTGGCGCAGGGCCGCGGCCTTCATCTTCTTCGGGGTCCGCTGCGAGTAGTCGCGCGGCTGCGGGCCGTGGACGACGCCACCGCCGGCGAACTGCGGCGCACGGGTCGAACCCTGGCGCGCGCGGCCGGTGCCCTTCTGGCGGTACGGCTTCTTGCCGCCACCGCGGACTTCGCCACGACGCTTGGTCTTGTGCGTGCCCTGACGGGCAGCGGCCAGCTGGGCGACGACGACCTGGTGGATCAGCGGAATGCTGATCTTCTCGACGTCGAAGATCTCCGCGGGGAGCTCGACCGTCCCGGTCTTGTCGCCTGCCGGCGAAAGGATGTCAATGGTGCTCATGGGTTACCTCAGGCCCCCTTGGCCGCGGTACGGACCAGGACGAGGCCGCCGTTCGGACCAGGAACCGCGCCCTTGATGAGGAGCAGGCCCTTCTCCGCGTCAACGGCGTGGACGGTCAGGTTCTGGGTGGTGACCCGCTCGTTGCCCATGCGACCGGCCATGCGCTGGCCCTTGAAGACACGGCCGGGCGTGGCGCAGCCACCGATGGAGCCGGGCTTGCGGTGCACGCGGTGGGCACCGTGGGAGGCCTTGCCACCGGCGAAGTTGTGACGCTTCATCACACCGGCGAAGCCCTTGCCCTTGCTCTTACCGGTGACGTCGACCTTGATACCGGCCTCGAACGTCTCGGCAGTCAGCTCCTGGCCGAGGGTGTACTCGCTGGCACCAGCGGTACGGATCTCGACGAGGTGGCGACGGGGGGTCACGTCGGCCTTGGCGAAGTGGCCCTTGAGGGGCTTGTTCACCTTGCGCGGGTCGATCTCGCCGAAGGCGATCTGGACCGACTCGTAGCCGTCGCTGTCATTCGTGCGGACCTGGGTAACGACGCAGGGTCCGGCCTTGACCACGGTCACCGGGACGATGCGGTTGTTCTCGTCCCAGACCTGGGTCATGCCGAGCTTCTCGCCCAGGATGCCCTTGATCTGCTTGGTCATCTTCTTCGCGCCCTTCAGAGCTTGATCTCGATGTCAACGCCGGCCGGAAGGTCCAGGCGCATCAGCGAGTCAACGGTCTTGGGGGTCGGGTCGAGGATGTCGATCAGGCGCTTGTGCGTGCGCATCTCGAAGTGCTCGCGCGAGTCCTTGTACTTGTGCGGCGACTTGATGACGCAGTACACGTTCTTCTCAGTGGGCAGCGGCACCGGGCCCGCGACCGACGCACCAGTACGCGTCACCGTCTCGACGATCTTCTTCGCCGAGGAGTCGATGACCTCGTGGTCGTAGGCCTTGAGCCGGATGCGGATCTTCTGTCCCGCCATGGCTACTTAGTAGTCCTTCGTCTCGAACGCTCTGGCTCCCGGGAGGCCCTTTTTTCTACTTCCTCCGACCCACGCGGTCGGGCGTGTCGCAGTCCCGCTCACACAGATCTCCCGAAGGATTTCCCTGCTAGGGGCTGCGGCCCTGAATGACCGCGGGTCCGGGGGAAGAAACCCACCGGGCGCCTGGCCGAGCCACCGCACTGCACTTCCCGAAAGATTCCCGTACGTCCGCCACAGCGCTGCCAGTGGATCCTTGCGGACCCTTCGACAGATGGGGCGACGAGTACTGTGGGACTCGCTTCCGGTCCTCCCGGCGGGAGGCGCGCAGCATCGGCACTCAACCGAGCAACCTGAACAGTGTGCCATACGGGGCATGCCGAAGGCCAATCGGGACGAACTGTCAAGCTGCCACGGCCAAGATCGCGTACACAAAGAGCCGTACGCAAAGAGCCCCGCCCACCCGGAGGTGGACGGGGCTCTTCGCTGCGCTCAGTTCAGAGCGACCGGGTCTCCCCGATCTTCAAGCAAGCGAGCTTACTTGTTGATCTTGGTGACCTGGCCGGCGCCGACGGTCCGGCCACCCTCACGGATGGCGAACTTCAGGCCCTCTTCCATCGCGACGGGCTGGATGAGCTCAACGGTCATCTCAGTGTTGTCGCCCGGCATGACCATCTCGGTGCCCTCGGGGAGGGTCACGACGCCGGTCACGTCGGTGGTGCGGAAGTAGAACTGCGGGCGGTAGTTGTTGAAGAAGGGGGTGTGACGGCCACCCTCGTCCTTCGACAGGATGTAGGCCTGGGCCTCGAACTCGGTGTGCGGCGTGACCGAACCGGGCTTGATGATGACCTGGCCGCGCTCGACGTCCTCGCGCTTGATGCCACGGAGGAGCAGACCGACGTTCTCACCGGCCTGGCCCTCGTCGAGCAGCTTGCGGAACATCTCGATGCCGGTGACCGTGGTGGTGGTCTTCTCGTGCTTGATGCCCACGATGTCAACGGTCTCGTTGACCTTGAGGATGCCGCGCTCGATACGACCGGTGACGACGGTGCCACGACCGGTGATCGTGAAGACGTCCTCGATCGGCATCAGGAACGGCTTGTCGACGTCACGCTCGGGCTGCGGGATGTTCTCGTCGACCGCCTTCATCAGGTTGAGGACGGACTCACCCCACTCCTTGTCGCCCTCGAGCGCCTTGAGCGCCGAGACCTTGACGACCGGCAGGTCGTCGCCCGGGAACTCGTACTCGGAGAGGAGCTCACGGACCTCGAGCTCGACGAGCTCCAGGATCTCCTCGTCGTCCACCATGTCGGCCTTGTTCAGGGCGACGACGATGTACGGAACGCCGACCTGGCGGGCCAGGAGCACGTGCTCCTTGGTCTGCGGCATCGGGCCGTCGGTGGCGGCGACCACGAGGATGGCGCCGTCCATCTGCGCGGCACCCGTGATCATGTTCTTGATGTAGTCCGCGTGACCGGGGCAGTCGACGTGCGCGTAGTGACGGTCCTCGGTCTGGTACTCGACGTGCGCGATCGAGATCGTGATACCGCGCTGGCGCTCCTCGGGAGCCTTGTCGATCTGGTCGAAGGCCGAGGCCTCGTTCAGGTCGGGGTACGCGTCGTGCAGCACCTTGGTAATGGCGGCCGTGAGGGTCGTCTTACCGTGGTCAATGTGACCGATGGTGCCGATGTTGACGTGCGGCTTAGTCCGCTCGAACTTTGCCTTCGCCACTGAATCCTCCTGCGGAGTGGTTCTGTACGCCTTGCTTCATCGGCGCCAGGTGATCTTTGCTGGGAAGCCAGCCACCGGGGTTCTTGCCCTGCGGGGTCGAACCCCGGCGGATGGTGTCAAGCCTAAAGCGTGAACTCGGGTGAGTTACTCGCCCTTGGCCTTCGCGATGATCTCCTCGGCGACGTTCCGCGGAACCTCGGCGTAGGAGTCGAACTGCATTGAGTAGCTTGCGCGACCCGACGTCTTGCTGCGGAGGTCTCCGACGTAGCCGAACATCTCCGAGAGGGGCACGAGGCCCTTCACGACGCGAGCGCCGCTGCGCTCCTCCATGGCCTGGATCTGGCCACGGCGGGAGTTGATGTCACCGATGACATCGCCCATGTAGTCCTCGGGCGTGGTGACCTCGACGGCCATCATCGGCTCGAGCAGCACAGGGCTGGCCTTGCGCGCGGCCTCCTTGAAGGCCTGGGAGCCGGCGATCTTGAAGGCGAGCTCCGAAGAGTCGACCTCGTGGTACGCACCGTCGAGAAGGATGACGCGGACGCCAGTCATCTCGTAGCCGGCCAGGATGCCGAACTGCATGGCCTCCTGCGCACCGGCGTCCACCGACGGGATGTACTCCCGCGGGATGCGGCCACCGGTGACCTTGTTCACGAACTCGTACGACGCGTCGCCGTCCGTGATGGGCTCGATCGCGATCTGCACCTTGGCGAACTGACCGGTACCACCGGTCTGCTTCTTGTGGGTGTAGTCCACGCGCTCGACGGTCTTGCGGATCGTCTCGCGGTACGCGACCTGCGGCTTGCCGACGTTCGCCTCGACGCGGAATTCGCGCTTCATGCGGTCGACGAGCACCTCGAGGTGAAGCTCGCCCATACCACCGATGATGGT
Organism: Streptomyces sp. NPDC040622; assembly: GCF_055593965.1. NCBI lineage: Bacteria > Bacillati > Actinomycetota > Actinomycetes > Kitasatosporales > Streptomycetaceae > Streptomyces > Streptomyces sp. NPDC040622. The sequence goes on along the minus strand of NZ_JBVIXD010000002.1, from coordinate 243,763 downwards.
CTGGCCGGTCTCCTCGTCCGAGTGGACCTGGAAGGAGGGGTCCTCCTCCGAGAGACGCTGGATGGCTACACCCAGCTTCTCCTGGTCACCCTTGGACTTCGGCTCGATGGCGACCTGGATGACCGGCGCCGGGAAGTCCATGGACTCCAGGATCACCGGCTGCTTGTCGTCACAGAGCGTCTCACCCGTGGTGGTCTGCTTCAGACCCATGACGGCGACGATGTCACCGGCGCCCACCGACGCGATCTCCTCACGCTTGTTCGCGTGCATGCGGTAGATCTTGCCGATGCGCTCCTTCTTGCCCTTGACGGAGTTCAGCACCGCGGTGCCGGCCTCCAGGCGACCGGAGTAGATCCGGACGAAGGTGAGCTTGCCCAGGTGCGGGTCGCTCGCGATCTTGAACGCGAGCGCCGACAGGGGCTCCTCGTCGGACGGCTTGCGCTTGACGACCGTCTCCGGGTCCTTGACGTCGTGGCCCTCGATGGCCTCGACGTCCAGGGGGGACGGCAGGTAGCGCACGACGGCGTCGAGCAGGGGCTGAACGCCCTTGTTCTTGAACGCGGTGCCGCAGAAGACGGGGGTGACGGTGGTGTCGCCGCCCTTGCCCGAGGCGATGGTGACACGACGGATCGCCGCGTACAGCTGCTCCTCGGTGGGCTCCTGGCCCTCGAGGTACAGCTCCATCATCTGCTCGTCGTTCTCGGCCACGGCCTCGAGCAGCTTGCCGCGGTACTCCTCGGCAGCCTCGGTGTGCGTGTCCGGGATGTCGACGATGTCGTAGGCCTCGCCCATCTTGGTCTCTGCGGACCAGACGAAGGCCTTCATCGTGACGAGGTCGACGACGCCCTTGAAGTCAGCCTCCGCGCCGATGGGCAGCTGCATGACGATCGGGGTCGCACCGAGGCGGTCGACGATCATGTCGACACAACGGTGGAACTCGGCACCGGTGCGGTCGAGCTTGTTGACGAAGCAGATGCGCGGGACGCCGTAGCGGTCCGCCTGACGCCACACGGTCTCGGACTGGGGCTCAACACCGGCGACGCCGTCGAACACCGTCACGGCACCGTCGAGCACGCGGAGCGAACGCTCCACCTCGACGGTGAAGTCGACGTGGCCCGGGGTGTCGATGATGTTGATGGTGTGGTCGACGTCGTTCAGCGGCCAGTGACAGGTGGTGGCAGCAGAGGTGATCGTGATGCCACGCTCCTGCTCCTGCTCCATCCAGTCCATCGTCGCGGCGCCGTCGTGCACCTCACCGATCTTGTACGACACACCGGTGTAGAACAGGATCCGCTCGGTGGTCGTCGTCTTGCCCGCGTCGATGTGGGCCATGATGCCGATGTTGCGCACCTTGGCCAGGTCAAGTGAAGTGGTAGCCATATCGGCTCAGTCTTCTCTCGGTCTCGATGGGGGTAGCGACTACCAGCGGTAGTGCGCGAAGGCCTTGTTGGACTCGGCCATCTTGTGGGTGTCCTCACGCTTCTTCACAGCGGCACCGAGGCCGTTGGAGGCGTCGAGGAGCTCGTTGAGCAGACGCTCGGTCATGGTCTTCTCGCGACGGGCGCGGGAGTAACCGACCAGCCAGCGCAGGGCGAGCGTGTTCGCTCGGCCCGGCTTGACCTCGATCGGGACCTGGTAGGTCGCGCCACCGACACGGCGGGACTTGACCTCGAGGGTCGGCTTGATGTTCTCGAGCGCGCGCTTCAGCGTGATGACCGGGTCGTTGCCGGTCTTCTCGCGCAGGCCCTCCATGGCGCCGTACACGATGCGCTCGGCGGTGGAGCGCTTGCCGTTCAGCAGCACCTTGTTGATGAGGGAGGTCACCAGAGGAGAACCGTAGACCGGGTCGATGATGACCGGGCGCTTCGGGGCGGGGCCCTTACGAGGCATTCTTACTTCTCCTTCTTGGCGCCGTAGCGGCTGCGGGCCTGCTTGCGGTTCTTGACACCCTGGGTGTCGAGGGAACCGCGGATGATCTTGTAACGAACACCAGGCAGGTCCTTCACACGGCCACCACGCACGAGCACGATGGAGTGCTCCTGCAGGTTGTGTCCCTCACCCGGAATGTAGGCCGTGACCTCGATCCCGGAGGTCAGACGCACACGCGCGACCTTACGGAGGGCCGAGTTCGGCTTCTTCGGGGTGGTCGTGAACACACGCGTGCAGACGCCACGGCGCTGGGGCGAACCCTCGAGTGCGGGCGTCTTGTTCTTCTCGACCTTGTCCTGCCGGCCCTTACGGACCAGCTGCTGGATCGTAGGCACTACTTCTCCGGTTTCTGTGTGCCGAATAGGTAAAGCTAACCCGGAACATCGCCGACCCACGCGGTCGGGTGTGTCGAATGCTGCAGACTCCCGCCGCAAGGCGGAAAGGGGCGCAGATTACGGTGGCCGTTCTCGGACTCGCGATGCGGCTGAAGACACGCGCGCGAGCCCAGGCACACCCCAGGCACAAGGTCTGAGCGTACCTACCTCATCGGGTTCGGTCAAAACAAATGCAGGCCACCCCGACACGCCGGACTTCTCGGACCACTTTCGCAGCCCCTCCGAGGGCCGATTCCCACCCTTCCATGTTCATGGCGCACTCGTCTTCAGTAGCTTGATCGGTCCGCTGGACGATCGGGGGACCCATGACGGTGGCGCACTTACCCGGGGACGGCGGTCTGGACGACCGCGTCCCCTTCCTCGCCCGCCTGGAGAGCGAGGAACGCTCCGCCCTGCTCGGGCTCGGCCACGAGCTGGACTTCGCTCCCCGCATCAGGCTCCTGCACCAGAACGAACCCTCGTCGCACGTCCTGCTCATCCTGTACGGCTGGAACAAGGTGACCGCCGCGGCCGCCAACGGGTACGAGGCGCTCCTCGCCCTGCGCGGCCCCGGCGACATCATCGGAGAGTCCGCCGCACTGACCGGACGGCCGCGCTCGGCGACGGTGACCGCCCTGGAGGCCGTGCGCGCCGTGGCCGTGGAACACGAACGGTTCACGGACTTCCTCGGCCGCTCCCCCGCCGCCTCCTTCGCCCTGCTGGCCCTGACCTCCGACCGCACCCGGGCCGCCGACCGGCGCCGCCTGGAGTTCGCGTCCATGAGCGTCAAGGAACGGTTCGCCGCACTGCTGCTCGACCTCGCCCGCACCCACGGGCGCCGCACGGCCGAAGGCATCGAGCTCGCCGTGCCACTGAGCAAGCAGGAGCTCGCCGGGTCCGTCGGGGCGTCCCGGGAGATGGTGCAGCGGCTGCTCAAGGAATTGCGCGACCGGGAGGCGGTCTCCACCGGGCGGCGGGCCCTCGTGATCATGCGACCCGACGTACTGCGGCGCATCGCGCGCGCCGAACGCCCCGAGCACTGGTGACCGAGGGCCACCACCCGCTTCCCCAAAGCGACTCTGTGCACACGGTCACACTTCGAGTGCGTCATCCGCCCTCACCGCGGGGAGCCCGTCGTCGGCACGCTTCAGGTCGGCACGACTCCCCGAGCGAAGGGCGAACATGACCGACCCCGTGAGCCGCACGATCCTGCTGCTCGACATCGAGAAGTACAGCGACCGCGACGACGTCGAACAGGCGTATCTGCGACGCATGTTGTACGACATCACCGACCGTGCGCTGGAGAGCGCCCGGATCGACGAAACCCTGCGGCTGCGCGCCGACCGCGGCGACTCGGTGATGGAGCTGATCGACGCCAACGCCTCGGTGCACGCCCTGCTGCGCGCTCTCCTCGGTGAGGTGCCGGCCCAGCTGCGCGCGGTCAACCGGATGGCATCGCGCTCCGCGCAGATCAGGCTGCGGGCCGTGGTCGCGACGGGATACGTGGCGGTGGACGAGCTGAACGGATGGGTCGGCTCCGACCTCAACCACGCCTGCCGGCTGCTCGACGCCGACGTCCTGCGTGCGGCGCTGCGGGAACGCGCCGACGACTTCGCGCTCTGCGTCTCGCAGGGCGTGTACGCGGGTGTCGTGCGGCACGACCGGCCGGGCGTCCCGTCCGACGGCTTCCACGCCGTCACCGTCGACAGCAAGAACGGCCCGCTGGAGGCATGGCTGCACGGGCCCGTGCCGGGTGCGGCCCTGACCGATGACCACTGTGGAGCGGGGGAAACCCCGGCGCCGGGCGGCGGCTCGGGGGACCGTCCGGCGCCGGGGCGGGGGACTCCTCCCGGGTCCGCGGGTGCGGTCTTCACCTTCCACGGCGGCTCCCCCAGCTTCGGCGGCAGCCTCGTGGGCGGCGACCAGCACGGGGTGTCCGGCGGGACCGTCAAGGGCGACGTGTATCTGGGCGGTGCATCAGGCGTACCCGGCACACCCGCGGGACCGGGGCGGGGTGACTCCGCGTGAACCCTCCGTCGCCGGCTCCCCCGGGGGCCGTACCTCCCCAGGACCCGCGCCCCGCCGAGCCCCGGGAACCCGAGGAGCAGACGCAGGAGGCGCGTGCCGCCCAGCGCGAACTCTTCGCGCACGCGCCGGAGTTCATCATCGGCGCGGCTTCCTCCTTCGGGGGCTCGCTGGTCGGCGGCGCCCAGCACGGGGTGTCCGGCGGGTCCGTAGGCCGGGACGTCGTCATGGGTGGCAAGACCGAGATCCACCAGTACGGGGCGGCCGGCCCCGCGTACGCCTCCGGCGAGGTCCCTCGCGAGCGGCTCGACCGGCTCGCCGGTGTCTTCGTCGAGGGACCCGCTTTCGCGGCGGCGCTCCGGCGGTTGCGCGAGGACCGGGTCCTGGTGCTCTCGGGGGCCCATGCCACCGGGCGCGCCGCGGCCGCACTGATGCTCCTGCGCGGCGCGGGCAGCGCCACTGTGCGGGCCCTGCAGCCCGAGACCAGCCCGGGCGCGCTGGCCGCGCAGCTCACGCACGGGGATGGCCATGTGCTCCGCGACATGGTGCTCAGCCGGAACAAGCCGCTGCGGGACACCCATCTGTACGCCGCCCGCGACCAGCTCAAGAGTTCCGGCGGCCATCTGGTGATCACCGTCGAGAACTCCCCCCACCTGCTGGGCGCCGTCCCTGCCGTCTGGGAGACGCCGGACCCGGCCCAGGTCCTGCGCGCGCACCTGTCCGCCCTGCACCACCAGGAGGCCGCCACCGTCGAGCGGCTGCTCACGCTCGGCCCCGTGGTGGATTTCCTGGGCACCGGACGGCGGCGGCCGGCCGAGGTCGCGGACTTCGCCGAGCGCCTCGCCGGGTACGACGGGTCAGAGCAGGCGCTCGGACGACTCGTGGACTTCGGTGTCGCCGCCGTGGAGAAGCAGTGCCGGACCTGGCTGAGCGACCCGGCGCTGACCCTGCGGGACAAGGCGTTCCTGATCTCGCTCGCCGTCTTCGACCAGGCGCCCTACGTCCTGGCCGCCGAACTCGCCGACAGACTCTTCGTGCACTTCCAGCGCCTCCAGCATCCCGAACAGCCCCCGGAGATCCCGGTGTTCGGGCCCGCGGCGGCCGACCGTCTCGACCTGGCGCGTGCCGTGGGTGAGGAACGGCACGAGCCGACCGAGTGGGGCCCCGTACCCCAGTACCTGGCGCGCTTCAGCGAGGAACGCACCCCGAAGGCCCTGCTCACCGAGGTATGGACGGGGCACCCCTCGGCCCGCCCCGCGCTCGTCGACTGGCTCAAGCAGCTGGCCCGCGACGGACGCCCCCTGGTGCGGACCCGCGCCGCGGCGGCGACCGCGCTCCTGGCGTACGCGGATCTCCCCTCCACCATGGCGCTCCTGATCGACACGTGGGCGGCCTCGCCGTCCTTCGGCCCCCGGGTCACCGCGGCGAACGCACTCACCCTCGCCCAGCTCTCCGGCGCCCCGGTGGTCCTGCGGCTGCTCTCGCAGTGGTGCACCGACCCGCACTGGGCGCGCCGCTGGACCGCGATCCGTGCCTTCGCGCTGCTCGCGCCGCTGCGGCCCGATCTGGCCGGGCCCGCCCTCGACGCACTGGCGACACGAGCCCGTGCGGAGAGCAGCAGCGCGGCCGAGCGGGACAACCTCATCGAGTCGACGGCTCTGCTGCTCTCCGCGGGCAGCCGCGGCGAAATGCTCTCCGAGCTGGTGCGACTGCTCTACCTGGACACCCCCGCGGTCCGCTCCCTCGCGCTCGACGCGTTCGTACGCGCCTGCGACAACCCGGAGGAGGGCGGCCTGGTCGAGTGGTACGCCGAGTCCGGCACGCACCACACGGAGTGGGCCCGCGACCTCGCCACTCTCTGGCGGACGGCGCTGGGCGACCGCTCCCACACCCGGCCCGCACTCGAGGCGATGCGGACCTGGGTGTACGTCGCCGGGCGGCACCCCGACGCCGAACGGGCCCTCGCCGGGCTCCTGCCCGCCCTGGTCGGCACGGTCGCCGACCGCGACCGGCTCGACCACCTGCTGCGGACCCTGCGCGCCGAGGACGGCGGCCCGCGCCCCGAGATCGCCGACCGGCTCCTCCAGGTCCTGCACCCGGCGCCCCCGGTGAGCCGTCCGGCAGCCCCCTCCCCCTCCCTCTGACTCGCACCCGAACCATCGAGGAGTTGACCCATGGCGGACATCCGCCGACAGCCGGAGTGGCAGCAGCAGGCCGACCGGCACACCCGGTTGATCGACCCGGTGCTCACGGTCCGGCCGATCTCACGCTTCGACTACACCGCGCGCAGGCCGGTGACCGCGATCGACCACGCCTTGGTCTTCGCCACGGCGGGCGGCACGTACGACGTCTTCGTGCCGCCCCACCGGCCGACCCGGACGGACGCGGCCACCCGCCGCTACGTCTCGGTGTACGAGGTGGACCTGGGCAGCCACCCCGTCCAGGTCGAACTTCAGCTCCCCAGCGACGACGACGCGTTCTCGTTCGGGGTCACCGCCGACCTGACCTGGCGGGTGACCGACCCGATCAGGTGCGTGGCATCCGGAGAGCGCGATCTACCGACCCGGCTCACCCGCGAGCTGCACCAGTTCGCCCGGCCGGTCAGCCGCCGCTTCGCGATCGAGGACAGTCCGACCGCCGAGGCAGCCGTCCAGCGGGCGGTCGAGGCGGGGGGCTTCGCGGCGGGCATCGGTGTCACGGTGACCTGCCTGGTGCGGCTGCGGCTCGACGAAGAGGCGATCGCCCACCGCCAACGGCAACGGCAACTGCGCTACGAGAACGAGATGCTCGACCCCGAGCACCAGTTCCAGCTGCGTCGGGCCCATCAGGAGCACGAGCTGGAGGCGCTGCGGCAGCAGCAGGCGCAGGAGCTCGTCGCGAAGAAGATCGCCTTCTACCAGTACCACCTGCAGCACGGCGGAGTCGGCGACTGGGCCCTGCACCTGGCCCAGCACCCCGACGACACCCAACTGGTGATGAGCAACATCCGCAGGGACCAGCTCTCGCTCATCCAGAGCCAGTTGGAGCTGATCGGCGGCGACGGGCTCGAGGACTACCAGAAGGCGGAGTCCGCGAAGTTCGCGCTGCGGGCGCTCAACGAGCTCATCAGGCAGCAGGGCGTGGGCAGCGCTCCCCCGGCGCAGGACGCGGGCCCCGCGCCGAGCGAGCCGGGCCCGCAGGACGCCCTGCTCGGCGCGGCCGGCCCGGCAGGGCAGCCGCCGGAGCCCACCGACCGGCCCCCCGCACCCCAGCCGTACGGGCAGCCGCAACCGTCCGGAGACCCGAGCGCCCCCTCGTCCGCATGACCGCCCCGAGCGGCACCACCTCCACCGGCGGCCCCGACGCCCCGGGGGTCAAGCTCGCCGAACGGCTGCTGACCGACCTGCGGGGCGAGATCGCCCGCGCCGACAGCAAGGCCGGCGTCCTGGTGGGCGCGCTGGGGATGACGGCGGGCATGTTCAGCGGGCTGCTCGCGGGTCGCGACTGGCGGCCGAGCGCGCTGTCCCCGGCCGGCACAGCAACCTGGTGGGCGGGGATCGCGACCCTCACGCTCGCCCTGTTCGCCCTGCTGCTGGCCGTGCTGCCCCGGTACCGCACCGGTGCCGGGGCCGCGGGACAGCCCCTGTCGTACTTCGGGGACATCCAACAGGCCGTACGCGAGGGCCGGTTGGCCGCCGCACTCGCCGAGACGGAACGCTGTCCCGCTCTCGGCCTCACCTCGGCCCTGGCCGAGACCAGTCGTATCGCCGCGCGCAAGCACCAGTGGATCCGCACCGGCCTGATCGCCTTCTGCGTCGGCACGGTGCTGCTCCCGGTGGCTCTGCTCATCGGCTGACGCCCCAGCACCGCACACCGCACATCCCCACCCGTCGCCCCACGAGCCGAAGGAACCCGTACCGTGTCCCCTCCCGGCCCCGCCTACCCGGAACCGCCGTACCCGGGCGATCCCCGCCCCCCGCAGTACCCCACGGCCTCCCCGCAGTACCCCACGGCCGCCATTCCGCCTCAGGCCCCGCCGCCCTACCCGGGCACCCCGCAGTACCCCGCGGGCGCGCCCAGTGCGCCCCCTGAGTCCGCTCCGCCCTCGCAGTACCCGCAGCCGCCCCAGACCACCCCGCAGGCCTCGCCGTCGCTCCCCCACCGGGCCACCGACGACCTCGACTACCGCCACCTCGGCTCCCGCGTCCACGTGGCCGCACACCAGCGCGGCGCCGACGCCACCGCGGTCGGCAGTCTGCTGGTCCACGCACCGGGGTTCATCGTGAGCCTGATCGTGGTCGGCTCGCTCGCGCTGGCGCTGTTCGGCGCCCTCGGCTGGCTGATCGTCCTCACCTGGCTGGCCTCCGGCGCGCTCGTCTTCCATCGCCCGACGGAGCTGGCCTTCGCCCGCCACGTCCTCGGGCTGCGTCACCCCCTGGCCGAGGAGAGGGCACGGCTCGACCCCGTCTGGCGCGAGGTCACCGCTCGCGCGGGCGTCGAACCGCACACGTACGAACTGCTGGTGGAGAACAGCGACGAGCTGAGCGCCCTGGCGGCGGCGGGCCACGTCGTCGGCGTGACCACCTACTCCTTGAACCAGCTCCCCAGCAGCAGGCTCGCCGCCGTGCTCGCCCATGAGCTCGGCCACCACACGGGCGGCCACTCCTGGGCCGGTCTGCTCGGCTACTGGTACTCGCTGCCCGGACGGATCGTCTGGGGAATCGCCCGCTGGTTCGCCCGCGTCGCGCTCTTCGTCGCGCGCCACATCTCGGTCCTCGCGACCGGCGTCATCTTCCTGGCCATCGGCGCCTTCGCCGTCGCGGCGGCGGCCACCCTGTGGTTCATCGTGATCCCGCTGATCGCCGCGCCCTACCTCCTCGCCCACGTCGGGCGCCGCAGCGAACTCCGCGCCGACCAGCAGGCCGCCGCCCTCGGTTTCGCCCCGACCCTGACCGAGGTGCTCCATCAGATGCAGGCCCAGGAGGACAGCGACCGCGCCCGGGCGCTCACCGCGGGACGCCGCGTGGGAAAGCCGGGCAGGCTGGCCGGGCTCCTCTCCAGCCATCCGGACACCCGCACGCGGCTGCGCGCGCTGGAGCCCCACCTCCGGCTGAACCGCTGACCGTCCTCCCGGCAGGCGGAAACGCCGCAGGGCGGCCACCCCTTTCGGGATGACCGCCCTGCGGTTCGACTCGAGCGAACGACTCGCCCGGAGCCACTCTTACTGGTTGTAAGGCCCGTAGTCGTAGTCCTCCAGCGGAACGGCCTGGCCGGAGCCCGTGCCGAACGGGGAGTAGTCGATGTCGTCGTAGCCGACGGCCGAGTACATCGCGGCCTTGGCCTCCTCGGTCGGCTCGACCCGGATGTTGCGGTAGCGGGAGAGACCCGTACCGGCCGGGATGAGCTTACCGATGATGACGTTCTCCTTGAGGCCGATGAGGCTGTCGGACTTGGCGTTGATCGCCGCATCCGTCAGGACTCGGGTCGTCTCCTGGAAGGAGGCGGCCGACAGCCAGGATTCCGTCGCCAGCGAGGCCTTGGTGATACCCATCAGCTGCGGACGGCCGGAGGCCGGGTGGCCGCCTTCCGTGACCACACGACGGTTCTCGGTCTCGAACTTCGAGCGCTCGACGAGCTCGCCCGGCAGCAGCTCCGCGTCGCCGGACTCGATGATCGTCACGCGGCGCAGCATCTGCCGGATGATGATCTCGATGTGCTTGTCGTGGATCGACACGCCCTGGCTGTTGTAGACCTTCTGGACTTCGCCGACCAGGTGGACCTGGACCGCGCGCTGACCGAGGATCCGCAGCACGTCGTGCGGGTTGGTGGCACCGAAGGTGAGCTTCTGGCCCACCTCGACGTGGTCACCCTCACGCACGAGGACCTTGGCACGCTTCGAGATCGGGAAGGGAGTCTCGTCGCTGCCGTCGTCCGGCGTGACGACGATCTTCTTGGTCTTCTCGGTCTCCTCGATACGGATGCGGCCGGCCGCCTCCGAGATCGGGGCGACACCCTTGGGCGTACGAGCCTCGAAGAGCTCGACGACACGGGGCAGACCCTGGGTGATGTCGTCACCGGCCACACCACCGGTGTGGAAGGTACGCATCGTCAGCTGTGTGCCGGGCTCACCGATGGACTGGGCGGCGATGATGCCGACCGCCTCACCGATGTCGACCAGCTTGCCGGTGGCGAGCGAACGGCCGTAGCAGAAGGCACAGGTGCCGACCGCGGACTCGCAGGTCAGGACCGAGCGGGTCTTGACCTCCTCGACGCCGTTGGCGACCAGGGCGTCGATGAGGACGTCACCGAGGTCGACGTTGGCCGGCGCGATGACCTTGCCGTCGATGACGACGTCCTCGGCCAGCATGCGGGCGTACACCGAGGTCTCGACGTTCTCCGTCTTGCGGAGCACACCGTCCTCGCCCTTGACCGCGATCTTCAGCTTCAGACCGCGCTCGGTGCCACAGTCCTCCTCGCGAATGATGACGTCCTGGGAGACGTCGACCAGACGACGGGTGAGGTAACCGGAGTCGGCGGTACGCAGAGCCGTGTCCGCCAGACCCTTACGGGCACCGTGCGTGGAGATGAAGTACTCGAGGACGGTCAGGCCCTCACGGAACGAGGCCTTGATCGGACGCGGGATGGTCTCGTTCTTCGCGTTCGACACCAGACCACGCATACCGGCGATCTGACGCATCTGCATCATGTTTCCTCGGGCACCCGAGTCAACCATCATGAAGATGGGGTTCGTCTTGGGGAAGTTCGCGTTCATCGCCTCGGCAACCTCGTTGGTCGCCTTGGTCCAGATCGCGATGAGCTCCTGCGTGCGCTCGTCCTTGGTGATCAGACCGCGCTCGTACTGCTTCTGGACCTTCTCGTCCTGGGCCTCGTAGCCCGCGACGATCTCCTTCTTGGCCTCGGGGACCACGACGTCGGAGATGGCCACGGTGACGCCGGAACGGGTCGCCCAGAAGAAGCCGGCCGCCTTCAGGTTGTCGAGCGTCGCCGCCACGATGACCTTGGGGTAGCGCTCGGCCAGGTCGTTGACGATCTCGGAGAGCTGCTTCTTGCCCACCGAGTAGTCGACGAACGGGTAGTCCTCGGGCAGCAGCTCGTTGAAGAGCGCGCGGCCCAGGGACGTGCGCAGCCGGAAGCTGTCGCCGGGCTGGTAGGCCCGCTCGTCACCGAACTCCTCGCCGTCCGCGTTGACCGGCGGGGTCCAGCCGCGCGGCGGGATGGTGCCCACCGGGAAGCGGATGTCGACGGACGACTGGAGCGCGAGCTCGCCGGCGTCGAACGCCATGGTCGCCTCGGCGGTGGAGCCGAACGCACGGCCCTCGCCCTTGACGTCACGGAGCTCACCGTCGGTGGTCAGGAAGAACAGACCGAGGACCATGTCCTGGGTCGGCATCGTGACCGGACGGCCGTCGGCGGGCTTCAGGATGTTGTTCGAGGACAGCATCAGGATGCGGGCCTCGGCCTGCGCCTCCGCGGAGAGCGGCAGGTGCACGGCCATCTGGTCACCGTCGAAGTCCGCGTTGAACGCGGTGCAGACGAGCGGGTGGATCTGAATGGCCTTGCCCTCGACCAGCTGCGGCTCGAAGGCCTGGATGCCGAGGCGGTGCAGCGTGGGCGCACGGTTCAGGAGAACCGGGTGCTCCGCGATGACCTCTTCCAGGACGTCGTACACGACCGTGCGGCCGCGCTCGACCATGCGCTTCGCCGACTTGATGTTCTGCGCGTGGTTCAGGTCGACCAGGCGCTTCATCACGAACGGCTTGAAGAGCTCCAGTGCCATGGCCTTCGGCAGACCACACTGGTGCAGCTTCAGCTGCGGGCCGACGACGATCACGGAACGCGCGGAGTAGTCCACACGCTTACCGAGAAGGTTCTGACGGAATCGGCCCTGCTTGCCCTTGAGCATGTCGCTCAGGGACTTCAGCGGGCGGTTGCCGGGACCGGTGACCGGGCGACCACGACGACCGTTGTCGAAGAGGGCGTCCACGGCCTCCTGGAGCATGCGCTTCTCGTTGTTCACGATGATCTCGGGCGCACCGAGGTCGAGAAGGCGCTTCAGGCGGTTGTTGCGGTTGATCACGCGGCGGTACAGGTCGTTCAGGTCGGAGGTCGCGAAGCGGCCACCGTCCAGCTGCACCATCGGACGCAGGTCCGGCGGGATGACCGGCACGCAGTCGAGCACCATGCCCTTGGGGCTGTTGCTGGTCTGCAGGAACGCGGAGACGACCTTGAGGCGCTTGAGCGCACGGGTCTTCTTCTGGCCCTTGCCGGTACGGATGATCTCGCGGAGGCGCTCGGCCTCCTCGTCGAGGTCGAAGGACTCCAGGCGCTTCTGCAGAGCAGCCGCACCCATGGAGCCGTCGAAGTACGTGCCGAAGCGGTCACGCAGCTCGCGGTAGAGCAGCTCGTCGCCCTCGAGGTCCTGGACCTTGAGGTTCTTGAAGCGGCTCCACACCTCGTCGAGACGGTCGATCTCGCGCTGCGCACGGTCGCGCAGCTGCTTCATCTCGCGCTCGGCGCCTTCGCGCACCTTGCGGCGCACGTCGGCCTTGGCGCCCTCGGCCTCGAGCTCGGCCAGGTCGGTCTCGAGCTTCTTGGCGCGGGCCTCGAGGTCCGAGTCGCGACGGTTCTCGACCTGCTGGCGCTCCACGGAGACGTGCGCCTCCAGGGAGGGCAGGTCACGCGTACGGCGCTCCTCGTCCACGAACGTGATCATGTACGCCGCGAAGTAGATGACCTTCTCGAGGTCCTTCGGGGCGAGATCAAGCAGGTAGCCGAGGCGCGACGGGACGCCCTTGAAGTACCAGATGTGCGTGACAGGGGCGGCCAGCTCAATGTGGCCCATCCGCTCACGACGCACCTTGGCGCGAGTGACCTCGACGCCGCAGCGCTCGCAGATGATGCCCTTGAAGCGGACACGCTTGTACTTGCCGCAGTAGCACTCCCAGTCCCGGGTCGGACCGAAGATCTTCTCGCAGAAGAGTCCGTCCTTCTCGGGCTTGAGCGTGCGGTAGTTGATGGTCTCCGGCTTCTTGACCTCGCCGTGGGACCACTGTCGGATGTCGTCCGCGGTGGCAAGGCCGATCCGCAGCTCGTCGAAGAAGTTGACGTCGAGCACTTTGTCGTCAATCCCTCTTTCGGGGTCGAGTCTCAATCATGGTCTGAACGGGTCCGGGGAGAGCCGGCCGGATCGGAGATCCGGCCGGCCAACCCGTCAGACCTCTTCGACGCTGCTCGGCTCGCGCCGGGACAGGTCGATACCGAGCTCCTCCGCCGCGCGGAAGACGTCCTCGTCGGTGTCGCGCATCTCGATGGACATGCCGTCCGAGGACAGCACCTCCACGTTGAGGCAGAGCGACTGCATTTCCTTGATGAGCACCTTGAAGGACTCGGGGATGCCGGGCTCGGGGATGTTCTCGCCCTTGACGATGGCCTCGTAGACCTTCACGCGGCCGGTCACGTCGTCGGACTTGATCGTCAGCAGCTCCTGGAGGGCGTATGCGGCGCCGTATGCCTCCAGCGCCCACACCTCCATCTCACCGAAGCGCTGACCACCGAACTGAGCCTTACCACCCAGCGGCTGCTGGGTGATCATCGAGTACGGACCGGTCGAACGCGCGTGCAGCTTGTCGTCGACCAGGTGGTGCAGCTTGAGGATGTACATGTACCCGACCGAGATCGGGTCCGGGAACGGCTCGCCGGAGCGGCCGTCGAACAGCTGCGCCTTGCCGGACGGCTGGACCAGGCGGTCGCCGTCGCGGTTCGGGATCGTGGCCTCGAAGAGACCGGAGATCTCGTCCTCGCGGGCGCCGTCGAAGACCGGGGTCGCGACGTTGGTGCCCGGGGGGACCTGGTCGGCGCCGATGGCCTGCAGACGCTGCGCCCACTCGTCGCCGAGCCCGGAGACGTCCCAGCCGCGGCTGGCGAGCCAGCCGAGGTGGATCTCCAGGACCTGTCCCGGGTTCATTCGGGACGGCACACCCAGCGGGTTGAGGATGATGTCGACCGGAGTTCCGTCCTCGAGGAACGGCATGTCCTCGATCGGAAGGATCTTCGAGATAACACCCTTGTTGCCGTGACGGCCGGCCAGCTTGTCGCCGTCCGTGATCTTGCGCTTCTGCGCCACGTAGACACGAACCAGCTGGTTCACGCCCGGCGGCAGCTCGTCGCCCTCTTCACGGTCGAAGACGCGGACGCCGATGACCTTGCCGATCTCGCCGTGCGGCACCTTCAGGGAGGTGTCACGGACCTCGCGCGCCTTCTCACCGAAGATCGCGCGGAGCAGGCGCTCCTCCGGCGTCAGCTCGGTCTCGCCCTTGGGCGTGACCTTGCCGACGAGGATGTCGCCGGCGACGACCTCGGCACCGATACGGATGATGCCGCGCTCGTCGAGGTCGGCGAGGACCTCTTCGGAGACGTTCGGGATGTCCCGGGTGATCTCCTCCGGGCCGAGCTTGGTGTCACGGGCGTCGACCTCGTGCTCCTCGATGTGGATCGAGGAGAGGACGTCGTCCTGCACGAGGCGCTGCGACAGGATGATCGCGTCCTCGTAGTTGTGACCCTCCCACGGCATGAACGCCACGAGCAGGTTCTTGCCGAGGGCCATCTCGCCCTCTTCGGTCGCGGGACCGTCGGCCAGGACCTGGCCCTCGATCACGCGGGCGCCCTCGTCGACGACAACCTTCTGGTTGACGGAGGTGCCCTGGTTCGACCGGGAGAACTTGGCGATGCGGTACGTGGTGTACGTGCCGTCGTCGTTGGTGACCGTGACGTAGTCCGCGGAGACCTCCTGGACCACACCCGCCTTCTCGGCCTTGATCACGTCACCGGCGTCGACCGCACAGCGGTACTCCATGCCGGTGCCGACGAGGGGAGCCTCGGCGGTGATCAGCGGCACGGCCTGACGCATCATGTTCGCGCCCATGAGGGCACGGTTGGCGTCGTCATGCTCAAGGAAGGGGATCATCGCGGTCGCGACCGACACCATCTGGCGCGGCGAGACGTCCATGTAGTCGACGTCCGTGCCGGGCACGTAGTCGATCTCTCCGCCACGACGGCGGATCAGGACGCGGGCCTCGGCGAAGTGGAGGTCGTCCGTCAGCGGCGCGTTGGCCTGCGCGATGACGAAGCGGTCCTCCTCGTCGGCCGTCAGGTAGTCGACGTCGTCGGTGACCTGGCCCTCGACGACCTTGCGGTACGGCGTCTCGACGAAGCCGAACGCGTTGACGCGGCCGTAGGAGGCGAGCGAACCGATCAGGCCGATGTTGGGGCCTTCGGGCGTCTCGATCGGGCACATGCGGCCGTAGTGGGACGGGTGCACGTCACGGACCTCGAAGCCGGCCCGCTCACGGGAGAGACCACCCGGGCCAAGCGCCGAGAGACGGCGCTTGTGGGTGAGACCCGACAGCGGGTTGTTCTGGTCCATGAACTGCGACAGCTGCGAGGTGCCGAAGAATTCCTTGATCGACGCCACGACCGGGCGGATGTTGATCAGGGTCTGCGGCGTGATCGCCTCGACGTCCTGGGTCGTCATGCGCTCGCGCACGACGCGCTCCATACGAGCCAGACCCGTGCGGACCTGGTTCTGGATGAGCTCGCCGACGTTGCGCAGACGACGGTTGCCGAAGTGGTCGATGTCGTCGGTCTCGACGACGATCGACGTACCGCTGTCGCCAACGGTCTCGGTCTCACCGGCGTGCAGCTTCACCAGGTACTTGATCGAGGCGATGATGTCCTCGACCGTCAGGATGCCCGCGTCGAGCGGAGCGTCCGCACCCAGCTTCTTGTTGACCTTGTAGCGGCCGACCTTCGCGAGGTCGTAGCGCTTGGGGTTGAAGTAGAGGTTCTCGAGCAGCGTCTGAGCGGCCTCACGGGTCGGCGGCTCGCCCGGACGGAGCTTGCGGTAGATGTCGAGCAGCGCGTCGTCCTGGCCCTGGGTGTGGTCCTTCTCCAGGGTGGCGCGCATGGACTCGTACTCGCCGAACTCCTCGAGGATCTGCTCGGTCGTCCAACCGAGAGCCTTGAGCAGAACGGTGACCGACTGCTTGCGCTTGCGGTCGATGCGGACACCGACCATGTCGCGCTTGTCGATCTCCATCTCCAGCCAGGCACCCCGGGACGGGATGATCTTGGCGGAGAAGATGTCCTTGTCGGACGTCTTGTCGATCGAGGAGTCGAAGTAGACGCCGGGCGAACGGACCAGCTGCGACACCACGACACGCTCGGTGCCGTTGATGACGAAGGTGCCCTTGTTCGTCATGAGCGGGAAGTCGCCCATGAAGACCGTCTGGGACTTGATCTCGCCGGTCTCGTTGTTGGTGAACTCGGCGGTGACGAAGAGCGGGGCGGCGAACGTGAAGTCGCGCTCCTTGCACTCGTCGATGGAGTTCTTCGGGGGCTCGAAACGGTGGTCGCGGAACGTCAGGGACATCGACCCGGAGAAGTCCTCGATCGGGGAGATCTCCTCGAAGATCTCCTCCAGACCGGACTTGGTGGGGACGTCCTGTCCGCTGTCCAGAGCCGCCTCGACACGAGCCTTCCACGCGTCATTGCCGAGCAGCCAGTCAAAGCTCTCGGTCTGCAGCGCAAGAAGGTTCGGAACCTCGAGGGGCTCCTTGATCTTTGCAAAGGAGATGCGCAGCGGGGCGGTGCTGGCGCCGTTGTTCGTATTCGCGGTCGAGGCAGTGCGCGAGGCGGCCAAGAGGGGGTCCTTCCGAGGGCTCGGACTCACTACGCGCGTACCGGTCCCAGGCTGGACACAGGGACAGAATTCCCAGGTCAGGGAAGATTCGGTCCACGGTGCTCAAGCATGGGCATGCCCCTGGTGACGGGCAGGAGGCAGCTAACAGGCAGCGCAAAGGGTCAGTGTAGCCAGTTGGCCCACTGATGTCCAGTGCGGGTTCTGGGAGACCCTCGTTGTTCTCAACCCCTGCTGCAAGCCACGCCCTCGATGCACATCGATACTGCCCTCTTCGCCGCCGATCCATGCCTCGGATCCGGATCGTTGTGACGACGCGTCCTGAGAATTGCGCGCTGCGTGCGGTTCGTCAAGGCCCCCCTGCCCCGACTTCTGCCCCGACTTCGCTCTGAGATCGTCACCGTCACGGGCCGTCCCGAGGCACAACGAAGATCACCATACTCGTCGGGGCCGACATCGCAAGGCACCGTTCGCGCGCGTGCCCGGGAACGCCGAAAGGCGACCACCCACATGGGTGATCGCCCTTGGCGACCCGTGCGTTACAGCGTGTCCGCCGTACGTACGGTGAAAAGAGTCAGACGACTCGTGAGGTCACTTGACCTCGACGGAGGCGCCGGCGCCCTTGAGGGCCTCGGCGGCCTTCTCCGCGGCGTCCTTGGCGACCTTCTCGAGGACCGGCTTCGGGGTGCCGTCGACGAGGTCCTTGGCCTCCTTGAGGCCCAGGGAGGTGAGCTCGCGCACGACCTTGATGACCTGGATCTTCTTCTCGCCGGCGCCGGTGAGGATGACGTCGAACTCGTCCTGCTCCTCGGCGACCTCGGCAACGGCGCCCGGGCCGGCCGGGGCAGCGGCGACCGCGGCGGCGGCGGTGACGTCGAACTTCTCCTCGAAGGCCTTCACGAACTCGGAGAGCTCGATGAGGGTCATGCCCTCGAACTGCTCGAGCAGGTCTTCCTGAGACAGCTTCGCCATGATGGCGTCCTTCCACTAATTCGGCTGGTGCCGGGTGTATATGAAGGCGGGCGTACGTTGGGCCCGCTACGACCGTCGCCTCAGGCGGCGGTCACTGTGCGAGCCGAATTACTCGGCACCGCCCTGCTCGGCCTGCTTGACACGAAGCGCCTCCGCGGTGCGGACGAACTTCGAGGGCAGCGCCTGGAAGAGCTGAGCAGCCTGGGACTGCTTGCCCTTGAAGGCACCGGCCAGCTTGCTGAGCAGAACCTCGCGGGACTCGAGGTCCGCAAGCTTCTTGAACTCGTCGGCGGACAGCGCCTTGCCGTCAAGGACACCGCCCTTGATGACGAGGTTGGGGTTGTCCTTGGCGAAGTCACGAAGACCCTTCGCCGACACCACCGGGTCACCGGTGACGAAGGCAACCGCCGTCGGACCCGAGAACAGGTCGTCCAGCGTGTCGATCCCGGCCTGGTTGGCCGCGATCTTGGTCAGCGTGTTCTTCACCACGGCGTACTCGGAGTTCTCACCGAGCGAACGGCGCAGCTGCTTGAGCTGGGCCACGGTGAGACCCCGGTACTCGGTCAGCACGGCGGCGTTCGAGCTGCGGAACTTGTCCGTGAGCTCGGCTACCGCGGCAGCCTTGTCGGGCGTCGGCATAGAGCGTCGGCCTCCTTCCGGGTGATGAGGACCGCTCAAAAGGGGCCGACAAAACAAAACGCCCCGTCGCAGGCGCACGGGGCGTGAGCTCGACCGGACGAAGTCCGGGAGCACTACCACAGTCACCTGCGCGGGTCGTCCGCAGTTTCAACGGATCCTTCGGCCACTACGCCCTCAAGTGAGAACACAGCAACGACCAGCGGTCTTTGGCTTCTGTGGAAGAGTACGCGAACGGGTTCGCGTCAGGCAAATCCGGTCAGCCCTGGAGGCCCTTCATCTCCGCGCCGAAGTCCATGACCAGCTTCTTCGGCGGCGCCTCGACGTGCACCGGCTTGTTGTAGTCGAGGAAGGTGATGGTCATGTCGAGGGGGCCCTTGTCGCCCTTGCCGCGGGCGCGGAACTGCTTGGTGTGGTCCTCGCCGTCGACCCACATGTCCATCGTGAGCTTCTCGATGCCCATCTCCTCGTACTGCTTCATGCTCTTCTCGCGGCGCTTCTTGGTGGCCGCGTCCTCGTCCTTGTAGAGCTCGCGCATCTGGTCCAGCGTGACCGTGCCCGTGTAGTGCGTGGTCTCGACGCCGCCGACGGACTCGCTGCCGACCTTCTTGAGGTCCTTGGAGCCGGTCAGGAGTGCGGACTGGTCGGCCGGGTTGTTGTCGGCCTGCCCGGAGATCGAGTTGGCGCCGGGCTGCCCGCCCTTCTCGCCCATGGCCTTGGCGTCGAACTTGATCCAGCTCTTGCCGTCCATCTCCTTGGCGGCCGCGGCGCCACCGTCGAGGTAGACCGCACCGTCGACGAACCGCATCTCGACCTTGTCCGGGCCCTGGTCGGGCGCGGACAACTTCATGCTCATGGCGAGCGGCTTGGTGCTCATCGCGGCGTCTGCGCGCACCCGCCCGTCCCCCGGGACGCTGCCCTTCATGCGGAACGTGAACGAGGTGAGGTCCTCGGTCTTGGCCGCGGCCTTCTTCACGGCCGCCGCGGGCGCCATGTCCTCCCCCGCCTTGTCGGCCTTCTCCGACCCGCAGCCGACCGCTCCGCCGGCCAGCAGCAGGGCCGCCAGCGCGGCGCCCGCGGCTCTCTTGCGACCCATACGCACAGACATACTCATGACCCCACCCCTAGGAACATTTGATCCAATTACTTCGGTGGAGATTACCCGAAGGTAAAGCGTGTTTTCCTCCGGGTAATCCGGGGGTGGGGTCAGGGACGGGGCCAGGTGGCGGCGTCCCGGGTCCGCGGCCCGTCGCGGACTACGTGGCCGGCTGCCTGTTGATCAGGTCCTTGAAGCTCATCGTGTCCGAGGCCGGGGGCTTCTCCACGGAGAGCGGGGTGCCGTAGTCGCTGTAGTAGGCGGTCTGCGAGAACGGGCCGTTCTTCGTGTCGGCCTTCTCGATCTTCTTGACCAGCAGGTCGTCGTCGTTGACCCAGATGTCGATCGACTCGGTCCGCATGCCCGCCTGGTCGAACTGCTTCTTCAGCTCGGACATCTGGGCCTCGTCCAGGTCCGTGCTCTTGGCGGTGAAGTCCGCGATGTCGACCTTGCCGGAGTAGTGGGTCGCCTTCGTCCCGCGGACCGTCTCCTCGCCGACGCGCTTCACGTCACCGGAGGCCAGCAGCATCTTCACCGACTGGTTGGGCGTCGTGTTCTGCATCTGGTCCTGGAAGGCCTGGCCCGCGGCGCCGCTCATCTCGGCCAGCGTGGCGTAGTCGTACTCCAGCCAGTGCTTGCCCCCACCCGCCTGCTCGGCGAACTTGTCGCCCATGTTCGCGTAGAAGCCGTTCTTCAGGTAGCGGTAGTCGAGCTTCGTCTGGCCCAACTGCCGCATCTGCTGGGCCTGCGTGCCACCGGTGAAGTTCACCGTGACGTTGCCCGTGATGCCGTCCGACCAGCCCATGACGCCCTTCATGTCCATGGACGTCAGCGTGCCCATGGTCGTCGAGCCGTCGATCTTGGCGGTATCCGCGTCGTCGGTCGACTTCTCGACGGTGCGCAGGGCGGCTATGGGGCTGACGCTGATGCCGCCCTTGTCCTTGCCGTCTCCGTCCGCCTTGTCGGAGGAGTCGCCCGAACCACAGGCCGCGAGGCCCGTCAGCGCGGTGACCACCGCGATCGAAAGACCCGCTCGCCGCATAGCCGTGCTCTTCATGTTCGTCCCACCCCTTGGCTCATGGAGCTCCGCACGCTAGCGCAGCCCTCTGACAGACGTATCCGAAAGGCCCGTACACAAACAGGACGGGCCCCGCACCTCGAAAGGTTGCGGGGCCCGTCCACAGAACGCGTACGCGACGCGGCTGCCGTCAGATTCAGACGGCGGCCGGGTCCTCCTCGACGAGGAGGTTGCGGGTGCGGTTCGAGTCCAGCGGAACGCCGGGGCCCATCGTGGTGGCGATGGCGGCCTTCTTGATGTAGCGACCCTTGGCGGCCGACGGCTTCAGACGGAGGATCTCCTCCAGGGCCGCGGCGTAGTTCTCCACCAGCTTGGTGTCGTCGAAGGACACCTTGCCGATGATGAAGTGCAGGTTCGAGTGCTTGTCGACGCGGAACTCGATCTTGCCGCCCTTGATGTCGTTGACAGCCTTCACGACATCGGGGGTCACGGTGCCGGTCTTCGGGTTCGGCATCAGACCACGCGGACCGAGCACGCGGCCGAGGCGGCCGACCTTGCCCATGAGGTCCGGGGTGGCGACGACGGCGTCGAAGTCCAGGCGGCCCTTCGCGACCTCGTCGATGAGCTCGTCGGCGCCGACGATGTCGGCCCCAGCGGCTTCCGCGGCCGCAGCACGGTCACCGGTCGCGAAGACCAGGACCCGGGCGGTCTTGCCGGTGCCGTGCGGGAGGTTCACGGTGCCGCGGACCATCTGGTCGGCCTTGCGCGGGTCGACACCCAGACGCATGGCGACCTCGACGGTGCCGTCGAACTTGGTCGAGGAGGTCTCCTTGGCGAGACGGACGGCCTCGAGCGGGGCGTACAGCTTCTCCCGGTCGATCTTGGCGTCCGCAGCGCGGAGAGTCTTGCTGCGCTTCACTTCTGCTCCTGTTTTGGTTCAGGTATGGAGTTGTGGTGCGGACCAGCGCTTGGCCCTACCACTGGAGAAAGGTCAGACGGGGTGGAGACTCAGCCCTCGACCGTGATGCCCATGGAACGGGCGGTGCCGGCGATGATCTTCGACGCGGCGTCCAGGTCGTTGGCGTTGAGGTCTTCCATCTTGGTCTGCGCGATCTCACGGATCTGCGCCTCGGTGACCTTGGCGACCTTGGTCTTGTGGGGCTCGCCGGAGCCCTTCTCGACACCAGC
Source organism: Streptomyces sp. NPDC040622 (assembly GCF_055593965.1). NCBI lineage: Bacteria > Bacillati > Actinomycetota > Actinomycetes > Kitasatosporales > Streptomycetaceae > Streptomyces > Streptomyces sp. NPDC040622. The sequence goes on along the minus strand of NZ_JBVIXD010000002.1, from coordinate 221,831 downwards.
GGCCTTGAGGATCATCTTGGCGGCCGGCGGCGTCTTGGTGATGAAGGTGAAGGAGCGGTCTTCGTAGACCGTGATCTCCACCGGGATCACCCAGCCACGCTGCGACTCGGTCGCGGCGTTGTAGGCCTTGCAGAACTCCATGATGTTGACGCCGTGCTGACCGAGCGCGGGGCCGACCGGCGGAGCCGGGTTGGCCGCGCCGGCCTGGATCTGGAGCTTGATGAGCCCCGTGACCTTCTTCTTCTTGGGAGGCATTGCTCTCTCCGGGTCCTAGTGAGAGTTTCCAGCCGCCATCCAGTCATCCGGATGGAGGCATACCGCACCACGATAACGGGTATAGCAGCGCGGCCAAAAACCGAGCAGGTCAGACAGGCTTTGAGAGCCCGTCTGACCTGGTCGGAGGCGTATGTTCCAGAGGAAGCCGCGAGGGCTAGTTCTTCTGGATCTGGTCGAAGCTGAGCTCGACCGGCGTCTCGCGGCCGAAGATCTCGACGAGGCCCTTGACCTTCTTCGAGTCGGCGTTGATCTCGTTGATCGTCGCCTGCAGCGTCGCGAACGGGCCGTCGGTGACGGTGACCGAGTCGCCGACCTCGAAGTCCAGGACCTGGACCTCGACCTTGCGCTGCGGAGCGGGCTTGCCCTCGGCCTCCGCGGCCTCGCGGGCGGCCTTCTCCTCGGCCTCCGGGGCGAGCATCTTGACGATCTCGTCCAGGGTCAGCGGGTACGGGTCGTAGGCGTTGCCCACGAAGCCGGTGACGCCGGGGGTGTTGCGGACGACGCCCCAGGACTCGTTCGTCAGGTCCATGCGCACCAGCACGTAGCCGGGGAGCTTGTTCTGACGAATGGTCTTGCGCTCGCCGTTCTTGATCTGGGCGACCTCTTCCTGCGGCACCTCGGCCTGGAAGATGAAGTCCTCGACGTTCAGCGAGACGGCACGCTGCTCGAGGTTGGTCTTCACGCGGTTCTCGTAACCGGCGTACGTGTGGATGACGTACCACTCGCCGGGGAGGGTGCGGAGCTCCTCGCGCAGGGCGACGATCGGGTCGACCGGCTCGGCCTCCTCGACGGGCTCGCCCTCGGCGTCGTCAGCCTCGTCGGCGTCCTCAGCCTCGACGGCCTCGACGGCCTCGTCGGCTTCTTCGAGCTCTTCGACGGGCTCCTCGTCGGCGACCTCGGCGACGGCGGCCTCGTCCTCCTCGGACTCGGCGACAGCCTCGGCGTCGCCCTCCAGGTGGATGGCCGCCTCTTCGGCGGGCTCGCCGGCGGCGACGTCGGCCGCCTCGGCCTGATCCGGCGCCTCGGCGTCCGCCGCCTCGACGATGTCGAGCTCGTCCTCAACGGACTCGACCGACTCGATGGCGTCGTTCAGGTTCGGGTCAGACACGGTGGCTGCTTCTTCCTGGATACATGGGGTGGAACACGCGAATAGGGGCGCCGGGTACGGCGCCCTTCGCTCTCGGCTCAGCCGAAGATGTACTTGACAGCGTGGCTGAAGCCATAGTCAATCACGGTCACAAGGCCGATCATGATGACGACGAAGACAATCACCACTGTGGTGTAGGTCGTGAGCTGACTGCGAGTCGGCCAGACGACCTTACGGAGTTCCGCGACGATCTGGCGGTAGAAGAGCGCGAGACGGCCGAAGGGGCCCTTCTTGCCGCGCTTGCCGCCCTTGCGGGCCTTCTTCTTGGACTCCGGCGCCTCGTCCTGGGCATCAGGCATGTCGATGGAGCCCACGGCGTCCGTCACTCGTCCTCACCTGATTCCGGGTCGTGGCCGTGCCGCGCCCGGTTGAGCCGCACGGCGGTGCAATGCAGTACGTACATGCGCACACATCCTGGCGAAGGAGTGTGTAGCAGGGCCGGAGGGACTTGAACCCCCAACCGCTGGTTTTGGAGACCAGTGCTCTACCAATTGAGCTACGACCCTTTGGTTTTCCCCAACCTACCGCATCCATCCATGTGCACGGAGTGCGCTGAGTGGCGGCGGCCGGTGAGGGCCAACGAGCAGTGAGTGTACGTGGTCTGCGGCCCCCCGTCGAACAGAATGGGTTCCGATGGTCTTGGAATCCCGTGCGCCGGGCCCGTTCGGGGTCTGGAACGATGGGGCGATGAGCGCTGCAACTTCTCCGACCGAGCGCCGGGTGTCCGCGCGCATCGGCGCGATCTCCGAGTCCGCGACCCTCGCCGTCGACGCCAAGGCCAAGGCCCTCAAGGCCGCAGGGCGGCCGGTGATCGGCTTCGGCGCGGGTGAGCCCGACTTCCCGACTCCGGACTACATCGTCGAAGCGGCCGTCGAGGCCTGCAAGAACCCGAAGTTCCACCGCTACACGCCCGCCGGGGGCCTGCCCGAGCTCAAGGCCGCGATCGCCGCGAAGACCCTGCGCGACTCGGGGTACGAGGTCGACGCGTCGCAGATCCTCGTGACCAACGGCGGCAAGCAGGCCATCTACGAGGCCTTCGCCGCGATCCTCGACCCGGGCGACGAGGTCATCGTCCCCGCGCCCTACTGGACGACGTACCCGGAGTCGATCCGTCTCGCCGGCGGTGTCCCGGTCCCGGTCGTCGCCGACGAGACCACCGGCTACCGCGTCTCCGTCGAGCAGCTGGAGGCCGCGCGCACCGAGCGCACGAAGGTCGTGCTCTTCGTGTCGCCGTCGAACCCGACGGGCGCCGTCTACAGCGAGGCCGACGCCGAGGCGATCGGCCGCTGGGCCGTCGAGCACGGCCTGTGGGTCATGACCGACGAGATCTACGAGCACCTCGTCTACGGAGACGCGAAGTTCACCTCGCTCCCCGCGATCCTGCCCGAGCTGCGCGACAAGTGCGTCGTGGTCAACGGCGTCGCCAAGACGTATGCGATGACCGGCTGGCGGGTCGGCTGGATCATCGGCCCGAAGGACGTGGTGAAGGCCGCGACGAACCTGCAGTCGCACGCCACGTCCAACGTCTCGAACGTGGCGCAGGCCGCCGCGCTCGCGGCCGTCTCCGGCGACCTGGTCGCCGTCGAGAGGATGCGTGAGGCCTTCGACCGGCGCCGCAAGACGATCGTGCGGATGCTCAACGACATCCAGGGCGTGATCTGCCCCGAGCCCGAGGGCGCCTTCTACGTGTACCCCTCGGTGAACGGCCTCATCGGCAAGGAGATCCGCGGCAAGCGCCCGCAGGACTCCGTCGAGCTGGCCGCGCTGATCCTGGAGGAGGCCGAGGTCGCGGTGGTTCCGGGCGAGGCCTTCGGGACGCCGGGCTACCTGCGCCTTTCGTACGCGCTCGGCGACGACGACCTCGTCGAGGGCGTCTCGCGGCTGCAGAAGCTGCTGGCCGAGGCCCGCGACTGAGCTTCCGTTCCTCCGTCGGGGATCCCGGTGGAAAACAGCGCTCCACGCGTGCGTGCGGGCCGTCTCTCCCTGTGGAGAGGCGGCCCGTTTCTTCGTTCGGGGGAGAACTCGAAGGGGGAAAGCCGCTACCGGGAGGCCGTGTGCGTACGGCAAGATCCTGGAATGGAGCGTGTACGAGACGTAAGAGAGCTGCCGAAGGCCCACCTGCACCTGCACTTCACCGGGTCGATGCGGCCCAGCACATTGCTCGAACTCGCCGACAAGTACGGAGTACGGCTCCCCGAGGCGCTGACCGGCGCCGCGCCGCCGAAGCTGCGCGCCACGGACGAGCGGGGCTGGTTCCGCTTCCAGCGGCTCTACGACGCCGCCCGCTCCTGCCTGCGCGAGCCCGACGACATCCGGCGCCTGGTGCGCGAGGCCGCCGAGGAGGACCTGCGGGACGGGTCCGGGTGGCTGGAGATCCAGGTCGACCCGACCTCGTACGCGCCGCGCCTCGGCGGACTGATCCCGGCCCTGGAAATCATCCTGGACGCCGTCGAGAGCGCCTCGCGGGAGACCGGCCTCGGGATGCGCGTCCTGGTCGCCGCGAACCGCATGAAGCACCCGCTGGACGCCCGCACGCTGGCACGGCTCGCCGTGCGGTACGCGGACCGGGGCATCGTCGGCTTCGGACTCTCCAACGACGAGCGCCGGGGCTTCGCGCGGGACTTCGACCGGGCCTTCGCCATCGCGCGGGACGGCGGCCTGCTCGCGGCCCCGCACGGCGGTGAGCTCAGCGGGCCCGCCTCGGTGCGGGACTGCCTGGACGACCTGCACGCGGGGCGGATCGGGCACGGGGTGCGGGCCGCGGAGGACCCGCGGCTCCTGAAGCGGCTCGCCGACCGGGGCGTGACGTGCGAGGTGTGCCCGGCGTCCAACGTGGCCCTCGGCGTCTACGACAAGCCCGAGGACGTGCCCCTGCGGACGCTCTTCGACGCGGGGGTGCCGATGGCGCTGGGCGCCGACGACCCGTTGCTCTTCGGGTCGCGGCTCGCCGCCCAGTACGAGATCGCGCGCAGGCACCAGGGTTTCACCGACCCCGAACTGGCGGAGCTGGCACGGCAGTCGATCCGCGGGTCGGCCGCGCCCGTCGACACCCAGGACAAGCTGCTGGCCGGGGTCGACGAGTGGCTGGCCGGCTGAGGCCCTGCCGCGTCAGCCGATGCCCTTGAGGACGGTGCGGGCGAGGGCGGCGGCGAACTCCTCGACGGTCTGCGGGGGCCGCTTGCCCACCGTGGCGTCGTAGGCGAAGGCGCGCTGCGCGCAGGCGCCCATGAGGAGGGAGGCGGCCGCGAACGTGTCGGCGTCGGATGCGATGCGACCGGCGTCGCGCTCGGTGCGCAGATAGGCGTCCAGGGCCTCGATGGGCATGTGCGGTCCTGTGCCCATCTCGCGCATGGAGTCCTCGTGCCGGCGCTTCAGCTTCGTCTCGGCGTACAAGGAGGCCGCGATCGGGAAGCTCTCGGCGTAGAAGCCGCAGGCCAGGCGGGCGATCTCGGTGAGGTTCTCCACCACTGCGCGCACCACCGGCCGCTCCACCAGCTCGTTCAGAAGGGGGCCGAGCCGGGGCAGCCTCTCTTGCAGGACGCTCACGAACAGCTCCTCCTTGCTCGCGAAGTGCTTGTAGAGCGCCGCTTCGGAGCAGCCCGCCGACTTGGCGATCTCCTTGGTGGTGGCCCGTGCGAGGCCCCGCGTGAACATGAGCTCGTGGGCCGCGTCGAGGATGCGGACCCGGGTGGGCTTCTGCTGCATGTGCCGTCCAACCAGACTTGACGAGGAGGTGAGTGTCTACTCACCCTAGAGGTGAGTGAATACTTACCCACCTGCGGAGGCTGCGCAATGAAGCTCACGGTGTTCGGTGCGACCGGTGGCATCGGCCAGGAGATCGTCCGGCAGGCCCTCACGGCGGGGCACAAGGTCACGGCGGTGGTGCGCGACCCCGCTCGGCTCACGGTGGCCGGGGAGGGCCTTGAGGTGTTCCGGGCGGACGTGCGGGATCCCGAGGCGCTGCGCCCGGCGGTCGCGGGCCGGGACGCGGTCCTTTCGGGGCTCGGGGCCCGCAGCCGCGCGGACGCGGGTACGGGCGTCACCACGGAGCTCACGCGTTCCGTGCTGCGGGCGATGGACGCGGAGGGCACCCGGCGGCTCCTGGTGGTGAGCGCGGCGCCGGTGGGGCCGAGGCCGGCGGACTCCTCGCTGCTGGACCGTGCCGTGCTGGGCGTGGTCCACGCGGCCCTCAAGAGCGTCTACGTCGACCTGACGGCGATGGAGGCCGAGCTGACCGCCAGCGCGACGGACTGGACGTCGGTGCGTCCCCCGAGGCTCCAGGACAAGCCCGTGACCGGCACCTACCGCACGGTCGTGGGCGGCTTCCCGCGCGCGGGGCGCCTGATCGGGCGCGCGGACGTGGCGCACGCGATGCTCGCCATGACCGACGACCCCGCCACCGTGAAGCAGGGAGTGGGCGTGGCCTACTGACCACGCCCACCGACCGCCTTCCGCAGGCCCCGCTACAGGCTGACGCCCACCGTCACCGGTTCGTTGACGAGGGTGACGCCGAAGGCGTCCCGCACGCCGGCGACGACCTCGCGGGCAAGGTCGAGCAGGTCCTCGGTGGTCGCGCCGCCCCGGTTGGTGAGGGCGAGGGTGTGCTTGGTGGAGATGCGGGCCCGGCCCTGACCGTAGCCCTTGGTGAAGCCCGCCTTGTCGATGAGCCAGGCGGCGGAGGTCTTCACGCGGCCGTCGCCCGTCGGGAAGGCGGGCGGCGCGACGTCGGGGCCGAGGCGGTCCGTCACGCGCGCGTGGAAGGCGGTGAACTCCGCCTCGGTGAGGATCGGGTTGGTGAAGAAGGACCCGGCCGACCAGCTGTCGTGGTCCTCGGGGTCGAGCACCATGCCCTTGCCCGCGCGGAGCTTGAGGACGGTCTCCCTGGCCACCGCGGCCGGAACCCTCTCGCCGGCCTCGACACCGAGGGTGCGCGCCGTCTCGGGGTACTTGAGGGGGGCGCTCATCCCCTGCGCGTCCTCGAGCTCGAAGCGGACCCGCAGCACCACGAAGCGGTCGGGATCGGCCTTGAAGCGGCTGTGGCGGTACGAGAAGTCGCACTCGGCGTTCGTCATCACGACCGTCTCGTGCGTGATCCGGTCGTACGCGATCACCTCGGTGATCGTCGACGACACCTCCTGGCCGTACGCCCCCACGTTCTGGATCGGCGTGGCGCCGGCGGAGCCGGGGATGCCGGCAAGGCACTCGATGCCCGCGAGACCGGCCTCGACCGTGCGGGCCACCGCGTCGGTCCAGGTCTCGCCGGCCGCGAGCTCGAGGCTCGTGCCGTCGAGGTCGAAGCCCCGGGTGGCGATGCGCAGGGCGGTGCCGTCGAAGCCCTTGTCGCCGATGACCAGGTTCGAGCCGCCTCCGATGAGCAGCAGTGGCGTGCCGGACGCGTCGGCCTCACGGACGGCGGCGATCACCTCGGCGTCGGTCGTCGCGGTGATCAGGCGGGTCGCGGGACCGCCGAGCCGGAAGGTGGTCAGCGGGGCGAGGGGGGCATCGTGGAGTTCCTGCACGTGCTCAAGAGTACGAGAACGGCCCCGCCGTCCCGGGCGGGGCCGTTCTGGTGCGCTCGCTCGGGCGGCGACGCGCGAGCTCGCTCAGGCGGTGACCAGTTCGTCCTGCGGGGTGGCGGCGCCCGTGCCCGGTCCGCCGGCCGCCGCGCGGCGGGTGGGGATGAACAGTGCCGCCACCGCCGCGAGGGCCACCACGCCGGCGCCCACCCACAGTGCGGGCCGCAGGCCGTCCACGAAGTTCTGTGCGGGCATGTAACCGCCCTGCGCCGAGAAGATCGAGGACATCACGGCGATGCCGAGGGCGCCGCCGACCTCCCGCAGCGCGTTGTTGGCGCCGGAGGCGATGCCCTGCTCGTGCGGGTGGACGCTGGACATCACCAGGTTGGAGGCGGGGGCGAAGTACAGGGACATGCCGACTCCGCTGATGATCAGGGCCGGCAGCTGCGTGCCGTACGTCGCGTCGGCCGCCACCACCACGGCGTACCAGGCCAGGCCCACGCCTTGGAGGAAGAGTCCGGCGGCGACGACCGGGCGGCCGCCGATCCGGTCGGAGAGGTAGCCCGCGAGCGGCGAGACGAGCATCGGCATGCCGGTCCAGGGCAGCATCCGCAGCCCCGCCTCGGTGGGCGAGTAGCCGAGGACGTTCTGCATGTACTGGCTGAGCAGGAAGATCGAGCCGAACATCCCGAGGAACATCAGCAGGCTCGCGGCGTTGATCCCGGCGAACGCACGACTGCGGAAGAGGCGCATCGGCAGCATCGGTGCCTTGGCACGGATTCCGTGGCGGACGAAACCGACGAGCAGGACGGCTCCGGTGATCAGGCTGACGAGGACGGTGGCGCTGGACCAGCCGTCGATGGGGCCGCGCACCAGGGCGTACACGACACCGAAGAGGCCGCCGCTGGCGAGCAGGGTGCCCGCGAAGTCGAGGCGCGCGCCGGGGGCGTACGACTCGGCGAGGCGGAGGCGGGCGAGCGGCAGCAGGATCAGGCCGAGCGGAACGTTCAGCCAGAAGATCCACTGCCAGGAGACGTGCTCGGTGAGGCTGCCGCCGATGAGCGGGCCACTGGCGACCGCGAGGCCGTTGACGGCACCCCATATGCCGTACGCCATGCCGCGCTTGGCCGGGGAAACGGCCGCCGTCAGGAGGGTCAGCGTGAGCGGCATCATGATCGCGGCGCCGACGCCCTGCACCGCGCGGGCGGCGATCAGCGCGTCCAGGCCCGGCGCGAGGGCCGCGGCGGCGGAGGCGCCGGTGAAGACCGAAAGGCCGACGATGAAGAGCCTGCGGCGGCCGAACCGGTCCCCCAGGGCCGCGCCGAACATCAGCAGCACGGCGAAGGTGAGCGTATAGGCGCTCACCGTCCATTCGAGGTCGTGCAGCGCGCCCCCGAGGTCCTCGCGGATGGAGGGCAGGGCGGTGGTGACGACGAGATTGTCGAGTGCCGCCATGAACCCGGCGACGCTGGTGACGACGAGGGCCCAGGCCGCTCCCCCGCGCCGTGCTGTCTGCTGTGACATCGCTCCCCCTGAGATCGACTGTCTTGAGATTAGTTATTGATGACTAACTTCGGCGGGCACAGAAGATCCCGCCCCTCCCCTGTGCACACGGATCCCCCTGCGCACGAACTCACCGCTCGCTCACTGCCCGCCCACCGCTTGCTCACTGCTCGCTCGCTGCTTGGGCTGCACCAATTCGTAGAAGCCGGTCCACACCCGGTGGTCGGGCTGGAACCCCATCGACACCAGGACGTTGACCAGCATTCCGTACGCGAGGAACGACGTCGTCTCGTCGGCGTCCGCCCCCATCGCGAGGTGCACCGTCTCGTACATCTCCATCCAGGAGGCCCGCAGCACCTCGCCGAACTCCCGGTCGCCGGACGCCTCCGCGGCGGCCGTGGCGACGTACATCTGCATCTGCATGAGCAGCTTGTCCGGGTCGTCGGCGATGAGCGCCTGATAGGCCTGCCCCATGACGTGCACGGCGTCTTCCGCCGCCACTCCCTCGGACGCGGCCTCGAAGACCTCCCTGGTCTCCTGACAGCACCGCTGCGACGCGGCGAGGAAGATGGCCCGCTTGTCCGGGAAGAGCCGGAAGAGGTACGGCTGCGAGACACCCACCCGCTTGGCGATCGCCTCGGTGGAGGTGCCCTTGTAGCCGCTCCGCGCGAACTCGACGATCGCCGCGCGGATGACGCTCTCGCGTCGCTCCTCTGCGCTCATCCTGACCATGCGAGTAAGTTAGTGTCCAATCACTAAGTTGGTCAAGCGGTGGGATACCCGCGTCCACGCCACAGCGCCACGAGTCCGGAACGTTGCGAGTCCGGAGTGCCACGAGTCCGAAGCGTTGCGAGTGATGGGCGCTACGGGTGAGGAGTGACGAGTAAGGGGCGCCCTTCCATGGAGGACGCCCCTTACCTGTGTCTACGTAGACCGCCGGTGGCCGTCAGGCCAGCTGCACGACGGCCCGCGACATGCCGAGCACCTTCTGGTCCCCGCTCTTCGCGAGCAGATCGACCCGCACGCGGCGGTCGTCCAGCTTGGCCGCGACCTTGGCGCCGACCTCGATGGCGGCACCCTTGTCGTCGTTCGGGACGACGACGGGCTTGGTGAAGCGCACGCCGTACTCGACGATCGCCCCCGGGTCGCCCAGCCAGTCGGTCACGACGCGGATCGCCTCGGCCATGGTGAACATGCCGTGCGCGATGACGTCGGGAAGACCGACCTCGAGCGCGAACTTCTCGTTCCAGTGGATCGGGTTGAAGTCACCGGAAGCGCCCGCGTACTGCACGAGCGTGGCGCGCGTCACCGGGAAGGTCTGGGCCGGCAGCTCCGTGCCGACCTCGACGTCGTCGTAGGAAATCTTCGCCGTCATCGCTTCACGCCTCCTCTGCCGCGGGCTCTGCCGCACGCGCGACGAGCTTGATCAGGGCGGTCACGACGTGCTCCCCGGCCTCGTCGTGGACCTCACCGCGGATGTCCAGGATGTCGTTGCCCGCGAGCGACTTGATCGACTCGATGGTCGAGGCGACCGTGAGCCGGTCCCCGGCGCGCACCGGACGGCTGTAGACGAACTTCTGGTCGCCGTGCACGACGCGGCTGTAGTCGAGGCCCAGCTGCGGGTCCTCGATGACCTGCCCGGCGGCCTTGAACGTGATCGCAAACACAAAAGTCGGCGGGGCGATCACATCGGGGTGTCCGAGCGCCTTGGCGACCTCCGTGTCGGTGTACGCGGGATTGGCGTCCCCCACCGCCTCGGCGAACTCACGGATCTTCTCCCGGCCGACCTCATAAGGATCAGTGGGGGGATAGGAACGCCCCACGAAGGACTGGTCGAGCGCCATGGACTCGGCACCTCCTGCGGTTGGTTGGGTAAACGACACGAGGCCGCCCCCAACAAACGGGGACGGCCTCGTGTACGAGCCTGTGTTTAGCGCGTTTCGCGGTGCGCAGTGTGCGCGTTGCAGCGCGGGCAGTGCTTCTTCATCTCAAGACGGTCCGGGTCGTTACGCCGGTTCTTCTTGGTGATGTAGTTCCGCTCCTTGCACTCCACGCAGGCCAGCGTGATCTTCGGGCGGACGTCGGTGGCAGCCACGTGAGTGCTCCTTGACGGACGGATGGACGGATGAACGCATAAAAGAGTAGCCGATCGAAGGACCGACCCCACAATCGGCTACCGTTAGTAGCGGTGACCGGACTTGAACCGGTGACACAGCGATTATGAGCCGCTTGCTCTACCGACTGAGCTACACCGCTGCGATGCCGGATCCCCCCGCCCGAAGGCGAGGATCACTCGACATCAGAGCCCCAATGCGGAATCGAACCGCAGACCTTCTCCTTACCATGGAGACGCTCTACCGACTGAGCTATTGGGGCGAGCGATGAAGACATTACACGGTTGGTCGCCGATCGCCCAAATCCGTTTCTCCGGGCCCGTCCAGGGGCTTCGCGGAGCCCGCCTCAGGCGTCTCTGACCACCCCGTCCGTGCACCCGCACCACACCGGTACGACTATTCCGCTCCTCCTCGAAGCGGGCCTTTCGCCGTCCTAGGCTCGACGCGCGCTGCGTGATCTTGACGCCTCGACGACTGCAGCCGCCCCCGATCCCCAGGAGCGCGATGCCCGACAGCCAGCCGCAGCAGCCCCACTCCTCCGGCGCTTCCGGTCCCTCCGGTTCCGGTCCCTCGGACGACTCCGGAGCCCTGCTGCTCAGCGGCGCCCGGCTCACCGACGGCAGGACCGTGGACGTCCGGCTGGGCGACGGACGCATCGAGGCGGTCGGCACGGCCGGCAGCCTGAGCACGCACGCCGCGCGCGTGGACCTCGGCGGCTACCTCCTGCTGCCGGCCGCCGCCGAGCCGCACGCGCACGGCGACACGGCACTGTCGGCGGACGAGGCGGGCCCGGTCTCCTACGAGGTCCCCGATGTGCAACGCAGAGTCACGGAGGCGGCACTGCTGCAGCTCGGGCACGGCGCGACGGCGCTGCGGTCGCACGTGCGGACCGGTGACGTCCACGGGCTCGGCCCGATGGAGGCGGTGCTGCAGGCGCGGCGCTCGCTGCGGGGCCTGGTCGACCTGACGACTGTCGCCGTGCCGCGGCTCCTGACGGGCGTCGCGGGCGCCGACGGGCTCGCGATGCTGCGGGACGCGGTGAAGATGGGCGCCTCCGTGGTGGGCGGCTGCCCCGATCTCGACCCCGATCCGACCGGGTACGCGGAGGCGGTCCTGGAGCTCGCCGCGGAACACGGGTGCCCCGTCGACCTGCACACGGACGGTGACGATCCGGCGCGGCTCGGACGGCTCGCCGCGATGGCGGGCGGGCTGCGGGCCGGCGTGACGATCGGGCCGTGCGGCGGGCTCGGGCGGCTGCCGACGGACGTGGCGTCCCGCACCGCCGAGCAGCTCGCGGCGGCCGGGGTGACGGTGGTCTGCCTGCCGCAGGGCGGGTGCGGGAGCGCGGAGCGGCACGGGGTGGCACCGGTGCGCCTCCTGCGGGCGGCGGGCGTGCGGGTCGCCGCGGGCAGCGGAGCCATGCGGGACGTGTCCAACCCGGTGGGACGCGGGGATCCGCTGGAGGCCGCCTACCTGCTGGCCTCGCGGTGCAGGCTGCGGCCCGAGGACGCGTACGACGCGGTGAGCGGGGCCGCCCGGACGGCCATGGGGCTGCCCGAGGTGCGGGTGGAGGCGGGCTTCCCCGCCGAACTGCTCGCCGTGCGCGGCGACCGGCTCGCGGGCGCGCTGTCGCTCGCGTACAGCCGGGTGGTGGTGCACCGGGGGCGTGTTGTGGCGCGGACCAGCGCGGTGCGCGAGTACTGCGACTCCGCTGCCGCGGTGGCACTGGATCTGCCGCGGCAGGGGCGGGCCTCGGGGTCCGCTCCCGGGCGCCCGAAGGGCGACGAGCCGGCCTCTTGAGGGTGCCGGGCCCTCCCCCGAGAGTGCCACCGGCCGAGCCTCGGGAATGAGTCCGGACGGGCCTGCACACGCGCGTGCTTTCTGGTGGCTTTCCGGGCCTGCACGCGTGCGTTGAGCGCTCGCGTCCGGCCTGTCGTACGGTCGGGAGTATGCGCATTGTCATCGCTGGAGGTCATGGTCAGATCGCGCTGCGGCTGGAGCGTCTGCTCGCCGCGCGCGGTGACGAAGTCGCCGGACTGATCCGCGACAAGGGGCAGGAGGCGGATCTGCACGAGGCCGGCGCCGAACCGGTGCTGTGCGACCTGGAGTCGGCCTCCGTCGACCAGGTCGCCGAGCATCTGCGCGGCGCCGACGCGGCCGTCTTCGCGGCGGGTGCGGGGCCGGGCAGCGGCGCCGACCGCAAGAACACCGTGGACCGGGGCGCGGCCGTGCTCTTCGCGGACGCGGCGGAGCGGGCCGGCGTGCGGCGGTACATCGTCGTCTCGTCGATGGGCGCCGATCCGGCGCACCAGGGCGACGAGATCTTCGACGCCTATCTGCGGGCCAAGGGCGAGGCCGACGCGTCCGTACGCGCGCGTGACGCCCTGGACTGGACGATCCTGCGTCCCGGGATGCTGACGGACGACGCGGGCAACGGTCTCGTACGTCTGGAGGCGTCGACCGGGCGCGGTCCCGTCCCCCGGGACGACGTCGCCGCGGTGCTCGCGGAGCTCCTGGACACGCCGGCCACGGCCGGGCTGACGCTGGAGCTGGTCAGCGGGTCCGTGCCGGTGTCGGTGGCGGCCAAGTCGGTCGCCGGGAACTGAGGTCCCGCGAGTCGGCCCGGGACGGCTCCCGCCGGGCACGGCGGCGCTTCTGAGGGCCGCTCAGAACAGGGGCAGCTGTCCCGGGCAGTCCGGGACCACGTAGCCGTCCAGGGCCGGCTGAGCGGCTCCCAGCTGTGCCTGTCTGCGGGAGCCGGGGCAGGAGATCAGCTCCCCGGCGCCGCGCGGTCCCGGCGGGTCGTGGCGGGCGAACCGGCCGCCGACGACGGCGATCTCACGGCGGCATTCGGGGCAGTTTCTGCGACGGGACGACATGTGATCAGTGTGCCGTTCCGTGCCCCGCAGGAGGCCGAACCGGCCCCCTCGCGTCCACTGCCGGGGCCCATGAGAGCTGCCCGCGGGCACCTCGGCCCGGCAACAACGAAGAAACCCCCTCCGGTCTACGTTTCCGCAGATCGGAGGGGGTTTACCTTCATGTGGCGGCGCCAGGATTCGAACCTGGGAAGGCTGAGCCGGCAGATTTACAGTCTGCTCCCTTTGGCCGCTCGGGCACACCGCCGGGTTTGCTGCCCGCCCCGCTTGCGCGGCGCTCCGTGGCAACGACGTAAACGATACCTGATGCACAGGGGTGCTTCGCCACCCGATTGATCGGCACCCGGCGCGGGGGCGGTGGCTAGGCTTTGCGGACGCGGGCGGCGTCAGTCGGCCGCGTATCCGCTGAGTACGCATACCCCGATACAAGGAGCCACAGGACATGGCCGACTCCAGTTTCGACATCGTCTCGAAGGTCGAGCGGCAGGAGGTCGACAACGCCCTCAACCAGACCGCCAAGGAGATCTCGCAGCGTTACGACTTCAAGGGCACGGGCGCCTCGATCGCGTGGTCCGGCGAGAAGATCCTGATGGAGGCGACCGGCGAGGAGCGGGTCAAGGCGATCCTCGATGTCTTCCAGTCCAAGCTGGTCAAGCGCGGCATCTCGCTGAAGGCGCTGGACGCGGGCGAGCCGCAGCTGTCCGGCAAGGAGTACAAGATCTTCGCCTCGATCGAGGAGGGCATCTCCCAGGAGAACGCGAAGAAGGTCGCCAAGATCATCCGTGATGAGGGCCCCAAGGGCGTCAAGGCGCAGGTCCAGGGCGACGAGCTGCGGGTCAGCTCGAAGAGCCGCGACGACCTGCAGGCCGTCCAGGCGCTGCTCAAGGGGCAGGACTTCGACTTCGCGCTGCAGTACGTGAACTACCGGTAGGACGCCGTGCGTCGGTAGTGGTTGTCGTGGACGACGAAGGGCGGGCACCCCGGGTGGGGTGCCCGCCCTTGCTGCTGGCCGCAGATCGGGGAAACGATTCCTCAGCGGCGGGAGTGGCCGAAGAGGATGCGGTAGGCGACGAGCAGGACGAGTGAGCCGCCGATGGCCGCGGCCCAGGTGGCGCCGTCGTAGAAGTGGTTGGTGATCGGGCGGTCGAGGTAGCGGGCGGAGATCCAGCCGCCGATGAAGGCGCCCGCGATGCCGATGACGGTCGTGCCGATGAAGCCGCCGGGGTCGCGGCCGGGCAGCAGCAGTTTGGCGACGGCTCCGGCCAGCAGTCCCAGAACGATCCAGCTGATGATGCCCATGCAGTGACCTGACCTTTCTCGCGCGATGAGCTTGTGTGCGCTGTCGTCCGGTAGGACGTCCGCTCGCGGGGGCGCGGTTGCGGTGATCCGTCAGGTGCGGCGCATGACACAGCAGCGGCCGGAGTCGTGGTGGGAGACGGCGGCGGGGCGGCTACGGTCCGTGGGCGGCGGGAGCCTCACGCGTGCGTGCCGTCGTCCTGCCAGGCCACAAGGTCCGTGCCGCCGTTTCCCTCCGTGTGCTCCTCGTACCAGCCCGTGCCGTCGAGCCAGGTGGTGAGCCAGGTCGACAGGCTCGGGGAGTCGACGAACCAGGCGTGCCGCGGGTCGCCGCCGTTGGGCTCGAAGAGCAGGACCTGGGCGTCGTCGGTACGGCAGTTCACGCACGCGTACATCGCGCAGCCCCAGTGGGATATCGGCAACACGCCTGCCGGCCAGCCCCAGTCGGAGGCGCGCATCGCGAGGTACTTCTCGACGACGGCCGGTTCGCCCCCGGAGGACGTGCCTTCGAGCAGGGACAACAAGCCGTACTCCGGGCCGAATCCGCCGTCTCCTATGCGGGTGTAGAGAGCGGCGAGCAGGGGCGGCAGGGTGAAGCCCAGGGAGGCCTCCGCGCGGGCCAGGGTGCCCGCGTCCACGGGGTCGGGCAGCGTGTCCCAGCCCCAGGGGCGGATGGCCCGAGCCTCGTCGGCGACGCGGGCCAGCAACTGCTCGGTGGCGTTCATGAGTTCATGGTGGACCACGCCACTGACAATCCGTCGCGGGCCGCTTCCGCCGCCGGGTGCCCGCTCTAGTAGCGCGCGGTGAACGGCTGGTCCGTGCGGACGATCTCGCGGCCCAGCGGCAGCAGCGAGACCGGGATCAGCTTGAAGTTGGCGATGCCCAGGGGGATGCCGATGATCGTGACGCAGAGCAGGAAGCCGGTGACGATGTGGCCGATCGCGAGCCACCAGCCCGCGAGGACCAGCCACAGGACGTTGCCCAGGCAGGAGGGCGCTCCCGCGTCGCGGCGCTCGACCGTCGTGTAGCCGAAGGGCCACAGGGCATAGCGGCCGATGCGGAAGCTGGCCAGGCCGAACGGGATGCCGATGATCGTGATGCAGAGCAGTGCGCCCGCCAGCAGGTAGCCCAGGAACATCCAGAAGCCGCAGAGGACCAGCCATATGACGTTGAGGATTGTCTTCACTGGTGACGACCTGCCATCTGTTCGAGTCGGGCGATGCGCTCCGCCATCGGCGGGTGCGTGGAGAACATCTTGGACATGCCCTGCCCCGGACGGAAGGGGTTGGCGATCATCATGTGACTCGCCGTCTCGAGGCGGGGCTCGGGCGGCAGCGGCAACTGCTTGGTCCCTGCGTCGAGTTTACGCAGGGCGCTCGCCAGGGCCAGGGGGTCGCCGGTGAGCTGCGCGCCGGACGCGTCGGCCTCGTACTCCCTGGAGCGGCTGATGGCCAGCTGGATGATGGAGGCCGCCAGCGGGCCGAGGAGCATGATCAGAAGCATTCCGAAGATGCCCGGTCCTTCGTTGTCGTTCGAGCGGCCGACCGGGATCAGCCAGGCGAAGTTGACCAGGAACATGATCACGGAGGCGAGCGCGCCCGCGACCGAGGAGATCAGGATGTCGCGGTTGTAGACGTGGCTGAGCTCATGGCCGATCACGCCGCGCAGTTCGCGCTCGTCGAGGAGGCGCAGGATGCCGTCGGTGCAGCACACCGCCGCGTTGCGCGGATTGCGGCCCGTCGCGAACGCGTTCGGCGCCTCGGTGGGCGAGATGTACAGGCGGGGCATGGGCTGGCGGGCCTGGGTGGAGAGCTCGCGGACCATGCGGTACAGCTCGGGGGCCTCGAATTCGCTCACCGGGCGGGCACGCATGGCGCGCAGGGCGAGCTTGTCGCTGTTCCAGTACGCGTACGCATTGGTGCCGAGCGCCACGAAGAGCGCGACGATCAGGCCTGTACGCCCGAAGAAACTGCCGATGACAAGGATGAGCGCGGACAGTCCCCCGAGGAGTACGGCAGTCTTCAACCCGTTGTGCCGGCGGTGCACGGTACGCCCTCCTGGTGGTGCGTGGGGGAACCCTCTGCTGACTGGTGCTTCCACTGTTCAGTGGACCCTCCCGTACTGGTCAACGCCAGGCGGGGAGCACTAGTTCCCTTGTGCACGCGGGAGCGATGTAGGCCGCGCGAGTGACGGGCCCCGCGGCCGGTGGGGGCGGGCTGCGGTTCTGTGGAGGGCCGCCCGTCAGAACAGGGCGGTGTCCGAGAACCTCAGGATCAGCTGGGGCGCTCCGGAGAGGGCGATGCCCAGGAGCGCGGTGAGGGCGATGGCGGCGGTGAGGGGCGCCGGGACGCGGTGCTTGACCGGCTCGCCCTCGGGGGCGCGGAACAGGAGCGCGGTCCACTGGAGGTAGTAGAAGAGCGCGATCACCACGTTCACGGCCATCACCACGGCGAGCCAGCCGAGGCCCGCGTCGACCGCGGCCGAGAAGACCGTGACCTTCGCGAAGAGGCCGATGATGCCGGGCGGCAGGCCCGCGAGGCAGAGCAGGAAGAAGCCGAGGACGAGGGCGGCCAGGGGGCTGCGCGCGTACAGGCCGCGGTAGTCGCTGACACGGTTCAGGCGCCGGGTGCGGCCGACGAGGGCCGCCACGGCGAAGGCGCCGAGGTTCACGGCGGCGTACATCAGGGCGTAGGCGACGGTGGAGCCGACCGCCTTCTCGGCCTCGGCGGTGTCGTCGGCGTACCCGGCGGCGGCGATCGGCACCAGGAGGTAGCCGGCCTGGCCGACCGAGGACCAGGCCAGGAGGCGTACCGCGCTGTACGCGCGCGTGGCCCGCTGGCGCAGGGCCGCCACGTTGCCCGCGGTCATGGTGAGGGCGGCGAGGACGGCGAGGGCCGGGCCCCAGACGTCCGCGTAGGAGGGGAAGGCGACGACGGTGACGAGGATGAGGCCGGTGAAGCCGACGGCCTTGCCGACGACGGAGAGGTACGCGGCCACGGGCAGCGGCGCGCCTACGTAGGTGTCGGGCACCCAGAAGTGGAAGGGGACGGCCGCCACCTTGAAGGCGAAGCCGACGAGGGTGAGGGCGACGCCGGTCTGGGCGAGGGTGTGCAGCTGGCCGTCGACGTTCTCCAGCTCGGTGGCGATCTCCGTGAGGTGCAGGGTGCCGGTCGCCGCGTACGCGAAGCTGACGCCCATGAGACTGACCGCGGTGGCGGTGACCGAGGAGAGGAAGAACTTCAGGGCCGCTTCGGAGGAGCGCTTGTCGCCGCGCCGGAGGCCGACAAGGGCGAAGGCGGGCAGGGACGCCACTTCCAGGGCGACGACGAGCGTCGCGAGGTCCCGCGAGGCGGGCAGCAGGGCGGCGCCGGCCGCTGAGGAGAGCAGCAGGAACCAGTACTCCCCCGCGGGCAGTTCGTCCCCGGAGTCCTTGAGGGTGCTCATGGAGAGCAGGGCGGCGAGCAGGGCGCCGCCGAGGACGAGCAGCTGGATGACGAGGGTGAAGCGGTCGGCGGTGTAGCTGCACGCGTGCGTGCCACCGCCGGTCAGGCAGAAGGTCGAGCGGTCGTCGTCCAGGAGGGGCAGCAGGCTGAGGGCGGCCGCGGCCAGGCCCGCCACGGAGATCCAGCCGAGGACCGCCTTCTTGCCCGCTCCCACGAAGAGGTCGGCGACGAGCACGACGAGGCCGACGACCGCCGCGATGGCCGGCGGCGCGATCGCGAGCCAGTCGACGGACTGGACGAGGCTTGCGGCGCTTTCGGCGGCCACGGTCACGACTTGCCTCCAGTGAGGAGCTTCTGCACGGCCGGGTCGGTCAGGCCGAGGAGAGCCGCGGGCCAGAGTCCGGCGAGGACGGTGAGGGCGACGAGCGGGGTCCAGGCGGCGAACTCGTAGCCGTGGACGTCGGCGAAGGCCTTGGGCGCGGGCTCGTCGGGCACGGCCTGCGGCATCGGTCCCATGCAGACGCGGCGTACGACGATGAGCATGTACGCGGCGGTGAGCAGGGTGCCGAAGGCCGCGACGGCCATGAACGTGAGGAAGGCGGGGCGGCTCAGGTCGTCGGCGGGGTCGAACGCGCCGAACAGCGCGAGCATTTCGCCCCAGAACCCGGCCAGGCCCGGCAGGCCGAGCGAGGCGACGGCGCCGAAGGCGAGGAGGCCGCCGAGGCGCGGCGCCTTGCCGTAGAGGGCCGCGCCCGACTCCTGCGCGAGCGAGTCGAGGTCGGTCGTGCCGGTGCGGTCCTTCAACGCGCCGACCAGGAAGAAGAGCAGGCCGGTGATGAGGCCGTGGGCGATGTTGGCGAACAGCGCGCCGTTCACGCCGGTCGGGCTCATCGTCGAGATGCCGAGCAGGACGAAGCCCATGTGGCCGACGGACGAGTACGCGATGAGGCGCTTGAGGTCGCCCTTCGCGCCCTGTCTGGCGAGCGCGAGGCAGGCCAGGGATCCGTAGATGATGCCGACGACCGCGAAGGCGGCGAGGTATGGCGCGAACTCCCGCATGCCGTCGGGCGCCACGGGCAGGACGATCCGGACGAACCCGTACGTACCCATCTTCAGCATCACGCCGGCCAGCAGGACCGAGCCGACGGTGGGCGCGGCGGTGTGGGCGTCCGGCAGCCAGCTGTGCAGCGGCCACATCGGCGTCTTGACCGCGAGGCCGATCCCGATCGCCAGAACGGCGATGACCTGCACGGATGTGGTCAGGCCCCGGCCGTTGTCAGTGGCGAGTGCCACCATGTCGAATGTGCCGGACTTGAGTCCGATCAGGAGGAGGCCGAGCAGCATCACGACGGAGCCGAGCAGCGTGTAGAGGATGAACTTCCAGGCGGCCTGCGTGCGTTCGGCGCCGCCCCAGCGGGCGATGAGGAAGTACATCGGGATGAGCACCATCTCGAACGCCAGGAAGAACAACAGCAGATCGAGGACGGCGAAGGTCGCGAGGGTGCCGGACTCGAGCAGCAGGATCAGCGCGACGAATGCCTTGGGGGACGGGCCCGACGGCATTTTGAAGTAGGAGTACAGCGCGCAAAGGAAGGTCAGCAGCGCGGTCAGGACCAGAAGGGGGAGCGAGATGCCGTCGATGCCGAGATGGATGCGCACGTCTAGTGCGGGGATCCAGCTGATATCCGTCGTGGCCTGCATCTTTGACGGCTGGTCATGGTCGAAGCCGAGCGCGAGGACGATCGCGGCGAGCAGGATCACGCCGGTCACGACCACGCCATGGCGCAGCACCGCCTGGTCGGGCGACTTTCCCTTCAGTCCGGGCGGGGCGGGCAGGAGGGCGGCCACGGCGCCGATGAGCGGGCCGACGACGATCAACGCCAGAAGAAACTGCATCACGGACTCACTGATACCGATCACGGCTGCTCACGCTCCGGCGGTGGCGACGAGGACGGCGGCGACGGCCAGGACGACCGTGCCTGCGAGCAGCGCGCTCAGGTAGGTCTGCACGTTGCCGGTCTGCGCGCGGCGGACGGCCGCACCCAGCCAGCGGGGTGCCGCGCCCGCGCCGCGCACGTACGTCTCCACGACCTCGCGGTCGAGGAAGCGGACGAGGCCCGCGGCGGCCCGGACGGGGCGCACGAACAGCACGTCGTAGACGGCGTCGAGGTGGAAGCCGACGGCGGCGTGCCGGTGCAGCGGTCCGAGCAGCAGGCGGCCGGGGTCGGCCGGGTCCGGCGCCGAGGCGACGTCTCCGTACGCGGGGGCGTGGGTGGCGATGGCCTCCGCCTCGACCAGGCCGCCGTCGGCGTCCGGGTCCGCGGCGACCGCGCCCATCGGGACCTGGGCGGCCGGCACCGTGGTGTGCCGCCACGCGCCGTAGGTGACCAGGCCGCCGACGAGCGCGAGGCCGGTGCCGAGCACGGAGGTGGTGAGCGTCGGGGTGAGCGCGTGGCCGTCGAACCAGTCCGGCAGGACGCCGACGGAGAGACCGAAGGCGAGGGAGGGGACCGCGAGTACCCACAGCACGGCCGTCATGGTGACGGGCTGCCGTCCGTGGTCGGGGGCCTCGGTTCCCTTGCCGTGGAAGGCGAGCAGCCACAGGCGCGTCGCGTACGCGGCGGTGAGGAGGGCGGTGAGCAGACCGGCGACCAGGACGATCCAGCCCGCCGCTGCGGGTGCGGCCTCGGCGTGGCCGGTGGCCGTGTGCTCGGCGGCGCCGAGCACGGCCTCCTTGGAGAAGAAGCCGCTGAACGGCGGGATCGCGGCGAGCGCGAGCAGCGCCACGGTCATCGTCCAGTAGGCGTCGGGGATGCGGTCGCGCAGGCCCGTCATGCGGGACATGGCGGCGAGCGAGTTGGTGCCGGCGGCGTGGATGATCACGCCCGCCGCGAGGAACAGCAGCGCCTTGAAGGCGCCGTGCGACAGGAGGTGGAAGACGGCGGCACCGCGGTCGCCGACGGCGAGGGCGCCGGTCATGTAGCCGAGCTGCCCGATCGTCGAGTACGCGAGGACGCGCTTGATGTCGTCCTGGGCGAGCGCCGCGAGGGCCGAGCCGGCCATCGTGACGGCGGCCATGACGGCGAGGACGACCAGGGCCGCACCGGAGGTGGCGAAGACGGGGAGGAGCCGGGCCACGAAGTAGACACCGGCGGCGACCATCGTCGCGGCGTGGATCAGCGCGGAGACCGGCGTGGGGCCGGCCATCGCGTCGGGCAGCCAGGTGTGCAGCGGGAACTGCGCGGACTTGCCGGCCACGCCCGCGAGCAGCAGCAGGGCGATCAGCGTGGGGTGGTCGAGTCCGCCGTCCGCGACCCTCGCGAGGATCGTCGTGATGCGGAAGGAGCCCGTGTCGGCGGCGAGCGCGAACAGGCCGATCAGGAAGGGGACGTCGCCGAGCTTGGTGACGAGGAAGGCCTTCAGGGAGGCGGCGCGTGCCTCGGGGGTCTCCCAGTAGTGGCCGACCAGGAAGTACGAGCAGATGCCCATGATCTCCCAGCCGACCAGGAGCACCATCAGGTCGCCGGAGTAGACGACGAGCAGCATCGCGGAGGTGAAGAGGGAGACGAGCGCGGCGTACGAGGGGTAGCGGGGGTCCTCGCGGAGGTAGCCCGTCGAGTAGATCTGCACGCACGACGCGACGACGCCGACCAGGACGGCGACGAGGGCGGCGAAGCCGTCGATGTGCAGGGCCAGTTCGATGGGGACCGAGCCGGTCGGGGTGAGCTCGGTGGCGGCGTCGACCGCGGCCTTCCCGCCGCCGGTGCCACCGCCCTGGCGGACGGTCACGAGCACGGCGAGCAGCAGGGCCGTCAGCGTGGGCAGCACCGCGAGGGGACGTACGAGACCGGGGGCCCGGCGGCCGAGCAGGAGGCCCGCGGCCGCGCCCAGGAACGGAAGGAGGGGGACGAGGACGGCGAGGGTCGTCGTGGTCACGCGGTTGCCTCAGCCTTCTGCGCCGGTGCGGCCTCGTCGGTTTCGTCGGTCGCGTCGGGGGCGACGGTGTCGTCTGCCGGGTCGTCGTCCGGGCTCTCGGCGGTGTCGCGGAGGTCGTCGACGGCGGAGCTGCCGCGGTTGCGGTAGACGGCCAGGACGATCGCGAGGCCGATGCCGATCTCGGCCGCGGCGATGGCGATGGTGAAGAGGGTCAGGGCCTGGCCTGCGTGCAGGGAGTCGCGGAGCCAGACGTCGAAGGCGACCAGGTTGAGGTTGACGGCGTTGAGCATCAGCTCGACGGACATCAGGACGAGGATCGCGTTGCGCCGGGCGAGCACGCCGTACAGGCCGACGCAGAAGAGGAGGACGGCGAGGACGGCGGGATAAGCGAGGTGGAGCTGCATCAGCTGTTCTCCTCCTGGTCCTTGGCTCGGTCCTTGGCCTGGTCCTTGGCCTGGTCCCGGGCTTGGCCCCGGGGTGCGCTGGGGTCCTCGGCGGGGTTCTTGCGGGAGAGGACGATCGCGCCGACGAGGGCGGCCAGGAGGAGGACCGAGAGCGCCTCGAAGGGGAGCACCCAGTGCCGGAAGAGGATCGAGCCGGTCACGTCGGTGGAGCCCTGGGGGGCGCCGTCCAGGTCGATCACCGTGGTGCGGAACGCGTCCACGACGACCCAGACCAGGGCGGCGGCAGCGGCGAGGGCCACCGCGAGCGCGACCGGCCGGTTGCCCGAATCGGCGTCCGGGGAACGGCCGATGGGCGCCCTGGTGAGCATCAGTCCGAAGAGGAGGAGGACGACCACGGAACCGACGTAGATGAGGACCTGCACCCAGGCGATGAACTCGGCGGTCAGCAGGAGGTACTCGACGGCGAGCCCGCCGAGCGCCACGACCAGCCAGAGGGCGGCGTGCACCAGCTGCTTGGTCGTGACCGTGATGACGGCCGCGCCGAGCGTGACGAGTCCGACGAGGAGGAAGGCGATCTCGACGCCGGAAGGGGACAGGAAGCCGTGGCTCTCGGTCGCTGCGACCGTGGTCGCCGCGGTGGCTGCTGCGGGGATCACGCCTCACCCTCCGGTGCGTCGGGAGCGTTGGGCACGTCGGGGGCGTGGGGTGCTCCAGAAGCGTTGGGTGCTTCAGGAGCGTTGGGGGTGCCGGGTGTTTCGGGGGTGCTCTGTGCGGCGGCCAGTTTCTCCGCGGCCTTGCGGGCGGCGGCGAGTTCCTTCGGTTCCTCGGCGCCGGGGTCGAGTGCGGGCGGCGCCGGGACCGTCCACATCCACTCGCGGAGCTTGTCGCGCTCGTGGGTGAGTTCGTGGATGTCGGTCTCGGCGTACTCGAACTCCGGCGACCAGAAGAGCGCGTCGAAGGGGCAGACCTCGATGCAGATGCCGCAGTACATGCAGAGGGCGAAGTCGATGGCGAACCGGTCGAGGACGTTGCGGCTGCGCTCGCGGCCGCCCGGGGCGGCGGGCGGGACCGTCTCCTTGTGGGAGTCGATGTAGATGCACCAGTCCGGGCACTCGCGGGCGCACAGCATGCAGACCGTGCAGTTCTCCTCGAACAGGCCGATGACGCCGCGGGTGCGCGGCGGAAGTTCGGGCTGGTGCTCCGGGTACTGCTCGGTGACGGTCTTCTTCGTCATCGTGCGGAGGGTGACGGCGAGGCCCTTGGCCAGGCCGCTGCCAGGGATCGGAGGCATCAGTTGATCGCCACCTTCACGATTCCGGTGAGCGCGATCTGCGCGAGGGCGAGCGGGACGAGGAGGGTCCAGGAGAACTTCTGGAGCTGGTCCTCGCGGAGACGGGGGTAGGACACGCGCAGCCAGATGACGACGAAGGCCAGGACGGCGGTCTTCAGCAGGGTCCAGACCCAGCCGAGTCCGTCTGCACCCCACGGGCCGTGCCAGCCGCCCAGGAAGAGGACGGTGGTCAGGCCGCACAGGACGACGATTCCGGCGTACTCGGCGAGGAGGAAGAGGGCGAAGCGCAGGCCCGTGTACTCGGTGTACGCGCCGAAGATGATCTCCGAGTCGGCGACCGGCATGTCGAAGGGCGGGCGCTGGAGTTCGGCGAGGCCCGCGATGAAGAAGACCAGGGCGCCGACGATCTGCCAGGGCAGCCACCACCACTCGAAGGCGTCGACGATGCCGGGCAGCGAGACCGTGCCCGCGGCCATCGCGACCGAGGCGGCGGCGAGCAGCATCGGGAGTTCGTACGAGAGGAGCTGGGCGGCGGTGCGCAGGCCGCCGAGGAGGGAGAACTTGTTGGCGCTGGCCCAGCCCGCCATGAGCGAGCCGAGGACGCCGACGCCCATCACCGCGAGCACGAAGAAGATGCCCGCGTCGACGACCTCGCCGACCGCGCCCTCGCCGGGGCCGACCGGGATGGCGATCAGGACGAGGAGGTAGGGCAGCAGGGCGACCGCGGGGGCCAGTTGGAAGACGCGGCGGTCGGCCTCGGCCGGGACGATGTCTTCCTTCTGGGCGAACTTCACGCCATCGGCCACGAGTTGGGCCCAGCCGTGGAAGCCGCCCGCGTGCATGGGGCCGAGGCGGCCCTGCATGTGGGCCATCACCTTGTGCTCGGTCTGACCGATGACGAGGGGCAGGACCAGGAACACGGCGAAGACGATGACGAGGCGCAGGGCGACGTCGAGGGCGTCGTTCACTCGGTGCCTCCTGTGCGGTCGCGGTCGACGTCGCCGTTTTCGGGTTTCTTGGCCGGCTCGGGGGGCGGAGTGGGGTCCTGGGCCTCGGTGGGCTCCGACGGCTCGGGGCCCGTGGTGGGCTCCGACGGCTCGGGGCCCGTGGTGGGCTCCGACGGCTCGGGGCCCGTGGTGGGCTTCGGGGTCTCGGCCGGCTCAGAACCCGCCGTGGGCTTCGGGGTCTCGGTGGGCTCGGCCGCCTTCGTGGGCTCAGCCGCTTTCGTGTCCTTCGTGGGCTCCGTGGCCTTCGTGGCCTCTGTGGCCTTCACGGCCTCCGTGGGCTCCGTGGGCTCCGTGGGCTCCGTGGGCTGAGGGTCCGCGGTGAGCTCGGGCTTCGCCACCGGCTCGGGTCGCTCGGGCTGCGGCGGCTGCTGCTTCGACTGCGGCCGCGGCTTCTGTTCCGCGTCGTCGAACGCCGGGCGGGCGTGGTGCCACGGGGCGTCGGGGCTGCGCGGGGCCGACGGCGGCGCGACCTCGGGCTTAGCCTCGGGCTCGGACGCCTGGTCCTTGGCGGCGGCCTTGTCCTTGGCGAGGGCCCGGCCCGTGCCGGGGGCCGAGTCCGTGGCAGGGGCCGAGCCCGGCGCGGGATCCGAGCCCGTGCCGGGAGCCAAGTCTCTGGCAGGGGCCGAGTCCGACGCGGGATCCGAGCCCGTGGCAGGGGCCGAGTCCGTGCCGGGAGTCGAGTCCGTGGTGGGAGCCGTGTCCGGCGCGTCGGTCGCCCGCTTCGTAGCGGGCACCGCCTCCGGTGCAGGCGCCGCCTCCGGTGCAGGCGCCGCCTCCGACCCAGGCACCGCGTCCCGCGCAGGCGCCGCCTCCGGTGCAGGCGCGGCCTCCGACCCAGGCGCCGCGTCCCGCGCGGGCGCCGCCTCCGCGGCAGGGTTGGGCTTGGGCCCGGTCCCAGGCGTGGGCTCCGTGGGCTCGGGCTCCGGCGCCCCGGCCCGCGTCGACCGCTGTGATGCCGAACCCTGGCTCGCGCTGCGTGAGCGCCTCGGCGGGCGGGCCGGGGCCTCCGGCTGCGGAGTCTCGGCAGCCTCGGCGGGCGGAGGAGCCGCGGCCGGCGTCTCGGGGGTCGCCTGGCTTGCGGAGCCCTGCCCCGCCGTACGCGTACGGCGGGCCGGACGTTCGCCGCCCGCCGCCCTGCCCGCGCCGCCCGCCGCGCGGCCCGCGCCACGGGCCGGCCGGGACGGTGCCGCGGGGAGCGTGCCCTTCAGCGGGCCCCATTCGTTCGGGTCGGGCACGCCGGGAGGCAGCATCTGGCGGCGCTTGGGGCCGCCGTGCTCGGACTCCCCCGGTTCCTTGGCGCCCGGCCAGGCCTTCACGACGCGGGCGGCGAGCACGAAGTCCTTGCGGAGGGGGTGGCCCTCGAAGTTCTCGGGGAGCAGCAGCGGGGCGAGGCCGGGGTGGCCCTCGAACGTCACGCCGAACATCTCGTGCGTCTCGCGTTCGTGCCAGGCGGCGCCCGCGTAGACGTCGACGGCGGAGGCGAGCACCGGGGCGTCGTGCGCGATCGTCGTGCGCAGCAGCAGCCGGCGTACGGGGGAAAGGGCCACCACGTGCGCGGCGACGCGGAAGCCGGTGCCGGGCTCGTCGACCGCGCTCAGCCAGTCGAAATAGGTGCAGGCCAGCGTGGTGCGGGCGGTTTCCAGGGCGGTGGTCCACGCGGCGGGCGGTACGTCGACGGTGAGGACGTCGTAGGACTCCTCGGCCGTCGCCTCCGCGCCGAAGAGCTCCTCGACGGGGCTCGGCAGCCAGCCGGTCACCGGTCCCCCTCACCCTCGGCGGCGGCAGCCGGCACCGAATCCGAAGAAACCGAGTCCGAAGAGGGGGATGGGGACGGGGATGGGGAAGGGGAAGAGGGTGCAGGCGCGGGGCCCTTGACCAGGTCGCTCCGCAGAGCTGCCGTCGAGGGCCGCGCCCCGTTCCCGTACCGCTCCCCCAGCGACTCCCGGGCGATCTTCTCCTGGAGCTTGAGGATGCCCTGGAGCAGCGCCTCGGGGCGGGGCGGGCACCCGGGGACGTACACGTCGACGGGGATGATCTGGTCGACGCCCTTGGTGACGGAGTACGAGTCCCAGTACGGGCCGCCGCAGTTGGAGCAGGCGCCGAAGGAGATGACGTACTTCGGCTCGGGCATCTGCTCGTACAGGCGCTTCACGGCGGGGGCCATCTTGTCCGTGACCGTGCCGGACACGACCATCAGGTCGGCCTGGCGCGGGCCCGGTGCGAACGGGATGACGCCGAGCCGGATGAAGTCGTGGCGCGCCATGGACGCGGCGATGAACTCGATGGCACAGCAGGCGAGACCGAAGTTGAAGACCCAGAGCGAGTAGCGGCGGCCCCAGTTGAGGACCACCTTCATCGGCTCGGGGGCCAGGCGGGCGAGCGCGCCGAGGCGCTTCGGCTCGGGGAGCGGCACGGGCCGCCCTCCGGGGTCCGGGTAGGTGCCCGAGGCGGTCTCCGGGTAGGTGCCCGCAGCGGTTTCCGGGGTCACGTCCACGTCAGGACGCCCTTCTTGTATGCGTACAGCAGGCCCACGGTGAGGAAGCCGAGGAAGATGAACATCTCCACGAGCGTCGTCGCGCCGTAGCCGGGCGCGGCGAAGATCGTCGCCCAGGGGAAGAGAAAGATCGAGTCGACGGCGAAGATCACGTAGAGGAACGCGTAGACGTAGTAGCGGACCTGGGTGTGGGCCCAGCCGTCGCCGACGGGGTCGACGCCGCACTCGTACGTCAGGAGTTTCTCCGGGGTGGGCACCACGGGGCGCAGCAGCCGCCCCGCTCCGAAGGCCACGGCGACGAACAGCACGCCCACGACGGCGAGCAGTCCGACGACGGAGTACGACTGGTAGTAGCTTGCCGCGACGTTCGTCACGTGCACGTCAGCCCCTTCACTCCCTGACTCACTCCCCGGCCGTGCCCGGCCCTGACCTTGTCGACGATCTGTACGCACGGGAGTCTAGGGCCTGCTAAAGGCTGGGTAAGCAGAGCGTCACGCATCGGTCGGGACACAGGGGCTCACGTCGGCCGGGACACAAGGGCTCGCCTCTGTCAGGACACAAGGGCTCGCGCCGGCCGGGACACAAGGGCTCGCCTCTGTCAGGACACAAGGGCTCACGTCGGCCGGGACACAAGGGCTCGGGTCGGCCCGGCCGGGGCCGTGCAGGAGCGCGCCGCGGCCGGGACCGGGGTGAGGTGGGGTTATCCCCCGGCCGTCCCGGCGGCCGCCCTCATGGCGCCGCGGCGCCGGGCGGGGCACTCTGGCGCGTATGACCGCACGCACCACGCCCCCGCACGACGACCGGCCGCCGCCCGCACGCTTCGCGTACGACCGGCACACCTGGAAGGAGATCGCGCATCTCCTGGCCAATCTCCCGGTGGGGATCGTCGGCTTCGTCTACGCGGTGACCACGCTGTCCGTCGGCGTCGGCCTGACGGTGACGGTCGTGGGTCTGCCGCTGCTCGCCGCGGGGCTGCTCGGCGCGCGTCTGCTCGGCAGGTTCGAGCGGGCGCGGGCCAGGAAGCTGCTGGGGGTGCGGATCGACGAGCCGAGCCCGATGCCGGGGCGCCGCGGGCAGAGCTTCCTCGGCAGGCTGTGGACGGGCCTGAAGGACCCGGTGGGCTGGCGCACCATGCTGTACGCCTTCATCCGGCTGCCCTGGGGCGTGCTGACCTTCGCCGTGACGGCGACGGGGCTCTTCGTCCTCTGGCCGGTGCTGCCCTTCGTCGTGCGCGGTCTCACCAACGCCGACCGCGTGATGGCGCGCGGACTGCTCTCGCCCTCCGACGAGTTGGAGCGGCGCATCGCCGAACTGGAGTCCGACCGCGGGGTGGTCGTGGACACGGCCGCCGCCGACCTGCGCCGCATCGAACGCGACCTGCACGACGGCGCGCAGGCCCGCCTGGTCGCCCTCGCCATGGGCCTCGGCCTCGCCAAGGAGAAGCTCCTGGAGGACCCCGACGCCGCGGCCTCGATGGTCGACGAGGCGCACGGCGAGGTGAAACTGGCCCTGCAGGAGCTGCGCGACCTGGCCCGCGGCATCCACCCGGCCGTCCTCACCGACCGCGGCCTGAACGCCGCGCTCTCCTCGGTGGCGTCGCGCTGCACGGTGCCGGTGAAGGTGACCGCCGACCTGCCCGCCCGCCCGGCGGCCGCCATCGAGGGCATCGCGTACTTCACGGTCTCCGAGCTCCTGCAGAACATCAGCAAGCACAGCGGGGCCAGAAGTGCGGCCGTCGACGTCTGGCGGGCGGACGAACGGCTGCTCATCCAGGTGTGGGACGACGGGCGGGGCGGGGCGCGTCTCGACGGCGGCTCGGGCATGGCGGGGCTCGCGGACCGGCTCGGCGCGGTCGACGGGCTCTTCGTGATCGATTCGCCGCCGGACGGGCCCACGACGATCACGGCGGAGCTGCCGTGGCGGGACCGGGCAACGGACGGCGCCTCCGGCACGTCGGGCGCGCGCCGCCGCGGGTGACCCGGGTACGCAGGTACGCAGGTATGTGGGTGACGCAGGTACGCGGGTGACAGGGCAGCCACGGGCCACACCGGCCCGTCGGCCTGCCCCCTCCCCTCCCCTCTCCCACGGCTCTCCCGCGCCTCTCGCGCGGCGCAGAGGTAGGGAAAACTCCGCACTCCGCGCCGCGGAGGTAGGGAAAACCCCCGGTCCAAGACGCCGACGCGCTCCATGGTCGAAGACGGCCGCGACGACGAGTCTTGAACCACGGCAACCCGGCAACCCGGCACCACGCCCGAGCCGACGCGGACGCGGACGCAGGCACAGGCACAGACGCAGACGCAGACGCAGACGCAGAAACCGACGCAGAAACGGACGGCAACGATGGCCACGGACTACGGACAGGGGTACGCGCCCATGGAGCGGCCGGAATTCCGGGGAACCGACGTCGAGGAGCGCCGGCACCGCCTGCCCGCCGGACTGCGCGCGCCGCTGGAGGCCCGCACCTGGCGGGAGTTCGGCTACACCATGCTGAGCCTGCCGATCGGCATCATGTCCTTCGTCTTCGCCATCACGATGCTCTCGCTCGGCGCGGGCCTCCTGATCACCTTCATCGGCATCCCGGTGCTCGCGGCCGGTCTGGCCGGCTGCCGTGGCATCGGCGCCCTGGAGCGGACCCGGGCGCGCGGGCTGCTCGGTGTGGACGTGGCGCCCCCGGAGCCCCTGCGGCCCAAGGGGGGCGGCCCGATGGCGCTGATGGGGGCGGTCCTCAAGAGCGGCGCGTCCTGGCGGCACGTCCTCTACTCGCTGCTGATGCTGCCGTGGTCGGTCTTCTCGTTCACCGTCTCGATCGTCTTCTGGTCGTACGGCTGGATGATGCTCACGTACCCCCTGTGGTTCTGGCTCTTCCCGATGTACGGGGGCCAGGACGGCATCCAGCTCTACGGCGACGACGGTCACCACATCTACCTCGACAACCCCTTCGAGATCGGCGTCACCGCGGCGACCGGCCTGCTCGTCACGCTGGCCACGCCGTGGATCCTGCGGGCCCTGACGACCGTGGACCGCGTGATGGTGTTCGGCCTGCTCGGCCCCTCGCGGCTCGCGACCCGCGTCGTCGAGCTGGAGTCGGACCGCGGAGTCGTCGTGGACACGGCCGCCGCCGACCTGCGCCGCATCGAACGCGACCTGCACGACGGCGCGCAGGCCCGCCTGGTCGCCCTCGCCATGGATCTGGGCCTGGCCAAGGAGAAGCTGACCGAGGACCCGGAGGCCGCCGCGCGCATGGTGGACGAGGCGCACGGCGAGGTGAAGGTCGCCCTGCAGGAGCTGCGCGACCTGGCCCGCGGCATCCACCCGGCCGTCCTCACCGACCGCGGCCTGGACGCCGCGCTCTCCGCCCTGTCCGCCCGCTGCACGGTGCCGGTCCAGGTCGAGGTGGACCTGACGAGCCGTCCGGCGGCCGCCATCGAGGGCATCGCGTACTTCACGGTCTCCGAGCTCCTGCAGAACATCAGCAAGCACAGCGGGGCCAGGACCGCGGCCGTGGACGTCTGGCGGGCCGAGAACCGGCTGATGCTCCAGGTCACCGACGACGGCAGGGGCGGCGCCGACGTGTCGGCGGGCTCCGGGCTCGCGGGCCTCGCCGAGCGGCTCGACGCGGTCGACGGGATCCTGGTCGTCGACTCGCCCGAGGGCGGTCCGACGACGGTCACGGCGGAGCTGCCGTGGCGCCAGGCCTGATCCCGGCCGATCCGCGCCGCGCCCCGCGCCCTGCCCCGCCCCGCCCCGCCCCGCCCCGCCCCGGGTTCGTACGCCGAACCGGGGGCGGGGCGCTGTGCGCGGGGCGCGGCGCGGAACAGTCTCGCGACGGAACCGGTGGGCCGCCCCGGATCGCGCGATACTGAGGGCCGAGTGTGCGGCCGGAACGGCCGTCGCACGACCGATACGGCCGGACAAGCGCGCCGGGGGATCAAAAAGTGCCGGGGGGCCGAAAAGTGGAGGACAAAGTGCGGGTCGTCATCGCCGAGGATTCAGTGCTGCTTCGGGAGGGCCTGACCCGGCTGCTGACCGACCGCGGGCACGACGTGGTCGCCGGGGTGGGGGACGCGGACGCGCTGATCAAGACCATCAACGACCTCGCCGCGCAGAACAGCCTGCCGGACGTCGTCGTCGCCGACGTGCGGATGCCCCCGACCCACACCGACGAGGGCGTGCGCGCCGCGGTGTACCTGCGCGGTCAGTACCCGGGCCTCGGGGTCCTGGTCCTTTCGCAGTACGTCGAGGAGCAGTACGCGACCGAGCTGCTGGCCGGGTCGAGCCGGGGCGTGGGCTATCTGCTCAAGGACCGGGTCGCCGAGGTGCGGGAGTTCGTCGACGCGGTGGTGCGGGTGGCGCAGGGCGGTACGGCGCTCGACCCGGAGGTCGTGGCGCAGCTGCTCGGACGCAGCCGCAAGCAGGACGTGCTCGCGGGGCTTACGCCACGGGAACGCGAGGTACTCGGCCTGATGGCCGAAGGACGGACGAACTCCGCGGTCGCCCGGCAGCTCGTGGTGAGCGACGGGGCGGTCGAGAAGCACGTGAGCAACATCTTCCTGAAGCTCGGCCTGTCCCAGAGTGACGGGGATCACCGGCGGGTGCTCGCGGTCCTCACCTACCTCAACTCATGAATAACTGACACCCTGTCAGATAGGGACGGGATCCGGCCCCGCCCGCGGCGGGTGCGGCCGGATGGAGCATGGATCGAGTGCTACCGGAGTTGCTGCCGGTGCAATGACATATGACGGCGGAATCGGAGAGAGCCACAGAGAGGCACAGGCCAGAGGCAAGTCCTGGGCGAGTCCTAGAACCAAAGGATGAGCGGGGAGCGTCATCCACGAAGGGCCGGGGGGCGAGGCGAACCATGACAAACCAGTGCATCACGGTGTCTCATCGAAGCATCCAGAATGCGAGCAACCCCAGGAAGGCGACCCTTACAGACGTAGGGTGGACCTTGGGAGCGCCGGTCGTCCCGGCGATTCCGCACAGTCGCCTCGAGGGAGGTCCAGTTCAGTGACCAGCCAGGTCAGTAGCCAAACCGAGCAGGCCGACGGGGCCGTCGTCGGAGAGCAGCGCAAGCCCGCAGGTGACAAGGATGTGCGCCGTCTGGACCGAGTGATCATCCGCTTCGCGGGTGACTCCGGAGACGGCATGCAGCTCACGGGTGACCGGTTCACCTCCGAGACGGCGTCCTTCGGCAACGACCTGTCGACACTCCCGAACTTCCCCGCCGAGATCCGCGCGCCGGCCGGCACCCTGCCGGGCGTCTCCTCCTTTCAGCTGCACTTCGCCGACCACGACATCCTGACGCCGGGCGACGCCCCGAACGTCCTGGTGGCGATGAACCCGGCCGCGCTGAAGGCGAACATCGGGGACGTGCCGCGCGGCGCGGAGGTCATCGTCAACACCGACGAGTTCTCCAAGCGCGCCATGCAGAAGGTCGGCTACGGCACCTCCCCGCTGGAGGACGGCTCCCTGGACGGCTACAGCGTGCACCCGGTGCCGCTGACCACCCTGACGGTGGAGGCCCTGAAGGACTTCGACCTCTCCCGCAAGGACGCGGGGCGCTCGAAGAACATGTTCGCGCTCGGCCTCCTGTCATGGATGTACCACCGGCCGACCGAGGGAACCGAGAAGTTCCTGCGGACCAAGTTCGCCAAGCGCCCGGAGATCGCCGAGGCGAACATCGCGGCGTTCCACGCGGGGTGGAACTTCGGCGAGACCACCGAGGACTTCGCGGTCTCCTACGAAGTCGCCCCCGCCTCCCAGGCGTTCGCGACCGGCACCTACCGCAACATCTCCGGCAACCTCGCCCTGTCGTACGGTCTGATCGCGGCGGGCCGCCAGGCGGATCTGCCGCTCTACCTGGGCAGTTACCCGATCACCCCGGCCTCGGACATCCTGCACGAGCTGTCCCGGCACAAGAACTTCGGCGTCCGCACGTTCCAGGCCGAGGACGAGATCGCGGGCATCGGCGCCGCCCTGGGCGCCGCCTTCGGCGGGTCCCTCGCGGTGACGACGACCTCCGGTCCCGGTGTGGCGCTCAAGTCGGAGACCATCGGCCTGGCGGTCAGCCTCGAACTGCCGCTGCTGGTCGTGGACATCCAGCGCGGCGGCCCCAGCACGGGCCTGCCGACCAAGACCGAGCAGGCCGACCTGCTGCAGGCGATGTACGGGCGCAACGGCGAGGCGCCGGTGCCGATCGTGGCGCCGAAGACCCCGGCGGACTGTTTCGACGCGGCGCTGGAGGCGGCCCGGATCGCGGTGACGTACCGGACCCCGGTGTTCCTGCTCTCCGACGGCTACCTGGCCAACGGGTCGGAGCCCTGGCGGATCCCCGAGGTCGACGAACTGCCGGATCTGCGCGTGCAGTTCACCTCCGGCCCCAACCACACCGAGGCCGACGGCACCGAGGTGTTCTGGCCCTACAAGCGGGATCCGCAGACGCTGGCCCGCCCGTGGGCGATCCCGGGCACGCCGGGCCTTGAGCACCGCATCGGCGGCATCGAGAAGCAGGACGGCACGGGCAACATCTCCTACGACCCGGCCAACCACGACTTCATGGTCCGCACCCGCCAGGCCAAGGTCGACGGGATCACCGTGCCCGACCTGGAGGTCGACGACGCCGGCGGGGACGCCGACACGCTCGTCCTCGGCTGGGGTTCGACGTACGGGCCGATCACCGCGGCGGTCCGCAGGCTGCGCACCGCGGGCGAGTCCATCGCGCAGGCCCATCTGCGCCATCTCAACCCGTTCCCGCGGAATCTGGGCGACGTCCTCGCGCGTTACGACAAGGTGGTGATCCCCGAGATGAACCTCGGGCAGCTCGCCACGCTGATCCGTGCGCGCTACCTCGTGGACGCCGTCTCCTACAACCAGGTCAACGGAATGCCGTTCAAGGCCGAGCAGCTCGCCACGGCTCTCAAGGAGGCCAACGATGGCTGACATGAAGACGGCCGGGCCGGAGGGGACCGGGAGCACGATCGAAGCGCTCTCCCTGGTGCCCAAGGCCGAGGCCCAGCAGTCCATGAAGGACTTCAAGTCCGACCAGGAGGTGCGCTGGTGCCCGGGCTGCGGTGACTACGCCGTGCTGGCCGCCGTGCAGAGCTTCATGCCCGAGCTCGGACTGGCGAAGGAGAACATCGTCTTCGTCTCGGGCATCGGCTGCTCCTCTCGCTTCCCGTACTACATGAACACGTACGGGATGCACTCCATCCACGGCCGCGCCCCGGCCATCGCCACCGGCCTCGCCTCCTCGCGGCGCGATCTGAGCGTGTGGGTGGTCACCGGTGACGGCGACGCGCTCTCCATCGGCGGCAACCACCTCATCCACGCCCTGCGCCGCAACGTGAACCTGAAGATCCTGCTGTTCAACAACCGGATCTACGGCCTCACCAAGGGCCAGTACAGCCCCACGTCCGAGGTCGGCAAGATCACCAAGTCGACGCCGATGGGCTCCCTGGACGCGCCCTTCAACCCGGTCTCGCTGGCCATCGGCGCCGAGGCGTCCTTCGTGGCCCGCACGGTGGACTCCGACCGCAAGCACCTCACGCAGGTGCTGCGCGAGGCCGCCGCGCACCCCGGCACCGCCCTGGTGGAGATCTACCAGAACTGCAACATCTTCAACGACGGCGCCTTCGAGGTCCTCAAGGACAAGCAGCAGGCCGAGGAGGCGGTGATCCGTCTGGAGCACGGGCAGCCGATCCGGTTCGGCGCCGAGGGGTCCAAGGGCGTCGTGCGCGACGCCGTGACGGGTGACCTGAAGGTCGTCGCCGTCACGCCGGAGAACGAGGCCGACGTCCTGGTCCACGACGCGCACTCCACGTCGCCGACCACGGCCTTCGCGCTGTCCCGGCTCGCCGACCCCGACACCCTGCACCACACCCCGATCGGCGTCCTGCGCAGCGTCGGACGGCCGGTCTACGACACGCTCATGGCCGACCAGCTCGACAGCGCCATCGAGCAGAACGGCAAGGGCGACCTCGCGTCGCTGCTCGCCGGCGGCGACACCTGGACGGTCGTCGGCTAGCCCGACCGCTCCCCGAGGCCCGGTCCTGATCCGTCAGGGCCGGGCCTCGTCGTACTCCAGGCGCGCCTTGCGCACGTCGTCCATGCGCCGCTCCGTCCAGGCCGCGAGCGCCCTGACCTGCTCCGCGGCCTCGCGCCCGAGCCCGGTCAGGGAGTAGTCGACGCGGGGCGGGATGACCGGCTTGGCGTCGCGGTGCACCAGGCCGTCGCGCTCCAGGGTCTGCAGGGTCTGGGCCAGCATCTTCTCGCTGACGCGGCCGATCTCGCGGCGCAGTTCGCTGAACCGGTACGAGCGCTCCTCCAGGGCGATCAGCACGAGGACGCCCCAGCGGCTCGTGACGTGCTCCAGGACGAGGCGGTGGGGGCACATCTCCTCGCCCTCGATGTTCCAGTTGCTTACGGCCATGCCAGTACCTTACTTCAAAGTGGGTACTTTCAGAAAGTTAGCGCTCCTGCCTAAGGTGCATTTGTCACTGATTTCCACCGGACACAGCAGGAGCATCCAGACATGAGCATCGTCGTCACCGGAGCCACCGGACACCTCGGCCGCCTCGTCATCGAGGGGCTGCTCGCCGCCCAGGTCCCCGCAGGGGAGATCGCGGCCGTCGTGCGCGACAAGGAGAAGGCCGCGGACCTCGCGGAGCGCGGCATCGAGCTGCGGATCGCGGACTACAGCGCCCCCGAGACCCTGGACGGGGCCTTCGCCGCCGGCGACCGGGTCCTGCTGATCTCCGGCAGCGAGGTCGGGCGGCGCGTGCCGCAGCACCGTGCGGTGGTCGACGCCGCCCGGAATGCGGGTGTCGCGCTCCTCGCCTACACGGGCATCCTCGGCGGCCCCGACGCCGACTTCGACCTGGCGGACGAGCACAAGGTGACCGAGCGGCTGATCCTCGACTCCGGCCTGCCGCACACCTTCCTGCGCAACGGCTGGTACCACGAGAACTACACCGAGCACCTCGCGCCGGTCTTGGCGCACGGCGCCGTCGTCGGCTCCGCGGGCGAGGGCCGGATCGCCTCCGCGGCGCGCGCCGACTACGCCGCGGCCGCCGTCGCCGTACTGACCGGCGAGGGTCACGAGGGCGAGGTCTACGAGCTGAGCGGCGACGTGGCGTGGAGCCTCGCCGAGTACGCGGCCGAGATCGCGGCCCGCACCGGCAAGGACATCTCGTACACGGACGTGACCGCCGAGCAGCACCTCGCCGTCCTGACCGGCGCGGGCATGCCGGAGCCGATGGCCGCGCTGCTCGTCGACGTGGACGCGGCGATCGGGCGGGGGCGCCTCGCGGGGACGAGCGGGGATCTGGCGCGGCTGATCGGGCGGCCCACCACGAGGATCGCCGACGCCGTGGCTGTGGCGCTCCGCTCCTGAGCCCCTTCCGGCGGGGTGCCCGGGAGCTTCGGGTGCCGTCGTCCGTCGCCTTCGGGCTCGCCCTCGAGCGCCGGACGGCCGGACCGCGCGGGCCGGGATCGATGGGCTCGGGCGAGTGTGTCATGAGTGTCTTCGCTTAACGGGCATGACAGGTGGGGGCATGCGGCGCTACCTTCAGTGCGGCAGCATGGGACTGCCTCGCACCGAGGAGGGGCCGTGGACGGCGCAGCAGCCGGGAAGACCAGGAACGAGCAGCGCGTCGGGCTGCTGAACGGCTTCGCGGCCTACGGGATGTGGGGCCTCGTCCCCCTCTTCTGGCCGCTCCTCAAACCGGCCGGCGCCGTCGAGATCCTCGCCCACCGGATGGCCTGGTCCCTCGTGGTGGTCGGCATCGCCCTGCTCTTCGTACGGCGCTGGGACTGGGCCCGCGAGCTGCTGCGCCAGCCGCGCAGGCTCGGCCTGGTGACGATCGCCGCGGCGGTCATCACCGTCAACTGGGGCGTCTACATCTGGTCGGTGAACTCCGGCCACGTCGTCGAGGCGTCCCTCGGCTACTTCATCAACCCGCTGGTCACCATCGCCATGGGCGTCCTGCTGCTCGGCGAGCGGCTGCGGCCCGTGCAGTGGGCGGCCGTCGGCATCGGGTTCGCGGCGGTGCTCGTGCTCGCCTTCGGGTACGGCAGGCCGCCGTGGATCTCGCTCGTCCTCGCCTTCTCCTTCGCCACGTACGGCCTGGTGAAGAAGAAGGTCAACCTCGGCGGCCTGGAGTCGCTGGCCGCCGAGACCGCCGTGCAGTTCCTGCCCGCCGTCGGCTATCTGGCGTGGCTGGCCACGCAGGGCGACATCGTGTTCGGCACCGAGGGCGCCGGGCACGCGGCGCTGCTCGCCGCCACCGGCGTGGTGACCGCCGCGCCCCTGGTCTGTTTCGGGGCCGCGGCGATCCGGGTGCCGCTCTCCACGCTGGGGCTGCTGCAGTACCTCGCACCCGTCTTCCAGTTCGGGCTCGGGATCCTCTACTTCCACGAGGCGATGCCGGCCGAGCGGTGGGCGGGCTTCGCTCTGGTGTGGCTGGCCCTGACGCTGCTGACCTGGGACGCGCTGCGCACGGGGCGGCGGAACGCGGTACGGATGGCTACGGCGAGGGAGGCGGCCGCCAGGGAGGCCGGCGCGTGCGAGGTGGCCGCGGGTGAGGTGGCCGCGGGTGAGGTGGCTCCCGGCCGGGGTGCGCAGGAGCCGGCCGTCTGAGGCTCCGCCCCGGTAGCCCCCGCCGGGGAGGTCAGGACCAGGCACCCGCCTCGGCCTGCGCCTTCGCGTACACGGAGAAGTCGCGCGGCTCCCGGCCGAGGACGTCCCTGACGCCCGTGGTCAGCGCCGCGTTGTGCCCCTCGGAGAGGAAGACGAAGACGTACGCGAGGGCGTCGGCGACTTCCTCGGAGACGCCCTCCGCGGTCAGTTCGGCCACGTACTGCTCCGCCGTGACGTGCTCGAAGCGCATCGGGAGCCCGGACGCCTCGGACAGTTCCGCCACCGCCTCGGCGAAGGAGAGCGCGCGCGGGCCCGCGAGTTCGTAGACGCGGTGCGTGTGCCCCTCCTCGGTGAGCAGGGCCGCCGCCACCTCCGCGATGTCGTCCACGTCGATGAACGGCTCCGGGACGTCACCTACGGGCAGGGCGAGGCGCCCGGTGCGCAGGGGCGCGTGGAAGAGGTCCTCGTCGAAGTTCTGCGTGAAGTTGTTGGGGCGGATGACCGTCCAGTCGACGTCCGCCTCGCGCACCGCCCGCTCGGCCTCCGCCATGCCCGGCTCGAAGCGGTCGCCGTAGATCTGGACGCCCCGCCCCGACAGGACGACGAAGCGGCGCACGCCCGCGGCCACGGCCTGCGCGACGAAGTCGGCGACCGGATCGGCGCTGGTCGGGGCGGTCAGGAACAGGGTGCGCACACCGTCCAGGGCGGGCGCCCACGTACCACGGTCGGTCCAGTCGAAGGGCGTCTCGGCGCTGCGCGACGCGGCGCGCACGGGATGGCCCGCCGCACGGAGCAGGGGCACGAGGCGCCGGCCCGTCTTGCCGGTGGCGCCGAGGACGAGGATGGGGGATTCGGATGCGGTGTGCCGAGCTGGTGTCCGGGCTGTGTTCGTCATGGCTCCAGCCAACTCCCTTCCCCGTACGGGAGACATGGGCAGCCGTCTTCGTCGGATGGGCGTCCGTCTACCGTGGGGGAATGGACGCTCTGGGAGATCTGCTGCGAGGGATCCGCGCGGACGGCGCGCTGTTCGACCGTGCCGTGCTGGCGGGCCCCTGGGAGATGTCGTGCGCGGACGGCGCGGCCCTCGAACTGGTCACGGTGGTGCGCGGCGCGGCACGGATCAGCGTGGTGCCGGGTGCGCCGCGGGTGCTGCACGAGGGGGACGGCGCGGTCGTCTGCACCCCGACGCCGTACAGCCTGAGCGCGGTGGAGCCCGGGGCGGCCGAGTGCGAACTGGTCACCGGTACCTACCAGTTGGACCGGGCGGCCGGGCGGCGGCTGATCAGCGCGCTGCCTCCGCTGCTCGTCGTACCGTCCGGCGAGGAGTGCCTGCCCATCGTGGAGATGATCGCCGCCGAGGTGGCCGCCGACCGGCCGGGCGGCCAGTACGTGCGGGACCGGATGCTCGACTGGATGCTGGCCTGCACCCTGCGCGACTGGTTCGACCTGCCCGAGTCCTGCCCGCCCGACTGGTACCGCGCGCTCGGCGACGACATCGTCGGGCCCGCCCTGCGCGCCATGCACGACGAGCCGGCCCGGCCCTGGACGGTGGCGGCGCTCGCCGCGCACGCCCGGGTCTCCCGCGCGTCGTTCGCCCGCAACTTCTCCGACCTGGTGGGCAAGCCCCCGATGGCGTACCTCACCGAGTGGCGGATGACGCTGGCCGCCGAGCTCCTCACCGAGCCGGGCGCGACGGTCGCGGCGGTGGCCGGACAGGTCGGATACGCCGACGGATTCGGCTTCAGCGACGCGTTCAAACGCATCCGCGGCATCGCACCGAGCGGCTACCGCGCCTCGCGGACGGGCCGGACGGCCTCGGCGCCGGGGTCGCTCAGCGCGGCGGTCTGAACGCTCCCCGCGACGGACACCGCAGCAGCCCGGCAGACCGGGCACGCCCACGGCCTCGGCGCCCAGAGCACTCAGGACGGCTACCGCGCCTCGCAGACCGGCCGGACGGCCTCGACGCCAGGAGCGCTCAGCGCGGCGGTCTGAACGCTCCCCGCGACGGACACCGCAGCAGCCCGGCAGACCGGGCACGCCCACGGCCTCGGCGCCCAGAGCACTCAGGACGGTCACCGCGCCTCGCAGACCGGCCGGACGGCCTCGACGCCAGGAGCGCTCAGCGTCGCGGGCCGAGCGCTGCCCGCCACAGGACCGTCGCCGGACCGCCTCCCGCC
The DNA here is from genome assembly GCF_055593965.1 of Streptomyces sp. NPDC040622. NCBI lineage: Bacteria > Bacillati > Actinomycetota > Actinomycetes > Kitasatosporales > Streptomycetaceae > Streptomyces > Streptomyces sp. NPDC040622. The sequence continues at coordinate 181,715 of NZ_JBVIXD010000002.1, read as the reverse complement.
GACTCCCCCGCCTGCCCTCTCCCCGCGTACGCCCAGACCCGCGACGACCGCGCCCAGGACCGCCATCACCACCGGGACGACCAGGGCCGCGCGGAACGCCGACAGGTCCGCATCGCCCGGCGCCGCGCGGCCGGCCGCGCCGCCGCTTCCCGAACCCCCGTGCGCGCCGCCCGACATCAGTCCGTAGACCGCCGTCACGGCCGATATCCCGATCGCGGCGCCGAACTGCGTGGCCGTCTGCAGCAGTCCGCTCGCCAGGCCCTGTTCCTCCTCCGCCACACCGTCCGTCACCGCGATCATCTGCGGTCCGAGCGTGAGTGCGAAGCCGGTGCCCGCGAGGAGCAGGGTCGGGAACATCGCCGCGTACGGCCAGTCCGCGCCGATCGGCAGGAAGAGGCCGTACCCCAGGGACGCCATCAGGAAGCCGCCGAGGATCACGCGCGCGTTGCCGAACCGCCTGACCAGGCGCGGGGTGAGCGTCGGCGACAGGAACACGTCGCAGCCCAGCACGATCATCGCGACGGCGGTCTGCCAGGACGACCAGCCGCGCAGCTCCTGGAGGTACAGCGTCAGGACGAACTGGAAGCCCATGAAGGCGCCGAGGTAGAGCAGCGCTCCCGCCCCGGCCCGCGTCACGGACCCCGTGCGGAAGATCCCGAGCCGCACCAGCGGGTCGTCCGCACGCCGCTCGACCCCGACGAAGACGGCGACCAAGAGCAGTCCCGCGACGGCCGCGCCGAGCGTCAACGGCCAGCCGCCGAGGCCGTGTTCGAGCCGTACGACACCGTAGGTGAGCAGGAGCATGGCCCCGGCCGCGGTGACCGCCCCCGGCATGTCGAACCGCCGCCCCGCGCCCCCGGCCCGCTGACCGGCGACCCCGGTGCGCCGACCCGTGTCCCCGACCCGCTCCGGCACCTCCTTGGGGATGAGCCGGAGCCCCGCCGCGAGCACCGCGCCCGCGAAGAACACCGGCGTGAAGAACACCCACCGCCAGCCGAGTTCGGTGAGCAGCCCGCCGACGACCAGGCCGAGCGAGAAGCCGCCCGCGGACGTCCCGGCGAAGATCAGCAACGCCCGGTTCCTGTCGTGGCCCTCCGCGTACGAGGTGGTGATGATGGACATCGCCGCCGGCGTCATGAACGCGGCCGACACCCCGGTCACGAACCGCGCCACGACCAGCATCCAGCCCTCGGTCGCGAACCCGCCGAGCCCGGAGAAGACCATGAAGACCCCCAGCCAGCCGAGGAACATCCGCCGTCGGCCGAGCAGATCCGCCGCCCGGCCGCCGAGCAGGGTGAAGCCCGCGTACCCGAGGACGTAGGCGCTGATGACCCAGGCCGCCGTGCCGGTCGACAGGCCCATGCCGGATCTGATCGCGGGGATCGCGATCGCGAGCATGGCGATGTCGATGCCTTCGAGGAAGATCGTGCCGCAGAGGACGAGCAGCAGCGCCCAGGCGCGTGCACGCATGACGGAACTCCTTTGTGGGCGGGGGGAGTCAGGCATCCGGTTACCTGTACGAGGGTCGGTTCCCTCTTGTAACCACTGGCATCGTGCGGCAGCATCGGGAGCCATGGAAGAAGGCACTTCAAAGTCACCGAGTAACCTGCCGGGCACCGTGGACTACGGCGAGGCCGATCCCTTCCAGTGGGACACCCGGGAGGACTGCCAGGTGCGGCAGATCCTCGACCGGGTGGCCGACAAGTGGTCGCTGCTCGTCATCGCGCTCCTGGACCGCCGCCGCCTGCGCTTCACGGAGCTGCGCCGCGAGATCGACGGGATCAGCCAGCGCATGCTGACGGTCACCCTGCGGCAGCTGGAGCGCGACGGCCTGGTCAAGCGGACCGTGCATCCCGTCGTGCCGCCCCGGGTCGAGTACGAACTCACCCCGCTCGGCGGCACCCTGCACCACACCATCCAGACCCTGGTGTCCTGGACCGAGGAACACCAGAACGAGATCGCCGCGGCCCGGGCCGACTACGACGCGCGCGCCGCCGAGGAGGAGAGTGCGACCGCCGCGGCGCGTTGACGCCACGGCGAGGGTTCCGGTCAAGCGCACATCCGGCGGAAGTCCGTGCGCCCGCCTCTCGTAACCGCTATAACTGGTTACATGACAACCCTGCACTGGAAGCTCGTCATCGACGCCGGCGACCCGCACGCGCAAGCCGCCTTCTGGGGCGAGACGTTGGGGTACGAGGTCGAGGACAACAGCGCGCTCATCGCCCGCCTCCTCGAACTGGGCGCGGCGCCGGAGGCCGCGACCGTCGAGTTCCGCGGGCGCCGCGCCTGGCGCGACCTCATCGCCGTCCGGCACCCCGAGGACCCGTACGACGAGGCGAGCGGCACCGGTCTCGGCCGCCGGATCCTCTTCCAGCGCGTGCCCGAGGCCAAGACCGGCAAGAACCGCCTCCACCTCGACGTGCACTCCGCACCGGGCCACCGTGACGACGAGGTGGGCCGCCTGCGGGCGCTGGGCGCCGCCGTGCAGCAGCACGTCAAGGAGCCCGGCGGCGAGTGGGTGATCATGACGGACCCGGAGGGGAACGAGTTCTGCGTCCACTAGGAGGCACGGGCGGTCTCCCTCGGACTCGGGCAAGCTGAGAGACCGGCGCGAGAGACCTGTACGGGAGGTCCGCAGGGGAGCCCTGTACGAGAGCGCCGTACAAGAGCCCTGTACGGGAGCCCCGTACGGGACGTCGCGTCGGCGTCGGACGAGGGAGGCCCGCCCGTATGGCACCGCAGTCGCGCGCCCACCGCCTCCTGCTGGCCGCCTGCGGCACCTTCGCGGGGGTGTCCCTCCTGGTCGTCCCGCTCACCCTGCCCCTGGGCTGGGACGAGATCGTCTACGCCAGCCGCCACTCCCCCTACGCCCCCGCGACGCCGTTCAGCGCGCCCCGCACCCGGGGCGTGCCGGTCCTCATCGCGCCCGTGGCCGCCTGGAGCGACTCCGTCGTCCTGCTGAGGGTGTGGCTGACGCTGCTCGCCACCGCCGCCCTCTACCTGGGGTTCCGGCCCTGGCTGCGCGTCCTGCACCGGCCGGTGGCCGCCGCGGTCGCCGCCGCCCTGTACGGCAGCCTGTGGTTCGCGCTGTTCTACGCGAGCGCCGCGATGCCCAACCACTACACCGCCATGGGCGCCGTCGGAGCGGTCGGCCTCTTCCTGCGGCCGGCGCCGTCCCCGGCCGGCCACGCCGGAATCGCGGCCGGGCTCGCCCTGGCCACCCTGATGCGCCCCAACGACGGCGCGTCCCTCGCCCTCCCCCTGCTCGTCGCCGTGGCCCTGGTACCGGCCCTGCGCGGCCGGGGCCGCGCCCTGGCCGTGCTGGGAGGGCTGGTGGCGGGTGCGCTGCCGTGGATCGTCGAGGCGTACGTCCGCTTCGGCGGCGTCCGCGAACGGCTGGCCCTGGCCAGCGAGGTGCAGGGCGACCTGCGCCCGCTGCTCTCCTTCGCCCACCAGCTCACCGTGATGGACGGCCCGCTGCTCTGCCGCCCCTGCGGCAGCGACGGCCTGCGGCCCGAGACGGCGGAGTGGTGGCTGCTGCTGCCCCTGCTGGTGGCGGTGGGGCTGTGGAGCGGGCGCGGCGGGCGCTCCGGCGGGCGCGCGGGGCGGGGCAACGGCAATGGCGACCACGACGGCAACGGCGAGGGCGACGGCAACGGCAACGGCAACGGCAACGGCCGCGAAACCCCGCCGGACCCCCTCCCCGCCTCCCGCCCCCAAGCCCTCCCCGCCTCCCTCCTGGCCGTCGCCGCAGCCCTCGCCATGGCCCTCCCGTACTTCCTCCTCGTCCCCTACGCGGCCCCCCGTTTCCTCCTCCCCACCCACGCCCTGCTCGCCCCGGTCGCGGCCCTCGGCGTGCTCGCCCTCGCCGGGGCCGCCCGCTCCTCCCGGTGGCCGCGCACCGGCCTCGCCGCGCTGGGGCTCGTCCTCGCCGGGCACCTCGCCGTCCAACTGCCGCTGGTGCAGGGCAACGCCAGGATCCAGGCGGGCGCCCGAGGCGACTGGCAGCGGGTCGCCGACGTGCTACACGGGCAGGGCGTCGGCGGCGTCGACGCCCGCGCCCCCTGCGCCCTGCGCGGCAACAGCTCGCTGATCCCCGTCGCGTACGCCGCCGGATGCGCGCCCGGCGACCCCGCCGACCCGCGCCGCCCCACCGCCCTGGTCCACCGTGCGGCCGGGCCGCCGCGCTGGGCCCGCGACTGGCCGCGCCACCCCGTGCCCGGCACCTACGCCCCCGGGTGGGTCGTACACGTACACCCCTAGAAGGGCCAAGGAAGGGGCGAAGGAGACCCCGGCCACGCGCGCGTGCGCACGCTATGCGGAGCTCCCCGCCCGTTTTGCGGTCTTGACGTCACAACAGCCCCGCCAGCACCATCAGGCAACCCCGAACTCACGAGCGACGCGGACGAGTTCGCGTCCGATCCTGAATCCGAGTTCGGGGCTCGCATGTCAGCCACGGAAACCGGAGCCCCCCACATGAAACTCTCCGTTCCCGGACGGACCGCCGCGGCCGCAGTCATAGCCGTCGCCGGACTCCTCACCACCAACGCGATATCCACCGCGGCGCCCGCCCCGAAGGCGGCCGCCGCTCCCGACATCTCCGTCGCCAACGTCAAGGCGCACCTCGCCGGCCTGCAGGGCGTCGCGGACGCCAACGGCGGCAACCGCGCCCACGGAAGCGCCGGCTACAAGGCCTCGATCGACTACCTGAAGGGCAAGCTCGACGACGCCGGATTCACCACGTCCGTCCAGGAGTTCACGGCGGGCGGCGAGACGGGCTACAACCTGATCGCCGACTGGCCGGGCGGCGACGACGGCAAGGTCGTCATGGCCGGCGCCCACCTCGACAGCGTCTCCGAGGGACCCGGCATCAACGACAACGGCTCCGGCTCGGCCGCCGTCCTGGAGACCGCGCTCACCGTCGCCCGCGAGCAGTACAAGCCCACCAAGCACCTGCGGTTCGCCTGGTGGGGCGCGGAGGAGATCGGCCTGGTCGGCTCCTCCAGCTACGTCGACGGCCTGTCCGGCGCCGACCGCGACAAGATCAGCGGCTATCTGAACTTCGACATGATCAGCTCCCCGAACGCGGGCTACTTCGTCTACGACGACGACCCCACGATCGAGAAGACCTTCAAGGACTACTACGCGGGCCTGAACATCGCCTCGGAGCCGGACGACGAGGGCGACGGCCGTTCCGACCACGCGCCCTTCCAGCAGGCGGGCGTGCCGGTCGGCGGCCTGTTCAGCGGCGCCGAGACCACCAAGTCGGCCCAGCAGGCGCAGAAGTGGGGCGGCACGGCGGGCGAGGCGTTCGACAAGTGCTACCACTCGTCCTGCGACAAGGAGTCGAACATCGACGAGACCGCGCTCGACCGCAACAGCGACGCGATCGCGTACGCGGTGTGGGGGCTGTCCTCGTAGACCGCTGACCGGTCTCCCCGCAGAGCGCCGAACGGATCCCCGCAGCCCGCGGGGCGCGACCCGGTAGTCCACCGCGCGGGCCCGGACCGGCGAACCCTGGACGGGATTGCTTGCGCGTGCATATAGTGCATGCGCAAGCAATCGCCGCATGCAAGCAATTCCAGGGGGATCCCATGACCCGCAAGTTCCTCTTCGTCCTCGGCAGTTCGCGTCCCGGGGGCAACACCGAGCTCCTGGCCCGCAAGGCCGCCGAGCAGCTCCCGCCGGACGTCGAGCAGCGCTGGCTGAACCTGGCCGATCTCCCGCTGCCCGACTTCGAGGACCGGCGCCACGGCGGCGACCGCCCGCGCGCCCGCCCCCGCCCCTCCGGCGACAACGAGGCGCTGCTCCTGGACGCCACGCTGGACGCCACGGACCTCGTCATCGCGTCGCCGCTGTACTGGTACTCGCTGTCGGCCACCGTCAAGCGCTACCTCGACTACTGGGACGCATGGCTGGAGACGCCGGACGCCGACTTCAAGAAGACCCTCGAAGGCCGCACCCTGTGGGGCGTGACGGCGCTCGCGCACCGCGAGGAGGAGGTGGCGGAGCCGCTGATCGGGACGCTGCGCAACACCGCGGCCTTCTTCCCCATGCGCTTCGGCGGCGTCCTGCTCGGCAACGGCACCCGGCCCGGACACGTACTGGAGGACACCGAGGCCCTGGCGCGCGCCAAGACGTTCTTCGCGCAGGAGCCGCCCGTGGCCCGCTACCCGTACGACAACTGACCCTCGGCCGACGGCAGCTGACGGATCGGTCCTACGCCATGATGTCCTTCGCCCCGAACCGCGCCCACGCCGCCGAGCCGAACACGGCCGCGTACAGGCCCTGCATCTGCAGGTTCTTGATGATGTCGTCCCAGTAGACGGGCTCGCGCATCAGGTCCGCGAAGGACAGCCAGTAGTGCGAGAAGAAGTACGGGTGCAGGGCGTCCAGTTGCGGGATCTGGTCGAGGATCTGGACCGTGATCAGCAGCCCGACGGTCGTCGCCATCGCCGCGATGCCGCTGCTGGTGAGCGTCGACACGAACAGGCCGAGCGCCGCCACGCCGATCAGTGACACGGCGACGACGACCGCGATCAGCAGGGCCCGCCACAGCCCTTCGCCGAAGCCGATGCGGGTGCCTGAGATCGTCGTGACCTCGCCCAGCGGGAAGAGCAGCGCGCCGGTCGTGAGGGCGGATGCGGCGACGACCAGGGTCGCGACCAGGCAGAACGTCAGCGTCGTCGCGTACTTGGTGAGCAGCAGCCGGGTCCGCCCCGCGGGCGAGACCAGCAGGTAGCGCAGCGTGCCGCCGCTCGCCTCCCCCGCGATCGCGTCGCCCGCGACGACGCCGATCGCCATCGGCAGGAAGAACGGCAGGGTCGCGGCGAGCGCGGTGAAGACCAGGAACAGGCCGTTGTTGGTGATCTGCGCGATGAAGGCGGGTCCGCCTTCGCCGCCGCCCCCGCCGATCGTCGAACCGTCACTGGTCTCGATCTTGACGGCGACGCCGACGAGGATCGGCACGCCGGCGAGCACGGCCAGCAGCGCGAGGGTCCGCCAGCGGCGGAAGGTGATCGCGAGCTCGCTGCGGAAGAGACCGAACGTCCAGATCCACCGCGTCTCCCGCGTGCCGCCCCCGGGCGCCGTCCCGGAGACCTGCGCGGCCTCAGCCCGCGACATCGAAGCCCTCCCCCGTCAGCGCCACGAACGCGTCCTCCAGCGAGGCCCGTTCGAGCCCGAAGCCGCGGACGCGCACGCCCGCGCCGACCAGCGCGGCGGTCAGCTCGGCCAGCTCCACGTCCTGCCCGGACTCGTCCTGGCCGGGCGGTTCACCACTCACCCGGTCCTCCGTCACGACGAGATCCGTCACGCCCTGCTCCTTCAGGACGCGGGCGGCCTCGCCCGTGTCCGGTGTCGTCACGACGAGCCTGCCGCGCGCGCCCGCCGCGAGTTCGGCGACCGGGCCCTGGGTGATCAGGCGGCCCTGGGTCATCACGGCGGCGTGCGTGCAGACCTGCTCGATCTCGTCGAGGAGGTGCGAGGAGAGGAAGACGGTCGTGCCCTCCGCCGCCAGCTCCCGCACCAGCGTGCGGATCTCGCGCATGCCCTGCGGGTCGAGCCCGTTCGTCGGCTCGTCCAGGACGAGGAGCCTGCGGGGCTGCAACAGGGCCGCCGCGAGCCCGAGCCGCTGCTTCATGCCGAGGGAGTACGCCTTCGCCTTCTTGCCCGCGGCCGCGGTGAGGCCGACCCGGTCGAGGGCCGACTCGGCGCGCGCCCGCCGGGTGCGCGGGTCGGCGGTCGGGTCCGCGGAGTCGTACCGCAGCAGGTTGTCGCGGCCCGAGAGGAAGCCGTAGAGGGCGGGGCCCTCGATCAGCGCGCCCACGTGCGGGAGCACGGCGCGCGTGGCGCGCGGCATGGGGCGGCCGAGGACCTGGGCGCGGCCCGCGGTCGGCTCGATGAGTCCCATCAGCATGCGGATCGTGGTCGTCTTGCCCGAGCCGTTCGGCCCGAGGAACCCGAAGACGCTGCCTTCGGGGACGCTGAGGTCGAGCCGGTCGACGGCGAGGTGCTTCCCGTACCGCTTGGTGAGTCCGTGCGTCTCGATGACGTACTCCACCGAGGTCCGCCCCACCGGACTGCCGCTGCTGACCGGCACGTTGCCCTCCCGTCGTCCGACGTGACGGATGGAAGGTGCCCGGCAGGCACCTTCCATCCGCCGTTTCCCCGGGTCTCCCCTAGGCCGTACCCGGCACGCTAATGCGCCTCGTTCGCCGCCTTCACCAGCGCGTCCTTCGTGACCGCGCCCACGTAGACCGTGCCGTCGTCGGTGACGAGGGCGTTGATCAGGCGGGTCGAGAAGACCGTGCCGGAACCGAACTTCCCGTTGACCTGGTCGCCCAGCGAGTCGAGGAACTTCTGCGCGTCCTGCGGGACCTCGCCCGAACCGGCCGTCGGCAGGCCCTTGCCGCCCGGCAGCTTCAGCTCGGCGATCGAGCTCCAGCCCTCCCCGATGACCTTCAGGTCGTTGAGGCCGCCCTCGGCGGACTCCTTGCCGCCCTCGGCGCCCTTGTCCTTGAAGTGGCCGGCGTCGCCCGCGCCCTTGCCCTGCTCGTCGGCCTCGGTCACCTTCGTGCCCTTGGGCGGGGTGAAGTCGAAGGTCGACGCGGACGGCTTGCCGAAGTCGACCTTCGTGAAGCCCGCGTCGACGACGGCCGCGCCGCCGGAGGACGGGGTCAGCGTGAACTTGAGCGGGGTACCGGTCTTCTCGTCCACCGCTACCGTGATCCGGCCGACCGTCGAACCGGACTGCTCCGGCTTGATCACCAGGCGGTACGCGTCGCGGCCCGCGACCTGCGCGGTGCCGTCGACCTTCACGGACGTGGTGCCGTCCGCCGCCTTCAGGGCCTGCTCGGCGAACTCCTTGGGGGTCGTCGGCAGCTCCCCGCGGAGCTCCTTGGGCACGTCCTTGCCGCCCTTGTGGCCCTTCTCCGAAGCGGCGCCCTCGCCCTTGGCGTGGTAGGCCTCGTTCGACGCGCTGTCGTACGCCCACACGTCGTCGCCGTTGTGGATCAGGCTGTACTCGGAGGCATCCTCAAGGACGGACACCTTCTGCTTGTCGGGGCCGTCGGCCGCGACGCGCAGCGTGTGCGTGCCGGACGCCAGCTCCATCAGCTTGCTCTTGGGGTCGGCGGCCGAGCCCTTGCCGTCGCCGTCGTCGCCACGGTCCGCACCACCGCCGCCGCCGCCGCCGAAGCCACCCGCCATGCCGCCGATCGACGGCAGGCCCAGATCGGTGCTGATCTTGACGTTGCCGGACACCTGCTGGGTGTCCGACGCGGCGATCTTCTCGATGAGTTCCTGCGCGGTGACCTTCGGAAGGTCCGGGTCGCCCGAGCTCGCGAGCGCCGGGACCAGCCCGATGGTCGCCGCGGCCACCCCCGCCACCGCGACGGGAACCACGTAGCGGGTCGCCTTGCGGCGGCCGACGCGCAGGTCCCCGGCCTCGCTGGTGTCCTTCTCCGGTTCGTACGGTGCCATTGTCTGCCTTACCTCCGTGGTCGGCGGCGGCCCTGCCTGTACGTGCCTTCGTCCACCCTGTGCCGCCATTCTCACCCGAATTGGTCAGGAGTGGTGGTTCTCTCTGGACTCCATCCGACCAAATCGGCCGGAGAGAAGCGTCAGACCCCGGGCGCAACTCCGTGTACTGCTCTGGGATGACACGAAGCGGCGGCACCTCCCCCGTCCCGTAGGGGGTGGCACCGCCGCGCACTCCTCAGCTGCTCGGCTCCTCGGCCGCTCAGCTCCCCACGAATACGTAGTCCGCCCGGTACGGCACACGCACGGTCTCGCCGGGCGTGCAACTCCCCGCCGGCTGGAGCCCGCCCACGGTGTTGAGGCGGAAGATCTCCACCGTCCCCGCGAGCAGCCCGCCGCGCCCGCCGAGCCGGGTGGCGGCGAGGTCGAGCTCGGGGATGTTCCCTTCGCCGTTGGGCGTCCGTGAGATCACCGTGCCGGTGACCCCGCTGCCGTCCGGGGCGACCCACTGCGGGGTGCCGGAGCCCGGTGCGGTGAAGCGGTGCGCGATGCCGCCGCCGAGGGCGGCCCGTACGTCGTGCTGGGCGAAGGCGGTCGCCCCTGAGCCGTGCTCGGCCCTCTCGCACGCGTAGATCTGCTCGCCCCTCACCACCGGGGCGAGGACGGCGGCCGAGGCGGCGCGCAAGCCGATGTCCGCGCTCACCTCGGTGAGCTGCCCCCGGACCGCGCCGCCCGGGAACTCGGCGGTGTGCAGGTTGGCGTAGAACCGGCCGGGGTCGTCCTTCAACCGGGCGAGCAGGCCGGCGTCGGTGACCCTGACGGTGCCGGTGACGCGCCCCGGCCCGCTGTCGCCCCTGCCGCTGTCCCTGCCGTCCGCGCTCCTGCCGCCGCTCCCGTGGCCCTTCAGCAGCTCGGCGAAGTCGATCCGGACATCGCCGCCCGCACCCCTGCCGCCCTCGTGGAGGTGGAGGGCCGTGGGCCTGCCCGTGCCGCGCCACCGGACCGTGACGGAGACCTTGTCGCCCTCGACCCTGACGAACTCCAGCGCCCTGCCGTCCCGGTCGCCGACGGCGGGACCGCCCCTCGTCGGCACCTCGTTCGCGCCGTTCATGCTCGCCACGAAGACCGGCCCGCCGTGCCGGTTGGCCGCCGAGCCGCGTCCGGCCACCGCCGAGCCGTGTCCGGCCGCACCGCTCGCGGCGCCCGGCAGGACCGCGACCGTCAGGCCCGCGGCCGCGAGCACCACGCCCCCGGTGACCAGCAACCCGCGACGGCGGCTCCCCGTGGCCGCGCCGTCCCCCTGGGAGGACCGTGTGAAGGTGCCCATGATGAATCTCCCCGTGCCCCGAGCCGCCACCCCCTGCGGCGGCTTCTGGGCAGGGGTACGGGGTGGATCTGAGCCACGACTCAATCCGGCCCCGCTCCCCGCCGCCCCAAGCATGTGATCCGGGTCACATGAGGGCGGGGTGTGTCAGCGGCGCCCCGGCGGGCGCTCCCGCGGGTCAGCCCGCCCGGTGCACCACCAGGTCGCAGAGCTCGATCAGGGAGGCCTTCGCGTCGCCCTCGGGCAGCGGGCCGAGGGCGGCCCGCGCGCTCTCCGCGTAGCAGACCGTGTCCCGGCGCGCGTGCTCCAGCGCGGGGTGGTCGCGCAGCCTGACGAGGGCCTCGGCGTGCCGCGCGTCGTCCATGCGGTCCGGGTCGAGCAGGTCGCACAGGGCGATGTCCTCGGCGAGGCCGAGCCGCTCCGCGCGCTCGCGCAGCCGCAGCACCGGCAGCGTGGGGATGCCCTCGCGCAGGTCCGTGCCGGGCGTCTTGCCGGACTCGTGCGAGTCGGAGGCGATGTCGAGGACGTCGTCGGCGAGCTGGAAGGCGACGCCCAGGCGCTCGCCGTACTGGGTGAGGACGTCCACGACACTCTCGTCGGCGCCGGCCATCATCGCGCCGAACCGGCAGGCCACGGCGACCAGCGAACCGGTCTTGCCGCGGAGCACGTCGAGGTAGTGGTCGACCGGGTCGCGCCCCTCGGCCGGCCCCGCGGTCTCCAGGATCTGGCCGGTGACCAGACGTTCGAACGCCTCGGCCTGGATACGGACGGCCTCCGGGCCCAGGTCGGCCAGGATGTAGGACGCGCGAGCGAAGAGGAAGTCGCCGGTCAGGACGGCGACGGAGTTGCCCCAGCGCTGGTTGGCGCTGTCGACCCCGCGGCGCACGTCCGCCTCGTCCATGACGTCGTCGTGGTACAGCGTCGCCAGGTGGGTCAGCTCGACGACCACGGCCGACGGCACGACACGCGGGGCGTAGGGGTCGCCGAACTGGGCAGCGAGCATCACGAGCAGCGGACGGAAACGCTTGCCCCCGGCACGGACCAGGTGTTGGGCCGCCTCGGTGATGAAGGGAACCTCGCTCTTGGTGGCCTCGAGCAGTCCCTCCTCGACGGCAGCCAACCCGGCCTGGACATCGGCTTCGAGAGCCTGGTCCCGCACGCTCAGCCCGAAAGGCCCGACGACGGTCACGAGAGGTTCTCCTGTCTGCTGACGATCACACGGCCAACTCGGTCGATCACTGGATCTCCGTCGATGACACGGGTTTGTCGATGTGTCGCTGCCATCACTCAAGTCAGCGTATCCGGTCGACTTTCGATCACGGCGAGCACCTGCCCGTCCGTCGCACGTCACTGCCCAGGTCGGCACCGTACGCAAGGCACCCTCCGCCCGCCCGGCAGACCACCCCGCGCGGTGCGCGAAGCTCACCGGTATGTTCGTGATCGACCCATAAGACTGACAAGCCCGCCCTGCACCACAAGAACCGTAACGACCGGGAGAAGCATCTTTGTCCCGTACTACGGCCGAGTACGAGCCGCCCGCAGAGCCGACCGGCGATCCACCGCCGGGTGACGACCACGCCTTCTTCGGGCAGCCCCGGGGCCTGCTCACCCTCTCGGGCCTGGAGGTCTGGGAGCGATTCTCGTTCCTCGGCATGCAGGCCATCCTGGTCCTCTACTTCGCCGACTCGGTCGCCGACGACGGCATGGGGATGGACGCCGGCACGGCCGCGTCGGTCTCGGCCGCGTACGGCACGCTGGTCTATCTGGTCTCGGTGGCGGGCGGCTGGCTGGCCGACCGCATCCTCGGCTCGTACCGCGCGGTGCTGTGGGGCGGCATCCTCATCGCCTGCGGGCACTACTCGATGGCCGTGCCGACGGCATCGATGACCTGGGTGGGCCTCGGCCTGATCAGCGCGGGCACCGGTCTGCTCAAGCCGAACGTCGCCTCGATGGTCGGCAAGCTCTACCGCACCGACGACGAGCGGCGGGACGCCGGCTTCGCGCTCTACTACATGGGCATCAACATCGGCGCCTTCGCGGGCCCGCTGATCACCGGCTGGCTCGGTGACCACAAGGGATGGCACTGGGGCTTCTCCGCGGCCGCGATCGGCATGACGTTCGGCCTGGTCCAGTACGTGCTGGGCCGCCGTCATCTCGCCGGGCGCAAGGCGTCGGCCGAGTTCGCGCTGCCCAAGGACGCGATGCGCCGCGCGGTCGTCCTGATGGTGGTGGGCGTGCTCGCGTTCGCCGCCGTCGCGGCCGTGCTGGCCGCCGTCGGCTGGCTGACCATGGACCGCTTCGTCGACCTGCTCACCCTCATCTCGGTGATCGCGCCGGTCGCCTACTTCGCGGTGATGTTCCGCAGCCCGCGCGTGAGCGCCGAGGAACGCGGCCGTCTCAAGCCGTACGTCGTCCTCTTCCTGGCCTCCGTGGTCTTCAACTTCATCCTCTTCCAGGCCTACTCGACGATGATCCTGCTGGCGTCGACGAACGCCGAGACGTCGATCTTCGGCTTCACCTTCCCCGCCAGCTGGTACGCGTCCGCGCTCGGCGCCTTCGAGGTCGGGCTCGCCCCGGTCGTCGCCACCGTCTGGGCCCGGATGGGCCGCCGGCAGCCGCACGCCTCCAACAAGATCGCCATCGGCGTGATCCTGGGCGGCCTGTCGTTCCTGCTGATGGTCCTGCCCACCTCCGGGCACGGCGACGGCACGTACAAGATGGCGGTCTGGTGGATCGTCGGCTCCTACCTGCTCCTCGGCCTCGGCGACATCCTCGTGGAGACCTCGGGGATGTCGGCGACGACGAAGCTCGCCCCGAAGGCCTTCGCCAGCCAGACCATGGCGCTGTGGTTCCTCTCCCTCGCCCTCGCCAACGGCATTCAGGCCCAGGTCGTGAAGTTGTACGGAGAGGTCTCCAACCCGGCGTACTTCGGCGTCAACGGCGCCATCGCCGTGGTCGCGGGCATCGCCGTGATCGCACTCGCCCCGTGGCTGCGCCGCACCATGCACCCCGTCCACTGAGGACACCCCGTCCACTGAGGTTCCACTCATGCAGATCCGCGACTCCTTCCCGTACGAGACGACCCGCGAGGACATCCGCGTACCCCTCGCCGACGGGACCACGCTCTACGCGCGCGTGTGGCGCCCGGTCACCGACGAGCCCGTCCCCGTGCTCCTGGAATACCTCCCCTACCGGCTCAGCGACTGGACGGCGCCCCGCGACTGGCAGCGCCACCCCTGGTACGCGGGCCACGGCTACGCCTCCGTGCGCGTCGACGTCCGCGGGCACGGCAACAGCGAGGGCCTGCCCACCGACGAGTACTCGGCACAGGAGCTCGCGGACGGCGTCGAGGTGGTCAACTGGCTCGCCGCGCAGCCGTGGTCCAGCGGCAAGGTCGGCATGTTCGGCATCTCCTGGGGCGGCTTCAACTCCCTGCAGATCGCGGCGCTCGCGCCGGAGCCGCTCAAGGCGATCGTCACGGTCTGCTCGGCGGACGACCGCTACGACAACGACGTCCACTACATGGGCGGGTCCGTCCTGGCCGTCGACATGCACGCGTGGGCGGCGACGATGCTGGCCTTCGTGTCGCGCCCGCCGGACCCGCAGTGCGTGGGCGACGCGTGGCGCGACATGTGGCTGACGCGCCTGGAGGCCGTCGAGCCCTTCATCCACACCTGGCTGGACCACCAGACCCGGGACGACTACTGGCGGCACGGCAGCGTCTGCGAGGACTACTCCGCGATCGGTGCCGCCGTCCTCGCGGTGGGCGGCTGGCACGACCCGTACCGCGACACGGTGCTGCGCCTGGTGGAGCACCTGCCCGGCGACGTGCGCGGGCTGATCGGCCCGTGGTCGCACCAGTACCCGGACCGCGGGCTGCCGCCGGGCCCCGCGATCGGCTTCCTCCAGGAGACCCTGCGCTGGTGGGACCACCACCTCAAGGGCATCGACACCGGAGTGATGGCCGAGCCGAAGCTCCGCTCCTGGATCAGCGACTCGCACCCGCCGGCGACGGTCTACCCGGAGCTGCCCGGCGGCTGGGTCGGCGACCCGTCCTGGCCCTCCCCGAACGTCACCCCCGTTCCCTACGCCCTCCAGGGCACCCCCGTCGTCGTCGACTCGCCCCAGCACACGGGCCTGGACGCGGGCCGCTACTTCCCGTTCGGCAACGACGCGGACCTGCCGCCCGATCAGCGGGACGAGGACGCGAAGTCGGCGTGCTTCGAGTTCGAGGTGCCCTCCGAGGTACGGGTCCTCGGGCGCCCCAAGGTGACCCTGCGGCTGCGCATGGACGTGCCCTACGGCCAGGCCATCGCCCGCATCTGCGACATCGCGCCCGACGGCTCGTCCACGCTCGTCACCCGGGGCGTGCTCAACCTCTCCGCGCGCAACGGCAGGGACCGCGCGGACGCCTGGCCGCTCGGCGCCACCGAGGACGTGACCTTCGAGCTCAACGGCATCGGCCACACCTTCCCGCCGGGCCACCGGATCCGCCTCGCGGTCTCCTCCGCGTACTGGCCCTGGATCTGGCCGCAGGCCGACTCGGTGGGCTTCACCCTGGAGCCGGTGGGCAGCTCCCTCGAACTGCCGGTGCGCGAGGGCGGCCCGGACCCCTCGATCACCTTCGAACCGCCGGAGCAGTCGGAGCCGCTGGGCGTGGTGTACCCGGCGACCCTGGAGGAGCAGCGGCCCGAGCGCCTGGTCGTATGCGATGTCGCCAAGGGCGAGTGGCGCCTGGAGGTCGACCCGCGCTACGGCGGCACGCGCGTGTACCCCGACGGCCTGGAGTTCACCGAGGACGCCGTGGAGACGTACACGATCCAGGAGGACGATCCGCTGAGCGCCCACACCCGCTCGGACTGGACGATCCGCCTGCACCGGCCCGAGATCGGCTGGGACGTCTCGGTCCAGACGCGCTCGGAGATCACCTGCGACGCGGCGGACTTCATCACGTCGAACGAGGTGGTGTGCCGGGACGGCGGCGAGGTCGTCTTCCACCGGACGTGGGAGAAGCGGATCCGGCGGACCGCGGGCTAGTCCGGCGGACCGCCGGCCAGACCCCTAGGGTCTTTTCCCCAGGAGACGCTCGAGGACGACGGCGACGCCGTCGTCCTCGTTCGAGAGGGTCAACTCGTCGGCCACGGATTTGAGTTCGCCGTGCGCGTTGGCCATGGCCACCCCGTGCGCGGCCCACAGGAACATGGGGATGTCGTTGGGCATGTCCCCGAAGGCGATCGTGTCGGCGGCGGTCAGGCCGAGCCGCTCGGCCGCCAGCGCGAGCCCGGTCGCCTTGGTCACCCCGCACGGCTGGAGCTCCACCGTGCCGGGCCCCGACATGGTCACGGTCGCGAGGGGCCCCACCGCGTCCCGCGCGACCGCCGCCAACTCGTCGTCGGCCAGCGTCGGGTGGCGCAGCAGCACCTTGCTGATGGGCTCCTCCCACAGCACCGCGCGTCCGGGCACGCGCACCGCGGGGAGCGTGGGGTGCGGCATCTCGTACCCCGGCTCGATGAGCGTGAGGCCGTCCACGCCGTCCTGGTCCACGGCGGCGTGGACCTGCCCGACCTCCGCCTCGATCTTCCCGAGCGCGGCCTCGGCGAGCTCCCTGTCGAGCGTCACCGACCACACCATCCGGTCCGCCCCTGCGTCGTACAGCTGTGCCCCCTGCCCGCAGACGGCCAGGCTGTCGTAGCCGAGCGCGTCGAAGAGCGGCCGCACCCGGGGTGCCGGGCGCCCCGTGACCACGAGGTGGCGTGCGCCCGCCCTGTCCGCGGCGGCCAGCGCCAGCCGCGACCGGTCGGAGACCGTGTCGTCGCCGCGCAGCAGCGTCCCGTCCAGGTCAGTGGCGATGAGTGCATATGCGTGGGGTGCGGCCATGATCCAGAGAATACGGATCCTGGGCCCGGCCGGAAGCTGCTTGGCAAGGTGCGTACGCGACCGGCTAGGTCACGGCCCCTACGGTTCACCAGAAAGTGGAATCCAGCATTCCGGCGCGTCGGCCGCAGACACCTCCTCGCCGGGCCCTCGCGGGCCGCCGGCCGGTAAATTCGGCCCGGCACGGGGTTGTTGACGGTTCCGGTACGCCGGGGGGGGCGGGAGGGCGCCTCGTCACCCTCTCCGACCTGCTGCCCTTCGTACTCGAAGGGCCTGGGGCACCTGGGACGCCCGGGGCTTCCGGGGCTTCCGGGGCGTGGACCTGGCGCGTCCTCGAATTCACCGGCACCGGCAACGGCACCGGCACCGGCGTTGTCGGCACCGGCGTTGTCGGCGACATCCGCAGCCCCGGGCCGATGCCGGGAGGCCTCTTCGTACCGGAGTTCGAGGACGCGGCCCTGCGCTCCCCGGCCGGCCGGCGTCGGCGCCCGCCTTCGGCGCGTCGTGGCTCCTGGCGAGGAATTCGGCACTCCGGCAGGGCTCATCCGCAGATTGCCGACTCTTTGGACACTGCCGCGATGGGGGTCTCCACACGTAACGTGTGGCACACCCCTTATGGAAAGCGAGGCAGGTACGCATGTCCGAGCAGACCCCGCTCGACCCGGCCGCCGGTGACTTTGCCGACCTCCCCGGAGACGGCACCGCAGGCCTCCCGCAGGGCGACTCCACCGGTCTTCCCGAGGGCGATCCCTTCGGCCTGCCCGAGGGCGACCCCTTTGGACCGCACAACCTTCCCTACGGCGTGTTCTCGCTGGCCGGGGAGGCGCACAACCGGCGCAGGGTCGGGGTACGGCTCGGCTCGTACGTCCTGGACGCGGGCGCCGCGGCCGCCGCGCTCGGCTCCCCCTACGTCTCGCTCCTCGCGCGGCCCACGCTCAACGCGCTGCTCTCCGCGGGCCGCACCGCCTGGTCCGACGTGCGGCGTGCCCTGACGGCGTGGGTGACGGTGCCCTCCCACCGGGACGCCGTGCGCCCCTTGCTGCACCCCCTGTCCGACGTCACCCTGCACCTGCCGTTCGAGGTCGCGGACTACGTCGACTTCTACGCCTCCGAGCACCACGCGACGCACCTGGGCCAGATCTTCCGGCCGGACGCGCCGAGCCCGCTGACGCCCAACTGGAAGCACCTGCCGATCGGTTACCACGGCCGCTCCGGCACGGTCGTGGTCTCGGGGACGGACGTCGTCCGCCCGTCGGGCCAGCGCAAGGCGCCCGCCGACGAGGCCCCCGTCTTCGGGCCCTCGGTCCGCCTCGACATCGAGGCGGAGGTGGGCTTCGTGGTCGGCGCCCCCTCGGAGCACGGAACTCCCGTTCCCCTCGCGGACTTCCGGGAGCACGTCTTCGGCCTCACCCTCCTCAACGACTGGTCCGCCCGCGACATCCAGGCCTGGGAGTACGTCCCCCTCGGCCCGTTCCTCGGAAAGTCCTTCGCCACCTCGGTGTCCGCGTGGATCACCCCGCTGGAGGCCCTGGAATCGGCGCGGGTCGCGCCCCCGGAGCGCACGCACCGGCTCCTGCCCTACCTGGACGACTCCGCGGAGTCCGTGGCGGACGAGCCCGGCGGCTACGACCTGCGCATCACGGTCACCCTGAACGGCCGGGTCATCTCCGAGCCGCCGTTCTCCAGCGTGTACTGGACGGCCGCGCAGCAGCTGGCGCACATGACGGCCAACGGCGCCTCGCTGCGCACCGGCGACCTGTACGGCTCGGGCACGGTCAGCGGGCCCGAGGCCGGCCAGTACGGCTCGCTCATCGAGATCACCTGGAACGGCCGCGACCCCCTCGAACTCCCCGACGGCAAGCGGACGTTCCTCGAGGACGGCGACGTGGTCACGCTCTCGGCCTGGGCGCCCGGCCCCGACGGGACCAAGGTGGGCCTCGGCGAGGTGACGGGCAGGATCGCGGCGGCGCGATAGCGGACCTCCGCAGGCGACGCGTCCCACGACGAGGGTGCCGCCCCCTGGGCGGCGCCCTCTCAGCCCTCGGTCCTGGCCGGTCCCGGCGGTCAGGAATCCCAGTCCGGCTCCTCCTCGTCCGCCCAGCCCAGCTCCGCCTCGTCGACGGGCGCGCTGCCGGAACCGGCGGACCCCTCACCGCCCGCAGGCGCCCCGCCGGACGCCGCCGAGCCGCCCGAGAGCTCCGCGACGACCCCGACCACGCCCTCGCCGTACGTCGCCCGCTTCTTCTCGCCCACGCCGCTGATGCCCGCGAGGTCCGCCACGGACGTGGGCCGCAGGGTCGCGATCTCGCGGAGCGTGGCGTCGTGGAAGATGACGTACGCGGGCACGCCCTGCTCCTTCGCCTGCGCCCCGCGCCAGGCGCGCAGCGCCTCGAAGAGCGGCACCGCCTCCTGGGGCAGCTCCGCGGCCGCGGCCGCGGACTTCGCCTTGCGCTCGCTCTTGGACGCCCGCGCGACCGCTGCCTTCTTCGGCTCCTTGCGCAGCCGCACCTCGCGCTCGCGGCCCAGGACGGTGCCGCTCGTCTCGGTGAGCACCAGCGTGCCGTACTCCCCCTCGACCGCGATCAGGCCCTGGGCGAGCAACTGGCGCACCACGCCCCGCCACTCGGCCTCCGCCAGCTCCTCGCCGATGCCGAACACCGAGAGCTGGTCGTGGTCGAACTGGATGACCTTCGCGGTCTTCTTGCCCAGCAGGATGTCGATGATCTGGCCCGTGCCGAACTTCTGGCCGCGCTCCCGCTGCAGCCGCACGACCGTGGAGAGCACCTTCTGCGCCGCCACCGTGCCGTCCCACGTCTCGGGCGGGCTGAGGCAGGTGTCGCAGTTCCCGCAGGACTCCGCTGCCGCCTCCTGGCCGAAGTAGGTGAGGAGCTGGGCGCGGCGGCACCGCGCGGTCTCGCAGAGCGCCAGCATCGAGTCGAGGTGGGACGCGGCCCGCCGCCGGAACGCCTCGTCTCCCTCGCCGCCCTGGATCAGCTTGCGCTGCTGGACGACGTCCTGGAGGCCGTACGCCATCCAGGCCGTGGAGGGCTGGCCGTCGCGGCCCGCGCGGCCCGTCTCCTGGTAGTACCCCTCGACCGACTTGGGCAGGTCGAGGTGGGCGACGAAGCGGACGTCCGGCTTGTCGATGCCCATGCCGAAGGCGATCGTGGCGCAGACGACGAGGCCCTCCTCCCGCAGGAAGCGGGACTGGTGCCTCGCGCGGGTGCCGCCGTCGAGGCCCGCGTGGTACGGGACGGCCTCGATGCCGTTCTGGCAGAGGTATTCGGCGGTCTTCTCGACCGAATTGCGCGACAGGCAGTAGACGATGCCGGCGTCGCCCGCGTGCTCCTCCTTCAGGAAGGCCAGGAGCTGCTTCTTCGGCTCGGCCTTGGGCACGATGCGGTACTGGATGTTGGGCCGGTCGAAGCTCGCCACGAAGTGCTTGGCGTCCGGCATGCCGAGCCGCTCGGTGATCTCCCGGTGCGTGGCGTGCGTCGCCGTCGCCGTCAGGGCGATCCGCGGCACGTCGGGCCAGCGCTCGCCGAGGAGGGAGAGCGCCAGGTAGTCGGGGCGGAAGTCGTGACCCCACTGCGCCACGCAGTGCGCCTCGTCGATGGCGAAGACGGAGATCCTGGCCCGCGCCAGGAGGTCGAGGGTCGCGTCGAGGCGCAGCCGCTCCGGCGCGAGGTAGAGCACGTCGAGCTCGCCCGCGAGGAACTCCGCCTCCATCGTGCGGCGCTCGTCGAAGTCCTGCGTGGAGTTGATGAACCCGGCTCGCACGCCGAGCGCCCGCAGCGCGTCCACCTGGTCCTGCATGAGGGCGATGAGCGGCGAGATGACGACGCCCGTGCCCGCTCTGACCAGGGCGGGGATCTGGTAGCAGAGGGACTTTCCGCCGCCGGTCGGCATGAGGACGACGGAGTCCCCGCCGGCCACGACGTGCTCGATGATCGCTTCCTGCTCGCCGCGGAAGGCGTCGTACCCGAAGACGCGGTGGAGCGTGCGCAGGGCGTCGCTCTCCGTCACGGTGCCGGTCGCCGCGTCCGGCGCCGCAGCCGACGCCGTCACCTCGCTCATGTCCTTCGTCCCATCCATCGCCCTGTCCCCCGCCGTACGTCCTGCCTCGACCACTGCCCCCACGATAGGGCTCCGCACCGACACCCCGGAGAGTTGTCCACAGGCCGCCGCCCGGCACCCCTTCTCGGGATGCCGGGCGGCGACAGGTGTGCGAAAAGAATCGGGCTACCGGACGAAGACCCCCGCCTGGTTCGCGAGATCCAGGAAGTACTGCGGGGCCACACCGAGGACCAGCGTCACCGCGACGCCGACCCCGATCGCCGTCATCGTCAGCGGCGAGGGCACGGCGACCGTGGGGCCGTCCGCCTTCGGCTCGCTGAAGAACATCAGGACGATCACCCGGATGTAGAAGAACGCGGCGATCGCCGACGACAGCACACCGACCACGACCAGCGCGCCCGCGCCGCCCTCGGCCGCCGCCTTGAAGACCGCGAACTTGCCCGCGAACCCGGAGGTCAGCGGGATGCCGGCGAAGGCGAGCAGGAAGACCGCGAAGACCGCGGCCACCAGGGGTGACCTGCGGCCGAGCCCCGCCCACTTGGACAGGTGCGTGGCCTCGCCGCCCGCGTCCCGCACCAGCGTGACGACGGCGAAGGCGCCGATGGTCACGAAGGAGTAGGCACCCAGGTAGAAGAGGACGGAGGAGATGCCGTCCGGGGTGGTGGCGATGACACCGGCGAGGATGAAGCCGGCGTGCGCGATCGACGAGTACGCGAGGAGCCGCTTGATGTCGGTCTGGGTGATCGCGACGATCGCGCCGCCCAGCATCGTGATGATCGCGACGCCCCACATGACCGGCCGCCAGTCCCAGCGCAGGCCCGGCAGGACCACGTACAGGAGACGGAGCAGCGCGCCGAACGCCGCCACCTTCGTCGCCGCCGCCATGAAGCCGGTGACGGGCGTCGGGGCGCCCTGGTACACATCCGGGGTCCACATGTGGAAGGGCACCGCGCCCACCTTGAAGAGCAGCCCCATCACCACCATCGCGACGCCGATCAGGAGCAGCGCGTCGTTGCCCATGGTGTCGGCGAGCGCCGGGTCCACGGTCTTGACGTTGCCCTCGACGACGTTCGCGATCGTCGCGTACGACACGGAACCCGCGTACCCGTACAGGAGCGCGATGCCGAAGAGCGTGAACGCCGAGGCGAAGGCGCCGAGCAGGAAGTACTTGACGGCGGCTTCCTGCGACATGAGGCGCTTGCGGCGGGCGAGCGCGCACAGCAGGTACAGCGGCAGGGAGAAGACTTCCAGCGCGATGAAGAGCGTCAGGAGGTCGTTGGCCGCGGGGAAGACGAGCATGCCGGCGATGGCGAAGAGCGCCAGCGGGAACACCTCGGTGGTGGTGAACCCGGCCTTGGTGGCGGCCTGTTCGCCCTCACTGCCCGGGACGGACCCGGCCTGCGCCACGAACGAGTCGACGCGGTTGCCGTGCGCCACCGGGTCAAGGCGCCGCTCGGCGAAGGTGAAGATCGCGACGATGCCGGTGAGCAGGATCGTGCCCTGCAGGAAGAGGGCGGGTCCGTCGACCGCGATCGCGCCCATCGCCGCGATCTGGGCCTTGGTCGTGCCGAAGCCGCGGGCCGCGAGCCCGACGACCGCGGCGAAGGCGGCGGCCAGCGCGACCACGGACACGAACAGCTGCACGTAGTAACGGGACTTGCGCGGGACGAAGGCTTCGATGAGCACTCCGACGACGGCCGCGCCCAGGACGATCAACGTCGGCGACAGCTGCCCGTACTCGATGTTGGGTGCGTCGATCTTGTCGATCGGGTCAGCTGCGGTTGTCCACAGGCTGTGGACGGCTGATGCGCTCACTTGGCCGCCTCCACATCGGGCTGGGGGTCTTTCTTCTGTACGTCGGACATCGTGTGCTCGACCGCCGGGTTCACCAGGTCGGTGAGCGGCTTCGGGTAGACGCCGAGGCCGATCAGGAGGGCGATCAGCGGTGCCACGACGACCAGTTCACGCACCCGAAGGTCGGGCATGGTCGAGACCTCCGCCTTCACGGGGCCCGTCATCGTGCGCTGGTAGAGGACCAGCGTGTACAGCGCGGCGAGCACGATGCCGACGGTCGCGATGATCCCGACCACCGGGTAGCGCGCGAACGCACCGACCAGGACCAGGAATTCGCTCACGAAGGGCGCGAGCCCGGGGAGCGAGAGGGTCGCGAGGCCACCGATCAGGAAGGTGCCCGCGAGCACCGGCGCGACCTTCTGCACCCCGCCGTAGTCGGCGATGAGCCGCGAGCCGCGCCGCGAGATCAGGAAGCCGGCCACCAGCATCAGCGCGGCGGTCGAGATGCCGTGGTTGACCATGTAGAGCGTCGCGCCGGACTGGCCCTGCGAGGTCATCGCGAAGATGCCGAGGATGATGAAGCCGAAGTGCGAGATCGACGCGTACGCCACCAGGCGCTTGATGTCGCGCTGGCCGACGGCGAGCAGCGCTCCGTAGATGATGCTGACCAGGGCCAGGACGAGGACGACCGGTGTCGCCCAGTCGCTCGCCTCCGGGAAGAGCCCGAGGCAGAAGCGCAGCATCGCGAACGTGCCGACCTTGTCGACCACGGCGGTGATCAGTACGGCGACCGGGGCCGTGGACTCGCCCATCGCGTTCGGCAGCCAGGTGTGCAGCGGCCACAGCGGCGCCTTCACCGCGAAGGCGAAGAAGAAGCCGAGGAAGAGCCACCGCTCGGTGCTGGTCGCCATGTCCAGCGTGCCGTTGGCACGGGCCTCGGTGATCTCCTGGAGCGAGAAGTTCCCCGCGACCACGTAGAGCCCGATGACGGCGGCCAGCATGATGAGGCCGCCGACCAGGTTGTAGAGGAGGAACTTCACGGCCGCGTAGGAGCGCTGGGCCGAGGCGTTCTCGTCGCTGCCCGCGTGGGCGCGGTCTCCGAAGCCGCCGATGAGGAAGTACATCGGGATGAGCATGGCTTCGAAGAAGATGTAGAAGAGGAAGACGTCGGTGGCCTCGAAGGAGATGATCACCATCGCCTCGACGGCCAGGATCAGGGCGAAGAAGCCCTGGGTCGGCCGCCAGCGCGACGACTTGGTCTCCAGGGGGTCGGCGTCGTGCCAGCCCGCCAGGATGATGAAGGGCATCAGGAGGGCGGTGAGCGCGACGAGCGCGACGGCGATGCCGTCCACGCCGAGCTCGTACCGCACCCCGAAGTCCGCGATCCAGGCGTGTGATTCGGTCAGTTGATAACGGTCGCCGTCCGGGTCGAACCGTACGAGCACGGTCACCGCGAGGCCGAGCGTGGCGAGCGAGACGAGCAGCGCCAGCCACTTGGCGGCGGTCCGCCGGGCGGCCGGGACGGCTGCCGTGGCGATCGCGCCGACCGCGGGCAGGACCGCCGTCGCTGTCAGCAGGGGAAAGGACATCGGTATCAGACCGCCCTCATCAGCAGGGTCGCGGCGATGAGTACCGCGGCGCCCCCGAACATCGAGACCGCGTAGGAGCGGGCGTAGCCGTTCTGCAGTTTGCGCAGCCGCCCGGAGAGGCCGCCGACCGAGGCCGCCGTGCCGTTGACGACTCCGTCGACCAGCGTGTGGTCGACGTAGACCAGGGACCGCGTGAGGTGCTCGCCGCCGCGCACCAGGACGACGTGGTTGAAGTCGTCCTGGAGGAGGTCGCGGCGGGCGGCGCGGGTGAGCACGGAGCCGCGCGGGGCGGTGACCGGGACGGGCCTGCGGCCGTACTGCACGTAGGCCAGGGCGACGCCGATGACGAGGACCACCATGGTGGCGCCCGTGACGGTGGCGGCGCTCAGCGGCGAGTCGCCGTGGTCGTGGTGGGTGACGGGCTCCAGCCAGTGCATGAAGCGGTCGCCGATACTGAAGAAGCCACCCGCGAAGACCGACCCGAAGGCGAGCACGATCATCGGGATCGTCATGGACTTCGGGGACTCGTGCGGGTGCGGGTCGTTGCCCTCCGCGTCCGGCTGCCAGCGCTTCTCACCGAAGAAGGTCATGATCATCACGCGCGTCATGTAGTACGCGGTGATGGCCGCGCCCAGGAGCGCCACCGAACCGAGGATCCAGCCCTCCGTGCCGCCCTTGGCGAACGCGGCCTCGATGATCTTGTCCTTGGAGAAGAAGCCGGAGAGCCCCGGGAAGCCGATGATCGCCAGGTAGCCCAGCCCGAAGGTCACGAAGGTGACCGGCATGTACTTCCTGAGGCCGCCGTACTTGCGCATGTCGACCTCGTCGTTCATGCCGTGCATGACCGAGCCGGCCCCGAGGAAGAGCCCGGCCTTGAAGAAGCCGTGCGTCACCAGGTGCATGATCGCGAAGACGTAGCCGATGGGGCCGAGGCCGGCGGCCAGGATCATGTAGCCGATCTGGGACATCGTCGACCCGGCGAGGGCCTTCTTGATGTCGTCCTTCGCGCAACCGACGATCGCACCGAACAGGAGCGTGACCGCTCCGACGACGGTGACGACCAACTGCGCGTCCGGCGCCCCGTTGAAGATCGCGCCGGAGCGGACGATCAGGTAGACACCGGCGGTCACCATCGTGGCGGCGTGGATCAGGGCCGAGACCGGGGTCGGGCCCTCCATCGCGTCACCGAGCCAGGACTGCAGCGGCACCTGGGCGGACTTGCCGCACGCGGCGAGCAGCAGCATCAGGCCGATGGCGGTGAGCTTGCCCTCGCTCGTGTCACCCGTCGACTCCAGGACAGGGCTGAAGGCGAACGTCCCGAAGGTGGTGAACATCAGCATGATGGCGATCGAGAGGCCCACGTCGCCGACCCGGTTGACCAGGAAGGCCTTCTTCGCGGCGGTGGCCGCGCTGGGCTTGTGCTGCCAGAAGCCGATCAGGAGGTACGAGGCGAGGCCGACGCCCTCCCATCCGACGTACAGGAGGAGGTAGTTGTCGGCGAGGACGAGGAGCAGCATCGCCGCGAGGAACAGGTTCAGGTAGCCGAAGAAGCGGCGTCGCCGCTCGTCGTGCTCCATGTACCCGATCGAGTAGACGTGGATCAGCGTGCCCACACCGGAGATCAGCAGGACGAACGTCATCGACAACTGGTCGAGCTGGAAGGCGACGTCCGCCTGGAACCCCTCCACGGGGATCCAGCTGAACAGGTGCTGCGACAGCGAGCGCTCCTCGGCGCCCTTGCCCAGCATGTCGGTGAACAGCACGACGGCGATGACGAAGGAGCCGGCCGCGAGCAGCGTGCCGAGCCAGTGGCCCACACGGTCCAAGGCCCGCCCGCCGCACAGCAGTACGGCCGCTCCGAGCAGAGGCGCCGCGACGAGCAGCGCAATCAGGTTCTCCACTTTTCAACGGCCCCTTACAACTTCATCAGGCTGGCGTCGTCGACCGAGGCCGAGTGGCGGGAGCGGAACAGCGACACGATGATCGCGAGCCCGACCACGACCTCCGCGGCGGCGACGACCATCGTGAAGAACGCGATGATCTGGCCGTCGAGGTTGCCGTGCATCCGGGAGAAGGCCACGAACGCGAGGTTGCAGGCGTTGAGCATGAGCTCGATGCACATGAACACCACGATCGCGTTCCGCCTGATGAGCACGCCGGTCGCGCCGATCGTGAACAACAGGGCGGCGAGATACAGGTAATTGACGGGGTTCACTTCGACGCCTCCTCGGTCCGCCCGACGTCGTTCTGCCTCAGGTCGGGCCGCTCCAGGCGGTCCGTGGAGCGCTGCTCCAGAGCCCGCAGGTCGTTCAGCGCCTGGGTGGACACGTCACGGATCTGGCCGCGCTCACGCAGCGTCTTGTTGACCGTGAGCTCCGAGGGGGTGCCGTCGGGGAGCAGACCCGCGATGTCCACGGCGTTGTGCCGGGCGTAGACACCGGGGGCGGGCAGCGGCGGCAGGTGCGTGCCGCGCACGCGCTCCTCGGACATCTCGCGCTGGGTCTTGGCACGCTCCGTGCGCTCCCGGTGGGTGAGCACCATCGCGCCGACCGTGGCCGTGATGAGCAGGGCGCCGGTGATCTCGAAGGCGAAGACGTACTTCGTGAAGATGAGCCCCGCGAGGCCCTCCACGTTGCCGCCGGCGTTCGCCTTGCCGAGGCCGTTGAACTCCTTCATGGAGGCGTTGCCGATGCCCGCGAAGAGCAGCACCGCGAAGCCGAGACCGCACAGGAGGGCCAGCCAGCGCTGCCCCTTGATGGTCTCCTGCAGGGAGTCCGCGGCGGTCACGCCGACGAGCATCACCACGAAGAGGAAGAGCATCATGATCGCGCCGGTGTAGACGACGATCTGGACGATGCCCAGGAAGTAGGCGCCGTTGGCCAGGTAGAACACCGCGAGGATGATCATTGTCCCGGCCAGGCAGAGCGCGCTGTGCACGGCCTTCTTCATGAGGATGGTGCACAGGGCGCCGATCACGGCGACCGTGCCGAGCACCCAGAACTGGAAGGCCTCGCCGGTGGAGGTGGAGTAGGCGGCGAGCTGCGTCATCAGCCGATCACCTTCTCCGATGCCGGCTCGCCGTCACCGAAGTCGGCGGCCGCCTCCTGGGGCGTCTCGCCCTTGGAGAGCGCGACCTGGGGCACGGTGCCGGGCGCGGCCTCGGTGACCAGGCCGCGGTAGTAGTCCTGCTCGTCCGTGCCGGGGAAGATCGCGTGTGGCGAGTCGACCATGCCGTCCTCAAGGCCCGCGAGCAGCTGCTCCTTGGTGTAGATGAGGTTCTCGCGGCTGCTGTCGGCGAGCTCGAACTCGTTCGTCATCGTCAGCGCGCGCGTGGGGCACGCCTCGATGCACAGGCCGCACAGGATGCAGCGGGCGTAGTTGATCTGGTAGACGCGGCCGTACCGCTCACCGGGCGAGTACCTCTCCTCGTCGGTGTTGTCCGCGCCCTCCACATAGATGGCGTCCGCGGGACAGGCCCAGGCGCAGAGCTCACAGCCGACGCACTTCTCCAGGCCGTCCGGATGGCGGTTCAGCTGGTGCCTGCCGTGGAAGCGGGGAGCAGTGGTCTTCTGCTGCTCCGGATACTGCTCGGTCAGCCGCTTCTTGAACATGGCCTTGAAGGTCACGCCGAAGCCCGCGACGGGGTTCTGGAACCCCTGCTTCGATTGGTTCGACTCGTGTGACTCCTGGTTCGACTCAGCCATCGGACGCCTCCTTTCCGTCACTTCGGGTTCCGTCACTTTGAGTATCCGGTCCACCACTGACAATCAACTCCCGCTCCTGGCGCGAGCGTCGGCGCGGGACGGGTGGCAGGCTCTGTCCCGGCATGGGCGGCACGGGGAAGCCGCCGGCCATCGGGTCGAAGGCGACCGGCTTCTCGTCGTCCTCGGCGGCGGCCTCCTTCTCGCGTTTGTCGCGGAAGATGTCCACGACCACGGAGAGCAGCAGCAGCGCGATGACCCCGCCGCCCACATAGAGCGCGATCGAGGTGAAGTCGTAGTCCTCGTTGCGCATCGCCCGGACCGTGGCCACGAGCATCAGCCAGACGACCGAGACGGGGATCAGGACCTTCCAGCCGAGCTTCATCAGCTGGTCGTAGCGGACGCGCGGGAGCGTGCCGCGCAGCCAGATGAAGAAGAACAGCAGCAGCTGGACCTTGATCACGAACCAGAGCATCGGCCACCAGCCGTGGTTCGCGCCCTCCCAGAACGTGCTGACCGGGTACGGGGCCCGCCAGCCGCCCAGGAAGAGCGTGACCGAGACCGCCGAGACGGTGACCATGTTGACGTACTCGGCGAGCATGAACAGCGCGAACTTGATGGAGGAGTACTCGGTGTTGAAGCCACCGACGAGGTCGCCCTCGGACTCCGGCATGTCGAACGGCGCTCGGTTGGTCTCGCCGACCATCGTGATGATGTAGATGATGAACGAGACCGGCAGCAGCAGCACGTACCAGCGGTCCGCCTGCGCCTCGACGATCGCCGACGTCGACATCGACCCGGAGTAGAGGAAGACGGAGGCGAAGGCCGCGCCCATCGCGATCTCGTACGAGATCATCTGCGCGCACGAGCGCAGACCGCCGAGCAGCGGATACGTGGACCCGGAGCTCCAGCCCGCGAGCACGATGCCGTAGATGCCGACGGAGGCGACCGCGAGGATGTAGAGCATCGCGATCGGCAGGTCGGTCAGCTGCATCGTGGTGCGGTGGCCGAAGATCGAGACCTCGTTGCCCGCGGGGCCGAAGGGGATCACCGCGATCGCCATGAAGGCCGGGATCGCGGCGACGATCGGCGCGAGGATGTAGACCACCTTGTCCGCGCGCTTGACGATCACGTCTTCCTTGAGCATCAGCTTGACGCCGTCCGCGAGGGACTGCAGCAGCCCCCAGGGACCGTGCCGGTTGGGGCCGATGCGCAGCTGCATCCAGGCGACGACCTTGCGCTCCCACACGATGGAGAAGAGCACCGTCACCATCAGGAACGCGAAGCAGAAGACCGCCTTGAGGGCGACCAGCCACCAGGGGTCGCGGCCGAACATGGACAGGTCCTCCGCCGCAAGCGGCACCAGGGTGTGCGTCACGACGTCACCTCCGGGGCCTCAGTGGGCTCCGGCAGGACTGCCGGGCCGATGCGGACGAGGTCGCCGGGGCGGGCGCCGGTGTCCGACGTGACGCCTCCCCCGGCCGAGTTCAGCGGGAGCCAGACCACCCGGTCGGGCATCTCCGTGATCTGGAGCGGGAGTTCGGTCGTACCGGCCGGGCCCGTGACGGCGAGGGAGTCGCCGTTCTTCACGCCCGCCTCGGCCGCGGTGGCCGCGGACACGCGCGCGTGGGCCGCGTGCCGCGTACCGGCCAGCGCCTCGTCGCCGTCCTGCAGCCTGCCCTGGTCGAGCAGCAGCCGGTGCCCCGCGAGGACGGCCTCTCCGGCGGCGGGCCGCGGCGGCTGGGTGCCGGTCTCCAGGGGCTCCGTGGCGTGCGGCCCGTCCCAGCCGCCGAGCCGGTCCAGCTCGCGGCGCAGGGTCACCAGGTCGGGCAGGCCGAGGTGGATGTCCCCGGCGTCGGCCAGCATGTGCAGCACGCGCGCGTCGGTGGGCGCAAGCCTGCGCGTCATCTGGTCCGGCTTGAGCGCGGCGTCGAACATCCGCGCCCTGCCCTCCCAGTTGAGGAACGTGCCGGGCTTCTCCGCGACGGCGGCCACGGGCAGCACCACGTCCGCCCGCTCCGTCACCTCGCTGGGCCGCAGCTCCAGCGAGACCAGGAAGCCGACCTCGTCGAGAGCCTGCCGCGCCCGGGCCGGGTCGGGCAGGTCCGCGACCTCGACGCCCGCCACCAGGAGCGCGCCGAGCTCGCCGGTCGCGGCGGCCTCGACGATCTGGCCGGTGTCGCGGCCGTAGCGGTGCGGGAGTTCGGCGACCTGCCAGGCGGCGGCGACCTCGTCCCGCGCGCGCGGGTCGGTGGCCGGGCGTCCGCCGGGCAGCAGCGACGGCAGCGCGCCCACCTCGACGGCGGCACGCTCCCCCGCCCTGCGCGGGATCCACACCAGGCGGGCGCCGGTGGCGGAGGCGGCACGGGCGGCGGCGGTGAGCCCGCCGGGCACGGCCGCGAGCCGCTCGCCGACGACGATGACCGCGCCCTCGGCGCGCAGCGCCCCGGACGCCTCGGTGCCCGGGTCCTCCAGACCCACGCCCGCGGCGAGCGCGTCCAGCCACTCGGTCTCGGTGCCCGGCGCGGCGGGCAGCAGCGTGCCGCCCGCCTTCGTCAGGCCCGGGGTCGCGAACGTGGCGAGGGAGAAGGTGCGCTGGCCGTGCTTGCGCCAGGCCTTGCGCAGCCGCAGGAAGACGCCGGGCGCCTCCTCCTCGGACTCGAACCCGGCGAGCAGGACGGCGGGTGCCTTCTCCAGGAGGGCGTACGTGACGCCGCTCCCGTCGAGGTCCCGGCCCCGCCCGGCCACCCGGGCCGCCAGGAAGTCGGCTTCCTCGCTGCTGTGCACGCGCGCGCGGAAGTCGATGTCGTTCGTGTCGAGGGCCACGCGCGCGTACTTGCTGTACGCGTAGGCGTCCTCGACGGTGAGCCGGCCGCCGGTCAGCACCCCGGCGCGACCGCGCGCCGCCGCGAGACCGGTGGCCGCCGCGGCCAGGGCCTCGGGCCAGCTGGCGGGCTCAAGGACGCCGTCCGCGTTGCGCACCAGCGGAGTGGTCAGCCGGTCGGGCCGCTGCGCGTACCGGAAGCCGAAGCGTCCCTTGTCGCACATCCACTCCTCGTTGACCTCGGGGTCGTCCGCCGCGAGCCGCCGCATGACCTTGCCGCGCCGGTGGTCGGTGCGGGTCGCGCAGCCGCCCGAGCAGTGCTCGCACACCGAGGGAGAGGACACCAGGTCGAAGGGGCGGGAGCGGAATCGGTACGCCGCCGAGGTCAGCGCGCCGACCGGGCAGATCTGGATGGTGTTCCCGGAGAAGTACGACTCGAAGGGGTCGCCCTCGCCGGTGCCGACCTGCTGGAGGGCGCCCCGCTCGATGAGCTCGATCATCGGGTCGCCCGCGACCTGGTTGCTGAACCGGGTGCAGCGCGCGCAGAGCACGCACCGCTCACGGTCGAGCAGCACCTGCGTGGAGATCGGGACCGGCTTCTCGTAGGTCCGCTTCTTGCCCTCGAAGCGGGTGTCCGCGTCGCCGACCTGCATCGCCTGGTTCTGCAGGGGGCACTCGCCGCCCTTGTCGCAGACCGGGCAGTCCAGCGGGTGGTTGATGAGCAGCAGCTCCATCACACCGCGCTGCGACTTCTCCGCGACGGCCGAGGTCAGCTGCGACTTCACGACCATGCCGTCGGTGCACGTGATGGTGCAGGACGCCATCGGCTTGCGCTGGCCCTCCACCTCGACGATGCACTGCCGGCAGGCGCCCGCGGGGTCGAGCAGGGGGTGGTCGCAGAACCGCGGGATCTCGATGCCGAGCAGTTCGGCGGCCCGGATCACCAGCGTGCCCTTGGGGACGCTGATCTCGATGCCGTCGATGGTCAGCGAGACGAGATCCTCGGGCGGGACCGCTGCCTCCCCGCCCCCGGAGGGAGCGCTGTTCGTAGTCACTGTCATGCGTTCACCTGCGCGTTTTCAGCGGGCCTGTCGGCCCAGAGAGTCGACTTGGCCGGGTCGAAGGGGCAGCCCCTGCCGGTGATGTGCTGCTCGTACTCCTCGCGGAAGTACTTCAGTGAGGAGAAGATCGGCGAGGCCGCGCCGTCGCCGAGGGCGCAGAAGGACTTGCCGTTGATGTTGTCGGCGATGTCGTTCAGCTTGTCGAGGTCGGCCATGACACCCTTGCCCGCCTCGATGTCGCGGAGCAACTGCACCAGCCAGTACGTTCCCTCGCGGCAGGGCGTGCACTTGCCGCAGGACTCGTGGGCGTAGAACTCCGTCCAGCGGGTCACGGCCCGCACGACGCACGTCGTCTCGTCGAAGCACTGCAGCGCCTTCGTGCCGAGCATCGATCCGGCGGCGCCGACTCCCTCGTAGTCCAGGGGGACGTCGAGGTGCTCGTCGGTGAACATCGGGGTCGAGGAGCCGCCCGGCGTCCAGAACTTGAGCCGGTGCCCGGCCCGCATGCCGCCGCTCATGTCGAGCAGCTGGCGCAGCGTGATGCCGAGCGGCGCCTCGTACTGGCCCGGGCTGGTGACGTGCCCGCTCAGCGAGTACAGCGTGAAGCCGGCCGACTTCTCGCTGCCCATCGACTTGAACCAGTCCTTCCCCCGGTTGAGGATCGCGGGAACGGACGCGATGGACTCGACGTTGTTCACCACAGTGGGGCACGCGTAGAGGCCCGCGACCGCAGGGAAGGGGGGACGCAGTCGCGGCTGACCGCGACGGCCTTCGAGCGAGTCGAGCAGCGCGGTCTCCTCACCGCAGATGTACGCGCCCGCACCCGCGTGCACGGTGAGTTCGAGATCGAGCCCGCTGCCCAGCACGTTCTTGCCGAGGTAGCCCGCCGCGTAGGCCTCCCGCACGGCCTCGTGCAACCGCCGCAGCACGGGGACGACTTCGCCCCGCAGATAGATGAAGGCGTGCGACGAACGGATCGCGTAGCACGCGATCACGATCCCCTCGATGAGGGAATGCGGGTTCGCGAAGAGGAGCGGGATGTCCTTGCAGGTCCCCGGCTCCGACTCGTCGGCGTTGACCACCAGATAGTGCGGCTTGCCGTCGCCCTGCGGGATGAACTGCCACTTCATCCCGGTGGGGAACCCCGCGCCGCCACGGCCGCGCAGACCGGAGTCCTTCACGTACGCGATGAGGTCGTCGGGGTCCATGGCGAGGGCCTTGCGCAGGCCCTCGTACCCCTCGTGCCGCCGGTAGGTCTCCAGCGTCCAGGACTTCTCCTCGTCCCAGAACGCCGAAAGGACCGGTGCGAGCAGCTTCTCCGGGCTGGTCTCGTTGTCGATCTCGGCTGCCAAGGTCATCACTCCCCCTCCTCGGCGGTCGGTCCTGCCGGGTTCGCCGGGTCGGACGCCGAGGTCTGCTGCGGTGCGTCGTGCGAGCTGAGGTGCTCGGCGGGCGCCTCGTCCTGAGGGCCGCCCGTGCGCGGGTGGACCACGCGCGGCTGCGGCAGCTCGCCCTTGGCCAGGCGCAGGCCGATCAGCGAGGCGGGACCCGCGCCGCCGGTCGCCTCGACGGCGCCGGGCCGTTCGTCCGGGAAGCCCGCCAGGATCCGGGCGGTCTCCTTGTACGTGCAGAGGGGCGCTCCGCGCGTGGGGGCGACCGGCACGCCCGCGCGCAGGTCGTCGACGAGCCGCTTGGCGGACTCGGGAGTCTGGTTGTCGAAGAACTCCCAGTTGACCATCACCACGGGGGCGAAGTCGCAGGCGGCGTTGCACTCGATGTGCTCGAGCGTGATCTTGCCGTCCTCGGTCGTCTCGTCGTTGCCGACGGCGAGGTGCTGCTTGAGCTCGTCGAAGATCGCGTCGCCGCCCATGACCGCGCAGAGCGTGTTGGTGCAGACGCCGACCTGGTAGTCGCCGGACGGCTTGCGCCGGTACATGGTGTAGAAGGTCGCGACCGCCGTGACCTCGGCCGTGGTCAGGCCCAGCACATCGGCGCAGAACTGCATGCCCGTGCGCGTGACATGGCCCTCCTCCGCCTGCACCAGGTGCAGCAGGGGCAGCAGCGCGGACCGGGACCCCGGGTAGCGGGCGATGACTTCCTTGGCGTCCACCTCCAGGCGGGCCCGTACCTCGGCCGGGTAGTCGGGGGCGGGGAGTTGGGGCATGCCCAGGCTGACGCCCGCGCCCTGCTCCGCAGGAGTGTTGGTCATCGGTCGACGCCTCCCATCACGGGGTCGATGGACGCGACGGCGACGATGACGTCGGCGACCTGGCCGCCTTCGCACATCGCGGCCATGGCCTGCAGGTTGGTGAAGGACGGGTCGCGGAAGTGGACCCGGTAGGGGCGGGTGCCCCCGTCGGAGACGACGTGCACGCCGAGTTCGCCCTTGGGCGACTCGACCGCGGTGTACGTCTGCCCGGGCGGGACCCGGAAGCCCTCGGTCACCAGCTTGAAGTGGTGGATGAGGGACTCCATGGAGGTGCCCATGATCTTCTTGATGTGGTCGAGCGAGTTGCCCAGGCCGTCGGGCCCGAGGGCCAGTTGGGCGGGCCAGGCGATCTTCTTGTCCTCGACCATGACCGGGCCGGGGGCGAGCCGGTCGATGCACTGTTCGACGATGCGCAGCGACTGGCGCATCTCCTCCAGACGGATCAGGAAGCGCCCGTAGGAGTCGCAGGTGTCGGCGGTCGGGATGTCGAAGTCGTAGTTCTCGTAGCCGCAGTAGGGCTGGGACTTGCGCAGGTCGTGCGGGAGGCCCGCCGAGCGCAGGACCGGGCCCGTGGCGCCGAGCGCCATGCAGCCGGCGAGGTCGAGGTAGCCGACGTCCTGCATGCGGGCCTTGAAGATGGGGTTCCCGGTGGCGAGCTTGTCGTACTCGGGAAGGTTCTTCTTCATCTTCTTCACGAACTCGCGCAGCTGGTCCACCGCGCCGGGCGGCAGGTCCTGGGCGAGTCCGCCGGGCCGGATGTACGCGTGGTTCATGCGCAGGCCGGTGATCAGCTCGAAGACGTCGAGAACGAGTTCACGATCCCGGAATCCGTAGATCATGATCGTCGTCGCGCCGAGTTCCATGCCGCCGGTGGCGATGCACACCAGGTGCGAGGAGAGGCGGTTGAGCTCCATGAGGAGCACGCGGATGACCGAGGCGCGGTCCGGGATCTGGTCCTCGATGCCGAGGAGCTTCTCGACCCCGAGGCAGTACGCCGTCTCGTTGAAGAACGGCGTCAGGTAGTCCATGCGCGTGACGAACGTCGTGCCCTGCGTCCACGTGCGGTACTCGAGGTTCTTCTCGATGCCGGTGTGCAGGTAGCCGATGCCGCAGCGGGCCTCGGAGACGGTCTCGCCCTCGATCTCCAGGATGAGCCGGAGCACGCCGTGCGTGGACGGGTGCTGCGGGCCCATGTTGACGATGATGCGCTCGTCGTCGGCCTTGGCCGCGGACTGGACGACCTCGTCCCAGTCGCCGCCGGTGACCGTGTATACGGTGCCCTCGGTCGTCTCGCGGGCAGAAGCGTGGGAAGTTCCCTGAGTGGCAGACATCAGCTGTACGACCTCCGCTGGTCCGGAGCCGGGATCTGGGCGCCCTTGTATTCGACGGGGATGCCGCCGAGGGGGTAGTCCTTGCGCTGCGGGAACCCCTGCCAGTCGTCCGGCATCATGATCCGCGTCAGCGCCGGATGGCCGTCGAAGATCAGGCCGAAGAAGTCGTACGCCTCGCGCTCGTGCCAGTCGTTGGTCGGATAGACCGGGACCAGCGACGGGATGTGCGGGTCGCCTTCGGGGGCGCTGACCTCCAGCCGGATCAGCCGGTTGTGGGTGATCGAGCGCAGGTGGTAGACGGCGTGCAGCTCGCGGCCCTTGTCGCCGGGGTAGTGCACCCCGCTCACGCCCGTGCAGAGCTCGAAGCGCAGGGCCGGGTCGTCGCGCAGCGTCTGGGCCACGCGGACGAGGTGCTCGCGCGCGATGTGGAAGGTGATCTCGTCGCGGTCCACGACCGTCTTGTCGATGGCGTTCTCCGGGACGAGGCCCTGTTCCTCCAGGGCCCCCTCCAGCTCGTCCGCGGTCTCGTCGAACCAGCCGCCGTAGGGGCGCGAGGACGCGCCGGGCAGCGTGACGGTCCGCACGAGCCCGCCGTAGCCGGACGTGTCGCCGCCGTTGTTGGCGCCGAACATGCCCTTGCGGACGCCGATGACCTCGCCGGCCTCGTCGCGCGGGGCGGGTACGCCGTTGCCGTTCAGGTGCTCGTCGTGCGCGTCGCTCACCGCAGCAGCCCCTTCATCTCAATGGTGGGGAGCGCCTTGAGGGCCGCCTCCTCCGCCTCACGGGCCGCTTCTTCCGCGTTCACGCCGAGCTTGGTGCCCTGGATCTTCTGGTGGAGCTTGAGAATCGCGTCCAACAGCATCTCGGGGCGTGGCGGGCAGCCGGGCAAATAGATGTCGACCGGGACGACGTGGTCCACGCCCTGGACAATCGCGTAATTGTTGAACATTCCGCCCGATGATGCGCAAACACCCATGGAGATCACCCACTTGGGGTTGGGCATCTGGTCATAGACCTGCCGCAGTACCGGCGCCATCTTCTGGCTCACCCGGCCGGCCACGATCATCAGGTCGGCCTGGCGCGGTGAGCCGCGGAAGACCTCCATGCCGAAGCGGGCCATGTCGTACCGCCCCGCGCCGGTCGTCATCATTTCGATGGCGCAGCACGCGAGGCCGAACGTGGCGGGGAAGACGGAGGACTTCCGCATCCAGCCCGCGGCCTGTTCGACGGTGGTCAGCAGAAATCCGCTCGGCAGCTTCTCTTCGATTCCCATGCTCTTAGACCCCTCAGACCCTTAGTCCCATTCCAGGCCGCCGCGACGCCATACGTACGCGTACGCGACGAAGACCGTGAGCACGAAGAGCAGCATCTCCACGAGCCCGAAAATCCCCAGCGCGTCGAAGGTGACGGCCCAGGGATAGAGGAAGACGATCTCGATGTCGAAGACGATGAAGAGCATCGCCGTCAGGTAGTACTTGATGGGGAATCGCCCGCCGCCTGCCGGCGTCGGCGTCGGCTCGATGCCGCACTCATAGGCCTCTAGCTTCGCGCGGTTGTACCGCTTTGGACCGATAAGCGTGGCCATGACCACGG
The DNA here is from genome assembly GCF_055593965.1 of Streptomyces sp. NPDC040622. Lineage (NCBI taxonomy): Bacteria > Bacillati > Actinomycetota > Actinomycetes > Kitasatosporales > Streptomycetaceae > Streptomyces > Streptomyces sp. NPDC040622. Next base: position 144,858 of record NZ_JBVIXD010000002.1, on the reverse strand, counting down.
AGAAGATCGCAAAGCCTGCCCCGAGGGCTCCCAGCACGAGGATGGGCGCATAGGCGTTCACGCTCCTCGCTCCTCTCAGTCGGCACTGACTGTTGGCGGTTGCGTCGGACCCGAGCCCCGCTCCCCATCGAAGATCGCTTACATGTGAAGCAGGTCACAAGCCCAACTGCCCCGCATCTTATGCCCGGCGGTCTGTGATCTGCGACACGGGGTACGACAACGGCTTTGTGATCTCCACCACCTGACGAAGGATCATGAAGTCGGATGAGCGGTGATCTTCGTACGCGAAGCGCCTGAGTGATCACTAGAGGTGACATCTCGATGCGTCATCCCTGGTCGGGACGGGGTTGCCCTATCAAGAGGTGGCAGCTACAGGCAAATTGGCGCTGGACTGGATCGCTTGATAGAGGAGCGGCGTTCACACTTTGGCGGCACAGGTGTGGACGGATGTGGACGCGTGCGCCGATTCACGAGCGGGCAGTCCCCTTATAGGGGTCGCAACGGGAGGCACGGGAGGCGCCTCGCCGGGGCGCGGCTGACGCCCGCGTCGTCGAACCCGGCCGACACCCCGTCACGGGACTCGACCGGCACCCGTCACGGGACTCGACTGGCACCCGTCACGAGACTCGGCCGGCACCCCGCCGCACGCGCGGGCCGTGCCACGCCACAAGCGAGGACCGCGCCGCGTGACCGAATCGAGCTGGATGCCCGATACAAAACCTCATACACCTCTTGCGCCTCGTGCACCCCTCACGCCTTCGAGGGGCGCATCCGCACATCACCCCCGGGGGGACATCGCGGCAGATTCGGGCGATGCCCCGTCACAAACCGGGACAGGGAACACATACCGGCGCCGAAAACTGCGGGAGATCTCAGGGATGTCTCAGCGAGATCTCAGGGAGACCCCGGAGAGGGCCCCCATGTGACCTGTGCCACAGGGGCAACTTCCCTGAATATGCCGGGCTTGGCCAACCGCCTCAACGGGTGGTAGACCATGGGCAATTCGGACGTATCGCAGAAAACCCATGATCACAGGCGTGATCAGCACTGTCCACATTGCCCGTTACGGCGTCAATAAAGAGCGACACGCCCGGGATTCGACGCCGAAAACCGCAACTGTGGCGCAGCACACGTTTCTTGAAGGGAACCGTGGGTCCCTGATAGCGGTTGGTCTCATGTCCCACACCGCTCACATACCCAGCCACCGGAAGCCCCGGCGCAGCGCCTCCAAGATCGCCCTGCGTGCCGGAGTTGCCGGTGGCGTCCTCAGCACCCTGGCAGTGGCCGCGGCGGCCGGTACGGCGAACGCGGCCGAGCCGGTGACCGAGACCATCGAGATGCCCACGCTCTCCACCGATCTGTCCGCACAGATCGCGCAGTCGGCGGACGCCACCCAGCAGGCCGCCGACACCTACGAGTCGCGCGCCGAGCAGGACGCGGCCGCCTCCAAGGCCGCCAAGCAGGCCAAGGAAGACCTGGCGAAGGCCGAGAAGAAGGCCGAGGCCGAGCGCAAGGCCGAGGCCGCCGCCAAGAAGAAGGCCGACGAGGAGCGTGCCTCGCGCTCCGCCGAGCGCACGGACCTCTCCACGCAGTCCGCCGGCGGCAGCGCCACGAGCGCCTCCGACGCGCCCGCGCCTGCCGGCGGCAGCGTCGGCACGGTCATCAGCTTCCTCAAGGCCCAGCTCGGCGACGCCTACGTGATGGGTGCCTCCGGCCCGAACGCCTGGGACTGCTCCAGCCTCGTGCAGGCCGCGTTCAAGCAGGCGGGCGTGGACCTCCCGCGCGTCTCGCAGGACCAGTCGGTCGCCGGCACGCCGGTCTCGCTCTCCAACGTGCAGGTGGGCGACATTCTTTACTGGGGTGGCGCGGGCTCCGCCTACCACGTCGGTGTGTACATCGGTAACGGCCAGTACCTGGACGCCGCCAACCCCGGCAAGGGCGTTGTCATCCAGGACCTGTCGGGTTACCCGGCCTCGGGCGCCGTGCGCGTCCTCTGACGGCCCCTTAGAGCAACGACCGAGGGCCGGAACCCCCCTGGAGGGGTTCCGGCCCTCGGCGTGCCCTGAGGCGGCGTCTCAGGCGTTCTTGGGCGTCAGCTCCGCCATCGCGGACCAACCCGTGCCCTCGATCTCGGTGTTCACGATCTGCGGCACCGAGGCGATGAGCTCGCCCATCGTCTCCATGGCGGCCTTGAAATGGTCGGAGCCGACGTGCGCGGCGCCCGCGTCCCCGTCGGCGAAGGCCTCCAGGAGCACGAACTGGTTCGGGTCCTCCACCGAGCGGGACCACTCGAAGAAGACGTTGCCCGGCTCCGCGCGCGTGGCGGCGGTGAACGCGGCGGTCCGCTCGATCCAGCTGTCGCTGTGCTCGGGGCGGACGGTGAACTTCACGGCGATGAAAATCATGCGGCAAGCGTCCGCCCGCCCGCCGCGCCCGGCAAGCCGGGCGGGCCGCTATTCCGACGCTGCCGGAAAACCCTGCCGCGCGGCCCGGGACAGGAGCCGCGTCAACTCCCGCCGCCGCCCGCGGACCCGCTCGGTGGGCAGCGACACCGACAGCGCCCGTGCCCCGTCCGCCAGCGGTACGGCCAGGCAGGTGTACGCCGGGTCCGTCTCCCCCACCGACACCGCGACGCCCGCCGAGCGCACCCGGCGCAGCTCGGCCTCGAAACGGTCCGGGCTCGTGATGGTGTGCTCGGTGAGCCTCGGCAGGCCGTGCTCGTCGAGATAGCGGCGCCGGGCCGCCCGCCCCAGCGAGGCCAGCAGGACCTTTCCGTGGGCCGTGGCGTGCGCGCCGTGGTCCAGGCCCACCTCGAACGGGTCGGCGACGTCGGCCGCCACCGCCGCGGTGCTGTCGACGACGGCGATGCGCCCGCCCCGGCGCGCGCTCAGGTAGGCGTGGGCGCCGGCGGCGCGGCGGACCTCCAGGAGCAGGCCCCGGCTCCGGGCGTCGATGCCCGCGTGGCGCTGGAAGGACCGGTACAGGCCCGGCACCCGCGGCCCCAGCGCGTAGCCCTCGGAGGTGCGGGCCACGTGCCCGCGCGCGGTGAGCGGGCCCAGGAGGTGATAGACCGTCGACAGCGCGCAGCCGAGCTCGCCCGCCAGGGACTTGGCGCCGACGGGCTCCGGGGACCGCGCGATCGCCTCCAGGAGGTCGAGCGCCCGGTCCACCGAAGCGGGGCCCGCCGCGGGGCCGCCCTGGGACGGATTCACGCCTTCGGTGCCACCTTGCTCAGTCCGTTGATGATGCGGTCCATCGCGTCGCCGCCCGTGGGGTCGGTCAGGTTCGCGAGCATCTTCAGCGTGAACTTCATCAGGAGGGGGTGGGTCAGGCCGCGCTGGGTCGCGATCTTCATGACCTTCGGGTTGCCGATGAGCTTCACGAAGGCGCGGCCCAGCGTGTAGTAGCCGCCGTAGACCTCCTTGAGCGTCTTCGGGTAGTTCTGCAGCGCCAGTTCCCGCTGGGCGGGGGTGGCACGCGCGTGTGCCTGCACGATGACGTCCGCCGCGATCTGGCCGGACTCCATGGCGTACGCGATGCCCTCGCCGTTGAACGGGTTCACCAGGCCGCCCGCGTCACCGACGAGGAGCAGGCCCTTCGTGTAGTGCGGCTGACGGTTGAAGGCCATCGGCAGGGCGGCGCCGCGGATCGGCGTCGTCATGTTCTCCGGGGTGTAGCCCCAGTCCTCCGGCATCGAGGCGCACCAGGCCTTGAGGACCTCGCGCCAGTCCAGCTCGCGGAAGGCCTTCGAGGAGTTGAGGATGCCGAGGCCGACGTTGGACGTGCCGTCGCCCATGCCGAAGACCCAGCCGTAGCCGGGCAGCAGCCGGTCCTCGGCGCCGCGGCGGTCCCACAGCTCGAGCCACGACTCCAGGTAGTCGTCGTCGTGGCGGGGCGAGGTGAAGTACGTCCGCACGGCGACGCCCATCGGGCGGTCCTCGCGGCGGTGCAGGCCCATGGCCAGCGAGATCCGCGAGGAGTTGCCGTCGGCCGCGACGACGAGCGGGGCGTGGAAGGTGACCGGGGTCTTCTCCTCGCCCATCTTGGCGTGCACGCCGGTGATGCGGCCGGTCCTGTCGTCGACGATCGGCTCGCCGACGTTGCACCGCTCGTACAGGCGCGCGCCCGCCTTCTGTGCCTGGCGGGCGAGCTGCTCGTCGAAGTCGTCACGCTTGCGGACGAGGCCGTAGTCCGGGTAGGAGGCAAGTTCCGGCCAGTCCAGCTGGAGCCGCACACCGCCGCCGATGATGCGCAGGCCCTTGTTGCGCAGCCAGCCCGCCTCTTCGGAGATGTCGATTCCCATGGACACCAGCTGCTTGGTGGCGCGGGGCGTGAGCCCGTCACCGCAGACCTTCTCGCGCGGGAACGCGGTCTTCTCAAGGAGGAGTACGTCGAGGCCGGCCTTCGCCAGGTAGTACGCCGTCGTCGCTCCGGCTGGGCCGGCTCCGACGACGATGACGTCCGCGGAGTGTTCGGAGAGGGGCTCGGTCACGGCGGGTTCTCCCCAAGGCTCGAAATCTGTGTGCCGACCGGCACGGGATATGGGCAGTCTATGAGGCGGTACTGATCAGCCAGCCGAAGGGCCACACGTGACCGAGCAGACCGACACCCTGCCCGCGCTGCACCTCCCCGCCGTGCAGCTGCGCGTCCCCACCCACGAGGACGCCTTCGTCTGGCACCGGCTCTTCGACGATCCCGAGGTCATGGAGTTCTTCGGCGGGTCCTCCGCCGAGCTGTCCATGTACGAGGAGCTGACCGCCCGGCAGCGCAGACACGACGCGGAACTGGGCTACTGCCTGTGGACGTTGCTGGACGGGGCGGGTGAGCCGATCGGGTTCACCGGCGCGCAGCCCTGGACCAAGGACTGGGGTCCGGCCGGCGAGATCGAGATCGGCTGGAGGCTCGGCAGAGCCGCCTGGGGCAAGGGGTACGCGACGGCCGCCGCCCTGGCCACGGTCGAGCGGGTGCGCGCCGCGGGCGTGCCGGAGGTCGTCGCGGTGGTCCGCGACGGAAACGAACGCTCCGTGGCGGTCACCCGGCGGCTCGGCATGGAACTCGCCGAGACGTTCCCCGTTCCGCCGCTGGTGCCGAGCGCCGAGACGTCCCGGCGCATGGCCCACTGCTTCCGGCTCACGCTCTAGCAAGCGTGCAGCAAGGGCTGCCGGCGCCGTGCCCGCCGGCCCGGGGTTCCCCCGGGGCCGGGTTCCCCCGGGGCCGGCGGGCCGCCGTCAGCCGTCCTCAGTCCGTGAGACGCCATGTGTCCAGCGCGGTGGCGTGCGTCCTCGCCCCCTCGCCGGCCGGCCAGAAGTTCTCGCGCCAGGAGAGCTGGATCGCGTACTCCGTGCCGTTCTGTGCGACGTAACTCTGGTTGACGGCGTGGATCGCGCGGCCCGACTTGTCGGTGTACGTGTACTCCCAGTACGCGCCGTCCTGCCCCTTGAAAGTGTTCTCCTCCAGCCGGATGCGCGTGTAGTCCGACTTGTCCGGGGCGGACTTGGTGTGCTTCTCGATGTTCGTGAAGTTCTCGTACGAGGTGTAGCGCGCGTCCGTGACGACGCCGACGAGGAACTCCTCGCGTCCGGTCGACCCCGCATAGGTGATCTGTCCGGGGCGCTCGGGGTTGACGGCCTGACGGCTCCACCCCTCGGGCACCGCGAACGAGAAGCCCTCCTGGTCCGTCACCCGCTCCGAGCCCGCGGGGACGTCCGAGCCTTCGGTCGCCCCGGGCTCCGTGCTGCCGCCCGTCTCCGGGCTCGGCGACACCAGCGGACTCGGCTCCTGGGTCGGTTCCTGGCTCGTCCCGCCGTTCGGCTCCTGGGACCGGCTGACGGCGGGCCTGTCGTCCTTGCCCGTGCCGTCCGCCTTGTCGTCACCGCTGTCCTGCCAGAGCAGGATCCCGGCCGCCGCGCCACCGCCGAGGACGAGGGCCCCGGCGAGCGTGGCCACCCAGACCCCGGCCGGACCACGCCTCTTGGCGGCGGGCGGCTGCGGGCCGAGGTGGTAGGTGTGCGGGTCGTACGCGGGGGTGGTCCCCGGGGAGTACGAGGGCGCCGGCGTGCCGGACGGGGGTGTGCCCGGGGGGCCGGGCGGGGGCGGGCCCGGGACGCCGGGCGGAGGCGTGCCCGGACCGCCGGGCGCGCACTGGGTCTCGTACGAGGCGGCTTCCGCGGGGCTCTCGGGGGCTTTGGGGGTCCCGGGGCCGACGGGGCTTCCGGGGTTGGCGGGGCTCCCGGGACTGGCAGGGCTCCCAGCGCTCCCGGGCGCGGGCTCCTCGGCACCGGCGGCCGAGGTGCTCGCGGCGGCAAGGTTTTCCGAGGCGCTGTCCGCGAGCGCCACCGCCACGACCGCCTGCGCCTGCGCCTGCGCCTGCGCCTGCGCCTGCGCCTGCGCCTGCGCCTGCGGGGGAACGAGCGGCGCGTACGCGGGAGCGGCGGATCCGACGCCCCGCTGCCCGGCCATCTGCAGCAGGAACGGACCGAGCAGCGCCGCCGGGACGATCCACAGCAGCCCGAACAGCAGCACCTCGGGGACGTCGATCCCCGCCTCCACGCTGCCGGACCCGCTGCCACCGGACCCGCCGAGCCCCGAACTCCCCTCCAGCGCCTGGCCGGAGAGCTCTACACCGATGCCGCTGAACCCGGCGAGCAGCAGGAAGAGCCCGAAGAACACACCGGCGGCGAGGAGTTGCTCACCTCGGCCCGCGCAGCGCCGTGCGGCGAGCACGCCGAGGGTCAGCGCGCAGACCAGGCCGAGCGCCAACGCGCCCACGATCGCCCAGTCGTTGGTGACGTCACCCAGCTCGGAGAGGCCGAAGGACCTGCTCCCGCTCCCGCTGCCGTACGCCGAGCTGCTGCCGCTCACCGACACCTCCGCGCCCGCGCCCCAGCCGATGCCGAGCGCCGTGACCGCGAGGTTCGGCAGGACGAGGAGTGCGACCAGGAGCGGCGACACGTCGGTGTCGTCGAGGTCGGTGATCCTCGCCAGGTCGTCGACCTGGGCGAGGCTGATGAAGGCGACGACCGAGCAGAGCGCGAGCACGACGGCGAGGGCGCGCACGGCGGTGCCGGTGGCCCGGATGACAGACCGCGCACCCGGCCTGGCCGCCACCCAGTGGCCCAGGTCGGCCCGGTGCAACACCCCGCAGGAGACGGCGAGTCCGAGCAGCAGCGCGCCCAGCGCGGCGAGCACCGGGGACGACGACAGCTCGATGCCCTCGATCTCGGGCTGCGCGAGGAGCGCGAGCGCGAGGACGCCCACGGTCACCAGCAGCGCCACGCGGACGGCCGCTTCGAGCCCCGCCGTGCCGCCGGGCTGCCCCGCGCCCCGTGCCACGAGGCGGTTGCGCAGGACGCGTACGCCGATGACCAGGGCCACGATCCACAGCACGGTCATGGTGAGCGGGACGAAGTGCAGGGAGGCGGTGCCTTCGAGCGCGGACTCCGAACCGTCCGACCCCGTCCCCAGGCTGTCCGACCCCAGCCCCAGACCGTCCGAACCCGACCCCAGGCTGTCGGTCCCGCCGAGGCCCGGCCCCTCCTCGTGACCCGACAACTCGAAGCCGCCGCCCACCGATTGGAGCAGCAGCGCGAGGCTGATCCGCAGCCGGTCGGTGAAGCCGACGACGGCCTCGTCGTCCTGCCCGTACATCGGGATCGCCAGCGTGACGGCCCCGATCAGGAGCAGCACGACGGGCCACAGCGCGGCCTGCACGGAACCGACCCAGTCACCGCGGAACGTCCGCCCGACGAAGGCGCCGAGGGGGGAGGGTGCGGCGGCTGGGGGTGGGGTGAGCGGGGGCGGGGTGAGGGGCGGTGGGGCGAGAGGCGGTGGGGAGGCTGGTGGTGCGGGTGGTGCGGAGGCTGTCGCCGCGGGGGCGTCGGCCTGGGTGGGCGGGGTCGGCGGGGTGTCCGCCGGCTCCGGATCCGTGCGGCGTTCCTTGCCGCACTTCATGCAGAAGCGGGCCTCTTCGGGAGCGGAGGCCCCACAGTGTGGGCAGTACGACGCCATCGAATCGCTCCGTCAGTCCAGGGTGACACCAGCAGTAACAGGACCGACCCGTAAGGGACGCATAAGGTTGCGGCCCGGGTCGTTACAACGGACATATCTTGCCCGTCTGCTGGTTCCCGTCCGAGCGGGATCCCTGTTCTCGACCGTAGCGTTACGCGGGGGCGTTACACGGGCGTGCGCGCGGCCCCGTTCGCTCAGGCCTGCTTGAAGCCGCGGTGCAGCGCCACGACGCCGCCCGTCAGGTTCCGCCACGCCACCTTCGACCAGCCCGCGTCCTTCAGCAGGGCGGCGAGCGCCGGCTGGTCGGGCCAGGAGCGGATCGACTCGGCGAGATAGACGTACGCGTCGGGGTTCGAGGACACGGCACGCGCGACCGGCGGCAGCGCGCGCATCAGGTACTCCTCGTAGACCGTCCGGAACGGGCCCCACGTCGCGTGCGAGAACTCGCAGATCACGACCCGGCCGCCCGGCTTCGTCACCCGGTACAGCTCGCGCAGGGCGGCGCCCGTGTCCTGGATGTTGCGCAGCCCGAAGGAGATGGTGACGGCGTCGAACGTGTCGTCCTTGAACGGCAGCTTCGTGCCGTCGCCCGCCGTGAACGGCATCCACGGGTGGCGCTCCTTGCCGACGCGCAGCATGCCGAGCGAGAAGTCGCAGGGCACGACGTACGCGCCGGCCTGCGCGAAGGGCTGCGAGGAGGTGGCGGTGCCGGCCGCGAGGTCGAGGACCTTCTGCGCGGGGCGCGCGTCGACCGCCTTGGCGACCGCCTTGCGCCAGAGGCGGGCCTGGCCGAGGGAGAGCACGTCGTTGGTGAGGTCGTACCGTTCCGCCACGTCGTCGAACATCGTGGCGACTTCGTGCGGCTGCTTTTCCAAGGATGCGCGGGTCACCCGGCCCATTGTGTCAGGCCGGTCTTCTGTCTTGGGCGCCGCCTTGTCGCCTGCGGCGGGCTTTTCCGCCCGGGGTTCTGCCGCTTGCCGTTCTGTCGGCGGGTGCGGGTCGTGGTGGGTTGCTCGCGCCGTTCCCCGCGCCCCCGGCAGCTGCCCTGCGGGCGCCACCCCCTCGCCTCCGCGCCTGCCCCCAACCGCCCGGCTCGCGGCTACAGGTCGTCGTGCGTTGCTCGCGCCGTTCCCCGCACCCCCGGGAGGCGCCCTGCGGGCCCTCCCTTCGCCTCCGCGTCTGCCCCCAACCGCCCGGCTCGCGGCTACAGGTCGTCGTGCGTTGCTCGCGCCGTTCCCCGCGCCCCCGGCAGCTGCCCTGCGGGCGCCACCCCTCGCCTGCACGTCCGCCCCCAACCGCCCCGCTCGCGACCGCGGGTCGTGGTGGGTTGCCCGCGCCGTTCCCCGCACCCCCGGCAACTGCCCTGCGGGCGCCACCCCCTCGCCTCCGCGCCTGCCCCCAACCGCCCCGCTCGCGGCTACAGGTCGTCGTGCGTTGCCCGCGCCCCCGGCAGCTGCCCTGCGGGCGCCACCCCTCGCCTGAACGTCCGCCCAAACCGCCCCGCCGTGGTGCGTTCCCCGCGCCCCCGGGAGGCGCCCTGCGGGCCCTCCCCTCGCCTCCGTTCCGCTCGCGACCTCGGGTCGTCGTGCGTTGCCCGCGGCCCTGGACGGGCTCAGCGGGTGCGGTAGACCAGGCGGCCTGCCATCACCGTTGCCACGCAGGTGGTCGGGCCCTGGTTCACCAGGGCTGGTCTGTCCGGCACGTCGAAGATCGCGAAGCGGGCCGGGGCGCCCTGCGTCAGAGGGGGGAGCAGGACCAGGGGGGTCGGGGAGAGGGACGGGGGGCCCGGGAGTCGGGGTGGGCGGGCGCCTACTGCCAGGCCCGCTCTGCGGATCGCGTCCAGGACCGGGCGGGCGCGGAGTTCGCCCGCCACCGCCACCGTGCCGTGCGCCAGGAGCCGCTGCACGCCCCGCCGGGCGCTCGCGCCGAGGCGGGACGGGTCGGCGCGGAAGATCGCCCGCGCGCGCTCGCCGCCGATGGGCTCCGTACCGAGCCGGTCGGCCTCGCGCGGGTCGGGGTGGTAGGTGGCCTCCAGCAGCTCGGGGCCGTACGGGTTGAGCAGGCCCGGCGTGAGGATGCCGGGCCAGTTCCGGACGCGGGCCGCGGGGTGGGCGGCGGCCAGGTCCTCGTAGGGGCCGACGGCGGCGATGATCGCGCCGTCGGCCAGGACCGCCGTCTCCTGCGAGCGTTCGGCGACGTGAAGTGTCAGCAAGACGGGCTCAGTTGGTGGCGAGGAGCTTCAGCTCCGGGTGGGCCGTGCCGCCCTCGATCGCCGTGGAGGAGATGTGCGAGGCGACGCGGTCGTCGACGGGGTCGTTCGCCGGGTCGTCGTGCACGACGAGGTGCTCGTACGTCGTGGCGCGCTGGGCCGGGACCCGGTCCGCGGTGCGGATCATGTCGATCATGTCGCGCAGGTTGTTGCGGTGCTTGGCGCCGGCCGAGGAGACCACGTTCTCCTCCAGCATCACCGAGCCGAGGTCGTCCGCGCCGTAGTGCAGGGTCAGCTGGCCGGCCTCCTTGCCGGTGGTCAGCCAGGAACCCTGGATGTGGGCGACGTTGTCGAGGAAGATCCGGGCGATGGCGATCATGCGGATGTACTCGAAGATCGTCGCCTGCGTACGGCCCTTGAGGTGGTTGTTCTCGGGCTGGTACGTGTACGGGATGAAGGCGCGGAAGCCGCCCGTGCGGTCCTGCACGTCACGGATCATGCGCAGGTGCTCGATGCGTTCGGCGTTCGTCTCGCCGGTGCCCATGAGCATGGTGGAGGTGGACTCCACGCCCAGGTTGTGGGAGATCTCCATGATCTCCAGCCAGCGCTCGCCGGACTCCTTGAGCGGGGCGATCGCCTTGCGGGGGCGAGCCGGGAGCAGTTCGGCGCCCGCGCCCGCGAAGGAGTCGAGGCCCGCCGCGTTGATGCGCTGGATCGCCTCCTCGACGGAGACCTTGGAGATCCGGGCCATGTGCTCGACCTCGGAGGCGCCGAGGGAGTGGATGACCAGCTGGGGAAAGTCCTTCTTGATCGCCGCGAAGTGCTTCTCGTAGTACTCGACGCCGTAGTCCGGGTGGTGTCCGCCCTGGAACATGATCTGGGTGCCGCCCAGCTCGACGGTCTCCGCGCAGCGGCGCAGGATGTCGTCGAGGTCGCGGCTCCAGCCCTTCTTGGTGTCCTTGGGAGCGGCGTAGAAGGCGCAGAACTTGCACGCCGTCACGCAGACGTTCGTGTAGTTGATGTTGCGCTCGATGATGTACGTCGCGATGTGCTCCGTACCGGCGTAGCGCCGGCGGCGGATGGCGTCGGCGGCGGCGCCGAGCGCGTGCAGCGGGGCGTCGCGGTAGAGGTCGAGTGCCTCTTCCGGGGTGATCCGCCCACCTGCGGCGGCACGGTCGAGGACGGACTGAAGGTCGGCCTTCTCGGTCACCGGGGCGTCCCTTTCGTAAGGGTTGTGGACGGACCAAGCCAGCGTACGCCAGGGGCATCGGCCGTCCGACGTGGGCTCAAGCCGCGTACGCCCCGATGAGCAGCCCGACGAACGCGCCCGAGATCAGGAACGGGCCGAACGGGATCGCCGTCTTGCGCCCGGCCTTGCGGGCGATGACGAGGCCGGTGCCGTACAGCGACGCCAGCAGGAATCCGGCGAACGTCCCGAGCAGCAGCACGCCCCACCCGTACCAGCCGAGCACCGCGCCCAGGCACAGGGCCAGCTTCACGTCGCCGAAGCCCATGCCGTTCGGGTTGATGAGGAAGAGCACGAAATAGCCGCCCGCGAGCGCGAGTGCCCCGTAGAGCGCCCCGAACCACGAGCCGCCCTGCTCGGGCAGGAACGTGACCGCCCCCAGCAGCGCGAGCGCGGCGCCGGAGAGGGGCAGCGTGAGCGCGTCGGGCAGCCGGTGCACGGCGAAGTCGACGACGGCGAGCAGCACGCCGAAGGGCGCGAGCAGCAGCCAGGCGCCCAGCTCGGGCCGCGTCCCGGTGGCCGCCGCGAGCGCGGCGCAGACGAGGGCGGTCGTGAGGACGGTGCCGGTGGTCCGCGGGCCGTACCAGCCCTCCCCCGGGCACCGGGCGAGCCCGGCCCACGACGTCAGCGGCCGCCCCGCCGGGCTCTTCGCCCGCCACGGCTCGCCGGGCGGCACGGACAGCCGGTAGGCGGCGCGCGGCACGAAGAGTCCGGCGAGGGCGCCCCAGAGGGCGCCGACGAGGATGAGGACGGGGAGCAAGGGCTATGACTTTCCGTGACTTTCCGTGGATGGTGGCGGGGGTCGTGGGGGGGCGGTGTGCCGTCAGCAGGACCCCGCCCCCCACCTCACTCCCTCAGCCGACCGCCGTGAGGCCGTTGCGCCAGGTCGGGAGCAGTTCGTCCAGGAGGGCCTCGGTGCGGGGCGGCAGGCCGCGGGCGCCGCTGCGGGCGATGAGGTCCGCGGCGACCTGCTGGAGCCGGGCCGGGTCGTCCGTGGCGTGGGTGGCCCTGAGCAGCTCGTTCCACAGGCGCTCGTCGCCGGGCGCGGAGCCCAGCGCGGCGTCGAGGGCCTCGATGGCCTTCTCCGCGCGCCCCTTCTCCAGGTGGAACTCGGACAGCGCGAGACCGATGTCGGCGACGAGCAGCGGCAGCTGGGCGTCGATGATCTCGTGCGTGAGCCAGCCGTAGCGGCCCTGCGGCCGGTCGGCGAGGAGCGGGCCGCGCACCAGGACCAGCGCGTCCGTGAGCATCCGCCCGCGCACGGCGCGGTTGCCGGACCCGCGCCCCTGCGTGGCCTCGTGGTACAGCGAGCGCAGCACGTCGAGGTCGGAGACGACGGACTTGGCGAGCGTGAGCCGGCCGGTCCCGTCGACGCGCAGCCGCGGCGATCCGTCGGGCTCGGTGCCGAGCCACTCGCGCAGCCGCTCGACGAGCGCGTCGCGCACGTCCTCGGTGACGCCGCGCGGCCACAGCGCGGAGGCGAGCACGCGAGGGTGCACTCCCTCGCGGTGCAGGAGCAGCAGGGCAAGCGCCTCGTGCATCAGCGGGCTGCGCTCGCCGTCCGGCGTCTCCAGGCCGATGATCTCGTACGTCCCGACGAGGCGGGCGTAGACCGCGGGCCGCCCCTGCTCGGTGACGTCGACGAGGAACGGCGGCGCGGCTCCGGAGGGTCCGTCGCCGGGGCCCGCGGGGCTGCCCGCGCTCGCCGGGTCCGCCTCCGTGAACAGCTGTACGACGGCGCGCTGCTGGGCCTCGGGCAGCGACTGCGCGGCCAGTTCGAGCCCGAGCAGCGGCGCGAGGAGCCTGCCGTCGCGGGTGATCTCCATCTGCCAGGCGGCGCCGGGCAGGTCCCCGGACTCCGTACCGACCAGGTAGCCGATGCCCAGCCGGCTCGCGTCGGCCGCGAGTTCGGCGAGCTTGACGGCGTCCTCGGCGCTCGGCTCGGCGGCGAGCAGCACGAGGTGCGGTGCCCAGCGGGTGTGCTGGGCGGGGCCGGTGCGGCCGGTGAGCACGGAGTCGTGTCCCGCGGCGCCGAGCGCGCCGCGCCGCTGCCGCGTCTCGGCCTCCATGGTCTCGATGAGCGCCTCGACGTCCTCCAGGTGCCGCAGCCGGTTGGGCGCGAGCGGCGTGAGGTCCTGGCCGAAGCCGACGACGGTGATGGTCATGCGGTCCGACCAGCCGTTGGTGGCGAGCTCCGCGGCGACCGAGGCGAAGACGGCGGCGCGGTCGGCCGCGCTGCCGCTCAGCGAGACGATGCCGGGCACGGACTCCAGGTTGAGGAGCAGCCGCGAGTCGTCGAGGGTGCCGAGGCTGACGAGCCCCGGGTAGGGCGCGGCGGTGTCGACCTCGTCGTACCGCTCGGCGTCGGTGCGCGCCAGCATCCAGAACGTCTGGTCCTGCCCCAGCTGCCAGGGCGCCGGCGGCCGGCCCGCGGGCTGCGCCAGCTGCAGGTGCAGGTCGCCGTTGCTCAGCCAGGCCGCGTACACGGTCGGCAGCGCGCGGTTCTCCTCCGCGAGCGCGGCGGCGAGGCCGCGCAGCGACAGGTCGAGCAGCCGTACGCCCTCGGGGTCGGCGCCCACGAGCAGCGCGTCCTGCGCGTCGGCGGCCGAACCGGTCGGCGTCGGCGGCTGCATGCCGCCGCGTCCGCCGACCGCGCCCATGGCCGACTGCCACAGGGCGTGCCGACGGCGGCGGCCGAGCGCGCCGAGCAGGCCGGCGGCGAGGAGAGGCGCGCCGAGGAGCGCCTGGGGCAGCCCGAAGCCGGAGCCCTCGGAGTCGCTGCCGTGGGCGGCGGGCGCCTCGGCCGCAGGGGCGTCGGGGGTGGCCGGGGCCTGCGGCATGGCGGGCGTCTCGGGGGTGCCGGGCCGCTGTTCGGGAAGGACGATGTGCGCGGTGTCGCGGTCGACGGAGCTGCCGCCCTGCTGGCCGCCGCTGCCTTCGTTGCCGCCCTGCCGGCCGTCGCTGCCCTGCTGGTGGTCGCCGGTCCTGGAGTAGTCGGAGATCTGCTCCTTGACGTCCTTGGACACCTTGGGCGCCTCGTCGGGCATCTCGACGAGCTCACCGCCGTGCGCGTCCGCGGGCATCTCCATGATCCAGCCGGGCCGGATGAGGCTGGCCTCGGAGAGCCGCGAACCGTCGGGCTGCTCACGGTCCTTGTTGAGCTGGTAGATCTCCTTGTACCGGCGGCCGTCGCCCAGGTGCCGCTCCGCCACCTCCCACAGGGAGTCGTGGTGGCGCCCCTCGGGCGGCTGGATCCGGTAGTACTTCGTGTCCCCGGCCTGCTGCCCGCCGCCGTCGGCGTGCGCGGCGGCCCGGTCGGCCTGCGCGGCGAGCGCGTCGGCGGCCATGGCGGCCTGCTGTTGCTGCTCCTGCCCGAAGAGACCCGGGGTCTGCTGGGCGGAGGCGGCGGACGCGGGCTTCTGGTTCCCCTCCAGCGACTGCCCGAACTGCGAGAGCCCCGGCGCGAAGCTGGCCGCGGTGGCGCCCACGAGCAGGACGGCGGCGACCAGTTGCCGCGCGAGCATCTGACTGCCGCCGGCCCCCGGCACCCGCCCCGGAATCCCGACCCCGGAGAGCGCGGCCTTTATCTCGACGAGCACACAGGCGGTGAACTGCGCCCAGGCGAACCAGACGACGACGGTCAGCACATTGATGAACGTGCTGACGGTGATCTCCTGCTGCAGCCAGTCCAGCGACGGCGCGCCGCCCGGCAACGGCCACCCCACGAAGACCGCGAGGGCCCCGGGCACGCCGACGAGGAGCACGGCCAACGCGACGAAGGCGAAGAAGGCCTTGACGAAGTCCCCGAAACTGCGCCGGCGCCGCGGCAACGGCTGCGGCGTCCGGTTCCGCGGAGACTGCGGGTTCGGCGGGCTCGTCGAGCGTGAGGTGGTGCGCGCCATGGCGGGTGTCCTGGTGTCCTGTGGGGAGGAGTGGATGGTCGGGTGAAGGGCCGGGATGAGGGTCGGTACAGGGGTCGGGTGAGCCTACCGAGGTGATGGTACGGAAGGGGCCGGAGGTCAGACAGGGGCGGACGCGGAGAGGCCCGCCCGGTTACTGCCGTCACGCCCCAAAGGCCCGATTCTCTCCCCCATTGATTACCGCCCGGCTCCGCCCACCTCCGGCTGATCGGAGGCCTGTTGTACCTCAGGTTCGAGGACTCGGAAAGCGGACGAAAGGACTCTCGTCACAGTTCCGGTACGGATGGGCCGCCCCCGCCTCTCTGACCCTTCTGACCCTGGAGATTCACAAGAGGGGACGGCAGGGGGCGGATACCATGCAACGCGAACTGGGGCATTGACCCGGCGAGAACGGCACTTGAGAACGGCACCGAGAACAGCACTTGGGGAGGGGGAATTCAGGTGGGTGTCACCAAACGCGTCAAAGACCCCATAGATACCGAAGACACCGAAATGAACGAGAGCCGGAACGAGCTCAGCTGTTCCGACGGGTTCGATATCACCGGAAACTCGCCGCCCTGGGTCGTTTTCGTCCCCGCCGGTTCCGCCGACGCGCGGCGCCAGCTGTCCGCCTTCGACGCACGGGGCGGCCGCGTGCACCACTTCGCCGCGTCCGACCTGCTGACCGAGCGGGGCATCCACCGCGCGTTCGCGCAGACCCTCCGGTTCCCCGGCTACTACGGCAGGAACTGGGACGCCTTGGTGGACTGCCTGGACGATCTGTGCGGGGCGGTGACGGACCGCGTGGGCATCGCGGGTGTCATCGGCGACGCGGATCCGCTTCTCGACGCGGAACACTTTCCCCTCTTCGTGTCGGTCCTCTGCCTGGCGGCGGACCGGGCGAACTCGTCGGTGGACCTGGACGGCTTCCCTCTGGACCGCCCCGCGACCGCCGAACACTTCCTCTTCGAGTTCAAGGAATTCGACCGGGAGAGAATCGCGGGAAGAGTGCGGCAGCGCGATCTGACCGTGACGACGGGGCACGATTTCGTGGCGGCCGCGCTGTCTTCCGCCGAGTGGCACTGAGCCGAACACCGACGTTACCCAAGGGGGAAAGCACTATGGGCAGCAAGGGCAAGAGCGACCTCACGATCCCGCTCACCGACCTGGAGGACTACGGCAGCCGGCTGCG
The DNA here is from genome assembly GCF_055593965.1 of Streptomyces sp. NPDC040622. Classification (NCBI taxonomy): domain Bacteria; kingdom Bacillati; phylum Actinomycetota; class Actinomycetes; order Kitasatosporales; family Streptomycetaceae; genus Streptomyces; species Streptomyces sp. NPDC040622. The sequence continues at coordinate 128,305 of NZ_JBVIXD010000002.1, read as the reverse complement.
CTCCGTCAAGGACCGCATGAACCGCACGAAGAAGACCTTCGAGTCCTACCGCGACGACATCGGTGACGGCGGCGTCTACGACTCCCTGGAGGACTTCGAGTCCAACTGGGAGGACGGCCGCGAGGACATCGGCCAACAACTGGACCAGCTCGCGGACCTGTCCGACGCGGTCGTCCGCGAATTCAAGAAGCTGGACGACGACCTGGCCAAGAAGGTCAACGACGCGGTGAAGATGAATGAGGGGAAGGGCGGGAAGGGGAAGGGGGACGGCAAGTAGCCGCTTCCGCCTTGGTGCCGGTGGTTCAACCCGCCACCTGACGTGCGTCACTCGCCTCGGCCTCGGCCACGCTCACGGACCCAGCCCCGGCCCCGCCGGAGGCCGCCGCCCCGCTCAGCCGACCTCGTTCTCCGCGACCGCCCGGCCTCTCACCGTCACGTCCCCGCCGTAGAACATGCCGGTGAACACCGGGCTGTAGGTCATCTGGACCTCGACCTCGACCTGTTGCGGGTTCGCGGTCACGCACTGCGTGTTCGCCACGTCCGCGCCCTTGAGCCCTGCCTCCTGGACGAAGGCCTTGACCCGGGCCTCGCAGTTCTCGTAGTTGATGGGCGCGCCCTTGGCACCCTCGTAGATGTCCTCGAGTTCGAGGTCCTGCGCGGCGTAGCGGGCGGCCTGTTCCGCGATGTCCGCGGCGCGCTCCCGCTTGGAGATGGAGAGCCCGCCGTCGATGACGAACGCCGAGAGCGCGAGGAAGACGATCGCGAAGATGATGACGGCGCCCGCGCCCGAGCCGCGGTCGTCGAGGTGCGCGCGGCGGGAGGCGATCCAGTCGCGCGGGGGTGTGGCGGAGCGGCGGGTCACGCGGACCTCCGGTACGGGTCCAGCGGCGAGCTGAAGGTCGCCTCCAGCGTCGTGGGGATGTCCAGGCCGAGCATGGCGAGTCCCCTGACCTCACAGCTGACTTCGACGGTGAAGAACGGGTCGACCTTCTCGTCGAAGCCGGCGCTCTTCTGGACGACGGAGACCGGGCCCGAGCAGACGTCGGCCAGGTCGGCCCGTGCCGCCTTGCGCGCCTCGGCGAGCGCCGTGCCGTGCTCCTTCTGGATCGACCCCGCGCGCGCGGCGTCGCGCGCCGCGCCGTCGATGGCGCCCCGGCCGTCGACGAGCTGGCCGAAGGCCACCAGGACCAGGATGAACAGGATCATCACCGGGGCGAGGATCACCACCTCGACGGTGGAGAGCCCCCGGTCGCCGCCGGCACGGAGCAGCGCCTCGATCCGCTTCCGTGCGACGACCCGCGCCGTGCGCATCAGCCGCCCTCCTCGACGAACCGCTCCACCGGTCCCGACGACTCCGCGTGCACCGTCAGGTCGAGCCCGGGGAAGACCGTGGGGACCCGGGCCTCGATCTCCACGCCGACCGTGTCCTGCTCCGGCTGGATCGTCTTGACGTCCGGGCCGAGCACCAGCTTCGGGCCGAGCTGGCGGATGTACGCGTCGGCCACGTCACGGGCCTCGCCGCGCCAGCCGCCCGCGTTCTCGTCGGCCGTGGCGCGCGCCTTGCGCGCGCCCGCCTGGGCCGCGGCCTGGGCGACATGATCCGCGAAGAAGTACAGCGCGAACTGCACGGTCGCGAAGATCATGAAGAACAGCACCGGAGTGAGCAGCACGAACTCGATCGCGGTCATGCCGGATTCGCCGCGGGTGGAGGCGGCCTCCACCCTGCGGCGTACGAATCCACGCGTTCCCCGCACTCGAACCCCGTCGCCTTTCACACTGCCGCTCGGCAGTTACCTGGTCAGTTGTCGCCGTGGGTCAGCAGGTGCTGCCGGCGTCCGCACCCTTGATGCAGTCGCTCACCTTGTCGGCGCCGCCCTTGAGCGCGGCGTTGATGACCGCGGCCACCACCCCCACGATCGCCACGACGACCGCCGAGATGATGACCCACTCCACCGCGGACGCGCCGCGGTCCAGTTCGCCCGAGCGGGCGCGGTCCACGCGGGTCCTCAGGAAGGTCACAAGGAAGTCGACAGCCGGGTGACTGAAGTTCCGTCCGTTCATGATGAGTTGTCCTCTCAGGAGTGGTGGGGGGAAGTGGCGCCGGGCCCCGTTTGTCCGGCACCGTCGTCGGGGATCGCGCGCCGCGCCCCGGCCGGGCGCGGCGCCGCTAGACCTGGAACACGCGCATCGCCGCCGGGAAGATGAGGAAGACCAGGAAGCCCGCGCACAGGAGCAGCTGCGCGACCAGCATCGACTGGGATTTCTCGCCCGCACTGCCCTCGATCTCGGCCAGTTCGCGGTGTCGCATCGTCTCCGCGCGGGAGGCGAGGGACTCGCGCACCTTCGCGCCGTCGTCCGCCACCAGCGCCAGGGACGCCGACAGGTCCTTCAGCTCTTCGACGCCGAGTTCCTCGCCGAGCGAGCCGAGGGCCTGCCACTGGCTGACGCCGGTGATGCGGGCGTCGGCCAGAGCGCTTCGGATCCGTTGCGTCGCCCATCCGTCGGAGACTTCCGCCGCCGCCATGAGCGCCTCGGGGAGACCGCGGCCGCCCGCGAGGCTCATCGACACCAGGTCCAGATAGGCGCCGATGACACGGCGCAGGTCGCGCCGCTTGTCCGCCGCGTCCCTGCGTACTTCCAGGTCCGGCAGGAAGAAGAAGAGCGCGCCGAACATCAGCGCGAGCCACACCGGGATGATCGGGCTGCTGCCGAAGCCGAGCGTCCAGATGATGGCGAAGAGGAACGGCCCGAAGAACACGCCGGCCGCGGCCAGCAGCACCTTCGTCGCCAGGAACTTCTCCCAGCTGCGGTCCAGGACCGCGAGGTCCGCGCGCAGCGAGCGCTGTTCCCAGCCCTGCTGCAGGTAGAACTCGGCGACGCGCAGGCCCACGCGGGAACGCATCGTGCCGATGCGGCCCGGGTTCTCCGTGTCGGACGTCGCCCGCTGCGACTCGTAGGCCGCGCCGCGTGCCCGCATCGCGTCGATGCGGGCGACGGTCGCGACCGCGCTGCGCTTGGACGGCATCAGGGCACGTACGAGGGCGAAGACGCCGAGTCCGAGGATCGCGCCTATCACCACCGGCATCGTCAGGCTCATCGGCGTACCCCCTCGGACGGGTTGGAGTGACCGGACGGGTTGGAGTAGCCCGGCAGGACCTGCGGGTCACCCGGCCTGCCGAACTGCGGCGCCTGCGCGGGGCCGCCGGGGGCGGGTGCGCCGCCGGGACCCCGGGGACGTACGAACTGCACGCCCGGCTCGTCCTTGACCAGGAAGCGGTCCGGCGTCTCGACCGTCGACAGCTTCCGCAGCCACCAGAAGCCGAGCGCGAAGAGGGCGCAGACCATGGCGAGCACGATCTGGCCGACCGCCGTGCCGTACGGCTCGACGAACTCGCGGTTGAAGATGGACAGGCCGAGGACGAAGGCGATGGAGACGGCGACCACGATCTGCACCGAGCGGCGGGTCGAGGCACGCTGCGCCATCACGCGCTGGCGCATGTCGACCTCCTCGCGCGCCGACTTGGCGAGCGCGCCGAGGACCTGGCGCAGGCCGGGGCCGCGCAGCTTGGCGTTGAGGATCAGGGCGGCGACGATGATGTCGGCCGAGGCGTCGTCGATCTCGTCGGCCAGTACCTGAAGGGCCTCGGGCAGCGGCGTGCGCGCCCGCAGACGGTCGACGAGGGCGTCCAGGTGGGGGCGGAGGACCGGGGCGGCCGCCCGCGCGGAGGCGGGGATCGCCTGCTCCAGGCCGACCGCGCCCGCGATGGTGTCGCGCAGCGATTCGGTCCAGGCGGCGAGGGCCTCGACGCGCTTCATCTGCGCGCGCTCCTCGGCGGCGCCGCCGAACAGCTTGTCCCAGAAGAAGACGAGGATGCCGGAGGCGATGCCCGCCACCGCCCAGCGGGTGAGGAGCAGGACGACCAGGCCGACGCCGATGGCCGCGGAGCCGCGGCGGCCGACGAAGCGGACCAGTTCGCTCGCACGCTCGCTCGCCCGGTGCTTCTCGTGCGCGGGCTTGGCCGGCAGGCCGCGGATGGCGACCGCGAGCAGCGCGAGGCCGCCTCCCGCGGCGACGCCGCAGCCCAGTGCGTACAGGACGGGCAGCGAGAAGACGCCGCCCATGGAACCCAGTGAGTTCATGTCGTGCTCACCCCCATTGCCCGGCGGGGCGGTAGCCGAACGCGGCCAGGTCGTCCATGCAGGCGATCGGCGCGTGCGCGACGATCCGTCCGTCGGGGGCCTCCGCGAAGACCTCGCTGGACAGGACGCGGCCGTCGACGCCGTTGACCTCGCGGACCGAGGTCACCATGCGCTGGAGCTTGCCGCCGGACTGGTAGTTGTTGCGCCGCTGGACGAAGACGACGAAGTTGACCGCTCCCGCGACGAGCATCTGGCTCGCCTCGATGGGCAGTCGCTCGGTGGCCTGCAGCGCGTACGTCGAGATGCGGTTGAAGACCTCGCTGGAGCTGTTGGCGTGGATCGTGGAGAGCGAGCCGTCGTTGCCCTGCGACATCGCGTTCAGCATCGTCACGATCTCGTCGCCGAGCACCTCACCGACGATGACGCGGGACGGGTTCATGCGCAGCGACCTGCGCACCAGCTCCGCCATCGAGATCTCGCCCTGGCCCTCGGAGTTGGGCAGCCGCTCCTCGAACGCCACGACGTTGGGGTGCAGGTCCGCGTAGGTGTCGAGGCCGAGCTCCAGGGCGCGTTCGACGGTGACCAGGCGCTCGTGCGTCGGGATCTCGTTCGCCAGGGCACGCAGCAGCGTCGTCTTTCCGGCGTTGGTCGCGCCGGCGATCATGATGTTCTTGCGGGCGCGGACCGCGCAGGCCAGGAAGTGGCCGATCTCCGGCGTCAGCGTGCCGTTGCCGACGAGGTCGGACATGAAGACCTTGCCCATGCGGGCGCGGCGGATGGAGAGCGCGGGGCGGCGCGTGACGTCCATGACGGCCGACAGACGCGAGCCGTCGGGCAGCCGCAGGTCGAGCTGGGGGTTGGCGGAGTCGAAGGGGCGCGAGGACAGGCCCGAGTAGGCACCGAGGACCTGGATGAGCTCGACGAGCTCCTCGTCGGTCTCGGCGACCGGGTCGGCCTTGATCTCGCGGCCGTCGGCGAATCCGACGAAGACCTGGTCGCAGCCGTTGATGTCGATGTTCTCGACCTCGGGGTTGTCGAGCAGCGGCTGCAGCCGCCCGACGCCGAAGAGCGCGGCGTGCACGGCGGCCGCGTACTGCTCCTCGGTCTCCGCGTCGAGGGGGGTGCGCCCGGCGTTGATCTCCGTGCGCGCGTACTCCTCGAGGATCTGCGCGATGACGGCACGGGCGTAGTGCCGCTCGTCCTCGCCCGACATCGGGGTGACGCCGGAGACCTGGTCGAGCCGGCGCTGCTCGGCGATGCGGTCACCGGCGTCCTGCCGGAACCGCTTGACGAGCTGGTGATCGACGGGTGTGGTCATCGGCCCGTCCCCGGCTGCTGCGCGACGGGGTTGGTCCAGGCGGCGCCGTACTGCTGGTAGAGGTCGACGGTCACCTTGCGCGCCGAGCGGATGAGCAGCGACTTGTCGAGGCGGCCGCGACGGCGGCCGGCCAACTGGTCGGCGCCCGCCGGGTCGTCGGCGAGCGTGCCCACGACGCGGGCGCCGGTCTGCGCGGCCATCAGCATGTCGTTGACCTGGTGGACGAGCTTCGCGGACGTCGCGGGGTCCGCGATCAGGAGGACGCCGATGAGGGGCTGCGCCAGCGAGGCCGCGCCACGCGGGCCGCCGTGCAGCTTGGCCGCGAGGGCCGCGGCGCGGTCGCGGACACGGGCGATGGCCTCGGGCTCGGTGCGCGAGACGAGCAGCACGAGCGCGGCGTGCGGGAACAGCTCGACGGCCGGGCCGTCTCCGCTGATCCGCCCGCAGTCCGCTATGACGTCGGCGGGCGCGTGCGGCGAGTCGGCGAGCTGCGAGAACGCGCGGCCGAGCGTCGGCCAGATCCCCGCGAGGCCGGCGGCCTGCTCGGCGATGCCGAGCCCGACGAGCACTTCGAGCCCGCCGCTCAACGGCTGGGTGTGGTCCCAGAGTTGGTCGGGCACGAGGCCGCGGCGGGCGGTGGCCGCGATGGAGAGCATGCCGGTGTTGGGGTTGAGCGGACCACCGTGCGCGGCGGCACTGCGGTAGACCAGGTCGCCGCCGGCCGGGTCGGTCTCCGCCACGAGGACGCGACGCGGCCAGACGGCCGCGAGTGCGACCGCGGCCGTGGTGACGCCGGGAGACCCCTTGTCGGCGGCGAGAGCGATGAGCGCCATGTCTCTTTTACTCGCCTTTAGTTGTTGTCGTCGGAGACGCGGGCGACGACGGCCTTGCCCTCGGAGGCGGCGCTGGCCAGGGCCGCGACCTCCTCCTGGGCGACGACCAGGGTGATGTTCTGGTTGCCGGTGCTGACCGTCGCGTCGCTCTTGCTGGTGATGGTGTTCACCTTGGCGCTGGCGACCAGGGGCGTGTCGCTCGTGGAGCTGCCACCGCTGGATCCCTTGCCGGTGGAGGTGCCGGACACGACAGGGAAGACGGAGACGGTGTCGCCGACCTTCAGGTCGGAGGGGTACTGCCCCTCCTTGAGGGAGAGGCCGACGGAGGCCTTTCCGGCCGGCAGCCCGCTCTTGGCGCCGAACATCTCGCCGACGGCGACCGTGCCGCCGGGGATGGTGCTCTTGGCCTTGAGCTTGGTGAGCGCGCCGCGCTGCTCGTACGGGATGTAGTTGATGGAGTCGTCCTCGGCGACCATCACGCCGGTGATGTTCTCGCCGTCGACGGCGGACTCCCCGGCCTGGATGGGCTTGGTCACCTTGACGACCTCGATGCGGTCACCGGCGCGCAGCACGAGCACGGTGGCGCCGAGCGCGCCGACGAGGATGAGGAGGACGGCGAGTGCGGCAAGTGCCGGTTTGCGCTCGCGAGGCGGCGCGGGAAGGCGCTCACCGACTCCCGGCTGAGCCGGTGCGGCGGAACGGCTGTTGCCCGCCCCCGTACGCTCCTGGATCTTCACGCAACTGCTCCCCGCACACCCAAGAAGATTCGGTCAATTTCGATCATTTGCGACACTCGCGACTCTCTCGCCGGTCTCAGGCGGGCTATTCAGCCTCAGACTCAGTGTCAAGTCATCGCACCGTATCAGCAGCACATAAGCCCCTCAAGGCGCGTTAAAGATCGCGAAGCTCACACCTCTCATCGTTATCCACGCGCAATCCACGACCTCTGGTTCCGATGCCGTTCCCAGGTCTCGGGGAGGGGCAATTGTGTGCGCACGCGAATAGGGGCACTTTGCGCAAGTGCCGCCGGAAGAGCCGCCGCTGACCACTTCCACACGGTTCCCACACGGTCGGCGCGAGATACCGCGACGGCCGTGCCATGATCCGTCAGCCTCATGGGTGACGCGGGAGGGGCGGGGACGGTTCCCGGCCGTCGCGCCGGGGGCGGCGGCGCGCGCCGGACGACGCTCCGCGGCGCCTCCCGGATCACGCTCCGCACACCCCCTCAATCCCGCTCCGCACACCCCCCTCAATCCCGCTCCGCACCACCTGCCGTACTCCGCGCGAAGGGAAGCCGCCCCACCGTGAGCACCCCCACCGAACACCCCCCACTCCTCCCCACGACCCACGCAACTCTCGCCGCCGACCAGCGACTTCTGGCGGCGGTACGGGTCATCGGCGCCCGGCGCGGCTTCGACTACACGGACGACGCGGCGACGGCGGCCCTCCTGGCGGAACGCCGGAGGACCCTGCGGCGGGTGGCCAACAGCGCACCCGGCTGGCTGGGCGGCCTGGCGATCGTCGCGGGCATCTGCTGGCCGATGTTCTCCCCCACGGTCCCCGCCCTCGCCGACAAGCCGCCGGGCGTGCTGTACGGCCCGGCGGTCCCCCTCCTGGCCCTGGGGACCTGGCTCTGGGTGCTCGTGCGACGGCGCTGGAAGCGGGAGTTGCTGCACCCGCTGCTCGCCGGGTACCGCGAGGTGATCGGCCTCGCGCAGGCGTACGGGGCACCGGTGACCCACATACCGGACTGGCTGGTCGGCCGCCCGGAGAACGGGAGCGGGAAGGGCGCGGCGCCGATTCCTTCGTACGGGGAGGGGGCGCTGTTGCCGCACGGGGGCGGGGATCCGCTGCCGCACGGGGACATGGGCTCGCTGCCGCATGGGGACATGGACTCGCTTCCGCACAGGGACATGAGCCCACTGCCGCACGGGGACAGGGACTCGCTTCCGTACGAGAACGCAGAGCGGACGCACGAGGGTCGGCCCGCGTCGACCACACCCGCCGCACCCACTCCCCCCGTCGCCGCCACACCCACTCCCCCCACTCCCCCCATACCCGCCAAATCCCACGCCGTCAGCGCCTATGAGGCGAGGGCGGACGAGGGCGGCTGGCACGACGAGGCGGGCTGCCTGCTCCTCCTGGCCGGGCTCGGCGGGGTGATCTGGGGCGCCACGCAGGACACTCCCGCCGGCTACCTGGCGGGCGTACTGGTGCTGCCGGCGATCGCGACGTGGCTGGCCGGCAGTCGGCAGGGCAAGGAGAAGCAGCGGCTGCGCGCGGAGGCGGTGGCGTACGTACGGGCCCTTGCGGCGGCGCAGGCGGCGGGGGCGCGCGTGCCGGAACTGTCGCCGGTCCTGCGGCGGTTGCTGGCGGAGGAATCGGAGCGCGCGGGGGAATGAACCGTCCCGCCGCATTCGCCCTCTCTCATTTCAGCGCGAGAGGAACGTACGAGAGGGATGCACGAGAGGGCGCACGAGAGGGATGCGCGAGAAGGGGCGGACGACATTGTTGAACGCCTGACCAAATCCCGGTCGGGGCAACCCCGTTGGCACCCATTCTGGTACGGACCTTTCGCGCGTCGAGTGAATTCCGCAATTCCTGCCGTACGAAAGAGAAGCAACCCCCCATGAGTTCCAGGAATACGTTCAAGAGAACCCCCACACGCCGGACCTCCGCGGCCGCGGGCCTCGCCGCGACGACCGCCGCGCTCGCGATGGTCGCGACCTCCGCCCCGGCCGCCCACGCGATCATCGGGGGCACCGAAGTCCCCAACGACGCCTACCCGTTCATGACCGCGGTCCTCTCGAAGGGCGCGGGCAGCGCGCTGGACCGCCAGTTCTGCGGAGCGAGCCTGGTCACCGCGGACACCGTGGTGACGGCGGCGCACTGCCTGGTCGACGACGCGGGCAAGCCGGTCAGGCCGAAGTCCCTCCAGGTGGCCGTCGGCCGCACGGTGCTGACCGCCGAGCAGGGCCGGATACGCGACATCGCCAAGGGCGGCGTGGTCGTGCACCCGCGCTACCTGAAGGGCAAGGAGGCGTACGACGTCGCCTTCCTCCAGCTGAAGAAGCCGGTCCGCGGCATCTCTCCGGTCGCGCTGCCCACGCAAGGCACGGACGCGCTGATCCGCCCGGGCCAGAAGGCGACGGTCGCGGGCTGGGGCAACACGGACACGGACCTGCCCCACACCCCGGACCGCCTGCGCGAGGTGAAGGTCCCGATCCTCTCCCACGCGGAGTGCGGGACGAGCTACAAGGAGTACGACTCCAAGGTCAACTTCTGCGCCGGGGTCGAGACGAAGGACTCCTGCCAGGGCGACAGTGGCGGCCCCATCTTCCGCAAGGTCCCCGGCCGCAAGGCACCCATCCTGATCGGCGTCGTCTCCTACGGCGACGGCTGCGGCGCGCAGGGCGCACCCGGCGTCTACACGTCCCTGAGCTCGTCGAAGCTGTGGAAGACGCTGGACGAGTCACCGTCGGGCAAGAAGGTGAAGCGGGCGCTGAACCGGCGGTGACCACGCGGACCGGATCTCCGGCCGGGGAGTCGACCGGATCTCCGGCCGGGGAGCCGAGCGGAGATCCGGCCGGGGAGCCGAGCGGAGATCCGGCCGGGGAGCCGAGCGGAGATCCGACCGGGGAGCCGAGCGGAGATCCGACCGGGAGGTGAATCGGACGGCCCGGGGCGCGTTCTCACGACGCTCCGGGCCGCACGCCCGGCCACTCAGCCGCGGGAGCTGTTCAGGCCGCCTACTCCGCGAAGCGGAACGTAGAGGTCACCGCGTCGAAGATGTCGAAGAACGAGTCCGCGAGGTCGAGGATCTGGCTGCTGCCGGACACCAGGGCGACCTTGCCCTTCTGGCCGGGGACCGGGATGAACGTCTGCATCAGGACCACCCGGATCGTGCGCTCCTCACCGGGGACCGAGATGTCCTCGATGCCGTGCGTCCGGGCGGCCGGGCCGACACCCGGGATGTCGACCGTCGTGACCTTGCGCCACGCGTCGCCCTCCCGCTTGGCCTCGCGCACGCCGAGCTGGGCGACGATGCGGTCCGGGTCGGTGGGGAGCACGTCGCCGTTCGGGGTGCGGGCACCGACCACGGAGACGGTGACCGAGCCCGTGACCGGCGTATCGCCGCCGAAGCTCTCCGCCATGCAGCCGCAGTACAGCGCGCCGGACTGCCAGGCGTCCCTCGATGCCTTGCGCAGGAACGCCTCGAAGGTGTCGCGGTGCGGGGCCAGCTCCGGGCGGGCGCGGACGCGGTCGTTGATCATCTGCCGGATGGCGGCGTCGCGCGACTCGGGGCGCACGTCGAACTCCCACCACGTCTCCGGCACCTTGATGCTGAATCCGCCGCGCGCGATGGTCTGCGGTGCTGTGTAGCGGGCCATGGCTGGCACCCTCTCCGTCCCCCGGGTCCTGTCGTTCTCGAGCGCCAGCCTACGGGGACTACTCCCCGGTGACTCCGTCGATCCGCTCCCTGAGCAGGTCGGCGTGCCCGTTGTGGCGGGCGTATTCCTCGATCATGTGCGTGAGGACGTAGCGGAGCGAGTACGTGTCCTCACGGAAGTCGACGGTGGTGTCGAGGGAGTCGAAGGAGTCCACGACGGCCCGGGAGCGGGCGCACGCGGCGTGCCAGACCTCGAACGCCTCGTCGGGGTCGGCGTCCGCCACGTCGAAGTCGGCGCGCTCGCCCGGCACCCGGCCCTTCCAGTGCGCGCCGGCCGCCTCGCGGTTCAGAACGTTGCGGAACCAGCCGAGCTCGACCTCGGCGAGGTGCCGGACCAGCCCCAGCAGCGACATGTCGGAGGGCGGCACGGCCCGCTCCTTCAGCTGCCCCGAGGTCAGCCCGGCGCACTTCATCGCGAGGGTCTCGCGCTGGTACTGAAGAAAGGCGCCAAGAGACGTGCGCTCGTCCGCGGCGGCTTGCGGGGGGTGGGTTCTGGGGTGGGTGGGGGTGTTGGGGTGATCGGGACTCTTGGGGTGAGTGTCGTCGGGCATCGGGCCATCATGGTCAGGTCGGGGCGAGGGCGCACGGAATTTCATCGCGGCCACCGGGTGCCGAGCCGGTGGCCGGCCAGTGCCACCCGGCCGCGCACCTCACGAGCCGACACCGGCGTCCCGAACTGCCGGCAAACCGGGCAGTTTGCGGGATGTGCACCCCTGAGCCAGGTACGGGCCGCACCGCAAAACCGGATCCGGCGAAGGCATTGACCACTTCAGTGCCTTCGGATGGCTTGTCGAACTGTCGCCCCACCGGCTGTCACCCCACCGGGAGTCACCCGTGCATCGCGGGAGCCGAGACCGGCGGTACGGAGAAGAGCGCGACGCCGAGGGACAAGGCCGCCCGAGCGGCCGACATCGACCGGCCGCGGATGGCTTCCCGTCCGCCGTGAAGCTCACCTTCGACAGAGCAAGCCTGTCCGCTCCGGACCAGGGCACGGCCCTGAAGGACGCCCAGGAATACGCACGGGCCGTCGAGCACGGAATCGTGGAGCAGGACACGGGCGACACCGCGCACAAGTACTGCGCGAAGTACGGCAGCCCGGCGTACACGTACGCGAAAGACCAGATCAAGAAGCACATCGACGCCGGCTAGACCGTCACCGGCGGAAGCCGTTGCACGCAGTGCCAGAGTTGACGAAGCCGCCCCGCTAGGTCTGAGCGGCACCAAGCGTCGAGGAGATGACGCTCCAGTCCGGCCCTCTGCGCGCAGAACGGGTCGGGCATCGGTCCGGGCTGCGGGCCGCTGGAACACACCGACATCCTCGCCGAGTTCTCCCTGTCCGCGCTCGCCGAGGCCCGGCAGATGAAGTTCAGCCCGTTCGGCGGCGCCGATGTCCGGCTCGCGTTCACGGACCGGTCCTGGGTACGGCTCTTCACCGGAACACCGAACAGCGCGGAGCGTCTGGTGCAGGTGACCGCGGGAACGGTGCGCATGCTGTCGGAGAGCGCGCTCACCGAGGGGCAGCATCGGGAGGCGGCCCGGTTCCGCGCCGGTGTGCCGGAGAGGGTAGGGCAATGGGCCGCCCCCAGCTCACCGTACAGACGTGGAGTGCCATGGCCCCCGGCCCCGTCGCGACAGTAAAGTGCGCCCAGTCGGCAGGGGGGCGAGGGGGACGGGAACCATGGAAGCGACAGGTCACGGGGCATGCCAGCGCAAAGACGGTGAGGCTCCCCACTGCAAAAGCGGGTGCGGCGGGCGTGGCGAGGCCGTCGGCGGCGGGCGTGGCGAGGTCACCGGCGAGCGTGCAGCCCGCTCCGGCCGCCGGGGCCGACGTACCCCGCCCTCACCCTCGATCTCTGTCCCCCGCCTCATCACCCTCGTCTCCCTCTTCCTCCTCGCCTCCTTCCTGAGCCCCGCCCCTGCCACCGCCTCAGGGCCGGCCCCGACTCCCCACGAGACCACCCAAGCCGCCTCCCTCGCCGCCCACCTCCGCGGCAACCCCGTCTACGTCACCGACCAGCTCCCGCGCGCCGTCCCGCGCTCCACCGCCCCCGGCTTCGCGAGGCTCGCCAAGCGCACGAAAATGCCGACCTACGTCATGGTGCTGCCGGGGGACGGGACCAGCATGGCGAACGACGGGCTGCTCGGGGCCGTGCACGACCGGCTCGGGCGCGACGGGTTGTACGTGCTCGTCGACGAGAGTTCCGTCGTGGCGGCCGGTGCCTTCGGGGTGCGGGCACCCGTCGACGACGCACGGACCGTGCAGCAGTACGAACTGCCCTACGATGCGGGGCCCTTGCTGAGTTTCGAACGGTTCGTCGACGTCATCGCGCAGGGCGGCGCGAAGGCGTCGGAGCGCGCCGAGGCCGCGCGGGAGGAGTACGGCGGGCACGGCCCCTACGGCGAGGGCTACAAGGAGCCCGAGCAGCTGCACATCGGTCCCACCGACCGACGGAACCAGTCCTTTCTGACCGGCATCCTTCTCGCGGGCCTGCCCCTGCTCGTCCTGCTGCTCTCTCCCTACGTACGGCGGTGGTGGCGTCGCCGCCCTGGCGCGGCACCCTCTCCCTCGCCCGTGTCCGCATCCGCATCCGAACCCGCATCCGTCAATATCCACAAGAGCCCCGAGGACGACACCGGCGACCGCTCCACCCGCCGGATCGCGCCCTGGGCCGACGCCGCCGCCGCCGTCGTCGCCGCGGCCGCCGTCGTGATCACCGCCGTGATCCTCTTCGACCAGACCACGTCCAGCGCCGCTTCCCCGCCCACCACCACCGACATGACCGCCCGCGTCGACCGCGTGGCGGACGGGCTGCGCCACGGACCGGTCTACAGCGACCCCGACAGCCCGCGCTCCCTCGACGCGCAAGAGGTCCGCGAACTCCGCGCGCAGATCGCGAAGTTCGACCGCGGACCCGTACACGTCGCCCTCATGCCGCAGCTCTCCGACGACGAGTCCGGGGGCAACCCCCAGGCCTTCGCCGACGCGCTCCATGCCGAGCTCGGCAGACCCGGCGTCTACGTCGTCGCCGACCCGCTGTCGGGCGACATCGACGTGATCACGTACCGCGTACGCATCGACGCGAACCTCATCGCTTTCGACCTGCCCGACACCATCCGGTACGCCGACACGGACGACCGTTCCGACGATCACCAACTCGGCGCGCGGCTCGGCACGTTGCTGACGTTCCTCGACAAGGCGCCGCGCACCGACGCGCCCGAGACCTCCTCCTACGGCGAAGCGGCTCCCGACCCCCTCGACGAACACGCGCTCCCGAAGCTGTTCAGCGGGGACTTCTGGCCGGGGCTGATGATCGGCGCGATCGGGGCGCTCGTGGTCTTCGGTCTCGCCGCGGGCGTGCTCGGCATCCTGCGCCGCGCCGTGCCCGCTCTGCGCATCCCGTCCCGCACCACCGTCGGACGGCACGACCCCTCGCCGGGCCGGCCGTCGGGCCTGGTCTTCGACGCGCCCACCGCCCCCTCCCGCGCCCATCTCCGCGAGGCGGCCCGGGGCGAACTCGACGCTCTCGCACGGGAGTTCGACCCGAACGCGGCGCTTCCCCCCGCCCTGCGCACCCGCGTATGGGACTGCCTCGACACCGCCACGCTCCTCGCCGACCGCGACACGGGCGGGCCCGACGGGCGGGTGGACGACGACGTACCCTCGGCCGACCTCGCCGCCGCCGTCACGCTCGCGCGCATGGGCCGCGCCGCACTGGCGAGCGGCGACACCGGCAAGCCGCCCTGCGCGCTGAACCCGTTGCACGGCCCGGCCACCGGCTGGCGCGACGCGCGGTACGCGCCCGAGGACAACAGGCGCCGCACCATCCCCGTCTGTGCCGCCTGCCGCCTCTTCGTCACGGCGGAGCCCGGCCGTGCCCACACCCTCCGTCTCACCCTGCCGAACCAGGCCGGCGACGGGCGGCCGGGCGGCCGGGACGGTGGCCGCGTCCTGTACGAGGACGCGCCGGGTCCGCTGCCCGCCGCCCGCAAGGGCGTTCCCCAACTCATCCGCCAGGTACGGGAGTACGCCGGTGTCCAGTGACCTGAAGCGCCTCGCCGCCGCCCCACTGCGCGCGGCCCGCACCGTCCTCGCCACCCTCGCCGCCGTACTGCTGCTGGGTGTGGCGGCCACCCCCGCCTCCGCCGCCCCCGCCCCGAGCCCGGGCGGGAAGATCGCCGCCGCGCTGCGCGACTCCCCGGTCTACGTGGACCCGTCGTACGAGGCCTCCGCCGTGCCGCCCGCCCGCCAGAGGCAGCTCGTCGCGCAGATCGAGAAGACCGGGCTCCCGATCAAGGTGATCCTGGTCCCGCTCGCCAAGGGCGATGCCTTCGGCGGCAGTCCCGACACCCTGGCCTCCGTCGTGCGCGACCGCCTCGAGGACCGGGAGCCGACGGGCCGGGACGCCGGTCGCGACCTCATCCTCCTCACCAGTGGGGAGAGGAACGACGACATCCGCGGCTTCGAGTGGCCGGGCGACAAGCGCCAGGCCTCGGACGCGGCGTACGCAGTCGGCCTCATGGACGAGTTCCGCGACGCGGGCCTCGCCGAACTGACCACCGAGGCGATCCGCCTCATCGAGCGGGGTGACGGCACGGAGGCGTACAAGGAGGAGACGAAGGCCCTGCACAAGGACGTGAGCGACCAGTCCGGTGACGGCTCGGGCCGCCCCGGCCGGCTGATGCCCGTGATCGTCGTCGCCGCGGTGGCCGTCGCGCTGGCGGGGGCGGTCCTACTCGTACGTTCCGCACGGCGCCGCTCCCGCACGACAGCACACCCCTCGGCCCCGTTCGCCTTCCCCCGGGCGGTCTTCGCGGCGGCCCGCGCGGCCGACGAGGCCGAACTGCGGCGGCGCGCGGAGGCGGAAGTGCTCGCGCTCGGCGAGGCCGCGCGGCAGGCCGACGCCGCATCGACGCCCGGGCTGCGGCGGGCCCTCGACGCGTACGACGCAGCGGGCACCGTCCTCGACAGCGCGCGCGGGCTGCCGGACCTCGCCGGGGTCCTCGCCCTGGTCACGGAGGGCCGCGATGCCCTGGACGGCGCCCCGGATCCGCTCCCCCTCTGCTTCTTCAACCCCCTGCACGGCCGCGCCGCCCGCACCCTCACCTGGCGCCCCCTGGGCCGCCGGGACCACCTGCGAGTCGCCGCCTGCACCGACTGCGCCCGAGCCGTACGCGAACACCGCGCCCCGGAAGTCCTCACCGACACGACCGGCCCCGACGGACGCCCGCTCCCCTACTTCGAGGTGGCCGCGTCCACAAGCGTCTGGGCGGCGACCGGCTATGGCTCGCTGCTCGACGGTGACGGGGTGGACGGGCTTGCGCGAAGGGTGGGCCGGGGGGACTTTTCCCGGGGGCGGCGGGGCTGAGTCCCGCGATGTCGGTGCCGAATCCCGCGATGTCGATACCGCGTGCTTCACCGGGCATTCACAGAATGCGGGCCACCGTGCCGGTTGCGATCATGGCAGAGTGGCGCCGAGTGACAAGCGCGGTACGGAAACGGGGAGTACGGAACACATGTCGGGATCCGACCTGATCGTCGACTTTCAGCTGCTGAACAAGTCTGCGAGTCAACTGAACGCCATTCAGAAGGAGTTCAAGAACCTCGACGAATGGAAGGAAGACATTCAGTCGGCGGTCGGCGCCTCCGACATGAAGGACGCCATGGGCGACTTCGTGGACAACTGGGACAAGAACCGCAAGCGCCTCCTCGAATCCCTGGAAGAGGTGGGGAAACAGGTCGAAGGCACTCGCGACGCCTTCAGGGATCTCGATGACAACTTGGCCAAATCCGGCAAGAAGAAAGATAAGTAGCCCACCGGGACCAGACGCCAAAAGGCTGATGGAACGGCAGCAGCACACGATGTACACGTACGACTGAAATACAGCAAGAGAAGTGGCTTCGGGGGAGAAATGGCACGGCCCAAGGACTGGCAACCACTGCGCGAGAGCGATCCCGTACCGGGAGACCCCGAGGGGGTTCGCGGCCAGGTCAAGCACATGAAGAAGATCGCCGAGTATCTGCGCACCCAGGCCGCGGCCCTCACCGCGATGGCCGACGCCGACAACCTCAAGGGCAAGTACGCGGACAAACTCGCCGAGGACGCGCGGGGCCTCGGCCGCAAGCTCGACGAGGCGGAGGACCGGTACCGCGAGGTCAAGAACCATCTGTCCGGGTGGGCCGAGGACTTGGAGGGCTTCCAGAAGCGCGCGGACAAGGCTCTCGGGGACGCGAAGGACGCCCAGCGCGTCATCGACGCCCACGAGGACAAGCCCGACTCCGGCAAGAAGGCCAAGGACGGCGACGAAAAGGACAAGAAGGGCGACAAGGGTTCCGACGCGGAGGACCCCGCCCTGAAGAAGGCCAAGGAGGACTTGTCGGATGCCCGCGGTCGGCTCAATTCCGCGACCGGCGACTACGACGAGCGTGCGGGTCACTACGCCAGCAAGATCCGCACATCCATCGACGACGACATGAAGGACAGTTGGTGGAATGACCTCAAGGCGGCGATCGGGGACGCCGACTGGCTCAGTACCTTGGCGGATGCCTTGAGTTGGGCCGCCACGGCCATCGGCGTGTTGGCATTGCTCTTCCCCGCAGTCGGCGTCGTCGCTCTCATCCTTACGGGCATCGTCGCTGTTATCCATCTCGCCCAGGCCAGTACAGGCAACGGATCGTGGTTCGACGTCCTCATGGATGTCGGCGCACTCAAGCTCGCCCGGCAGGGGATCAAGGCAGGCAAAGCGATCAAGGCGCTGCAGCAGAGCTCGCGCAAAATCGCATCGGGGACGGCCGACGACGCCGCCAAGGCGTCGGCGCAGCAGGCCCGTAAAAGCACGATCGAAAATGGCAAGAGGGGAAGCCGGAAAGGCGGGGGCCGATCACGCGGCGATCGGGAGAAGAGCCGTGCACGTAGGCTGAAGGCGGAACAGAAGGCCAATACTCAGGGAAAGCAAGCCGGCAAGGACGTACGTGACGCGGAGATGCCGCAGATCACAGCGCAAGAGAAGTCCAGGGCCCTGGGTGACGCGGAACTGGGCAGCCAGCTGAAGGACATCAAGAAGTGGCGAGACCGGTACCCCGACAACACCCGGCTCGCGGACAACGCGAGCCAGGCTGAGCGTCATGCGGGCGTGGTCCGCTCCACCTGGGCGACCAGCACCGCGCTTGACTCCGCGGACAAGGCCGGGGACTTCGTGTCCGACGGCGAGTACAGCCGAATGAAGGACCGCATGACACGACCCGTCGGGTCGCAATGGTGAGGGATGCACACTGATGACGGGAAATAGTGGCGCGCCGGACGAGCAGGCGGCAGTGGCGCAACGCCGTACGGCATGGCGGCTCGGCATCTTCAAATGCGTGTTCGTCTTCTCCCTGCTCCGCATGTTCGCTGCCCCCGCGACGAAGGACTTCTTCGACAGATACCTGGTGCCGTGGCCGACGTGGGAGTGGCCTCTCTACGCCCTCGTCCCGGTTGCCCTTGTCCACCTGTACCGGCGACCGGACGACTGGAGCGAGCTCTGGGGCGAGCGAGGCCTCATCAAATGGGCGCTCCTCCTGTACCTCTTCTACGCCCTGCTCTTCGCCATCGGCGCAGGCGTCTGGGTTCTGTGGATCGCCGTAATCATCTGTGTCGGCGGTCTCGCCAGCATCTGGCACCTCAACCGCAAGGAACGACTCCGTGCTGCCTAAACAGACCGAGCCGCCCTCGACGACCGCCGAGGCCTCCGACAGCACGGTCAGCGAGCCGCCTGTCACCGGCTACCGTCTCCTCATCCCCAGCGAATGGGCCCAAGTCCCCCTCCGCCACGGCACGGAGGACGCCGTTGGCCGGATCCTGGACGAGGCCTGTTCCCGTATCCCCGCCGACGCTCCGACGGACAAGATCGGGCCGTACAAGCGGGAACTGGAGCGCCGCTTCCGCGCGGCGGTCGCCGATGCCCGGAAGAGCAAGGCCCTGGACCTGTACCTGCCGGTGAAGCCCCTGAGCGATGTCAATATCGGGGCCTCGATCCTCGTCTCCGAGTCCGTCGTGCCCCGACGTGCCGGAAGCCCGGAGGGCGCGTCCGCGCCCACCGAAATCGCCGTCCAGCTGCTTTCCCGAGACGGCGCGGAGGACGTGGACCTGAGCTCGGGAGAGGTCGACGACGCCTTGGCCGTGCGTCGCGAACACGTGGCACAGGCTGCCGGCCCGCGCGGCGGAGAGCTCGCTTCCCGCCGCGTCGAGTACATGGTGTCCGTGCCGGACGACCCGGACCGCTGGTTCGTGGCCGCGTTCTCCACCGTCGGTGGTGGCGACCCTCGTGACGAGTTGGCCGACGCGCTCGTCGAATGGTTCGACGCCGTGATGGCGAACTTCCGCTGGATCAGAGGATGACGATGCCACCGGAGACGAGGCAACACCCGTCCGGGCGAGACCAGTTCTGGCCCATCATCGACATCGACGATGTCGACGACGACGCATGGGTCCTGGTACCGCCGCGCGCCGGCCGCACCGCTCCCTCACAGCCGTGGGCGGACATCCGCACCTGGTCCAGAGAGGTCGCCGAAGACCTGTGGACGGACGGCGACCTCGACCCCGGGCCCAACGGCGTCGACTTCGTCGCCGGCACCCTGGAGCGCACCGCCGAGGCCCTCGCCCCGCCCGGCTCCGACCACTGGGTCTTCCTCCACCTCGACCACCCGGCCGACGTACCGCTCCCTGTCTGCGCGGCGATCGGCCCGGCGTCGGGCCCCCGGGAGGAGACCCTGCGCGCGCTCACCGAGGCCGACGACCGGAGCGCCGTCGAGCTTCCGGTCGTCAAGCCCTTCACGTCCGACCGGCTCGGCAAGGGCATGACCACCTTCCGTTACGTCCCCCAGGAGGACTCACCCCACCTGCTGGCCTGCGTGCGGTACGCGTGGCAGGTCGAGGAGCACGGTGCGGACGTCGTCCTGTGGACGGCGTCCGAGGACATCGCGCACGTCCTGCGGGCGGCGGAGGACCTGGAGAACCTGGCGCGGTCGCTGGGGGTCTGGGCTCCCTGACTCCGGTACGCCGGACCACCGGTCGGGCAAGCCCCGCCCGGTGCCCCCGCAAAGGCCCCGTGGCGGCTCAGTCACGGGGTACTTCCTCGTTCACCGTCTCGCGGAAGCGCCACGAGCCGCGGTTGCCCGCCGCCTCCGCGCGCAGCCCCGTTTCCCAGGCGATCCGCGCCGCCCGCTGCTGGGAGACCTCGGGGTACTCCTCCGGGGGCACCTTGATGTAGCCGCGCCGGTCGGCGGGGTGGGTGCGCAGGGCCTCGCGGAGCTTCTCCTCCTGCTCGGTCCGCGTGGTGTGGTCGCGGGCCGCGGTTCCGTAGGCCCGCTGCACCCTGGACGCGGTCTTCCGCTTCGCCTCGCTCCGCTGCCTCGCGGTGTCCGAGCCCCGCCACGTCATCCACGCGAGGGCGCCGAGGGCGGCGAGGGCGGCCGCAGCCGAGCTGACCAGTTCGGCCGTGGCGTCCGCCTCGTCCGGCGTGCGCGGTTCGAGCCTGCCCCGGGGGTCGGCGAGGACGGTGAGGACGTCGCCGACCTCGTACTGCTTGAAGCCCGTCCCCATTTCGGGGCCCGGCACCCGGGTGCCGTCCCGCTCCGCCAGGACGTAGTGGGAGCGGCGGCCCTTGCCCTGGCCCGGGTCGAGTCGCTCCTTCACCACGGTGGCCGTGACCTTCTCGCCCCGCACCTGAAGGGTCAGGTCGTCGCGGATCAGGTTCGCGCCGTAGGCGGCGAACAGGGAGGCGATGACGACGAACAGCGCCGCGCCCGCGCTGGACTCCCTGGCCCCCAGCCGCCGTATCGGCACGATCAGCACCAGTACCAGCACGACTCCCAGGGGCACCATGAGAAGCGCGTCCGTGGTGTCCAGCAGGTACAACCCCGCGATCACGGCGAGCACGAAGCAGCCGAGACCGATCGCCAGCGCGACGGGGTGCCGCGTGCGCCTGATCCGGGTCTCGTCGTGCGCGTCCGTGCTCATGCCTGGTGCTCCGTTTCCGTGCCCGTTCCCGTACTCATTTCCGTGCCCGTTCCGCCGGAGGCCGGGAGGCCGCCGCCGACCTCTTCGCGTCGGGCGTCCGGGGCGGGCTCCTCGGCCGAGACCGACTTCAGGATGCCGGTGAGGATGTCCAGGTACTCGGCCCAGTGGTCGAGCTGCTCGGTCATGAAGACGAAGAGGACCGATCCGGGGCCGTACTTCAACGGCACGCAGACCTGCACCTGCCGGAGCGTGGTGGGGATGGGCTCGTCCAGGCCGAAGAGGACGCCGGGAAGGCTCAGGTCCTGATCCCGTATGCAGAGGGCGGAAGGTCCGTACGGGAGCATGATCAGTGCCACCTCGGCATCCTCGTACCGCTCGCGCCACTGGACGGCCGTCCGCCTGGCCGTGCCCTGCCTGTCCTGGTTCTCCGGTCCGGCGTCCGGCCTTTCGACGAGCACGCTCAGCGTCCCCTGGGACAGCCGGCCGTCGGGCATCCGCAGGAGGCAGGCCGACACGTGCTCCGCGCCTGCCGTGATCATGGTCTGGAGCGCGTACTCGCCGGACACGACCAGGCTGAACTTCTGCGACGGCGTGGCGTCGGCGAAGAGCGGGTCGACTGCTTCCGCCAGCCGCAGCATGCGCTGCTCGGGGTCCTCGTCGAGGTCGAACTCCTGGAAGCCCGGCGGGAGTTCGAACCAGAAGTCGGGTACGCCGAGGTCGGACGAGGAGAGTCCGGGCATGCCCGGCGCCGCGTCGGTGAGAGCCATCAGCTCGTCAGCTCCCACGCACCCAGCCCGATGGCGCTGCCGATGGCGACGGCGCCGCCGAACTTGCCGCCACTGGAGCCGGTGACGATGTTGCCCGCACCGGTGCCCCAGGTGGCCGCGTCGTACTTGCCGGCACTGGTCTCGTACGCGTTGATCGCGGTCGGCGCGGTCCAGGCGGTCGCGGCGGCGGCCTGGACGCCTTCCGTGGCGGTCAGGGCGGCACCGCGCGAGAGCCCCAGCTTGCTCGCGGCGGCCATGACCGGCTTGTCGATGACCTTGGCGACCGGATCCGCCCCCTTCGCCAGCCTCTTCGTGGCCGCGGCAGCCGTCTTGAGGCCGACCTTGGTGCCCTTGGCGGCACCTCCGGCGCCTCTCGCCGCCTTCAGTCCGGCCCTCGCACCCCCGAAGCCGGGCACCATGCCGAGCGCGTCGCCGCCCAGGGTCAGCCAGTTGCCGAGGTTCTGGCCGTTGTTGCCCGTGGGCGGGAACAGGCCGCTCATTCCGTACGCCGACGCATGGGCGAAGAACGCGACGGCGCTCAGCCCGACGGCCAGCGGCGCGAGCACCGGGCAGAAGATGGCGATGACGCCGACCACGGAGGCGACGACGGTGATCCAGTCCGCGTGGCTCTTGATCCATTCGCCGATCTCGGCGAGGACGTCGCCGAGCGTGCCGGGCAGGTCGGCCAGCGCCTTGCCGAGGCTCTCGAGCGCGCTCCCCAGCTTCTCCCACATGCCGGGTTCGTTCGGGGCGATGTCCATGGCGGACTTCAGCCGTTCGGCGATCTGTCCGCCGTACTCCTGGTAGGCCTTCTTGAGCCGTCGGGCCTTGCGGCGGATCTCCTCCAGCTCCATGTCCGTGGAATTCACCGCCCGGTCGGCCTCCCGGAGCGCCTCCTCGTGCTCCTTGGCGGACTTCCCGCCCTTTCCCTCCTGGCCACCCCGGCCGACTTCGCCGTTGGCGCCCCGCTTCTCCCCGTGGTCGCGCTTGAGCTTGTCGGCCCTCTCGTGGGCATCGCTCAGCCGCTTGTCGACCCTGGCCGCATCGGCCTCCAGGTCGACAGCGGCCTTCTGCTTGCCCTCCATGTACTCCGCCCAGTCCTCCAGGGCGGTGGCGGCACCGTGGAACGAATCGCGGGCCTCGTCCATCCTGGGCCGGAACTCGTCGTCGAACTTCTCCCGGAAGCCCTCCGCGGCCTTGCCCTTCCAGTCGCCGACGCCGGTGCCGTGCAGCACCTGGCAGATCTCGGCGAGCGCCTTGGCCGTCTTGCGGACCTTCTTGGCGATGTCGTCCGCCACCACGCGGTCACCCGGGCAGGGAATGAACCCCAGGGACGGAAAATCACCCAACAGCACCTCGGCCATGGCTACTTGCCCGCCCCCTTGCCGCTTCCACCCTTACCGCCTTTACCCTGCTCCGCGGCCCCGGCGAGCTCGTCGTCCAGCTTCTCGAAGGACTCCTTGATCTTGAGCAGAGCCTCGGACGCCTTCCCCGAGAACTTCGTCAGCTGCTTGATCCCGTACGACCACTCGTCGCCGAAGTCATCCATGCGCCGGGCGAGTTCGGGCACTCCCATGGCGTCGCCGGTGACCTTCTCCATGTCCCGGCCCGGCTCCTTCATCAGATGCGCGATGTGGTCGAGGTTGTGCCGCACGCGGTTCAACACCGCGTAGTCGACCGCCAGATCACTCATCCCGCTCCCCCGTTCCCCTGGTGCCGCGCGCACGTCTCCCCGGCCGCCACACCTCTTCTACTACACCTCTGTAGAGGAAGCTACCATCGCCCGCCGCACGAGCCACGACGTCCCCGCACGCCCCCAGCGGCGTCGACCGGCCCGGTCGCTCGACGAGGGCAGGCAATTGGAAATCAATCAATCCGACCGCACGAATTGAGGGCCGATAACAAGTCCCGCAAGGGAACTTCGACAGGAGCCAATTCCCCTCTCACTCAATTCTCCGTGGCGCGACGGCACGGCGAAGCTATCACCGGCCCGAAGGGACACGGAAAGAAATTGACGTAACGCATACGCGTACAAGGCGGCCGTCCCACCCTCCGCGCCGCCGCACGCCCTCGCCGCACGCGTCACAACACGGTGACGGTCCGCCGGATTGCACCGGCTCGCCCGGAAATCGCCCCTGGCCGGATCCAGACCCCCCTGGATAACGTCGACCCCCTGAGACGGCGCCCCTGTCCCACCGGGCGCCGTACCGAACGCCCCGGCTGCCGAGGGAACCGCGAGGAGGCCCCATGACCGATCTCGGTGTGGATTACGACTACCTCTACACGATCAAGAAGGACTTGGGGACCGTACGCAAGGAGTTCAAGGGGTGCACCGGGCACCAGGAGGACCTGCGGGACGACTACGGATCGCCCTACGTCGCCGGCGCCATGGACGACTTCACCACCAACTGGGACGACCACCGAAAAGAACTCCTCGACAACATCGAAAAGGTCGGAAAACTCGTCGAGCAGTCGATCGAGAATTTCGAGAAGCTCGACAAAGAGCTGGCAGAGGCCAACAAACGCAAGAAGAAGACCAAGTAAGGGAGAAGCGCGTGGCTGGCCGTCCTGTCGACTGGTCCCCCCTGACCGAAAAAGACCCGACTCCCGGCGACCCGGTCGCCGTCCGCGAGGAGGCGAAGCGGCTCTCGACCATCGCGGAGACCCTGTCCCGGCAGGTGTCGAAGCTCCGCCGGCTCGGTGACGACGACAACATCAAGGGCAAGTACGCGGAGAGCCTCAAGGAGGAGTCCGACGAACTCGCCGGGCGCTTCGAGAAGACCAAGGGGCGGTACGAGAAGGTCTCGGGCCATCTGACCACCTGGGCCAGGGAGTTGGAGCACGCGCAGGACCTGGCCAGGAAGGCGCGTGACAAGGCACAGGCCGACGAGAAGGACGAGGACGCGGTCAAGGAGGCGAAGAAGGACCTCTTCAAGGCCACGTCCCACTTCAACAGTCACGCGATGACGGCGCGCCGCAACATCCTGGACGCCATCGACGACGCGGTGGAGGACAGCACCTGGGACAACCTGGTCGGCTGGGCCAAGGAGCACGCCGACGGGTTCAAGCTCTTCCTCGACATCCTCAGCTGGGTCGGCACGGCCCTGGCCATCGTCGCCATCTTCGTGCCAGGGCTCAATCTCCTGGTCATCGGCCTGGGCGTGGCGGTCGTACTGGGGCGCATGCTGCTGGTGGCGGCCGGCAAGGCCACCTGGATGGACGTCGCCTTCGACGCCTTCGGACTGCTCACGATGGGCCTCGGCCGGGGCGCCATGGCCGGACTCAAGGTGGCGAGCAAGTCGACGCGTGCCGCCTCGACCGTGCAGCGCGTCACCAAGCTCAAGGACGGCCTCGCGGCGACCAAGGGCCTGCGCAACCAGTTGGCGAACCGGCTGGCCGGCGCGGGCGACGACGCCACCAGGGCCGGCATCCGGCAGGAGATGAACGCCCTGCGCAAGGGCATCGCCGGACGGGCCGGGAGGGTCGCCGACGAGCTGCCGCCGCCCGGCAAGCTGGCCACGGCGGCGCACCTGGGCGACAGCGAGCTCGCCGCCCTGCGCAAGGGGATCAGCACGAACAAGAAGCTCTTCGGCGAGGGAATCTCGCAGGGCACCAAGTTCGGCGGCAACACGGCCTACGGCGTGGCCATGGGCTCGGCGTACGCCGGTACGGCCGTCGACTGGGGCGACAAGCTGCTGGGGGACAACGACACCCTGAACGCCGCGAGCGACGGCCTTGACATTCCGCACAAGCCCAGCTGGGACGCGTACAACGACTTCAAGGGAAGCCACGGCGTGACGCAGGCCCAGTCGGCCTGGTGAGGCCGGCCGCGACGCACGGAAGACGCACGGAACCAGGAGCCGCGCACATGGTCGACAACACAACATCCGGCGCGGCAACCGGCGCCGCGGCGCCTGCTCTCGCGCCCGAGGACAGGAAGGTGATCAGGAACGCGCGCATCGCCCTGGTGACTCCGCTCGCCTTCCTCATCGTCGCGATCGTCGGCGGGGTGCTCATCGACTCGGCGGCTCTGCCGAAGTCGCTGAGTGTCGTCTTCCGCCTCCCCGGGCAGGCGTTGCCGCTGCTCGCGGTGGCGGCCCTGTCCGCCGGCGTGGCCGTGCTGCACCGCAGGAGACGTTGGCGCAAGGAGTTCGTCCTCCACTTCGCCGGGGGCGGTCTCGCCCAGCTCGCTCCGCTGCTCCTGCTGATGCACCACCACCCCGCTGTCCTCATCGCCCCGCTCCTGCCCGGGGCCCTCACGCTCGCGTACCGGGCGTACGGCTCGTACGGAGCCCCGGAACGAAGGAGCCGCCGCGATGCCGCCGGCTGACACCAGGAACGCTTTCGGCTACACCCTCGTCATCCCGCCCGGCTGGGCGAGGATCCCTCTCAAGGAGGGCACCCAGGACGCGGTCAAGAAGATCGTCGACGACGCCGCGGAGCGGATCTCCGACGACCTGCCGCGCGACAAGGTGACCGAGGCACGGCTCGAGTTGTACCGGCGCCTGAACTCCTCGGTGAAGGAGGCGCGCCAACGGGACGGCGTGGACCTCTACCTCCCCGTCGAGCCCATGCACGGCTATCTCATCGCCGCCTCTGTCATCGTCGCCAAGTTCGACGGGGCGCGGCGGGACGGGGTCACCCGCCAGGACGTGCTGACGCAACTCCTCACGGATTCCGCGGACGCCACGGGCTCGACCGGCTCCACGGGCTCCGAGCCCGCTGAGGTGGACGGTTCGCCCGCCGTACGCAAGGAACGCACGGTGCCCGCCGATCCGGAGAAGGGCGTCGAGGCACCGTCCAAGCACGTCGACTACCTCGTGCAGGTACCGTCGAACGGCACCGACTCCGGCTGGGTCGTCGTCAGTTTCAGCACGCTCGGCGACGGTGATCCCGCAAGCGACTTCACGGAGATCCTCGTCGAACTCTTCGACGCCCTGATGACTACGTTCCGCTGGAGGACCGAGTGAACGTCACCTTCTCCCTCGACACGGACAGCGACGCCACCGTCTGGCCCGCCGTGCCCCTCCTCGGCGAAGGGCGCGGTGCCGCCCGGGAGCGCAAGAAGTGGGCGCGACGCACCTCGGAGCTGCTGTGGTCGCTCGTCGAGGACGAGCAGGTCGACAAGAAGCAGGTCAAGATGCTGGCCTTCGAGCTGGACTCCGTGGCGGAGCAGGTCCCCCGGGCCATCCCGGTGCACCAGCTCTTCCTCTACGTCCCCGACCCGCGCCGCGAGTTCCTGACCTTCCTGGTGCACGCGGGCGAGAGCAAGGGCGACGTCGACGCGACGCTGGACGAGCTCGTCCAGAAGGACGAGCCGGGCGCCGCCCAGGACCCCGAGGTCATCGACTTCGACACGGAACGCCTGGGCCGCGGCAAACGCTCCATCCGCTACTTCGTCGCCGCCAAGGCGGAGGCCATGTGCGTCTCGGTGAACTACGCCTGGCGCCTGGAGTCACTGGGCATCGACGTCATCGTACGGACGCTGGGCGAGGACATCGGCTGGATCACCTCGAACATCGACGAGTTCGACGAGTTCGCGCGGAGCCTGTTCATCAACCTCGACACGTGACGCCCGGCGGCCGCGTCCCCCAGCCGGGCCGGATCCTCCTGGGCGTGAACATCGCAGGCCGACTGCACCATCGCCGTCAAGAAGTCCTCTCGACAGCCGGCGTCGCCCCTGGGCCTGGGCCTGTCCACCTTCGAGCGGGAATCCGAGCCGGACGTCACGGTCGCGGACATCCAGTCGGTCAACCGCTGAAGGCGAACCACCGTCAGGTCACCTCGCCCCGTAAGCCGCGAACGGGGAGGCGGCGGTCGTGAACAGGGCCCCTCGCAAGGCCACCTTCCGCCCCCTACGACACGTCACGACACGGTGACAGTCCGCTGAAATCAGCTGACTTGCCCCGCTATCGAACCTGGCGGAACCCGCAACCCCACGGTTAACGTCGGCACGCTGGAGACACCCCTCGCCCCACCGGGAGCCGACCGTGAACCGCCGCACCATGCCCGTCACCGCCGCGCTCGCCGCGACCGCTGCCCTGCTCCTGACGGCCTGCGGCAGCGGGGACGACGGCGACTCCAAAGACAACGACAAGATCGCCGGGGCCGACGAGAACACGGGGAAGCCGGAGAAGTCGAAGGAGCCCTCGGGGGCACCGGCGGCGGACAAGCCCGACGGCGTGGACGTGTCGCTGCCGAAGAGCATGAACCTGGTCTTCGACTGGACCAGGCCGAAGGACAAGAACGAGGCGGCGGCGATGAACGACGCGGCCAACTACCTTCGCGCCATCTACCGGGGCGTCGACAAGCGCACCACCAAGGACGCAGCCCTGACCGCCTATGCGACCGGCGGAGGTCTGCACTACGCGAAGGTGCAGATCAACGAATGGATCAAGGGCGGCTGGACCGGCGACGGCACTCGCCGTCACTACCAGGCGACCACTCGATCCGCCCCGAACGGCAACTCCGTCGAAGTCGCTTTCTGTGCGGACACCGGAAAGTTCTTCGGCAAGGAGATCAAGACCGGGAAGGTCCTGAAGACCAAGCCGAGTCCCAAGGACTTCTCGTACTACAAGGTCATCATGGTCAAGTACCCCACGGGCAAGGGGCTTTGGCAGGCGTCGAAGGTGTTCGTCGAGACGGAGGCGAAGAAGTGCCAGTGAACAGATCACGACGTACAGCCCACCGTGTCGGCACGGCTGTGACCCTCGCGATCGGCGCTCTCGTCGTCACGGCCCCCATGGCCGTGGCCGAACCGGTGGACACCGGTAAGGGCAGACAGAACGGCGGCACCGAAGAGAAGGGCGGCGGCGACGACTCCGGCACCGGCATCTACGCCGCCGCGAAGGTCCGGTACACCGGCGCGGTCGCCAAGGGCGGCGGCAGCGGCAACGTCGCGTCCGCCGACGTCAACTGGGATCCCCCGCCCTGCTGGTACGCCCCGATGTACGGCGCCAAGCAGTTCAAGAAGAAGATGTCCAAGGAGCTCGACAAGGCCGCGAACACGCCCGGGATGACCGGACACGCGGGCGCGGCCATCAACGAGCTGGAGCGTCACTACGAGGACGACTACGGCTGGACCGACACTCCCGGCTACAAGGACTACAACGTCGACAAGGACGGCGAGGGCATGTTCTGGGCCGCCGTCGAGAACCCCGACGAGCCGGACCTCCTCAAGCGCACCTCGTGCAGCGACATCCCCTTCTGGGTCGACAACGGCGAGGCCCCGCCGCCCCAGCACGAGGAGGCCATCAAGCCGGAGATGCTCGCAGCCCTGGCCTATCAGCACATGGAGCTCCCCAAGACGAAGGTCTCCCTCGCGCCCGACGGCACCACCAAGGTGAACCTGCCCACGTGGGCGTGGCTCGACAAGGCGGCCTTCGACGACGTCGAGGCGACCGCGGCCATCGACGTCCCGGGGTTCGAGATCCGGGCGACGACGACCGCCAGGCCCAGGTCCCTCGCCCTCAAGCCGGGCACCGGCGACGCCACCCTGATCCCCGCCGACGGCGAATGCCCCATCGTCGACGGCAAGATCGGCGAGCCGTACGCGAAGGGCAAGGCCAAGGAGACCCCGCCCTGCGGCATCGTCTACGGCCGCTCGTCGGCCGGCGCGACGTTCCCGCTGAAGGCGTCCCTCACGTGGGAGATCAGCTGGACGGGAACGGGTCAGGCCGATCCGGTGCGGATGCCCGACGGCACGATCGAGGTCACCCAGGACGTCACCGTCGAGGAAGTCCAGTCGGTCAACCGCTGAGCCACGGGAAGCGGACCCCGCGCACGGTCAGTCCACCCACCCGAGCGACCCCGCCATCGCGTCGCACAGCCTCTCCATCGGGCCGGCCATCCCCGTGGCCGGCGCCGCGAAGGAGAGCATCAGTAGTCTGCACCGCCCGGCACATGGACGTGGGAGTCGAGGCTCGTCGGGCCGAGGACACACACGGCGGTGCCTGTGGGCAGGCCCGTCACCGAGACGCAAGCGAGCCCGCTCCCTGCCGACGAGGAGAGTCCTGCACATGACATCCAGGGGCAACCAGCGTGTGATCACCGCCCGCCTCGGCGTCCGGGCGGAGGCGGCGGGGTGGTGCACGATCGGCAAGATCCCCACGCCACCCGCCGAGGTGGTCCAGGCCGCGGGTGCTCCCCGGCTGCGCCCGGCAATCATGCCCCCGCTGGGCATGCTCGGGACGGCGCTGGCCGCACCGCTCATACCGGTCGTCTCGCTGCTGTCCCTGCTGGACCGTGCTCGCGAAGCGCTCTTCGAGAACAACGGGGACGAGAACCGGCGAGCACGCGAGGACGACGACCGGCGCGAGCTGCTCATCTCCCGGCAGGGGTTCGACCGCGTCTTCGACGGCAACTGGGAGGGCGAGGCGGGGCAGTTCCTGCTTCACTGGTACAGCCACTCCCCTCACCATCAGCGTCTCGTCGTCGCGACGCCGAGCGAGACCGTCCTGGCCGCTCCGCCGCGGCGTGTCTCCGTAGGGCGGGAAAAGCGCATGGAGGTCGTCGCGCGCCTGCCCGTCGGGACGGCCACCCTGGTCGATCCGTTCCACGGAGAGTTCAGGACTCAATTGCTGCTGCTGAAGTTCCGCGACGAATCCTGGATCCGGCTCACGACCGAGGAATTCCGCAGCGAACTCCACATGCACGCGATGCGCCAGCCCATGTCAGGCAACTGACAGCACGAAGAGGGGTATTCGGGCTTCCGAGGGCCGTCTCAGACACAAGGGTGTTGGCGTAGGCGGGTCGGCGTAGGCGTGTGGGCGTAGGCGGGTCGGCGTACGCGTGTGGGCGTAGACGTGTCGGCGTAGACGGGTCGGCGTAGGCGCGTGGGCATGGGAGTGTCGGCATCAGAGCGCCCCCGGGCCCCGGGGCGTCGAGCGGGGGTGACGGAGGTGGACTCCGGCACTCCCCACCCGTCGGCGCCGCGCTCGATTACTACTTCCGCGCGGCCTTCCCCAGCTCCTCGTCGATCTGCTCGTACTTGTCGGCAGCGTTCGTGAGGTAGTCGCCCATGCCGTCGAGGCCGTCGATGGTCTTCTTCGCGCCCTCGACGAACTCGTCGAAGTTCTCGTCGAAGGCCTTCGAGGCGCTCTTGGTGACGAAGCCCGTCTCGACGAGGTTCTTGATGTACTTCTTCAGCCCGTCGAGCTTCTCGTTGAGCTTGTCCTTCTCCTTGACGACGTGCTTGGCCGCGTCACGCATGTCCTGATATGTGACATCAAGGTCCTTGGCCATGTGGCTCTCTCCTCATCAACTGGCCGCAGGGCCAACCCCCGTGGCTCCCGTCAGAGCGGATGATGCGATCGTCCGCTCTTGCGCCAGCAGCTTACGGGTGGGGCCGATGGGATTCACAGCCCGGTTGAGTCACAGGTCTGCCATGACGAGGCGCCTGTTCCGGTATGAGCCTGTGCACAGCCCGTTGCCTGTGGGAAGGGTGGAGCGGATATCGTCACAGCCATTGTTCAGCTCCGGGGAGGACGATCGTGCGCCTGACTCTGACCGTCGTCGATCCGTTCGGCGGTGGTGCCGCCGACGTGGTTCTCGACGCCGATCCCGAGTCCACCGTGCAGGACATCGCGGTGGAACTGGCCCGGCAGGTCGGGCACAGCGGCGCACAGATCATTCCGATCGGGCAGGGTCAGCAGGTGCCCGCAGGCAACGCCCCGATGATCTACGTCGACGGGTACGCCGTCGATCCCGCCGCCACCGTCGTCACCTCGCCGCTGCGCGAGGGCGCCATCGTCAGCCTCAACGATCCCGCCGGCTGTCTGCCGGGCGAACCCTCCGGCCTCGTCGAGCTGCGCGTCGCGAGCGGGACCGCCGCGGGGGCGGTCCACCGGCTCGGCATCGGGCGCTACGACATCGGCAGCGGGCCCGCCTCGTACATCCGCATCGACGATCCGGAGATGGCCGCCCGCGCCCTGACGTTGTCAGTTGCAACCGATGGCACCTGCCAAGTCACCCTGCACGGGGAGGAGAAGGACAAGGAGGGCGTAACCCTCGACGGGGAGCCCTTCGGCGAGGAGAAGGAGGAGGCCGAGCCGCCCGCTCCCGAAGGGGAGTCCCGCAAGGAGAGGAAGGCGCGGGAGAAGCGGGAGAAGAGCCAGAAGAAGGAGCGGAAGGAGCAGCGGGGGAAGGGGCGGCTCGACACCATCGCCTGGCCCCTCGGCGCGCAGATCGCTCTCGGCAACACCCTCCTCGAACTCGTCAGGTACACGCCTCCGAACGCCGCCCTGAAGTGGTCCGAGGACGGCGCGGGGCTCGACTACAACCGGCCGCCGCGGCTGCGGCCGCCCGAGCGTCAGACCGCCTTCCGGCTGCCGAGCCCGCCCCGGGAGTTCGAGGCGCGGCCGCTGCCGTGGCTGATGGCGCTCTTCCCGCTGGTCGGTGCCGTCGTCGCCGCGATGATCTTCAATCGCTGGTACTACCTGATCATGGCGGGCCTCAGCCCGATCATGCTCTTCGGCAACTACTTCATGGACAAGAAGCACGGGCGGAAGTCCCATGCGAAGCAGGTCAAGGAGTACAAGGAGACGAAGGCGCGGATCGAGAAGGACGCGCAGGACGCGCTGGTCGCCGAGCGGCTCGACCGGCGCAACGCCGTCCCCGACCCGGCCACCGTCCTCGCCCTGAGCACCGGCCCCCGCACCCGGCTGTGGGAGCGGCGGCGGACCGACGGCGACCATCTGCTGCTGCGCTTCGGCACCGGGCAGCTGCCCTCCGAGGTCGTCCTCGACGACCCGGAGATGGACGAGCACCGGCGCCAGGTGACGTGGAAGATCGAGGACGCGCCCGTCGCGCTCCCGCTGAAGGGCCTCGGGGTCATCGGCATAGCCGGGCCCGACGACTCCGCCACCGCGCTGGGCCGCTGGGCGGTGGCGCAGACCGCGACGCTGCACAGCCCGATGGACGTGCAGTTCTACGTGCTGACCGAGAACACGTCCAAGGACAGCTGGGACTGGATGCGGTGGCTGCCGCACGCGCGGCCGTCCGGCGGCCAGGACATCAACGTACTCATCGGCACGGACGCCGAGACCGTCGGCGCCCGCATCGGCGAGCTGACACAGATCCTCGACGCGCGGCTGAAGGCCGTGGAGGAGAACAAGGGACAGGGCGCGAACTTCTCCGACCCCGACATCGTCGTGGTGTGGGACGGCTCGCGGCGGCTGCGGTCCCTGCCGGGCGTGGTGCGGCTGCTGCGCGAGGGCCCCGCCGCGCACATGTACGCGCTCTGCCTCGACACCGAGGAGCGGTTCCTGCCCGGTGAGTGCCAGGCCTTCGTGGTCGCCGAGCCCAAGGCGCAGGAGTACGCGCACACGCCGGGCGGCGCCGGTCAGCCGCACGCCCCGCACCTGCCCGCCCAGCCCCCGCGGGCCCCCGGCGGCTTCCCGTCCTTCCAGGCCTGGCACACCACCGCGCCCGACCCGCAGCAGTCCACCGCCGTGCGCGAGCTGCGGCTGCGCGTCGAGATGAGCGGCGCGGAGCGGCTGCGCGACGTGCGTCCCGACTTCGTGACGCCCGCCTGGTGCCTGCGCCTCGCGCGCTCCGTGTCCGCGCTGCGCGACATCAGCGGCGAGACCGAGGACTCCGCGCTGCCCGGGTCGAGCCGGCTGCTCGACGTGCTGCAGCTGGAGCCGCCGACGTCCGGTGCGATCACCGCGCGCTGGCAGGCCGGCGGGCAGTCGACGATGGCCGTCATCGGTGAGTCGTACGACGGCGCGTTCGGCATCGACATGCGCAAGGACGGCCCGCACGGTCTGATCGCGGGCACCACCGGCTCCGGTAAGTCGGAGCTGCTGCAGACCATCGTGGCCGCGCTCGCCGTGGCCAATACGCCGGAGAACATGACCTTCGTCCTCGTGGACTACAAGGGCGGCTCCGCGTTCAAGGACTGTGTGAAGCTGCCGCACACCGTCGGCATGGTCACCGACCTCGACGCGCACCTCGTCGAGCGTGCCCTGGAATCGCTCGGCGCCGAGCTGAAGCGGCGCGAGCACATCCTCGCCGACGCCGACGCGAAGGACATCGAGGACTACCAGGACCTGGTGCGGCGCGATCCCTCGCACCCGCCGGTGCCCCGGCTCCTCATCGTCATCGACGAGTTCGCCTCCATGGTGCGCGACCTGCCCGACTTCGTGACGGGCCTCGTGAACATCGCCCAGCGTGGCCGTTCGCTCGGCATCCACCTGCTGCTCGCCACGCAGCGGCCCTCCGGTGTCGTCTCCCCCGAGATCCGCGCCAACACCAACCTCCGCATCGCGCTGCGCGTGACGGACGGCGGCGAGTCCAGTGACGTCATCGACTCCCCCGAGGCCGGGCACATCTCCAAGAACACCCCCGGTCGCGCGTACGTGCGGCTCGGGCACGCCTCCCTCGTGCCCTTCCAGTCGGGACGCGTCGGTGGCCGCCGCCCCGGTGCCGCCGACCCGGCGCTGCTCGCGCCCTGGGTCGACGCCCTGGACTGGCCCGCGCTCGGCCGGGCCTCGCTGGTGAAGCCGAAGGCGGAGGCCCGCCAGGAGGAGGAGATCACCGACCTGAAGGTCCTGGTGGACGAGATCATCGAGGCCAACAGGACCCTCGGCATCCCCGCCCAGCACAGCCCCTGGCTGCCCGCGCTCGGCGAGACCCTGCTGCTCGACGAGATCCCGGCCCCGGCGGCCCGCACGGCACCCGGCACGCTCACGCCCGCCGCGTACGGCGTCGAGGACCTGCCCGCCGACCAGGCGCGCCGCCCGGTCGTCGTGGACTTCGCGCACTTCGGCCACCTGATGATCGGCGGCGCCCCGCGCTCCGGCCGCTCGCAGGTCCTGCGGACCATCGCGGGTTCCCTGGCGCGCACGCACTCCTGCTCCGACGTCCACCTGTACGGCATCGACTGCGGCAACGGCGCGCTCAACGCGCTGACCCGCCTGCCGCACTGCGGCGCCGTCGTCAGCCGCAACCAGACCGAGCGCGTGGTGCGCCTCATCAACCGTCTCAAGGGTGAACTCACGCGCCGCCAGGACCTGTTGGCGGACAAGGGGTACGCGGACATCGGCGAGCAGCGGGCCGACGCCGAGGCGGACGAGCGGCTGCCGCACCTGGTCGTGCTGCTGGACCGCTGGGAGGGCTGGCTGCCCACGCTCGGCGAGGTCGACCACGGCTCGCTCACCGACGAGATCACCACGATCATGCGCGAGGGCGCGAGCGTCGGCATCCACATGGTCATGACGGGTGACCGGCAGATCCTGGTGGGCCGCATCTCCTCCCTCACCGAGGACAAGTACGGCCTGCGCCTCGCGGACCGCTCCGACTTCTCGATGCTCGGCATCCCGGCCCGCAAGGTGCCCGAGGAGATCGCGCCGGGCCGCGCCTTCAGGAACGAGAGCGGCACGGAGACGCAGTTCGCGCTGCTCTCCGAGGACTCCACGGGTCAGGGCCAGGCCGCGGCGATCGCCGCGATCGGCGAGCAGGCCGCGGCCCGCGACGCCGACGTGCCGCGCCACCGCCGCCCGTTCCGGGTGGACACGCTGCCCAGCCGCATCTCCTTCGAGGAGGCGTGGGAGCTGCGCGACCCGGAGGCCGCGCGCTCCAAGCTGTGGGCGCTCGTGGGCATCGGCGGCGACGAGGTCATGGGGTACGGCCCCGACCTGGCGCAGGGCGTGCCGGCGTTCGTCATCGCGGGCCCGGCCAAGTCGGGGCGCTCGACGGTCCTGCTGAACATGGCGCGTTCGTTCCGCGCGCAGGGTGTACGTCTCGTCGTCGCCGCCCCCCGCCTCTCGCCGCTGCGCGAACTGGAGGGCACCGAGGGCGTGTTGAAGGTGTTCACCGGCGACGACATCGACGAGGACGAGTTCGAGGAGCTCATCGACGGCGCGGAGGCCTCCCGCGAGGACCCGGTCGTCGTCCTCGTCGACGACGCCGAGATGCTGGAGGACGCCGACGCGGCGAGCCAGTTCAAGCGGATCATCCAGCGCGGCGCCGAACTGGGCCTCGCGCTGGTCCTCGCGGGCGACGAGGAGGACGTCTGCAGCGGCTTCTCGGGCTGGCAGGTCGACGCGAAGAAGGGCCGCCGCGGCATTCTCCTGTCGCCGCAGGACAGCTCAAGCGGCGACCTCATCGGCCTGCGGATCTCGCGCAGCCTGGTCGGCGGCCCGATCGCGCCCGGCAAGGGCATGATCCACCTCGGCAACGGTGAACTCTCCACGCTGACCACGCCGTTGTAGGAGGCGGGGCGTGGGCGGATCGGCGAAGAAGGCCCGGCGGCGCGCGGCCGGGCCCGCGCTGCGCTACGAGCACGCGCCGGGGGCGCGGACGTCCGGCCCGTCCCGGAAGGGGTGGGGGAGGCGGTCGGGGCGCGAGCGGCGGCGCATCAGGCCGAGCTCCGTGGGCTTCGGGCTGGGCGTGCTGACCGCGGTGGTCGTGGGGAGCGTGGCGCTCGTCCACGGGCCGGTGCGGTGGTCCGGCGTGCTGTGGCGCGAGCTCGCGCCGGACTGGCCCGGGGCAGGGTACGGCTTCGCGGCCACGGCGGGACTGCTCCTGCCGGTGGCCGGGGCCTTGATGATCATTCCGCTGGCCCTCACCGACTGGCGTGGCACGGGGCCGCGTTCGAAGGTACGGGCCCTCGCCGCGCTGCCGGGTGCGGGCGCGGCGCTCCTGCTCCTGTGCGCCGTGCTGCAGACGGTCAGGACGCGGGGCGCCGACCGGCACGGTACGTGCCGCACGGCCGGCGAGTACTGCTGGATCAGCTCCCACTACCCCTACGTGTGGGTGGTCGCCCTCGTGGGGACCGTCCTCGGCGTGGCGGGGGTCCTCGCGCTGTACGACCTGCACACCGAGCTCCGCGGGAACCGCCTCACCCCACCGGAGAGAGCCGCGCCTTCGGGTCCCCCGCCCCCGGATCGTCCGACGTGTACGTGAGGTTCTTGCCGTCCGGGCGCAGATAGACCGTGTGCGTCGTCTGCGAGCACTGGCCGCCGTTGCCCTGCGCCCCCTTGCCCGTGGCCACGAGCCGCTTGTCCGAGGCGGACTTGAGGGTCAGGACGTCCGTGCAGGTGTTGCCGATCGGATCGTGCTGGACCACCGTGCCGAGCCGCCCGCCGGGCTCCGCGCTCCGTACGGTCACCGTGAACGTGCCGAGCGGAATCGTGCCGTCGCTCGCGTCCGCCGTGCCGCTCCACTTGCCGAGGTAGGCCTCGGGCACGCGGCCCGGGGAAGTGCTGGGCGCTCCGGACGCCGCGGGCGGCCTGCGGCCCGCGCCCTGGTCCTCCGCCCCGCTGTCGCCGTCCGGCAGCATCCCGAAGACGAACACGGAGCCGACCGTGACGGCGGCGAGTGCCCCCGCGACGGCGAGCGCGACGGTGCAGCTGACCCTGCGGCCCCGCCCGGCCGGCCCCTCGGGACCCGAGGTCGCGGCCACGGAGACGGAGAACCTGCCGGGCGGCCGGGTGTCCGCCTGCGCCCGGGACCCGGAGCGGGGCGACGGCACCGGGGTGGCTTGCGGGGCCGGGTGCGGGGCCGGTTGCGGGCCGCGGTCGTCGGCGTACGCGGACGGCGCGGCGTACGAGGCGTCCGGCGGCCCGAACGAGCCCTGCACGGCAGGGGCGTCGAACGCCACCGGACCGGAGGGCGCGTCCACCGGGGCCCCGCCAGGACCCGCCGCCGCGCCCGCCCCCGCCCCCGTGTCCAGGTCGAGGAGCCGTACCGCGCTGCGGCTCACCCGCTCCACCACGGGCCCCGGCAGCCACCCGGCCGCCACGAGCGGTGCCGCGCCCTGCGGGGCGAGGCGGCGGGCGAGCTCCTCCGGGGCGGGCCTGGCCGCCGCGTCCTTGGCCAGGCAGGCGGCGGCGAGCTCGCGCAAGTCGCCGCCGAGCGCGCCCAGTTCGGGCTCCTCATGGACGACCTTGTAGAGCAGCGCGGCCGACGAGTCCCCGGCGAAGGGCGACTCCCCCGTCGCCCCGTACACCAGGACGGCCCCCAGCGAGAAGACGTCCGCCGCGCCCGTGACGCCCTTGCCGAGGATCTGCTCGGGCGACATGTAGCCGGGCGAGCCGATGGAGACGCCGGTCGAGGTGAGCGAGGCCGTGCCGTCCGTGGCGCGCGCGATGCCGAAGTCGATGAGGCGGGGGCCGTCGAGCGTGAGCAGGACGTTCGACGGCTTCACGTCGCGGTGGACGAGTCCCAGCGCGTGCACGTGTGCCAACGCCTCGGCGAGGCCCGCCCCGAGGACCCGTACGGAGTGCGCGGGCAGCGGCGCCCCCTCGCGCACCGCCTCCGTCAGCGAGGGCCCCGCCGCGTACCCCGTGGCGACCCACGGCACGGACGCCTCCGGGTCCGCGTCCAGGACGGGCGCGGTCCAGTCGCCGCCGACCCGGCGCGCCGCGTCGACCTCGCGGCGGAAGCGGGCCCGGAACTCCTCGTCGAGCGCGAAGTGCGGATGGACGACCTTGACCGCGACGGTGCGGCCGCCCGCGCTGCGCCCCAGGTAGACCCGGCCCATGCCACCCGAACCGAGCCGGCCGAGCAGCCGGTAGGGACCGATCACGGTGGGTTCGTCGGCTTCGAGCGGATGCATGACCTTGGCCTCCCCCAGGCGTGCCGTCGGACACCTCGCGCGCCTCAGCACTCCGGATCAGCGTAGTGCGGAAGCCGCCGGGGAACGCCCCGGCCCACCTACCCCTCTACATGTGCGTAATGACCGTATTGCTCAGCTACGTCCCCACTCCGAGGTCCCCATGAACCGCCGCCCGTCCCCCACCGCCCTCGCGGCGACCGCCGCCGCCCTGACGTCGGCGCTGCTCCTTTCGGCCTGCTCGGGCGACAAGGGCGAACCGGTGAGCTTCGACCGTCCGAAGTCGTCGTCCGGCACCGCTCCGGGGCCGAAAGGGGTGAAGGGCGCGGCGGCCGGGAAGACGCTGCTCCCCACGGGACCCAAGGCGGAGTTCACCACCGAGAGCACCCTGGACGACGGCACGAAGATCGCCGTGACGACATTGAAGGGAAAGAAGTCCGGATTCACCGGCAAGGTGTGGGTCTGGGCGCCGAAGCAGTACTTCGACCCGAAGTACGCGAACAGCGGCTTCCCCGTACTGGTCGCCCTGCCCGGCGGTAACGGCTACCCCAATAACTATTGGATGGGGACCGACCTCAAGCTGGAGAGCAGCATCGCCAAGTGGTCCAGGGAAGGAAAGAGCCTGCCGTTCGTCGTGGTGATGCCCGTGCTCAATCCGGACGCAAAGAACTATTACGACGGG
This sequence comes from Streptomyces sp. NPDC040622, assembly GCF_055593965.1. NCBI lineage: Bacteria > Bacillati > Actinomycetota > Actinomycetes > Kitasatosporales > Streptomycetaceae > Streptomyces > Streptomyces sp. NPDC040622. The sequence goes on along the minus strand of NZ_JBVIXD010000002.1, from coordinate 89,562 downwards.
AGCGATATACCGGGGCAGCCCAGAATGGGCACGTGGATGACGGACGACGTACCGGATTTCGTCAAGGCGAATTTCCGTACGTTCACGTCCCGGGACGGCTGGGCCTTCATGGGCTCCTCGTCGGGCGGCTTCGTCGGCCTCAAGTCCGTGCTGAAGCACCCGGACAAGTTCCGCGCCGTGATCGCGAGCGGCCCCGACACCGTCCCGGACTCCCCGCTCTGGGCGGGCCACGAGAAGGAGCGCAGGGCCAACGACCCGGAACGCCTGGCCCGGCACCTCGCCGACAGCAAGGGCCCCGAGGTCGACCTCGCCTTCCAGATCGGCACGGAGGAGTCCGGCCGGGCCAATCTGCGCACGTTCATCAAGACGTACGGGAAGGGCCCCGTGAAGACGCGGCTCAACGTCATCCAGGGCGGCGGCCACAACGCACGGAGCTACGTCCCCGCGATGGCGGACGGCCCCATCCAGTGGATCAGCAAGCACATGCAGGCACCGATCCCCGGCAGCTGAGCCCAGGCACCTCTCCCCCCGGGCGCGGCCGTCACCCGGGGTCAGGTCTCCAGCAGCGCCACCTTCACGTCCGCGGGGAAGCCCGTCGTCGGCCCGACCCGGCGGGCGAACTCGGTGACGCCCGCGAGCTGCTCGCCGCCGAAGCGGAAGTCGAGCGTCGTGAAGTACCGCTCCAGGACGCCGGCGTCGAAGGACTCCCAGCGCGCGGCCTGCTCGGCGACCTTGCCGACCTCCTCCAGGGAGAGGTCGCGCGAGGAGAGGAAGGCCTTGTGCACCGCGCGCACGACCTCCGGCTCGCGCGCCGTGTAGTCGCGGCGGGCGGCCCAGACGGCGAAGACGAACGGCAGGCCCGTCCAGTCCTTCCACATCTGGCCGAGGTCGTACACGTCCAGGCCGAGCCGCGGCCCGTCGATGAGGTTCGCGCGCAGCGCGGCGTCGCCGATCAGGACGGCGGCGTCCGCCTCCTGCATCATCACGCCCAGGTCGGGCGGGCACGTGTAGTAGTCCGGCTGTACGCCGTACCGCTCGGCGAGCAGCAGCTGCGCCAGGCGCACGGAGGTGCGCGAGGTCGAGCCGAGCGCGACGCGGGCGCCGTCGAGACGGTCGAGCGGCACCTGCGAGACGATCACGCAGGACATGACGGGCCCGTCGCAGCCGACCGCGAGGTCGGGGAAGGCGACGAGGTCGTCGGCGTTCTTCAGGAACTCGACGAGCGTGACGGGCGCGATGTCGAGCTCGCCCCTGACCAGCTGCTCGCTGAGCTTCTCCGGGGTGTCCTTGGTCAGCTCGAAGTCGAGGAGCGTTCCGGTCCGCGCGAGACCCCAGTACAGGGGCATGCAGTTCAGGAACTGGATGTGACCGACGCGCGGCCGGGGAATGCGGCGGGAGTCGTGCGGCTGTTCGGCGCCTGCCCCCGCGAAGGCGTCCAGGGGAGAATTGTCCACATCGGGGAGGCTAGCCCCCTCGCGGGACGGCGCGGGCGCCGGGGGCCCGACGCGCCCCGTCAACCCCACTGGGGGCCCCGTCAAACCTCCGGGTGACGTGATCTTGCCCCCTATTGCATTCCGGTCCCTGCGTGCTAAGCTCGCCGCAAGTTGCAGTTTGGTTTCCCTTGCAGTACAGAGCCTGCGGAGCATGTGACCCCGCGGGCTCTCGTCGTTTTCAGACTTATGCAGTTGTTTAAACAATCGCTGGTTCTGGAGCAGGGCAACCCTTTGGCCCAAGGAGGGCTTATGGCTACCGGAACCGTGAAGTGGTTCAACGCTGAAAAGGGCTTTGGCTTCATTGCCCAGGAAGGCGGCGGCCCGGACGTCTTCGTCCACTACTCCGCGATCAACGCGAACGGCTTCCGCTCCCTTGAGGAGAACCAGGCCGTTTCCTTCGACGTGACGCAGGGCCCGAAGGGTCCGCAGGCGGAGAACGTCACCCCGATGTAATCGGGCGCTCCACGTGAGTGGGGCGTGTGATTGCTCCGGTGACCCAGATCCGGAGATGGATAGCAGTACCCAAGGAGCCCTGCTCCTCCGTTTGCGCGGAGGAAGCGGGGCTCCTGCCTTTTTCTGTCCCCTGGGCCCCGGCTCCGGGGCTCGGCACGAGGCCCGTGAGCCCCGAGCCCCGAGCCGGGTCTGTCCCGTCAGTGCCGGGACGCGGGTGTGCGGCCCTGGGGCGCCTCAGCCCGTGAGGGCCGTGCGGGCGTGGACCGCGGCGGACGGGTTCCAGCCCTTGCCCGGCACGGAGGCCAGCAGCAGCTTCGTGTACGGGTCCTGCGGGGCGCTCAGGACGGCGTCCGTGGGCCCCTGCTCGACGACCTTCCCGCGCCGCATCACCAGGACCTCGTCCGTGACGTGCTGCACCACCGCCAGGTCGTGGCTGACGAAGACCAGGGCCACTCCGGTGTCCCCGCGGATCTCGCCGAGCAGCTTCAGGATCTGCGCCTGGATCGACACGTCCAGCGCGGCGACCGCCTCGTCCAGGACGAGGACCCGGGGGTCCACGGCGAGCGACCTCGCGATGGCCAGACGCTGACGCTGGCCGCCGCTGAGCTCCCGGGGGCGGGCGCCTGCCTCCCGGGTGCCGAGGCCCACCCGGTCCAGGAGCGCGGGGGCCGTCGACTCGTCCCTGCCGTGCAGGCGCAGCGCCGTCCGCACGCACTGGGCCGCCGTGAGACGCGGGTCCAGGGAGATGTAGGGGTCCTGGAAGACCATCTGGATCTCCCTGGCGCGGGCCAGCCTCGCCGTCCTGCCCCGGGGAGTACGGGCTTCGCGGGGGCGGCCGGCGACACGGATCCCGCCCTTGTCGGGGCGGACCAGACCCACCAGCATTCTTGCCACGGTCGTCTTGCCGGAGCCGGATTCACCCACGATGCCCAGGGCGCCGCCCGGGGCGACGGTGAAGGACACGGCCTGCGCAGCCGTGTGGTGCGCCCCTCCGGGGAGGGGGTAGTTCTTGGTGAGGCCGTCTGCCGACAGCAGGGGGTCCGTGGTCATCCGAGGCTCATCTCCTGCGTCTCGCCGGTCGCGCCCGGGGCTCGTCTGCACGATGTCGTGCCCGTGGTGTCCAGTACGTGGGGTTCGGGGCGCCACGTCTCGCACGCCTCCTCCGCCTCGGTGCAGCGCGAGACGAACGGGCAGCCCGTGAAGGTGTCCGACAGGGACGGGGGCCGGCCGGGGACGGGGGTCAGGGGGGTCGGGTCGCCCAGGGTCGGGGAGCAGGACAGCAGGCCCCTCGTGTAGGGGTGGGCCGGGGTCGTGAACAGGGCGTCGGCCGTGCGTTCCTCGACCACCGCGCCCGCGTACATCACGTACACGCGGTCGCAGTACGCCGCCGCCAGGTGCAGGTCGTGGGTGATGAGCAGCAGGCCCAGGTCGCGGGTGGCGCGCAGGGTGCGCAGGAGGGCGAGGATCTCCGCCTGGGTCGTCACGTCCAGGGCGCTGGTCGCCTCGTCGGCGAGGAGCAGGCGCGGTTCGGCCGCCAGCGCGCCCGCGATGACGACGCGCTGGAGCATGCCGCCGGAGAGTTCGTGGGGGCGCTGGCGCAGGCGGCGGCCGGGTTCCGACAGGCCCACTGCGTCGAGGAGTTCGGCCGCGCGGGCGCGGGTCGCGCCGCGTTCCGTGAGGAAGTCGCCGATGCGGCGTACCGGGTTGAGGGCGGCGCGCGGGTCCTGGTGGACCATGGCGACGGATCCGGCCCGGTGGGCGCGGAGTTCTTCGCCGGTGAGGGCGAGGACGTCCGTGCCGGCGAAGCGGACCGTGCCGCGGGCCGCGGCGCCGGGCGGGAAGAGTCCGACGGCCGCCTTGGCCGTCGTCGACTTGCCCGAGCCCGACTCGCCGACCAGGCCGACCACTTCGCCGGGTTCGACGTGCAGGCGGACCGAGTCGAGGACGGGGCGCGCGGCGCCGGGCAGGTGGACCGTCAGGTCCTTGATGTCGAGGAGCGTCATGGCTCACTTGCTCCCTAGCCGGTCGGCGGCCCAGACCCCGACCACGTTGAAGGACACGACGACGAGCGCGATGGCGGTGCCCGGCACCATGGCGGGCAGGAGCGCGCCCTGGACGACGGCTGCCTGCCCCTCCTGCACCATCAATCCCCAGTCGGACGAGGGTGGTTGGGCGCCGAATCCCAAGTAGGAGAGGGTCGCGAGGGACATCAGCGCCTCGCCGAAGAGGACGACGAGGTAGCCGAGGACGGCGCGGGCGAGGTTCGGGACGACGTGGGCGGCGCAGATGCGGGCGCCGCCCATGCCGAGGACCCGGTAGGCGTCGACATAGGGCTTGCGGGCCTCCGAAAGGGCCAGGGAACGCGTGTACTTGGCGATGGTCGGGGTGAAGGCGAGGCCGAGCGCGAGGACCGACGTCGTCATCCCCGCGCCGAAGACGGCGATGATCAGGACGGTGAACAGCAGGCCGGGGAAGGCGTACATGACGTCCGTCAGGCGGGAGACCAGGGCGTCCACCCAGCCGCCGCGCCAGGCGGCGAGGACCCCGAGGGTGACGCCGAGTGCGGCCGCGACGGCGAGGAGCAGGACCGGGGCGAGCAGGCTGGTGCGGGCTCCGTACAGGGCGCGCGAGAGCAGGTCCTGGCCGGAGGAGTCCGTGCCGAGCAGGTGCTCCCTGCCGGTGCCGACCAGCGAGGAGGACAGGTCGATGGCGTCGGGGGCGTAGGGGGCGAGCAGCGGGGCGAAGAGGGCGGCGAGGACGACCAGAAGAAGGAAGGCCGCGGCGGCGCTCACGCCGAGGGGACGCCGGTGGCGGACGGCGGGCGGCGGCGGGGCGACGGCGGAGGCGGTCATGACGTGGCTCCCTTCACGCGCGGGTCCAGCAGGGGGTGGGCGAGGTCCACCAGAGTGGTCACCACGATGTAGCCGGTGACCATGAGGAGGAGGACCGCCTGGGCGACGGGGAAGTCGTGGGTGTTGATGGCGCCGACGAGCAGCGAGCCGATGCCGCTGATGCCGAACGCCGTCTCGACGACGACGGTCCCGGCGAGCATGCCGGCCATGACGAGGCCGCACATGGTGACGATGGGCCCGAGCGCGTTGCGCAGGATGTGGCGGCGCACGATGTCCCGTTCGGGGACGCCGGACGCGCGGGCCGCCTCGACGTGGTCGGAGGCGGCCGCGTCCGCCATGGCCTGGCGCGTCACCCGGCTGATGATCGCGAGCGCGCCGAGCGCCAACGACAGGGCCGGCAGGGTGAGATGACGCAGGGTGCCGGTGAATCCCTCGCCGCCGCCCGTCACGGGGAACCAGCCGAGCCGGACGCCGAAGAGCGAGACGAGGGCGATGGCGGCGACGAAGGACGGCACGGAGGCGGCGAGCGTGGTGCCGCCCACGACCAGCGAGTCGACCCAGGTGGCGCGCTTCACGGCGGCGAGGACGCCCGCGCCGACGCCGAGGACGACGAAGAGGACGGTGGCGTAGACGACGAGTTGGAGGGTGGTCGGGAAGCGGGCCGCGACGAGGTCGGACACCTGGTCGCTGTACTTGAAGGACCGGCCGAGGTCGAGGTGGACGCAGTCCCAGAGCCAGCGGCCGTACTGGACGACGAGCGGCTCGTCCAGGTGGTACTGGGCGCGGACGGTGGCGAGGCGTTCCGGGGTCAGCTTGTCGCGGCCGCCGGCGAGGAACACCGCGGGGTCGCCCGGCGCCGCGTACACGGCGGCGAAGATGACGAAGGACGCGGCGAAGAGGGTCGCCGCGAGTCCCGCGAGGCGGCGGGCGATCCGGGTCAGGAGGGGCAGCACGGCACTCGCCTAGCCCTTCTTCGGGCCGAGTTCGGCGGCCCACGGGTAGTAGAGGTAGGACTGCGAGGCGGGCGGGCCCGTCATGCGGTCGTCGAGGACGAGCGCGGTCGGCACCTGGCCGAGCGGGATCCAGACGGCGGCGTCCACGAACCGGCGCTGCACGTCGACGGCGAGCTTCGCGCGCCGGGTGTCGTCGAGGGTGCCGAGCGCCCGGCGCACGAGCTTGTCGTACGTGGGGTCGTCGAAGCCGACCCAGTTGTTGGGGGAGTCGGAGAGGCCGTTGTCGTAGAAGCCCATGGGGTCGGCCTTGGAGATGTACCAGTCCCCCACCAGGACGTCGATGTCGGCGCGGGCCTGCGGGTCGCTGTAGAACTCCTCGAACTGGGCGGTGGGGACGGTCTTGATCTGTCCCTTCAGGCCGATCCGCTGGAGGGCCGCGCGCACGGCGTTGGCGACGACGGTGCGGCCCTGGCTGCTGTCGGTGCCGATGACGATGGGGTCGGTGGGGGTGCCCGCGGACTTCACCAGGCGCTTGGCCTCGGCGAGGTCGTCGGCGGAGGGGGAGGCGGGCGCGGCGGCGGCGAGCTTCTTCTGCGCGGCGGCGAACCGGGGCTTCTCGTAGCCCCACGCCCCGGAGCCGACGGGGGTGGCCCAGGGCTGCACGAGGCCGCCGTAGCCGGACCGGGCGATGCCGGTGCGGTCGATGGAGAGGGACAGCGCGCGGCGGATCTGCGGGTCCTGCAGGCCGCCGCGGGCCGTCGGGATGAGGACGAGCGAGGCGGTGGAGGGACCGTAGTGCTGGTCAAGGCCCTTGGCGCCGCGCAGGGCGGAGGCGGTGTTCGGGGATTCGGCGTAGGCGCCATCGGCCGCGCCCGTCTTCAGGGCGTTCACCAGGGCGCTGTCGGAGGCCCAGCGGAAGGTGACGCGGCGGGTGTGCGGCCGCTTGCCCCAGTACCCGTCGTACGCCTCGATGGTGAGGGAGTCGCCGGACTTCCAGCCGGTCAGTTCGTACGGTCCCGAGCAGGCGTCGTCCTGGCCGGGGGTTCCGAACTCCTTTCCTGACGCGGTGACTTGCCGCTTGTTCCACACGATGCCCGCGTCACCGGCGAGTGCCTTGGTGAAGAGGGCGTCGGGGGCCTTGAAGCGGAGGGTGATCTCGCGGTCGCCGGTCTTCTTCATGGAGCGGACGTTGCCGAACTCGTCGGCCTGTTCCATGTCGGGGTCGGCGTGCCGCCGCAGGCTCCACAGCACGTCGTCGGCGGTGAGCTTCGAGCCGTCGTGGAAGGTGACGCCGTCACGGACGGTCAGGACCAGGGTCCGGTCGTCGGGGGTACGGGCCTTGGCGGCGAGGTGCGGCGCGACGCTCATGTCGGGCCGCAGTTGGTAGAGCCGTTCGCAGACGTTGGTGAGGACGACGCGGCCCGCGCTGGAGCCCTGGGTGTCGAGGTCGAGCGAGTCGGGCTCGTCCTCCAGGAGCCAGTTCGCCCTGTCCTGCCGCCCCTGGGCGGCGGGGGTCGTGGCGGACAGCTTCAGCCTGGCGGCGTCGGCGGGGGTGCCGCCGGTGGTGGCCAGGTCGGCGCCGCTGCAGGAGGCGGTGGCGAGCAGGGCGGTGGCGGCGAGGCCCGCCGTGGCCGCGCGCACCGCTCTCGGCGTGCTCATGAGTGGTCTCCGTACGGTCCGTCGTAGAGGTTCCAGGGCATGTGCTGGTAGTCGCGGTCGCACGGGGTGCCCGCTGTCACGTGGTAGTCGCCGCTGGTGAGGTCCACGCAGGAGGAGACGAGGGTGGCCCAGTGCTTGACGGCGGCCCGGCGCGGGTCGGGGTGGGTGCACAGCGACTCCGGCAGGCCGAGGTGGTCGGACATCGCCTCCTTGACGATCGAGCGGGACTCCTCGGGTCCGGTGGAGGCGCGCAGTGCCCGCAGGCCCTGCTCGGCGCGCGGCACGCGGACCAGGGAGTCGGACGACAGGGGGCGGTAGTCGGCGGCGAGGGCGGCGGGGATGCCCGCCTGGTAGTGGTTGCCATGTACCAGGAGGCCGTCCGTCGGGTACATCCAGCCGTGGCCCGCGGGGGTCGTCTCCAGGTCGACGGCGAAGCCTTCGCGGCAGGTCAGCAGGGCGTTGCTGGCGATGTGGGCGCGGGTGCGGCACAGCACGTCGAGGGCGTCGGTGATGGTGCTCTGGTCCAGGACGCTGCGGCGCACGACGGTCTGCGGGAGGCCGATCGTGTCGTCGAAGCGGCCGCCGAGACCGTTGGCGTTGAGCGCGATGCCCGCGGAGCTCGCGCCCTGGCGGCCTATCTGGCCCGCCTCGACCTGCATGATCAGGGTGGGCTTCGGGGGCTGCACGATCCGCAGCATGACGACGGTGTCGGCGACGCCCGCGCGCCAGTCCCAGTTCTGTCCGGCGTAGACGTGGCCGTCGCCGCTGGCCTCCGCGTAGGCGGCGAAGGAGGTGCAGCCCTCGGCGGGCTCCTCCTCGGCGGGCTTCTCCTCGGCGGGGAGGCCGTCCGCCGGTTCTGCCATGTCGGCGAACGAGCGGTCGTAGATGACCTCGCCCCGGGCGTTGAGCGCGAGCACGTCGAGCAGGCCGACGCCGGCGCCGTCGGCGATGCCCCGCATCTCGTCCACGAGGTGGGGCGCGTAGGCGCGGACGGGCTCCAGCCAACGGGCGGCGCGGGCCGTGACACGGTCCCAGGTGAGCCCGGCGGAGTGGCCGAACGCCTCCTCGTAGTAGCCGATGGCGGCGTGGATCCGGGGGCGGACCGCCTCGCCGTACTGGCGGCCGCGGTCGGTGGGCGAACCGGAGATCTCGATCACGGGGAGGGTGCGGGGTGCCATTGTTCTCCTAGCGACGGAGAGCCTTCGCCACGACGTGTTGTAACGTCGATTACAAGATGCTCTCCTCTTGGAATGCGTTGCCCAGGAGAGTAACCGCCGTCACACGAGAGTCAATAGCCGTAATGGAAATTTCAGAGGGCCTTGAACGGCTGCGTTCCGCCGTGCGCGACCAGTGGGAGTCCCTGTCGGCCTCCGAACGTGCCGTCGCCCGGTACCTGACGAGCGCGCCGCCCGAGTCCCTGCTGTTCGCCAGCGCGCAGGAGCTCGGCACCGCGAGCGGCACCAGCAACGCCACCGTGGTGCGCGCCCTGCAGCGCCTCGGGTACGCCGGACTGCCCGCGCTCAAGCGGGAGTTGGCGTCCGGTTTCACCTCGACGGTGGCGCCGGAGGTCCGTCTGCGACAGCGCATCGCGCACGTCGGCAGGGACCTCGGCGACATCTGGGACGAGGTCTTCGACGAGGCCCAGGAACGCATCGAGCACGCCCGCAGGCTCACCCCCGACGACGCGCTGCGCACGGCGGTCGAGGCGCTCGCGGAGGCCGCCGAGATCCACTGCTACGGCGTGGCCGCATCCGAACTGGCGGCCCGGCACCTGGCGCTGGCGCTCGGCCGCATCGGGCGCCGCTCCCGCTACGCCGGCGCGACCGGCTTCGCGCTCGCCGACGCGCTGCTCGGCATCCGCCAGGGCGACGCGGTGGTCATCTTCCAGCCCGGCCGGGCGCTGACCGAACTGTCGGTCCTGATCGAGCGGGCGCGGGCGGTCGGCGCGCGGGTCGTCCTGGTCACGGACGAACTGGCGGAACTGTACGGGTCGCGGGTCGACGCCGTCCTGACCGCGCCGCACACGCCCACGGGCATCACCACGGAGGCGCTGACCGCGCTGGTGGTCGCGGACGCGCTGCTGCTGGCGCTGACCACGCTGGACGAGGCGCGGGCCGTGGACACGTCGCATCAGCTGACGGCGCTGCGCGAGCGGTTGCTGGCCGTTCGGCCTCGGAAGGGGTGAGGGGGTGGGGGGCGGGGGGCGTTTGTGTCCGCGGGCCGGAGAGGGCTGGTCGCGCCGTTCCTCGCGCCCCTGAAAGGACTGCGCCGTTCCCCGCGCCCCTCAAAGATTGCGCAGTTCCCCGCGCCCCCGGAAAGACTGCGCCGTTCCCCGCGCCCCTGGGGAGACCGCGGCGCCCCCCTCACCCCTGAGCTTCCCGCCCCCGGCCCTACACGTGCTGCATGATCATCACGAAGGTCGTGTCCGGGGTCAGGGCCTCGTAGGAGTGCGGGACGTCGCCTCGGTACGACATGTAGTCGCCAGGGGCCAGTTCCACCGCCTCGCCGCGTGGGCCCGCCAGCAGTCGGCCCGTGCTGATGACGAGGTGTTCCACCGAGCCCGGGATGTGCGGGTCGGACTCGCGGGGGGCACCGGGCTCCAGCGCCCCGTGGTAGATGTCGCGCCGCACGCCGGTGGGCCCCGCCGAGAGCAGCGTGCCCGCGTACGACGAGTTCTCGGCGTGCATCGTCGGACCCTCGCCCGCGCGGATCACCGTCACCGCCGGGGCGGGCGACTCCACGAGCACGCTGAAGGGGACGCCGAGCGCGACCGCGAGCGACCAGAGCGTCTCGATGCCGGGGTTGCCGGTCGCCGCCTCCAGCTGGGAGAGCGTGGACTTCGCGATGCCCGCACGTTTGGCCAGCTCGGAGAGGGAGAGCCCGGCCCTGGTGCGCTCGCGGCGCAGGGCCGCCGCGACCCACTCGCGCGGCATGCGGGACCCGTCGGTCATGGCTGGTTCTCCTCGGCTCTCTCCCCGTGCGTTCGGTACAGGGGACCGATCGTTCGCCTTGACGAACACGGCCCGCTCCGCCCATCCTACGACGTATGCGTTCGCCACACCGAACAGACGACCCGCCCGACCGAACGAACGACCTGTCCACCGGCCCCGTCCGCGTCCGCGACCTGCCACCCGGCGTCCTGCGCGACATCGCGCTCGTCTGGCTCGCCGACGCCGTCGTCGGCATCTCCTTCGGCGCCATCGCCGTCGGCGGCGGACTCCCGGTGTGGGTGCCGGTCCTCATGTCGCTGCTCGTGTACGCGGGCTCCGCCCAGTTCAGCGCGGTCGGCATCCTCACCGCGGGCGGCGGGCCGGTGGCCGCGGCGGCGACCGGTCTGCTGCTCAACTCCCGTACCGCCGCCTTCAGTCTGGCCCTCGCCGACGACCTCGGCCGCTCCTGGACGGCACGGCTGATCGGCGCGCACCTCGTGACGGACGAGACCGCCGCGTTCGTCCTCGCCCAGCGGGGCCGCAGGCAGCGCAGGGCCGCCTTCTGGATCGCCGGCACCGGCCTGTTCGTCGCGTGGAACCTCAGCGTGCTCGTGGGCGCCCTCGCAGGCTCCGCGCTCGGCGACACCGACCGGTTCGGGCTCGACGCCGCCTTCCCCGCGGTCCTGCTCGCCCTGGTACTGCCCGCGCTGCGCTCCGACAGCGCGGCACGGCGGGCCTCGGCGGCCGGTGCCGTCATCGCCGTGGCCGCCGCACCGCTGCTGCCCGCCGGGGTGCCGGTGCTGCTCGCCCTGCTCGGCCTGCTCGCCGCGCGGCGCGGGCCCCGCCGCCCCCACCCCGGCTCTTCGATCCCCGGCTCTTCGCGCCCCGACTCCTCGAGGAGTGCCGCATGAACGCCACGCTCGCCTGCGTCCTCGCCCTGGCCGCGGGGACCTACGTCTTCCGCCTGGCCGGGCCCGTCCTGCACGGACGCGTCGAACTCCCGTCCCGTATGCAGGAGTTGCTGACCGTCGGCGCCACCGTGCTGCTGGTCGCGCTGCTCGCCACCGGCGCGCTCACCGAGGGCCAGGACTTCGCGGGGTGGGCCAGGCCCGCCGGAGTGCTGGCCGGCGGGGCGCTGGCCTGGCGCAGGGCGCCGTTCGCCGTGGTCGTGGTGGGCGCCGCGGCGACTACGGCGCTGCTGCGCCTCGCGGGGGTCCAGTAGTCTCCGCCCCCGCACCCGGGCCCCGCTCGTACAGCCCCTCCACCACCCCCGCGTACCGCTCCGTGACGGCCTTCCTGCGCACCTTCAGGCTCGGCGTGAGCAGCCCCTCCTCGACCGTGAAGTCCTCGTCGAGCAGCGCGAACCCGCGGATGCGGGCGGGCCGGGAGACCGTGGCGTTGGCGGCGTCCACCGCTTCCTGGACCAGGGCGCGGACGCGCGGGTCGCGGGAGGCGGGCCCGGTCAGCGTCACCCCTTCCCGCGCCACCCAGCCGGTGACCTCCTCGGCGTCCAGCGTGATGAGCGCGACCGGGTAGGGGCGGCGGTCGCCGACCATCACGGCCCGGGAAACGAACCGCGAGTTCTGGATGGCCAGTTCGCTCAGCGAGGGCGTGAGGTTCTTGCCGCCGGACGTGATGATGAGGTCCTTCTTGCGGCCGGTGATCGTGAGGTAGCCGTCCTCGTCGAGCGCGCCGAGGTCCCCGGTGTGCAGCCAGCCGTCGGGGTCGAGGGCGTCCCGGGTGGCCGCCGGGTTGTTGTGGTAGCCGGGGAAGACCATGGCCCCGCGGGCCAGGACCTCGCCGTCGTCCGCGATGCGCAGCTGAACGCCGTCCACGGCGCGGCCGACGGTCCCGTACCTGACGGCCCCCGGATGGTTGAGGGTGAGGACGCCCGCGGACTCCGTCATCCCGTACCCCTCGTAGACCGCGATGCCGCACGCCCGCAGGAAGTCGATGGTGTCCGGCGCGATCGGCGCGCCGCCGGTCACCGCCCACCGGACGCGTCCGCCGAGCGCCTGCCGCACCAGGCCGTACAGCGCCTTGTCGGCGGCCTGGTGGGCGTCTTCCAGCTCGGGCGGGAGGACGCCGTCGGCGGCGAGGACCCCGATGCGCACGGCCTCCTCGAACCGGTCGCGCCCGCCCTCCTGCGCCTCGGCGAGCGAGAGCACCACCGACCGCACCTTCTCGAAGAGGCGCGGCACGGACGGCAGGTGGGTGGGCCGGGCCTCGGCCAGTTCGGCGACGACGTCCTCGATGCGCCCGCCGAAGAAGGTGAGCGCGCCGCCCTCGATGAGCGTGGTGAACTCGATGAGCTGGGCCAGCAGATGGGCGAGCGGCAGATAGAGGTACGTCGAGTCGCCGGGTCCGCCCTCGATCAGCGGCACGGTGGCGGCCTGCACGGCCAGCAGGTTGCCGTGCGTCAGCAGACAGCCCTTGGGCGGCCCTGTGGTGCCCGAGGTGTAGATGATGGTGGCAAGGTCGCCGCCCGTGCGGGCCTCCGCGCGCGCCAACAGATCACCGAGGGGCGCGAGTTCGGACGGCTCCCGGGTCATGAGGGCCACGTGGCGCACGCCGGGGAAGCGGTCCCGCAGCCCCTCGACCTTGGCCGCCTGGGCCTCGTCCTCGCAGATCACCACCGTCGCACCGGAGTCCGCCACCACCCAGGCGACCTCCTCGTCGCCCGCCGTCGGATACACCGGCACCACGACCGCGCCCGCCGCGAGGACGCCGAAGTGGGTGCACGTCCACTCGGGCCGCGTCTCGGCGAGGACCGCCACCCGGTCGTCCGGCCGGACACCCAGCGCGAGCAGATACCGGCCCACCCGGCGTGCGGCGTCCCGGAGTTCGACGTACGAGAGCTCCGTCCACGTCCCCTCACTCCGGAAGCGCAGGGCGGGCAGCGTGCCGTGGCGTTCCGCCGCCCACTCCCCCAGCACGGCCAGCGAGTCGGGGAGTTCGGACGGCGTCAGAGGGTCCTTCCGCGTCTGCTGCATGCCTACGACGCTAAGGAGCGCGCCCGGCGCCCGGGATGACGCGAAACGTCAGCACGACTGACCCTGGCGCTCAACGGGCGGCCCACGGGGTGTGTCGGGTCGCGCCCCGCGGCGTTAACGTCATGGCATGGCCAGGCGGACGATCACCGTGCACCATGTGCGGGCCGTGCTGCGCGGCGCCGAGCGCAGCGGCGTGGACACCGTGCCGCTGTTGCGCGGGGCCCAGATACCGCCGCTGCTCCTGGGCGACGACCGGGCCCGGGTGACCGCACCCCAGTTCGCCCGGCTCTTCCGGGAGCTGTACCGCGTCACGCAGGACGAGTTCCTGGGCCTCGGCTCCGCGGTCAGCAGGCCGGGGACGTTCGCGATGATGTGCCAGGCCTCGCTGGGCTGCCGTGACCTGGGGGCCGCGGTGCGGCGGGGCGTCACCTTCTACGGCCTGTTCCCCGGCGGCCCTGACCTCGTTCTCGAACGGCGCGGCGACGAGGCGGTGTTCGGCGTCCGCAACGACCTCGAACAGGACTACTTCCTCGCCGAGTGCCTCGTCATCATCTGGCACCGCCTGTGCAGCTGGCTGATCGGCCGCCGCATCCCGCTGCGCTGGGCCGGGTTCGGGCATCCGCCGCCCCCGCACAAGGACGAGTACGAGCTGCTCTTCGGCTGCCCCGTGCGGTTCGGCGCCGAGCGCACCGGCGCGGGCTTCGCCGCGCACTGGCTGGACGCGCCGCTGGTCAGGGACGAGGACGCGCTGGCGGAGATGCTGCGCGGGGCGCCCTTCGAGCTGCTCACCCGGCGCGAGTACGGCACGACGGTCGCCGAGCAGGTCCGCCGCGCCCTCGCCCGCGGCCTGCGCTCCTCGCCGCGGCTGCCCTCGCTCGGCGAGCTCGCGGCGCGCCTCGCGGTGAGCCCGGCGACGCTGCGCCGCCGCCTCGCCCAGGAGTCCACCTCGTACCAGCAGCTGAAGGACGCGGTGCGCAGGGACGCGGCGATCGCCGGCCTCGCGGAGGGCCGTGAGCCGATCGCGGAGCTCGCGGCGCGCCTCGGCTTCTCCGAGGACACCGCCTTCCACCGCGCGTTCCGGCGGTGGACGGGCACGACCCCCGGGGCGTACCGCACCGAGACGGAACGCCCCTGCGGCCCGCCTCCCTACGGTTCCTCGCCGTCCGGCGGCCCCTCGGGAGCCGCGCCGTCGGCCCGGCCGCCGGACGCCGCGTCGCCCGGGGCCGCGTCCGACGGCCCCCCGGAGCCCGCACCGCGCCGCTGAGCCGCCTCGGCGTCGAACACGGCGCCGTTGACCAGCGCGCCGTCGGCCGACACGTCCGTCTCCCCCTCCGCCTTGCCGAGCCGCCTGCTGGTGCGGCCGAGCGCGATCAGCACGGTGATCAGCGAGGCGGGCTGCCCCTCGATGCGCCGCGTGAAGCGCACGGCCTCCTCGTAGGCGGCGTGCGCCCGCGCCAGCATGTCCTGCGCCTCGTAGCCGTCACCCATGTCTTTGAGGACGGAGGCGTACCAGCCGGGGTCGGTGTCGCCGTCGATCAGCATGAGCACGGCCCGACAGGTCGCGACCCCGTCGGCGTACGCGCCCGCCAGGCCGGAGTGGCCCAACTCCTCGTAGGTGAGCGCCACGTTGTGCAGCACGGCCGCCCGCCGCTCGCGGTCCGCGATCTCCGGGGCGGCGGCGACGATCCGCTCCAGGACGTCCCGCGCCTCGGTCCGCTCGCCCATCGTGACCAGGGTGTTGGCCAGCGCGGTCATCGTCGTGGCGAGGTCGCTCGGGTTGTCGGCGCGCTGCTTGTACGAGACGGCCTGCCGGAAGTGTTCCACGGCCTCCTTGAGGTCGTGGGCGTCGCGGTAGGTGTCGGCGATGTCGTGCAGGATGACGCCGTAGACGCCCGGGGACTCCTCGGGGTCGGTCAGGTCACGGGCCTCGTGGAAGCAGGCCAGCGCCTGCTCGAACCGGGCGGGCCGCGGCGAGCCGTTCTCTTCCGCCATGGTGGGGCTCCGTTCGGAGTCGGCTGGTGGGGTCCCGCAGCCGTCGGGGCCGGCGGCTGCCACCCTCTGTGAACGTAGCGCCGGGGCGGCGCGCCGGATACCTGCGAGCCGGGGTCAACGAAGGTGAGCGTCCCGGTCAGCCCCGTACTTACTCGCAAGTCACTACGGTCTTTCCCGGAACACCCCAGCCCCTGAGGACAGTTGGGAGAGCCGCATGCACACACGTACCGGGCTCGGAGCGTGGGCCGTGGTGGCCGCGCTCGGCCTGTCGGCCGTCGTCCCGCTCACCGCGGCACACGCCGACGAGGGCGCCCCCGGGTCCCCCGGCGACATCGTGACCTCCGAACCGAGCAGCTTCCACCCGCTGCCGGGACAGCCGACCAACACCAAGGCGTGGAAGATCAACTACCGGTCGACCACCGCCAAGGGCGAGCCGAACACCGTGTCGGGCACGGTCATCGTGCCCCAGGACGGCAGACAGGGACCGCGCCCCCTCATCACGTACGCCGTCGGGACCGTCGGCGTCGGTGACCACTGCGCGCCCAGCGCCGGCTTCCCCAAGGGCACCACCGTGGAAGCCAACCTCATCCAGCAACTCACCCTGCGCGGCTGGGCGGTGGCCGTCACCGACTACGAGGGCCTCGGCACGCCGGGCGACCACACCTACACGGTGGGCCGCGCCGAGGGCCAGGCCATGCTGGACGCCGCCCGCGCCGCGATCCGGCTCCCCGAGGCGGGCCTCGCGAAGAACTCGCCGGTCGGCATCATGGGCTACTCGCAGGGCGGCCAGGCCTCGTCGTGGGCGGCCGAGCTGCACGGCTCCTACGCCCCCGACCTGGACGTCAAGGGCACGGCCACCGGCGGCGTCCCCGGCGACCTGCGCAAGGTGGCGAAGTTCAACGACGGCTCGTACGGCTCGGGCCTGATCTTCATGGCGGCGATCGGCCAGAACGCGGCCTTCCCCGAACTGAAGCTGGACTCCTACCTCAACCCGGTGGGCCAGAAGCTCATCGGCGCCATGAAGAACAGCTGCGTCGCGGACGGCGCGGTGCTCGGCTCCTTCAAGTCGATCGCGTCGATGACGACGAAGAACCCCCTCGAACAGCCCGACTGGCAGCGGCGCCTGGACGAGTCGCGGGTCGGCACGGTCAAGCCGGACGCGCCCGTGTACCAGTACCACGCGCTCGCCGACGAGCTGATCCCGTACGGCGTGGGCAAGCAGGTCCGCGAGGACTGGTGCGCGCGGGGCGCGAACGTCGAGTGGCACACGGTGCCGGTCGGCGAGCACGTCAGCGGCGTGATCACGCAGTCGCCGTTCGCGGCCCAGTGGCTGGCGGACCGCTTCGCGGGGAAGCGGGCGCGGAGCAACTGCTGAACCGCTGAACCGCTGCGTGGGTGAGCGTGGCCGGGGCGGCTCCGTGACAGGGAGCCGCCCCGGTCACATGGGTGGCCGCGCCCGCCCGCCGTGCGCCGGTGGGCCTGTCCGCCGTCCGTGGGTGGGCCCGTCCGCCCTGCGTGGGCGGTCCGGCCCTCCGACCCGCCCACCCACCGAAAACCAGTGGGCCGCTCGCCGGAACCCCCCTAGGATCTCGAGGTTTGCAGAAGTTCGGGAATCGGGGGGATTTCTCGTCATGCTCATAGCGCCCACAGCTCTGTCCCTGGCCCTGCTGGCCCTGTTCTTCCTGGCCATGCAGGCATTCGACGTACAGCCGCAGCACGGCACGGCGGATCCGGCCACCGAACCGGAGGGGCCTGGAAAGGGACCTGAAAAGGGACCCGGAACGGGAGCCGCCCGATGACCTCGCCGTCCCTGACGCCCGCGCCGCCCACCCCTCCGCCGCTGACGCCACCGCCGGAGGACCCCTCCCGGGCGGATCCCGCGCCGGGCCCGGACTTCGTCACCCCGGTGGACCACGTCTTCGTCCGCACCCACCTGGGCCTGCCCGAGGTCGACCCGGCCGCCTGGACACTGACGGTGGAGGGCCTGGTGGAACGCCCGCTGCGCCTGGACCTGCCCTCGGTCCTCGCCCTGCCCGCCGAGCAGCTCATCGCCGTACACGAGTGCTTCGGCAGCCCGTTGCGCCCGGACACACCGACACGCGCGGTCACGAACGTGGAGTGGACGGGCCTGCCCCTGGCGGGCCTCCTGGACCGCGCGGGCCCGCTGCCCGGCGCCCGGCACGTCCTCCTCGAAGGCGCGGACACCGGCTCCTTCCACGGCGAGGACGGCCTCACGTACCTCAAGGACCTGCCGCTGGAGACCGCGCGCCGCCAGGTGTTCCTGGCGCACGGCATGAACGGCGCGCCCCTGCGCGCCCGGCACGGCTTCCCGCTGCGGGCCGTGGTCCCGCGCATGTTCGGCACCAACTCGGTGAAGTGGCTGACGCGGATCGTCCTGACGGACGAACGCCCGGAGCACATGTTCACGACGACGTTCTACACGCGGACGCCGCCGGGTTCCCCGGCGCCGCAGCCGGTGCGGGATCTCGACGTCAACAGCAAGGTGCTCTCACCTTCGCCGGACGCCGGACTGACCCACCCGTCCGTGGTGTTCAGGGGCCGCACCTGGAGTACGACGGAGGTCGTCCGGCTCGATCTCTCGATCGACGGCGGCCCCTGGGAACCGGCCACGCTCGACGCCCTCGGCGCCGACCCCGCCTGGCAGGGCTTCTCCCTGCGCCGCACGCTCGCGCCGGGCCCGCACACGGTCCGCTCCCGCGCGAGAGACCGCGCGGGCCGCGTACAGCCGGGTCCCGGGTCACGGAACTCCGTCCACGAGGTGGCGTTCACGGTCGCCCGACGGGGCGGGAGGGCGTAGGCCACGGCGCCCGCCGGCCTCACCCCGCCCCTCAGTCCCGGGGCAGCAGCCACGCCGCCAGCGCGGTCGTGGCGCAGAGGGTGAGGCCCACGACGACGAGGCCCGTGTGCATGCCGGAGAGGGAGAATCCGTCGCCGCCGCCCGCGAGCAGCGCGCCGAAGAGGGCCACGGACATCGCGCCGCCGGTCTGGCGCAGGGAGTTGAGGAGTCCGGAGGCCGTGCCCGCACGCTCGCCGGGGACGCTGTCCATGAGCTGGGCGGTCAGCGCGGGGACGGCGAACGCGCCGCCGAGGCCGGTCGGCACGAGCAGGACGAGGACGAGCCAGAGCGGCGTGCGGTCGCTCAGCGGGACGAGCACGAACATGGCGAGGGCGAGGATCGCCTGCCCGAGCACGATGACCCGGCGCCGCCCGAACCGCTCGGCGGCGCGCGGCGAGACGAGGTTGGTGCCCGTGATGAGCACGGCGAGCGGCACGAACATCAGGCCCGCCGCGACGCCCGACATGCCGCGCAGCTGCTGGTAGTAGAGGCCGAGGAGGAACGTCACGCCGTAGAACCCGGCGTTCACCGCGAAGCCGACCGCGAGGGCGACCCCGACCTGACGCTGCCGCAGCAGCGCGAGCGGGACCATGGGCGCGGAGTGCCGCTTCTCGGCTGCGTGGAAGGCGAATCCGGAGGCGACGGCCACGGCGAACGCGGCGAGCACGGGAGCGCTCGTCCACCCCAGGTGTCCGCCCTCGATGACGGCGAACGCGAGCCCGGCCAGGGCGAGTACGGCCGTCACCTGTCCGGCGATGTCGAGCGGTGCCGGGCGGCGCGGGGAGTGCGCGACGCGGGCGAGGAGGAGCAGGATCAGGGCGCCCACGGGCAGGTTGAGCAGGAACACGGAACGCCATCCGGCGGCCTCCGTCAGCACGCCGCCGAGCACGGGCCCCACCGCGACGGCGGCGGAACCGCCCACCGTCCACAGCGCGATGGCGCGGGCGCGGCGGCGCGGGTCGTCGTACGCCTGCCGGATGAGCGCGAGCGAGGCGGGCATCACGACGGCCGCACCTGCGCCCTGGGCGACGCGGGCCGCGATCAGCGCGCCGATGCCGGGCGCGAGGGCGCAGGCCAGCGAGGCGGCGGTGAAGAGCCCGATGCCCCAGGCGTACGCACGTTTCGCGCCGGCCCGGTCGGCGAGCGCCCCGGCGGACAGCATCAGCGCGGCGAACATGAGCGTGTAGGCGTCCACGACCCACTGGAGCCCCGCCATGCCGCCGTGCAGGGTGGCGCGGATGTCGGGCAGCGCGATGTTCACGGCGGTGACGTCGATGGTGATGACGGTGAAGCCGAGGAGGGAGGCGATCAGGGCGACGGGGGAAGAGCTACGGGTGGCGGGTTGCGGCGTACGGGCCCGGGTGGGCCGGGCAGCGAGAAGAGCGGGCACGGAACGCCTCCGAATCGTCGGGTGGGGAGGCCGCGGAGCGACGGGGATCCAGCAGCGCGGTCGGGGGGAGAGAGCCCGCCGCCACGCACCGGCCCTCGCCGCGCAGCGGCGAGACAGGACGGCACGAACGGCGGTCGGCAACGTCACGTGCGGGCGGCGAAGGCCACCGCGGCCGCGGCCCGGTGTCGTGCACCCCCTGGGCCGCGGTGGTCCTGCCGCCCGCAACAACCCCTACTCTGGGCCCCCGCCGTCCGGGGTGGCAGGCCGCAGCTCACCGGGGTGCCGCGTTCCTGGCCCTGACACGGCCCCCCAGACCGGAAACCGACCGGGGACAATGGCCGGATGACGGATATCATCACGCACCCGGCGACGGGCAACGGGACGGGAACGGGCGCCGCGACCGGCACCGAGCTGGGCCGCTACCTCCGCGCCCGCAGGGCCCGCGTCACCCCCGCGGAGGCGGGCCTGCCAACGGGCGCCGGGATCCGCCGTACGCCGGGCCTGCGCCGCGAGGAACTCGCCACGCTGGCCGGGGTGAGCGTCGATTACTACACGCGCCTGGAGCGCGGCCGCGAGACGAACCCCTCCCCCGCCGTCATCGACGCCCTGGCCCGCGCCCTGCGTCTGACGGGCGAGGCCCACGACCGCCTGCGCGACCTGGCGGAGCTGGCCTCGGGCCGCCTCTCGGAGCCCCACCCCACGGCCGACCACACGGTCCGCGACTCCACCCTGCGCATGCTGGACGCGGTGGCCCCGCTGCCCGCGTACGTGGTGAGCAGGCACAGCTACATGCTGGCCGCGAACGCCCCCGGCAAGGCGCTGCTCCCGGGCTTGTGGGAGTGGCCCGCCGAGGAGCGCAACGTCCTGCGGTACGTCTTCCTGCACCCCGTGGGCCGCGTCCTGTACCGGCCCTGGGAGGAGACGGTCGCCAAGTCGGTCTCCCACCTGCGCGCGATCGCCGGCACCGACACCGACTCGCCGCAGCTGACCCGGCTCGTCGGGGAACTCCTGCTGAAATCACCGGACTTCGCCCGCATCTGGGAGCGGTACGACGTGAGTGAGCGCGGCGGCGGCACCAAGTCGTTCGAGCACCCGCGGGTCGGCGCGATGACCCTCACGTACGAGGTCATGCTGCTCGCGCGGTCGGGCGGCCAGCGGTTGGTGGTCTACCAGGCCCCCGAGGGCTCGCCGGACGAGGCCGCGATGCTCCGCCTGGCGCCGCCGCGCTGAGCCCGGGCGCCACCGCTCACCGGGCGCCACCGCCCACCGGGCCGCCGGGCCTCACTCGGCCGCGCAGGAGCTCCCGGTCTTCGGCGTCTCCCCGTACAGCAGGAAGCCGTCGACCTTGTCCTGCACGCACTTCGAGGCGAGGTAACCGGTGTGCCCGTCACCCTTGTTGTCCAGGACGACGGCCTGCGACCCGAGGCGGCGCGCGGTCTCCTCCGTCCAGCGGTACGGCGTGGCCGGGTCGCCGCGCGTGCCGACGAGCAGCAGCTTCGGTGTCCGCACGTCGCGTACGTCCTCACGGATGTAGCTGGTCCCCGCCGGCCGCCCGAAGCACAGCAGTACGGGCATCAGCATCGACCTGCCGAAGACGGGTGACGCCTCGTCGAACTCCTCCTGGAGCCGGCCGACTTCCTTCTCTATGCGGGCGGCGTCGGGCCGGTCGGGGTCGTCGGCGCAGTTCACGGCCATCAGGGCGGCGGCCATGTTGTCCGCGGGGACCTCCTCGGCGGCTGCGCGCCCGGGCACCGCCGCGTGCGCGAGCCCGCCGCTCATCCGGATCAGCGCCCGCGGGTCCCCGTCGGCGAGCAGCGCGCCGAGGGCCTGCGAGAGCGCGGGCCACGCCTGCCTGCTGTACAGGGCCTGACTGAGTACGCCGACGACGTCCTGTCCGGTGAACTCCTGGCCGTCGGCGGAGCGCAGCGGCATCGTGTCCATGTCCCGGACGAGCTTGACCATGCCCTGCCGTGCGGTGCGCGCGTCCGTGCCGAAGACGCACCCGGCGTTGCCCGTGCACCAGGCGAGGAAGTTGTCGAGGGCGGTCTGGCGGCCCTCCGCGGTCGCGAGGGACTGCGCGGCGACGGGCTCGGTGAGCGTGTCGACGCCGTCGAGCACCATCCGCCCGACCTTCTTGGGGAACTGGGCGGCGTAGACGGCGCCGAGCCGCGTCCCGTAGGAGAACCCGAGGAAGTTCAGCTTCTTGTCGCCGAGGGCCTGCCGCATGACGTCCAGGTCGCGGGAGACGTTGACGGTGCCCATGTGGGGCAGGACGGGGCCCGACTTGGCGGCGCACTCCTTGGCGACCTTGCGCAGCTCGGCCAGTACGGCGGACGGGTCGTCCGGGCCGCCCTCTGCCGGGTCGGCGTTCTCCCCTGCGTCGCCGCAGCTGACCGGCTCGCTCTGGCCGACCCCGCGCGGGTCGAAGGAGACCACGTCGTAGTCCTTGCTGAGGAAGCCGAAGTCCTTCTGCGACCCGGCGAGCGCGGAGACGCCGGGACCGCCGGGGCCGCCGAAGTTCAGCAGCAGGGAGCCGCGCGGCGTACCGCTCGCGCTGGACTTCATCCGGATCATGGCGACGTCGACGCTCCCCGCGGCCGGCTTCGCGTAGTCGAGGGGGACGCTCACGTGCCCGCACCGGACGTCCTTGGCACCGCCCGTGGCCCGCGCCACGGCCTCGGTGTCGCCCTTGCAGGCGGCCCACTTGATCTTCTGCGTGTAGTAGCGCGACAGATCGGGCCGACCGCCGCCGCCGTCGGTGACGGCGGCCGAGGCCACGCCCGGCACGCCCGCTCCGACGACGGCCAGTACGGTGACGCCGGCGAGTGCACAGGCTCCGCGCACGGCAACCTCCCAGGGTGTGCCCCTCGGCTCACCCTACGGGCGGTGCGCGAGCCCCGCCCGTTCAGCGCACGGTCACTCTCCGCACACGGCGACCCCACTCCCTGCCCTGCCGGTCCCGCGTCAGTCCCGCTCCAGGATCGCGGTGACACCCTGCCCGCCCGCCGCACAGATGGAGATCAGCCCCCGGCCCGGGCGTCCCCGCTCGGCGAGGAGCTTGGCGAGGGTGGCGACGATACGGGCGCCGGTGGCCGCGAAGGGGTGCCCCGTGGCGAGCGAGGACCCGGCGACGTTCAGGCGCGCCCGGTCCACGCTGCCGAGCCCCTGCTTCTCCCAGGCGGCGAGCGTGGCGAGCACCTGCGAGGCGAAGGCCTCGTGCACCTCCACGAAGTCGAAGTCCCCGAGGCCGAGCCCGGCCCGCTCCAGCATCCGGGGCACGGCGTACGCGGGCGCCATCAGCAGCCCGTCCTCGCCCCCGGCGACGTCCCCGTGCACGAAGTCGACGGCGGCGCTCTCGCAGGCGACGAGATAGGCCGAGGGCCGCAGCCCGTGCTCGGCGGCCCACTCCTCGCTCCCGAGCAGCGCCACGGCGGCACCGTCCGTCAGCGGCGTGGAGTTGCCCGCGGTCATGGTCGCGCCGGGTTGCCCCGCGCCGAACACGGGCTTCAGCTTCGCCAGTTGCGCGGCCGTCGACCCGGGCCGCAGGTTCTGGTCCCGTTCGAGCCCCCGGAACGGCACCACGAGATCCTCCAGGAACCCGCGTTCGTACGCGGCCGCGAGCCGCTGGTGGCTGAGCGCCGCGAGCTCGTCCTGCGCCTCGCGCGAGATGTCCCACGCGCGGGCGGTCACGGCGGCGTGCTCGCCCATGGAGAGGCCGGTGCGGGGCTCGGCGTTGCGCGGGATGTCGGGTACGAGGTGCGAGGGCCGCACCCGCGCGAGAGCGCGCAGCCGCCCGCCCACGGACTTGGCGCGCCGCGCCGCGAGCAGCACGCGCCGCAGCTCGTCGTTGACGCCGAGCGGCGCGTCGCTCGCGGTGTCGGCCCCGCCCGCGATGCCCGAATCGACCTGCCCGAGCATGACCTTGTTGGCGACGGCCACGACGGCCTGCAGCCCGGTCCCACAGGCCTGCTGGAGGTCGTAGGCAGGCGTACGGGAGTCGAGCGCGGAGCCGAGCACGACCTCCCGGGCCAGATTGAAGTCGCGGCTGTGCTTGAGCACGGCCCCGGCGACGAACTCCCCCACCGCGCCGCGCCCGCGCAGCCCATGCCGCTCGACGAGCCCGTCCAGCGCGGCGGTCAGCATGTCCTGGTTCGATGCGGTGGCGTACGGCCCGTCGGAACGGGCGAACGGAATGCGGCTGCCGCCCAGGACGGCGACGCGGCGCACAGAGGGAAGGTTCATGTCTCGACCAGCTCCTGACCCTTGAGTAACCTTACTCCGAAGTAAATTTACGACCGAGCTGGGAGTTGGACAATGGCCGACCGCTACCTGACCTTCACCACCACCGCCCCCGGCCGCTTCCTCACCCGCCGCCTGGGCCTGCCCCAGCCGGCACCACTGCGCCGCTGGTCACCGGAACACCCCACCCTGGGCGGCGAGTTGCTCCTGCTCACAGCAGGCGAGTCCTCCTACGCCGACGACCTCCCGACGCTCCTCGAATCAGCGGGCCACACCCTCACCACCACCCCAAGCACCACTGCCCCCACGGCAGTTGTCCTGGACGCCACGGCGGTGCAGGACGTGGCGACCCTCGCCGAAATCCACGCGGCCCTGCACCCACTGGTGCGCCGGATCGCGGACAACGGCCGCGTCCTGGTCCTCGGCTCGCCGCCCGACCCCGCGGACCACCACCAGTCGGCGGTGCAGCAGGCCCTCGAAGGGTTCATACGCTCCCTCGCCAAGGAGTTGGGCCGCGGCCGCACGGCCACACTCGTCCGCGTCCACGGCCCCATCGCCACCGCCGAGTCGACCCTGCGCTTCCTGCTCTCCCCCAAGTCCGCCTACGTCACCGGCCAGGTGATCGAGACGGGTCCCGCCGAAACCCTGACGGCTCCCCTGGACCGGGACCGCCCCCTGGCGGGCCGCACCGCCCTGGTGACGGGCGCCGCGCGCGGCATCGGCGAGGCGGTCGCGGAAGTCCTCACGCGGGACGGCGCGAACGTCACGCTCCTCGACGTCCCCCCGGCCGCGGCGGACCTGTCCCGGGTGGCCCAACGCCTGGGCGGCACGGCGCTGCCCCTCGACATCACGGTGCCGGACGCGGGCGACCGCATCGCCGACGCGCTGCCGGACGGCCTCGACATCCTCGTCCACAACGCGGGCATCACCCGTGACCGCAAACTCGCCAACATGGCGCACGACCGCTGGACATCGGTCCTCGACGTGAACCTCGCGGCGGTCCTCGCCACCACGGACACGCTCCTCAAGACCGGCACGATCCGCCCCGGCGGCCGGATCGTCGCCACCGCCTCGATCGCGGGCATCGCGGGCAACGCGGGCCAGACGAACTACGCGGCGAGCAAGGCGGGGATCATCGGGCTCGTCCGTTCGCTCGGGCCGCGGGCGCTGGCGGAGCACGGGGTGACGGTGAACGCGGTCGCGCCCGGCTTCATCGAGACGAAGATGACGGCGGCGGTCCCTCTCTTCATCCGCGAGGCGGGGCGCCGCATGAACTCTCTGGCGCAAGGGGGACTCCCCGTGGACGTGGCGGAGACGACGTCCTGGCTCGCGCAGGGGGGCGTCAACGCCCAGACGATCCGGGTGTGCGGTCAGAGTCTCCTAGGAGCGTGAGGCTGGCCCCTGGGCCTTGGGCGGTTCTGGGTGAGTGGGTTCCCCCCTGCGCGGGCGGGTGCGGGCCCACCGTGGCTTGTCGCGCCGTTCCCCGCGCCCCTAAAAGCCCGCTCGCCGCGGGGGCCATGACGGTTTGCGGGTGCGGGATCGTCGTGGCTTGTCGCGCCGTTCCCCGCGCCCCTAAAAGCCCGCTCGCCGCGGGGGCCATGACGGTTTGCGGGTGCGGGTGCGTCGTGGCTTGTCGCGCCGTTCCCCGCGCCCCTAAAAGCCCGCTCGCCGCGGGGGCCATGACGGTTTGCGGGTGCGGGATCGTCGTGGCTTGTCGCGCCGTTCCCCGCGCCCCTAGAAGCAACAGCCGGGCGGCACCCGCCCAACCGGCCCGAGGGGGCGCGGGGGTATGTGCGCACGGAGCACCGAGCCAGCCATAGCGTCTTTGTTCGTGCAGCGTGGCGCAGGGATAGCGAGTACGTACATACCCCCGCGACCCCGCCCCACAGACGAACCCGAGGCGCAGAGACCGACGACAACCCGACGAAGGGAAAACCATGCAAGCCCCCCTCCCCGCCCTCCTCCTCCGCGCCGCCGCCCTCTCCCCCTTCAAGCGCCCCGGCTCACACCACACCCCCCACACCCTCCACCCCCCTCACACACGCCTCACCACCACCCGCACCCCCGCCCCCCACCACCTCACCGCCTACAAGAAGGCCTGCGGGTTCCCGGAGGGAGACGGGCCGCTCCCCCTCACCTATCCCCACGTCCTCGCCTTCCCCCTCGCCATGCGCCTGATGGCCGCCCGAGACTTCCCGCTCCCCCTCCTCGGCCTCGTCCACACCTCCATCGAGATCACCGGGCACCAGCCCCTCCACCCCACCGACCAGCTGGAACTGAGCGTCCACACAGCCAAGTTGACCCCCCACCGCCGCGGCACCGAAGCAACCCTCGTCACCGAGGTCACCTCCCGGAGCGGCACACTCCTCTGGGAGTCCTCCAGCACCTACCTGGCCCGCCACAAAACACCAACGCCGCCGACGACCACCGCAGCGACCCCAGGGCCCGCCCCCACCCGGCGCACCGCACCCACCACACCCACCGCGCCCACCGCACCCACCGCACCCACCGCACCCACCGCACCCACCGCCGAAGCGGACTGGCGGCTACCCGCAGACCTCGGCCGCCGCTACGCCACCGTCAGCGGCGACCGCAACCCCATCCACCTGCACCCACTCACCGCGAAGCCCTTCGGCTTCCCCCGGGCGATCGCCCACGGCATGTGGACCGCGGCCCGCTGCCTCGCGGAACACGGCGCTCAGCACCAGGACGTCACGACGTACGCCCGCATCGAGTTCAGGGCCCCCGTCCTGCTCCCGTCCACCGTGACGTACACCGCCCACGGCCCGGCCTTCGAACTCCGCAGCGCCATCGGCAAACCGCACCTCACCGGCCGGACGAGCCCGCACCCAGCACCGGAGACGGAGACGGAGACGGAGACCAGCGTCGCCCCTCCATCAGGCCCCCCAGCCCCGCCCACGCAAAGTTCATGAGCGTCCCCGCCGCCTCCCTGGCCGACACGGACCCATCCGTGTTCGCCCACCCGGCCAACGACTCCGCCGCCCCCACGAGCGCCTGCGCCAGCCCCGCGACCTCGCGTTCGGGAAGGGACGGGTCGCCGTGCGCCGACCGCGCCGCCTCCGCGATGAGCGTCGTCACGAACGTGACGATCTCCTCCCGCATCGCGGCGACCTCGGCCGCGAACGGCTCGCCCTGGGTGCGCGCCTGGCTGTGCAGCACGGCCCACCCGTCGGACCGCTCGGCGGTGTGCGTGAAGAACGCCCG
This sequence comes from Streptomyces sp. NPDC040622, assembly GCF_055593965.1. NCBI lineage: Bacteria > Bacillati > Actinomycetota > Actinomycetes > Kitasatosporales > Streptomycetaceae > Streptomyces > Streptomyces sp. NPDC040622. The sequence continues at coordinate 62,526 of NZ_JBVIXD010000002.1, read as the reverse complement.
GAGCCCGTCCCAGAGTTGGCGGTCGGCGGGCTCGCCCGCCACCCCGCTCGCCCCGTCCCGCACCGCGGCGACGAGCGCCGCCGCCTCCCGGCGGATGCACGCGCTGAAGAGCTCTTCCTTGGAGTTGAGATAGAGGTAGACGAGCGGCTTGGAGACGCCGGCGAGCTCCGCGATCTCGTCCATGGACGCGGCCCGGTACCCCCGCTGCCCGAACGTCCGCACCGCCGCGTCCAGCATCTGCTGCTCGCGCACGGCCCGCGGCATCCTCTGCTGTCGCTGCTTCTGCCGCCGCTTCTCGCCCACCCCGGCCCCCGCCTTCCCACACTGTCCGTTCACACGTCAGCGTACGGTCAACGGAGGCCTGGCCACGATTACCGGAGCCCGCACTCAGCAACGACCGAGCCCCGCCCCGGAATTGTTCCGGGACGGGGCTTCGAGGGCCGAAAGAGGCCGAAAGGGACCGAAAGGAGCCAGAGAGAGGCACTCGGGCCTCGGCGACGACGTGCGCTCAGGCCTCGGCGACGACGCGCGCTCAGGCCGCGGCGGCCACCGGACGCGGGGCCGGCGCCTCGTCGAAGTCCTCCAGCGGCGATGCCGTCGCGCTCTCGTACGCCTCGCGGTCCAGGATCTTCTCGCGGGCGGCGACGATCACCGGGACGAGCGCCTGTCCGGCGACGTTCGTGGCCGTGCGCATCATGTCGAGGACCGGGTCGATGGCGAGGAGCAGGCCCACGCCCTCCATCGGCAGGCCGAGCGTCGACAGGGTCAGGGTCAGCATGACCGTGGCACCCGTCAGGCCCGCCGTGGCGGCCGATCCGACGACGGAGACGAACGCGATGAGCAGGTACTCCTTGATGCCCATGTTCACGTCGAAGATCTGCGCGACGAAGATCGCGGCGATCGCCGGGTAGATCGCGGCGCAGCCGTCCATCTTGGTGGTCGCGCCGAACGGCACGGCGAAGGAGGTGTACTCCTTCGGGACGCCGAGGCGCTCGGTGACCTTCTGGGTGATCGGCATGGTGCCGACCGAGGAGCGGGAGACGAAGGCCAGCTGGATGGCGGGCCAGGCGCCCTTGAAGAACTGGAGCGGGTTGACCTTGGCGACGGTGGCGAGCAGCAGCGGGTAGACGCCGAACAGCACCAGGGCGCAGCCGATGTAGATGTCGGCGGTGAACGTCGCGTACTTGCTGATGAGGTTCCAGCCGTAGTCCGCGATGGCGAAGCCGATGAGGCCGATGGTGCCGATCGGGGAGAGCTTGATGACCCACCACAGGGCCTTCTGCAGCAGCGCGAGCACGGACTCGGAGAGTTCCAGGATCGGCTGGGCCTTGTCGCCGATCTTCAGTACGGCGATGCCGGCGACGGCGGCCATGAAGACGATCTGCAGGACGTTGAGCTCGGTGAAGGGCGTGATGACGTCGGTCGGGATGATCCCGGTCAGGAAGTCGATCCAGGAGCCGGCGTGGTCGGGGGCCTTGCCGTCCTTGGGGGTCAGGCCGGTGCCGGAGCCGGGGTTGGTGAGCAGGCCGATGGCGAGGCCGATGGCGACCGCGATCAGCGACGTGATCATGAACCACAGCAGGGTGCGGGTGGCGAGCCGCGCGGCGTTGTTGACCTTCCGCAGGTTGGTGATCGACACCAGGATCGCGAAGAAGACGAGCGGGGCGACCGCCAGCTTCAGGAGCCCGATGAAGGTGTCACCGACCTTGGAGAGGGTGGTGACGAGCCAGTCGACGTCCTGGTTGCGGGCGATCCAGCCGAGCAGGACACCCAGGACCAGGCCGCCGAGGATCTGCGCCCAGAAGGGGATCTTGAGGAACTTGGGTATCCGGAAGCCGGACTGGGGCTTCTCGGGCTGGCCGGCCTTGTCGGCGGGCGTCGCGGAATTCGCGGACACGGACACACTCCGGTGAGGAAAGTCAGGGGGTGGGGGTCGTACGGGAGCGGCAACCGCGAAGGGTCGGGGCAGCCGCTGCAGCGGGGGTCACGTTCAGATGTGACAGGCCGCGGACATGCAGCGGCAGAGGTCGACATGCAGGCGCGCCACGAGCGGGACGCTCATGGCGTGGTGGTGCGCTGCTGCTGTCTTCATGTCGAACACGTTAACACTCGTGCTTTGAGAACATCAAAGGTCTTGTTTGAGGTAAGTGGAGGGGTCGCCGCCGTATCGGCCGCTTCCCGCACGCCCCAACTGCCCCGTGACGCACGGAACCCCGGCCCCCGGAGCGAGCTGCTCCGGGACCGGGGTCCGGTGATGCGTGTGGTGGGTGTGACGAAGCTTACGAGCTCTGCGTCTGCGTTCCGCCCTGCGCCCGGGTGCGCGCCACGTCGTCCGCGTCGTCCTCCTGGGTGCGGTTGGCGTCCAGGTTGGCCTTGGCGCGGTCCACGCGCGCGACGACGTCGCGCGAGGCGCGGTCGCGCTCCTTGCGCAGCGCCACGAAGCTGATGGGCGCGGAGATGACCAGCGACAGCAGCAGGACCCACAGGAGGTTCGAGTCGCCGAGCCCGCGCGGCAGGATCTCGGAGTAGACGAGGCCCCAGACGACCAAGAAGCAACCCACGAAGATCCCGAGGCGCATCAGCGTGTAGCGGAGCATGTCAATCCACTCTTCCGTTCCGAAATGGGCCCGAGTAGGACGAGCCCCTCCAGTGAAGCACGGGACGCGGAGCTTCCGGCAAGGGGGTGAGCCCCGCGCCCACGGCCTCAGTCGAGCGGCAGCAGCATGATGACGTCGTCGCGGTCGTCGCCGGGCGCGACCCGGATGGCGCCGGGCACCCGGCCGACCTCCTTGTATCCGCAGGACGCGTAGAAGCGGTCGACCCCCGTGCCGCCGCGGCAGGTGAGCCGGATCGCCTCGACGCCCTCGAAGCCGCGGGCGGCCCGCGCGGCGGCGGCCATCAGGTCGCGGCCGTACCCCTTGCCCTGGTGGCGCGGGTGGACCATCACCACGTACAGCCAGATCCAGTGCTTCATCAGGCGGTGCTGGTTGTACGCGAGGAAGGCGGTCGCGGCGACCTCGCCCTCCTCGTCGTGCCCCACGAGGAGCCGGACGCGCCCGTCGCCCAGCTCGGCCAGGCGCTTGATCCACTCGGGACGTATGTCCTCGGGGGTGACGGGCGGCACGAACCCGACGGCTCCGCCGGCGTTGGAGACGTCGGCCCAGAGGGCGAGGACGCCGTCGCGGAGCGCGGGATCGATCTCCGGGTCCAGCCGGAATGTAAGAGTCATAGGTGGAGAGTAGCCATTACTTGATACGCGCCTCAACCGTATCCCGCATCCCGGACAGCACGTCCGGCCACGCCTGCGACCACCTCCCGGAGAACGCGACGAGCCCCGGCCGCCACGGCCGGGGCTCGCTCGTCGGGATGGCGAGGGTGACGCTCGGATCAGACCCGCATCGCCTGCGGCGACTCCCGCAGCAGCGGGTCGGGGCCGTCGTACTCACGGATCGCCTCGTAGCGCGTGTTCCGCTCGATCGGACGGAAGCCGGCCTCGCGGATCAGGTCGAGCAGGTCCTCGCGGGTCAGCTTGTTCGGCGTGCCGAAGTTGTCCGCGTCGTGCGTGATCTTGTACTCGACGACCGAGCCGTCCATGTCGTCCGCGCCGTGCTGCAGGGCGAGCTGCGTGGTGTGCAGGCCGTGCATGACCCAGAAGACCTTGACGTGCGGCACGTTGTCGAAGAGGAGGCGCGAGACCGCGAAGGTCTTCAGGGCCTCGGCGCCGGACGCCATGGTGGTGCGCGCCTGGAGCTTGTTGCGGACCTTGCCGTCCTGCATGTCCACGAAGTCGTGCTGGTAGCGCAGCGGGATGAAGACCTGGAAGCCGCCGGTCTCGTCCTGCAGCTCACGCAGGCGAAGGACGTGGTCGACGCGGTGGCGCCGCTCCTCGATGTGCCCGTACAGCATCGTGCTCGGGGTCTTCAGACCCTTCTCGTGCGCGAGGCGGTGGATGCGCGACCAGTCCTCCCAGTGGGTGCGGTGGTCGACGATGTGCTGACGCACCTCCCAGTCGAAGATCTCCGCGCCGCCGCCGGTCAGCGACTCCAGGCCGGCCTCGATGAGCTCGTCGAGGATGTCGGACGCGGACATCCCGGAGATCGTCTCGAAGTGGTGGATCTCGGTGGCGGTGAAGGCCTTCAGGGAGACGCTCGGCAGCGCCTTCTTGAGCTCGCTGAGCGAGCGCGGGTAGTAGCGCCACGGCAGGTTGGGGTGCAGGCCGTTGACGATGTGCAGCTCGGTGAGGTTCTCGCCCTCCATCGCCTTGGCGAGGCGGACGGCCTCCTCGATGCGCATCGTGTACGCGTCCTTCTCGCCCGGCTTGCGCTGGAACGAGCAGTAGGCGCACGACGCGGTGCACACGTTCGTCATGTTGAGATGACGGTTGACGTTGAAGTGCACGACGTCGCCGTTCTTGCGGGTGCGCACCTCGTGGGCGAGCCCGCCGAGCCAGGCCAGGTCGTCCGACTCGTAGAGCGCGATGCCGTCCTCGCGGGACAGCCGCTCCCCGTCCCGGACCTTCTGCTCAAGTTCGCGCTTGAGACCTGCGTCCATGCCTCGCCCTCACCTCTCCCTACGACAAACTCCCGCCAACCGTACGCCCACGCCCCCGCTCACTCCTCCTCGGGCAGTTCCCCGACACGGTTCTCCCACTTGGTGGAGAGCACGATGGTCGTCCGCGTGCGGGAGACGCCGCGGGTGCCGCTGAGCCGGCGGATCGTCTTCTCCAGGCCGTCCACGTCACTGGCCCTGACCTTGAGCATGTACGAGTCGTCGCCCGCGATGAACCAGCAGTCCTCGATCTCGTGCAGGTCCTTCAGGCGCCGGGCCACGTCCTCGTGGTCGGCGGCGTCGGAGAGCGAGATGCCGATGAGGGCGATGACGCCGAGACCGAGCGAGGCGGAGTCGACCGTCGCGCGGTAGCCCGTGATGACACCGGCCGCTTCGAGACGGTTGATCCGGTCCGTGACGCTGGGCCCCGAGAGGCCCACGAGCCGCCCGAGTTCGGCGTACGAGGCCCGGCCGTTCTCCCGCAGTGCCTGGATGAGCTGCCTGTCCACGGCGTCCATAGGTGCGATGCCTTTCATTATTCAGCGATACCGCGAGTCTATGTGTAGAATCTAAGGCGTAACAGGGCCTAGGCCCTGTGAATCTTTCACAATCTCAGCCGATCAACGACGATCCTTCAGGAGTGAGTCACCCGTGTACTCGATCGAGATGGCCTACGCCCGGATGCGCGAGCTTCAGGACCTGGCCAACCGCTCGCGTGCGAATGTCGCGGCGCCGCGCAGGACTGCCAAGAAGGTGCGGGGCGCCAAGAAGCGGTAGTCCCGCCGCGGGGGCGGGGATCGGTGCCGACTGCGGCTTCGTCGTGGTGGCCCGCGCAGTTCCCCGCGCCCCTTTCGGGGCGCTCATCCGGCACTGGAAGCGCCCCCCAGTTCCCCTTCCCAGCGGCGGTACAGCTCGTGCGGCACCCGTGCCGCGTCCAGCACCCGCCCGGCGACGAAGTCCACCAGATCCTGGATGTGCGTCGCCCCCGCGTAGAACGCCGGAGAGGCGGGCAGCACGATCGCGCCCGCCTCGTCCAGGCTCACCAAGTGCTTCAGCGTCTGGCCGTTCAACGGCGTCTCGCGCACACAGACCACAAGACGCCGGCCCTCCTTGAGCGTCACGCTCGCCGACCGCTGCAGCAGGTCCTTCGAGAGCCCCAGCGCCACCCCGGCCACGCACGCCGTGGACGCCGGCACGATCAGCATCCCCTTCGTCGCGTACGACCCCGATGACGGTCCCGCCGCCAGATCCCCCGCGGCCCAGTACCGCACGTCGTCCAGAGCCGCCGACGACAGGTCGAACGTGTCCGGCTTGCCGTCCGCGCCGCGCCCCAGCCAGTGGACCAGGTCGTCCCGCCAGTGCGCGTCCCGGAAGGCGATGCCCGTCTCGTCGAGCAGCGTCAGGCGCGAGGCCCGGGACACGACGAGGTCGACGCTCTCCCCCGCCGCGAGCAGCGCGCGCAGCACGGCGGCGGCGTACGGGGTACCCGAGGCACCCGACACCCCCACGATCCAAGGCCTACGCTGCGTATCTCCTGGGTTCACGCTGTGAAGCCTATCCCCGGGCCGTTCAGACGGTGAGCCCGCGTACGAGCAGATCGAGCAGCGCACAGACAAACAGGGCGATCCCGATGAAACCGTTCACCTGGAAAAAGGCGCGGTTCAGACGGGTCAGGTCGTGCGGCTTCACGATCGAGTGCTCGTAGACGAACGCGCCCGCGACGACCGCGATGCCGAGCCAGAAGAACACGCCGGCGTCCGTGGAGGCCGCGTACCAGACGAAGAGCGCCGTGGTCACGAGGTGGCAGGCGCGGGCGCCCCGGATCGCGGCCGGGATGCCGAAGCGCGCGGGCACCGACTTCACGCCGACCTCGCGGTCCGTCTCCACGTCCTGGCAGGCGTAGATCAGGTCGAAGCCGCCGATCCAGATGCCGACCGCGAGCCCGAGGATCACCGCCTGTCCCGACCACTCGCCGGTGATCGCGATCCAGGCGCCGACCGGGCCCATCGCCTGGGCGAGGCCGAGGATCGCCTGCGGGAAGTTCGTGAACCGCTTGCCGTACGGGTAGACCACCATCGGGATCACCGCGACCGGCGCGAGCGCCAGGCAGAGCGGGTTGAGCAGCGCGGCCGACGCGAGGAAGACGACGAGCGCGATCAGGGCGCCGGTCCACGCGGACTTCACCGACACCGCGCCCGTGACGAGCTCGCGGTGGGCGGTGCGCGGATTGCGGGCGTCGATCTCGCGGTCGATGATCCGGTTCGCGGCCATCGCGAACGTGCGCAGGCCCACCATGCAGACGGTCACCAGGAGCAGCCGCCCCCAGTGGATGTTCTCGTCCAGCCGGAACATCGCGGTGAGCGCGGCGATGTAGGCGAAGGGCAGCGCGAAGACCGAGTGCTCGATCATGACGAGCCGCAGGAACGCCTTGGTGCGCCCCGGCTGCGGGATCGCGGCTGATGCTGAACTCACGAGAGTCCGTACTCCTTCCAGCGGCGGTCGACCTTCGCCGCCGTGTCCGGGTCGGACTCGACCATGTTCGGCCAGCCGCCGTCCCGTGTGTATCCCTCCTCGGGCAGCTTCTTCGTCGCGTCGATGCCCGCCTTGCCGCCCCAGAACTGCTGGTAGGAGGCGTGGTCGAGGTGGTCGACGGGACCTTCGGCCACCGTCAGGTCACGCGCGTAGTCCGTGTTGCCGAGCGCGCGCCAGGACACTTCGTGCAGGTCGTGGACGTCGCAATCCTTGTCCACGACCACGATCAGTTTCGTCAGCGACATCATGTGCGCACCCCAGATGGCGTGCATCACCTTCTGCGCGTGCTTCGGGTACTTCTTGTCGATCGAGACGATCGCGCAGTTGTGGAAGCCGCCGGACTCCGGCAGGTGGTAGTCCACGATGTCCGGGACGATCACCTTGAGCAGGGGCAGGAAGAAGCGCTCGGTGGCGCGGCCGAGCGGGCCGTCCTCCGTCGGCGGGCGGCCCACCACGATCGACTGGAGCAGCGGACGCTTCCGCATCGTCACGCAGTCGATCTTCAGCGCGGGGAAGGGCTCCTGCGGGGTGTAGAAGCCGGTGTGGTCGCCGAAGGGGCCCTCCGGGAGCATCTCGCCCGGCTCCAGCCAGCCCTCGATGACGACCTCGGCGTGCGCCGGGACCTGCAGCGGGACCGTCTTGCAGTCGACCATCTCGACGCGCTTGCCCTGGATGAACCCGGCCAGCATGTACTCGTCCATGTCGCCGGGCAGCGGCGCCGTCGAGGCGTACGTCACCGCCGGCGGACAGCCGAAGGCGATCGCGACCGGCAGCTTCTCGCCCCTGCGGGCGGCCACCTGGTAGTGGTTGCGGCTGTCCTTGTGGATCTGCCAGTGCATGCCGATGGTGCGCTTGTCGTGGCGCTGGAGCCGGTACAGACCCAGGTTGCGCACCCCGGTGTCCGGGTCCTTGGTGTGGGTCAGGCCCAGGTTGAAGAAGGAGCCGCCGTCCTCGGGCCAGGTGAAGAGCGCGGGCAGCTGCTCCAGGTCCACGTCGTCGCCGGTGAGGACGACCTCCTGGACGGGCGCGCTGTCGGACTTCACCTTCTTCGGCGGTACGTGCGTCATCGCGCCGAGCTTCCCGAACGCCTCGCGCACCCCGACGAAGCCCTGCGGCAGCTCCGGCTTGAGCAGGCCGCCGATCTTGTCGCTGATCTCGCCGTACGACTTCAGGCCGAGCGCCTTCAGGAGGCGGCGGTCCGTCCCGTACACGTTCATCGCCAGGGGCATCGAGGAGCCCTTGACGTTCTCGAAGAGGAGCGCGGGACCGCCCGACTTCTGGACGCGGTCGGTGATCTCGCCGACCTCCAGGTAGGGGTCGACCTCGGCCTTGATGCGCTTGAGATCGCCCTCGCGGTCCAGTGCCCGGAGCAGGGAGCGAAGATCGTCGTAAGCCATGCGTTCCAGTATCCGGCACCGGCTACCCTGGCCCCGTCACCGGGGGCTCGCACGGCCTCCGCCGCCACCGCTTGGGGGATCGCGCCACCATGCTCAGGTATCTGCCGTTCCTGCTGGTCCTGGCGGTGTGGATCTATGCCTTCATCGATGTCCTGAACACTCCGGAGAAGGAGGTCAGGCATCTGCCCAAGGTGGTGTGGGTCATCATCGTGCTGCTCTTCGGCGAGGTGCTGCTCGGCCCGGTCGCCTGGCTCGTCACGGGCAAGGTGCGCCACGCGCCCGGCGCGGGCGGCGGCATCGCCGGGCGGGGCCGGGGCGGCAGTACCCGGTGGGTGGCCCCCGACGACAACCCCGAGTTCCTGAAGTCCCTCAAGGACGAGGACCCGGACGAGAACCGGCGCGACAAGGGCAACGGCAACGAGAGCTGACGGCCGAGGGAACTGCGGCTCCCGGTGACCTTCGAGAAGGTCACCGCCGTCCTCAGCTGCACCCGGCCGCCACCGGGCCGAAGTACGCCCGGTCCAGCGTGACGAGCCGGATCCGCGCCCTGGAGTCCTCGCTCGGCACCGAGCCCTTCGACCGGCTCGGCAGCCGCATCCGCCTCACCGAGCCAGTCCGCGACCCTCGCGACCGCCGGGCAGGTGAAGGCGGGCGCGGCGATCCTGGCGGTCGGCGGCTTGGCGTACGCGGCGTACATCAGGACGTACGTCAGACCGGTGCGGATCACGCCGAGGCCGGCGAGCCGGCGCGATCAGGGGGCCGTGCCCGTACGGTGCGAGGACGTGGCCGGTGTGGTCATGGCGGTGACGCTACGAACGGGCGTACGCGCTGGTGGGGGCGTCCTCCCGATGGCTCCGTCGGCGCTGTCGATGAGGCCTGACGCGGGGCCGGGACGGGCACGATGGAGACATGAGCGCATCCCGCATTCCCACGGTCGACCTGCGTCCGTGGCTGTCCGGCGACCCCAAGGCCCGCGCGCGCACGGCACGGACCGTCGATACGGCCCTGCGCACCGCCGGGTTCCTCCTGGTGACCGGGCACGGCGTCGATGAGGCCCTGCGCACGGCGATCAGGGAGTCGGCCCGCGGCTTCTTCCACCTGCCCGCCGGGGCGAAGCAGCCCTACGCGGTGCGGGTCGGCGGGCGCGGCTGGCTCGGCCCCGGCGCCGAGGCCAACAGCTACGCGGAGGGCACGGCCGCGCCCCCGGACCTGAAGGAGTCGCTGTCCTTCGCGGCGGACGAGCCGACCGGCGACGCGGCCGTGGACGCCGAGTGGTTCCTGCCGAACACCTGGCCCGCCCGATCGCCGGAGCTGCACGGCCTCGTGACGGACTACCTCGGCCGGATGCGGGCCCTCTGCGACCTGCTCCTGGAGCTGCTCGGTGTGGCGCTCGGCGAGGACGAGGACTTCTTCACCCGCCATACGGGCCACCCCACCTGGGGCTTCAACATCAACTGGTATCCGGGGCGGGAGCGGGTGGGCGAGCCGGAGCCCGGCCAGTTCCGCATCGGCCCGCACACCGACTTCGGCACGGTGACGGTCCTCGACCGGCAGGCGGGCCGGGGCGGGCTCCAGGTGTTCACGGACGAGGGCGGCTGGCAGGACGCGCCGTTCGACCCGGCCGCCCTCACCGTCAACATCGGTGACCTGATGGCCCGTTGGACCGGCGGCCGCTGGCAGTCCGGCCGCCACCGGGTGCTGCCGCCACCCGCCGAGGCGCCCGCCGAGGAGCTGATGTCGCTCGTGTACTTCTACGAGTGCGACCCGGGCACGGACGTCCGCGGCGTCGACTCGCACACATATCTGCGGGGACAGCTGGACGCGATCTCGGTGGCGGAGCCGGGGGCCTGCGATGGATGAGGAGCGGGCCCGCGCCTGGCTCGCGACGGCCGTCGAGGAGGCGAGGGCGGGGCGCGCCGAGGGCGGCATCCCGATCGGCGCCGCGCTCTACGCCGCCGACGGGACGCTGCTCGGGCGCGGGCACAACCGGCGGGTGCAGGACGGTGATCCGTCGGCGCACGCGGAGACGTCCGCGTTCCGCGCCGCCGGGCGCCGGCGCGGCTACCGGGGCACGACGATGGTCACGACGCTCTCGCCCTGCTGGTACTGCAGCGGCCTGGTGCGGCAGTTCGGCATCTCGCGGGTAATCGTGGGCGAGGCGAGGACGCTCCACGGCGGCCACGACTGGCTGGCGGAGCACGGCGTGGAGATCGTGGTGCTCGACGCTCCGGAGTGCGTGACGATGATGCGTGAATTCATCGCGGAGCGGCCGGAGTTGTGGGGCGAGGACATCGGGGGGTGAGGTCGGGAGCGGCCTCGGGGTGCGGCCCCGGCGCGGACGTCGGGGCCGGAGCCCGCGTCAGCCCGTGGCGGCCTCGTACGTCCCGCGCAGCTCCCGCCAGCGGTCCGGACTCCACGCCGGCCAGTCCTGCGGGCGCCCGTCGAGCGCGTCGGCCAGCATCTCGAAGTGGTCGTGCCACCCGGCGAGGCCGTCGAGCCGCAGCGCGTCGTCCCCCGCGAACTCGTTGGTGAAGCGCAGCGTGGTGCCGGACTCCCCCGCGGGTTCGAGGTGGAACCGGCACCGGCCGTGCAGGTCGATCGTGTACTCGGCGATGACGTCCCGGTCCCACGCCGTCACGCGCCCCGAGTGCGTGGCGTCCTCGGAGCCGTTGAGCCAGCGCAGCGTGACGGAGCCGCCGAGCCGGGGCTCGAACACGTCGGCGGCGGCGAGCCACCCCGGCAGTCCCTCGGGGGTGGCCACCGCCGCCCAGACTTTTTCCACAGGGTGGGGAAGAAGGAGTTCCTGGCGCAGGTGCTGGGTGGGGCCCTCGGTCCGGCTGGTGCCCTGTCCGATCGTCACGGTCATGGCACCAGCCTGACCCGGTACGTCCCGTTCCGCACTCCTGACACCCTGGGGCGTCACGTTCCTTACGGGCGCTGTCCTACGGGCGCTGTCCCGCCTTGTCGACGATGACGCGCTCCAGGACGGCCGTGTGGGCGGTCACCGTGCCTTTCTCGAACCCCGTCGGCAGGTCCTCGACCGCCACCTGCCGCTCGCCGAGGAACTGCTTGGTCCTCCTGTCGAAGATCAGCTCCTGCCGTTCGCCGTCGTTCTCGCGGGCGATGGCCACGCCGTGGCGCCCCGCCGCGTCCACCGCGTCCTCGCGCACCTCGACCCCGGGGATCTTCGACGCGGCGAGGTAGAGCGCGGCGGCCTGCTTCGGGGGCATCAGGCCGCCGCAGAGGTCACCGACGAGCACGAAGGCGTTCTGGTCCTTGCTCTCGCCCCCCGAGGCCACCCGGTACAGCCAGTCCCGCATGTTGACCGGGTCGGTCGGCAGCTTCTGCAGGCTGCGGTAGTGGGAGTCGCCCTCCACCAGGGGCAGGTCCGGCGGCATGCGCTCGTGGTCGAAGCCGTCGACCCGGTCGTTCACCACCTCCGTGTGCCTGCCGTCCACCGACTTCCAGTACTCCCTGACGTGCGGGGGCTGGATGCGGGACTTCTCGTCGCTGCCCGTCTCCATGTACCGCTCCTTGGTCCTGACGTACTCGAACTGGTCGTCCCGCAGGTCCTTCGGTCCTGGCTGCTTCTTCGCCGCCGCGGCGATCTCCTCCAGCATCCGCACCGTCTCCTTCGACGGCGGTTCCGCCTGCGCCGCGCGGTCGCCGAACGGCGAGGCGACCAGCACGGCAGCCGCGACGGCCACGGCCACGGCTCCCGCGACCAGTGCGGGCCTGAACCAGATCTGCGCGTTCCGCCGCGGCGCGGGCGCCTTCTCGTGCTGCCGGATCTCGGTCAACAGGTGCTCCTTGAGCAGGTGATGACGGCCCGGCGGAAGGTCGCGCTCGGGAAGTTCGTTCATCGGTTTCCCTCCCTGATGGGCCTGCCCGCGGACGTGCTGGGCCTGACCGCGGACGTGCGGTCCCCTCTCACCTGTCCGCCCCTCTTGGCGGGTTCCACGGCTTTCGCGAGTTTCGCGCGGGCCCGGGAGAGGCGGGAGCGCACCGTGCCGACCGGGATGCCGAGGGCGGCGGCGGCCGAGACGTAGTCGAGCCCCGACCAGACGCACAGGGCGAGCACCTCGCGCTCCGGCCGGCGCAGCTTCGCCAACGCGGCCCGGACGAGGGCCAGCTGGTCCGTGTCGTCGATGCGCGCGGCGAGCTCGTCCGCGAAGTCGGCCACCACCTCGTCCCTCGGCAGCCGGGCGACGGCGGCCGCGTGCCGGCGCGCAGCCCTGCGCGTGTTGCGCGTGACGTTCGTCGCGACGCCGAGCAGCCAGGGCCGCAGCGAGCCGCCCTCCGCGTCGACCCTGCCGCGCAGCCGCCAGGCGTCCAGGAAGGTCAGGGACACGATGTCCTCGGCCTGTGCCCAGTCGCCGGTGAGGCGGTAGGCGTGGTTGTAGACGGAGCGCGCGTACGCGTCGAAGAGCTCGCCGAACGCGTCGGCGTCCCCGTCCCTGATCCGGACCCGCAGCACCCGGTGCCGCTCGCGCCGCTCCTGCCGCTCCGGGCCCCGCTGTTCCCCCTGGTTCGTCTCCACACCCTCTGACTGTCCGTACGACGAAGGCCGGTTCCCGTGACCTGGGTCACGGGAACCGGCCCGACGAGGCGGCGGTACGAGGATCAGACCCCGGCGTACGAGTGCTTGCCGGTGACGAAGATGTTCACGCCGTAGTAGTTGAACAGCCAGCAGCCGAAGGCGATCAGCGCCAGGTAGGCGGCCTTGCGGCCCTTCCACCCGGCGGTCGCGCGGGCGTGCAGGTAGCAGGCGTAGGCGACCCAGGTGATGAAGGACCAGACCTCCTTGGGGTCCCAGCCCCAGTAGCGGCCCCACGCGTCGCCCGCCCAGATCGCGCCCGCGATGATCGTGAACGTCCACAGCGGGAAGATCGCGGCGTTCAGGCGGTAGGAGAACTTGTCGAGCGAGGCCGCCGAGGGCAGCCGCTCCAGGACGGACGTGGCGAACTTGCCGGGCTGTCCGCCGTTCTGCAGCTTGGACTCGTAGCTGTCCCGGAAGAGGTAGAGCAGGGTGCCGACACCGCCGACGTAGAACACGGCACCGCAGAAGATCGCGGTGGAGACGTGGATCCACAGCCAGTACGAGTGCAGGGCGGGGACCAGCTGGTCGCTGGAGGTGTACAGCACGGTGACGGCGAGACCGAGGTCGAGCAGGACCGTCGTGACCAGCGGAAGGCCGAGCCAGGCGATGTTCTTCTTCAGCGCGAGCAGCACCAGGTACACGGCGACGGCGACCGTGGAGAAGGTGATGCTGAACTCGTACATGTTGCCCCACGGCGCACGCTGCACCGACAGGGCGCGGGTGAGCACGCCGCCGAACTCGAGGAGGAAGGCGAGGACGGTGAGCGAGACGGCGATGCGGCCGTACAGGTCGCCCTTCTCGTCGCCGCCGGACGCGCCGGGTCCGTCCGGCACGTCACGCGTACCGGCCACGGACCGGGTGACGACCTGGGGCCGTTCCAGGGTGGCGGTGCCGCCCTTGGCCTTGACGGTGACGTCGGGCGCGGCCGCGGCCGCGCCGGCCTTGCTCGGCGTCAGCGCCGCCGCCGTGCGGGCGACCTTGCTGCGGCTGCCGAAGAGCCACTCCGCCATGTGCGCGAAGAACGCGAGGAGGTAGACGGCCATCGCGGAGTAGATCAGCACGTTGCTGATGTGCGCGAGGTTCTCGTTGGGCTCGGCGGCCAGGGTGGCGGCGAGATTCACTTCTCAGCCCCTTCGGCAGGTACGGCATCGGGCTCGGAGTCGGAGCCGGAGGCGGCTTGCGCGTCCGGGTCTGGCACGGGCGCACTCGGCGCCCGGTCGTGGAGGTGGGCGGCGAGCCGGGAGAGTTCCTCGGGCACCTTCGCGGACTCGCTGCGGCCGAGTCCCGCCATCTCGACGACGGTGACGCCGTCGGCGCCCTTGACCGCCCGCACCCACACGCGGCGGCGCTGGATGAACAGGGAGCCCGCGAGGCCGGCGACGGCCGCGATCGCGCCGCCCAGCGCCCAGCCGGTGCCGGGCTGCTGGGAGATCTGGAAGGTCGCCCACTCCTTGAGGTTCTTCTCGAAGGTGATCGACCCCGCGCCGTCCGGCAGGTTCATGGTCTCGCCGGGCCGCAGCCGCTGCTTGAGCAGCTCACCCTTGGCGTCCTTGAACTTCTGCATCTTGCGGGTGTCCAGCTGGTACACGTTCTGCGGGACACCGGCGTCGACGCCCAGGCTGCCGTGGTACGCGGACAGCGCGAGCACCGGGTACTGGGCGGCGGGGAACTGCGAGAACATCTGCCCCTTGCCCACGCCCGCGAAGGTCGGCACGAAGAAGGCGTTGAACCCGAGCTGGTCCCGCTTGCCGTTCTTGTCGCGGTAGCCGTCCATCACCTTGATGGCCCCGGTCGCGGTGCCGTTCTGGTCGATGGGCAGCACCGGCACGGACGCCTGGTAGACGATCTTTCCCTTGCCGTCGCGGACGGTGACGGCGGGGGCGAAGCCGTGGCCGATGAGGTAGACCTTCGAGCCGTCGACCTCCAGCGGCTTGTTGACCTCGATCGACTTCTTCTTCTCGGCGCCGTCGGGGCCCTCGGAGTAGGTGACGTCCGCCCGGTAGGTGCGGGGGGTGCCGCGGTTGGGGCCCGACTTCTCGTACGTACCGACGAACTTGTCGAGCTGGAAGCTGAACGGCGCCAGGCCCTCGGTGTCGAAGAGGCTGCCGGACTTGAAGTCGTCGTACTGGCTGAGGGTGTTGGCGAAGCCGTCGCCCTCCATGACCAGCTTGCCGCCCTCGGACTTGAAGAGCTGTCCGGCGGCGAAGGCGAGCAGCATCACGATCAGCGCGATGTGGAAGAGCAGGTTGCCGGCCTCGCGCAGATAGCCCTTCTCGCCGGCGACCGAGCCGCCCGCGCCGGAGCCCGCGCCGGAGCCCGCCGTGTGCACGCGGAAGCGGCGCTCCTTGAGCATCGTGAGCGCGGCGTCGTGCACCTGCTCGGGCTCCGCCTCGGTACGCCACGTCGTGTACGCGGGAAGGCGCGTCAGCGACCTGGGGGCGCCCGGCGGGCGGCTGCGCAGCTGGCCGACGAACTGCCAGGTGCGCGGCACGATGCAGCCGATGAGGGAGACGAACAGGAGGATGTAGATCGCGGAGAACCACACCGAGCTGTAGACGTCGAAGAGCTGCAGCTTGTCGTAGAGCGGGCCGAGCGTGGTGTGCCGGTCCATGAAGTCCTGGACCTTGAGCTCGTCGACGTTGTTCTGCGGGATCAGTGAGCCCGGGATCGCGCCGAGGGAGAGCAGCAGGAGCAGGATCAGCGCGACCCGCATCGAGGTGAGCTGCCGCCAGAACCAGCGCGCCCAGCCGATGACGCCGAGCCGGGGCATGTTGGGCGGCTCTTCGCGTTCGCGCGGGGCGGTCGAGAGCTTGGCGCCCGCGGCGCCGAGGTCGTTCTCCGCGCCGGCTCCGGCCGTCTCTTCGGGAGCTTCGGTCTTGCTCATGGATCAGATCCCCACCGTGTAGCCACTGGACCAGACCTGCATCTGCTGCACGATGCTGTCCCACACGCCGGTGACGAGGAGCAGCCCGGTCGCGATCATCATGATGCCGCCGATGCGCATCACCCAGACGTAGTGCCGCTTCACCCAGCCGAACGCGCCGAGCGCCTTGCGGAAGGCGACGGCCGCGAGGATGAACGGGACGCCGAGCCCCAGACAGTACGCGACGCTCAGCAGCGCGCCGCGTCCCGCGCTCGCCTGGTCGAGGGAGAGCACACTGACCGCGGCGAGCGTCGGGCCGACGCAGGGGGCCCAGCCGACGGCGAACAGGGCGCCCAGTATCGGGGCGCCCGCGAGGCCGACGGCGGGCTTCTTGTGGAACCGGAACTCCCGCTGGGAGATCTTCGGCATGAGCCCCATGAAGAAGAAGCCGAGCACGATCATCACCCCGCCGAGCACCCGGGTGACGATCGCCTGGTTGTCCTGGAGGGTCCGCCCGAACTCCCCGAACAGCGCCCCGTACGAGACGAAGACGACGGTGAAGCCGAGGACGAAGAGCCCGGAGCCCGCGACCATCCGGCCCCGCTTGGCCTCGGCCATGTCCTGGCCGCTGACCCCGGTGACGTAGGAGAGGTAGCCCGGCACGAGCGGCAGCACGCACGGCGAGAAGAACGAGACGAGACCGCCGAGCAGGGCGATGGGCAGCGCCAGCAGGAGCGCGCCGCTCATGACGGTCTGGTTCGGTCCGCTGATGGCGGCGAGAGTGGACATCACTTCTCCGCGAGGACCGGGTCGATCATCTTGCGCAGCTTCTCTTCGTTCAGCGGCTGCTGCGAGCGGGCCGCGATCTTCCCGTCCCGGTCGATGACCAGCGTGGAGGGAATGAAGTTCGGGTTGAGCGAGCCCTTGGGGAAACGCAGCATCAGCTTCCCGCTCGGGTCGTGCAGGCTCGGATAGGGAACCTTGTGTTCCTTCTCGAACTGGACCGCGGGGCCCCGCTCGGGGTCACGGGTGTTGATGCCGACGAACTCGACGCCCTTGGACTTCGTCTCGCCGGCGACCTTCACGAAGTTCGGCGCCTCGGCCCGGCACGGGGCGCACCAGGAGCCCCAGACGTTGATGACGACGATCTTGCCCTTGTAGTCCTCGGCGATGTTCAGCTTCTTGCCGTCGAGGGTTTCGCCGTCGAGTGCGGGGCTCGCCTTGCGGTCCGCCTTCTTGACGGTGGCGATGCCGTCGGAACCGGCGACGAAGTTGGTGTTTCCTGAGCCGCCCGAGGTGCCGCCGGAACTACAGGCGGACAGCGCCAGCGCGGCGACCGCGGCTCCTGCGGTGAGCAGGGCAGCACGGCGGCGACGGTGACTGCTGCTATCGGTGCGGTATGGGGCACGGCGGGCAACACTCATGTGAAAAGTTTCGCATGTCCGTATCGGCGATCTTCCGCGCCCCCTCCGCGGGGGGAACAGCCCAGGCGACCGGGCCGGACGCTGGGCCCGGTCGCCTGACCGAAGCGTTCTACCGGCTGAGGCCCTTCCAGCCGCCGGCCGGCTGCTGGCCGACCTCAAGGCCCTGGAGCTGCGTGAGGACCTTCGGGTCCTGCACGTCGAGCCAGTCCACGAACTGCCGGAAGGAGACGAGGCGCACGTCCTTCTTTCCCGCGATGTGCTTCAGGGCCTCTTCCACGGCATCCATGTAGATGCCGCCGTTCCACTCCTCGAAGTGGTTGCCGACGAAGAACGGCGCGCGGTTGCTCTCGTAGGCCCGCTTGAATCCGGCGATGTACGCCTCGGTGGCCTGCTTGCGCCAGCCCGGGTAGTTGGCCGGCGGCGCCTTCGTGGAGTTCTTCGACTGGTTCGCGAGGATGTTGTAGTCCATCGAGAGGACCTCGAAGGAGTGCCCGGGGAAGGGAATGCCCTGCAGCGGCAGGTCCCAGACGCCCATCTTCTTCTGCGGCCACTTCTGGCGGCCGCCGGGCGAGGACGCGTCGTAGCGCCAGCCGAGCTTCTTCGCCGTCGGCAGCAGGTTGTCCTGGCCCAGCAGACAGGGCGTGCGGCCGCCGACGAGTTCCTTCTCGTAGTCGAAGGGCAGCGACGGCAGATCGGTCCAGCCGGTGTTCGTACGCCACTTCTTCACAAAGGACTTGGCCTGGTCGATCTCGTCCTGCCATTGTGCGGACGTCCAGTTGGCCACCGAACCCGTGCCCGCGCAGAAGTGCCCGTTGAAGTGCGTGCCGATTTCATGGCCTTCGAGCCAGGCCTGCCGGACGTACTTCAGGGTGTCCTTGATGTGACCGTCGGTGAGATAGCCGATGTCGGACGCACCGACCGCGTTGTTCGGCGGCCGGTACATGCGCTTCTTCGATTCCGGCAGCAGATAAAGCCCGGAGAGGAAGAACGTCATGTGCGCGTTGTGGTCCTCGGCGAGCTTCAGAAAGCGCGGGAACAGTCCGTTCCCGACCTCGCCCGCGCCGTCCCAGGAGAAGATCACGAACTGCGGCGGCGTCTCGCCCGGCTCCAGCGGAACGGGCTTGCCCGGCTGGTGGGGCTGCTTACCGGTGTAGGCGGTCGACCCGTCACCGATCGGCTTGGCCGGCTGTTTCCCCGCGCCGCCCGCTCCGTCCCCGGCCTTTCCCGCGGACGACGAATCGCCGCCGCCCCCGGTGCCGCATGCCGCAAGTCCGAGAGCGGCGGCCGTACCCGCTCCCAGTCCGAGCATTCCCCTGCGGCTGATGTCGCGCATTCCATCCCCATTCGTCGCGCCCTTGGGTCCGTTCCTGCTCTATTTGCCGTGCAAGAGGGACGACCTGTTAGAGGGCGCGACGAACACCGGGGTTCCGGTAAGTCGCACTTATTTACGGTGCTTTACCTGGGATGGACATACAGTCGCGACGCGATTACGCCTCGTCGACATTCGAGGGAGTGCCCCGAAAAACACAGAGGGTGTTTACCCCGAAACGCAAGGGCCGTTCGGCCAGGAAATCGGAACGCTTCACGCCCCGAATGCCTTGCTCTTGCCCTTCACCGGCTTGGCACCCGCGAGGAGGTGCGCGGGCACCAGATCACGGGCCGGCTCGCTGTACCCCACCGACACGATCTTGTCGCCGCGGTAGGTGAACGTCGTCAGGGAGGCGAGCGTGCACTGCCGCTTGCGCGGGTCGTGCCACAGCCGCCGCTTCTCCACGAAGCTGCGCACGATCCAGATCGGCAGCTGGTGGCTGACGCACACCGCCTCGTGCCCGCGCGCCGCGTCCTTCGCCGCGTCCAGGGCGCCCATCATCCGCACGACCTGCTCCACGTACGGCTCGCCCCAGGACGGCTTGAAGGGGTTGACGAGGTGCTTCCAGTTCTCGGGGTTCTTCAGCGCGCCGTCGCCCACCCCGAAGGTCTTGCCCTCGAAGACGTTGCCCGCCTCGATCAGACGGCCGTCGCTCGCGAGGTCCAGGCCGTGCGCCTTGGCGATCGGCGTGGCCGTCTCCTGGGCGCGGTCCAGCGGCGAGGCCACGACGTGCGTGACGTCGCGCCGGGAGAGGTGCTCGGCGACGCGGTCGGCCATCTGCCGGCCGAGCTCCGAGAGGTGGTAGTCGGGCAGCCGCCCGTACAGGATCCCCTCGGGGTTGTGCACCTCGCCGTGGCGCATCAGATGGACGACGGTCAGCTCGTCGCCCGCCGGGGTGCCGGTCATGCGGTGGCCTCCGTGGCTTCCGCGGCCGCGCGCGCGGCACCCGGCAGGGCGGCGGCGATCCGCTCGATCGCCCGCTCGTCGTGAGCGGTGGACACGAACCAGGACTCGAAGGACGAGGGCGGCAGATAGACGCCCTGCGACAGCATCGAGTGGAAGAACGCGGTGAAGCGGAAGGAGTCCTGCGCCTTCGCCTCCTCGTAGTTGCGCACCTCGCGGTCGGTGAAGAAGACGGTGAACATGTTCGACGCGTTCTGCACCCGGTGGGCGACGCCCTCCTTGGCGAGCGCGTCGGACACCAGCGTGCGCAGCTGTGCGGAGACCGCGTTGACCTTCTCGTAGGCGGCGTCGTCCAGCAGGCGCAGCTGGGCGAGGCCCGCGGCCGTCGCGACCGGGTTCCCGGAGAGCGTGCCCGCCTGGTAGACCGGGCCCGCCGGGGCGAGGTGCGCCATGACGTCGGCGCGGCCGCCGAAGGCCGCGGCCGGGAAGCCGCCGCCCATGACCTTGCCGAAGGTCATCAGGTCGGGCGTCACGCCGTCGACGCCGTACCAGCCGGCCTTCGACGTACGAAAGCCCGTCATCACCTCGTCGGAGATGTACAGCGCGCCGTTCTTGGCGCAGGCCGCCTTGAGGCCCTCGTTGAAGCCCTCCCGCGGCGGTACGACGCCCATGTTGCCCGGCGCCGCCTCGGTGATGACGCACGCGATCTCACCGGGGTGCTTGTGGAACGCCTCGTGCACCGCTTCGAGGTCGTTGTACGGCACGACGATCGTGTCGCCGGCCTGGGCGCCGGTGACGCCCGGCGTGTCCGGAAGCCCGAGCGTGGCGACGCCGGAGCCCGCGGCGGCGAGCAGCGCGTCGACGTGGCCGTGGTAGCAGCCGGCGAACTTGATCACCTTGGCGCGGCCGGTGAAGCCGCGCGCCAGACGGATGGCGGACATGGTCGCCTCGGTGCCGCTGGAGACGAGCCGCACCTGCTCGACGGGGGTGACGCGGGCCACGATCTCCTCGGCGAGCGCGACCTCGCCCTCGCCGGGCGTGCCGAAGGAGGTGCCGCGCGAGACGGCCTCCTGCACGGCGGCGATCACCTCGGGGTGGGAGTGCCCGAGGATCATCGGACCCCACGAGCACACGAGGTCGACGTACTCGCGGCCGTCGGCGTCAGTCAGGTACGGACCGGTACCGGACACCATGAAACGGGGCGTACCACCCACAGCGCGGAACGCGCGCACGGGAGAGTTCACACCGCCGGGCGTCACGGCCGCCGCACGGTCGAAGAGAGTCTGCGAAACTGGGGCGCTATACGGGAAGCTCACACGAGCCATGGTGTCAGAGGGTCCGGACATCCTGCGGACAGGTGTTTCACTCCACGTTTTAGCGGGTGAACGTGGGGGAGGTCACTGACACGATGATCGGGTTGCGTGGCGGGGGCCGCGAGGCCTAGAAAAGACAGGGCCGTGCCGCCCTGGAAAAGCAGTCGGGTGGAGATATGCATCGCGGTGGCGGACTGGGCGAGGGGACCGACGGCCTGGGCCCGCGGCGTGCCCGGCGGGGCAAGCACCGACGCGAGGCGGAAGCGGAACCCGCGCAGGCGCCCGACCAGGCGCGCGGCCGGGCCGGTGAGTCCCGGCAGGACCGGGTGAGCAGCAGAGGTGGCGGGGTGGGGGTGACGTACAAGTACTTCGGCGCCCCGGACGGCGCGACCGCCGCCCGCGTACCGATCTCGATGCGCCCCGAGGAGCTCGGCGGCGACGAGCTCGGCATGGGCGGGATGTTCACGAAGATCAAGCCGGAGACGATGGCCGCGATGGTCCTGACCGGCATCGAGGGCATACCCCTGCACAAAGTGCCCCCACTGGAACTGGTCGTCCTGCACCCCGACTACGCCGTGGTGAAGCTCCCCATGACCGTCGTCGACCCGCTGCGCGGCATCGGCGAGGAGTCGGTGGGCGCCGCGGCCTTCATCTGGTCCACCGTCCCGGACCGCGGCGGCCCGCGCGACGCCTTCAACGTCTACCGGCTCCTCCACGAGTGGCAGGATTTCAGCCACCGTCTGCACGACGCGGGCCACCAGGCGTACTGCCTGGTCTGGCCCTGACCCCGCGCCGCTCCCCGTCCGGCTTCCCTTACTTCCCCCGCAGCGCGGCGAGTTGCCGCTCGAAGGGGACGACCGGGGGCAGCTCGGGACCGGCGTCCGCCGTCGGCCGCATGAGCCGCGCCAGTTCGGCGCCGGCCCGGTCCACCCGCTCCGCGAGGCCCTCCGCGCCCCAGTCCTCGGACGCCGCGTACACGCCGGTCGGGACGACGACGGCCCGCAGGTACGCGAAGAGCGGGCGCAGCGCGTGGTCCAGGACGAGGGAGTGTCGTCCCGTGCCGCCGGTCGCGGCGAGAAGGACCGGCGTCCCCGCGAGCGCGTCCTTGTCGAACCCGCTCACCGCGTCGAAGAACGACTTGAACAGCCCGCTGTAGGACGCGGAGAAGACGGGGGTGACGGCGATCAGGCCGTCGGCGCCGGCCACCGCGTCGATCGCGGCGCCCAGGGCGGGGCCGGGGAACCCGGTGGTCAGGCTGTGCGCGATCTCGACGGCGAGGTCGCGCAGTTCGACGACCTCGATCCGTACGTCGGCGGCGCTCGCGACCGCCGCGGCGAGGCGGTCGGCGAGCAGCCGCGTGGAGGAGGGCACGCTCAGTCCCGCGGACACGACGACGAGCTTCACGCGGACACCTCTTCCCCGGCCTCTTCCCCGGCCTCTTCGGCGGCGGCCACGCGCGCCGCGTGGGTGGGCGCGTCCGGCACCGCGGCCGGGCGGTTCTTCGCGAACTCCTCGCGCAGCACGGGGACGACCTCCTCGCCGAGGATGTCGAGCTGCTCCAGGACGGTCTTCAGGGGCAGCCCCGCGTGGTCCATCAGGAACAGCTGGCGCTGGTAGTCCCCCACACTGTCGCGGAAGGACAGCGTCCGCTCGATGACCTGCTGCGGGGAGCCCACGGTGAGCGGGGTCTGCGCGGTGAACTCCTCCAGCGAGGGACCGTGCCCGTACACCGGCGCGTTGTCGAAGTAGGGGCGGAACTCCCGCACCGCGTCCTGGGAGTTCCTGCGCATGAACACCTGGCCGCCGAGTCCGACGGTCGCCTGCTCGGGCGTGCCGTGCCCGTAGTGCGCGTACCGCGACCGGTACAGGTCGACCATCTTCTTCGTGTGCTCGGCGGGCCAGAAGATGTTGTTGTGGAAGAAGCCGTCGCCGTAGTACGCGGCCTGCTCGGCGATCTCCGGCGACCTGATGGAGCCGTGCCAGACGAAGGGCGCGACACCGTCCAGGGGCCGGGGCGTCGAGGTGAAGGACTGCAGGGGCGTACGGAACGTGCCCTCCCAGGTGACGACGTCCTCGTCCCAGAGGCGGCGCAGGAGCGCGTAGTTCTCGACGGCGAGGTTGATGCCCTGGCGGATGTCCTTGCCGAACCACGGGTAGACCGGGCCGGTGTTGCCCCGCCCCATCATCAGGTCGACGCGCCCGTCCGCGAGGTGCTGGAGCATCGCGAAGTCCTCGGCGATCTTCACCGGGTCGTTGGTGGTGATGAGGGTGGTGGAGGTGGAGAGGACGAGCCGCTCGGTGCGGGCGGCGATGTAGCCGAGCATCGTGGTCGGGGACGACGGCACGAAGGGCGGGTTGTGGTGCTCGCCGGTCGCGAAGACGTCGAGCCCGACCTCCTCGGCCTTGAGCGCGATGGCGACCATCGCCTTGATGCGCTCGCGCTCGGTCGGGGTGCGGCCGGTGGTCGGATCGGCGGTCACGTCACCGACGCTGAAGATCCCGAACTGCATGACTGGCTCACTCTCCACGGCTGTCGACCAGCTGCCGACAATTTGTTGACTGTTCAACTATACCCGTGGAACGAGGATGGGGGGCGGGGTATTCCCGGGGGTGAGGGTGTCCGGTGCCGGGCGGCGAAAGCGGGGACGGGGAGCCGGGTGCCGGGAGGAGGCGCCGGGTGCCGGGGGGGGCGCCGGCGAGCGCCGGGTGCCGGAGGGCAGACGCCGGGTGCCGGAGGGCAGACGCCGGGTGCCGGAGGGCAGACGCCGGGTGCCGGAGGGCAGACGCCGGGTGCCGGGGCGGGCGCCGGGTGCCGGGGCGGGCGCCGGGTGCCGGGGCGGGTGCCGGGTGCCGGGCGCCCCCACCCCGGGGCGCCGCCTCCCCTCTCCCCCCGGCCCCCCGGGCCTACCGCTTCCAGTGCGGGTCGCGGCCCGTCGTCGCGAGGAGGCGGTCGAAGGCGGACGCGTTCTCGTCGGCCAGCGGCACGGCCTCTCCGAAGACGCCCCTCTCGCGGGCCATCGGAGCCATGCCCTCGACCGCTTCGGTCAGCCGCAGCACGACGGCGTCGTCGCTCTCCCCGCCGCCGTTCCCGTCCCCCGGCCGGTACTCCTGGCCGGTCGCGCGGGCCAGGTCCCACGCGTGCACGGTCAGGTCGAGCAACGCCATGCAGCCGACGGTCCCGGCCGGCATGTCCATCGCGCCCGTGGTCCCCTCGTCGGCGCCGGGCTCGCCCCACGCGCGGACGAGCTTCTCCGCCTCCTCGACGAAGCGCTCCCGCCAGCCGTCCCCGATCTCGGCGAGGTGGTCGGGCGTGGCCGAGAAGTCGGAGTTCCGCTTGGCGGCCAGTTCCTGGAACTGGACGACGACATGGAAGAGGTGGTTGACCAGCGCCCGCACGTCGTAGTCGGCACACGGCGTGGGATCGCCGAGGCGGTCGTCGGGAAGGGCACGGACGACGGGGGCGGCGCGCTCGACGGCCAAGGCGAGCAGGTCGCTGATCCGGAGGGCGGAGTCGGAGGCGGGGGCGGAGTCGGAAGCGGGGTCGGGGGTGCGTGAAGTGTCCATGGGACGACCGTACGAAGAGGACCCCGGCCACCTCTTGAACAAACGCGACACTCCCCGCGGACGCACACCGGCGGACCTACGATCCCTCCATGTCGGACGCACCTGCCACGCCGGACCCCGCCGCCACCCCGCAGCCGAACGCGGGCGCGAACTCGGACGCGGACGCGGAGAGCAACGCGACTTCGGACGCGCCGCGCCGCGACACCCGGGGCATCGTGGACGCGTCCGGCCTCCTCTCCAGGGTGCGCTTCCGCCGCCACACCCCCGCCGAGGCGCTGCGCCCCTACCTGGAGCACTACTGGCTGATCGACTGGGACCTCCCGGAGCCCTACGCCACCCACGTGGTCCCGCACCCCTCCGTGAACGTGGTCTTCCAGTCGTACGAGCTCCACGCGCGGTCCGAGGAGCACCCGCACCGCTTCGGCGAGGTCGCGGGCATCGGACTCGGCCTCTTCAGTACGAAGCTGGAGGGGCGCGGTCGGGTGTGCGGGGTGCAGTTCCGCCCCGGCGCCTTCCGTCCGTTCGCACCGGAGCACCCCGTGTCGGACTGGACGGGCCACCGGCTCCCCCTGTCCCGGGTCTTCCCGCACACCCCCGAAGAGGCGGCGGCCGCGACGGCGGCGATCCTCGCCCCCGCCGACGAGCACGCGCGTGTGGCGGCGCTCGACGCCTTCCTGCTGAGCCTCGCCCCCGAGCCCGACCCGCAGGCCGAGCTCGCGGCGGGGCTCGTGGACCGCATCCGCGGGGACCGCGCGATCCGGCGCGTGGACGCGTTCGCGCGGGCGGAGGGCATGTCCGTACGGGCGCTGCAGCGGCTCTTCTCCGCGTTCGTGGGCGTGGGGCCGAAGTGGATCATCCTGAGGTACCGCATCCACGAGGCCCTGGAGCGGGCCGAGTCGGAGTCGGACGTCGACTGGGCGGACCTGGCGGCCACCCTCGGCTACGCCGACCAGGCCCATCTCGTACGGGACTTCACGGCCACGGTGGGCGTGCCGCCGACGGCGTACGGGCCCCACTGAGGGTCGCCGCGAGAGGCCGTTGTCAGACCCTCCTCCTACGGTGGGGACATGGAGCGATCACAGCACCTCGCCATGCGCCTCGAACCCTGGTCGGAAGACGACGGCTTCGCCCTGCTGCTGCGTCTCAACACCCCGGAGATGACCGAGCACTTGGGCGGCCCCGAGGCCCCGGAGAAGGTCGCGGATCGCCACCGCCGCTACCTCGCGCTCGACGGCAAGGGGGAGATGTTCCGCATCATCCTGAACGGCCAGGTCGCGGGCTCGATCGGGTACTGGGAGACGACCTGGCAGGGCGAGCGGGTCTGGGAGACCGGCTGGGGCGTGCTGCCCGAGTTCCAGGGCCTGGGCGTCGCCGCGGGCGCGGCGCGGCTGGTGATCGAGAAGGCGCGGGCCGCGGACGGCCACGCCCACCTGCACGCCTTCCCGGCGACGGAGCACGGCGCGTCGAACGCGGTCTGCCGCAAGGCGGGCTTCACCCTGCGCGGCGAGGCGACGATCGAGTACCCCAAAGGGAACTGGCACGCCTGCAACGACTGGCGCTATGACCTGACCCCGAGCTGAGCGGCCGGATCCTGCCCCCTCCCCGTCACCAGCGGGCGGTCAGAAGTAGTAGGAGTCCCCGGTGTCGAGGACCAGCACGGCGTGGTCGTTGTTGCGCGGGTTCCGGTCGACGGCCCCGCCGTTCCAGTCCGTGCCGATCCGTACGGCCACCTCGCCCGGCCGACCCGCCACCCGCACCACGACCTCGACGGAGTCACCGACGCTGTCGGCGCCCAGCGCGCCCGTACGGCACAGCACGGTGGCCGGGCCCGAGCGCAGACACGCCTCCGGCAGCCGCCGCACCTCGGCGATCGGCAGCGACCAGCGCAGCCGCACGGTGGCGTCGGCGAGGTCGGAGGGCCCGTGATTCCGCGACACGAACCGAACCCGCACGATCCCGCCGCGCACGGACGCCTCCCCATGAAAGGCGAGGTCGGCCTCCCGCTCGTCGGGCACGGGCCGGCCCACCGCCCGGCCGCCGGGCACGGCGCTCCCGCCGTGCCGCACCTGCACGATCCCGGCGACGGCGTCACCCGCACCCGCACCCGCACCCGCAGCGAACCCCACACCCCCGCCGAGCCCCACAACCACGCCGAGCCCCACCCCCAGCCCCGCCGCGGCCACACCCACCCGCCGTACACCCGCTGGACCCGCTACACCCGCACGAGGAACCCGCACAGCAACCTCCACCCTTCGCCCGCCGCCCGCCACACCGACCGGAGCTTTGCGCACCGTGCCCCGATCTATGCCACCGCGCCGCCCGAGAACACCGCGGGCACCCCCCATGCCACCCTGTTGACCATGCTCGTCGCCCGCTCCGCCGCCCTCTTCGTCGTCGCCGCCCTCTTCGAGATCGGCGGCGCCTGGCTCGTCTGGCAGGGCGTGCGCGAGCACCGGGGCTGGGCCTGGATCGGCGCGGGCGTCATCGCGCTCGGCCTCTACGGCTTCGTGGCCACGCTGCAGCCCGACGCGGAGTTCGGGCGGATCCTCGCCGCGTACGGCGGCGTCTTCGTCGCGGGATCGATCGCCTGGGGGATGGTCGCGGACGGCTACCGGCCCGACCGGTGGGACGTCGTCGGGGCGCTGATCTGCCTCGCGGGGATGGCCGTGATCATGTACGCCCCGCGCGGCGACTGACTCGTCCGACGACCGGCCTCGCACGACGGCCGGCCCCACGCCCGTGCCGGCTCCCCGTCCCGGGCCCCCACCCGTACGCGCCGCCGGCCCCGCGAACCGCACGCATATCCTGGCCGGTGGGCCGATCCCACCGGCCGGCCGCGCCCACCGGCCACGCCGGCCCCGTACCGGCGCACCGCACCACCGCACCACCCCAGCCGATCCCGCACCGCCCGAGGAGTGCCCCATGACCGCCGCCGCCACCCGCATCGCGATCATCACCGGCGCGAGCAGCGGTATCGGTGCCGCCACCGCCCGCGGCCTCGCCGCCGCCGGTTACCGCGTCGTCCTGA
The DNA here is from genome assembly GCF_055593965.1 of Streptomyces sp. NPDC040622. Lineage (NCBI taxonomy): Bacteria > Bacillati > Actinomycetota > Actinomycetes > Kitasatosporales > Streptomycetaceae > Streptomyces > Streptomyces sp. NPDC040622. The sequence continues at coordinate 34,985 of NZ_JBVIXD010000002.1, read as the reverse complement.
CCGCGCGCCGCAAGGACCGCATCGAGGCGCTCGCCGCCGAGCTCACCGAGGCCGGGCACGACGCGGTCGCGTACGCGCTCGACATCACCGACCGCGCCGCGGTGGACACCTTCGCGACGGCCTTCAAGAAGATCGCCGTCCTGGTGAACAACGCGGGCGGCGCGCTGGGCGCGGACCCGATCGCCACCGGCGACCCGGCCGACTGGCGCCAGATGTTCGAGACGAACGTCATCGGCACGCTGAACGTCACCCAGGCCCTGCTGCCCGCGCTCACCGCGAGCGGCGACGGCACGGTCGTGGTGCTGTCCTCCACGGCGGGCCACGGGACGTACGAGGGAGGCGGCGGCTACGTGGCCGCCAAGCACGCCGAGCACGTCCTCGCCGAGACCCTCCGCCTGGAGATCGTCGGCACCCCGGTCCGGGTCATCGAGGTCGCCCCCGGCATGGTCAAGACGGACGAGTTCGCGCTGACGCGCTTCGGCGGGGACTCCGAGAAGGCCGCGAAGGTCTACGCGGGCGTCGCCGAGCCGCTCACCGCCGACGACGTGGCGGACACGATCACCTGGGCGGTCACCCGCCCGCCGCACGTCAACATCGATCTCCTGGTGGTCCGCCCGCGCGCCCAGGCCTCCAACACCAAGGTCCACCGGGACGCGTGACGATGACGCTCCCCGGCGACGACCCCGGCACACCGGCGTACACGGCCGACTCCCCCGACCCGCTCGAACGCCTCACGCACGAACACGAGTCGCGCCGCCTCGCCGAGGAGAAGAAGAACGAGCGGATGGTGTGGTGGTACCTGGCGTACTTCCTCTTCGGCATCCACCTCGTGGCGTTCGTCATGATCTACGCGGTCCGCCACGCGAAGTAGGCGTCCCGCCGCACGCCGGACCTGACCCCGGCTCAGCCCTTCACGCAGATGACCTGCTTCAGCTTCGCCACGACCTCCACGAGGTCGCGCTGCTGGTCGATCACCTGCTCGATCGGCTTGTACGCGCCGGGGATCTCGTCCACGACGCCCGAGTCCTTGCGGCACTCGACGCCCTGTGTCTGCTCCGCCAGGTCCTTCGTGGAGAAGCGCCGCTTCGCCGCGCCCCGGCTCATGCGCCGTCCCGCGCCGTGCGAGGCCGAGTTGAAGGACGCCGCGTTGCCGAGGCCCTTCACGATGTACGAGCCCGTGCCCATCGAGCCCGGGATGATCCCGTGGTCACCGCTGCCGGCCCGGATCGCGCCCTTCCGGGTGACCAGCAGGTCCATCCCGTCGTAGCGCTCCTCGCTGACGTAGTTGTGGTGGCAGGAGATCACCTCGCCGAAGGTCACCTTCGCCTTCTTGAACTCGCGGCGGATCACGTCCTGGGAGAGCGCCATCATCATGGCCCGGTTGTGCTTCGCGTACTCCTGCGCCCAGAACAGGTCGTGCCGGTACGCGGCCATCTGCGGGGTGTCGGCGATGAAGACGGCGAGATCGCGGTCCACGAGTCCCTGGTTGTGCGGCAGCTTCTGCGCCTGGCCGATGTGGTGGTCCGCCAGCTCCTTGCCGATGTTCCGGGATCCGGAGTGCAGCATGATCCAGACTGAACCGTCCGTATCGAGGCACAGCTCCCAGAAGTGGTTGCCCGCGCCGAGTGTCCCCATCTGCGCGGCAGCCCGCCCGCGGCGGAACTTGACCGCCTCCGCGACCCCCTCGAACCGCCCCCAGAAGTCGTCCCACCCGGACGTCGCCATGCCGTGGAAGCGGCCGGGCCCGACGGGGTCGTCGTGCATGCCGCGGCCCACCGGGATCGCCTGCTCGATCTTCGACCGGAGCCGTGAAAGATCACCCGGAAGGTCATTCGCGGTGAGCGACGTCCTGACCGCCGACATGCCGCAGCCGATGTCGACGCCGACCGCCGCCGGGCAGACCGCGCCGCGCATGGCGATGACCGAGCCGACCGTCGCGCCCTTGCCGAAGTGGACGTCCGGCATGACGGCCAGGCCCTTGATCCAGGGGAGCGTGGACACGTTCTGCAGCTGGCGCATCGCCGCGTCCTCGACCGAGGCCGGGTCCGCCCACATCCGGATCGGTACCTTCGCCCCGGGAACCTCTACATACGACATAACGTCCTCAATCCCCCGTAATCAACCACAAGCCCAGAAGCGCAAATACCGGCGCCAAGGTCAACGAAAGGGGTGACGGACCGGCGTCCACGGCAGCGCGTGCGATACACATTGTCTCCACCGGTCGCCCATCGGCGGCAACCGAATATCCAGGCAGAACCAGGTGAGAGGAGCCACCACGGTGCAGCGGAAGGCCAAGGCCTGTGTCCCCGGTGTCGCCGCACTCCTCGCGGTGGTGCTGGCCGGCTGCAGCGGCGGGTCCGGCCTCGGCGACGAGAGCGACGACTCCAAGCCGGGCGGCGGCGGCAGTTCCACCGCATCGGCGCAGCCCGGCAAGTACCGCACGCTCCCCGAGCCGTGCGGCGAGGTCGATCACGGCACCCTCGACGCGATGCTGCCCGGCATCCCGGAGATCGAGGACGCCGAGCAGCGCGAGAAGGCGTACGAGGGCACGCCCTCGGTGACGTACGACACCGACCGGCGCGTGGGCTGCAATTGGAAGATCCAGTCGTCCGACGCCTCCCACCACCTGCTCGTCGACTTCGAGCGCGTCGTCTCCTACGACGGCACGGTGAGCGACGACGCCCGCGCCGCCGAGGTCTACGCGGGCAAGCTGCGGGACGCGGGCCTGAGCCGGCCGCCCGGCAGCTCCTCCGAGGAGAGCGGCGGCGACGGTGAGTCCGGGACCCCCGAGGAGTCCGAGGGCGACGCGGCCCAGGGCGGCAAGAAGGGCAGGGCGGACGGGAGCGACGACGAGAAGGGCGCCAAGGGGAAGAAGGCGGACGGATACGAAGACGCCAAGGACGGCAAGGGCGGCAAGGGCTCCGGGAGCGCCGACGGCGAGCACGCGGCGGACACCGGCCGGCCCGTCACCCCGCCCCCCGGCCTGGAGCCCCGCACCCTCACCGACCTCGGTGACGAGGCGTTCATCGACGACATCCTCACCACCGCCGCCTCGGCCTCCCGTCACCGCACCGTGACTGTGGTGTTCCGCACGTCGAACGTCGTCGTGACCATCGAGTACGACGAGCAGCCGGGCCGTCGCACGGACGTCCCCGACAGCAAGGAAATGCAGGACAAAGCGCAGGAACTGGCCGACACGCTGGCAGGCGAGTTCGACGAGTGAGGGGCGGCCGGCGCGCTCGCGCAGGGGGGTCCCGCTCCCCTGAAGCGGAGTCGCCCGCCGTCCCATGCGCGTACCGTGGCCCCCCGGACCCGACGACGTCACGAGACGAACTGGACGTCACGAGACGAACAGAGTGAAGGAACCATGCACCGACCTGCACAGCGAAAGCGACAGCTCCGCAGCCGCCTCCTCGTCTGCGCGGCCGCCGTACCGGCCATCCTCGTCGCCGGCTGCTCCTCCGACTCCGGCTCCGACGACGGATCCGACGGCGCCAAGAAGGACTCGGGCGCCAAGGCGTCCGCGTCGGCCAAGGCCGGCGACAAGGCCGCGAGCGTGGAGAAGGCGGCGTACGCGACGCTTCCCGAGCCCTGCAAGGTCCTGTCGAAGAAGACGCTCGAGGACCTGGTGCCGAAGGCGAAGGACGCCTCGGGCAAGGCCGGCACGTCCAGCGACACGGCCCTGCGCGGCAGCTGCTCGTGGGACAGCCTCGACAACAACGGCGTGGACGGCTCCCAGTTCCGCTGGCTGCGCGTCTCGCTGCTGCGTTTCGAGTCGGACTCCTCCCTCGGCAGCGGCGCCAAGCGCGCGCAGGACAGCTTCGCCAAGCAGGTCGAGGACGCCCAGGCGACGAAGGACGCGAAGAACGTCAAGGCGGAGCCGGTCAAGGGCATCGGCCAGCAGGCGACGCTCGTGCGGTACGACCTGAAGAAGGACAAGGACACCTTCAAGCAGCAGACGCTGGTGACCCGCGTGGAGAACGCGATCGTCACCGTCGACTTCAACGGTGCGGGCCTCGCGGGCGACAAGGCCCCCGACACCGGCAAGCTGTCGAAGGACGCGGAGAAGGCGGCGAAGGAGGCCGCCGACTCGGTCGTCAACGCCAACATCGGGGGCGGCAAGGCGTCGGACGACCCGAGCCCGAGCAAGAAGCCGAAGTCGGACGACTCCAAGTCCGGTGACTCCAAGTCCGGTGACTCGAAGTCCGGTGACAAGAGCGACGACTCCAAGTCCACGCCGGACGACAGCAAGTCGAAGGACACGGACAAGGCGAAGGACAAGGACAAGGACACCGCCAAGTCCTGACGCCCGGCGCCTGACACCCTTTCGCCAACTGGGGCCCTGAGCAGGCACGTTGAAGGAGCCCGGTCCCGCGTGGGCCGGGCTCCCGGCGTACCGGCACACGGCTTCCCGCACGCGTGTGCCAGGCTGTCGCTCGCAACAAGCCGACAGAGGCCTTGAACAGGGAGGGGTTCGCGGGTGGCCGCGATGCAGCTGACACGCACGCACCGGATACTGATCGCAGTGGTCGTCGCCGGAGCGGTCGTCATCGCCGGGATCGGCTTCGCGGGGTCGTACGCGGCCGTGCGCGAACTCGCCGAGGAGAAGGGCTTCGGCGGCTTCTCGGTGGTCTTCCCCATCGGTGTCGACGCGGGCATCTGTGTGCTGCTCGCCCTCGACCTCCTGCTGACCTGGCTGCGCATCCCCTTCCCGCTGCTGCGCCAGACCGCGTGGCTGCTCACGGCGGGCACGATCCTCTTCAACGCGGCCTCCAGCTGGGGCGATCCGCTGGGCGTCGCCATGCACGCGGTGATCCCGGTGCTCTTCGTCGTCGCGGTCGAGGCGGCCCGGCACGCGGTGGGCCGCATCGCGGACATCACCGCCGACAAGCACATGGAGGGCGTGCGCCTCACCCGCTGGCTGCTCTCCCCCGTCCCCACCTTCAAGCTGTGGCGCCGCATGAAGCTGTGGGAGCTGCGCAGCTACGAGCAGGTCATCAAGCTCGAACAGGAGCGCCTCGTCTACCAGGCGCGCCTGCAGGCCCGGTTCGGCCGCGCCTGGCGCCGCAAGGCACCGGTCGAGTCGCTGATGCCGCTGCGTCTGGCGCGCTACGGCGTACCCCTGGCGGAGACGGCTCCGGCCGGCCTCGCCGCGGCGGGCATCGAGCCGGTACTGCTGCCGCCCGCGCCCACGACGGTCCCGCAGGTGCAGGGCGAGGGGTCGCGGCAGCCGCAGCTGACGGCGGGGCCCGCCGCGTCACCCACCGAGTCCGCCGAACCCGCCGGGCCCGCAGCTCCCGCGACGGCCGCCGAGGCCGCCGAGACCCCCGCGACCCCGGCGACCCCGGCGACCCCGGCGACCCCGGCGACCGGACAGCCCGCCCAGGACCCGGCCCACCAGGCCCCGCAGGAGCAGCTCCCGGTGGCCAACCACGCGAGCCCGTGGTTCGCCGCGCACACCGCTTCGTACGAGCCGGTGGCGCCCTACGACGAGTGGTACGCCGAACAGCAGCGCCGACAGGCGGCCGGTGAGGACCAGCAGGCTCAGCAGACCTACGAGCAGGCCCAGCAGGCGCAGCTCGCCTACGAGCGGCAGCAGGCCTACGAGCGGCAGCAGGCCTACGAGCAGCAGCAGGCGTACGACCAGCAGCACGGGCAGGTGCCTCAGCCCCACCCGGAGGCGGGTCCCGAGGGTCCCGAGTTCCCCGTGCCGACCGGCGCGGGCGGCACGCGTCCGCTGGGCGAGGGCATCCCGCAGCAGGAGCCGGTACCGGTGCCCGCTCCGTCCGACGAGGACCTGTACCAGGTGTTCCGGCACTCGATAGAGGGCGAGGGCATGCCGACCCCCGGGGCGTTCGCGGCCAACGCGGAGGCGGCCTTCGGGCTGCGCCTGCAGTCGCGCGAGCTGAACAACTACATGGACCGGTTCACGGCCCGCCTCGACAACGAGCTGATGGAAGACCACATCGCGTGACGCGGGACGTGCCGAGGCACGCGTCGGGGCCGGGTGCCTACCGGGCCCCGGCCTTGGCCCGCTTCCTGCCGGCCTCCCCGTAGAGCGCGAGCGCCGCGCCCACCACGAAGAGGACGACGTACAGGGGCGTGGGCACGTCCCACCAGTTCTTCAGCAGTCCCCAGGGCTCGTCGCCGAACGTCCGTCCGACGACACCGAGCGCGCCCTGGATTCCCACGATCCATCCGACGATGGCGATGATTTCTCTCATACGTCGATGATCGGCCCCGGCGCCGGGCCCCGCGTCCTGCCTCCGGCGGAATCCTCGGTAGTCCGAAGGATGCACCGGACGCGCCGGACGCGCCGGCATACGGCAGGGCCCCGCATACGGCAGGGCCCCGCATGCGGCAGGGCCCCGCTCCACCCGGAACGGGGCCCTGTTCGCGTACCGCCGCCGTCGGCGTCAGGCGGCGAGCAGCTTCCTGACGCGGTCGGCGCCGACCGCGAGCAGCAGCGTGGGCAGTCGCGGCCCGGTCTCCCGGGTCACGAGGAGGCGGTACAGGAGCGCGAAGAACGAGCGCTGGGCCCCCTTGATCTCCGCCGGCAGCTCCTTGGCCGTCGCGTCGGCCGAGAAGCCCGCCTGCACCTTCGGCACGCCGTACACGAGGTGCGTGAGGCCGTCCAGGGACCAGTGCGAGTCGAGGCCCTCCAGGAGCAGCCGCAGCGACTCGCGGCCCGCGTCGTCCAGGGAGGCCAGCAGCTCCGTGTCCGGCTCGGAGCGGACGATGGTGCGGGCCTCGGCCGGGACCTGGGTGGTGATCCAGTTCTCGGCGCGGTCCAGGCGCGGGCGGGCCTCGTCGAGCGAGGTGATCGGGTCGGCCGGGTCGAGGTCGCGCAGGATCCGCAGGGTCTGGTCCTCGGCGCCCGCGGTGATGTCGGCGACGGAGGCCAGCGTGCGGTACGGCAGCGGGCGCGGGGTGCGCGGCAGCTCACCGGCCGCGGTGCGCACGGCACGGCTGTGCGCGGCCGCGTCGGCGGGCAGCGCGGATCCGTCGGCGACCTTGGACTCCAGCTTGTCCCACTCGTCGTAGAGCCGCTGGATCTCCTGGTCGAAGGCGATCTTGAAGGACTGGTTGGGCTTGCGGCGGGCGTACAGCCAGCGCAGGAGCGGCGCCTCCATGATCTTCAGCGCGTCGCCGGGGGTCGGCACGCCGCCCTTGGAGGACGACATCTTCGCCATGCCGGAGATGCCCACGAAGGCGTACATGGGGCCGATGGGCTGCACGCCGTCGAAGATCTGGCGCACGATCTGGCCGCCGACGACGAAGGACGAGCCGGGCGACGAGTGGTCGACGCCGGACGGCTCGAAGATCACGCCCTCGTACGCCCAGCGCATCGGCCAGTCGACCTTCCAGACCAGCTTGCCTCGGTTGAACTCGCTGAGCCGGACCGTCTCGCCGAAGCCGCACGCCGTGCAGGTGTAGACGAGCTCGGTGGACTCGTCGTCGTAGGAGACGACGGTGGTCAGGTCCTTCTCGCAGCGCCCGCAGTAGGGCTTGTACGGGAAGTACCCGCCGGTGCCGCCGCTGCCGTCGTCCTCGGCGGCCGCGCCGGAGCCCTCCGCGGCCTCCAGCTCGGCCTCGTCGACGGGCTTCTGCGACTGCTTGCCGCCCTTGCCCGCCTTGGCCGGGTCCTTCTTGGTGCGGTACTGGTCGAGGATCGCGTCGATGTCGCCGCGGTGCTTCATCGCGTGCAGGACCTGCTCGCGGTAGACCCCCGCGGTGTACTGCGCGGTCTGGCTGATCCCGTCGTAGGCGACGCCGAGCTCGTCGAGCGCCTCGGTCATGGCCGCCTTGAAGTGCTCGGCCCAGTTCGGGTACGCGGACCCGGCGGGGGCGGGCACGGACGTGAGCGGCTTGCCGATGTGCTCGGCCCAGGACTCGTCGACGCCGGGGACGCCGGCCGGCACCTTGCGGTAGCGGTCGTAGTCGTCCCAGGAGATCAGGTGGCGGACCTCGTGCCCGCGGCGGCGGACCTCGTCGGCGACCAGGTGCGGGGTCATGACCTCGCGGAGGTTGCCGAGGTGGATCGGGCCCGAGGGGGAGAGTCCGGAGGCGACGACGACCGGTTTGCCCGGGGCACGACGCTCCGACTCGGCGATGACCTCGTCCGCGTAGCGGGAGACCCAGTCGGTGGTATCGGTGCTCTGAGCCACGATCGGCACGCCTTTCTTCTCTACGTGAGTACCGCTTGACGGAGCCATTCTCCCAGGTCGCCCCGTAACCGCGAAAACCGCTTTTCACCGCGTGGGATACTCGGTTTTCGTAGTTGCAGCAAGCCCAGGCACCCGAGCAGAACGGCACCCATTCATGGCCTCGGTCACGTCCCTCACCGCCTCCGTCCACCAGCGCCTCGCGGACGCCCTCTCGGCTGCCCTGCCGGAAGCGGGCGTCGCGGACCCGCTGCTGCGACGCAGCGACCGGGCCGACTTCCAGGCCAACGGCATCCTGGCGCTCGCCAAGAAGCTCAAGGGCAACCCGCGGGAGCTGGCCGCGCGGATCGTGACGGAGATCGACAACGGCGACCTGCTCGCCGACGTCGAGGTCTCGGGCCCCGGCTTCCTGAACGTGACGGTCACGGACAAGGCGATCACCGAGACGCTCGCGGCCCGTGCCGCGGACGGCGACCGGCTCGGCGTGCCGCTGAACCCGGACGCGGGCATCACCGTCATCGACTACGCCCAGCCGAACGTGGCCAAGGAGATGCACGTCGGCCACCTGCGCTCGGCCGTCATCGGCGACGCCCTGCGGCACATGCTGGACTTCACGGGCGAGAAGACGGTCGGCCGCCACCACATCGGCGACTGGGGCACCCAGTTCGGCATGCTCATCCAGTACCTGATCGAGAACCCCGACCAGCTGGCCCCGGCCGCCGACGTCGACGGCGAGCAGGCGATGAGCAACCTGAACCGGGTCTACAAGGCATCGCGCGCGGTCTTCGACGCGGACGAGGAGTTCAAGGAGCGGGCCCGCAGGCGGGTCGTCGCCCTGCAGTCCGGCGACAAGGAGACGCTCGACCTGTGGCAGCGCTTCGTGGACGAGTCGAAGGTCTACTTCTACTCGGTCTTCGAGAAGCTGGACATGGCGGTGCGCGACGAGGAGATCGTCGGCGAGTCCGCGTACAACGACATGATGGCCGAGACGGCGCGGCTCCTGGAGGAGTCGGGCGTCGCGGTCCGCTCCGAGGGCGCGCTCGTCGTGTTCTTCGACGACATCAAGGGCAAGGACGACAAGCCGGTCCCGCTGATCGTGCAGAAGGCGGACGGCGGCTTCGGGTACGCGGCCTCCGACCTCTCCGCGATCCGCGACCGCGTCCTCGGCCTGCACGCCACGACCCTGCTGTACGTGGTGGACGTGCGTCAGTCCCTGCACTTCAAGATGGTCTTCGAGGCGGCCCGCCGGATGGGCTGGCTGAACGACGACGTCACCGCGCACAACATGGGCTACGGCACGGTGCTCGGCGCGGACGGCAAGCCGTTCAAGACGCGTGAGGGCGAGACGGTGCGCCTGGAGGACCTGCTCGACGAGGCGGTGCAGCGCGCGGCCGAGGTCGTGCGGGAGAAGGCACGCGACCTGACCGAGGACGAGATCCAGGAGCGGGCCGCCCAGGTCGGCATCGGCGCGGTGAAGTACGCGGACCTGTCGACGTCGGCGAACCGCGACTACAAGTTCGACCTCGACCAGATGGTGTCGCTGAACGGCGACACGTCCGTCTACCTCCAGTACGCGTACGCCCGGATCCAGTCGATCCTGCGCAAGTCCGAGGGCGACACCGCGACCGCGCACCCGGAGCTCGAACTGGCCCCGGCGGAGCGCGCGTTGGGCCTGCACCTGGACGCGTTCGGCGATCTGGTCCTTGAGGCGTCGGCCGAGTACGCGCCGCACAAGCTGGCCGCGTACCTGTACCAACTGGCGTCGCTGTTCACGACGTTCTACGACCAGTGCCCGGTCATCAAGCCGCGCCCGGCGCAGGAAGTCGTCGAGAACCGGCTGTTCCTGTGCGACCTCACGGCGCGCACGCTGCACCAGGGCATGGAGCTGCTCGGCATCAGGACGCCCGAGCGCCTCTGAGGATCCGGGCGTCTCCGGCGGCCGCACGGCGAGGGCCCCGCACCCCTTTGGTGCGGGGCCCTCGTCCGTGGGGCGTGCCGCGTGACGTGTGCCGCGGTCAGCCCGCCCGCAGGCCTCGTCCGAGTCGCCGCAGGCCCTCCCCGATCTCCTCGGGCGACTGCGTCACGAAGCACATCCGCAGCGTCGAACGGTCCGGCTCCCCGGCGAAGAAGGGGGCGCCCGGCACGTACGCCACGTTGTGGGTGATCACCGTCCGCAGCAGCTCGGTCGTGTCGTACCCCTCGGGGAGCTTCGCCCACACGAACATGCCGCCCTCGGGCCGCAGCCAGCCCGACCCGTCCGGCAGGGCGTCCGCGAGCCCCGCGAGCAGCGCGTCCCTGCGCTCGCGGTAGACGCCCGCGACCCGGGCGACGTGCGCGTCCAGGTCGCGGTCGGCCAAGTACCGTGCCGCGGCGAGCTGGTTGACGGTGGGCGTGTGCAGGTCCGCGGCCTGCTTGGCGACCGCGCAGGCGCGCAGCAGCCCGGCGGGCGCGCGCAGCCAGCCGAGCCGCAGTCCCGGCGCCATGACCTTGGAGAAGCTGCCGAGCAGGACGGTACGGTCCTCGGCCCCCGGGCAGGTGGCGATCCACGGCACGCGCTCGCCCTCGAAGCGCAGTTCCCCGTACGGGTCGTCCTCGACGATCCACAGGCCGCGCCGCCCCGCGACCTCGGCGATGGCCGCGCGCCGGCCGGCCGGCAGGGTGCGTCCTGTCGGGTTCTGGAAGGTGGGGACGGTGTAGAGCAGCTTCGGGCGGTGCGCGGCGACGAGTTCGTCGAGCGCGTGGGGGTCGATGCCGGACGCGTCGCAGGGCACGGGCACCACGCGCGCGCCCGCGAAGGAGAAGGCCTGAAGTGCCGCCAGATAGCAGGGGCTTTCGACGAGGACGGTGTCCCCGGGCTCGACGAGCGCCGTCGCGAGCAGCGAGAGCGCCTGCTGCGACCCGGTGGTGACGAGCAGGTCGTCGGCGGCGGTGGGCAGTCCGCGCGCGGCCGTGCGGGCGGCTATCGCGGTACGGAGAGCGGGCTCGCCCTCCGTCGTGGAGTACTGCAGCGCCGTCCCGGGCGTCGTCGTCAGGACGTCCTGGAAGGCGGCGGCGACCCCTTCCGCGTCGAACAGCTCGGGCGCGGGGAGCCCGCCCGCGAAGTTGATGACCTCGGGACGCGCGGTGACCGCGAGGATGTCCCGTACGGGCGAGCCCCCGACGGCGGCGGCGCGGGCCGCGAGCGGGGGAACGGGGGCCGCGAGCGCGGGGACGGGGACGTCGGTGGCGGTCATCTGGGGCTCCTAGGCTGTCCGGCGGTTCCGTGATGTCCGGAGGTTCCGGCAGCGTAGGGATCCGCGTGCCGCCTACACGCACCATTCCGGGATGCGGACGCGGGCGGCCGTCCCCGGCCCGGGGCTCCCGCGCGACGGCCCCCGCCCGCTACGCCGGCGGGTCCGCCACGTTGTCGTCGTCGTGGTGCGTCTTCGTCCACTTCTTGGTGTCGAGCGAGTACGCGTAGACGGGTCGGCCCTGGTCGCCGCTCGTCGTGAACGGCTTGCCCGTGTCGTCGATGCGCACCGTGCCGTGCCGGTCGCCGCTCGACCACTCCAGCTCCAGGTACCAGCGCACCGAGCGGGTACGGGCGGTCGCGTCGATGTAGAACGTCTCCGGGTCGCTCGAACTCACCTTGTACGGGAAGTCGTCGCCCTTGGCCTGGGGGGCCGGGCGGGGCGCCGACGCGTCCAGGTCGAGGTCGAAGGAGTGCCGGGGCACGTTGCCGCCGCACCCGACGCCGAGGTAGCCCATCTTGTAGGTGGTCCACGCGAGCGGCGCGCCCGTGCCGGCGACGCGGACGTGCAGGGACTCCAGGACGACGGTCCCCTCGCCCTTGCCCTGCACGGTCAGCTGCACCGTCTGCTCCCCGGCGGAGACCGCCCCGTTCGCACCCGCCCAGGAGGAGGCGTCCTGCTCGTTGGGGGGTGGGGAGAGGCTGCCGGGGTCCTTGTCGACGAGGTACGGATGGCCGCAGGGGTTCGCCCAGTAGTGGGGCTGGGTGGAGACGGTCACCGGTACGACGGCCCGGCCGGCGCCCCCGCCCTTGCCGCCGCCCCCGGTGCCGGGGGTCTCGGTCCTGCCGCCGCCCTTGTCCTCGCCCGCCGGCTTCCCGGACTCCTTCGGCTCCTTGCCCGGCTTGCCCTTCGCCGACGCTGTGGCGGAGGGTGACGCGTCCCGCGCCCCGCCCCGGCCGCGGTCCCGGTCGCCGCTGTCGAAGGCGCTCGGGGAATCGGTGGACACCCGGTCGTGGTCACCGCCGCCGGAGGCGGCCTGCACGGCGACGGCGGTGGCCCCGAGCGCGAGCACGACACCGGCGGCGACGAGCACGCGCGCCCTGGGCAGCCGTCGCCGTCCCGCCGCCTCGGGGGCACGGCCGAGCACGATGTCGGGGGCGGCATCGCCTGCATCACCGTCACCGTCACCGTCACCGTCGCCGTCGCGGTCCGTGTTGCTGTCGCTGTCGCTGTCGCTGGAAACCGGCTCGGCCTCCTTGCGGTCGCCCCTCGACGCGTCGGCCAGGATCCACCGCCGGTGGAGCTCGACCATCTCCTCCCGCGAGGCCCCGCACACCCGGCCGAACCGCTCCAGCGGAGCGAACTCCGTGGGCACGGCCGAACCGCTCACATAGCGGTGCAGCGTCGACGTCGACACGTGCAGCCGCTTGGACAGCGCCCCGTAGCTGAGCGCCGACCTCTCCTTCAGCTCCCGCAGCAACTCCGCGAGATCGCCCGCCCCCACGCTCTCTCCATCCCGTACAGCCGTTCCAAGGAACGGCGTTGTCGCAGTTCACAGCCGTACGAACGTCCCACCGTCCCCAACTGCCGTGCCGCGCTGGCCGCCGGGACGAAACCCCGCACAAGCTGTGGGCCATACAAGCACGCCGCGTCCGGGAGCCCTCGGCGCGGCTCACGTCGTCCCCGTCACACCGAAAGAGACCAGCCATGCGATTCACCACCAAGGCCGCCGCCGCTGCCGCGGCGCTCACCGCCGCCCTCTCGCTCACCGCACTCGGCGGTGCCGCGTCCGCCGCGGCTCCCGCCGCGAAGGCGGCGCCGGTCACCTGCACCGCGGCCACCACCAAGGTCACCGTGAAGCAGGTCGAGCGCCCCGTGAACCACCTGCTCCTGAAGGCCAAGAACACGGGCACGAAGGCCTGTTACGCGTACGGCGCGCCGTACCTCCGCTTCGACGAGGGCCAGGCCGCCACGCCGTGGCTGGAGGAGAGCACGCCCCAGGCGGTCGTCACGCTGGCACCGGGCGAGACGGCGTACGCGGCCATCGGCACGTCCTCGCCCGAGGGCACGGACGGCTCGCAGGTCCACACGCTGGACGTCCACTTCGCCAACCGCGCGATGAACGGCAGCGTGGGCGGCCCGGCGGCGGCGAAGCTTCCGCGGGGCGGCGTGTACGTGGACAGCTCGGCGTACGTCACCTACTGGCAGACGACGGAGGCGGCCGCGCTGATGTGGTGACCGCAGCGCCCGACGCCGGCGGAAGGGAACGACAAGAGAGGGAGAACGGCAGAAAGCCCCCGGCCTCGAAGTGGGGGCACGACGAGGCCCGGGGGCTGCCGGGGGAGGCGGGGCGCGCGCACGCACCCCGCCGATCAGGCGGCCTTCTCCACGGGATGCACCTTCACCGGGGAGTCCGCCCCGTCGGTGACGGGAAGCGTGTCGGCACCCGGCCAGTCGAGGGTGACCGTCTCCGTGTCGTTCGGCGGGGTCACCAGGAGCCCGGTGACGTGGGCGCCGGAGCCGTCGGACTCATCGAGCGGGTAGGTGACGGCCGCCTCGGCCGACTCCCCGTCCCTGAGGACGGCCGATGAGGTCTCCGCACCGCTCCGCCGCGCGGACAGGGGGCCCTCGCCGGTCTTCAGGTCGACGCCCGCGTACCCGAAGAACTCGCAGTCCCGGCCGCCGTCGTTCGTGAAGAGCACCGTGACGGTGCCGTCGGGGTCGCCGTCGACCGTGGTGTCCTTCGCGGTGATCTCCAGCTCGTCGGAGCGGCACGTGCCGTCGTCCGCCGTGTCCCCCCTGTCCCCCGTGTCCCCTGTCTGCCCCGCGTCCGACGCGCCCGACGTGTCGGACGCGATCGTCGACGAGGAGTCCCGCACCCCCATGCCGTCGTCGTTGCAGGCGGTGAGGGTGAGCGCGGCGACGACACAGACCCCGGCGAGAGCCGAACGGGTCGTGGTGCGCGTGAACTTCATGGGGAGCCCCCGGGAGCAAGGAAAGGTGGTGGTGCCGGCTGGCGGTCTGCCGCCGCGGCACGGCCATGAGCGAAACAGCCCCGGTCCTACCGGCACAAGGAACCTCGGCCGATCCGGCACGCTGGAACGATTACGCCCCCGTGACCTGCGAGAACATCGCCCCCTGGAACGCTCCCCTGGGACACCGGAACACCCGCCTCCCCGGCTCCCCCACCCACCTCCGGGTACGTACGCACAAAAAAGTGGGTACTTGTCGGCCCGCCCGCGCCCGGAAAGGATCGAAGGCGTTCCCACCCCACGCCTCCGATCGGAGTCCCCCAGCCATGCCCGCACAGCCCGTTGGGCCCGCAGAGCCCGCCCAGTCCGCCCAGTCCGCCCAGGCCGCCCAGTCACCGGTGTCCGTCCTGGGCCTCGGCCTCATGGGCACCGCGCTCGCCACCGCGCTCCGCACGGCGGGCCACCCCGTCACCGTGTGGAACCGCACCGCCGCCAGGACGGCCCCGCTCGTGGCCCGGGGCGCGGTCGCGGCCGGCACGGCGAGGGCAGCCGTCGAGGCGGCCCCGCTGGTCATCGTCTGCCTCACGACCAACACCGCCGTGCGCGGCCTCCTGGAGCCCGAGGCGGACGCCCTCGCAGGCCGCACCGTCGTGAACCTCACCAACGGGACCCCGCGCCAGGCGCGGGAGTTGGCGCGGTGGGCGGCCGAGCACGGCATCACGTACATCGACGGCGGCATCATGGCCGTCCCGCAGATGATCGCCACCCCCGGCGCGTACATCCTCTACAGCGGCGCAGACGAGACGGCCTTCGCCACGCACCGCCCGACGCTCGCCGCGCTCGCCGACACCAAGTGGGTCGGCCAGGACCCGGGCCTCGCCGCCCTCCACGACCTGTCGCTGCTCACCGGCATGTACGGCATGGTGATGGGGGTCGCCCAGGCCTTCGCGCTGATCCGCAGCGAAGGCATCCGGGCCGGCGACTTCGCGCCGCTCCTGAGCGACTTGATCGTCACGATGACGCACGTCGTCGTGCCGGGCGACGCGGCGGCGCTCGACTCCGGGGAGCACCGCACGGACGTCTCCAACCTCGCCATGAACCGCGAGGCGTTCGCCAACTTCACCGAGGCGTTCACCGAACAGGGCCTGCGCACCGACCTGTTCGACCCGCTGCAGGCCCTCCTGGACCGCGCGGTCGAGCAGGGCCACGGCGCCGACGGCCTCTCCCGCCTGTCCCTGCTCGTCGAGAAGGACTGAGCCCGCACGGCCACCGCGCACCGGACGCCGCGCCGCGCCGCGGTCAGGGAACCAGCACCACCTTCCCGGTGGTCTCCCGCCGCTCGATGGCCGCGTGCGCCTCGGCCGCCCGCTCCAGCGGGAACGTCTGGACGTCGGCCGTCCACTGCCCCTCGGCGGCGGCCTCCAAGGCCCGGCGCTCGTGTTCGGGGGCCAGTTCGGGCCCCTCGATCAGCCGGGTCAGCGCGTTGGCGAAGGTGATGTCCCGCTCGGCGAGCAGCGCGGGGTCGGGCCGGAAGTCCTGCTGCGAAGCCCAGCCGATGACGACGTACCGTCCTCCGTCGGCGATCAGCTCGAAGGCCGCCGCGCCCTTTTCGCCGCTGACCCCGTCGAGTACGGCGGTGACGCGCCGCCCGCCGAGCCGCTCGGCGACCTCACGCTCCCAGCCGGGCACGTTGTAGTCGACGGCGAGGTCGGCGCCGAGCCCCCGTACGGCCTCGGCCTTGGCGGGGCCGCCGGCCGCGCCGATGACCGTCGCCCCGAGGGAGTGCGCGTACTGGACGACGAGCCGCCCCACACCGCCGGCCGCGGACGTCACCAGGACCACGTCCTCGGGGCCGATCCTGGCCACCCCGAGCAGGCCCATGGCGGTGGCGCCGGTCATCACCATGGTCACCGCCGCCTCGAAGCCGAGCCCGTCCGGTACGGCGTGCAGGTTCTCCACGTCGGCGACCGTCAGTTCGGCGTATCCGCCGGGGGCCGAGCGCGAGACCGCCACGGGCCGCCCGAGCCAGCCGTGGTCGACGCCGGGCCCCACGGCCTCCACGACACCGGCGACCTCTCCGCCGAAGACGGCGGGGAGGTCGGGCAGCGGTGGCGCCATGTCGGAGGCCTCGCCCTTGCGCAGGACGGTCTCGACGAAGTGGACTCCCGCCGCCCGTACGGCGATCCGCACCTGCCCCGGCCCCGCGACGGGGTCGGGGACGGTCTCGGGGCGCAGGTTCCCGGCGGGACCGAACTCGTGCAGGACGACAGCGCGCATGGTGTGCTCCTCGGAACGTGGAAGAACGTCGATGCACACCACCCTCCGACTTCAACCAAGGTTGAGGTCAAGGGCTGCCGGGCCGGGACTCGCGAGGGTCAGAGCTGCCGCGCGACCTCGGTCGCCCAGTACGTCAGGATCATGTTCGCGCCCGCGCGCTTGATCCCCGTCAGGGACTCCATGATCGCCTTGTCGCGGTCGATCCAGCCCCGCTCGGCGGCGGCCTCGATCATCGCGTACTCGCCGCTGATCTGGTACGCGGCCACCGGTACGTCCACCGCGTCGGCGACCCTCGCCAGGATGTCGAGGTAGGGGCCCGCGGGCTTCACCATCACCATGTCGGCGCCCTCCTCGAGGTCGAGCGCCAGCTCCCGCAGGGACTCCCGTGTGTTGGCCGGGTCCTGCTGGTAGGTCTTGCGGTCGCCCTTGAGGGACGAGCCGACGGCCTCGCGGAAGGGGCCGAAGAAGGCCGAGGAGTACTTCACGGTGTACGCGAGGATCGAGACGTCCTCGTGGCCGACCTGGTCCAACGCGTCGCGGATGACCCCGATCTGACCGTCCATCATGCCGCTCGGACCCACCACGTGGGCGCCCGCGTCGGCCTGCACCTGCGCCATCTCCGCGTACCGCTCGAGCGTCGCGTCGTTGTCGACCCGGCCCTCGGAGTCCAGGACGCCGCAGTGCCCGTGGTCGGTGGTCTCGTCCAGGCACAGGTCCGACATGACGATGAGGTCGTCCCCGACCTCGGCCCGCACGTCACGGAGCGCCACCTGCAGGATGCCGTCCGGGTCCGTGCCCGCCGTGCCCAGGGCGTCCTTCTTCGACTCCTCCGGCACGCCGAACAGCATGATCCCCGAGACCCCGGCCTCCAGCGCCTCGACGGCCGCCTTCTTCAGGCTGTCGCGGGTGTGCTGGAGGACGCCGGGCATGGCCCCGATCTCCACGGGCGCGCCGATCCCCTCGCGCACGAACGCGGGCAGGATCAGATCGGCCGGGTGCAGCCGCGTCTCCGCGACCATGCGCCGCATGGCGGGAGTGGTCCGAAGGCGACGGGGCCGGGCTCCGGGAAACGATCCGTACTTGGTCACTGTCTCTCTCACCTCACGCGATGTCTGGGTCCCGGCCCCGCCCCAACCTCAAACGCCGGACAGGCTGGATATCCAGCCTGTCCGGCGTTTGAGGACGAACTCGGCGAAGCCGGTGATTACGGTACGCCTGCGCGTCAGGGCGCCGTACGCCGCCTACGGGATCCCGGCCGGCGCTCACTGGGCCGGGTGACGGGGTCGCCCGCCTCCAGCGCCGCCGTGCGACGCCGCGTGCCGAACTCCGCGAGCGCCTCGGCGAGCCGGTGCACCGACGGCTCGGGAGCCATCACGTCCACCCGGAGCCCGTGCTCCTCCGCCGTCTTGGCGGTGGCGGGGCCGATGCACGCGATGACGGTCACGTTGTGCGGCTTGCCGGCGATGCCGACGAGGTTGCGCACGGTGGAGGACGAGGTGAACAGGACCGCGTCGAAGCCGCCGCCCTTGATCGCCTCGCGGGTGTCCGCGGGCGGCGGCGACGCGCGCACCGTCCGGTAGGCGGTGACGTCGTCGACCTCCCACCCGAGGTCGATGAGACCGGCGACGAGCGTCTCGGTGGCGATGTCGGCCCGCGGCAGGAACACCCGGTCGATCGGGTCGAAGACCGGGTCGTAGGGCGGCCAGTCCTCCAGGAGACCCGCGGCCGACTGCTCACCGCTGGGCACCAGGTCCGGCTTCACGCCGAAGGCGACCAGCGCGGCGGCGGTCTGCTCGCCGACGGCCGCGACCTTGATCCCGGCGAAGGCACGCGCGTCGAGCCCGTACTCCTCGAACTTCTCCCGGACCGCCTTGACGGCGTTGACGGACGTGAAGGCGATCCACTCGTACCGTCCGGTGACCAGGCCCTTGACCGCGCGCTCCATCTGCTGGGGCGTGCGCGGCGGCTCGACCGCGATGGTCGGGACCTCGTGCGGCACCGCGCCGTAGGACCGCAGCTGGTCGGAGAGCGAGGCCGCCTGCTCCTTCGTGCGCGGCACGAGCACGCGCCACCCGAAGAGCGGCTTCGACTCGAACCACGACAGCTGGTCGCGCTGGGCGGCCGAGGAACGCTCGCCGACCACGGCTATGACCGGCTGGCCGCCGTCCGGCGAAGGCAGCACCTTGGCCTGCTTGAGCACCTGAGCGATGGTGCCGAGCGTCGCGGTCCAGGTGCGCTGGCGCGTCGTCGTGCCGGCCACGGTCACGGTCATCGGGGTGTCCGGCTTGCGGCCCGCGGCCACCAGCTCCCCGGCCGCCGCGGCCACCGAGTCGAGCGCGGTGGAGACGACGACGGTGCCGTCGGAGACGCCGACCTCGCTCCAGCAGCGGTCGGACGCGGTACGGGCGTCGACGAAGCGGACGTCCGTGCCCTGCGCGTCCCGCAGCGGCACACCGGCGTACGCGGGCACGCCCACGGCCGCCGCGATGCCCGGCACGACCTCGAAGGGGATGCCCTCGGCCGCGCAGGCGAGCATCTCCTCGGCCGCGTACGTGTCGAGGCCCGGGTCGCCGCTCACCGCACGCACCACCCGCCTGCCGCCCTTGGCTGCCGCCATGACAAGATTGGCGGCAGCTCGGAACGGCGTCGCGTCGGCGGTCATTGACGTGTCGTCAGGTGTCGGCTGGGTTGTGTCCACACCTCCCCTGGCATGCACACGGACGACGTCGAGCACATCCGGCTCGGCGATCAGCACATCCGCTCGGGCCAGCGCCTCGACGGCGCGGAGGGTCAGCAGTCCCGGATCTCCGGGTCCGGCACCGAGGAAGGTGACGTGCCCGTGTGCGGGAAGGCCGGGAAGGTTCGAGGTGGGGCTCAAAGTGCTCGCTCCCCCATCAGACCGGCCGCGCCCTTGGCGAGCATCTCGGCCGCGAGTTCGCGGCCCAGCGCCATGGCTTGGGTCTCCGTCTCGGGCACGGGACCGGTGGTGGACAGCTGCACCAACGACGAGCCGTCGGTCGTACCGACGACGCCGCGCAGGCGCATTTCCTTGACAATCTGCCCGTCGGCCATGGGGGTCTCCCCTGCTCGAGCGAAGTCGAGAGGTCGGGGAAGGTCGGCCAGCGCTCCCACGGGTGCGCTGCAGCCGGCCTCCAGGGCGGCGAGCAGGGATCGCTCGGCGGTCACGGCGGCCCGGGTGTACGGGTCGTCGAGCTCGGCGAGCATGGCGGCGAGTGACGCGTTGTGCGCGGCACACTCGATCGCCAGTGCCCCCTGGCCGGGGGCGGGCAGAACAGTGTCGACCGACAGGAAGTCGGTCACCTCGTCGGACCTGCCGACGCGGTTGAGTCCGGCGGCGGCGAGCACGACGGCGTCGAGCTCGCCCTGGTGCACGTATCCGATGCGGGTGTCGACGTTCCCGCGGATCGGCACGGTCTGGATGGACATGCCGTGGCTGCGCGCGTAGGCGTTCAGCTGCGCCATGCGGCGCGGCGAACCGGTGCCCACGCGGGCGCCGTCGGGGAGCTCCGCGAAGGTCAGGCCGTCGCGGGCGATCAGCGCGTCCCGCGGGTCCTCGCGCACGGGCACGGCGGCGAGGGTGAGCTCGGCCGGCTGCGCGGTGGGCAGGTCCTTGAGCGAGTGCACGGCGAAGTCGACCTCGTCGCGGGCCAGCGCCTCGCGCAGGGCGGCGACGAAGACGCCGGTGCCACCGATCTGCGCGAGGTGCTCGCGCGAGGTGTCGCCGTACGTCGTGATCTCCACCAGTTCGACGGGGCGCCCCGTCAACTCCCTGACCGCGTCGGCCACGTGGCCGGACTGGGTCATCGCCAGCTTGCTGCGCCTGGTCCCGAGCCGATAAGCCCTCTCGGTCATGCCCGGCCTCTATTCGGGTCGTCGTTCTCGTTGTTCATGTGGTCAGCCCTGCTGACCGCCGCGACCGTCTGCGGGTCGAGGTCGAAGAGCGTGCGCAGCGCGTCCGCGTACCCGGCGCCGCCTGGCTCGCTCGCCAGCTGCTTGACCCGCACCGTCGGCGCGTGCAGCAGCTTGTCGACGACGCGGCGCACGGTCTGCGTGATCTCCGCGCGCTGCTTCTCCTCGAGTCCGGGCAGGCGCCCCTCCAGGCGCGCCATCTCGCCGGCCACCACGTCGGCGGCCATGGTGCGCAGGGCGACCACGGTCGGCGTGATGTGCGCGGCCCGCTGCGCGGCCCCGAAGGCGGCGACCTCGTCGGAGACGAGCCCGCGGACCTTCTCCACGTCGTCGGCCATCGGGGCGTCCGCGGACGCCTCGGCGAGCGACTCGATGTCGACCAGGCGCACCCCGTCGACCCGGTGCACGGCGCCGTCGATGTCGCGCGGCATGGCCAGGTCGAGGAGGGCGAGCGGGGCCGTACGCCCGGACAGCGCGGCCTCCACGGCCGGTGCGGTCAGGACGAGTCCCGTCGCTCCGGTGCAGGAGACGACGATGTCGGCACGTGTCAGTTCGGCGGCCACGTCACCCATGGGTACGGCGCGCGCGAGCACGCCCGTGCCGCCCGGCTCGCCCAGGATGGCCGCGAGCCGCTCGGCCCGTTCCAGGGTGCGGTTGGCGACGACGACCTCTTCGACGCCGGCGCGCGCGAGCGTCGCCGCGGCCAGTGAGGACATGGAGCCCGCGCCGATCACCAGGGCACGCTTGCCCTTGGCCCAGGCCTCCACGGGACCGCGCGCGGCCAGCTGTTCGAGGCCGAAGGTCACGAGCGACTGCCCGGCCCGGTCGATGCCGGTCTCGGAGTGCGCGCGCTTGCCGACCCTCAGGGCCTGCTGGAAGAGATCGTTGAGGAGCTTGCCCGCGGTGTGCAGGTCCTGCGCGCGCGCCAGGGCGTCCTTGATCTGTCCGAGGATCTGGCCCTCGCCGACGACCATCGAGTCGAGCCCGCACGCCACCGAGAACAGGTGGTGGACGGCGCGGTCCTCGTAGTGGACGTACAGATAAGGAGTGAGCTCCTCCAGGCCGACGCCGCAGTGCTGCGCGAGCAGCGTGGACAGCTCGGCGACACCGGCGTGGAACTTGTCCACGTCGGCGTAGAGCTCGATGCGGTTGCAGGTGGCGAGCACGGCCGCCTCGGCGGCGGGCTCGGCGGCCAGCGTGTCCTGCAGCAGCTTGGCCTGTGCGTCGGCGGACAGCGCGGCCCGCTCCAGGACGCTCACCGGGGCGCTGCGGTGACTCAGCCCCACGACCAGGAGACTCATGCCGGCATCACGGCGGGGACGTCCCCGTCGGGTCCCTTGCGCTGCTGCTTGGCCGCCACGGGCGGTACGGGACCCTCGTGGGCCGCGTCCTCACCGGCCTTGCGCTGCTCGTGGAAGGCGAGGATCTGCAGCTCGATGGAGAGGTCGACCTTGCGCACGTCGACGCCGTCCGGCACGGAGAGGACCGTCGGCGCGAAGTTCAGGATGGAGGTCACACCGGCGGCGACGAGCCGCTCGCAGACCTGCTGGGCGGCGCCGGCCGGGGTCGAGATGACACCGATCGAGACGCCGTTCTCCTCGATGATCTTCTCGAGGTCGTCGGTGTGCTGCACGGGCATGCCCGCGACGGGGGTGCCCGCCATGGCCGGATCGGCGTCGATCAGCGCCGCGACCCGGAAGCCGCGGGAGGCGAAGCCGCCGTAATTGGCAAGCGCGGCACCGAGGTTACCGATGCCGACGATGACGACCGGCCAGTCCTGGGTCAGCCCGAGTTCACGGGAGATCTGGTAGACGAGATACTCGACGTCGTACCCGACACCGCGTGTCCCGTAGGAGCCGAGGTAGGAGAAGTCCTTGCGCAGCTTCGCGGAGTTGACCCCCGCGGCGGCCGCGAGCTCCTCGGAGGAGACCGTGGGTACCGAGCGCTCCGACAGTGCGGTGAGGGCTCGGAGGTACAGCGGAAGCCTGGCGACGGTGGCCTCGGGAATCCCTCGGCTGCGGGTCGCCGGTCGGTGAGTTCGGCCAGTTGCCACGGTGCTCCTGCGGGTAGAGCGGGGCTGCAGGCGGTCACTCGTCCCCAGACCGCCCCGTCGAATGCAGGCTATGTCTTTGTGAACGCGTGCACAAAGATGGTGTCCGATTTGCCCGGCCAACGTGACCGGGGTCACGCGCCCCCGGCGCACCATCGTGGAACCGGCGCGCGGGCGACATCGTTGCTCATTTGATGGGGGCAAAACCGCACACTCTCCTCACGATCGTCGCCCCCGAGACCAAAACCGCCCCAAAGCGTAATCGACTTTGCGGGCACTTTGGACTGACCGGTCAGTGCGCGAGGGCCCTACCCGGCCAGCTCGCGACGCAGGCGATCTTCGTCCACGCGCCAGAAAGTGTGCTGCTCCCCGTCCACCAGCACCACGGGGATCTGCTCCCAGTAGGCCCGGTGCAGCTCCTCGTCCCGCGTGATGTCCTTCTTCTCCCAGGGCGTGCCCACCTCCCCGCAGACCTTCTCGATCACGGACTGTGCGTCATCGCACAGATGACACCCCGGCTTGCCGATCAGGGTGACCAGCCGCTGCCGCGGCTCCTTCTTCTCCGTACGACCGCCACTACGGCGAAAAATCGGGCTCATGCCGCCATTCTCGCCCGGCGGGACCACCCGCGGGACCACCCGCCCGACACCCCGGGAGCGCCCTCTTTAACGGTGTGGACGCGGAGAGTTCACAGGCCCGAATCCTCCCGACTCCGGAACCGCCGAACAGACTGGCTATGCTCACGACATGGCCGCTCTCGGATGGCTCACCCCCCGTAGGCGCTCCGCCACGGCGCGGAGCGTGTTGGCAGGCGAGGCCTCGGCTGAGGCAGCGCGCAAAACCTCCCAGGAGCAGGAGGAGCTCGAAAGCCTGGCGGCGCGGACCGCCCCCGCCGACGAGCCGGGGGAACCGGAGTTCCCCGTCGTCGGCGACGACAAGGCCGCCGCCTTCTTCGACCTCGACAACACCGTGATGCAGGGCGCCGCGATCTTCCACTTCGGCCGCGGCCTCTACAAGAGGAAGTTCTTCGAGCGCCAGGAACTGTTCCGATTCGCCTGGCAGCAGGCGTGGTTCAGGCTCGCCGGCGTCGAGGACCCCGAGCACATGCAGGACGCCCGCGACAGCGCCCTGTCCATCGTCAAGGGCCACCGGGTCGCCGAGCTGATGTCCATCGGCGAGGAGATCTACGACGAGTACATGGCCGAGCGCATCTGGCCGGGCACCCGCGCCCTCGCCCAGGCCCACCTCGACGCGGGCCAGAAGGTCTGGCTGGTCACCGCGGCCCCGGTGGAGATCGCCACGGTCATCGCCCGCCGCCTCGGCCTGACCGGCGCACTGGGCACCGTCGCCGAGTCGGTCGGCGGCGTCTACACCGGCAAGCTCGTCGGCGAGCCCCTGCACGGCCCCGCGAAGGCCGAGGCCGTCCGCGCGCTGGCCGCCGGCGAGGGCCTGGACCTCGGCCGCTGCGCCGCGTACAGCGACTCGCACAACGACATCCCGATGCTCTCGCTCGTCGGGCACCCCTACGCGATCAATCCCGACGCCAAACTGCGCAAGCACGCTCGGGAACGCGACTGGCGGCTGCGGGACTACCGCACGGGCCGCAAGGCCGCGAAGGTCGGCATCCCGGCCGCCGCCGGCGTCGGCGCGCTCGCGGGCGGCACGGCCGCGGCCATCGCCCTGCACCGCCGCCGGCACTGAACAGCCGTTCCGGCACCGCCCGCACGGCGTGGCGCCGTGCATTCCGTCGGTTCTACCCCGCCCTGTCTCCCGCCAGTCACGCCGATAGCACTCGGCCACAAGACGCACCGCGCCGAGACTGAATGCGAACCGATTCGATCAACAGTTGGTCACTCTCCGGTGCTTGACCGGGCGTCAATCGGTTACAGAAGCGACGTAATCGATGATTTGAGCAACTGGGTGTAGCGCTGCCTGTACGAAGCGTTATTCTCCTCAGACGCATAAGGGACCCCGCACGTCGCTACGACGGGTGAACGGTCCCGCACTGCACGTGATGGAAGCTCTGCCTCTGGGAGTCCCGTGTACCCACACGTCGGGGTTGACGCCTCGGGCCTGGCTACGCTGCGCGCAACGGTCATCGACCGCTTGCGCGGCTTCGTCCCCACCGCGTACGCCGTCCCCGCCGTCCCCGCATTCGCCGTCCCCGCACCCGCCGGGCCCTGCTACGCCCTGGCGAACGGCGGTGCGGCAGTCAGCAGACGGGCCCGCACCGGCGCCGCTGCCGCCACCTCAGCACCCACCCCCCGCCGTCCCGCCGCGGACAGCGACAGCGCTCGCATGATGGACCTCGTCGAGCGCGCCCAGGCCGGCGAGTCCGACGCCTTCGGCCGCCTCTACGACCAGTACAGCGACACGGTCTACCGCTACATCTACTACCGCGTGGGCGGCAAGGCGACCGCCGAGGACCTCACCAGTGAGACCTTTCTGCGCGCCCTCCGCCGCATCGGCACCTTCACCTGGCAGGGCCGTGACTTCGGCGCCTGGCTGGTCACGATCGCGCGGAACCTGGTCGCCGACCACTTCAAGTCGAGCCGTTTTCGTCTCGAAGTGACCACCGGCGAAATGCTCGACGCCAACGAGGTCGAGCGCAGCCCCGAGGACTCCGTCCTGGAGTCCCTCTCGAACGCCGCCCTGCTCGAAGCGGTGCGCCGTCTCAACCCCCAGCAGCAGGAGTGCGTGACCCTGCGCTTCCTGCAGGGTCTCTCCGTCGCGGAGACCGCGCGGGTCATGGGCAAGAACGAGGGTGCGATCAAGACCCTCCAGTACCGCGCGGTGCGCACGCTCGCCCGGCTGCTGCCCGACGACGTCCGCTAGCACTCCGTAATCCCCAACTCACCTTCCGTGGCGGCCAGATGGTCGCCACGGAATTGTCGCGGTCCGATCATCTTTCGTCCGTAACCCAAGTGCCGCGACGCTCGTTGTGCGGGATGCAGGCTCCCTGTGGTCGCTACCTGGCTGGCTCCGCTCACTCGATCGTGTGGAAATGGTCAGGACACGCAACCCTCAGGACCCCCTGGGGAGTCGACCGTCTTGACGAGAGGAGGTGCCGCCAGTGATCGCGAACGTATCGGCCCACCGGCGGGCGAACGCCTTCGCCCAGGCCCTGGAGGAGCAAGCCGACCAGGGCCCGGCGGCCGAGCAGTCCGAGGACTCCCCACCCGCGGTCACGGCCGCACCCGTGGAGTCCCCCGAATCCGCGGCCCGTTCCGCACCGACCGAACAGAGCCACCTGCTGGCCCTGGCGGACGGTCTCGACGCGCTGCCCAAGCCAGCCCTCGATCCCGAGGTCAAGGTCGTCCAGCGCGCCCAGCTCGTGGCCGCGATGGAAGCCATGTTCCTCGAGGGCACCACACCCTCGGTTCCCGAGCAGCGGAACCGCAAGGGCGCTCACCGGGCGAGCGCCCTCGGGAAGCTGCGGCCGCGCTCCCGCCTGTCCAAGGGCATCGCGGCCGGCGGCCTCACCGTCGGGGTCGCCGCGGGCGCGTTCGGAGGGGTCGCCGCCGCCAGCTCCGACGCCCTCCCCGGCGACTCGCTGTACGGCCTCAAGCGCGGCATGGAGGACTTCAAGCGGGGTCTGGCCGACGGCGACACCGACCGTGGCCAGATCTACCTCGATCAGGCCTCGACACGGCTGAACGAGGCCCGCAGGCTCATGGAGCGGGGGCGCTCCGGCTCCCTCGACCACGAGTCGCTCGGAGAGGTCAGGCGTGCCCTCTCCGGCATGCGGCACGACGCCACGGAAGGCCACCGCCTGCTCCTCGAGGCGTACGAGCGCGACGGCTCCCTCGGCCCCATCCAGGCGCTGTCCGCGTTCTCCCGCTCGCACCGCGAGGCGTGGAGCGACCTCCAGGGCCGTCTCCCCGTCCAGCTGGGCGACGTGGGCGACCAGGTGAACTCCGTCTTCGTCGCCATAGACGAAGAGGTCGACCCGCTGCGCTCCCTGCTGCCGCGCACCCCCGACCAGGGCGGTACGACCGGCCGGACCTCACAGAGCCCCAGCGGCTCCGACAGCTCCGACGGACGTCCCTCCCATCCCTCGGGAAGCGGCGGTTCGCACGGTGGGGGCACGGGCAGCGACAGCAAGCCCAGGCCCTCCACCTCGGACCGCCACGACGACAGCCTCCTCGGCGGCGCGACGGGTGGTCTTCTCGACCCACCGGACGAGAAGAAGAAGAAGACCAGCCCCGCGCCCTCGGAGGGCAAGAGCAAGCCCGGTCAGCACAGCACCCCGGCCAAGCCGGACGTCACGCTGCCCCCGCTCCTGCCCGGTCTGCTCCCTGAGCTCGGCATCGAGGGCGAGGACACCGACTAGTCCTCGGCGGTACGTGAGAGGGCGCCCACCCCGTGAGGTGGGCGCCCTTTCGCGTGCGTACGCCTGGAGGAAGGCCGGAAAGAGGGCCTAGAAGAACACCGACCGCCGCTGGACCAGCAACTTGTACAGCGAGTGCTGGATCTGCTCCCGCACCTGGTCCGTCAGGTTGAACATCAGCATCGGGTCCTCCGCCGCCTCCGGCGGATAGCCGTCCGTCGGGATCGGCTCGCCGAACTGGATCGTCCACTTCGTCGGCAGCGGCACCGCGCCCAGCGGCCCCAGCCACGGGAACGTGGGCGTGATCGGGAAGTACGGGAAGCCGAGCACCCGGGCGAGCGTCTTCGCGTTGCCGATCATCGGGTAGATCTCCTCCGCCCCGACGATCGAGCACGGCACGATCGGCGACCCCGTCCGCAGCGCCGTCGACACGAAGCCGCCGCGGCCGAACCGCTGCAGCTTGTAGCGCTCGCTGAACGGCTTCCCGATGCCCTTGAAGCCCTCCGGCATCACCCCGACGAGCTCGCCCCGCTCCAGGAGCCGCTCCGCGTCCTCCGCGCAGGCCAGCGTGTGGCCGGCCTTGCGGGCCAGCTCGTTGATCACCGGCAGCATGAAGACGAGGTCGGCGGCCAGGAGGCGCAGGTGGCGGCCCTGCGGATGGTTGTCGTGCACCGCGACCTGCATCATCAGGCCGTCCAGCGGCAGCGTCCCGGAGTGGTTGGCGACTATCAGCGCCCCGCCGTCGGCCGGGATGTTCTCGACGCCCTTCACTTCCACCCGGAAGTACTTCTCGTAGAAGGGGCGGAGCATCGACATCAGGACCTGGTCGGTGAGCTCTTCGTCGTAACCGAAGTCGTCGACCTCGTACTCGCCGGTCAGCCGCCGCCGCAGGAACGCCAGGCCGCCCGCGACGCGCCGGTCCCAGCCGCCGCCGGCCTCCGGCTCCCGAGCCTGCCCGGGGGGCTGCGCACGCGCTGCCTGCGGCTCCGGGCCCCGCTGTCCGTCCTGCGGCCCCTCCTGCTGACCCGGCAGGGCCTTGACCCCGGCCACGGGGTCACCCTTGCGCCGGGGCGCCGACCTGCGGCGCGCGGTGCGCGGTGCGCTCCCCCGCGACCGGTCGTCGTCGAACGGAATGACCTTGGCGTCCGCCATCGTTGACGCTCTCCTCAGTTGGCGCTCTGGTCGCCGCCCGCGAGGGGCAGCGCGGCGATCCGGTCGACTGCCCCCGCGAGGGCACCTGGTGGCAGCAGCCCGGGGCCCCGGCTGCGCACGAAGTCCGCGAAGGTCTCCTCGGTCGTGTACTTCGGCCTGAACCCCAGTGTCTCGCGCATCTGCCGGGTGGCGACGACCCTTCCGTGCGTGAGCAGCCTGATCTGCTCCGGCGAGAAGTCCGTCACGCCGACCGTGCGCAGCGCCGAGCCGACCCAGGTGACGGCCGGCAGGAACACGGGCACGGTGGGGCGTCCCAGGCGCCGTGAGCACTGCGAGAGCAGCAGCTGACCGTCGCCGGCGATGTTGAACGTGCCGCTGTTGAGCGTGCCGCGCTCCGGGTCGTGCGAGGCGAGCCGCAGCACCTCCACCGCGTCGTCCTCGTGGACGAACTGCAGCCGCGGGTCGTAGCCGAACACGGTCGGCAGGACCGGCAGCGAGAAGTACTCGGCGAGCGGTGAGTCGGCGGCGGGGCCGAGGATGTTGGCGAAGCGCAGCACGCACACCGCGACGTCCGGGCGGCGCCGCGCGAAGCCGCGCACATAGCCCTCGACCTCGACGGCGTCCTTGGCGAAGCCACCGCTGGGCAACGACTTGGGCGGCGTGGTCTCCGTGAAGACGGCGGGGTCCTTCGGCGCGGAGCCGTACACGCTGGTGCTCGACTTCACCACCAGCCGCTTCACCGTCGGCGACTTCTGGCAGGCGCCGAGGAGCTGCATGGTGCCGATGACGTTGGTCTCCTTGACCGAGCCCCGGCCGCCTCTGCCGCCGCGTCCGCCGAGCGCCGTGGCGGTCACGTCCATGTGGACGACCGTGTCCACGCCGTGCTCGGCGAGCACCCTGGCGATCGCGGGCTGCCTGATGTCGGCCTGGACGAAATCGGCGCCGCCGAGATGGTGCTCGGGCGGTACCGCGTCGACGGCGACCACCCGGTCGACGTCGGGGTCCCGCTGGACTCGCCGGACGAACCGTCCGCCGAGCTGCCGGGCCACTCCGGTCACGAGCACGACCTTGCCCAAGATCCGCGCCTGCCTTTCCCCAACCCGCGCCGCGCCACTGTCGGCTGTGTCCCGGCCCACGCTAGCGGGTGGACGTTGCGCTGTGATGTCCGTGGGTCCAGAGACGGCCGAAAACACCGAAGCCCTCCCGTCGGATGACGGGAGGGCTTCGGAACACGCTGTTGCAGCGGCCGCTTACTTCTTGTTGCGACGCTGAACGCGAGTGCGCTTCAGCAGCTTGCGGTGCTTCTTCTTGGCCATCCGCTTACGCCGCTTCTTGATTACAGAGCCCACGACTACCCTCGCTCACTTCTCTTCACTCGGTGCGGGGCAGCAGACTGGGCCCACACGACCTACGTCGGCCTAGCCTACCCGTCCCCGCGTGAGGGACGTAATCGAGGGGCCATGGACCCCGTACGACGGGCCCTGGGGCCCCTCGCTCAACCTGCTTCGACCCCCACATAGGACTCGCGGAGGTACTCGTGAACCGCCTGCTCCGGAACCCGGAAGGACCTTCCGACCCGGATGGCGGGCAGATGACCGCTGTGCACCAGCCGGTACACGGTCATCTTGGACACTCGCATCACCGAGGCGACTTCCGCCACGGTCAGAAACTGAACCTCGTTCAGCGGCCTCTGGTCTGCAGCCATGACACCCCACCTGAACCTTCCGCACATGACGGGCACCGGCTTCCCCTTCCGGTGACTCTTCGTCTCTGCGCGCTCACTCCCCAGACTAGGGGCGGATGATGCGAGTGGGGAAGAGGAGCAGCGATCGGCCGCCTACTGTGACAGACACGCTCGATTGAGTACATAGCGAGTAAGCGGTCGGTAGTAATCAGACCGCACAGCGTCATCAAGCGGAACGACGACGGACACCTGCCCCTCGGCCTCACCGACGAACAGCGCGGGATCATCCGTATCCGCCAGGCCGATCGCCTCGAACCCCAGCTGACCTGCCCCGCAGACCCACCCGTGGTCCCCGACGACGAGTTCGGGAAGCGGTCCGCCGGCCTCCGCGGCGGCATCCAGAACCGCCCGAACCGGGAGTGGTGAGTGGGTGTGTGCGCCGGTCTCACTCCCGGTGGGACGCACGCCGGGTTCGCGCACCAGCGCGACTCCTTGTGCGTAGTCAAGGTTGTACGTGCGTAGGCCGAACCGGGTCGTTATGTCGACACTGCTGCCCTGCGCGGGGGTGAGGACGGTGCATCCCGCCGCCGACAACGCGTCCGCCAACGCGGCGTAGAAGCCGAGCAGCCGGTGCGGGTGACCGGTCCCGAAGAGCACGGGAAGCCGCCGCCGGGCCGCGTCCGAGAGGCGCTCCGCGAAGGCGTCGAGGGCCGCCAGCGTCCGCTCCGGATCGATGACGTCGCACCCCGCGGTGTCCCGCGGGTCCGCGGACACCCCGCACTTGTCGGCCATCAGCCGCAGCAGATCGCCCGACCCCCAATTCCACTCCGGGTCCAGCCCGAGAAGTATCCGCGGATCCCGGGCCGCGAAGAGCCGGTAGCTCCGCAGGCTCTCTTCCCGCGAGGTGGCCACGGGCCCGGCCAACCGAGCCGCCAACAGATGCGCACGCAGCGCGCCGGTGCTCAACACCCGCCCGATGCTGGCGCATCCACGGGCACGCCACCGCCAAAACCCCGGAAAACACCCACAGTTGGGCTAACGCGGGCATAATCCGACCGGGCGGGAACCTCTCGGGGCGGGAGCCCTCCGGGGCGGGCGCCCTACGCCAGCAACCCCCGCAGCGGGAACGCCGCCCGGCGAGCGGCGAGCACCGCCTGGTCGAGCCGGTCGGCCGGGTCGTACCCCGCATCCCACCCGGCCCAGCCCACCGGCCACCGGCCGTCCGTCATCCGCTGCGGCCCCAACTGCCGTGTCCGCGCGTACACTTCCTGCCGCCACGCCTCGGGGATCAGCGCCGAGGGCTCGACCGGCCGCCCGGCGGCGATGCCCACCAGGTGCGTCCAGGACCGAGGCACCACATCCACCACGGCGTATCCGCCGCCGCCCAGCGCGACCCACCGCCCGTCCGCGTACTCGTGCGCGAGATCGTGACAGGCGACCTGCACGGCCCGCTGCGCGTCCAGCGATACGGCGAGGTGCGCCAGCGGATCCTCGAAGTGGGTGTCGGCCCCGTGCTGCGTCACGAGGACCTGCGGCCGGAACTCGGCGAGCAGCTCGGGCACCACGGAGTGGAACGCCCGCACCCAGCCCGCGTCCCCGGTGCCCGCCGGCAGCGCGACATTCACCGCGGACCCCTCGGCCGCACCGTCCGCGCCCGTCTCCTCGGGCCACCCGGTCTGCGGGAAGAGCGTCCGAGGATGCTCGTGCAGCGAGATCGTCAGGACCCGCGGGTCCTCCCAGAACGCGGCCTGGACGCCGTCGCCGTGGTGCACGTCGACGTCCACGTACGCGACGCGCTCGGCGCCCAGCTCCAGGAGCCTGGCGACGGCCAGCGCCGCGTCGTTGTAGATGCAGAAGCCGGAGGCGCCCCCGGGCATCGCGTGGTGCAGCCCGCCCGCGAAGTTCACCGCGTGCAGCGCCTCACCGCGCCAGACCGCCTCGGCCGCCCCCACGGACTGCCCGGCGATCAGCGCCGACACGTCGTGCATCCCGGCGAAGGCCGGGTCGTCCTCCGTGCCGAGACCGTACTCCCCGCGCGCGGACGCGGGATCCGCGGAAGCGGCCCTGACCGCGTCCACGTAGTCCCCGCGGTGCACGAGCCGCAGCGTCGAGTCACCGGCACGCTTGGCCGCGACCACGTCGATTCCCCGGTCGAGCCCGAAGGCGCGGACCAGACTTCGGGTCAGTCCGAGCCTGACCGGGTCCATGGGGTGACCCGGGCCGAAGTCATAGCCCGTTACTGCCTCGTCCCACATCAGCTGTGCGTGGCCGCTCATGCCCGTCACCGTACCGGTCCGCTCCCGGGGCGAAGGAACGGGCGTACAACAAGGTCAGGAGCACCAACACCAGAGGAACGACCATGGCCCCCCGGTAGTTCCACGCGTCGCCGAGCCCGCCCACCAACGGCGAACCGATCAGGAAACCCACATAGTTGAAGATGTTCAGTCGTGCCACGGCCGCGTCCGAAGCCCCGGGGAACAGCCTCCCCGCCGCCGCGAACGTCTGCGGAACGATCACGCACAACCCGAGCCCCAGCACCGTGAACCCCGCGATCCCGGCCCACGCCCCCGGCGCGGCCGCCACGACCGCGAACCCCAGCGCGGCCACCACCGACCCGGCCCGCACCACCGCCACGGCCCCGAACCGCCGCACCCCCAGATCCCCGAGCCCGCGCCCCACCAGCGTCATGACCATGTAGACGTTGTACGGAACGGTCGAGACCTCCTCCGAACTCCCGAGGACGTCCTGCAGGTACTTGGCGCTCCAGTTCGAGACGGTCGAGTCCCCGATGTATGCGAAGGTCATCACCAGGCAGAGCGGAAGCAGCAGCTTGAAGACGAGTCCGCCGCCCTCCCCCGCAGGCCCGGAACTCCCCGCGTCCACCGCCGCGTCGACGTACCACCGGCTCCCGACCAGCGCGGCCGGCAACAGCACCACCACGACCGGCAGATAGGACACGAAGAGCGGCAGGTCCCAGTGCGCGCCGGCCCACGCGAGCGACGCCCCGACGATCCCGCCCAGGCTGTACGCGGCGTGAAACCCGAGCATGATGCTGCGCCCGTAGGTCCGTTGCAGGCTCACCCCGAGCATGTTCATGGACGCGTCGAGCGCCCCCACCGCAAGCCCGAACGTCCCGAGCGCCACGGCCGCCTGCCACATCGAGTCGCCCGCGCCCACTCCGAGCAGCGCCAGCAGCACCACGGGCTGCGACCACCTCAGCACCGCACTCGGCGGCACCCTCTTGACCAGCTGCTCGGTGCCCACACTGCCGACGCCGGCCAGGATCGGCACCGCCGCGAGGAAGACGGGCAACAGCCCGTCGGATATCCCGTAGCGATCCTGGATCGCCGGGATCCGCGTCACCAGCAGGGCGAAGGTCACTCCCTGCACGAGGAAGGCGAACGCCAGCGAGGCCCTGCCGCGCCGCAGCACATCGGTCATGGCTGCAGAGCGTAAGGCCCCGGGCTACCAGTGGGTAGATGGATCACTCAACCAATTTCAGCAGCCCTTGGCGCAGGCCGTGCCCGCCCTGCCCTCGACCGCCGCGCCGACCATCTTCTCCATCGGCCCCACGGCCAGGGCGCCACTGACGAAGGCGGTCAGCGTCAGCACCGCCGCAGCGATGACCCCGCCCAGCCACACCATGGTGTCGACGGGCAGCGTGTAAGCCCCGATCACCCGCAGCATCGCCTCGCCGAAGAGCGCCGCACCCCACACCACGGAGAACGTCCGCTCCAGCCGCGCGAACCGTCCACGCTCCGCGCCCAGCCGCTCCCACGCCGCGGTCCGCCCGGCGTCCCCCTTGGTCACCCAGGGCTTGAGGGCCACGGTCATCAGCGGCCTGCCCGCGACCACCGACACCAGCACGGCGATCCCCACGGTGGCGGTGATCCCGCTGTCCTTGGCGAGCATCAGCCGCGGGTCACCGGCGACGAGGCCCATCAGGAGCCCGACGACGTTGGCGGTCAGGATCAGCGCCGCGAGCCCGTTGACCCGCCGCTCGCGGACCAGGCCCCACGCCGTCCGCCCGGCGGGCAGCACACTGCTCCAGGCCAGCGCGGCCAGGGTGCCCATCCCGAACTCCTTGCTGAGCAGGTAGTACAGGGCGGTGGGCAGCACCGCGTCCAGCAGCAGCGGCTTCAGCGACTCGATGCGGGCCTTGCGCGACGTACCGGCAGCCGGAGCGGAGACGATCTCGGTGGCGCTCGGGGCGGGTGCCTCGGTGACGAGCTGGCTCATGATCGGGTTCCTCCGTGGTGGTCTGCGTACGGCTTCTTCGCGACCACCTCAGCTTCGCCGCGGGCCCCCACCCGCCGACAGAAACGATCGTCCGGACCTGACCGTGACAAATGTCAGCACCGCATTGAAGCCCTCGTCATACGAGCAGGTCGGGCAACTCCCGCAAGTCCCCGAAGAGTTGGGTCGCCCCCACGAGACGCTCGCCCGGCGTCATGGCGGTGAACCCGAGGACATCCATCCCGGCGGCGTTCGCGGCCCGAACCCCCAGCGGACTGTCCTCCACGACGACACACTTCCCGGGCGCCACCCCCATGCGCTCGGCGGCATGCAGAAACAGATCGGGCGCCGGCTTCCCCCGCCCCACGTCCTGTGCGCTGAAGATCCGGCTGTCGTCGAACCACGAGTCGAGCCCGGCCTTCCGATGCCCCACCCGAATCCGCTCATGGCTCCCGGAGGAGGCCAGACAGTAGGCGACCCCGTCCCCCGCCAGCTTCTCCAGCACTTCCACGGCCCCGTCCATGGGCTGCAGCTCCCGCTCGAAGGCCGCGAACACACGCGCGTGAAAGACCTCGTCGAAATCGGCGGGCAGCCGCTGCCCGCTCCGCTCAAGCACCAGATCGTGTACGCGATGGACCGCGGCGCCCATGTAGTCGCGCAGGGAGTCCTCGTAGGAGGTGGGGTGCCCGAGCTCGGTCAGATAGCCGGCCAGGATGGTGTTGGAGATCGGCTCGCTGTCCACGAGGACGCCGTCGTTGTCGAAGATGACCAGGTCGTAGCGCATATCCCGACCCTAAGCCTTCGCAACAACCCCAGAACGCAGAAAACCCCCGCACCAGAGGTGCGGGGGTTTTCCTTAAAAGGAGTTCGGCGGCGTCCTACTCTCCCACAGGGTCCCCCCTGCAGTACCATCGGCGCTATGAGGCTTAGCTTCCGGGTTCGGAATGTAACCGGGCGTT